>NZ_JAIVAJ010000021.1 GCF_020171725.1 Halobacillus litoralis | reverse complement strand
ATCCCTCAGAGATGATGAGGTTGATAGGTCCGAGGTGGAAGCGTGGTGACACGTGGAGCTGACGGATACTAATGGATCGATGACTTATCTATCTGAAAAGACATTTATTTCGGTTTGAATAATTCTTATCCAGTTTTGAGGGTTTGCAAAAAACTTTAAATTTACCCTTGATTTTTTCCTTTCAGGGCATTATAATAATTCTTGTCCTTGAAAAAATAAGGTTTGGTGGTGAAGGCGAAGAGGTCACACCTGTTCCCATGCCGAACACAGCAGTTAAGCTCTTCAGCGCCGATGGTAGTCGGGTTTACCCCCGTGAGAGTAGGACGCTGCCAAGCCTTACATAAATATCGGAGGATTAGCTCAGCTGGGAGAGCACCTGCCTTACAAGCAGGGGGTCGCAGGTTCGAGCCCTGCATCCTCCACCATGAAAGCCGGCCTAGCTCAACTGGTAGAGCAACTGATTTGTAATCAGTAGGTTGGGGGTTCAAGTCCTCTGGCCGGCACCATTTTTTCATGAGCCATTAGCTCAGCTGGTAGAGCATCTGACTTTTAATCAGAGGGTCGAAGGTTCGAATCCTTCATGGCTCACCATTGTAACACGCGGGTGTGGTGGAATTGGCAGACACGCTAGATTTAGGATCTAGTGCTTCACGGCGTGGGGGTTCAAGTCCCTCCACCCGCACTTTATTGCGGAAGTAGTTCAGTGGTAGAACACCACCTTGCCAAGGTGGGGGTCGCGGGTTCGAATCCCGTCTTCCGCTCCATTTTCAAGAGCTACTTAACGAAAACTAACACGACTTTATCATATAACTTGCCAGGCCGGGGTGGCGGAATTGGCAGACGCACAGGACTTAAAATCCTGCGGTGGGTTTCCACCGTGCCGGTTCGAGTCCGGCCCTCGGCACCATAATCAAATATGCGCCCGTAGCTCAATTGGATAGAGCGTCTGACTACGGATCAGAAGGTTAGGGGTTCGACTCCTCTCGGGCGCGCCATTTTATTTACGGGAAGTAGCTCAGCTTGGTAGAGCACTTGGTTTGGGACCAAGGGGTCGCAGGTTCGAATCCTGTCTTCCCGACCACTCAACTACATTATATATGGGGCCTTAGCTCAGCTGGGAGAGCGCCTGCTTTGCACGCAGGAGGTCAGCGGTTCGATCCCGCTAGGCTCCACCATTATTTTTGATCTTTGAAAACTGAACGAACCAACCAGTACGTCAATATTTTCTTCTTAGTGAAGAAAAGACAACGAGCACATTTCGATGTGCAAATGAGCAAGTCAAACTTAACTTTTATGGA
>NZ_JAIVAJ010000020.1 GCF_020171725.1 Halobacillus litoralis | reverse complement strand
CCAGTTTGTTGAGAAACTATGTCTTATAGTGCGCTAATACCATTATTTGTAATTTTTTCTTTATGTAAACCGTTAAATGACCTTGATAAGAGGTCTCCTTACCCTCTTTTGCTCAATATGAGGACGATTTTCTTGATATTCTGGGTCGTGGCCGTCATGTAAGCCTGTTCTTGGACACACTCCACCCCTCGGCCTCTGGCATATCGAAAAGCATGAAGCTCTTTTGAATCAGCGAAGCTACGCTCAATCGTATAGCTGCGCGATTTATATAACCGTTTTCCTGTTTCAGTTCGCTTATTCGCTTTCAGCTTCTCTTTTTCCCCTTCCCAAATATGGCGTGTGATGACACGATTTTTAGATTTAGCTGAAAAACAATCGTCTCGTAACGGACAGTTCTCACAGTCTTCAGGACGACTTTTATAGTGACGATACCCGTCCCGATCCGTTGTCGCATAGGATAGCTTGCATCCCATCGGACAAGCATAAGCATCGATTGACTCAACAAACTGAAACTTACGTTTGGGAACTTTTTGATTCCCACCTTTAAAACGGCGATTGCCTACAACGCCGAAAATCTCTTCTTTATTTAGGGTTTTAGCTATGTGGCCAGTTGCGTAAGCTGAGTCAATTCCGACAGCTTCAACCGAAAAACCGAATGCCTCCTTTTGATACCGAAGCCTCTCCAAGTAAGGCTCTGAATCATGAATGTTAGCGGGCGTGACGTGCGTATCCGTAATAATGTTGTACTTGGCATCAACGGTACGATGATCCAGATAGAAAAACCCTTGAGGTTTATGGTCGCGCATCAAGAACCCGCTATCGGGATCAGTCACACTTTCCCTTGTCATTTTCGGTTTCGTTGAGGTGGACACACGTGCCTTCTTGGGTTTTAGAGCTTTTTTCCGTGTTCAGCCCGGTCCTTTTGAACGTCTTCCTCTAATTCTTCAAAATAATGCGGGATTTTTTCTGTCTTCACTTTTCGAACGTATTTATTTTTATTGGCGTTGGCTTTAATATGAGTGGAATCAGTTAAAAGGATACGGCCATCGGCTAGTCGATGATCTTGAGCCTGCCGTACAATCTCTTCGAAGATATCTTTGAAAACCGTGGTATTATGGAACCTTTTGTGACGGTTAAAGCTAATGGTCGAGTGATCAGGGATTGGATCAAGAAGGGAAAAACCTAAGAACCAGCGATAGATGATATTGGCATTCAATTCTTTCTCTAATTGTCGTTCAGAACGAATACCATAAAGAAAGCCGACGAAAAGCATCTTGAATAAGGTTACCGGGGGTATGGAAGTTCGTCCATTATCATGGCAATAGTGAGGGGTTACAATGGATTCGATAAATGAGAAATCAATGATTCGATCAACATCACGAAGAAAATGATTAGGAGGAACAAACTCTTCCGTGGAAACCAAAACCTTGTCTTGACGGTGGTTGACCGGTGTACCCATCATGGGGCATCGCTCCTTGATTCATTTTCTTCATTATACAATGTAATTGTCGAAATATATAGAAAAATAAGGCTGTTGAGGAAAGTTTCTCAACAGCCTGG
>NZ_JAIVAJ010000019.1 GCF_020171725.1 Halobacillus litoralis | reverse complement strand
ATCCCGCAGGAGATTCCTGTGGGATTGTATGAAGGGGTCCTTGTAAAAAAAGAAGCCCTCCGATATGATGCGTTTGTACAACCAAATACAAACATCAAAAGGAGGACTTCCCTTTGAATCATAATAGGAATGAGCGAATAAATCAAATCACTGAAGACACATTGGTGATTGGAATCGATATTGCGAAAGAAACACACTATGCCTGCGCGGTAGATGATCGCAGCCGCGAACTACAGAAAGCATTCGGTTTTAAACAAAGTAGAGAGGGCTTTGAGCTTTTCTATGAACGAATTCAAACCTTTCTAGACCGTCATAAAAAACAAAAGGTGCTGGTTGGTTTTGAACCGACCGGACATTATTGGATGAACTTCGCTTCGTTCTTACTCGAGGTTGATATCCCGTTCGTCACAGTTAATCCGATGAACGTGAAACGATCCAAAGAGTTTGAAGACAACATCCAAACGAAGAACGACAAAAAGGACTCACGCCTCATCGCGAAGCTCATGGTTGGTGGGAACTTCACGTATTCGAAGTTGCCGGAAGGAGCCGAAGCTGAATTGAGAAACGGTTCAGCGATGCGATGGAAATTGAAAGAAGAACGTGCGCGTTTCATGAACCAGATGACGCGCTGGTTAGATCAATATTTCCCGGAATTCAAAAGCGTAATTAAAGGATACGGGCAGCTGGCTTGTGCGATGTTGAAGCACACACCTTTGCCTCAGGACCTTTTATCTCAAGATGTGGAAACACTCGTGACGATGTACAAAGAAAAGCAAGGGCTTCGTAGTGCTTCAAAGAAGACCGTTCGAGCGATGCAGCGTGTAGCTGAACGTTCGATCGGACGGACAGAAGGAACCGAGATAGCCCGCTTTGAAATCATGACACTTGTAGATCAATTCCTTCTCGTGGAGGAGCGTTTAGAAGAGCTCGACACCCGGCTCCGTCAGTGGGCTGAAGAGTTTATAGAATTTAAACACCTTGTATCCATTCCCGGCATCAGCGATAAGACGGTGGTCGATTTACTAGCTGAAACCGGTTCTCTGAATAAGTATGACAATCCACGCCAACTCATCAAATTAGCGGGATTGACTTTGAGAGAGAACTCTTCCGGGAAGTACAAGGGCATGAAGAAAATCTCAAAAAGGGGACGGAAACGTCTGAGAAGCCACCTTTTCCGAGCCATATTGCCCCTTATAAGAAACAACCGTGCCTTTTACGAACTGTATCAGTACTACATTTCTCGCTCTCAAAACCCATTAAAGAAAAAGGAAGCAATGGTGGTGCTTTGCGGCAAATTACTCAAGATCTTTTTCGGTTTATCGACTCACCAGGTTCATTTCGATGAGGATCAAATGATACAAGATCTCCACTGTCTAAAACAGGCCGCGTAATAAGCCATCTATTCCCCATAAGATGACACGGAGAAGCCGGCACCAAGCGAGACGGCAGACTACGAGTTTATGCAGGAGAATCAAGCCGGCCTCTGCCTTATGATGAGACAAAACGAAGGAATGACGGCGCACGACGCCAAGAGACATGGGAGGGTCTGTCCTCATAAGAAAGCAGGGATCCCTAGGTGCATCGCTAGATACGAAAAAGGGAACCTCATCCAATTGAGGTACGCAACGCGTCACGCCATCTTCCTTATAATTGAATAAAAGGGAGATGCGAGTAAAGGATTGGTATTAAAAAAATTTAAAAACGATAAATAACGCTTCGAACCCCTGGTGTATCAACGTTTCCGGAGGGAGTCTCGCCATTTTCCACCC
>NZ_JAIVAJ010000018.1 GCF_020171725.1 Halobacillus litoralis | reverse complement strand
CACCCCGAAGGGATCAGCTTGCTTCCCGCGCTCGACTTGCATGTATTAGGCACGCCGCCAGCGTTCGTCCTGAGCCAGGATCAAACTCTCCATAAAAGTTAAGTTTGACTTGCTCATTTGCACATCGAAATGTGCTCGTTGTCTTTTCTTCACTAAGAAGAAAATATTGACGTACTGGTTGGTTCGTTCAGTTTTCAAAGATCAAAATGTTGTGTGCTGTTCAAAACAGCGACTCAACCATCTTATCACGTTTTGTTGTTTGATGTCAACAACTTTTTTGTGATTTTTTATTTCGTGTTTGTCGGTGTCTTTCAACGCGACATCTACTAATATATCACGAATGAATCTAGTAAGTCAATCACTTTTTTCATTTCGTTCAGCGCCGCTCTCAAAGCGACAGTTAATAATATACCATCGAATGCTCTGGTTATGCAATACCTTTTTTCAATTTAGATTAAAAAAACAGCAGATACTTGAATTATGAAAAAAATGGTAGAATAAAAGGGTGTTTATTCTAGTTGAGGAGGCATGCGGTTTGGGTATATATGAAACCTTCCATATCAAAGGGTTGTCTTACACAGTGCGCCAGGCGGTTGAAACGGATGCAGAGCAATTGGAGAAGATACGGTTGAAGGTTGATGGAGAAACCGAACACCTGGACCGGGAACCTGGAGAAGACTACTTGGACCATGAATCTTTTAAAGCCATCATAAAAGATGATTTAGAAAAAACAAATCACTTGTTCTTACTAGCTGAATCGAACGGGGAGGTCATTGCCTATTCAAGATGCGCAGGATCACACCTAAAGCGACTGGCCCACAAAGTCGAATTCGGAATTGGTGTATTGAAAGATTACTGGGGATATAAGGTCGGCCACCACTTGCTTGCCGCCTCAATGCAATGGGCAGATGATCACAACATCAAGAAGGTGACGTTGACGGTCCTTGAGAGAAACGAGTCGGCAGTCCGGTTGTATGAACGACACGGGTTCCAAACGGAAGGAGTTTTACGAAACGACAAATTCCTCTCTGATGGTAACTATCATGCTTCCTTCGTGATGGGCAGAATCAAATCTTAACATATAAGGTGAGCGGACATCCTTTTCTTCTATACTTAGGGATCCGGCCATTATACAGTGCTAAGCTTAAGAGTGTAGGAAGGGGTTGATAAGTATAGTAACGAATTGGTCGTATTAATCTCCACTTCCTTTGATACTAAACAAAAACCGGGCGCTGCATTCTGGAGTGGATGCAGCGCCCGACTTATTAGGTTGGAATCGCTATGTTTCTATGTAATAGACGGCTGACCCAACCCTCATGTATTAGCGGCATTGGACCTTCGTTTTTGAATTGCGTTTACACCCATAACCACCGCAATCAATTCTTCTGTCGCAAGAGAGTCCGAGTGGTTTTGAAGTTCGTAGGCAGATGCTTGAAAGAATCCGCTTACTTTGTGGAATACGGCAACTGTCGATTCACTTTCATCATAGATGGTATATTCCCCCGACAAAGCTGGCGACTCGATTTCGAACCTTCCACGATCCGTTTCATAGCAGTATCGTTTTGAGAAAAATGAGAAGGACGCTTTAACGGAGCCAAGTTCGCTTCCTCCAGGGTAACTTACAGACCAACGACCTGACAAAAAAGGAAAAGCTGCTTCGATGACAACTTCACCTTCTTGATTCTCTATATTTACACTTGATGTAAAGGCGCTTTTTAAGTCGAGAGTCCCTACTCGATCCCGAGATTCATTGTAGATCTCCGTTCGCCCAGCTGAAAAAAATTGATCTGAGAAATACACGTTTCTTTCCATCTCTATCACTCCTTCTTTCATTTACGAACCTGAACAGGGTGACGTTTCAATAAATGAGAAAGAAATAAGAACTGGCACTTGCAGATCCAAGTGATCTAGTAGAGGTTCGTTTATCTTTCAATCGGTTCAATCGTGTACAGCTCCCCTCTATAAGGAGTGTTTCGATTCCAGACAAAACTTACAGCATATCTCCTGTTTTCCTCCACTAGTTGATATTCATTGCGCGTCACTTCGATTTTCTGATCTTCTAATAGTAGAAAGTAGTCGTGATCTTCCTGAAGCTTTTGTTTCACTACAAATACACCAGAAGTCGTAACCTCTTGTGTTTGGTACGTCACGAGCATCGTCATCAAAACGACCGATGAGAGAATAAATATGGACGTAAGCTTTCCAGACAAACTCATTTTTGAATGGTTACTTTCGCGTATGGATTTAATGACGAAGTAGAGATATGTTGCCAAGGCAAAGGGCAGAATTATGATACACACGGTGAAAACACCAAACATCATTTCGTGTAGAGGATAATAAACTCTTGAGAAAGCTTGGGCTTTTCCAAGCTGGAATGCAGTAAAACCTATGTAAAACGTACCCAGAACCCAAAAAAGAGCCCGCCTCTGTGCTTTATATAATTCCGTCTGACCTCTTTGAAGTTTACTATGATGCTGCCTCCTGGTAGTCAATGCAAGAATAGCCATGACCTACATTCCAATCACAACAGCCTGCAGCAATCCTGCCACAATCAACTCCTCCTTTATTTTCTTATAACGAAAAAGCCCCTCAGAGGAGATCCTCTAAGGGGCTTTTCTAATGACGTGGCGGCGTCCTACTCTCACGGGGGTAAACCCGACTACCATCGGCGCTGAAGAGCTTAACTGCTGTGTTCGGCATGGGAACAGGTGTGACCT
>NZ_JAIVAJ010000017.1 GCF_020171725.1 Halobacillus litoralis | reverse complement strand
GACCTATCAACCTCATCATCTCTGAGGGATCTTAATTACTCTGGGTAATGGGAAATCTCATCTCAAGGTGGGCTTCATGCTTAGATGCTTTCAGCACTTATCCCGACCACACGTAGCTACCCAGCGATGCTCCTGGCGGAACAACTGGTACACCAGCGGTGTGTCCATCCCGGTCCTCTCGTACTAAGGACAGCTCCTTTCAAATTTCCAACGCCCACGACGGATAGGGACCGAACTGTCTCACGACGTTCTGAACCCAGCTCGCGTACCGCTTTAATGGGCGAACAGCCCAACCCTTGGGACCGACTACAGCCCCAGGATGCGATGAGCCGACATCGAGGTGCCAAACCTCCCCGTCGATGTGGACTCTTGGGGGAGATAAGCCTGTTATCCCCGGGGTAGCTTTTATCCGTTGAGCGACGGCCCTTCCATGCGGTACCGCCGGATCACTAAGCCCGACTTTCGTCCCTGCTCGACTTGTAGGTCTCGCAGTCAAGCTCCCTTGTGCCTTTACACTCTGCGAATGATTTCCAACCATTCTGAGGGAACCTTTGGGCGCCTCCGTTACTCTTTGGGAGGCGACCGCCCCAGTCAAACTGCCCACCTGACACTGTCTCCGGACCGGATTACGGTCCTGGGTTAGAATGTCCGTACAGCCAGGGTAGTATCCCACCAGCGCCTCCACCGAAGCTAGCGCTCCGGCTTCTAAGGCTCCTACCTATCCTGTACAAGCTGTACCAACATTCAATATCAGGCTACAGTAAAGCTCCACGGGGTCTTTCCGTCCTGTCGCGGGTAATGTGCATCTTCACACATAGTATAATTTCACCGGGTCTCTCGTTGAGACAGTGCCCAAGTCGTTGCACCTTTCGTGCGGGTCGGAACTTACCCGACAAGGAATTTCGCTACCTTAGGACCGTTATAGTTACGGCCGCCGTTTACTGGGGCTTCGGTTCAACGCTTCGCTTACGCTAACGCATCCCCTTAACCTTCCAGCACCGGGCAGGTGTCAGCCCCTATACTTCGCCTTACGGCTTCGCAGAGACCTGTGTTTTTGGTAAACAGTCGCTTGGGCCTTTTCACTGCGGCTCCTCGGCAGAGGAGCACCCCTTCTCCCGAAGTTACGGGGTCATTTTGCCGAGTTCCTTAACGAGAGTTCTCCCGCTCACCTTAGGATACTCTCCTCGTCTACCTGTGTTGGTTTGCGGTACGGGCACCTACATCCTTGCTAGAGGCTTTTCTTGGCAGTGTGAAATCAGGAGCTTCGGTACTGTAATTCCCTCCCCATCACTCCTCAACGTTGCCGAACGGATTTGCCTATTCGACCGTCTTGAAGCTTGGACGCGCTCATCCAATGGCGCGCTCTCCTTATCCTCCTGCGTCCCCCCTTCACTCAAACGGAGTTTGGTGGTACAGGAATATCAACCTGTTGTCCATCGCCTACGCCTTTCGGCCTCGGCTTAGGTCCCGACTAACCCTGAGAGGACGAGCCTTCCTCAGGAAACCTTAGACTTACGGTGAAAGAGATTCTCACTCTTTTTTCGCTACTCATACCGGCATTCTCACTTCTAAGCGCTCCACCAGTCCTTACGGTCTGACTTCACTGCCCTTAGAACGCTCTCCTACCACTGATCATAAGATCAATTCGCAGCTTCGGTGGTGTGTTTAGCCCCGGTACATTTTCGGCGCAGAGTCACTCGACCAGTGAGCTATTACGCACTCTTTGAATGATGGCTGCTTCTAAGCCAACATCCTGGTTGTCTAAGCAACTCCACATCCTTTTCCACTTAACACACACTTTGGGACCTTAGCTGGCGATCTGGGCTGTTTCCCTCTCGACCATGAACCTTATCACCCACGGTCTGACTCCCAGAACAAAGTCACTGGCATTCGGAGTTTGACTGAATTCGGTAACCCGATAGGGGCCCCTCGTCCAATCAGTGCTCTACCTCCAAGACTTTATATTCTGAGGCTAGCCCTAAAGCTATTTCGGAGAGAACCAGCTATCTCCGTGTTCGATTGGCATTTCACCCCTACCCACACCTCATCCCCGTAATTTTCAACTTACGTGGGTTCGGGCCTCCAGTCAGTGTTACCTGACCTTCACCCTGGACATGGGTAGATCACACGGTTTCGGGTCTACGACCGCATACTCACGCGCCCTATTCAGACTCGCTTTCGCTGCGGCTCCGCTTCTACTGCTTAACCTCGCATACGGTCGTAACTCGCCGGTTCATTCTACAAAAGGCACGCCGTCACCCATTAACGGGCTCCGACTACTTGTAGGCACACGGTTTCAGGTTCTCTTTCACTCCCCTTCCGGGGTGCTTTTCACCTTTCCCTCACGGTACTGGTTCACTATCGGTCACTAGGGAGTATTTAGCCTTGGGAGATGGTCCTCCCGGATTCCGACGGAATTTCACGTGTTCCGCCGTACTCAGGATCCACTCCGGAGGAAGAAAGATTTCGACTACAGGGCTGTTACCTGCTATGGCTGATCGTTCCAGATCGATTCGCCTATCTTCCTTCTTGATAACTCCAATGGAGTGTCCTACAACCCCAGAAAGCAAGCTTTCTGGTTTGGGCTGATTCCGTTTCGCTCGCCGCTACTCAGGAAATCGCATTTGCTTTCTCTTCCTTCGGGTACTTAGATGTTTCAGTTCCCCGAGTCTACCTTTCGTCAGCTATGTATTCACTGACGAATACTGTTCCATTACGAACAGTGGGTTCCCCCATTCGGAAATCTCCGGGTCAAAGCCTACTTACGGCTCGCCGGAGCATATCGGTGTTAGTCCCGTCCTTCATCGGCTCCTAGTACCAAGGCATCCACCGTGCGCCCTTATTCACTTAACTATCGTCGTGAAAAGACGTTTATTTCAATTGGTTTGATGTCTTGTCATCGTTTCA
>NZ_JAIVAJ010000015.1 GCF_020171725.1 Halobacillus litoralis | reverse complement strand
CCGTGTCTCAGTCCCAGTGTGGCCGATCACCCTCTCAGGTCGGCTACGCATCGTCGCCTTGGTGAGCCGTTACCTCACCAACTAGCTAATGCGCCGCGGGCCCATCTGTAAGTGATAGCGAGAAGCCATCTTTTAACATCTCTCCATGCGGAGAAATGTATTACCCGGCATTAGCTCCGGTTTCCCGGAGTTATTCCGATCTTACAGGCAGGTTGCCCACGTGTTACTCACCCGTCCGCCGCTCGTTCCACAAGCGTCACCCCGAAGGGATCAGCTTGCTTCCCGCGCTCGACTTGCATGTATTAGGCACGCCGCCAGCGTTCGTCCTGAGCCAGGATCAAACTCTCCATAAAAGTTAAGTTTGACTTGCTCATTTGCACATCGAAATGTGCTCGTTGTCTTTTCTTCACTAAGAAGAAAAAATTTGACGTACTGGTTGGTTCGTTCAGTTTTCAAAGATCAAATGGCCTGTCTTAAGTGACAGTAAACAAATTCTAGCATATGATGTAAAGTTGTGTCAATAGAGTTGTTAGAATTTGTTGAATCTTTTTTGTTTTCGCTCCTTTAAAGAAGCAACGTTATCTATAATACATGGCTCAGAGTTTGAAGTCAATAACTATCTTGAATTTTTATCGTGCTTTTTTCTAAGAACAAAAGAAGAACCTCTACGCTCGGACGTAGAGGTCTTAGGAATAGGTGTAATAGATGGCCTTTGTCTTCTTCCCCTTGATAATTCCTGCTGCCAATCTCGCTTCCCGCTGATCGTCGGCAATAAGGAGAATGTTCTTGTCACAAGAACTCCGCTTCTTCCACTCTCTTTTTAAATAACTGAGAGGAATGTTATCTGCCCCGGGGTAAGGAGAACGGTGTGCAGAAATATAGTCACGCACATCGATGACACAGAAATCAGAGAAATTTTGCGTGCCATCTGCCGTGATCTTCTCAGGCATTTTCAAACGTCTACTATATAGGAAGAACAGCAAAATCATAATAAGAGAGCAATAAACGAGAATGTCCATGGTCTCTACTTAGAAGATGAGTTCTCCGTCCCATTGAAGCATGCCGCCCTGCATGTTTTTCACGTTAGAGAATCCATTCTCTTTCATATACTCAGCAGCATTCATGCTTCGGCGTCCGGAACGGCAGATCATGATGTATTCCTGATCTTTTGGAAGTTTTTCGATTTCGTTTGGAATCTGTCCTAATGGGATGTGCTTCGCCTCTGGAACCATCCCTTCGGCTACTTCTTCATCTTCACGTACATCTATAATCGTCATGTCATCGTTCTGCTCGATTTTCTTTTCAACTTCGTTTGGTGTGATTTCTTCAATGTGACTCATGTGTGTGTGCCTCCTTCAATGATTTGTTCGCATGTATCATTATATAGTAAAAAGCCACCTCCTTAAACTGAGGTGGCTTCATAAATTAATTCGCTACGATGTTCACAAGCTTACCAGGTACAGCAATGACTTTACGAACGGTTTTACCTTCAAGCCAAGGTTGGACTTGGTCGTTTTCGAGTGCTTGTTTCTCTAGATCTTCTTTGGAAGCATCTTTGTTCACCATCATCTTCGCACGGACTTTACCAAGTACTTGGATGACGATCTCCACTTCTTCTTCAACGAGTTTCGATTCGTCGAATGTCGGCCATGCTTGATAGCTGATTGTCCCTTCATGACCGAGCTTCTCCCAAAGTTCTTCCGTAAGGTGCGGAGCAACTGGAGATAGAAGCTTCACAAAGCCTTCAACGTAGGACTTCGGTAGTTCATCCACTTTATAAGCTTCGTTGATGAATACCATCATTTGAGAGATTCCTGTGTTAAAGCGAAGCTCTTCAAAGTTTTCCGATACTTTTTTCACGGTTTCGTGGTACACCTTCTCAAGAGTCTGATCCTGACTGTCTTCCTTAATAGAAGAGGAAAGCTCTCCTTCGTGTACGAACAAGCGCCATACGCGATCAAGGAAACGACGCGCTCCGTCCAGTCCATTCGTTGACCATGAAACGGAAGCGTCCAATGGTCCCATGAACATTTCGTACAGGCGAAGTGTATCTGCACCGTGAGAGTACACGATGTCATCAGGGTTTACAACATTGCCTTTCGACTTACTCATTTTTTCGTTGTTTTCCCCAAGAATCATTCCTTGGTTAAACAGCTTCTGGAATGGTTCCTTCGTAGGGACGACACCTGCATCATAAAGAACTTTGTGCCAGAAACGTGCATACAACAGGTGAAGGACAGCGTGTTCTGCACCACCGATGTACACGTCAACAGGCAGCCACTTCTTCAACAAGTCGTAATCAGCGAAGGTCTCATCATTTGTTGGGTCGATGTAGCGAAGGTAATACCAGCAGCTACCCGCCCACTGAGGCATTGTGTTCGTTTCGCGACGACCTTTCATGCCTGTTTCAGGATCGACAACATTCACCCAGTCATCAATATTAGCAAGTGGAGACTCACCCGTACCTGATGGCTTGATTTCCGTTGTCTTCGGAAGTTGAATCGGAAGATCCTCTTCTTCAACAGCCGTGATCGAACCATCTTCCCAATGAATCACAGGGATGGGTTCTCCCCAGTAACGCTGACGGCTGAACAGCCAATCGCGCAGACGGTACGTTGTCTTCTTCTGGCCCTTACCATTTTCCTCTAACCATTCAATTGCTTTAAGAATGGCTTCATCTTTCTCCAACCCATTAAGGAAGTCAGAGTTGATGTGCGGGCCGTCTCCTGTATAGGCTTCTTGTGAAATATCTCCACCTTCTACAACAGGTACGATAGGAAGATCGAATTTATTGGCAAATTCATAATCTCTCTCGTCGTGAGCAGGCACAGCCATAATGGCTCCGCTTCCGTAACTCATCAATACATAGTCAGCTACCCAGATTGGCAGTTTCTCACCGTTGATCGGATTGATGGCATAGGATCCCGTGAAGACACCGGATTTGTCTTTCGCTAAATCGGTACGCTCAAGATCACTCTTGTTCTGAGATTTTTCGACATACGTATCCACTGCTTCTTTTTGTTCGTCCGTGACAATCTCACCAACTAATGGATGTTCTGGAGCGACAACCGCGTACGTGGCGCCGAACAGCGTGTCTGGACGGGTTGTGAAGACATCGAAGGATCCTTTATCCCCCTCGATAGAAAAGGTCACTTCCGCTCCCTCTGATTTTCCAATCCAGTTGCGCTGCATATCTTTAATGCTTTCCGGCCAATCCAAGTCTTCCAGATCGTCAAGAAGACGGTCTGCATAAGCCGTGATCTTCAGCATCCACTGCTTCATCGGGCGACGCTCTACAGGGTGGTCGCCACGCTCACTTTTACCATCGATGACTTCCTCGTTTGCGAGAACGGTACCAAGTGCCGGACACCAGTTCACCGCTACTTCGTCAACGTATGCAAGACCTTTCTCGTAAAGTTTAAGGAAGATCCACTGCGTCCATTTATAGTAATTCGGGTCCGTTGTATTTACTTCGCGGTCCCAGTCATAGGAAAATCCAAGCTCCTGGATTTGGCGACGGAACGTTTCAATATTTTGAAGCGTGAATTCCTCCGGGTCATTCCCCGTATCAAGTGCATACTGCTCTGCAGGAAGACCAAATGCGTCCCAGCCGATCGGGTGAAGCACTTCATACCCTTGCATCCGCTTCATACGGGAAAGGATATCTGTCGCGGTGTACCCTTCTGGGTGTCCTACGTGCAACCCTGCACCTGATGGATATGGGAACATATCCAAAGCATAGAATTTTGTTTTATCTGATTGGCCATCTGTTTTGAATGTCTTGTTCTCAAGCCAATGCTTCTGCCATTTCTTCTCAATTGTCTTATGATCAAAAGCCATGTCTCTGCCTCCTCATTTTATCTCTAAAAATATAAAAAAGCCCCACGTCCCCTAATAAAAGGGACGAGAGGCTTGATTCCCGCGGTACCACCCAAATTAACGTTTCAATAAACGTTCACTCTAGAAGGTCGATATCGGCGACTTCACCGGCAGAGGCTAGTGGAACTCCATTCACTTCTGCGACATCCAAGGCGAGTTCGTGAAAGTTCAAGGACAGCTTACACCAACCGCTGTCTCTCTCTAGACTTGAATCTTCCCTACTACTCCTCTTCTTCGTCTTCATGTATTCTATTCGTATGTTAATGAAACGCCAAAGCTTTGTCAAGGACTGCCTGCAAATGACTTTCTTTTGGAACGATTTTATATTATGGTGAAACTGTGAGGTGATCATAAGTGAAAAAGCTGATCCAAAAAGGGATTAAGTATGCGAAAGATAACCCTGAAGATGCGAAGCGATATGCAAAGAAAGCGTACGACACCGTTAAAAAATATAAAGACAAACAAAAACCGAAGAAATAGTCTGCTCCTATATGGTGCAGGCTTTTTTCATTTCGTGCTACAATGACTCAGGATATGAAAGGAGTTTGATTATATGGCACTGCAACGCGTATTACAGTTCGCTCACTCATTAATGGAAGGTGTCGTGGAAAAAGGGGATATTACCGTTGACGGAACGTGCGGCAATGGACACGACACCCTTTTTCTAGCGCAGCTTGTCGGTGAGAACGGACACGTATATGGCTTTGACATCCAACAGGATGCGATTCACCATACAGAAGAACGCTTGAGAGAGCACGGCGTGGACTCAAGAACTACACTGATCCAAGATTCCCACTCCACGATTAACGAACATCTTGCTGAGGAACACAAACAGAAAGTCAAAGCAGGAATCTTCAATCTAGGGTACCTGCCCGGAAGTGATAAATCGATCGTGACAAAGCCGGAGGAAACGATCGCATCTGTTGAACGCCTCCTCGAACAACTCATTTCAGGCGGAATCATCGTACTCGTCGTCTACCACGGTCACCCCGGAGGCAAAGAAGAAAAAGAGGCACTGCTTGAATACGTACAAGGGCTGGACCAAAAAGAAGTCAGAGCACTCCAGTACGGATTCATCAACCAACGAAACACACCTCCCTTTATCATAGCGTTAGAAAAACAATAAGCCAGAGTGCTCTATAAAGAGCGCCCTGGCTTTAATTTATGGTACATCTTCGTATTGAAATAAAAGAAAGAAGCTTTCCGTCCACTGATTCTGAGCAACCCTTTCACAAAGTTCCTACCGTCTGCGAGTCTGCCTACTTTCTGATCGGCAAGATACATCCCGACAAGCCCTTCATGAATCATTTGGTGGAAGGACACATCAGGTAATTTGCGGATCTCTTCGTCTGTATGTTGTACAAAATAGGAGAAACGGTCTTTCATTTCCTGTTGGTGGGTGTAATACGAACAGAAGTTCAAATCCCCTTCTTCCTCGTCCTCCTGCTGATCGATATAGTAATCCAGCAGTATATGCAAACCTTGCATAAAGGGGAAATAGCTTTTTTCGATCTGCTTGGCTAACGATTCGTCCAATCGCCCACTGAGCAGATAAGACACGAGACAAAAGATGCCGAGCGTAGAGCCTGTACACGCAGAGAATTCATACCACTGTAAATTCGGCCACTGATCCTGATGGTCTTCAAACCATTTTTTCAATCTCGGAATTCTCTCTTCTTCCATGACATGCTTATGTACTTGTAGGTCATTGTACAAAGAGCCGAGTTTCAATGTATGTGGCTTCACAAGCGAGTAGGCTTCTGCGCTGCCAAGGACGGACTGGCACGTTCGGACTAAGGCATGCAAATACCCGCCATCGTCCTGGTCTTCCCGGTAGGCATAATAATTTTTCAATTCATTCCCCGGGGTGAGGGCATCCGTCATCGATTCGTGGAGCATGCGGAAATCCTCAGGATCCATCGATGTGCTGCGGTCACATAAGTTGTCTAAATAATCGCTGATGGTCTGATAGGCGACAATGAACCGAACGGCCTCCGACTGTCGATTCCCAGCAAGAAGACTGTATATTCCGCCCCCTTCACAATGGAAGGTTTTCTCTTCAATACTCATTAAAGCCTGCGAACGAAGCTCATCATTCGGGATGGCCTTCGCACGCTCGATCCATTGATTCAATTCAGTATGAACACTAGGAAAAACTTCTCTATAAACACGGTACATCAAATGAACAGCATTTCTAGGTGCTTGAACAGACAAGACAAATCCTCCTCTTAGTGTAATTGCCTCTTTATAAAATCAAGTGTGTATCGATAGACTTCTTCCCATTCAGGTTCATTGAAAATTTCATGATAGAGATTGGGCCACTGCTTATAGCATTTCTCATCTGTATCCACCAGGTTGAACCATTCTTTCGTCTTTTTGACTTCAACCATTTTGTCTGCTTCAGCCTGCATGACAAGCAGCGGAACATTCGGAAAACCCTCGACTTCTGCAAAAGCTTTTTTTATTGCCCTTCGAAATTCATGATACCACCGCACCGACACCTTTTCCAGAATCAGGGGATCGTCCAAATCCTTATTGATCACAGCTTGATTCCGCGTCACCATCTCAGGCTTCATAGGAGACTTCACTCTTACGGAAGGTGAAACTTTGTCGAGCACTTTGGATACAGCCTCAAGCGGCTTACCAGCACCGTTCAGAATTCCGGCAGCGGGAGAAGAAAGAATGACCCCGTGCACATCCGGCTTAATCGTCTGCATCGTCCGGATTACGACAGTTCCCCCCATACTATGTCCCAAAAGGAATACAGGCTTCGTCCGATCCGCTTCTTCAATCCAGGTCGAGACGGTATCCACGTATTGTTGGAAAGACTTGATATGTCCCGCCTTCCCATCTGTTTCCCCCTGCCCGGGCAGATCTCCGTATATAACGGTGAACCCGTCAGTCTGAAACTGTCTGGCCAGCGACTCATACCGGCCACCATGCTCAAAAGCTCCGTGTACGATGATCACTGTCCCTTTACTCGGTTCTACACTCCACCTTTTCACCGACAATTCGCCTCCCTGTTTGCTATACTAAGTATATTGACATTATAAGGGGGAAGCGTATGATTTGCGAATATAAAGGAAAACGACCGGTCATCGATGACAGTGCATTCGTAGCAGAAGACACGGTGATCACAGGTGATGTAACGATCGGGAAGGAAGCAAGCATTTGGTTCAAAACCGTCATTCGAGGAGATGTGGCACCTGTACATATCGGCGATCGCGCCAACATCCAAGATCTTAGTCTCCTCCACCAAAGTCCGAATCAGCCACTCATCATTGAGGAAGGCGTAACCGTTGGTCATCAGGTCACGCTGCACTCAGCAAAAGTCCGTAAGAATGCCTTAATCGGGATGGGGTCTCTTATTCTAGATGGAGCTGAAATCGGCGAAGAAGCGTTCATCGGAGCCGGGACCCTCGTTCCGCCAGGCAAAAAAATCCCGCCCCGTACCCTTGCTTTCGGCAGACCTGCTAAAGTCATCCGTGAACTGACTGATGAGGATTTCAGCGAAATGAACCGGATCCGTCAAAGCTATGTAGAAAAAGGACAATACTACAAAAACATCTGATTTTTTTCTATAGAAAAAGAGTCCAGGACATCATATCCTGGACTCTTTCTATTATTTAAGTCGATTCTTCAGTTCTTCCGCTTTATCCGTTCTTTCCCACGGGAACTCGACGTCTGTACGGCCGAAGTGTCCATACGCAGCTGTCTGACGATAAATCGGACGACGCAGATCCAGCATTTTGATGATGCCTGCTGGGCGGAGGTCAAACAGATCACGAACAGCTTCAACTAGCTGTTCTTCACTAACCGCTCCTGTTCCGAACGTGTTGATCGAGATCGATACAGGCTGCGCTACACCAATCGCGTAAGCAAGCTGAACCTCCACTTGGTCAGCTAACCCTGCTGCGACGATATTTTTCGCCACGTAACGAGCGGCATATGCAGCGGAGCGGTCTACTTTCGTAGCATCCTTCCCGCTGAACGCACCTCCACCGTGACGCGCGTACCCACCGTACGTGTCGACGATGATTTTTCTTCCCGTTAAACCAGCGTCCCCTTGTGGTCCGCCGATAACGAAACGGCCGGTCGGGTTAATGAAGTATTTCGTTTCATCATCAATGAAGGTTCCCGGTACTACAGGGTCGATGACATGCTTTTTCAAATCGTTCTGGATTTGCTCAAGCGTCACTTCTTCTGAGTGCTGAGTAGAGATGACGATTGTATCTACGCGTACAGGCTGATCATTCTCATCATACTCGATTGTCACCTGTGTTTTCCCATCAGGGCGCAGGTATTCTAGCGTACCATCATTGCGTACGTCTGATAAACGCTTGGAAAGCTTGTGCGCAAGGGAAATCGGAAGCGGCATGAATTCTTTTGTTTCATTGTTCGCAAACCCGAACATCAATCCCTGGTCTCCCGCTCCAATCGCTTCAATCTCGTCTTCACTCATCTTTCCTTCACGAGATTCATAAGCCACGTCTACTCCACCTGCGATATCAGGTGACTGTTCGTCAATGGCTGTAAGTACGGCGCAAGTATCGGCATCGAAACCGTACTTCGCACGCGTGTACCCGATTTCTTTAATGGTTTTGCGGACGATCGACGGAATGTCCACATAAGTATTCGTACTGATTTCTCCTGAAACAAGTACGAGTCCCGTAGTCACCGTTGTCTCACATGCAACTCTTGCATTGGGATCATTTTTTAAAATTTCATCTAGAATCGCATCAGAGATCTGGTCACAAATTTTGTCCGGGTGACCTTCCGTAACAGATTCTGATGTGAATAACCGGCGGTTTGCTGGCATTCTAAAGACTCCTCCTTCTGTAAGTACAAAGTTATTAGACGGAACTCTTTACCAGTTTGTGCAGAAGCACATCAGCTGATCTACACAAGTCTATTGAATATAAGTCACAACCACATGGGCAGTCTTTTAAATTTAATTCTCATTACAAAAGAAAAAACCCTTCCTGTACATAGAGGAAAGGTGTCGCTTCCTTTCGCTCTTATCGTCCAAGGAGTGATTGATCTCCTTGCTTCAGGTTAGCACCATGTCATGGAATGACGGTTGCTGGGCTTCAAAGGGCCTGTCCCTCCACCTACTCTGGATAAGAGAGTATCCGTTCGAAATAATGGTATCGAAAGTCCTCCCTGATGTCAACGGAATCCACTTCTTTCCTATTCACACAAACGGAACGACTTCCCCTTACATAGGATACAGAACCTCACACTTTTCAAACCCTATTTCCACTCCATAAAATTGTTGAAAGCATTTTCAATAATAGTGTGGACTATTCATGTGAATGTGTTATACTAATTTCACATTCAGTCATCCATGATCAATAAATCTATAATAAAAAGGCGGGTAGACGCGATGAGTGCTATTAACCAAATGTCAGAGCTTAGCATCTTATTAGCTCAAGAACACGTTCAGCATCAATTATCAGTACCACAACTAGTCGAAAAAATTGTAGACAGAAACGAAGGCGTGTTGACCGATACAGGAGCCGTCCGATCGACTACCGGCGCTTACACAGGCAGATCGCCGAAGGATAAATTCATCGTCAAAGACCGCGATTCTTCTAAAGACGTCGATTGGGGTCCCGTGAATCAACCTATAGATGAAAGCGCTTTTATTCATTTGTACCACAAAGTGCTGGATTATTTAAAGACAAAAGAAGAAGTTTTTTCATTTAAAGGCTACGCAGGTGCCGATCACCGTTACCGCCTTCCGATTCAAGTCGTCAATGAATTCGCGTGGCACAACCTTTTCGCCCGTCAAATGTTCATCAGACCGAACGAAGAAGAAGTCGAAGGACACGACCCAGAATTCACAGTCATTTCCGCCCCAACATTCAAAGCCGATCCTGAACAGGACGGGACGAACTCAGAAGCGTTTGTTATGGTTTCATTCAAACATAGAATCGTCCTGATTGGCGGGACAGAATACGCAGGTGAAATCAAAAAATCCATATTCTCCGTCATGAACTACATGCTCCCTCAAAAGAACGTCCTTCCGATGCACTGTTCAGCGAACATCGGGGAAGATGGCGATGCGGCATTGTTCTTCGGTCTTTCCGGAACAGGAAAGACGACACTATCCGCCGACCCTCACAGAGGATTAATCGGGGATGATGAGCACGGCTGGTCGGATCAAGGCGTCTTCAACATGGAAGGCGGATGCTATGCCAAGTGCATCAACCTGTCCAAGGAAAAAGAGCCGCAGATCCACGACGCCATCCGCTTCGGAGCGGTCCTTGAGAATGTCGTACTGGATGATCAGTCAAGAGAACCAGACTATGACGATACCTCTCTTACAGAAAACACAAGAGCTGCGTATCCCCTTGACCACATCCAGCAATCGATTGAGCCAAGTGTCGGCGGCCACCCGAAAGCCATCATCTTCTTAACGGCAGATGCGACTGGTGTACTGCCTCCGATCAGTAAGCTGACGAAGGAACAGGCGATGTATCACTTCCTGAGCGGATACACGAGTAAGCTCGCCGGCACAGAACGGGGCATCACTGAGCCACAGGCCACATTCTCAGCCTGCTTCGGTTCTCCATTCCTGCCACTAGCTCCAGCAGCTTACGCTGAGATGCTCGGACAGAAGATTGATCAATTCAATTCACAGGTTTATCTTGTTAACACCGGCTGGACGGGTGGATCGTACGGAGAAGGCTCACGAATGAAGCTTTCTTACACACGTGCCATGATCCAAGCGGCATTGAAGGGCGACCTGAACGACACAGAATATGTGCAGGATCCTATTTTCGGATTGCACACCCCGACACAATGCCCCGGCGTTCCTAACCAGGTCCTTGTACCGAAGAGCACGTGGGATAATCCGGAAGAGTACGAAGAAAAAGCGAAAGAACTTGCAGAGAAGTTCCATCAGAACTTCAGCAAATTCTCGTATGTTAGTGAAGCTGTGAAAAATGCTGGTCCATCTTACCATAAGTAACAACCATAAAAGCCGGAAGCCGCTTAGCGCTTCCGGCTTTTTAAATAATTAGTTATTATCGATTACATAATTCAGATGAAAACTCATTAAGGGTGCTAAAGAAGTAATTCAGCTAATGGATACAGTGATCAAATATGGTGATTGTAACAAAACTTACGATATTGAAGAGGCTTTTTGTGAAGTTCTGGATACATTGTTTTGGTAAAGTGGGGTGGAAAATGATGAGACTTCTGCGGGATTGAACGGACAATGGCGAGATCCCCGAAGACGAAGTCGAGGTAGCTCGCCGTCCGCCGCGAAAAGCGAATTATTTTCCACCACACGGTACACTCAACTTCATCCAGAACTTTTTCAACTGTCTATAAAAAAACCGGAAAACGCCTTGAGACGTTTTCCGGTTTTTTTGTTTACCCATTCTGCTTAATCCGCTTCAGACATTCAGGAAGCACTTCATCTTTCATCATAAAACTGTATCGTTTGTTGGCTTTAATGGCTTGAGGCAATTCCTTCAGTAACGCGGGGCCATGTGTTTCGAAATAATGGCTCTGATCGGTTAATTCAGAAATAAGGGCATAGTACACATTTTTTATAATCGTACCGCCTTTACCTTCTACCTTATACTGGCCGACATACGAGATGTTTTCGATTTCGGCTCCTGTCTCTTCTTTCACTTCTCGAATGGCAGCTTCTTCTGCCGTTTCTCCTTCTTCCACCTTGCCTCCTGGAAACTCCAGCCCACGGTCCTTATGTTTAGTCAGCAGCCATTTGTTTTCATAACGGCAAATGACCCATACATGTTTCGGTGCCTTTGAAAAAGGGTGGTCCTCAAAGGATAATCTCACAGGGTTATGGTAGAAATCGTAAAAAGTTTTCATGCTTGATCAACTGCCTTTAATCCATTGTGTTTGCCTGTCGTCATGACAGGGTTACGTTCAAGAAGTTCCTTTTTAAATCGTACCACAAGCTTCCCCAAATACAAACTAGAGAGATGTCATTCTACTCTTATTATTGTTTCACCTCCCGAATAAACAATTGGGAAATTTTGAAACTTATCATGATTATGAATCGTATGTACGGGTAGGAATACAAAAAAGGGAGGAAGGAACATGAGAAACAAATTCATGATGCTATGCGGTATCATAGCGATGTCCCTGCTACTTGGGGCTTGTTCGAGTTCTGAGGCACAGAAACTTGATGAAATTTTCACGAAAGCGACCGAGGCCAGTGAAAGCTTAGAGAGCTTCTCGATGGATATGGTATCTGAGCAGGAATACCAATCAGAAGGGGAAGAAAGCAACTCTCCGTTTCCACCTGGAGTCCCGATGACTTCGGAAATTCAATCGGATATTACAATGGATCCAATGGCGTTCCACCAAACAATTAAAATCGATGCGCTTATGACGGAGATGGAGCAGTATTACACAGAAGATGGGTTGTACATTAAATCTTCCGATGAAGAAAGCTGGATGAAGGCGCCTAAGGAACTGCTCGATCAGTTGAACGCCATCTCTTCTCAGCAGCAGACGCCCGCCGAACAATTGAAAAATGTTGAAGAATACGTAGATGAATTTACACTGGAATCCGATGATGATAACTATATCCTGTCTTTCTCTTCGAAGGGGGAAGACTTGAAGAAAATGATGGAAGAGACGTTGAACGAAGTCATGCCGGAGGGGACGATGCCTGAAGGAATGATGGACAGCGTCACCTTTAACAGCGTCGAGTATATGTACACAATCGATAAGGAAACCTATTACCCTAAGAAGATGGATATGAGCATGAACATCACCGTCGAGGAAGCCGGCGAGAAAATGACCATCGACCAAACCACGAAAGGCTCTTACAGCAACTTCAATGAAATCGATGAAATCACGATTCCTGATGAAGTGATCGAGAACGCCAAGGAAATGCCGGGTATGGGGCAGACGCCATAACCTCCATTGATTCAGCCGCTCTCATTTGGGAGCGGGTTTTTCTTTTTGAAAGGATTCGATGTCTTTTCTGAAAGACGCTGCTCAATTGGGACACGAGCCTCTCTTTACCGTCACCGGTTGTCTCAATCATTTCTAATCAGGACTATCCATTGACCCTATGTGCTTCTCCATGTCTCAATAAACGTTTATCGGGACTAAGAGTCTGCCCTACTCAAGCCGCACTGTCCCAATATCCTTTTATTGGGACTACGAATTCCAAAGTGCACTCTCCACCTGTCCCATTCGTCCATAATAGGGACAACCAAACTTTTCCTCTGGTCACGCCTGTCCCAATTCAGAAAAATAACAAAAACCGCCCTACCATGAGAGCGGCTTCCCTATTACAAATCAAGTACATTCATTTGCGTGATCTGGGCCTTCGTCTCTTCTTCTCCCCAGTCATAAATCTTCTGGAAGGCCTCTTTCATCGACGCATCAAAGTCATCGTTATCATCGTCTTGGTGATAAGGTTTAAAAGGAACGTGAGCTCTCCAGAATGAACGGTTGTCAGCCATTTCGATTTCATCAAACAGTTCCCTCAGCGTAATGATTTCATCCTCAGTCGCATTCACAATGAATTCATCATTGTTTCCATCTTTGTTGATTGAAATTTCTCTTGTGCCGATATTGACGTAATATTTGTTTTTATTCATATTCCGCCCTCCTCTTCCTATAGTTTGAACCATAAGAAGAGGCGTTATGAATTAAACTTTTACAGCGTGTGTCTGAAGGGTGACTTCCTGTAAATAATCAGTATCGATGCCGACTCCGATTCCAGGCTCTTCAGGAACATCGATGGCACCGCCTGATACGACAAATCCCGGCGTGACAAAGTCCCTCTCAAAATAACGCGTGGAGCTTGATAAGTCTCCTGGGATATTGAAAGCTTCAAGAGACGCGAGCGCGAGGTTATGAGCTTTGGAAATACCGGACTCCACCATTCCACCGCACCAGACTTGAATGCCATGCTCCCGGCAGTAATCGTGAATGTTCAAAGCTTCTGTTAATCCGCCTACCCGACTGATCTTAACGTTGATCATGCGACAGCTGTTCAGTTGTACAGCCTGTACGGCATCTTCAAAACTCATAATCGACTCGTCTAAGCAAACGGGAGTCGATATAAGCTCCTGCAGCCTGCGGTGTAAATAGAAATCTCCTGCGCGAAACGGTTGTTCCATCATCAGGAGACCCGCTTTGTCCAGGCTCACCAAGTGATCAAAGTCCTCCTCTGTATATTGACCATTGGCATCGATCATCAGGTCAAGCTCAGAATCGATCGACTGCACCTTCCTGATCAGCTCCCACTCTTCTCCTTTTTTCACCTTCAACTTGAACCGTTCGTATCCGTCCTGCTTCAACCTCTTGATATCGTCCTCTAAAGAGGCAGACAGACTGAGAACCGCTCCGGCTTTCGCTCGATGGCGTTCCCCTCCTACAAGCTCACGTAAGCTTTGACTATGCTGTTTGGCATAAAGGTCCCATAACGCCCCTTCGACACCGGCTTTCGCCATCGGATGCCCTTGTATGAACGCACAGGCTTCATGAAAGTCCCTGGGATGCGTTACCAACTTCCAATCAAGGGTAGGAATGATGACCTCTTCCATGACATGCCAGGCGGTCTTAATCGTTTCCGATGTATAAAATGGCGTCTCAAATGCCGTCACTTCCCCGTACCCGACACGCCCCTCACGGTCTTTCGCCTCGACGATGATCAGTCTGCGATTCTGAACCGTGCCTTGGTGAGTTTGAAAAGGTGACCTCAAAGGCAGCTCGACTTCCCTTATCAGCAGCTCTGCAATGTCCATGTCATTCCTCCCCCACTAACGAAAGCAGTTGTCTTCTGAGCAGCTTGTTCGAGGCGTTTCTCGGCAGCTCTTCGACGATGTAGTAACGTGCCGGCTGTTTATATTTCGCCAATCTGGACGCCACGAATTCCTCCATGGCTTCAGCGTCCCATACGCACCCTTCCTTGAGCACGATGAAGGCAGCCGGCACTTCTCCCCATTTGTCGTCAGAGATTCCTGTAACACCCGCTTCAAGCACCATATCGGAACTTGAAAGCACACTTTCCACCTCGGCAGGGTAAACATTCTCTCCGCCGGAAATGATGACATCCTTCAGGCGATCGACGACGTACAGATACCCATCTTCATCTTTGTAGCCAAGGTCGCCCGTTCCGAAATAACCTTCTTCTAAAGGCGGACGGTTGTAATACCCTTTTGCAACCATAGGGCCTTTGACAAGAATTTCTCCAACCTCTGTTTCCCGTTCTGCATCAACCTTCAAACGCGCTGTACTCAAAGCCTTGCCCGCAGACCCAAGTTTTCTGAGTGCTGAAGAAGGATCGAGCGTCGCAATTTGAGAGGATGTCTCGGTCATTCCGTACGTTTGAAAAACAGGGATGCCACGACTTGCTGAAGCTTGCAGCAAATGCTCAGGAACTGGTCCTCCACCAAGCAGCATGCATCTGAAATGCTCGGGATAAGAGCCGTCACCGATGAGGTCGAGCAATTTTCTAAGCATCAGCGTGACGACGGACACATGCGTGATCCCACGGTCGACAATCGCTTCTTGAACAACCTTTTCATCAAATTTGGATAAACATTCAACCGTCATTCCGTAAACAACACTCTTCATGAGTATCGAAAAGCCACCTACGTGGAAAATCGGTAAGCAGAGAAGCCATTGGTCATCTGCATGTACACCTAGGTTTAAGCCTGAGGCAATCGCACTATGCCAGTGGTTGCCGTATGTGTGCATCACGGCCTTCGGTTTACCGGTCGTACCGGATGTGTACATCATTGTGTACACGTCCTCTACATCGAACTCATCATGGACCGCTCCATCGTCTGTAGAACGCGGCAGCGTCTCAAGCGTATATAACAGCATGTCCTTCTGAGCCTCTTCAACTGCCTGCAAGCCTTTTTCTTTTAATGTCTCACTTGTAAAAAGATACTCCACATCTCCGTCTTCCAGTTGAAAGGCTAATTCAGGTGCCGTTAGTCTTGTATTCAGCAAAACAAGAACCGCTCCTGCGTAACTCGCAGCATGTACGAACACCGGGACCTCTTCCTGGTTATCTGCGAGCATGGCGATGTGCGTGCCTTTTTTCACACCGTAAGACTTCAGCGATTTTGCAACCGCCCGGCTGGCGCACCGAAGCTCATAGAAGGTCATGCTCCGGCCACCCGGCCACCTTATGGCCTGTTGATCGGGCTTCAGTTCTGCTTGTTTTTCTAACCAGTGAGGGATGATTTCACCCATCAGACATTCCTCCTTATGAAAGAAAAGGAGCAACCCGTAATGGGGTGCCCCTTTGTTCGTCAGCCATTTATTAAGGGAAACGCGGGAACTTATCGAAGTCCGGCTTTCTCTTCTCCTTAAAGGCGTCACGGCCTTCTTTTGCTTCTTCCGTTGTGTAATACAACAGCGTTGCGTCGCCGCCCATTTGCTGCAGGCCGGCAAGTCCATCTGTATCAGCGTTG
This sequence comes from Halobacillus litoralis, assembly GCF_020171725.1. Classification (GTDB taxonomy): domain Bacteria; phylum Bacillota; class Bacilli; order Bacillales; family Halobacillaceae; genus Halobacillus; species Halobacillus litoralis_F. The sequence goes on along the minus strand of NZ_JAIVAJ010000015.1, from coordinate 17,271 downwards.
AAGGAAGCTTTCAGGAAACGCAGGGCAGTCGGAGACTTCTCAAGCATTTCACGACCCCACTGAACGACTTCCGCCTCCAGCTGATCAAGTGGAACCACCGTGTTAACAAGTCCCATATCTTCCGCTTCTTTCGCACTGTACTGACGGCACAGGTACCAGATTTCACGTGCTTTCTTGTGACCTACGATACGTGCAAGCAAGCCTGCACCGTATCCAGCGTCGAAGCTTCCGACTTTCGGTCCAGTTTGTCCAAAGATCGCGTTATCCGCTGCAATGGTAAGGTCACAGACAATATGTAGTACGTGACCTCCTCCGATTGCATAACCCGATACCATCGCGACAACCGGCTTCGGAATTACACGGATCAGACGTTGTAAATCAAGTACGTTCAGACGAGGAATGTGGTCGTCTCCAACATATCCACCGTGTCCACGGACTTTTTGGTCTCCTCCTGCACAGAATGCATCGTCCCCTGCACCCGCAAGTACAATTACGCCGATTTTAGAATCGTCGCGAGCATAAGCAAAGGCATCAATCAATTCGTGAACCGTTTGAGGACGGAAAGCGTTGCGTACCTCTGGACGGTTGATCGTAATCTTCGCAATTCCTTCGAAAGTTTCGTACAGAATATCTTCATATTCGCGTTCTGAAATCCAATCAAATGACATGTGAATCCTCCTTATCTATTGCGGAAAACCGCTTACATCCATGAATTATTGTATCATGAACCCATCTACAATTTTAGCAAAAAAACTCGGTTTCTCAAGATGAATCGCATGACCGGCTTTTTTCACTTCCAACCACTCTGCCTGCAGAAACTGCTCCTGCATGCGCTGATTGATCTGTTTGAACTTCTCATCATGCTCCCCTGTTACAAGTTGAACCGGTACATCCAACGTATTCAACTGCCCCCACCAGGATGGCTGGACGCCTGTCCCCATCCCTCGCAGAGACTGCCTGAGACCTTCAGGATCCTGTCCGAGTCTTTCTTCTCTGATGTTCTCCCTTTTCTCATTCGAAAGACATTTCTGAGAGTCGAACAAGGGAATGGACTCCCAAAAATCGACAAAAGACTGAACACCCTCTTCGACAATTCGTCTGCTGAGCGCTTCGTCTTTCGCTTGTCTCGCCAGCTGTTCTTTCGAAGTGGCAAGTCCAGGAGAAGCACTCTCGAGAAGCAGACGCTCCACCTTTTCAGGGTACAGCTGGGCAAAGGACAAAGCAGTTCTCCCTCCAAGAGAATACCCAAGGATCGAAACCTTTTCAAGTCCGAGGTCCTCGAGCAGACCCTTCAAGTCGCGGCAGAACGCCTCCATCGTCACCGTGCCGATCGCTCCTGTGCGGCCATGACCCGGCAGGTCTACACGTACAACACGATAAGAACCTTCTAAGTCCGCTACAAGCTCATCAAACGTTCGGGTCGTGCCTGTGAAGCCATGAAGAAGGAGGAGGGGGCTTCCTTCCCCATCATCCTCCACCCAATAAGAACGTCCGCTTACTTGCTTAAACATCTTCTTCACTTCCATTCCTGATGGCCTCTTGTACGCTGTCCCACTTGGAGCGGTGGAACGAGACATGGTCCTGTCTATTTGTCATGACTTCGACAACGGAAATCCCGCTTTGCTCATAACTGTCTTTCAGCGCCTGCTTATACGCTTCCCAGTCCGTCACTCTCCTATGTTCAGCCCCGTACATCTCAAGAGCTTTCGAATAGTCGAGGCCGACCGGCGTCCCGAACAACTCTTCGAAGTGATCTTTGTGCTGAACTTGCGGCAGGTAGGAGAAGATCCCTCCCCCATCGTTATTGATGAGGACAATCGTCAACGGGATTTCCTTATGCTTTGCCATCCACAAGCCGTTCATGTCATGGAAAAAGCTTACATCCCCAAGCAGCAGCGTCGTCCTTTTCCCAGTAGAAGCGACTCCGATTGCGGTGGAAATGACACCGTCGATTCCGTTCGCTCCCCGGTTTGCCAGGACCTCCACTTGTTTCGGGGTCGACATGAAGAAGCTGTCTACATCCCGGATCGGCATACTGTTCCCGACAAACAATGCCGAATCGTCCGGCATCGCCTCTGATAGATACACAACGGCATGACCCTCGTTCATCTCATCTCCCGGCTCCGTCAGCATAAGGTGCTTCGCCTTCTCATTCATATGCTGCCAGTGCTGCAGCCACTCTGAAGGTTCTTTCTCCCCCTGAAGTCCTTCCGCCGCTTTTTTCGTGAAAAGAACGGAATCCGACCAAATGAACTGAGCGGAAATACCGGATGGCTCGCGGTATTGGTTCTCCTCATCCACAACGTAATGGTCGACGTCCAGCTCCCGGACCCACTTCAAGTAAGCTTTCGAAACCGGCATGGCCCCGAAACGGATGATGTAGTCCGGCTTCAGTCCTTCACGAATCGCTTCAGACTTCAAAATCGCATCGTAGTTCTCGATCAGGTGGCGTTTATCGTGTGTGCCGGCTCGAAGCTGTGAAAGGGGATCGGCTAAAACCGGAACGCCTAACCTGCCGGCGAAGTCCATGACCGATTCCGCCAACTGTTCATCTGTTTGCGGACCGACGACGATCAGCCCTTTCTCTTTTTGATTCCATCCTGATACGAGCTTTTCCAGATAAGATGATTCCGGTGTCTGCTCTCCCTGTACCGCCTTTGGAACAGGGACAGTTTCTCCACGCCAGAGCCCCTCCATCGTAAAATCAGGAATCAGCGGCTCACGAAACGGGATGTTCAAATGGACCGGCCCCATGCGCCTGCCGGAGGAAACGTCTACGGCTCTCGACGCCTGTCTTCTTACGTATCCGGACATGTCAGCATCCGGAAGCGCGAGGTCCTGATACCAAAGCACATAATCCCCGAACATCTTAATTTGGTTGATGGCCTGCGGGGCGCCTACGTCACGTAACTCATGCGGGCGATCTGCCGTCAAAACGATCAGCGGAACGCGACTGTAGTACGCTTCTACAATGGCAGGGTAATAGTTTGCTGCGGCCGTTCCGGATGTACAGACGAGCGCGACCGGCTTTTTCTTTTCCTTCGCAATGCCCAGCGCAAAAAAAGCAGCAGACCGCTCATCGAGATGAACCCAATGAGCGATATCCTGATTTTCGGCAAACGTCATAGCAAGAGGCGTCGAACGGGAGCCTGGAGAAATCACAACCTCCTCAACTCCCGAGTAAGCCAGCTGGTCCACAAAATGTGTCACATACTTCGATAAAGCTTCCACGTGTTCCATTAACATCCTCCTAAAACAGACAACATCGGCTGCAGCTTCACAGCCGTCTCCTCGTATTCCGCAATCGGGTCCGAGTCCTCGACGACTCCACATCCGGCAAACAAGGAAGCCTTGTCCCCTTGAAGCAGAGCCGACCTGATGGCTACAGCGAATTCACCGTTGTTCCGGCCATCCATCCAGCCAACGGGCCCTGCGTACCATCCGCGGTTCAAGGACTCGCAGCGCCTGATATAATCCACCGACTTCTTCTGCGGCAGTCCGCCAAGTGCGGGCGTCGGGTGCAGTCGCTCAATGACTTCAAGCAGGGTGTACCCTTCGTTCAGCGTTGCAGTAACCGGCGTGTACAGATGCTGCATGTTTCGAAGGGGGTAAATCACAGGAGCCTTCGGAACATGGACATCATGACTGCAAGCTTCCACCGCTTCCTTGATCATTTCCACTACAAATTGGTGTTCTTGACGGTTCTTAGGGTCATAGAGCAACTCTTCCCCGAGCTGGCGATCCTCTTTTTCCGTATGTCCCCGTGGAATCGTCCCTGCAAGACAAGTGGACACGAGTTGCTGATTCTCAAGCTTAGCCAGCCTCTCAGGCGTTGCACCGATGAAATGCTCCCCGTTACTTTCGAAGGAAAAAATATAGCTGTTCGTCTGAGTCTCAGCCAACGCTTTCAGTACCGCTTCGAGTTGAACAGGCTGCTCGAAAGAAACCTCAAGCTCGCGCGCCAACACGACCTTGTCAAGCTCGCCACGTTTAATATCAACCGTTGCCTGAAGCACAGACTCCTTCCATTCTTCCGGTGAAACCTCATTCTCTCCGGTTCGTACCGGAAGCTTCCATTGCACACGGGATTCAGCGAATAAGCTCTCACGCTGTTCCTTCCAACTGTGAATCGTCTGTTTATGATGATCCTCTGGATAAATGACGAAGTTCGAGGTCAGATAGGACGCGTTGTCCCGATTGGTCAGAAGAAAAGCCGGCACGGTCATCTGACTGTCTTCAAATGCCTGCCAGGGCCCTGCATTCTCCTCTTCCGGGTCAAAACTAAACCCACCTAAAGCAACAACCCCTGTACCTTTTTCACCATATTCATCATAAGTTACTGAACCTTCTACGAGGCGGTTCCATGCCTCCTGTAACGTCGTGAATCGTTCAGCCCCTGAAGACATCAGTTTCTGAACAGAACCGATCCCGACTAAGGTAAACGCTTCTTCTGCACTCTTCCAGAACAAGCGGTGCTGATCTATTTCCTGCCCATTGTATAGAAATGAGTAGGGATCTGTGTACGGAACACGCTCCACTACACTGATCATCTGAGGCTCGTTTTTGAGCCTCGCGTTTTTTATGGCTTCCCCAATGATATCCTCAATGTGAGGGACTTTTGTATGAAGCATGAAAATTTCCTCCCATCCTGTAAAGGGACGTTCTTCTCTATATAAATCGTAACCGTTGTACAGGTTCATCATCTCTTATTTTATTCTCTTTTTTCTCTTGACTCAAGGAATGTTCCTTTCCAATTGCATATTCTTACATTGATTGACACCACACAACTCTTTCCCTAAACTTAAGATGTTATAATAGGAACAGTATGAATACAAGGGAGAGAACACCAATGAGTTCTGTACAAAACCAAAACGTAAAAGCTTCCTTGAATGAACGCGAAGGTTTCCAAGTATGGTGGCGCCTCTTACGCCCGCATACGTTGACAGCCGCTTTCGTACCTGTCTTTGTCGGGACGATGCTTGCCGCTGTGGAAGACTCGATTAATTTCTGGTTATTTGCCGCCATGTTACTCGCATCCATTCTCATTCAAGCAGCAACCAATATGTTCAATGAATACTACGATTACGTCAGGGGACTCGATAATGAGAACTCGGTCGGAATCGGAGGAACGATTGTAAGAGACGGCGTTCGGCCGCGAACCGTCTTAACATTAGCGCTCTCATTCTTTTTTATTGCCGGGTTATTAGGCGTTTACATCTGCCTCGCTTCCAGCTGGTGGGTCGCCGTCATCGGCCTTGTTTCGATGTTGTTCGGTTATTTATATACTGGAGGTCCTCTACCGATCGCCTATACTCCATTCGGAGAAATTACAGCCGGAGTGTTTATGGGAACCATCATCATCGGAATCAGCTATTTCATTCAGCAGTTGACTCTAACATGGGATGTTATTCTTATTTCAATCCCTGTTGCGATTTTCGTTGGAGCGATTCTGCTCGCCAACAATATTCGTGACCGGGTGGGAGATAAGGAAAACGGAAGACGTACGCTCGCCATTCTATTCGGACATGAAGGCGCGATCGTGTTCCTGACGGTTCTCACGATTGCAGCATACGTCCTGACCTTAGGCTTTATTATAGCAGGCATGCTTCCTTACTGGTCTCTGATCACCTTCATTAGTATCTTTAAAGCACGTCAGGCCATTCAAGGATTCAAAGGGAAAAACGCACCGCTTGAAATGATGCCGGCGATGAAAGCCACAGCTCAGACGAATACGATTTACGGATTTCTTCTGGGTCTTTCCTTGCTGCTTCAAGTATATATCCCGATTGGTTAATTAGACAAAATATGTAATACTCTCAAGGAAGGATGCCGCCATCCTTCCTTCTCTTATGTAAAAGAGGAAAGGTTTGAAGGAATACATAGTGGGAATTATAAAGAAAGGATGACCGTTAAATGGAAGAGATGTTGAAGAACACATTGATGGGAACACTAGGCATGGAAATTTTAACAGCAGAGCCGGATGAAGTGGTGATGACAATGCCTGTTGATGCACGGACACACCAGCCTATGGGATTTTTACATGGAGGAGCCACCGTCGCCCTCGCAGAAAGCGCCGCAAGCATCGGAGCTTTTTTGAATGTAGACCCGAAGGAAAAACAGATCTTCGGCATCGAAATCAACGCCAACCACCTGAAAAGTGTGCGTGAAGGAACGGTGACTGGAACAGCCATCCCCGTTCACATCGGTAAGAACACAATGGTCTGGCAGATCACCATCGAATCAGAAGCAGGCGATACGATTTCCATATCAAGATGTACCATCGGTGTCATCCCCGTTAAAAAATAACGTTCTTTCTTTGAAAGGAGACATACGATGCTGACCGATCAACAGCTCGATGAATTTAAAAAACAATTATTAGATATGAAAAAAGAAGCCGAGGAAGAATTGGAAAAGTACAGAGATGACGAAGCAAAAGAGAACTACCCCAACGATAAAATCGGGGAGATCTCAAGTGTAGCCGACCACCCGGCAGACCTCGGTACAGACCAGCACGAACGTGAGAAAGAACATACTTTCTATGAACAGGCCAGAGAGAAATTGATGGAAGTGAACGACGCCCTTCAGCGAATGGAAGAAGGCCGTTACGGCGTAAGTGAAAAATCAGGAGAACCGATTCCAGTCGAACGCCTCAAAGCCATGCCGACAGCAAGGTTCCGCGTCGACGAATTGGAATCGTAGAGAAAGTTCCAACCTACAAAAAACCCGTAGGAAGCATTTGATCTGAAATGCCTCCTACGGGTTTTGTTGTGAATGGTTCTGTTTCCAAGTGACGATTCAGCAACTGGCATTTAACAAGTTGTTCAAAATGTACTCATGGGATTCATTAACCTTTTCCGAGAAGGAATTTCATAGATACACAATGGAATGAATGTTCGGAAGCTGGATGGTCGTTTTCAAATTTAGTTGTCGTTAGGTTCTGGACCATTAGTATTGCAAAGTGGGGTGGAAAATGACGAGACTCCAGCGGGATGCACGGACAACGGCGAGACCCCGGAAGACGAAGTCTGAGGAGATAAACGAACAAGGATGTTCGAACTAAAACCGCCACGTCCTGTGGCAACGCCGAACGACCCAACGTCCTGTTGGGCCGCCGTGGAAAGCGAGTTGTTTTCCACCCCACGCCTCTCTAAATTTCGTCCAGAACCTTTCTCAACTTGTTCTAATGAAAAAAGACCAGATAGCATCTGGTCTTTAAAAATCTATAGTTATGCAGCTGAAGAGGAGCGCATCCGCTTCTGTTCCAGCCAAGGTTTGAGTTTCGCAAACAGGACGACAAATACAGCTCCGACGATGATTCCTTTGAGCGCATTAAACGGTAGGATACCAGCTAGGATCGTCGTCAATTTAACGCTTGAGCTCATCGTTTCCCATCCCATGAACCAACTGTAAGCCGGGAGTATAAGGAAATAATTCAACACACTCATCGCAAGCGTCATGATCACCGCCCCGACAGCTATGCCGGAAACGAGCGATTTCGTCGTCTTGAATTTGTGGTAAATCATCGATACAGGAACTACGAATAGAACACCTGCCGTGAAGTTGGCCACGACACCGACCGGGTCAGATGCCCCTGTAAAAATGAGATACAGGATATTTTTCAATCCTTCCACGACAATACCGGCAACCGGTGTAAAAAGAATCGCCGCAATTAAGGCTGGAACCTCACTGAAATCGATTTTCAAATAAGGTGGCAGCATAGGCAACGGGAAGTTCACCAACATCAACACCATGGAAATACTCCCGAACAACGATAACAAAATCAACTTGAACAATTTGGATGACTGATTCATCCGAATCTCCCCCTTCATCTTTTCCATCGATTCACATCCCAGATGAAGGTGAGCGAACGTTCCAAGACCACTAAAAAACCCCTGAATGCCGGAGGGCTGTCAGGGGAGGTTGTATGTGTCCATAGGAAACTAAAGGTAGATAAAAGACTCCTAATCTACCTGCTTCGCTCGACATCTTCTCCCATCCAGACTGTAACTGTCGGTCCCGGACTTTCACCAGGTCCACCGCAAGACGTCGGTCAAGCGGGTCACGGACTTAGAGCTTTACATCTCCTTACCGTCGGTCGGGAATTGCACCCTGCCCCGAAGATGGAATCGATATAATGTTGTATGCTTATTTTATACAAAACGTGAATAAATGGCAAGTTCCGCGCTTTGCTTTTTTACAATGTTTGCGCTCAACTATTAACTATAAGTCTTAAAAACCACTCTACTAGCCAATCAAATGAAAAACGAGGCAGGTGTTAGACCACCGCCTCGTTTTTTCTTATAGGTCAAGAGGATTCAAGCTCTCATTCCCTGTCATATTCTCAATCATCTCCACCATCAACTCAATCTCTTCCTCGATATCCTGAATGCTGGCCGTCTCCACCGGGGAGTGCATATAACGGAGTGGCAGGGATACAAGGCTTACGGGGACGCCTTTACCCGTCAGGCGCATCTTGTCCGCGTCTGTGCCCGTCATTCTTGGTGTGAGCTCATATTGCACGTCCATGTTCAAGGATTTTGCCGCCTCTTCAAGCATCGCATTGATATTACGGTTGATCGGAGCTCCTTTTGCAAGGACAGGACCGCCCTCAAGCTTGATGTCTCCGTGCTTCTGCTTGTTCACTCCAGGGTAATCGGTAGCGAAGGTTACATCGACAGCAATGGCCATCGTCGGCTCGATCCCTGCAGCAGCAAAGTAGGCACCACCCATGTTCGTCTCTTCATTGACGGTACTCGCTGCGTAGACACCGACGTTCAGTTTCTTCTCAGAAAGGCGACGAAGCACTTCTCCTACGATGAATTGACCCGTGCGATTATCGAGGCCTCGGCCTGCGATGTAGCGGTCCATCATGACTTCCGGTTCACGCTTATAGACAGCAAGGTCACCGATCTGCACATGCTTCTCCATTTCTTCCTTGGATTTCGCTCCACAGTCGATAAACAGGTCCTCCAAACCGAAGTCTCCTTTCAACCCACCATGGTGCTGGGCATTGACACCGATAACGCCTGTCACGGTTTTACCGGAACCAAGTACGGTCACCTTCATGCCGACAGCAGCTTTCGGGTTTACACCACCCATTTTATCGATATGTAGGTAGCCTTGCTCGTCAATTCGGTTGATGACAAGTGCAATCTCATCACAGTGTCCCGCCAGCATCACTTTGAATTCCGCATCCGGGTTTAATACGGCGATAGCATTGCCGGCGTGATCGGTGCGGATCTCATCGGCGTAATTCTCCATCTCTTTCATCCACCGTTTCTGGATTTCCATTTCGAAGCTTGATGGCGACGGGGTATTGAGTAATTCTAATAAAAAGTTTAATCGATTTTTATTCATATTCGTTCCTCCTTAACCATTCTTACAGTCTTATCATAACAAAAAAGTGTCAGAACACATGAAATATTACGCTTAGTCCCCCAAAGATTAGGGAACATGCCCATGAATGAGTTTATAAGGAGGATGTACATGAATTTAGATGAATGGTTCCAGCGGGGAATGACAGCACAAGAATATGTCGACTCCATGAATCATAACCAAGAAAACCTTATTTATATATACGAACACTTTTCTGTACCGAGAGAGGATTACCCGATTTTCGAGGCGATACAGAAGAGAGATCTGCGGGCCATCATTCTAACGGAAGACTGGTGCGGCGATGCCATGCTGAACATCCCCATTTACCTTCGTTTTGCGGAAGCGAGCCACATTCAGACCCATTTCTTACTTAGAGATGAAAACCCCGAACTTATGGATCAATATTTGACCAACGGAACAGCAAGATCCATCCCCAAAATCATTTTCATCGCGCCCAATGGTGAGGAGATCGGAACATGGGGACCGAGAGCCCCAGAATTGCAGCAGTTCCTGGACGAGTCGATGGATAATTTACCGGATAAGGAATCTCCTATTTTCGAGGAGAAGCGCCGCGAGATGCTTACTTTTATTACGAAAGCCTACCGGGATCACCGGAACTTCTGGGACCATGTCTATGAGGATATGAAGAAGACATTATCGTAACATCTTGACCTGCCGGACGTCGGCAGGTCTTTTACATGTTTGAAATGCTGCTCAAACAGCCATACTGATAGAAAAAAAGGGGCGTTTATCGTGCAGCATTGGATTCGCCTATATTTTCAACTTCCCCTGTTCGTCCGACTGCTTGCCACTGTTCTCATTATGATGAGTTTGTTCGGCTTCATCATCCACTCGATTGAACCGAACAGCTTCCCTACTGTGTTCGACGGGATATGGTGGGCTTTCGTAACAGGTGCGACGGTCGGTTACGGGGATTATGTACCGCTTAGTGCGTGGGGAAAAGCGGTGGCCATTCTTCTCATTATGACGGGCGGCGGGCTCGTCACGTTTTACATGGCGACCCTCTCCGCCTCTACCGTCAAGCATGAACAGGACCTGACGGAAGGTAAAGTGGACTTCAAAGGAAGAGATCATTTTTTATTTGTCGGTTGGAATGAACGGACAAGGCAGTTGATCGATATGATCGGAACGCACGAGTTGGAGGATAAGATGGTGTTGATCGACCGGACGATGAACCGCTTCTATCAACGGCTCTCATCCGTTCACTTCGTCAAAGGCGACGCAACAGAAGAAGAGACGTTACAAAAAGCGAACGCCGGTCATGCAAAGGTGGCGGTCATCACAGCCGACCCGGACAAGCGCGAAGAACAGGCGGATCAGAATGTCATCCATCAAATCGTAGCGCTCAAAGGACACCAGCCTGAGTTATTCATCATTGCAGAAGTCTTGACTGACAAGCAGCGAATCAACGCTGAACGTGCCGGGGCTAATACGGTCATCCGCTCCAACGATTTTATGAGCAGTCTTTTTTACCATGAATTGTACCGTAATGATCCGGTCCAGCCTTTTGAATTGCTGCTTGATTTACTCACCGCCAGGCAATTTCACGAGGAGAAAGTACCCGAGTCGTTTGTTGGTGAACCTGTTCTGAAGGCGCTGGAACACTTCCTACATGACCGCTGCCAAGTCATCGGCATTAAAAAGAACGGTAAGATTTCATTCGACCTTCATGCGGACATCATACTCGAAGAGGGAGATGATCTTCTCTTATTCTCCCCGCTTCGCAAGTAACTGCTGTTCTGCCTGCGCCAATAGTTCTTTCCCTGTTCCGATATGTTCTTCAGGGAATGAGGCATCTTTATCAACCGGCTCTTGGAACTGGTCGAATATGGCGCGGAAGTTTCCTTCTTTCACGTTATCATCAAGTCCTGGGTTGTATTTATGAGACAGAAGAAAAGGCTCGTTCATCCTGACTGTCGCATAATCTGAAGGGGCATCAAGGGAGCCAGAGACAACGGTGAACGGAAGACGCAGAAACTGGTAGCCTACACGGTCATCAATTTTATAATCGAAATAGCCGTGGTCATAGTCCCAGTTATCCGACAACTTGAATCCAACAGCGGTCAAGGCCTGCTCGACTTCTTCCAACGTAAACTGCTGATCTGTAATCGTTGAGGTTAAAGGTATCATTCTTCCACTCCTTTCTGTTCTTAATATAACCAAACAAAAAAACGAGCCTCATCCATTTTCTGGAGAGGCTCGTTTTGCTTTTTATAGGCGTTTTTCTAATTCTTCTTTTTCTTTCTCGAATCCAGGCTTCCCTAGAAGCGCGAACATGTTCTTCTTGTAAGCTTCTACTCCTGGCTGATCGAACGGATTCACACCAAGAAGATATCCGCTGATGGCACAGGCTTTCTCGAAGAAGTACACAAGGTAACCGAATGTGAACGCATCACGCTTCGGAAGGTGAACGATCAAGTTCGGGATTTCACCGTCTGTATGGGCAAGCATCGTACCAAGATACGCTTTCTCGTTTACTTGGTCGACCGTCTTACCTGCCAGGTAATTCAGCCCGTCCAAGTTCTGTTCATCTTCTTCGATCGTCATATCAGAAGAAGGCGTCTCTACATTCAATACTGTTTCGAACATATCTTTACGACCGTCCTGAATGTATTGACCAAGAGAGTGGAGGTCTGTTGAGAAGTTCGCTGAAGCCGGGAAGATCCCTTTCTGGTCTTTCCCTTCACTTTCACCGAACAACTGCTTCCACCACTCCGCAAAATATTGAAGAGAAGGCTCGTAGTTCACTAGCATTTCGATGGACTTCCCTTTGTTGTAAAGCACGTTACGTACGGCTGCGTACTGATAAGCCGGGTTGTCTGAAAGGTTATCCGTAGAAAGTTCGGATTGAGCTTTTTGAGCCCCTTCCATCATTTGATCAATATCAATTCCGCTTGCCGCAATCGGAAGTAAGCCGACAGCTGTAAGGACAGAATAACGCCCCCCTACATCATCAGGCACAACGAAGGACTCATACCCTTGCTCTGTAGCAAGTGTCTTCAAGGCACCTTTCTCTTTATCCGTTGTTGCGTAGATGCGGTTCTTCGCTTCTTCTCTACCGTACTTATCCTCTAGGAATTTACGGAAGACACGGAACGCGATTGCCGGTTCTGTCGTTGTTCCACTCTTCGAAATCACGTTGATGGATACGTCTTTATCCTTCAACACATCAAAGAGCTCATTCATGTATGGTGCACTGATGCTGTTTCCGACGAAGAACACTTGTGGTGTCTTACGATCCTCAGAAGACAACTCATTGTAGAAGCTGTGGTTCAGCATCTCAAGTGCTGCGCGGGCGCCTAAGTATGATCCACCGATTCCGATAACAAGAAGGACATCAGAATCTGATTTGATTTTTTCTGCTGATTTCTTAATTCGTGCAAATTCTTCTTTATCGTAGTTCTCAGGAAGATCAACCCATCCTAAGAAATCACTTCCTGCACCTGTCTGCTCATGCAATGTTTTGTGAGCGACAGACACGTAATCCTGCATATAATCAAGTTCGTGTTTCCCAAAGAAAGGCAATGCTTTTTCGTAATCAAAACGAACGTGTGTCATTGATTCAACCTCCATCTGTATTTTACTGAATCCAATTTCACTTTACCGAAACCTTCACTCCAAATCAAGGAATCTCCAAATTGTAAACGGATACATCAATAAAAAGACCTGAGTTTATACAAGGGCTTACATTTTCAGGGATGTAAAAGAGCCAAGGGAAATCCCCTTGACTCCTTAACGCGCTTGCTTATTTAGACATTTCAAGAATTTTTTCTACGTCTTCTGCATGAAGCTTGTTGAAGTTACCGAATGGCCCGCGCTTCATCGCACGATCAACGATGACATCGAACTTCTCATCAGAGATGTCGTAGTCACGAAGCGTTTCCGGTGCGCCAAGAGACGTCCAGAATGTGCGAAGAGCCTGAATGCCTTCTTCGGCGATTTGTTCTTTCGATTTCCCATCCGCTTCTACACCGAATACTTTCGTCGCCAACTGAACGAATCGATCTTCATTCACGTGAAGGTTGTGTTTCATCCAGTTCGGGAACAGGATGGCGAGCCCACCAGCGTGCGGGATGTCATAGACAGCAGAGACAGCGTGCTCGATGTTGTGAGAAGCCCAATCTCCGCGGTATCCCATCTGCAGCATACCGTTAAGAGCGACGGTACCGGAGTAAAGGATCGTTTCGCGATGCTCATACGATTCAAGGTCCTCAAGAAGTTTAGGCGCCGTGTCGATGACCGTGCGCAGTACACCTTCAATCATCTCATCCTGGACAGGAGATTGAGTCGGCGTATGGAAATACTGCTCGAACAGGTGAGTCATCATGTCGACAATACCGTAAATCGTTTGATCACGCGGGACGGATACCGTGTATTGTGGGTCCAAGATAGAGAACTTCGGATTTGTGAATGGAGGGTATCCCCATCCGTACTTCTCATTGGTCTCCCAGTTTGTAATAACGGATCCTGCGTTCATCTCTGATCCAGTAGCGGCAAGCGTCAGAACCGTTCCGAATGGTACAGCGTCTGTCGGTGTCGCTTCTCTTGTAACAAGATCCCATGCGTCACCGTCGTATTTTGCACCTGTTGCGATGGTTTTCGTACAGTCGATGACACTACCTCCACCAACGGCTAGAAGGAAGTCTACGCCTTCTTCTTTACAGATCTTGACCCCTTCATGAACAGTGGACAGTTTAGGGTTCGGTTCCACCCCGCTAAGCTCAAGCACTTCTACCTCAGCCTTGTTCAACTGCTCCATCACTTGGTCGAATACACCGTTTTTCTTGATACTTCCGCCGCCGTACACGACAAGTACTTTCTTTGTATGTTGAGGAAGTTGTTTCGGTAATTGTTCAATTTGGTCCTTACCAAAAATAAGTTTTGTTGGATTGTAAAATGTAAATGCTTCCATTGATATAGCCTCCTTTAGCGATCTCTCGAATGTTATTATGGCTCATTGACATGCATTTCTCAAAAGATATGCAACACGCATAATATTTTCTTTTCTTGTTTAACCTATAATCGATCTCTCAAACATAGGAAAAGGAGGACTTTCGAATGAACTGGATTCAACGCACAGCGCTGCTGCTTGTGATTGTCGGTGCCATCAACTGGGGACTGATCGGGTTATTCCAATATGACTTGGTCGCCGGACTGTTTGGCGGAGGAGAACAAAGCGCCGCATTCGCCCGCGTCATTTATACACTCGTCGGAATAAGTGGACTTATTGCCATTTCCCTATACTTTTCACCCGAAGCGGAAACAAGTGACGTGACAGAAGACGCACCAGATCGAGCATAAAAAAAGAACGGACTCAAAGTAGAGTCCGTTCCTTCTTGCATCCACATTATTTGCGGAATTTTTCGCGGTCGTCAGACTGTTTGATCCAGTCTTCCAACTTGTCTTTCAATGTGTTGAAGCCTGCTGTTTCTTCCTGCTTAGGTGCAGCAGCCTGTTTACGTGGACGACGAGCAGCTTTCGGTGCTTCCTGCGTCGCACGAATGGAAAGAGAGTACTTGTTCTTCGCTTCGTCGATGTTCAAGATTTTAACCTGAACTTCGTCACCCTCTGAAAGGTGTTCGTTAATGTCTTTCACATATCCGTGAGTCACTTCTGAAATGTGAACCAATCCTTGTACGTTTTCGTCTAGTGCAACAAACGCACCGTATGGCTGAATTCCAGTGACTTTACCTTCTAATACTTGACCTTCTTGAAACTTCTCTGACATGCTATACAACTCCTGCTATTGATATTATTCGCTTCTTTTCACGCAATTAATGATTTTACCACAGATGAAGTCATTTAGCAAAGTTTCATAAAAAACGAATCATTCCACTCAGATTGGGAATATCCTCCTTATTGATCCATGATATAATTAAAAAAAGCAATAGGAGGCGTCGACTATGTCTGTTGGACAAAACATCCGAAAATATCGAGAAGCCAAAAAACTTTCGAAGGAAGACTTGGCTATGAAAGCGAGAATAGGCGTCCAGACTCTCGAAAGCTATGAATCTGATGCACGCGCACCAGAGCTGGATACCGTCCTTAAGCTATCCACCGTACTTGATATCCCAGCATCTGAATTAATGGAATTTCACGGGGATGATGACACACAAATTGACGACGAACTGAAATCACTTATTAAAGAAGTAGGCTATAAACGCACAAAACTCCTACTGAGAAAAGCACGTGACTTTTCTGAAGAAGATGTTTTAAAGGCAATGAATCTGCTTTATGAATTAAATCAACAAAAAAAATAAAATATGAGGTTT
Source organism: Halobacillus litoralis (assembly GCF_020171725.1). Lineage (GTDB taxonomy): Bacteria > Bacillota > Bacilli > Bacillales > Halobacillaceae > Halobacillus > Halobacillus litoralis_F. The sequence continues at coordinate 1,603 of NZ_JAIVAJ010000015.1, read as the reverse complement.
AGACTCTAGCAAAAGGGGATATATTAAGTAACGTAAGACTTTCTCGTATTCCCCCTGTGTAAGCAAAGCGACCGTTCGCTTTGCTTTTTTTTTGTTTTTTTTGGACCAAACAACTTATTTTCATCACCTTGTTGGATTCGGTTATGATAAAACTATTGTCACACTAAGGGAGGTATCGATCATGAATCGATTTAGTGAAGTAACACCACGCAAAGGGACCAGGTCCGTTAAATGGGATTTAGTAAAACAGATGTATGAGGATGAAGAAGTTCTGCCGATGTGGGTAGCGGACATGGATTTCCAAGCACCTGAAGCCATCGTTCAAGCGGTTCAAAACCGAGTGGAACACGGCATATTCGGATATACATGGCCTGATGATAAAGTGAAGGCCGAGATCAAGGACTGGCTTCATACGAGACATCAGTGGAGCATTGAGTCGCCGTGGATCACATACAGTCCAGGAGTGATTCCGTCCCTCCATATGATCATTCAATCTTTAACAGATATAGCGGATCACGTACTGATCCAAACACCTGTTTATCCTCCGTTCTATTCTGTCGTCCGTAATCACGGCCGCCATATTGTAAAGAACCAACTGCAATATGAAAACGGGGAATACACGATCGACTTTGAGGATTTTGAGAAAAAAATCAAAGATCATAACGTCAGCATGTTTATTCTTTGCAATCCTCACAACCCAGTTGGAAGAGTTTGGACGAAAGATGAACTCAACAAAATGCTGGAGATCTGTCTGAAGCACGACGTGACCATCGTGTCCGATGAAATTCACGCCGACTTAATTTACAAAGACCATAAACATATCCCGATCGCTTCTCTTTCTGAAGATGCAGCAAAACAGACCATTACCTGCCTTTCTCCGACGAAAACATTCAACCTAGCTGGTTTGCAGGCATCTTACGTCGTCACACCTGATGCTGAGAAACGGAAGCGAATGGACAAACAGTTCCAAAACCAAGGCATGATGATGCTGAATACTCTTGGGTTAACTGCGCTCGAGGCCGCTTATGAACATGGAGAAGAGTGGCTCGAAGAACTATTGGATACCTTGCAGCAGAACCGAGACTACGTTGAGAAACGCATCCATGAGGAAACCGATAAGATCAACGTGATCCGTGCAGAGGGCACGTATCTATTATGGTTAGACTGCCGCGGCTTACAAATGAGCCATGAAGAGATCAAAACATTCATGAAAGAACAGGCAAAAGTCGGTTTAAATGATGGCGCCTCCTTCGGCGAAGAAGGAGAAGGATTCATGCGAATCAACATCGCCGCTCCTTTCTCCATCGTCGAAGATGGTGTCTCACGAATCCTCCAAGCCGTTCATACTCTTAAATAAAAGAGAGCCCGCCTAGGCTCTCTTTTTTATAGATGGATTATTGGGACTACAGATTCTGCTGATGCTTGTACCTTGTCCCAATTAAAGATGATTGGGACAAGCACTCCTCGTCACCGCCTGGCACTTGTAGATAGGCTACACTTAGTTGGACAGTTTCGTTAAGGTCCGATAAACTTTACTCAAATTAAACTCGAGGAGAGCGGATTATGACTAGACGAAATCGTCGTACATTTACAGAAGAATTCA
>NZ_JAIVAJ010000014.1 GCF_020171725.1 Halobacillus litoralis | reverse complement strand
TTGAATAAAAGGGAGATGCGAGTAAAGGATTGGTATTAAAAAAATTTAAAAACGATAAATAACGCTTCGAACCCCTGGTGTATCAACGTTTCCGGAGGGAGTCTCGCCATTTTCCACCCTACTGTACGAAGAGTAGTAGGAACAGAACCCAACGTGGTATCGAAAGCCGAACGTATTCTGTGCAGTCCTCGCCTTTTCTAGATGATAGCATAAGAGGTTCCGTCTTTCTTCATAAAGGTGTTGGCGAAACTACGAGACTCCTGTGGGAGCAGAGTACAGATGAGACCCCGCAGCGACCGAAGGGAGCGAGGAGACTCAGCGGACGCCCACGGAAAGCGAGTTGTTTCGCCAACACCGCTTCGCCAGCTTAAAAGAATCGATAGAGCTTTCTCGACACCCTAAAAAAGCCGCTCCGGATATCGGAGCGGCTTTTTGCTTTTGTCTGTGATTCAGGCGGATTGACTCATCTGTTCATCCGCTTCTTCTGGGAGTGTTTCTTCTCGTTCTTCCCACGAAAATTGCTGGAGCTGCTCGTTCATTTCAGCAATCATTTGTTCGAGCTTTCCTGTCTCTTCGATCATTTGCTGGAATGATGTCTGTTGTTCGGCAGTGGAGGCCGAAATTTCTTCTGTTCCTGCGGCAGTTTCTTCGGTGATCGCACTTACATTTTCGATCGAGCTGCTCACTTGTGCGCTCTTTTCTTTGGATTGTTCCATTTCGTGCGCGAGCGCTTCAAGTCGTCGGTCGATCTCATTGACTTGCGTGCTGATTTTATCAAAAGCGTTCTTGGACTGGTTGACCGAATCATCCTGCTCTTTAGAGAGCTGGACGGTGGATTCCATCTCGTTCGCAATTTCATGGACGCCAGATTTGATATGCTGAACCATATCCGAAATGTTGCCGGTTGTCTCGGAAGATTGATCAGCAAGCTTTCGGACTTCATCTGCGACAACGGCGAACCCTTTGCCATGTTCGCCTGCGCGGGCCGCTTCAATGGCTGCATTCAGAGCAAGCAGGTTGGTCTGTTCGGCAATGTCATTGACGACGTGGATGGTTTTCTCGATTTGATCGGTGTACTGCACGAATCGTTTGACGGAGTCGTTCATTCCGGTGATGGTCGCTGTGCTCTCATCCATTAAGGAACGCTGGTGTTTAATAGCCTCCTGCCCCTCTTCGACGTAGTGGAGCGCTTCGCGACTTTCGTTTCGGGACTCACGGGTTCGTTCATGATTCGCTTCAAACGAAAGGTGGAGGTTCTCCATATGGGAGGAGACATCTTGAATGTCGTTCGAAATGGTTTGGCTGCCTTGAGCGAGCTCATCTGTCGAACTTGCAACCTGGTGGTTCACTTCAGTCAGACCGTCCATTTCAGACTTTAATTTCGAACTGAAATCGCCAACGTTTTCACCGATGTGGTGAACAGATTGAACCGTATTACGAAGGTTGGTGATCATCACTTGGAATGACTGCTTCAACTGTCCGATTTCATCTTTAGCCCGTTCGTCTACCTCGACGTCTGCGTTTAGATTTCCATCGGCTACTTTGGCCGCTTGCTCTGCCAATTCACGGACAGGCTTTGCGATTCGTGCGGCCAATCGAGTGGAAGAGAAGAGGGACGTGACAATCAATACGGCAGAGGCGATGATCGTAAAGAGGATCATCGTCTGGATTTGCTGCTTTTGTGCGGCGATCTCGGAATCATACCAAGCCTTTGATTCCTGTTGAAGCATGAATGTGTCATTCAGAATCCCGGCTGTTCGGGCAGCCTGCCGCTGGACTTCATTGATATCCGAAGTGTTCAACGCAGATTCGGCTTCCTGCACCCAGCTTTGATATTTGGAGTCTGCTTGGTCGAACCAGCGTGTCTGTTCAGCTGTTTCCAGCAGGGGAGCGATGCCTTCGAATTCGGCTTTCGTCTGCTCCAATTGGGCTAAGGCTTCACTTTTTGTTGCTTCTGAAGGGTTGTAACCGTAACTGTCTAAAGCCTGTTCAGCCGTCACAATTTGACCGTGAAGCTCTTTTGCTTCCAGCAGAACCTGCACATCCTGGTTGGACGATTGCTGAAGCTGAATCATCTGGAAGACAATATATCCGATCAAGACGAGGCTTAGAATAAGTGGAATCAGGGTTAGGGTGTATAGACGCTTTCCAATACTCATGTTTGTTTTCTCCTTTCTACTTGTTTTGTGCTTCATCAAGCATCTTCTGCTCTTGAGAAGTAAGAGTGATGAGGCGGATCGGAGCAAGCCCGACGCCATCCTCTTCAATTCCGAGCTCTAAGTGCTGCCCGTTCAGCGGGGTTCCTTCTGCAACTTGAGTCATGACATTGAATAAAGCGACGTTTACGTTTTTCAGCATGGAAGTCACAACGGCCTCTTCAGCGACGAAGAATTGGTCGCTGTCTACTCCGTACGCAAAAATTTGCTGGGCCTGGGCTTCTTTCAATGCCCCGATTCCTGTAAAACCTGCAGCATGAAAAATGTTATCTGCCCCTTGATTGACCATCTTTCGCGTAATGCTTTGCCCTTTTTGGTCATCATTGAATGTGTTGGCATATGTAACAAGGACTTCAGCTTCTGGATTGGCAGTCGCTACCCCTTCTTTAAAGCCACTTTCGAACCGCTCGGTAACAGGTATTTTTTCTCCACCAATGTAGCCGACGACATCGCTTGTCGTCTTCATGCCTGCTAATAACCCAATCAGGAAGCTTCCTTCATCTTCTTTGAACGTAATGGACGTCACATTCTCCAATTTCGACACGGCATCGATTAAAACGAAGTCCTGTTCAGGATATTTGGCTGCTAAATCTTCTACTGTCGACTGAGCGTTGAAACCAAGGCCGATAATTACGTCGTGTTCTTGTTGAATAAGTTCTTCCATTCTCTTCTTATATTGACCATTAGACGGTTCACGATAATCAAAGGTGATGCCGAGCTCATCACGTGCTCTTTCTAAACCTTGAAAGGCGGAATCACTGAATGAGTCGTCTCCTAAGCCACTGTCGGTGACGAGAAGACCTGCACTAACGTTTTCTTTCGTCTGAGTATGACCGCTTTGCTGCGCACATCCCAAAAGTATGAAAGGGATGAGGGACAGGGCGAGAATCATATACATTCGTCTCACTGTTTTCACTCCTCTTGTATGATGTCTGACAACATTAAATATCGGAGAGAAAGCGCCTTTTCTTAACAGTTGAACCGTTTAAAAAAATATTTAAAAAACCTCTAAGCAAAAGCTTAGAGGTGGATTGACTTATACAGTTGTATGCTCAAGGTTGAACGCTTCAGCAATTAACTCATAGGACTCGAGTCTTTTCTCAAATGGCGAAACAATCGTATTGATGATCACTTCATCTACGTGGTAGGCTTCAGCCAGTTCGAGAAGAGAAGCTTTTACCTCATCCGGTGTTCCGACAACCATCCGGTTCCGGTTTTCTTGGACACGGTCCAGCTCATTCAGCGAGTAATTGTAATGAATGGCTTCATCTGGAGAAGGGAAAGAGGATCTTTTGCCACCCTGCTCGATTTTCAAGAGAGCCAGGTCGAGGCTTGAGGCCAGATACTCAGCTTCTTCTCTCGTATCTGAACAGACGACGAAGACCGATACGTTTCCTTGCGGTGCGCCTTGCTGCATGGAAGGAGAGAAATAGCGTTGATAGCGCTCCATAGCTCGAACGCCGCCCTTTCCACTGATAAAGTGGGCGAACGAATAGGATGTGCCTAAGTCCGCCGCCAAACGTGCACTTGTCCCGCTCGAACCGAGCATCCATACTGGTGGAGCGGTTTCGCCGATTGGTGTCGCATAGACGTCTCTGCCGTGCGGATCGTGTCCGTGAAGATAGGCCATCAGTTCTTCGACTTGAGCGGGATAGTCCTCAATAGAAGGCAGCTTCCCTTTGTTCAAGGCAAGGTTGACGTTCGGCATCCCGCCGGGTGCACGCCCGACTCCGACGTCGATTCTGCCAGGATGGAGTGTTTCCAGTAAGCGGAACACTTCTGCTATTTTATATGAGCTGTAGTGGGGGAGGAGTACGCCTCCTGTCCCGATTCGTATTTGTTTCGTATGAGCGGCCAGGTGACCGGCTAGAACTTCAGGGGCAGAACCAGCTAGGCTTTCGGTGCTGTGATGCTCTGATACCCAGAATCGGTGATAACCGAGCTTGTCCGTCCATTTAGCAAGTTCCGTCGTTTGATGCAGGGCTTCATGTGGTGTAATCCCAGGAAGCAGGGGTGATTGATCTAACACACTTAACTTCATAAGATACCCCCTTCATTGTTTGTCTATCCTCCCATGAGGGGAGGTGAAATGCATAACTTGCAGTGTTCTCTACCTCTACTGTATCATTTCTGTCCAAATGATTTAATAAAAAGGATATAAGAAAGAGCTTGAGGATAGAACCTCAAGCTCTTTTAAATGAGTTTATCTTGCTAACAGGCCGAGTAAGCCATAGTTTTTGCGGTTTCCGAGCTCTGGTTCGAAAATTCGTTGGAAGGGCAGGTCCTGTAAATGGATGGGAGTAATGAACGGAGCTCCGTTTCTGAACTCGTCCTTCGGCTCATCTGCCAGCCATTCGCCTTCTTCCAAGCCTTGCTCAACTTCTACTAACCCGTCTTCCGTGATACCTGTTTCAACCGTGCGTCTTTCCAGCGATCCGTCCACTGTCATAACCCATGCATATAAGTTCTCTTCTGTAACCAGCACATTCTCCAATACGGAAACGGCACCAAGGGCTGAATCCGTAATGATATCAACATCCGCGTGGTAGCCTGGAAGCACGTTCTCTGCTTCATTTTCGAGGGTCATTTCGTATGGATAACGACTTAAACGCTGCGAGTCGGTTTCCTCCGGGAAATCGCTGACGTTCGTCAACGTCCCAGGCGCTTGAACGTCTAATTCAGGAATGAAGACTTGAGCAGGCATGTCTTGCTCGACCAGCTGCCTTTCATCTTCACTCAATTCACCAGCGACCATCAAGCTCGTTGATTTCAGTGTCAAAATAGGAGCTTCAAGACTCTTGGATACTTGTGTCACAGTGCCGTCATAAGGGCTAGTGACCGTAATCTCCTGACCGTCATCCTCCAACTGATCGAGTTGGTCCTCGACCATTTGAAGCATCGCGCGCTTTTTCTCAAGCTCTGCTTCCTGCTCGGCTACGGCTGCTTCCTGTTGGAATTCTGTTTCAACGTAAGAAGGAGGGTCACTCGAATCATCATCGTCATCGCTTTCAGGGTCTGGAATATCGAAATCTTCCAGCTCATCTACGTAATCCTCGATGGCTTCAATTTCTTCATCGAGGCGATCAATTTCACTTTGAAGCTGTGTTTCCTGTTTGGAATAGTCGACCACTTCATAGGTATAGAGGTCGTCCCCCTCGTCAATCGACTGTCCTTCTTCTACAAGAAATTCTTGAAAGGACCCAATGCTTTCGTTGAAGTAAACGGAATTTTCTTCATCTGAGGCAAAGACACCATTTACGTTCAAACGTTCAAACAAGTCGTATGTAAAGGACTTCGACCACGTTTCAACATAAGACTTACGCTCCACGCGCTCCTCCTCATCAAAGAAGATCAGGAAGGAGTTCAGCGCGATAAAAGCGATGATCAGTAATCCGATGACTCTGCCTTTATAATTTTTCTTCTTCATGGATATCTACACCTTCTACTTTCTTACCTGATTAAATAAAGGAGTTCCAGGTGGTAAAACGAGAGTGCGGCCGTCCCTGCCCAAAGGAGAACGTGCCATGCAATGACGCCGACCCAGATCCAGATTTTTTTCGTACTCGACATGGTAGACAGCCACTTGATTTGATACCACATCACCAGCAGCTGAAAGAGTGATATGGCTCCGAAGAAGTACACGACATAGCCCAGGTTCGTGAAGTACGAAGCGATCACTCCGAATGAAAATGGAGAGACGAACCAGTCGATTCCTGCATACACCATCAACGGGATCCATGTGATCCGCTCCAGTAATAGAATCAGCAGCACGTTCATCTGCATGATGATCATCTTCTTATAGGCGACATCATTGAACAGCCAGAAGAAGAAGGAGGAGACGAATAGGATGAACAGGAAGAACACCAGCGCGTATCCTACTCTACCAATCACGAACCAAGCTTTTCTAAATTCATACTCTACACGGTTAAGGTCTGCCATATTCATAGATATAGCATCTGTTCCAAGGCCTAACCAAGCCATCCATATGTATGTAACAAGTGTGAGTGCGAGTAAAATAAACATGAGATTCCAAACGTTTTTTATCTTTTCTGCGCGTTTGAGCCGGAATAAATGGTCATCCCGCCTGAGAAACAATTGCGCTAAGTTAACTGAATACATAGAGCGATCCACCTTTTATCATGATCTACACCCTCCTTATTTTAACTGAATTTGTCATCTCTTGCTATATGAGAATAGATTCATGAGAAAAAGAAGGGGGATTGGCCGGAATTTGTCGAGTTTCTAATAGAAGAACAGGCATCTTTTCCCCAGTGTATCTTCCTATTCCCCAAAGAACCGACAAAATCACCTGAAATTTAATAAAACTTGTACTCTATAAGACGAATGATGGCATCGGTTTGTTTCACTTTAAAGAACAAAAAGCCCAGCGGAAGTGATACCGCCGGGCTTTTTGAGATTACGAGCTGGTGGCTGTTTCGTAGTCTTCCGGGGTTTTAGATTTCGACTTGAAGAACAAGTCGCGATCTTTCACTAGGAAGACGACGGACAGCAGGAATGCCAATAGGTCTGAAATCGGGAAGGCAAGCCATACACCGTTCACACCGAATGCGTAAGGGAGAATCAGCACTAATGGAATGAGGAACAGCACTTGTCTTGCCATCGATAGGACAAGAGCAGGCTTTGCCATTCCGAGTGCTTGGTACAGCCCGCCGCTGACCACTTGAGCGCCGATCAGCATCGCGAGGGCGAACATGATCCGGATGGCGTTCGCTCCGGTTTCAATTGTTGCCGTATCGCCTGAGAAGATGCGCATCAACCCTTCAGGGAAGATCATCATCACAGCGAAGATCCCGAAGGAAATAACGGTGACGACTTTTAACCCGAGTTGAACGGTTTCTTTCAGACGTTGATAATTTTTGGCTCCGTAATTATATCCGACAATAGGCTGCATGCCTTGCAGAACTCCGATCATCGGCATGATGGTGAACATCGCAAGTTTTTGGACGATCCCGAAGACACCGACCTCGAACTCCCCGCCGAATTTGATCAGCATCCAGTTGATGGCGATCATCATCCCACTTCCGGAAACCTGGCGGATGAAAGCCGGCATGCCGATGGTCACGACCTCTTTCATAATCTGCCAATCCGGCTTGAGATACGCTGGGACGATGTTCAGTGATGATTTACCGTTTAAGAAATAGAACAATACGACGATGGAGACGCTGGCTTGCGAGATGACCGTTGCCACCGCAGCTCCTTGAACGCCCATATCCAATGCGAAAATGAAGATCGGGTCCAGGATAATATTCAAAACAGCTGGGATGATCATCGTAATCATCGCAAAACGTGAATTACCTTCTGATCGTATGATGTTATTCGTTGTAAAGGCAAAGGAGAAGAAAAACGCCCCGAGCATGATCGGGAATAAGTAATCCTTCGCATAAGGCATGATATTGTCCGTCGCTCCGAATAAGCGCAGCAGCGGCTCTAGGAACGTAAATGCTCCGATGAAGCCGAACAGACTTACGATAAGAATCGAGAATAGGACGTTACCGAATACTTTATCTGCCTCTTCCGGTTTGCTTTCTCCCAATCTTCTGGAGATGACGGAAGCACCACCGATACCGACAGCTGCGGCAATCGCCATCATGATCATCATGACCGGGAAGCCGATACTGACACCGGAAACCCCGAGGATACCGACGCCTCGTGCAATAAACAAGGTATCGATGACGTTGTACAACGCCATGACGAACATTCCGATCATCGCCGGAATGGATAAATTGGCAAGGAGCTTAGGGATCGGCTGCGTCCCTAATCGCTGACTTTGTTCTTTCATTCCTGATCCCTCCTTGAACAATCGGGCCTCATGTTTTCCTGCATGCGCTTCATGATGGACACAACGGTCTTTTGTTCTTCTTCCGTGATTCCGTCTGTCAGTTGTTCTTCGATGGTCTCGATGATTTCTGTAATGGATTCTTTCAAATCAAGACCTGCATCTGTAAGAGCAATCAACTTCGTCCGTTTATCCTTTTCGCTGGCCTTCTTCGTGATCCGGTCATGCTTCAAGAGCGATTCAATGATTCCGTTCATCGAAGACGGTCTGATGAACAATCGGTTCTGCAGCTCCGTTTGAGACTGCTCGCCGTATTTCGCCAGGAAGAAGATGACTTTGGACTGCGCATGGGTCAAACCGTGTTCGCCCAATCTTTCGTTATATATATTCTGTAAAAAGTGTGAAACAACGTGGATATTGTACCCGGGTAAGTTCCGGAATTCATGGTTTTTCATTTTTTACTTAGCCCCCTAAACAAAATATAGTATAGACGACAGCAGAACAGAAGTAAATCATTTTGCTTTATTTTACAAAACGTTTATTTGACCTTGTTTAGGGTAACTTTAAGATAGAAGGTAAAGGTACATAATCAACAGGTGAAATCGTTTAAATACAGCAGGATGAGAAGGAGTGCAGGGCAATGGCGCGTTTTGAAAAAGGGGTGTTGATCTACAACGGAAATGAAGAGGCGAATGAGATCGATCCGCAGCTGTCGCAGACGCTGCCGGTCATTGCTCAGGCGGTCCAGCAGCTGACGGTCATTCAGACCCAATCCCTCGACCATCTGAAGGAAGTCTGCCAGTCTTTCGGAAGTGAAGTGGATATTTTTATCATCCTCGGCGGAGATGGAACAATCCATGAATGCATCAACTATCTGGCAGAGCTTGAGAAGCGGCCGGTGATCGGTGTGCTGCCTGGCGGAACGTGTAACGACTTCAGCCGGATGCTCGATATGCCGCAGAACTTGCAGCAGGCTGCGCAGGCGATTGTAGACGGGGAAGAACAGCAGATCGATGCTGGTCTTACAGAGAATGGGTACTTCATGAATTTCTGGGGCATCGGGCTGGTCACGAAGACGTCGTTTAATATTGACGAAAATCAAAAGCAGCGTTTCGGTGTACTCAGCTATTTCATCAGTGCATTGAAGACAGTGAACCAGGCTGACCCGTTCGAATTCAAGATTACCGTTGATGGAGAGACGATGGAAGGGGAAGCGGTCATGGTCCTTGTGATGAATGGGCGCTTCATCGGCACGCGGCCCCTCCCTGTCCAGTCGATTCAGTCTGATGACGGGCAGTTTGATGTATTGATCGTGAAGAATTCAAACCTTACGTTATTCAAAGAGTTGATGACGATGAGTCAGCCGGGAACAGATGAATCCCGTTTTCAGGAACTGCACCATAAGCAGGGGAAGAAGATCCGCATTGAAGTGGATGCTGTTGAAGACATCGATATGGATGGTGAAATCAAGGGAAATACTCCGGCTGAGCTGGAAGTTCTACCCGGGCATTTTACATTTATCAACGGTCAGTCCGGGCGTTTTGGACCGTTAAAATAAAGGGGGAGGGGTCGTCATGCCTTCGCTGAAAAAGGGCGTGCACGGAGTTTTTATTCATACAAGGGATTTGAAGCGGTCAGCCGAATGGTACAGCTGGCTGTTGGACGTTCCTTTCGAGGCAGAGGAAGTCCATTCCCCGGTGTACAACATTCCGGTTTCTGAAGGGGTGCATCTGACGATTGACGATCACTCCTTTGATCCGACGCACGTATTCGAACCCGTACATACACCGGTGTTCAATTTTTTCTCTGACGATGTAAGAAAGAGTTGTGAAGAACTAGAGCATAGCGGAGTGTCGATCAAACGTGATGTAGAGCAGCACGGCGATTTTGGGTGGTTTACAATAGAAGACCCGGACGGGAACGCTGTGATGATTTGTGGAACGGTTAAATAGGTTCAAGCTATAGAGGACAAAGGTTCATGACGTTTAGTCGTGCTCCTAGTCCGAAGGTACAAATAAAGCGCCGGACATCCGGCGCTTTATTTGTGGCAGACCACAATACCTAAAGGATAATAGACATCTTCACGTGGAGGTTCAATCAATACCCCGTCTTGATAGAAGTGTTCTCTCTTTTGGAAGTCTTCAAATAAGCCTTTGAATTCTTCGGGTGTGATCTGATGGACGTGAAAAGGGGACCCGCATTCGATGCCCCGCCCTTTTCCGAAGGGAGTGGAAACAATCAGTGTTCCACCTGGACGTAGAAGGTTTTTGTAATTGGAGAGCAGTTGATCTTCCTCTTCAATATGTTCATACGTTTCAAAGCTTACGATGGCATCGAACGTTCCCAATTTCTCAGGGAGCTGTTGATCGGTCGCATCGGCCACGACAAATGAGGAATGGGGGTGGTAGTACTTCGCTTTGGCATAGTTGATGATGTCCTCGTCGATGTCGACACCCACGATTTCATCCACTTCATTCTTCCGCTGCTTGGCGATCATATGAGTGCCATACCCCGCGCCGCAGGATAAATCGAGCACTCGACCGCTGACGTAAGGAAGAGCAAATTGGTAGCGGGCGATATGTTCCAGAAGCAATCTGTTCATAGGGTCCGTAAATTCAGGAATGACCCGTTCACCTGTGTCTTCAACCACATTGGTTCACCGCTTTCCGTAAGTATACGACCTTATTATCCCACACATAGATAGAGAATCCAAAAATTACTGGAAGATATTTGACCATTGTTCTGCCTTGAATTTATACTTACGTTAACGTGAACAATGAAGAAAGGGCGAAAATTATGAGTGAACACGAACAATACATCGAGAAAAAACAAGACCCCTCATTGAAGCTTTTTGTCGTATTGACGAAGGCGCAGCGGGCCATTGCGGACCTTGTAAAAGACGACATCAAGCGATATGAACTGAACCCGACAGAGTTCGGTGTGCTGGAGCTTTTGTATCATCAAGGGTCACAGCCACTTCAAAAAATTGGTGAGAAAATCCTTCTTGCCAGTGGAAGTATCACGTACGTCGTGGACAAGCTGGAGAAGAAAGAGTATTTGGAGCGAGTGCCTTGTCCGAAAGACCGGCGCATTACGTATGCCAGCATTACGGAAAAAGGGAAGGACCTGCTTCACGGTATTTTTCCTGACCACTGGGAGCAGATCAAGCAGATTACAGGCGGGCTGTCTGAAGAAGAGAAGAGACAAGCAGTCGACCTATTGAAGAAACTCGGCAAATACGCAGACGACCAAAAGGGCTAGCAGGAATTCGGATTTTCCTGTATAATGAAAATATTCTAAAGATTAAGGGGGGTATGGTGATGTTACAGATGCACGCAACGATGGAACAAATGAACTATTTCTGCCGTGCAATTATCCATGATTCAGCTGTCAACGGGACACGTATGTCCTTTTGTACAGGTGAATAGTGGAACATGTAACGTCTCATATCTGAACTTATGTAACGGCTGAAGTCAGAGGGAACGAGACCTCTGGCTTTTTTTGTGCCCAAAAGTCTTTAGGAGGAAAAAAGATGCTTATTACAATCAAAGATTTATATAAAATTGTCGGTGGTCGTGAGTTATTTGAGTCGCTTCAATTCGAGTTGAAGGAAGGACAGCGTGTCGGTCTGGTCGGTCGAAACGGAAGCGGGAAGTCGACGCTGTTCCGGATTATGACGAAGGAAGAACCGCTGGACGGTGGCGATTTGTTTATCCGGAAAGGGCTGACAGTCGGCTACTTGAAGCAGATTCCGGAAGAATGGCAAGGATCAGGACGAGATTACTTGACGTCTGCCTTCGAACAGTTGTTGGAAATGAAGACAAAGATGCAGCAACTTGAAAAGGACATGGTCGACCCGGAACGGATGGAGAAGGCATTAGTGGAGTATGGTGAGTGGCAGGAACGTTTTACCCAGGCGGGTGGTTACGAAATGGATTCATCCATCGACCATATCGCAAACGGTCTTCAGATCACCCACTTACTGCAGCAACCCTTCGAACGCTTGAGTGGTGGTGAGAAAACGAAGCTCGGGCTTGCGAGAATCTTACTGGAACAGCCGGGTGTTTTACTGCTTGATGAACCGACGAACCATTTGGATCTTCCGGCTATTGAGTGGCTGGAGAACTATTTGAATCAGTACGACGGGGCGATCTGTATCATTTCACACGACCGTACTTTCTTGGATCATATCGTTACGGATATCTATGATCTTGAATCAGGCGACATCGATTCGTATAGAGGAAACTATTCTTCTTTTGAAAAGCAGAAGGAAGAGAAGCTTCTCGCAGAGTTCCATCAGTATCAGGAACAGCAGAAGAAGATCAAGAAAATGAAAGAAGCGATCCGTCGTCTCAGACAATGGGCGAACGAGGCCAATCCCCCGAATCCGAAGCTGTTCAAAAAAGCGAAAAGCATGGAACGGGCACTGGAGCGGATGGAGAAAATGGACCGCCCTGTCATCGACCCGAAGAAGATGAATCTCTCATTGGAAGCGGAGGGGCGCTTAGGGAAAGACATCGTAGTGGCTGAGAACATCTGCAAGACTTATAGCGACCGTCCGATTCTAAAAGGTGTGGATCTACATGTTCGGAATAAGGAGCGTGTCGCCATCGTCGGTGGGAACGGAAGCGGGAAATCCACCCTTCTCCGCATTTTGCTTGGAGGAGAAGAAGCGGACGAAGGCAAGATCAGCCTCGGGCCGTCCGTCGAGATCGGGTACCTGCCGCAAAACCCACTTCAGGATGCGGATCCGGATATGCGGATGATCGACTACTTCCGTGAGTTCATCCGGGTCACGGAGGGAGAAGCACGGCATATCCTGGCAGGATTCATGTTTTACGGTTACGACGTCTTTCACAAGATCCGCCTGCTCAGCGGCGGTGAAAGGATGAGGTTGAAGCTTGCTGTGTTCATGCATCAGGGGATCAACGTGCTTGTGCTCGATGAGCCGACGAACCACCTCGATGTCGAATCCCAGCAGGTGCTCGAAGAAGCGGTCAACCATTTCGAAGGCACCGTCATCGGAGTCTCGCACGATCGTTATTTTCTCAATCAGTGCTTTTCTCATACAGCCTATATGGTTGGCGGGAAGCTGCATCGTTATATCGGACCTTACTCCGAGACGCGGCATAATTGGGAACAGTTAATGAATGAAGAGGTGCAGCAGGAAGTGAAGAGTCCTCCGAAGAAGCAGCCGAAACGGACGGAACGAAAGTCGTCTTCATCAGTGGAAGAAGAAATCGAGTCTCTTGAATCGGAAAAAGAACGCGTCAAGCAGGCGATGGATGCGGAAGCGGACTGGAGCCGGCTGTCTGAACTGGAGGAAGAGAAACAGAACCTCGATCAACAGCTGGAGCGTTTGTATGAAAAGTGGATGGAATCATAAGAGAAAGGCAGCGGGGATTCCGCTGTCTTTTTTTTTGTGATGACATTGTAGGAAATGTCGAGAGCAGGAGGGTCACGGCCGTTTGGGATCGTATTAGGCGTTGGGGGGGTGTGACGAAGCGTTTCTGAACGGTTTACTGGAGGCGAGTTCAGAAAAACAGCGTAGATTTACCTTTTCACGACCACTTTCGCCTTCTTATAGGCTAAAGGCAAGCATCCTTCTGTTTATAAAAGAAGAGACAGGGGAATTTCTAATGATAGATAAGCTGAAGGAGGAAGTCTACATGAATGTACTAGTCATCGGAGCAAATGGCCAGGTAGGCAGGAAGATCGTGCAGAAGTTGCAGCAAACCGAACACGAACCTGTCGCCATGGTTCGTGAATCGGATCAAGCGAAGGCGTTCAAGAAGATGGGGGTCAAAACCGTCATCGGTGATTTGGAAAAGGACTTCGAGCATGCCTTTATCGATATGGAGGCGATTATTTTTGCGGCCGGATCAGGAGGCCACACGGGTGCTGACAAGACGATTCTCATTGATCAGGAAGGCGCCATCAAAGCGATGGACCGGGCGAAGCACTTTGGAATCAAACGCTGTATCATGCTCAGTACGATAGGAGCGGATCGACCGGATCTCGGGCCGGATGATTTCAAATACTATCTTTATGCGAAGCACAGAGCAGATGAGTACTTGAAGGCGTCTGGACTTTCGTATTCCATCTTACGACCGGGAAGCCTGACGGATGAAGAAGGAACAGGCAAAGTGAAACTGCAGGAGCACCTCAATGAATTTGGTGAGATTCCTCGTGAGGACGTGGCGGCCACACTTGTAGCACTCCTGACAACCGAAGGGACGAATGGCAAAAGCTATGACGTCATCAGTGGTGAACAGCCTATCGAAGACGCTTTAGCGAATTAATGGGTAGACTTTACATTTTTTCAGGAAATAATTATCATGAAATAGGAAGTTTACAATTCTGTAATATGGGTAACATACTAATAAAAAGTAGAGAGAGTGTTGAGAAAAGGGGAGGGGCAGCTATGAGTCACACGGAGGTTGTCGTTTATACAAGTCGCGAATGCGACCAATGTAAAGTACTCATTTCCAAACTAAACGAGTGGGAAATAGATTTCGAAGAACGGAACATTTCGGATAACCGTGAGTATTTCAAAGAACTGAAGAGTCGAAAAGTCTATGGAACTCCGGCTACGTTCGTAGATGGAGAGAAGATCCTCGGTTTTCAAGAGAGAAAGCTGAAGCGGGTGCTGGGAATCCCGTACGAATCACAATTTTTTCATGACGCCATAAACTTTTCGTAGCCATCCAAGTGATCCGAGTATCACTTGTTTTTTTTTACACTTTTTTGGCTCCGCTACATAGGCTAATACTAAATATGGTCAAAAGGTGGTCCATCATGTATCCGTATAACAACCAGTGGCAGGACTGGACTCGATATCAGTCAGCCTATGTGCATGGAAAGAACGCTTATCAGAATCAAAACCGTTTTCCGAATCAGCAAGTCCCCTCGTATCCGATGTATGGATACTATGGGTATCAAATGCCTCAAGCTTCCCAACCGTATAGTTACGGATTTCCAGGTTATACTGAAAATGCCGAATACCAAAACGCTGCCTTTCAAAATACAGCCGGGAACGGATCCCAGGCCGCAAAGATTCCGAAAACCGTCATGAATTATTTCCAGGATGATGAGGGACAGTTTGATTTTGATAAAATGATGTCGACGACAGGTCAGATGATGAAAACCTTCCAACAGGTCAGCCCCCTTGTGAAAGGGCTCGGTACTTTCGTGAAGGGAATCAAGTAACGCGCCGCTTCAGCGCGTTACTTGTCGATTACATAGGAAGAGTCGGAGGTTTCGATTATGAGTGTTGGGTGTTTATGTATTCATGGTTATACAGGAAGTCCAGAAGAAGTGCAGCCGCTGGTCGATTATTTGAAGAAACGCACAGACTGGGAGTTGGTCAATCCGACTCTCCCTGGTCACGGTGAGGATCTCGACCTTGAAGGGCATTACTATCAGGAATGGATCGCAACTGCTGAATTGGCCTTATTGGATTTGAAAAAAAGGAACGACACGATCGTCATCATCGGTTTCTCCATGGGTGGGATGATCGCTTCTTATTTGGCTGCGAAGTACCACATCAAACGCCTTGTCCTTTTGTCAGCTGCAGGGAAATATGTCAGCCTGCCTCAAATGTATAAGGACGTGGTTGAGATGTCCGTCGATGCGTGGAAAGGGATGCTTCAATCCAACGAGCTTTTCCTAAGGTATCAAAAGAAATTAAAACAGACCTATTGGTTCTCAACATTAGAATTCATGAAATGCGTCCAGTTCACGAGGCCGTTCTTAGCGGACGTCCTCTGTCCGGTGCTCATTATTCAGGGAGAGCTGGACGGTATGGTGCCGAGAAGTGCTGCTGTTTTTCTCGATCATGAAATCGGAGCGGAAGATCGAGAAGTCGTCTTTCTGAAGAACTCGAAGCACCTCATATGTCACGGAGAGGACAGGGACGAGCTGTTCGACCGCGTCTTGGGATTCCTTACAGGTCTTGAGGGGGTAAAGGATGAGCCTCAAAGAAAATAATACACCCATTCAGACGCCATTTTATTATGGATGGGTGATTGTCCTGGTCGCCGGTCTTGGTGTGTTTTTCTCTGGACCAGGGCAGACGTATTCCGTGTCTATTTTCATAGATTATTATATTGAAGACTTCGGGTATTCGAGATCGGCGGTCTCAGGGATTTACTCTGGAGCGACGTTGTTAGCCGGCTTTGCCTTGTTTATGATGGGGCGGCTCGTCGATCGATTTGGGCAACGGGCAATGATGGTGGCAGTCGGACTGTTGCTGTCTTTAGCGTTGTTCTGGAATGCTTTTTTACTTGGGTCTGTCATGATGTTTTTCGGCTTCTTTATGATCCGGTTATTCGGGCAGGGATCGATGACACTGATTCCAAATACTTTGGTCCCTCAATGGTTCATTAAGAAGAGGGGGCGTGCCCTCAGTGTCATGGCAATCGGTGGCTTCGCCAGTTCCGCTCTGCTCCCGCCTCTTAATACATGGGCGATTCATGCCTTTGGCTGGCGCACCACGTGGGGGATATGGGGCGTGCTGCTGTTGGTCGTGTTTGTTCCGCTTGCGTATTTCTTCGTCCGGAACAAGCCTGAAGCAATTGGAGAAATACCTGATGGGACCCCGAAGCCTGTCCGTGGTAAGTCGAGTCCGGCTGAAACCGTAGAAGTCAATGAAACGAGCTGGACGCTGAAGGAAGCGATGTCCACACGAGCCTTCTGGTTCATCCTGTTTTGTGTGACGGTGCCGGCATTAGTGAATACGGCCATTACCTTCCACATTGTATCCATCATGGATTTGAAAGGTCTTGGGTCCGGTGTTGCGGCCTTTGTCTTATCACTCATGGCGATTATCGGGTTTCCGATCACTTTCGTGAGTGGATATCTGGTCGACCGGTTTTCGGTGCATTACATACTGGCCATCACCTTCTTCGGTCACGTGCTGACGCTTGTGATCTTATTCTTTACAAGTTCCGGTTGGATGGCCATTGCTTTTGGTGTATTCTGGGGATTCGTGAACGGGTTTGAACGGATTGTTTTATCCATTGTCTGGCCGAACTATTTTGGCAGGGAGCACTTGGGTAGTATAAAGGGGCTGGCCCAAACGGTCATGGTGATCGGTTCTGCGTTGGGACCCCTTCCATTCGGGATTTTCTATGACTGGTTCGGGGGATACCAGGAGGTCATTCTGCTGGCGATTCTGTTTCCAGTCACGGCAACGATTCTTGCTTTATTGTCACCGCAGCCGAACTATCACGAATATCATAGGTGAACGAATAATCCCCGCCAGATACCTTGTCTGGCGGGGATGTTATTAATCTCTGAAAAAGGCGATGACGATGCCGCCTTCTCCTGAATACGTGGCGATCAGTGGGCCGATATCCATGAAGAGACTCTGTTTGAAGTTGTAACGTTCTTTAATAGAATTCAAGACCGATTTCCCTCGTTCTTCATCGTTACAGTGAGAGAGCGCGATCACTTTGTCTTCAAAGTTGTGCGCGTACTCTCCGATTTGATCGACGAAGCGGCGCAGGGATTTTTTATTTCCGCGGACTTTTTCCAATACCTCGACCGATCCATCATCTGCAGCACGCATCAACAGTTTGATGTTCAATGTTTTCGCGATGGTGCCTTTCACACGATCCAAGCGGCCCCCCTTGATGACGTTCTCGAGCGTTTTCAAGATAAAGAGAGTGGTCGTCTTTTCGATTCGTTCTTCCATGTGAGCGACGATGTCATCGAAGGATCCGCCTTCATTGATTTTTCCGGCTGCTTCGTGAGTCAGAAGCGCAACACCGCAGCTTGCTGTGCGAGTATCGAGAACCGCAATCGTCCGGTCCGGTTCTTCCTCGAGAAGCATGTCCTTTCCGATGACGGCGCTCTCGTACGTACTGCTGAGACCTGAACTTAGAGCGAGCACAAGAATTTGGTCTTCGGGATCAATTTGCTTATATTTCTCATAAAAATCGTTCGGGCTTGGGGAAGAAGAGCTTGGCAGTTCATCAGATTCTTTCATTTTCTGATAAAAAGTCTGCAGATCAATCGTTTCCCCGGTCTTGTATTGTTCATCACCGAAATGAATATTTAAAGGGACGACTTGCAGTTGGTGGCGATCGACCATGCCGTCTTCGAGGTCGGCACCGCCGTCAACAAATAGATGAATTGTCATTATTACACCTGCTCTCAAGATAGATAGTTTTATTATAACGTACTTATACCTGCTGGAGTAAGGGTCCTAGCTGATGTCGTGCGTAATCTTAGGTTTGACCTTTTTCGTCGTACTGAAGATAAACATCATCAGTCCGAACAATACAATCGAACCTCCCAGCCATTGCGTCCAAGAAACAGCTTCATTCAGAATCCAGTAAGCGAGTAGGGAGGCGCCAATCGGTTCCAAAAGGACAGCCATGGAAATGGTAGAGGCGCTGAGCCACCTTAATGTCCAGTTGAATAAGGAGTGTCCGAAAAAGGTCGGGATGATCGCAAGCGCAAGGAAGATCATCCACTGGCTGCTGTCATACCCGGAAAGCGGCTGTCCAGTTGCCGTATTATATAGAAGCAGCGTAACAGCGGCCATCCCGTACACAATAAAGGTGTACGTCATAAGAGAAAGACGCTTCCTCAGGTTCTGACCGAACAGAAAGTAGCCCGTAACCATGACAGCACCAGCCACTGCCAGGGCATCTCCGAGTAAAGCGAGTCCACTGACCTGCATGTCTCCCCATCCGATGATCGCACTCCCCGTAATGGTAATGACTAAACTCAGTACGGCCCCGACGGAAAACCGCTCTTTAAAGAAGAGATACGTACCGATGAAAGCAAATACCGGCTGCAGGGCAACAAGGACGACGGAACTGGCAACCGTCGTATATTGCAGGGACTGGAACCAGAAGATGAAGTGAAGAGCTAGAAACATACCTGAGAAAATGGTAAGAATCCAATCTTTTCTGCGAACCTGTTTGATTTCGTCCATATGTTTCCATAATACATAGGGGGACATAATAAGCACAGCGAGAAGAAGACGGTAAAAGGCGATAACAGACGCAGGTGCATCTCCGGCAGATTTCACGAATATGGCAGCCGTTGAAATGGAGAGCACACCGATAAACAGAACAATATATGGATGAATCGGAGGCTTACTCATAGGGACCCTCCTCAGGTGAACAGCAGTTTTCCATCATTTTATCATTGTTCCGTTTGAAAAGCATAACGAAAATGTGTAGAATGTAGTATGTTATATGTGTTATGATGAATGAATCTATCAGGAAGATACCAGAGAAGCCTCTCCCGTGTCCTGTGGCAGAAGGCTTTTTTTACATGTATATAGGAATTAAGGTAGAAGAACTTATATTTAAAGGAGCATGAACTAGTGACAACATTTCAATCACTCGGTTTGTCAGAACCAATTCTAAAATCTTTAGATGCAATGGGTTTTGAAGAAACCACACCGATTCAAGAACAAACGATTCCGCTCGGCTTACAAGGTAAAGATGTAATCGGCCAGGCGCAGACAGGTACAGGGAAAACGGCGGCATTCGGTATTCCGATGCTCGAGAAAATTCATAAAGGAACAAAGGCGGTTCAAGGGCTTGTTATTGCCCCGACTCGTGAGCTTGCGATTCAAGTTGCAGAAGAGATGAACCGTTTAGGTAAAGGGAAAGGCGTCAAGGCGCTTCCTATTTACGGCGGATCAAACATGGAGCGTCAAATCCGTGCACTTAAATCCAACCAAATCGTAGTAGCGACACCAGGACGTCTTTTAGACCACATTCGTCGTAAAACGATCAAACTATCCCACGTTCACACAGCTGTTCTGGACGAAGCAGACGAGATGCTGAACATGGGCTTCATCGACGACATTCGCGACATTTTGAAAGCTCTACCTGAAGAGCGTCAAACGTTGCTATTCTCTGCGACGATGCCAAAAGCGATCCGCGATATCGCAACGACTTTGATGAAGAGCCCGGAAGAGGTTAAAGTCAAAGCGAAAGAAATGACTGTTGAAAACATCGAACAGTATTATGTTGAAATTCCAGAAAAGCATAAGTTCGATACGTTGACACGTCTACTTGACATTCACGATCCAGCCCTTGCTATTGTCTTCGGCCGTACAAAGCGCCGTGTAGATGAAGTAGCAGACGGACTGCAGGCTCGTGGATTCTCAGCTGAAGGTATCCACGGAGACCTTACTCAAGGAAAACGTATGTCAACGCTGAACAAGTTCAAGCGTGGACGCATCGAGATTCTTGTGGCAACAGACGTTGCTGCACGTGGTCTGGATATTTCTGAAGTATCCCACGTGTACAACTTCGACATTCCACAGGATCCGGAAAGCTACGTACACCGTATCGGTCGTACGGGTCGTGCCGGTCGTAAGGGTGAGTCTGTTTCTTTCGTTACACCACGTGAGAAAGACCAGCTGAACCTGATCGAGAAGATTACGAAGAAAACGGTAAACCGTCTGAAAGTGCCTTCTTCTGAAGAAGCAGCGCGCGGTCAGCAGAAAGTGGCTGTCGACAAGCTTGTCGATACACTTGGAAATTCTGACCTGAAGAA
Organism: Halobacillus litoralis; assembly: GCF_020171725.1. Classification (GTDB taxonomy): domain Bacteria; phylum Bacillota; class Bacilli; order Bacillales; family Halobacillaceae; genus Halobacillus; species Halobacillus litoralis_F. The sequence goes on along the minus strand of NZ_JAIVAJ010000014.1, from coordinate 16,413 downwards.
CTACCGTCAATCTGCAAGCGAACTGCTTGAACAGCATGACGCTTCCGACCTTGTGGCGGCAGCACTTAAATTAATGACAAAAGAACGCAGCGAAGTACCTGTTCGCTTGTCCCACGTTCAGCCAATCAGCGTCAAGAACGCTCAAAAAGGCAAAGGCGGCAAGAAGAACTACCGCGGAGGCGGTAAGCGCAACTTCAACAACAAGAACAAATCCCGTAACCGTAACTTCAACGGCAAAGGGAAGCGCGGAAACTTCCAAAAGCGTAATTCCAACTCATAATTGTGAAAGCCAGGCCGGCTGACGGTCTGGCTTTTCATTTTGTTGAAGGGGTTCTGGGGAATATTGAGTGAGTTGTGGGGTGGGGAATGAGTGGATACAGAACCTAGCAACACCCAGAGTCTAAAACGGTAATCTGTGCGAACACTTAGCTATTCAAACATTTTATCCAGCATGTTTATAAAAATCTCAGTGACAAAAATCCTATAAATCAACAGGAATACCTTCTCAATAAATGGGTAACCCAGACCTTTATTCGGTCTGGGTTACCCATTTATTTCGTAAAGAAAAAAGAACCCTGCCTTTAGACAGAGTTCCGTCGTTCTACAAGTATCGTCCGAATATCGCGATCACCACTAGAAAAATGATGACGCCCCAGAAAATGTTTTTGCCGTTGCCGCCACCGAAGCGCTTCTTATTCTGCCAGCGGTTCGGGTTGAAGCGGATCTCATCATCGTCGTAGGTGCGGGAGTATTTCGCCCTCAGCTGCCACAAGGAGTACGTCCCTGCGTTGCGGAGAACAATCGGGGCGATGGCAAAGCCGCCCACCAGTCCGAACAGGTGTCCAAGAATATGAATGCCGGGGCGGAAGGTCATGACAAGACCAAGGATGAAAATGACCATGATGATTTGGGAATTGGCCTGATCGATTAAATCTTTTCGCTTAAGCACCATGTACACGTACACACCGAAGATCCCGAAGATAGCACCAGATGCACCTAGGTGTACATAGAAGGCATCAGGATTGACGAGGAATGCGCCAAGATTGGCGATGATTCCTGCGAACAAGTACGTGATGCTGAACTTCACCTTACCGAGCATCCGTTCCAGTGCCGGGCCGAAAAGTACGAGTGAGAACGAGTTGAAGAAAGCATGACCCAGCCCGTTGTGCAAGAAGATGGGCGTGACGAGCCTCCAATATTCCCCGTTCAAGACGAGGGCATTGACGCCGACGCCCCAGCTCTCGAGAGCCCGCGCGAAATCGAGCTGCAGCAGGTCAATCAAGATCCACAAGACGAGGTGAAGTGCGACAAGCCCCGAAACAATCGGATAAAAACGAAGAAATTCTTTAAATGACTCATTTCGTAAAAACATAAGTTCTGCTCCTTTTGAATGCGATCCTCTATCTATCTTTTTACCCTCTATTCATTTCGGGTATACTACAACTAGTCTATGAATATAAAGGAAGATGTATGTGATAAAAGGAATCGGAATCGATCTGATTGAATTAGATCGTATTAATCAAAGTATAAAGCGAAGCTCTCGTTTCGTTCAACGAATATTAACTCCAAAAGAACAAGAACGTTTTCATACATTAAAAGAGAAGCGGCAAACCGAATTCGTCGCCGGACGATTCGCAGCGAAAGAAGCGTTTGCCAAGTCGGTCGGGACGGGTATCGGAACCATAAGTTTTCAAGATATTGAGATTCTGCCGGACGAGCTGGGAGCGCCGACGATGCGCGTTCGCGGATTTGAAGAATATAAGATTTGGGTGTCGATCAGTCACAGCTCTACACAGGCTGTTGCACAAGTGGTTGTAGAAACAACCTGACATAAATACATAGGTTGTCTCATAACATTGTAATGCGGGTAGGAGGGAACGAATTGGATATTGTTACCGCACAAGAAATGTACGAATGGGACCGGGTTGCCATCCAGCAGGCCGGCATCACAGGTAAGATGTTAATGGAAAGTGCAGGTCGAGCTGTCGCAGAAGACATGCTGCATCATATCGGACAGAATGATCGTATCGTTGTACTCATCGGAGCCGGGAACAACGGGGGAGACGGATTCGTCATCGCTCGAACACTATTGAACCGAGGCTGCGATGTGGAAGCGTGGCAAGTCGTTCCTGATGATAAAGTGAAAGGAGACGCAGAAGCTCACCGTTCTCTTTATCTATCATCCGGTTACACGTATCGGACGAACCTTGATGAACTGGAACCTTCCTTGAAAAAGGCAGACGTCATCATTGATGCGATGCTTGGAATCGGAGTGAAGGGCACATTGCGAGAACCGTTCGCCACCATCGTACGTCAAGCGAATGATCAAAGAGCGAGGCGGTTGGCGGTCGATCTTCCGACAGGCGTCCCCGCTGATGAGAGTGACGAACAGATCGAAGCGTTCCGAGCCGATGCGACGACCATTATTGCTGCACCGAAAGTAAGCGCATTTCTCCAACGGACAAGGCCTTTTTATGGATCGTGGTCCGTTGTTGAAATCGGCTTACCTGTGACCATGCTGCCACCTCCTGACCGGGAGGTGTGGACAAAAGAAAAGGTGAAGGAGACGCTTCAGACGAGAGACAACGATTCGCATAAGGGCAGTCACGGCAAAGGAGTCATCATGGGAGGATCTAAGCTTATGCCGGGATCCATTGCCATGACATCCAGAGCCGCCCTCAGAAGCGGAGCCGGCTTGATGACCATTGCGACCGTAGATGAAGCGATTCCGTCGATTGCCCCGTTCATCCAGGAGGCGACCTTCGCTTCACTGGAGAGCCATCATGGCTTTGCATCCGGACAAGCGCCGGATCTGTCAGGCTTTGACGGACTCGCCTTCGGAATGGGGATCGGCCGGGAACCCGGGACGAACGAACTTCTTCAGGACGTTTTGAGAAAAATGGAAGCGCCCCTGCTGATTGATGCGGACGGCTTGTATGAACTGCCGCTCGATACCGTTCGTGCCCGGGAGCACCCGACGATTCTGACGCCCCACCCCGGGGAATTCGCCCGTTTAGCGGATGTCCAGGTATCGGACGTTCTCACGCACCCTTTTTCCTTGAGTCGGAAGTTTGCGTCAGAGTACGGTGTTTACCTCGTGTTGAAAGGTCCGTCCACGACCATCACATCCCCTGAAGGCAGACAACGCGTTGATGTTAGTGGTAACGCAGGTCTTGCGAAAGGCGGGAGCGGTGATGTCCTTTCCGGCATCCTGCTTGCGATGATCATGCAGAGCGGCTCCATCATGGATGCGCTCGCCAATGGCTGTGTCATCCACGGTTCGACCGCCGAGCATTTGACGGAATCGGTCCATTCGAGGACCGACCTGCTTGCGACGGATGTCATCGAGGGTCTTCCAGCGACCTTTCGTACATTTTCTTGCTGATCCATATGATCACGTTCCCTTTGTCCATAAGTAGAGACAAAGGAGTGGAGTCTTATGCAAAGACGATTTCTGATCCTATTGGCAGCTTTGTTGACGATCAGTTTACTTGCCGCTTGTGGCTCACAGTCGAAAGAAGACGTCGTTCAGAAGCTGGAGAAACAGGCAGAGGAAATGGCCGGTTACAAGGCAGAAGCTAATATGAAGATGCGGACAGGCAAAGACGAGCAGAAATATCAGATTCAAGTGTGGCACAAGAAAGATGACTTTTACCGCGTGAAGCTCCAGAATGATCAGGATGAAAAAGGCAGTCAGATCATCTTGAAGAATGACAGCGGCGTCTACGTGCTGACACCAGCTTTGAATAAGAGCTTCAAGTTCCAGAGTGATTGGCCACAGAATACAAGTCAGCCGTATTTGTACACGTCTCTGTTGAAGGACATCAAGTCTGATTCAGAATCGAAGTTTACAGCGGATGAGAACTATTACGTATTCGAAACAAAGACCAACTACCAGAACAATAAGACACTGCCTTATCAGGAAATCTATTTTGATAAGAAGTCCTATCAGCCTGTCATGGTCAAGGTGTTCGATCAGGACATGAATGCCCTTGTCGAAGTGCAGTTCGCGAACTTTGCGAAGGATGACTCGATGAAGAAAGAAGATTTCGATGTCGACACCAATATGGCGATGGCTCCGACTGAGGCACCTGTAGCTGCGATGCAGGGAGAGGAGCTCACGGAAGTTCTCTACCCTGAAGATACGATGGGTGCAGAACTTGCTGATGAAGTCGAGGTCAAAACGGATGATGGCAAAAGGATCATCATGACGTATAAAGGAGATAAGAACTTTACACTTATACAAGAGAAAGCAGAAGTTCAGGCCGCAAGCGCTCAATTTTCCGTTCCTGTGAATGGGGATCCGGTTCAGTTGGCTGATGGCGTATTCGGCGCCATGGAGCATAATCGTTTAGAATGGAACAGCAACGGTACGACCTACCAGCTGGCGAGCGATGAGTTGACAGAAGCCGAGATGGTGAACGTTGCGAGTTCCATTAACAACGGTGCGGCCAAGTAACGGAACTTTTTTAGCAGGCTGATACAGTCTGCTTTTATTTTTGTACTTTTTCTCCGTATCTTTTATTGACAGCCGCACTCCCGCGTTCAATAATAAAAGTTAAACGAAATGAGACGGAGGAGTGGAGTGCGTTGTCAATTGAAACTTTTTACCGCGATTCATGGGCTGAAGTCGAACTCTCAGCCATTGATCATAATATACGAGCGCTTCAAGAACGCTTGCAGAATGATACAGGCATTTATGCCGTCGTGAAAGCGAACGCATACGGGCACGGGGACGTCCATGTAGCCAGGCAGGCTTTGCAGTCTGGTGTGAAAGGACTGGCTGTCTCTTTACTGGATGAAGCATTAAGGCTCAGAGAAGCGGGAATTGAAGCCCCTATTCTTGTGATGGGGTGGACAAGACCTGAGGATGCCTCGATTGCCGCAGCCAACAACATTTCTGTAACAGTTTTCCAAGAGCAGTGGGTTCAACAAGTTTCATCTCATACGCTGCCCGGTCCATTGAAACTTCATATGAAATGGGATACAGGAATGGGGCGGATCGGCATTCGGACAACGGAGGAGATGCAGTCCCTCCTTCGCTTTATTAAAGATGATGAGCGTTTCATATTGGAAGCAGTGTTTACCCATTTCGCCACAGCAGACGAAGAGGATTTGCAGTTTCAATACGAGCAGGAAAGACGATTTGAACAATTATTTTCAGATTTTGAAAGGATTTGGCCGGGAAATGTCGAAATTCATACAGGGAACAGTGCTGCCAGTATGAGATTTCCGGAACGGATGAAGCATGTGGTCCGTTACGGAATCAGTATGTACGGGCTCTATCCTTCCCCGGCTGTAAAAGAAGAGCAGCCGGTAAGCTTAAAGCCTGCTTTATCGTTAAAGAGTCAACTGATTCATGTGAAGAAGCTGCAACCCGGCGAATCCGTCAGCTACGGAGCTACTTACCAAACCAGTGGGGAAGAGTGGATCGGAACCGTTCCGCTCGGCTATGCCGATGGTTGGATTCGCAAATTACAGGGGATGGACGTGCTGGTAGACGGGAAACGTCATCCAATTGTTGGAAGGATTTGTATGGATCAATTCATGATTCGGCTCGACCAGGAATATCCTATAGGGACAAAGGTTACCTTAATAGGTAAACAAGGCGAAGAAGAGGTTACCGCAGACGAGGTGGCCGATTACCTGGATACGATCAATTACGAAATACCGTGCATGATCAGTTCGCGTGTGCCGCGAATGTTTTTCCGTAACGGAGAAATAGTAGATGTAAAGAATGCGTTGTAGACAATATCCCCTATCATAGGATAGCCCGCTACACAATATACGAAAAAATTCCAGCACGCCTTTGCAATAGACACTCCCGTTTGATAAGATTAGAGTGGACTAATTGACTGGTTTTCTTTTGAGAGAAGATGGTGGAGGTGTATGGTTTTGTCCGACAGCATGCAAGAGATTATCATCCGGATTCCGGATAACCTACTCAATGAAGTGGACGGCTTCATTCAACTCGATAATAGTGATCGGAGCGATTTCATGTGTCAAGCTACTAAAATGTATTTGCGTGAGAAGAAACAACGCCATATCAGAGAATCCATGCGAAGAGGCTACATGGAGATGGCTAAAATTAATTTAAACATCGCTTCAGAAGCGTTTCAGGCTGAAGAGGAGGCAGAACACACCCTGGAGCAATTAGTGGGCGGGGTGTGAAGCCAGTGATAGTCAAACGAGGAGACGTTTATTTCGCTGATTTGTCCCCAGTTGTGGGCTCAGAGCAAGGCGGGGTGCGTCCGGTACTCATCCTGCAGAATGATATTGGTAATCGTTTCAGCCCAACCGTAATCGTAGCAGCGATTACAGCGCAAATACAAAAAGCCAAACTTCCTACTCACGTCGAAATTGATGCAAAAAAATACGGGTTCGAACGAAACTCTGTGATCCTTTTGGAACAAATCAGAACGATCGATAAACAGCGTTTGACCGATAAGATCACTCAACTTGATGATCCAATGATGCAAGAAGTGAACAAAGCATTGCAGATCAGCCTTGGATTAATCGATTTTTAAACAAACCTTATAAAAAAGATAGAGATTCCACATCCTCTCAGATGCTAAGGGCTACCTGTACACAGGTGGCTTTTTTAGTATATTTTATCACCACTAATGTTCTTAGAATGCTGTTCATTTTGTTGACTATGTACGAGCTTCGTTGGAACACCCCATCCTTTATACCAATGCCAACCGCCCTCCCTTTTCTAAAAAAAATCAACCATGTCGTAAATATTACGCTGCATCATAGGAATTATGGGGAACGATGTAGAAATAAATACATGTAGTCTTTCGTAGAAGTAGGTTTATAATAAAAGTATGTAGGGAATGGACCATGGTGCGTTTTCTTGGAAAATACTTAATGTGCCAAATGGTATGAACTTATTTGTTTTTTTGTTAAAATTATATTCAAATACTAATTGAGCGAATATGTACAAACGGGATGAAGGCGGAGGTCGAATATGGATAAGAAGTTGAAAGAGATCGTACTGGATCATAGCGATGCCATTGTGAAAATGTGGCTGGAGGAATTCGAGACCCATAAAAAGGACGACTATACATCGAACATTTCTTCAGAGATGTTTGAAAGTACGAATCGTGAATTCGTTAATGTTATTTTCAGTAGTATAGAGAATCATGGACTTTCTTCTGATCTTGATGATTTCTCGGAGCGCCTTATTAATCTTGGCTGGCCGCTGAGCTATCTGACAGACGGCATGCAGGTCTTTCGGCGTGTGACGACGGGATTCATTTTACAACAATCGGAACAGGTGGATGCGAATACATTCTCTGAAGTGTTGAGAGAAGTTGATGGATGGGTCGATCCAATTATCAATCAACTGATCAACGAATACTCAGGGAGCTGGGAACACATTGTATCCCTTCAGCGCGTAGCCTTGCAGGAGTTATCAGCACCACTGATTCCGGTCATGGAGAATATCACCATCATGCCGTTGATCGGTACCATTGATACAGAGCGTGCGAAGTTGATCATGGAGAACCTGCTCGATGGTGTCATCAAACATAACGCGGAAGTTGTGCTCATCGATATTACCGGGGTGCCGGTTGTAGACACGATGGTTGCGCATCATATCATCCAGGCTGCAGAAGCCGTGCGTTTGATCGGATCAAGATGTATTTTAGTGGGCATTCGTCCAGAGATCGCTCAGACAATTGTGAACCTGGGCATCGATCTTGGGAAGTTCCCGACGAAGAGTTCACTTCGAAAAGGATTTGAGACCGCTCTCGAATTAACGAACCGCAGAATAGAAGAAACCTACAACAAAAACGAAGATATTGAAAAACTAATTGATTCGCTAGATGGGGAGTGAAGATTTTGAGAATACCTATATTAAAGCTTCACAATTACTTGCTAATTTCCATCCAAATAGACTTAGATGATCAAACAGCGATCCAATTCCAGGAAGATTTACTGAGCAAAATCCATGAAAATGGAGCATCAGGTGTCGTCATTGATTTGACTTCCGTTGATATAATCGACTCTTTTATTGCGAAAGTATTAGGAGATGTCGTAACGATGTCAGATCTAATGGGAGCGAAAGTGGTTCTCACAGGTATTCAGCCTGCTGTGGCGATGACACTTATTGACCTGGGCATTCACTTGCAAGATGTCCCAACTGCATTAGATCTAGAACAAGGGTTGATCAAACTTCGACAGGAACTGGAGGAGTAGCCTATGGACTTCCAATCCTGTGTAAACATTAAAAAGGAGTGGGATATCGTAGGAGCGCGTCAATTGGGACGAGACATTGCGAGAAAAATCGGTTTCGGAACGGTTGATCAGGCTCGAATTGCCACTGCTATATCCGAGTTAGCCAGGAACATCTATCTATATGCGGGGACAGGGAAAGTGTGTTTTGAAGCGTTAGAAGAGATTGATCATAAAGGGATTGCGATCATTGCCATGGATAATGGCCCTGGAATTCAAGAGATTAGCCAAGTTATGGAAGATGGATTCTCTACTTCGGGAGGACTGGGAGCTGGTCTCCCGGGAGTGAAACGTTTGATGGATGAATTCGACATTCACTCTGAGGAAGGAAAGGGAACCGAGATTAGAGTAGTGAAATGGCTCCGTTAAAGGGGGTATAAAAGATGAGCACGTTAAAGCTGGACCTGGAGAACTATAAAGAATTGCTGCAGGAGTATATTCGGACGAAAGATGAACAAGCTCTATATCAAGCAGAGCAGTTCAGTAAGCAGTCGATGCAACATCAAATTTCACCTGATGAAATTATCAATGTTCACATTCAATCGTTACAGGAAATATACCCAGAAATGCCCGAGTATATTCAATCATCGATGAATTTCTTATTAGAAACTATGATTTCATACGGTCTGGCCTATCAGGAGCACCAGTCTTTACGGGAAAAACAGTTAGAGCTGAAGTCAGAGATTTCAGTTGCGGCAAATATGCAGAAGACCTTGTTGTCGACTGTGAAGCCGGAACTCGATGAAGTGGAAATCGGAGCACTCAGCGTGCCTGCTAAGCAGATGAATGGGGATTACCATCATTTCGTTTACGATAATCAAGGGAACTTAGGTATTGCTGTTGCGGACGTCATCGGAAAAGGTGTACCGGCTGCACTCTGCATGTCGATGATCAAATATTCGATGGACACGTTCCCGGAAATGAGAATGGATCCGAGTGTCATTCTCGGAAGCCTGAATCGTGTCGTAGAGAGAAACGTCGATTCCAGTATGTTTGTCACGATGTTTTACGGGCTTTACAACTCAAATGATCATACATTTTCCTATTCCTCCGCAGGGCATGAGCCTGGATTCTACTATCATAAAGAGACGGATGAATTTGAGGAAATTGATGTGCCTGGTCTTGTACTTGGTGTTTCCGCAGACACGGCTTATACACAGTACAAGAGAGAAGTGAAGCGCGGAGACATGATCATCCTCTTGACGGATGGCGTAACGGAATGCCGTCAAGGTGAGCGTTTTATCGAACAGGATGAAGTGCTGGATGTCATTAAGTCTTATTCCCACCTGCCTCCTCAAGACATTGTCGATCAAGTGTACCGACACTTTGAGCGCCTGCAGGATTTCCATTTACGTGATGATTTTACATTAATTGTGTTACGGCGTAATGTTTAAGGGAACAAGGAACGGGGTACGAGTATTTTGATTGACTTTTTTAGGAATACAGGAGGACTGTCAGATGAATTTGACTATAGATGTTTCCCATAAGGAAGATGTAGCTTACTTAACCTTAGTGGGTGAGGTGGATGCGTTCACCGCACCTAAGTTAAAAGATACCATTCTGCCACTGACGAAAGAAGAAGGCCAAGTTGTTGAAGTTGACTTTGAGCAGGTAAATTACATGGATTCCACGGGTCTTGGGGTGTTCATCAGCGCGCTTAAATCGACAAAAGAGCACAATTCTGAAATGAAGCTTATTCATATGCAGGATCGTGTTTATCGACTGTTTAAGATTACTGGTCTGACGGAAATTATGAACATCGATTCTACAGTACAAGGTGGAATGTAATAATGGAATCATTTGATTTTGTAGAAGTTAAAGTGCCGGCCAAAGCGGAATACATCGGAGTGGTCCGCCTTAGCATCTCAGGAATCGCAAACCGTATGGGCTTTACGTTCGAGGACATTGAGGACTTGAAGGTAGCCATCTCTGAAGCGATCACGAATGCCGTCAAGCACGCGTACAAAGAAACCGGTGAAGGTGAAATCACCATCGGCTTCGGCATTTACGAAAACCGTCTGGAAGTGATGGTTGCTGATCATGGAGGAAGCTTTAACTTAGGGGAAATCAAAGAAGATATCGGCCCATATAAGCAGGATGATGATATCGAAGAACTTCGTGAAGGTGGGTTCGGATTATTCTTAATTGATGCACTCATGGATAAAGTGGAGATAAATAGTAAATATGGGGTGATTGTTTTAATGACAAAATATCTCCATGAAACTGAGGTGGGTCAAGATGGCGACCAAATCTCAACATCACAATGATGAGGTGTATGAGTGGATCGAACATTTGCAAGAGCACCCAAGAGATGAAGTAATCCAAGAGAAAATCGTCCTTACGTATAAGGACCTTGTTGAATCGATCGCACGTAAATACTCAAAAAACAGCACGATTCATGAAGATCTAGTCCAAGTAGGGATGCTTGGACTGTTGGCAGCTATACGACGGTACGATCCGGATTTCGGTAAATCCTTCGAATCCTTTGCCATTCCGACAATCATTGGAGAAATCAAACGTTTCATTCGTGATAAAACATGGAGTGTGCATGTACCCCGTCGAATTAAAGAACTAGGTCCTAAAATCAAAAAAACATCAGAAGAATTGACGAGTGTTCTTCAACGCTCGCCTTCTGTTAAAGAAATTGCCGATCACTTAGAAGTATCTGAAGAAGACGTCCTTGAAACGATGGAGATGGGTAAGAGTTACAAAGCTCTTTCTGTCGATCGTAAAATCGAGGCGGATTCGGACGGAAGCACAGTGACGATTCTCGATTTGATCGGAAATGCTGAAGACGGATACTCCCATATTGATCAGCGGATGCTTTTAGAGAAAGTACTTCCTATTCTAAGTGAACGGGAGCAGGAAATTCTGCAATGTACTTATTTTGAAAATATGAGCCAGAAAGATACTGGTGAGCGTCTCGGAATTTCTCAAATGCACGTTTCCCGTCTGCAACGCCGTGCACTTCGAAAACTTAGAGAAGCTCTTCAAGCGGAGTCTATTGAGGCTTTCTGATGGACGAAACTAAACATATGAACCTGGCTGTCTACCAAAAGGCGAAGAAGGGGAACTACTACTGCGGAGACAGCTACTTTTATAAGGAAACGGAAGACGCATTTGTCTGTGCAATAGCCGATGGTTTAGGCAGCGGAGAGATGGCGCGTGAGTCATCTAAAGCTGTGATGGAAATCGTTGAAGATTATCCGGAGCTTACAATCGAATCCCTCGTCAACAAGTGTAATGAAGCTCTTGTTGGGAAGCGTGGAGTTGTGCTTGGGATTCTTCGGATTGATTTTCGCTCACAAACCTATTCGTATTCATCGATTGGGAATATTGGTGTAATTATCGTGAGTGCGGAAGGTAAGAAAAGTAGAAACATCCCCCTCGCCGGCTATTTGGCTGGATTCCCGAGAAAGCTGCGTGTATCTCAAGGGAAAGTCGAAGAGGGAATGAAGTTTCTCATGTTCTCTGATGGCGTCAATGATCGTCGATTTCCTCTTAAGCGCGTACACACGGATGGTGTGGACCGCATTATTGAACATTATAAAGAGCTGTATGGTCAGTCAAGGGATGATGATACGACTTTGATTGCCATGGAGTACGAATAAGAAGACCTCATTCTAATAGAAAGAATGGGGTCTTTTTGCGTTCTTATGTAGAGCTGTGAAAACTTAATCCTCCTTTGTGTGCACGTATAGGTAGGGAGAATTTGATACAATACAGATAGAGGAAGAGAAGGAGGGCTACGCATTGAGTGAAGAAACATTGAACCCTGAGTGGATCAAACGAGTAGCGACACAGGCTGGGTTGAAACAGCAGCCGGTCGAAAAAGTCATTACCTTATTAAATGAAGGAAACACCGTACCTTTCATCGCCAGATACCGTAAGGAGCTGACGGGCGGACTAGATGAGGTGCAGATTAAATCCATAGAAGACCAGTGGAATTATGTGCAGAACTTAGAACAACGGAAAGATGAAGTGGTCCGGCTTATTGATGAGCAGGGCAAGCTGACTGACGAACTAAGAAAAGAAATCGAATCGTCGACTCAACTTCAGAAAGTCGAGGATCTTTACCGTCCCTATAAACAAAAGAGAAGAACAAGAGCGACAATCGCTAAAGAGAAAGGTCTCGAACCTCTTGCCTTGAAGGTGTGGGAGCAGCAAGCGTTCGACTTTGAGAAGGAGGGGGAGACATACTTCTCGGAGGAGCATGAGCTCACTACGTTGGAAGATGTGCAGTCCGGCGTCAATGATATCTTAGCCGAGTGGATCTCCGACGACCCAGCTTATCGTGAACAGATCCGAAAACAAACCCTTCAGAAGGGGACGATCTCGTCGAAGGAGAAAAAGGCCGAAGAAGACGAGAAGGGCATCTTCGAAATGTATTACGACTATCAGGAACCTGTAAGACAAGTCGTCTCCCACCGCGTGCTGGCTTTGAATCGTGGGGAAAAAGAGGGCGTACTGAAAGTGTCCGTAGAACCGCCTGAAGATTCAATTGTGCAGTATCTAGAAAGACAGGTGATCAAGAAAGGGACGGCAGAGTCCTTGCGCGGTCTTCTTGATGATGCCTTGCAGGATGCTTATAAGCGATTGATCCAACCATCAATCGAAAGGGAGATCCGTAACCATCTGTCCGAGCAGGCAGAAGAGCAGGCGATTGAAGTCTTCTCCAGTAACTTAAGAAACTTGCTCCTGCAGCCACCTTTAAAAGGAAAAATCGTACTTGGCATTGATCCGGCGTTTCGGACAGGCTGTAAACTCGCAGCCGTAGACGAGACAGGAAAAGTGCTCGATATCTCGGTGATCTATCCGACAGCACCGAAGAACGATATTGCAGGCGCAGAGAAGACGATCTTGAACTTTATGAAGAAGCATCCTATAGAACTGATGGCGATCGGGAACGGCACAGCTTCCCGTGAAACGGAGCATTTCGTCGCCGAAATGATTCAGAAACACAACCTGGATGTTTCCTATATGATCGTCAATGAAGCAGGGGCCAGTGTATACTCTGCCTCGACTCTTGCACGAGAGGAATTCCCGGATTTAAAAGTAGAAGAAAGAAGTGCGGTTTCTATTGCGCGTCGTGTACAGGACCCATTAGCCGAGCTTGTTAAGATTGATCCTAAATCAATCGGAGTCGGACAGTACCAACATGATGTCAGTCAAAAAAACCTGAACGAGTCGTTGAGGTTCGTTGTCGAAACGGTTGTTAACCAAGTAGGGGTGAACGTCAATACAGCATCCAGCTCTTTACTTCAATATGTATCAGGGCTGAGTAAGACGGTAGCGAACAATGTTGTGAAGAAAAGGGAAGAAGTCGGCAAATTCCGTAAGCGTTCGGAGTTGAAGGATATTCCACGTCTCGGTGCTAAAACCTATGAGCAGAGTATCGGATTTCTGCGCATATTGGATGGGGAAGAGCCGTTGGATCGTACATCCATCCACCCCGAAAGCTATAAAGCAACAAGGTCTCTCCTGAAAATGGTTCATGCATCCGTAACCGATCTTGGTACCGACCGCGTCGCTGACGAATTGAATCAACTCGATTCATCAGAAACAGCAGACGCTTTAGGGATCGGGAAACTAACGCTTGAAGATATCAAGAAGGCACTCGTTCAACCAGGAAGAGATCCTCGTGATGATCTGCCTAAGCCACTACTGAAAACGAATGTGCTTTCAATGGAAGATTTGGAACAGGGGATGGAGCTCGAAGGGACGGTTCGTAACGTAGTCGACTTCGGTGCCTTCGTCGATATCGGTGTCAAACAAGATGGGCTTGTTCATATATCGAAACTTGCCAATCGTTACGTGAAGCACCCGATGGATGTTGTAGCTGTCGGTGATGTCGTCACAGTATGGGTTGATTCCGTAGATGTGAAAAAACAACGCATCGCTCTTACGATGATGAAGAAATAAAAACGTCAATAACCCGGGGGCTTATGCTTCCGGGTTATTTATATAAATGCTGATAGTAGTACCAACATTGATTAAGCATTTTAATCTGATACTTATCCTTATTGAAGAAGGCTTTTGACATTTGCTTCTGTAACCAAGAAGGCATCGACCTCCACCCCTTCCATAGAATTTGTGTGTTATGATACATTATGCAAAGAGACGAGGAGGTGTGAAGAAGTGGCGATGGAACAATCCGCACTACGCAATTGGACAAATGAATTATCCGAAACGTATTTCTCCAAACCTTTTGTAGATGACGTCATGTTCAACCCCCGCTTACGAACGACAGGAGGGCGTTATATTCCTTCCAAGCGCGTAATCGAATTAAACCCTAAGTATTTAAAGGAATTAGGGGAAGAGGAATTCGCTGGTATCATTAAGCATGAGCTCTGTCATTATCATTTGCATATTGAAGGGAAAGGATTCGGACACGGCGATCCCGAATTCAAGGAGCTGTTAAGAGTGACTGGATCACCTAGACACTGCAGCCCGCTGCCTTCTGAACGAGTGAAAACCTACCATCAATATCAGTGTCAATCATGCGGTAAGACTTATGAGCGCAAGAGAAAAGTCGATACATCCAAGTACTGCTGTGGAAAATGTAAAGGGAAATTAAAAAAGATATCGAAAATCCATTGACGGAATAGGGACAGCGTGTTAAATTTATAAAGGTCGATTGAGACAAGCCAATAACCGCAAAGAAACAACTTATTTTTTTGCGAAAAAGGTTTGACATTATCGGCAGGATGTTATAAGATATAAATCGTCGCTGATGATAACGAACTTTACAGCGAAACAAAAATACTTACATTCCAACGTAGCTCAGTGGTAGAGCAATCGGCTGTTAACCGATCGGTCGTAGGTTCGAATCCTACCGTTGGAGCCATTACGGAGAAGTACTCAAGTGGCTGAAGAGGCGCCCCTGCTAAGGGTGTAGGTCGCGTAAGCGGCGCGAGGGTTCAAATCCCTCCTTCTCCGCCATTATTATCTTTACAATAATGGCCCGTTGGTCAAGTGGTTAAGACACCGCCCTTTCACGGCGGTATCACGGGTTCGAATCCCGTACGGGTCACTTTAATTTCATTAGGTCCGGTAGTTCAGTTGGTTAGAATGCCTGCCTGTCACGCAGGAGGTCGCGGGTTCGAGTCCCGTCCGGACCGCCATTACATGTTTGGGCCATAGCCAAGCGGTAAGGCAACGGTTTTTGGTACCGTCATGCGCTGGTTCGAATCCAGCTGGCCCAGCCATTTTCTTTTGAAAAAGTGGTTGACAAAACAAAATAAACGTTATATGATATATCTTGTGCTTAAAAAAACAAGAACATATCAAACTAGCGATCTTGAAGTAAACTTTCAATTACTGAGAGCCATTAGCTCAGCTGGTAGAGCATCTGACTTTTAATCAGAGGGTCGAAGGTTCGAATCCTTCATGGCTCACCATTGTAACATGCGGGTGTGGTGGAATTGGCAGACACGCTAGATTTAGGATCTAGTGCTTCACGGCGTGGGGGTTCAAGTCCCTCCACCCGCACTTTTCAATTTTACCTACCATGATTAGCATCAATTAAACATTTGCGGTCGTGGCGGAATCGGCAGACGCGCTAGGTTGAGGGCCTAGTGGGGGCAACCCCGTGGAGGTTCAAGTCCTCTCGGCCGCACCATTAAAACTTTTTAAAAAAAGTCCTTGCGTTAAACCGAAAGAAATGATACAATAAATATTGTCGCTTCAAAAGGCGCCCGTAGCTCAATTGGATAGAGCGTCTGACTACGGATCAGAAGGTTAGGGGTTCGACTCCTCTCGGGCGCGCCATTTACTTACGGGAAGTAGCTCAGCTTGGTAGAGCACTTGGTTTGGGACCAAGGGGTCGCAGGTTCGAATCCTGTCTTCCCGACCATCCGAGTTACTTACTTAAAATATCATATGCGGGTGTAGTTTAGTGGTAAAACCTCAGCCTTCCAAGCTGATGATGAGGGTTCGATTCCCTTCACCCGCTCCATTAAATGTTTTACCTTTGGGGCCTGTAGCTCAGTTGGTTAGAGCGCACGCCTGATAAGCGTGAGGTCGGTGGTTCAAGTCCACTCAGGCCCACCATTGTAACATTTTGATCTTTGAAAACTGAACGAACCAACCAGTACGTCAATATTTTCTTCTTAGTGAAGAAAAGACAACGAGCACATTTCGATGTGCAAATGAGCAAGTCAAACTTAACTTTTA
>NZ_JAIVAJ010000013.1 GCF_020171725.1 Halobacillus litoralis | reverse complement strand
GTTGACCGGTGTACCCATCATGGGGCATCGCTCCTTGATTCATTTTCTTCATTATACAATGTAATTGTCGAAATATATAGAAAAATAAGGCTGTTGAGGAAAGTTTCTCAACAGCCTGGAAGGCAGTGACTATAAATAGTCACTGCCTTCTTTTTGGGTGAAAAGCATTCCCTTTCTGTTCATGACAAAATAAAAATTTGATGTATAATTGGGAATAGCCAATATTTTCTTTTATAAGGCGGTGAATATATGGAGCATGTGAAGACGTACTACAGTGACTCTTTTGATTCAGAATATGGCCCTGTCGTCATAGAGGGTCCCCTTTCATCTAACGAGCTATCGGCGTACACATTTGACGACCACCTGACAGCTTTCAGACCGGCACAGAAACAGTTTGAGGCTGTGAAGGGAATAGCTGATTTCGATGAAGGTCGCATTATTATTGCCAGACACGACGAGAACATCATCGGATATGTCACCTACCTTCATCCAGATCCATTAGAACGATGGTCGGAAGGGAAAATGGAAAACTTGATTGAACTCGGTGCCATAGAAGTGAGCCCGAAGTTCAGAGGCTACAGAGTCGGATCACGTTTACTCGAAGTCTCTATGAAAGATGAATATATGGAGCATTACATTATCATTTCTACTGAATATCATTGGCATTGGGATTTGAAAGGTACGGGTCTGAACATATGGGACTACAGGAAAGTCATGGAAAAGATGATGGCTGCCGGCGGATTGACACCTGCACCGACAGATGATCCTGAAATCATCTCCCACCCCGCCAACTGTTTGATGGTCAAAATAGGCAAGCACGTATCCGAGGAATCCGTAGAGCAATTTGATACGCTGAGGTTCCTGACGAGACATCAATATCGACAGGCAAGGAGGTAAACGCATGCTTGTAGAGGAAATTATGAAGAGTGAGGTCATTACCCTTAAAGCAGATGCAAGTATAGAGACGGCTTTGAAGCTTTTGCAGGAAAACCACATCCGCCATATACCGATCATTGATGACGAACATCAAGTCATCGGAATCGTGTCCGACCGCGATGTACGAGATGCATGTCCCTCCATTTTTGATGGGGACACGAACCCCGATGAGCTGCAGCATCCGATTGAGTCGATCATGACATCTCCTGTGATTACAGTCCACCCTTTGGACTTCGTAGAAGAAGTGGCCTCAATTTTCTATGAACACGAAATTGCCAGTGTACCCGTAACAACAAACGACAAGCTGGTCGGCATATTGACAGAAAAGGATATGCTTTATACGTTGATCCAATTAACCGGAACACACGTCCAAAGCTCGCAAATCGAGGTGAAGGTCATCAACAAGCCTGGCATTCTCCCTAAGGTGACTCAAGTATTCGGAAAGCGTAAAGTGAACATCAGCTCCGTTCTAATCTACCCGTATAAGCCCGATGAGGCTTATAAAATCATTGTCGTTCGCCTTCAAACGATGAACCCACTTCCGATTATCGAAGATTTGAAGGCAGAAGGTTATGAAGTACTGTGGCCACAGATGCCGGGGATGACACCATGAGCTGTCGGTCAGGATTTGTTTTTTCCGAAGACTTTACGACGTACAAATTCCGGGATGATCACCCATTTAATCAAATGCGGGTTCTGTTGGCTAAAGACTTACTTGAGTCGTCAGGCGCACTCGATGAAGGGGATCTAATTGATGCCAGATACGCATCAGATGAAGAGCTGGAGCTGGCTCACAGTAAAACATACATCGAAGCTGTCAAAAAAGCTGGGCAGGGACTTTTGACAGAGGAAGAGGGATTGGAATACGGAATTGGGACGGAAGATACTCCGATGTTCGAAGGCATGCATGAGGCATCTTCCCTACTGGTCGGCAGTACCCTCTCAGCTATCGATGCCGTTATGACCGGCGAATGTGAACACGCACTGAATTTAGGAGGCGGACTTCACCATGGTTTCAAACGGAAGGCTTCCGGCTTCTGTATCTATAACGACGGGGCAGTAGGTATCCGGTATATCAGGGAAAAGTACAACTGCAAAGTCCTTTATGTTGATACGGACGCTCACCATGGAGACGGTGTCCAATGGGCGTTCTACGACGATCCAAACGTATGCACATTCTCGATACATGAAACAGGACGATACCTCTTCCCTGGCACAGGGAACGTGAATGAGCGAGGCCTCAAAGAAGGATATGGGTACTCGTTCAATCTTCCAATCGATGCCTTTACAGAAGACGACTCTTTTTTAGACTTATATGAAACCGCTCTCAAGGAAATAATGGAATTCTTTAAACCGGATGTGATCGTTACTCAAAATGGAGCAGATGCTCATTTTCTCGATCCCTTAACTCACCTTTGCTCCACTATGAAAATCTATGAGCGGATTCCACAGCTGGCCCATGAACTGGCTCATCAGTATTGCGATGGAAGGTGGATCGCTTTAGGCGGTGGTGGCTATGATATTTGGCGGGTCGTCCCGCGGGCATGGGCACAGATTTGGAAGGTAATGAACGATCAAGAACCTTTCCAAGGGGCACTCCCTTCGAACTGGCTGGATCATTGGCAGAAGAAGTCCCCCGTGACGCTGCCCACGCATTGGCACGATCCAGAAAACAGCTACAAGCCCATTCCGAGGAAGAACGAGATTACAGAGAAGAACGCCAAAGTCCTTGAGAAATCTCTGCAACTCATTCACAACCAAAAAAAATACAACAACTCCGTCGGTCATTAACGCCGCACAGTAGCACTAGATACAATAAAGAGGACGTGCACACTGCACGTCCTCTCTTCTACTTAATTATAATCCGGCTTCAGAATGACAATCTCTACCCTACGGTTTTTGCTCCAGTTCTCTGGTGAATCATTAGGTACGACTGGACGCGTTTCACCGTAAGCAACAGCTGTAAAACGTGAAGGGGCGAGACCCTGTGTATTGTTGACCAGATACCTTATGACACTACTTGCTCGTGCACCGGAAAGCTCCCAGTTCGACGGGTAACGGAACGTAGAGATCTGCCGGTTATCGGTGTGTCCCTCGACTTTGATGAAGTTCGGGATATTCATTAGGAGCGTCCCTACTTTACTTAAGAACGGCTTTGCCTGATCCAATATTTCAGCCTCACTCGTCTCGAACAACAGCTGTTCTTCTAAGACAAGCACAATTCCACGCTCTGTCTGGTTAGCTGAGATGATATCATTCAATTGATTATTTTCTAAGTATTGGTCTACCTCTTGTTTCAACTCTTCTAAGTCTTCAGCTGCTTCTCTTGCTGCTGTATCGTTTTCAGCTATATTCCCCGGATCCTCAGTAGGCTCTTCAAACTCATTCGTTGTTTCCCCGTTCTCCTGAACTTTGGTTGCTTCCGTCGGATTTTCGCTTTCAATCGGCGAAGGGTAAAAATCAAAGATCATCCGATTTCGGAAAGACTCTGCAATAGCATCGAATTTCACAAGGTTGATTTGTGAAATGGAGAATAACAGAACGAAGAATACGAGGATTAACGTGACCATATCTGCATAGGTCGTCATCCATTTGGGAGCACCGTTATTATTGCTTTTCTTCTTTCGTCTAAGCTTCATTTGCGGCCTCTTCCAGATCGTCCTCCTGCTTTTCTTCCTCTATGATTTTTTTATCTTCCTCGGAAAGAAAGGCACTCAGTTTTTCTTCAAGAATCTTAGGGTTCTGTCCAGACTGAACACCGATGACCCCTTCGATAATAACCTGCTTCATGAAGATTTCCTTCTCTGTTTTATTCTCAAGCTTGGAAGCCATTGGAATAAAGACTAGGTTCGCAAGTAACGTACCATAGAAGGTCGTTAAAAGGGCGACTGCCATTTTCGGTCCCAAGGTCTCTGGGCTCGTTAAACTTTGCAGCATGAGGACAAGTCCAATCAATGTACCAATCATTCCCCAAGCCGGTGCATACTCACCTGCTTTTTCGAAGATCGATCTTCCGCGTTGGTGACGCTCCTCAACAGCTACGATTTCTGCATTCATAATGTCATTGATTACTTCAGGTTCAATGCCATCTACAGCAAGTAAAATCCCCTTCTTAATAAATGGGTCGTTTACTTCTTCAAGTTCTGCTTCTAGAGCCAGTAATCCTTCACGCCTCGCCCTTTCAGACAATTGAACAAAAAGAGAGATCAACTCTCTAAGGCTCATTTCACTACTTTTGAATGCTTCCTTTGTTACTTTAAATGTAAGCTTGAGTTCACTCCAGTTAAAGTTAACAAATAAAGCCGCTACCGTTCCACCGATTACGATGACGATGGACGATGCCTGTATAAATGAAGTAATGCCGCTAAACCCTGTGTTCACCATAATACCGAAGATTACCATGATAAAACCGACGGTAATCCCTATGGGAGTCAATAAATCTCTCTTTGTCATATTACTCTCTCCTCAGTTTCGTACAGATACAGTCTACTATCTATATCGGAACTATTTCTGCTGAGTTGAGTTTCTTTCAATAATTCGGTGAGGTAAAATTACGCTTTGCTCTTCAACTTCTTCTTTATTCATGAATTTTGTCAGTAAGCGCATTGCTACTGCTCCAATGTCATACATCGGTTGAACAACTGTAGAAAGGGTCGGCCTTACCATCGTTGCCAGTCTCGTGTTGTCGAAACCGAAGACTTCAAGATCTTCCGGTACACTGTATCCACTGTCCTGTGCTCCGTGAATGACTCCAAGAGCCATTTCATCTGCTGATACGAACACAGCGGTCGGCTTGTCCTCCATGTTCATCAGCTGTTCGAAAGCCTCGATTCCTGAATCATAAGAGTAGTCTCCCTGAACAATCCACTTATCCGCATCGTCATGTCCATGATCCTTCATCGCACGCTTGTACCCGGCAAGCTTCTCCGTATTAATGACCGTATCTTCCGGTCCAGCTACGAAAGCTACACGCTCGTTATGGTGAGATAGAAGAAGTTCCGTCGCTTCATAAGCTGCTTGTTCGTAGTTGATGTTAACAGAAGGCGTCTCTCCCGTTTCATCTACGGTCGCAGCCAAAGCAATGGGAACAGATGACGTTTTGAATTCACGGATATGATCTTCTGTGATTTTTCCACCCATGAATACAAGTCCATCCACCTGTTTACCGAGCATTGCATTAATTAAATGAAGCTCTTTATCTTTGTTCTGGTCTGAGTTACTAAGAATGATGTTATAGTTGTACATCGTTGCGATGTCCTCAATTCCACGTGCCAATTCAGCAAAGAAGATGCTGGAAATGTCCGGGATGATCACGCCTACTGTCGTTGTTTTCT
This sequence comes from Halobacillus litoralis, assembly GCF_020171725.1. GTDB lineage: Bacteria > Bacillota > Bacilli > Bacillales > Halobacillaceae > Halobacillus > Halobacillus litoralis_F. Next base: position 35,331 of record NZ_JAIVAJ010000013.1, on the reverse strand, counting down.
TACTAGCCAGTCCGCGCGCTACAGCGTTGGGACGGTAGCCCAATCTTTCAATCGCCTCATGGACCTTCTTCCGAGTGGCCGGCTTTACGTTCGGATTGCCGTTTACAACTCTTGAAACGGTGGCCATGGATACATTTGCTTCTCTTGCTACATCATATATTGTTACATTCATAATGCTTCCTCCTTCATCAATTGCCTCTAACGATTTCTCATTATTAAATAATCATACGATAGATGGGCTTGTTCCGCAATGTTCGTGGTATTTCCCTATGTTTAGCATACCCCTAATATTATAACGAATAACGATGAATCAGGAAAACAGTTCTTCTTTAAATCACAAAAGTCCTTTGTGTCAAACAGCCTTAAATGCTTATTTTTCGTTCAAGGGGTAGACATGTGATTCGATTCTTTCACAACTCTTATAGACATCCGCTCGGAAATCTCCCCATCATCAAAAAAAGAGTGCGGGGCTGGAATGCCCCACACTCGCTTCATTTGCTTCTATTATACGTTGATTCCCTTCAGCTCATTCATGAAGGAATTGAACGTCGGGATGTCCATTTGCTGAGCCGAATCCGAAAGGGCAACGGCCGGATCAGGGTGAACCTCTGCCATCACGCCGTCCGCTCCGATCGCAAGTGCCGCTTTTGCTGTTGGAAGCAGAAGATCTCTACGACCAGTAGAGTGCGTCACATCGACCATGACAGGAAGGTGCGTTTCCTGCTTAAGAATAGGAACTGCTGAGATATCAAGTGTGTTACGGGTTGCTTTCTCGTATGTTCGAATTCCTCGCTCACAAAGGATAATGTTCTCATTACCACGTGAGATAATGTATTCTGCTGCATTTATAAATTCAGAGATCGTAGCAGACATGCCTCGTTTTAGTAGTACAGGCTTATTCACAGAGCCCGCTGCTTTCAAAAGCTCGAAGTTCTGCATGTTACGAGCTCCGATCTGAATCACGTCGAGGTAATCTAGCGCTTCTTCAATATCAGCAGGGTTCACAATTTCACTGACTACAGCCAACCCTTGTTCGTCCGCTGCCTGCTTCAACATTTTCAATCCTTCAAGACCGAGACCTTGGAAGTCATAAGGCGAAGTACGAGGTTTGAAGGCACCGCCGCGAAGCAACGTGAGTCCCTGCTCTTTGACCGCCCTTGCAACCGTTGAGACCTGTTCGTAACTCTCAACTGCACATGGTCCCATGACAAAGCTTGGAGAACCTTCTCCGACTCTCTCCCCTTTAATATCTACAACCGTATCCTCTGGCTTTTTCTTACGAGATACTAACAAAGCCTTACGGTGGTCATCCTCCTGTAACTCTAGCCCCGCCTTGAAAATCTCTTTGAAAAGGTGGGTGACTGTAGAATCTTCGAATGGACCTTGGTTATGGTTGGAAATGTGATCGAGCATTGCACGTTCACGAACGGGATCGAAACGGTTCGTCCCCTGTTGTTCTTTGATCTGGCCAATATCCTTTACCAAATCACCGCGTTTATTAATTAAATTCAGAAGCTGTAAATTAACATCGTCTAACTGACTACGCAACTGATCAAGCTTTTGATTACTCATCTTTCTTCCCCCTCTGATTGTTTTGTTTAATGTTTAGACAAAATATGATACTTTTAAAATAATTAGGGACAATTATAGCTAATATTTCGAAAGTTGTCACCCTTAGAAAAGGATTTCATCAAAAGAAATTGAAGAAATTTCCCGACCTGGAGGTACAGGATCAATGAATGAGAAAATTTTTGCCCTCGATATCGGAACACGATCCGTCGTCGGAATCATGATGGAGAAGAGCGATGACTCTTATAAAGTAGCTGATATGGTGACTCGTGAGCATGAAGAGCGTTCCATGCTTGACGGTCAAATCCACGACATCTTATCCGTCTCACGGGTAATCGACGAAGTAAAAAAGGAACTCGAACAGAAACACGGACCCTTACATAAAGTATGCGTTGCTGCCGCTGGTCGTGCCCTTCGCACAAAACGCACGTCCATTCAGAAATCGGTCGACCAGCACCCGTTAATGACTTATGAAGACATTTCCCACCTGGAACTGCAAGCTGTTCAACAGGCCCAGTTCGAAATTGCTCAGGAGTTCGATGAAGCTACCTCGACCGACTATTATTGCGTCGGTTATTCTGTCTTGCATTACTACTTAGATGATCAGCCAATCGGATCTCTGATCGACCAGCAAGGGAAGGAAGTCACGATAGATATTATCGCAACCTTTTTACCCAAAGTCGTCGTAGAGTCCTTGTTGTCTGCTCTGCAGCGCTCGGGTCTCGAGATGGATGCTCTTACACTTGAGCCGATTGCAGCCATCCAAGTGTTGATTCCACCTTCCATGAGGCGTTTAAATGTCGCTCTCGTCGACATAGGGGCAGGTACGAGTGATATTGCCCTAACGGATGAAGGAACCGTCACAGCATACGGGATGGTTCCTGTAGCGGGAGATGAAATTACAGAAGCGATCAGCGACGCCTATCTACTTGATTTCCCTCTTGCTGAGAAGGCAAAGCGGGAGTTGACTGAACACAAAGAGACGACCATGACAGATATTTTAGGATTTGAGACGATTGTAAAGTACGAGGAAGCAGTCACCGAGATTGAAGCAAGCATTCAACTACTAGCTGATCGAATCGGGGACGAGATCCTTCTTATGAACGGCAAGTCACCTAAAGCGGTGATGTTAGTCGGCGGAGGAAGTCAGACACCCGAGCTTACGAAGAGACTTGCGGATAAGCTGCAGCTCCCTGCTAACCGCGTAGCAATAAGGGGAATCGATGCCGTTCAAAATCTCGAAGAAAAGGACAAACTGCCCCAAGGGCCTGATTACGTCACACCAATTGGAATTGCCATTGCGGCCAAACAAAGCCCCGTGCATTACATCAGCGTGACGGTCAATCAACGCACCATTCGACTGTTCGATATGAAATCCCTCAAAGTCGGTGACGCTTTCTTGGCTGCAGGTATTGATTTCTCAAAGCTTTACGGGAAACCAGGTCAAGCCTTTGTCGTTACCGTAAACGGAAAAACCGTACCGCTGAAAGGCTCCTTTGGAAGACGCCCGACTGTTCAAATAAACGGAGAAGAAGCCTCCCTTGACGCTCCTATTCAACATCAAGATGCCATCGAGGTGACAAAAGGGACCGACGGAGAGCAGCCTAAGGTCACGGTGGAGGATATTATAGGGGATTTAACCTCGATTGAAATCTCCTATAATGGAAACTCCTATTCTCTTACCTCACCAGCTGTCTTTGTAAATGGAAGACAAGCGCAAGGGAAACAACAAATCAATGATCGTGACAGTATTGAGCATAAACCTCTGCGAAATCTGAGGGATGCTAAAAGTGTCCTTTCAACGATGGGCGTCTGGGAAAATACCATATCTGAAGAAACAGCCTTGACGGTAAACGGCCAAAAACTCAATTGGCCAGAAAAGAGCGGGAGTCTTACAATCAATGAGACAAGTGCACAATTAGACGCCCCCATCAAGCAAGGTGATTCCATTCGCCATGATGCTGCTCCTGCTCTTTCACTAGAAGAATTGCTCATTTACCACGACTACCCGATGTATGAACAGATTGATGTGTTTTTTGAGGGGAACACTGTGAAGATGCACAAACAGAAAATCAAGGTATTTAGAGGGAAGCAATCTCTTCACCCAGATGATCATGTAGAACCGGGTGAGTCACTGAAGGCAGAAGAAATTGATACGGAACCTTTTATTTTCCAGGACATTTTCAGGTACATCGATATTGATGTCAATGCCGTCCCTAAACCTTATCAACTCTATAAAAATGAAGAGGCGGCCTCTTTCCACGACACGCTCTTCCCTGGAGACCGATTGAGTATCGGACTAAAGTCAACGGTATAAAGAGTGGATAAGGCGAGTTTGAATTGTAAAAAAGGCAAGGAGCGCAGTCTCTCCTTGCCTTTTTTATATTTGGTGAAGGTTATGATACAACTTGTTGTAATGTCTTCTCTGTAATAGCACCGTGGCTGTCATGCCACAGTACTTCCTGACCTTTAAATAAAAGAACCTGCGGCGATTCATGGCGCACGGAGTACTGTTCTGCAATATGATTGGACAACTCTCTTGACTCTTGTACGTGAAGCAGGTAACACGGGAAATCAACACTCTCACTGAAGTTTTTAAATTGGTCGTACGCCATAGCACTGATTGGACATGTCGTACTGTTTTTCATTAAGAAGAAGGACGGGTTCTCTTCGAAAGCTTTCTCAAACTCCTGCTGGGAATTCAATACTGAAATGCTCATATGGGTCTCCTTTCGATGAAAAAAGTGGAGGCAGAAGCCCCCACTTTTATTTGTGTATTATTGGTTAGGTGATATAGTGGTGTTCTGCTGATTCTCAAGTTCTTTCGCTGCTTCTTCGATCGCTTCTGCTACTTCTTGAGCCGCTTTCTCCGCTTCATCTTCTTCGCTTGAGCGAATATTCTTCACTTTATCCTGAATGTCTTTCGTAGAGTCCTTCACTTTGTCAGACCACTCGGTAGACTTCTCAGATAGGTTTTTGGAGAATTGAGAAGAAGACTCGACTGCACGGTCTTTCCAGTGTCCGCTCTTTTCAACTGCTACGTCTTTCCATTCCCCTGCGCGCTCTCTCCACTCTCCTGAGCTTTCGTTGATGTTGTCACGCAGTTCACGACCGGATTTCGGTGCGAAAAGCAATGCTACGACTGCTCCTACCACTCCACCGATCAGAGAACCTAGAACGAAATCTCTACCATTTGAATCTTTGTGCTGTGCCATGTAAATTCCTCCTCAAATTTTAGTTATCTTTGTTTTGCTTTTTTCCACAAATCGACGGCAACCTGCCCCCACTTCATCGCTTGGGCAGCGGTTTCAGTATGTTCGTTGGCAGATTTCGACAGCCCACGAGATACTGAACGAAGCGACTGATTAAATTCCTGGACAGAATCCCCGATTCCTTTCACGCCATCTACAAGCGTGTTCAGCTTCTGAGACTTCTCCCCTACATCTTCAGCCAATTTATTGGTTTTATTTAAGAGAGCCGTCGTTTCCAACGTTATTCCCTCCATTTGTTTTTCTACACCTTCCAGGGTGTCAGCAACATTGTTCATCGTACGACGAACTGCTGTCAACGTTCTGGCCAAGTAAATGGCGAGAACAGCAAAAGCCACTGCTGCAATCAGCGCAGCAATGTACAAAATGATAATCATCCCCCTGCACACTCCTTCGACTATGTATTTAACATTTTAGTTATTTCCCAAATCAGGGCTTTTATAAACGCTTAAGGTATTAATTCGATAAAAGAAATACAATTTCCTTCTCAATCGTACAATTATTGTGCGAAATAACTTATCTAGTGTAAATAGAAACGTGCGGGATCATATGACCCGCACGTCCATTACTCATTATGCTTCTCGTAGGCATCCTGAAACTTCTGAATGTCGCCTGCTCCCATGAAAAGAAGCACTCCGTCCTCATAGGATTTCAAAGCCTCTGTCTCATCAATCTTCAAGATTTCAGATTGCGGGATTAACTCCTGCAGGTTTTCAATCGTAAGCTTTCCTTCATTTTCCCTCGCAGAACCAAAAATGTCACAAAGATAAACGTGGTCGGCCTGTTTCAGACTTTCAGCAAATTCGTTAAGGAACGTTTTCGTACGCGTGAACGTATGTGGTTGGAAGATAGCCACGACTTGACGATCCTTATATTTCTTACGTGCAGACTCAATGGTCGCTGTTATTTCAATCGGGTGGTGGGCATAGTCATCCACAAGGATTTGGTCATGCCACTTCTTCTCTGAAAAACGTCGCTTCACCCCTCCGAATGTCGCAAGCTTACGAATCTGCTCAGGCGTCATATTCTCATAGTGGCAAATCGCAATGACACTCAGCGCGTTCAATACCGTATGGTTACCGTATTGCGGAATCGTAAATGTTTCATAGAAATTATTTCTTACAAAAACGTCGAAGGTCGTTCCTTCTTCATCTTCTCTTATATTCTGCGCTTGAAAATCATTGGTTTCAGAGAACCCATAATACAACACAGGGACATTCGCTTGAATGTGCTGTAAATGCTCGTCATCTCCACAGGCAATGATCCCTTTTTTTACCTGCTTCGCCATTTCTTGAAACGCATCGAACACATCATCGATGCTTGAGAAATAGTCAGGGTGATCAAAGTCGATATTCGTCATGATGGCATAGTCTGGATGATAGGATAGGAAGTGTCTGCGATACTCACACGCTTCAAATGCAAAGTATTGACTGTCTTCATGTCCACGCCCTGTCCCGTCTCCAATTAAGTAAGAGGTTGGGTAATTCTCAGCAAGCACGTGAGCCAACAGTCCAGTCGTAGACGTTTTGCCATGAGCTCCTGTCACCGCAATACTCGTGTACTGACTTAACCATTCTCCCAGAAAATCATGATAGCGGTAGAATGGTAAACCAAGCCTTTTGGCTTCTTGAATCTCTTCGTGGTCATCACTAAATGCATTTCCTGCGATAATCGTTAAACCTTCTTGTATATTCTCTTTAGCGAAAGGCAGAATCTCAATATTTTTCTTTTCCAACACTTCTTGTGTGAAAAAACGTTTCTCTACGTCAGATCCTTGCACCGTTTTTCCTGAATCATGCAGAATTTGAGCAAGCGAACTCATTCCTGTTCCTTTAATACCAATGAAATGGTAAGTTGTCATAAACAAGAACCTCCAAAATAAAGTGGATCACTTTAAGTATAGTGTATGTAAAAATCATAAAGTTGCGATTTATTCTCAGGACCATCCTCGGTGGATACCAGGAATAGCTTGAACGCTTTATTATCTTACCACGGAACCCGTCAGAGAAAAAGTGTTCAACCTCCTACAACTTCCATGCATAAAAAGGCACGAACGATTTTTACGCCTGTGCCTTTTGTATGAATTATTCAGCTTCATGATATTCTACATATTCAAGTCTTGGGTTCGGATTGAATTTTCGTCCTTCTTTGGCTTCATGTTGACCGTTGATAAAGACGTTATCCCCGGTAAACCCGATGCCGATCTTAAGAAGACTCCCTCCAACACCGTACATATCGACAGGGACACCCTGCTCCTCGAAGTCGCGGATTCTCTCCTTGGTAAAGCCACCACTGACTACGATTTTCACGTGGCGGAATCCCTCTTTATCAAGCGCTCGTCTTAAGGCAAAGACAAGTTCCGGATTCACTCCCCGTGGATCGAATGTACCCATCAAGTGTTGATTTCTCAGGAAATATTTATCCACGAGATTGCGGGATGTATCAAGCCTTACCCCTTTCAATGTTTCCCCGAACTCCCTCGCTACTTTCAGCGAGTCTGTGATGACATCATTGTTGTAATCGACAAGCGCCATCAGCTGATCATTCGGGAATTGTTCCTGATAGGCTTTCGTTGCGGCCACGACATCCCCTTTGAACATTTGGATCAGGGCATGAGGCATTGTCCCCATTCCTTCTTTCCCCCACCATTCGTTCATAGCGTGAGTAGCCTGAGCGGTCGAACCACCGATAAAGGCAGCGTACCCATCACCCGATTGCTGGGTAAAGTGGTCATCGCGGTCACCCATGAAAATAATCGGCTTCTGACGCCCAGACGTCCGGGCTGCTTTTACCACATTGTAGACGTTCGTCGAAACGGACGTACGACGTGCTAGCATCCCATCAATGATCCCTTCAAGGAAGCCGAAGTTCTGATAAGGTCCGGTAACCGTAAGTACCGTCTCGTATGGACTGATTTTATCTCCGTCTTTTAACGAATAAATATCAAGCTCTTCCGGATGATCTGCAAATGTGTGGATCAAAGCAATCGCCTCGTCCGTCCCACATAGTACAGCATGATCCTTTTGGAAAAACTGCATAGTCACTTCGTTATCAGGCACGTGGTTCTTCACAATTTCTTTCGTCTTCAGAAAGTACACGGCAGAGAACCATCCATCTGCCACCCGTTCATCAAATTTGAATGTTTTATTGGTTAAACGATCTATTTCCCCGTTCAACTTGCGATAGATTTCCTTCATGACTTTACTCCTTAAACGTTCGGTCAAAATTAATTCACTCACTGTCAATCATATAAAAATGCCGCTCCAAGTACAAGTCTTTACGCTATATTATCCGAATCATCCATGAATTAATTCTTCAATCTGCTGTTCTCCCATCAAAATATCACGGGGTTTGCTTCCTTTTTGTTCGGAAATGATCCCGAAGTCTTCCATCTGATCAATCAATCTCGCCGCTCTGTTGTAACCTACCTTGAACCTTCTCTGGATCAGCGAAGCACTTGCTCCGTTGTGTTCGACAACGAATCGTACCGCCTCTTCGAATAATTCATCCGTTTCTTCTTCTGAAGAGATCTGCTTCATCAATTCTTCCTGATGGAACAAGTATTGAGGAGGTGCCATCCGTTTCACATAGCTGGTGACACGTTCAATTTCATCATCCGAAACAAAAGCTCCCTGGATCCGCTTAGCTTGTCCCGATCCATTCTCGACAAACAGCATATCACCTTTTCCTAGAAGCTTCTCAGCTCCTGATGTATCGATGATCGTTCTGGAGTCCACTTGTGAAGAGACACTGAATGCAATACGAGTCGGGATGTTCGCTTTGATCAGTCCCGTAATGACATCGACAGACGGGCGTTGTGTCGCCAGCAGCAAGTGAATACCGCAGGCACGGGCCTTCTGAGCAATTCGACAAATGGCATCTTCCACATCCTGTGGTGAGACCATCATAAGGTCAGCAAGCTCGTCAATAACAATGACAAGATAAGGGAGCTTTTCAGATTGTCTATTCTGCTTCAACATCTTATCATTGTAACGTTCTACATCCCTGACGCCTTCTTCGACGAACTTCTCGTACCGCTCCTCCATTTCCTTCACAGCCCACTTCAGCGCTGTCGTTGCAGCCTTCACGTCTGTAATGACAGGCGAGACAAGGTGTGGCAGCTCATTATATGGTGCAAGCTCGACCATTTTCGGATCAATCAGTAGGAACTTCACGTCATCATAGTGAGCCTTGTAAAGCAGGCTGACGAGAATCGTATTGATACAAACACTTTTTCCTGAGCCCGTTGCACCGGCAATCAGTCCGTGCGGCATCTTTTTCAAATTGGTGACGATCGGATCGCCTCCGATATCCAGCCCAAGCCCCACGGATAAAGGAGAGCCTTCTGTACGGAAAGAATCTGATTCGAAGATTTCCTGCAGCCCGACCATCTGTGACTGATGATTCGGCACTTCGATACCGACAGCCTGCTTCCCTGGGATCGGTGCTTCAATACGAATGTCTCTTGCAGCCATACTAAGCTTGATGTCGTCTGAGAGGTTTGTAATTTTACTTACTTTCACTCCAGGTTCCGGCTGCACTTCAAAACGTGTGACAGCTGGTCCCTTCATGGCATTTACAACCTTCGCCTTCACATGGAAATGCCTTAGTGTTGTTTCTAAAAGTTCCATCTGCTCCCTGATCCACGTATCATCATCTTCTGTGGGACGGGACGCATCATCTAATAAATGCATGGGCGTCTTATAGTCGACGCGCTCTTTCTTCTCTTCTTGAGGGGGTGTCTCAGGCTTAGGATTTGTCTCTTGCCGAGCACTTGTCTCAGGTTTAGAGTTTGTCTCAGGCTGAATGTTTGTCTTAGGTAAGATCTCAGAACGCTCCTCATTCGGCTTTTTTTGTTCTTCGACAAGGCGTTCTGCGCTCTGAATTTTTTGATGATCGCGTGCATCCCTTGACCGTTTGTCTCTTGGTGTCATGATGACATTGAAGGGAACCGTCCGTTTTTTAGGCTTCGATTCATTGGATAGCGGTTGTTGGATAGGTTCCTCCTGCACAGCTCCAGGGTCTTCCTCGACTTTCGAGGAACTTAGGAGGTCTTCATCAGTTGGTTCAAGGATTTCCTCTTTTGAATCTGCTTCAGGCATCTGAACACCTGTTTGATCTGCCTCGATTTCTTTTTCGGATTCTCTTCCGACTTCCGCAGGTACGCGGTTGTTCTCTTGTTGGTCATCCCTATCCTGGACTTGCTCAGTCTCTTCTTCAAGTGATAGCGTTTCAGCAACATGATTGAACGGATGATCGTCAGCTTCTTCAAGATCGTCTTCTGTCTGCATAGCAGGCGAATCGACTTCTTCCTGTACGTTTGCTTCAGGATCATGAAGGGCTTCACCTTCTACATCTTCTACATCCTTCATAGAATCTGCCTCAAGAGACTCTTTCACTTCCTCGGTTTGAACGGCATGTTCATGGGGGTCCTGTTGACTTTCGTTCTCTACCCGTTCTGCTGCCTCGTCGCCCTGTTCATCAACGACTTCCGCATCAGACTCAACGGAGATTGGTTGCTCATGCGGCTCCGGTTCCATCATCAAGTCAGGTCCTTCTGGTTCTGAATCGAGTTCAATGTGGGAATCGTTCAATTCAGGCTGCTCTTCTGTCTGACTTAGTCTAGCAGGCTTCGCTTGGCGCTTGGCACTGACTCTCTCACGCAGCCTTGTACGCAGTTCTTCCCATTCCCGGTCGTCTGATCCTGTCTCTGTATCCGTCTCCACCTCCACTTCAGGCTCTGAGATTTGATGGGTAGAGGCAATCTCCTCAAGTTCTTCTACTCTTTGAGACATTTCACGGGCATGGTAGCCGTAAATGGGTGAAGGTACATCTGTAGGTGTAAATGGAATAGAAGAAATCTCAGGTAGTGATCTTTCCTCTTTTTCCTCCTTCTTAGTTGAACTCTCCTCTTCGACCTCTTTCGGCTGCCGCTCTCTCTTCTCCCGTTTTGGGCGTTCTTCTTCATGGGGCTGGAAGCTCGGCGCCTTCCTTCTTCGATTCGTTGTCTGGTCTGGTATAACAGGGAATCGGAACTCTCCCTGCTTGGGGTATTTATACGTCATTTTCGTTTTAGCATTCGTTTCATGTCGTTCCTGGATCGATTGATGGGAAGCCGGTGTTTGTTCAGTCTTTTCCGTCTCTTCATCTTGAAACCATTTCATCCACTTATTTTTTAAGTCTTTCCACATCATTTCTCACTCTCTCTTCATATGTAAATCACTCTTGTAGTTATCTAGTATTTTAACAAATTTATGAGAAGAATTGGTTTACAATCCCTTTAAAAATACTGTTTTTAGCTCAAAACAGTATAATGGTAGGAAATATGGAGAACATTATTCGCAGCCAAAGAGGGAGATGACTTATATAGTTAGAAGAAAAAGAACGAAAAATATGACAAAATGTCGTCTTCTACCTATAAAAAAAGAAGACCTTAAACAAGGTCTTCCTGTCATTAAAACTCAAAAGGTTGTCCTACTTCATAAGAGTCTTCCAGAACGAGGATTCCTTTTTCCTGTGGTGCATCTGGAAGATTCAGTTCTTTAGCTGAACAGATCATTCCCGTTGAAGGCACACCACGCAGTTTAGCATCTTTAATTTTCATACCGCTCGGCATTGTCGCACCGACTTTGGCAACGACGACTTTTTGGCCAGCATCAATATTCGGAGCTCCACAGACGATCTGCAGCATTTCGTCCCCTACATCTACCTGGCACACGCTTAATTTATCCGCATTCTCGTGAGCATCCTTCTCTTTGACGTAACCGACAACAAACTTTGGTGTCAAATCGAAATCAAGCACGTCATCCAACTGATTCTTGGAGAATAAGTCTTTGATCGGAGACAGCATTTCTTCTGTCAGACGCATCTTACCTTTTTCCTCGATATCGAAATACTGTGACGCATTAAAAATGTTATAACCGAGGAGTGAACCGTCTCTACGGTCTGTGATTTTTACGACGTCCCCGTAAGCTTCATGCTTTACCTCATTACGCTCTCCTTCTTTGATAGGGAGAATAAGTACATCTCCGATTCCTTGCTTGTTGTAAAATACATCCATTTATTAATCGTCCTTTCGCTTTGATTTCGGTTTCTTTTGGGCGAGGATAAAGATCGGTTCCAGTTCCTTGTCCTCATAAAGGAAGGATAGCGAAGTGATCGGTACCGTCCCTTCAGCAAAGAACTTCATCGCCATTTGAGCTAAGATATCGTAGCCTTCCGGGTTTTGAACATCCGCAAAGATGATGACATCCTGATGCGGAATGCTGATGGCGAGTTCACCTTTAGACTCCGCCTTCAACTCTTCTAAGAGCACTTCATTCAAGATCCGGCTCGCATCGTACCCATCCTGTGTGGACAAGAAATAAAAGTCATTTCCGTATACGGTATCCTTCTTCATTTCTACAGGTAGGGATCGGACATTGAAGGAGGCCACCTCTTGAACTCTTTCAAATGTCCAGCCTTTTTCCTCGAGCATGCCTTCATCGATTAACTGAAACGACTTCCCTAAGTCGAGTGCATAGTAGATTCTCGTCTCTGCCGTGTGATCCTGATGCAAAAGCTTCTTCCCTTTATTCGTCTCGGTAGGAAACGAACCGGCACGAATGACAGGGTAGATCTGACTCTCTTTTCCTTGTAAATCATGTGATACATTCATGATACGAAGAGCTTCCTGGACGTGGTCTTCCAACTCGTCTAACGCCGCTTCGCCTCTTGATTCATACTTGGCAATCACATTCGGGAGCGTAATTGTAATTCCGTCTCCAGAATCCTTCCACTCGATTCGAAACGTATCTTTATCGCGGTTGAACGTCGTTTTCCAATCTTCATGAGATAGGCGTTCTTCTAACTTTTTCTTCATTTTCATACTTGTCATTTTCATGTATTTTCCTCCTTTGTATAGGGAAGAAATCAGTGCCTCGACCATTTTACCATAAGTCCACTCTCATTATACACGTTTCTCTTTGATGTTAAAAAAAACAGCTGTCCCTATCGTTTTTGTCTTCTCAGGCGAAAAGAAAAAGCTGTGCTGATGCACAACTTTTTCATCCGCTTACCTGCTCTATAAATTCTTCAATTTCCTCTCTCGTCTTACGATCCTTGCTGACGAAACGACCAGCCTCTTCACCCTCACGGAAAGCGAGGAAGCTCGGAATTCCGAACACATCGTTCTCAGCACAAACGTGGATGAACTGATCTCTGTCGACATACACGAATGTCCAGGAAGAATACTTTTCCTCAAGCTCTGGAAGGAACGGTTCAATCACACGACAATCCGGACACCAGTCCGCTGAAAAAAGAAGAATGACGTTCTCTTGATTTATAAGATCTTTCAATTGTTGATCAGACTCTAATTGAATCATACCTAACACCTCCACACCTTATTCTATCTTAATCCTGCTCGATTTTCATGTCTCCAGGCTGGATCCAGCCTTTTCTTCTAAACCACATGGCAATCAGAAGGCTGATGACTGCAGGCCCAATAAAATGAAGGAATAAAACCGCCAGGGCGATATCCGCAGTAAAGCCCATCGTCTGAAAGGTCATAATCTGCCCGACGAGTCCGCTCGTCCCCATCCCGGCACCCGCTGCGTTATTTTCAAGCTGAAGCCAGACCGTAGCAAATGGCGCCAAAATGGCAGACGCGATTGTAGGAGGCAGAATGATGATTGGCTTTTTGACAACGTTCGCAATCTGAAGCATCGAGGTGCCGATTCCTTGAGCAATCGCCCCTCCGAACCCATTATCTCGATAGCTGATGACAGCGAATCCGATCATTTGTGCAGCACACCCTACTGTCGCAGCACCCGCTGCCACTCCTTCGAGAGAAAGTAATAAGGATATCGCTAAGCTAGAGATTGGAGCCGTCAACGCAAGCCCCATTAGGACAGCGACCACGATCCCCATAATAAGAGGCTGCTGGTTTGTTCCCCAATTGATGACAGAACCAAATCCAGTCATGAATGCAGCAATCGGAGGTCCGACCATCGTCGCCATCACATAGCCGACCGTGATGGTGGAAAAAGGCGTAACTATAATATCAAGCCTCGTCTCCTTGCTGACAACCTTCCCGAATTCGGTCGCCACGAGAGCAGCGATGAAACTTCCAGCCGGACCTCCTAAGTCCGCTCCGAGCGCACCACTGAACAAGGAAGCGAAAATGACGAGCGGGGGAGCTTTTAAACCATAAGCAACAGCCGCTCCAATCGCACCTCCCCATATTTTCGTATCCATAACAAATGTACCCATTTCCAGCAGCGCATCCGAAACAGGTCCTAGTTGAAGTTGTTCACCGATCGTTTTCATGATGAGTCCGATGATTAATGAAGAAAACAAACCAAGCGCCATGTAGCTAAGCGCCGTAATAAAATAAGCATGTACAGATAGATGTACACCTTTCCGTTGTAAAAAAGCTTTCACGTGCGAGACCTCCCTTAAAACCCTATCTGATATTATATCATTTCTTGACATGAGTAAAGACAGTCAAATTGTGCTAACATTTCTTCGATTTTCACCGATATAAATGGAAAAGCATTCTTACCTTCTTTTAGCCTATTGTCTTTGTAAGTCTAAAGTTCTATAATTGTAAAAGATATGTAAAGAATGTTCTAACAATTCAAAAAGGAGGAACTTCATGAGTTCTATACGCAACAGGGTTTGGTTGATCATAGGTGTATCTTTACTTAGTCTGCTCGTACTTATTGGTTTTTCTACATATTTTTTCAATGAACAAACCGATCTTGCTGAAGAAAGCCGCCACGTCCAATCCGCCCGCCAAGACAGTGAAGAAATCAAATACTTAATGAGTTACACATCGAATAAGGAGCAGCAATTTTTGAACGACCCTGACGAGGCTTCTGCTGAAGAGATTGCTTCTGCAATCCAACTCGTCATTACAAGTTCGAATTCATTCGCTGAAAAATACAGTGAGTATCCGGAAATCAGCGAAAAATTCGGCTTAATAGAGGAAAGCGCACAGCAATACGCATCTGAGCTTGATCCCCTCATCAACATGTTCCGCTTAGTTGGATTTTCCGGCACAGAAGGGATGTATAAGTTCATCAATGAATCCTACTACGAGTTCGAGAAGTTGGTCAACTCCATCGACAATCCTGAACTCGAAGCTAAATTGTTCGAGATGAAAATGCTTGAACAGGCTTTCTTAAATAACCCTACAGGAAATCATCTTGCTGATTTCCAGGACAGCGCTTCGGAATTCGAAGACCAAGCGGAGTCTTTGGATATTTCTGAACGCCTTATGAGTTCGACCGATACGACGCTCTTGAAATATGAACAGACTCTCGTCTCCATCAATAGTACGTTCGATCAAGCCGATACGATTCAAGAGTCATTCGCAACGATTTCATCCAACGTCTCCAACCATATCAATGAAGTGATCATTGCAACCGACGAAGTCAACTCAGCCATGGAAGATGAACAAGCTGCACTTAAGAACACGATGACTATGCTGTTGATTGTCATCGGTGGCCTCGCTCTGTTGATTACCTTTGGGATAGGTTTCGTCTTGATCCGTTCCATTTCCAAGTCGATCAAATCACTGAAGGATGGGGCAGCCATCATTGGCCAGGGAGATCTTTCCCACCGAATCGAAGTGAAGTCACAGGATGAACTTTCTCAAGTGGCGGAGCAGTTCAACGTAATGGCTGACAGGATGGAACATTCGTTACAAAAGGTGTTAGGTGCAAGTGAAGTACTGCGGGGCTCTTCGGACCAATTAGCGGATGTATCCGAACAAACGACTATGCAGACTCAGGAAGTCAACGCGGCCATCAACCAAGTTGCCGTAGGCTCGCAAGACCAGGCCAACAAGCTGGACGAAAGTACACAGCTGATTGAACACGTATCTGAAGCAATTGACGAAACGAAGAAATCTGCTGAGGACATTGAGAATCGCCTTAAACAAGCCGATCAAGATGGAAAAGCAGGGCTGTTGACCGTTGAAGAACTTGAAAACACGTCGCTGTCCTTTATCGATCTCGCCTCTCACATGTCTCGTGAAGTTCAGAAAGCTTCGAAGCAATCACAGGAAGTAAACAAAATCGTCTCAACCATTGAGGACATTGCTGACAGTACGAATCTCCTTGCTTTGAACGCAGCGATTGAATCAGCAAGAGCTGGAGAATCCGGTAAAGGGTTCGCTGTAGTCGCTGACGAAGTACGAAAGCTTGCAGAACGTTCTAAATCAGAGGCGCACAGTATTCAGGAACTTGTGAAAACCATGAGTCAGCAGATGACACGACTATCAGAGGAAGCAGAGCAGTTCGATCACTTCCAAGGCTCACAAAACAAAGCCGTCATGCAGACTCGAGAAGCATTTGACCGCATTTCCAGTCATGTGGAGGGAATGAATAAACAAATCTTCCATGTGAAAGATGCAGTCGAAGGTGTTGAACATGTGAACGAAGATGTGAAGCAGAAATTACATGAAATCAGCATCATTTCTGAGGAAGCTGTCGCAACAGCAGAAGAAGTCGCGGCCTCAAGTGAGAACCAGCTGCTTTCAACAGAAAAAGTAAATCAATCAGCAACTGACTTACAAGGTATCTCCCAGGAACTTTCCGCGGAGGTGAACCAGTTCACGATCAACGCTCACCCCGACTCTGAAGAAGAGGTAAGCTCGGAGAATAGTGCTGTTGAAGAAAGTTTAGAAGAAGAATCCCCTCTATCGCAGGAGGAAGAAGCTGAACGAATGGAAGCCAACGACCATGATCAATCAACTGAGAGCGAACGTAACGAAGAAGAAGCCTCCGAAGACAACGAACGTCTCGAAGAGGAACACCCGAACGACAATGAGAACGATACAGATGAACACAATCAGCGTTTAGCTTAAACGATTGCCCCTGGGTATCCAGGGGCTTTTTATTTGCTTTCAGAAGGTCGTCTCGCTTCTGACTGGCATAAAAGCACATACATGGGCGTTTAGTCTATCTTTTTTTGATTATAGGAACACATATTACTAGACTCTAACCCGTTCATCAATCATACTTCATGGTAGATGACATAATCAGGAGGTTGAACTGATGGAATTAACTGTATACTTAGCTGGCCAAATTCATGACGATTGGCGAAACGAATTGAAAGAAAAAGCTAAACAAAAAGAACTGCCGATCACGTTTGTCGGGCCCCAGGAAAACCACGACCGTTCAGATGACATCGGAGAGGCTATCATGGGGGAGCAGCCGTCCAATGTGTACCGTGATGATGCCGCTTCGAGCGTAAATAATTTCAGGACACAAGTACTCCTTCAAAAATCGGATGCGGTGGTCGCTCTATTCGGAGAGAAGTATAAGCAGTGGAACACTGCCATGGATGCCAGCGCGGCCATCCAACTGGGCAAGCCACTCATTCTCGTTCGCCCAGAATCACTCGTACACCCGTTAAAGGAGCTTTCCAACCAAGCAAACGTAACGGTAGAAACGCTTGACCAGGCGCTGGACGTACTGGCTTACATTTACGAATAACGAAAAGCCGGCATCTTTATCCGATGCCGGCTTTTCAAGTTGATTGGAATGCGGAAGGTAGAATGTTCTTTACCTTCTACCCGCTTCCCAGGTATTCATTCTCCCTGCTTCTTATAGAACTGCCACTGGCCTTTAAGTAATCGGACGACATGACTGAACATTTCCTGCCTTTGTACAATGTTGTCTGTAAAAATCCCAATCGCACCTTCGTTCTTACTGACCTCATGTTTATTGGCATAGTCATCCATCACTTCGCCCAGTTCTTTTCCCTTTTCCAATTCTTTTTTAATTTCATCGGGAAGCTGAATTCTTGCTCCACTTGCGGTGAACACATTTTCTTTCTGATCGACAAGGGCTCCCCAGTTGCAAAGGTACAAGTCATTTTCAATTTCCATGACTCCTCCTTCAAGCCCGATTCCGAGGCTGGCCTTTTTGGATGAGGCGCATTCCCGGGCGCGGTTGATGGCCCCTTCGAGCGTTTCTTCATCAGAGAAAGGCTGAGCAGCTACTTTAGACTCAACTTCCATTCCAACGATATCTACCTCCGGAAACACCTGCTTCACGGAATCAATTTTTGTAGGGTTCAGCGATCCGACTACGATCTTCACAGTACCAGTCACCTTTCTCTTCGTTCTTCGTCTGACTATCATAGCATAAGATTCTACGCTTCGCAGGTACTGAATCCATCTTTTATACGTTAGACGTTCTGATTGATTTGATCCACTGCGTTTTGGTCAGTCGTTTTGACAAGCTTCACAAGCAATTCTTTCGCCGCCGCATAGTCATCCACGTGAATGATTGAAGAGGATGTATGGATGTAGCGTGAACATACTCCTACGACAGCTGACGGAACACCGTTGTTGGACATATGAACGCGACCGGCATCTGTACCACCCTGTGAGATGAAATATTGATACGGAATGTCATTTGTCTCGGCCGTATCAAGGATGAAGTCGCGGATTCCTCTATGAGTAACCATAGAACGGTCGAGAATACGTAATAGGGCTCCTTTCCCAAGCTGACCAAATTCCTTCTTATCGCCGCTCATATCATTTGCTGGCGATGCATCAAGCGCGTAGAAGATATCAGGGTTGATCATATTAGCGGATACCTGAGCACCACGAAGTCCTACCTCCTCCTGTACTGTAGCTCCGGAATATAGTTTGTTCGGAATCGTCTGTCCTTGAAGTTCCTTCAGCAACTCGACAGAAAGACCACAGCCATAGCGGTTATCCCACGCCTTGGCCATCACTTTCTTTTCGTTCGCCATCGGTGTAAAAGGACAAATAGGAACGACGGATTGACCCGGTTTAATACCAATCCTCTCTACATCCGCTTTATCATCTGCTCCGATATCAATCAGCATATTCTTAACATCCATCGGCTTCTTACGCTGTTCGGGCGTCAAGTTGTGCGGTGGAATCGAACCGATCACTCCTACAACCGGACCGTTTTCTGTAATGACCTGTACACGCTGAGCGAGCATGACCTGGTTCCACCAACCGCCAAGCGTTTGGAAGCGGAGCATCCCGTTATCTGTAACCTGCGTAATCATAAAACCTACTTCGTCCATGTGACCGGCGACCATTACAGTCGGCCCTTTGCCATCCCGGACACCGAAAACGCCACCCAGGCGATCCTGCACGACCTCATCAGAATATTTTTCCAGTTCCTGCTTCATGAATCGGCGGACATGATGCTCATTACCAGGAGCACCCGGAAGCTCGGTTAACGTTTTAAAGAGTTCTTTTGTATCTGCATTCATCGTATGTACATCTCCTTTATAACAATCTCTCTCTATTTTAACGGAACTTTGAAAACGTTTCTACAAATCCGCTGTGTAAGTTTTGATTTCCTATTTACGGGAAACTTTAGTATACTGTGAGTAGAATATAGTTGTGAGGTGATTGTTTTGAATTGGAAAAAAGTTGCCTTAGCTGCTGGTGTAGGAGCATTAGCCGGCTATGTTGTAAAAGAACAATTGAGCAATAGTCAAAGTGTAACGCCTGAGAAGGCACTTAAAATCGCGAAAGAAGCGTTCAAAAAGCAAGGTCCTATCAGTGGATCATGGATTTACATGAGACCAGAGGAATTGAACAAGAACGGTATCAACTATGACGTATACCGTGGTGGAGTCTCTAAGCAGGAAGATGGCAAGACTTCTCAGTTCGAATTCTATATCGACACGGAAACAGGTACAATTGTTGACGTTGCCGAGACAACTGCGTAAGCGAGAACTACAGAAAGCATCGCGTTCCTGGAACGCGATGCTTTTCTATTTACTCCGTATAATCATGTGGCGTTCTTTCCACCTTTTCAATCACATTTCCCTCCGAATCGAACTTCAGCGCACGGTACTGTGCATCGTGATAGAAAATATACCACGCCTCTCTCTCATATCCGTACTTCATCCATTTTTGTTTTTCATGGACAGATGTGACCGGATAATCGTCATAAGCAAGAACCCAGAGGACGTTCTGGTGAGCATGAGTAGGCATGATATCCGCCATATGGATAAACGTCTCCTCCCCGTCTTTGAACACAATGACCGAATGACCATCACTATGACCGCTCGTATGATACATAGAGAGACCTGGGAGCACTTCAATGGAAGATTCAAATGTATGTACTTGGTGCTCAACCGGCTTCCAATTCATTTCCCAATACGTATTTTGGGAGCGGATGTTTGGCTCACGCATTTCATTCCACTCGACTTGACTCGTATAAACCACGGCATTCGGAAAAGCAGAAGCATAACGGTCGCCTTCTACGACAGACAAGCCACATGCATGATCGAAGTGAAGATGAGTCATTAAGACGATATCCATATCTTCTCTTGAATACCCTAACGACTGAAGCGAGGCATCGATGCTCGACTCTTCTTTCACCCCGAAATTTCTCCGCTGCTTATCGGTCAGCTTACCATTCCCGATCCCTGAGTCGATCAATACCTTCTTCCCATCTAACTCGAGTAGAACCGGATCTGTACGCAACTCAATTTGATTCTTCTCATTGACAGGGTATTTCCTGCTCCAAAGCGGCCTCGGAACCACGCCGAACATGGCACCGCCATCCATATGAGTCACGCCTCCATTCAACCATGTCAGCTTAGCCCGACCTATTTGCATCGATTCCATTTAAACTCCCCCTTATAAACAAATATAGCTCCAGTCTACCATAGAGACTGGAGCTATTGTAAGCGGTATCATGTTCTGAACTTTGCTGTGCAACGGTAGATCGGCTGGCCCTTCGCCGAAAACTTCTCTTCATATTCAGTCGGAACGTTCAACGGATCCTCATCGGCGTGCAGATCAACAGATACATCCTCAATCAGCATCCCGTATTGCGAGAAACTCATTAATGAATACTCAAACAGTCCTCTGTTATCGGTTTTCAGGGTTACTTCTCCCCCAGGTACTAGCACACCCTCATATTGTTCCAGAAACGTATGGTACGTCAACCTACGTTTTTCATGACGATTCTTCGGCCACGGATCAGAGAAATTCAAATAGATGTGGTCTACTTCATTTGCAGCAAACAGATCACGAAGGTCCTCCGCATCTTCATTAACGAGCCTTACGTTCTTAGCTTCACTATCCATCACTTTCTTCAAAGCACCAACAATGACACTCTTAACCCGTTCAATTCCGACAAAATTGATATCAGGATGCTGTTTTCCCATCCCGGCAATGAATTGGCCTTTACCAGAACCAATCTCTAAGTGCAGTGGGTTTTCTTTATTTTCAAAAATACTTTTCCAATTCTCTTTGCATTCAAAAGGCTTTTGAACAACGATATGGTCATTCTCTCTCATAAAGTCGTCAGCCCAAGGTTTGTTTCGTAAACGCATGGCGCATCTTCCTCCTTCTTATCGTTAAAATCGTACCATGTTATCCGGTATTTTTAAAACTTTTTCATGATTTTTACGAATTCAGGTGGATAACGGACGATAACGAACGATTTATGACCATATCAGGATTATTCACGCCTGAATGAGCCTTACCACACACCAGTATGAAATTCATCCCAAATGAGGGGTTGGATTGTAAGCGCTTACTGATTTACGATAGTAATCGTGTTACAAAACAAAATTGGAGTGATGATGAGACTCATGAAACTAATTAGTAAGTTCTTCGAAATGACTGTACTCGCTGTTTTCTCTGTTTTATTCGCAGGTTATGCTGTATTCATATATCCATTTGAAAAGTTGAGCGAAAAAACGAGCTCAGAGGTTCGCGAAAAGAAACTCAAATATACCCCAACAATCAGTCAATAATCCTTCAACATAAATAACTCTTTCTCAGCGGAACCTCATTCAGAGTTCCGCCTTTTCTTTACCCAATTGAAGAAGTTTAAGATCAATAATAAAACGAAGCACCTAAAAGTGCTTCGTTTTATATTAGCGTTATTTGATTATCCCTTGTTTTCTCATCATACTTTTCAGCTTGTTCAGACGTAACGTTGCTTCGTCGTATTCTCCACGCATTTGATGCCATTGAATAAAAGCAAGAGATTGCGAAACCGCATACCAGATCATACGCTCAAACAGTTGGTCATCAGGAGAAATTCCATATTCCTTCAACCAATTCTCCCATTCTTCCTCTGGAATATAAGAATGAAGAAGCATGCCAAGGTCCAGTGCGGGATCTGCTACCATCGCATTATCCCAATCAATCAAATAAAGCTGATCATCCGCAGAGAGCAGCCAATTGTTGTGATTGGTATCACAGTGACAAACAACATGCACATCGTGATGGACATCATCCACTCTCTCTTCCAGAAAGGTAACAGCCTGTTGTACTTCGTCATGTGGATCGACTCGGTTCAATACCGTCTGATTCTCTTTTATATCTTTCAATACTTCATCAGGAGTTAAAGGATGCTTCCCTAACCTCATCAACATATCCAGAAGCTCTGTTGAATGGTGGATTTTGCTTAACAGTGCAGCGACCCTCGGGTGATTCATTTCTTTCGGCTGCAGCTCTCTTCCCTCGAGCCACTCCTGAGCTGTAATTACGTCACCATTCTCAAGGCGCTTGGTCCACACAAGCTTTGGTACAATTCCTTCGGCAGAAAGTACAGCAAGAAATGGAGAGGAGTTACGCTTAAGAAATAAACGCTTTCCTTCCGTCTGGGCGTAGTAGGCTTCTCCTGTTGAACCGCCTGCTGGTGTAACTGTCCAATTATTACCAAGTATATGTTCCAACCAATTCACCTTCAATTCCTCAAATCTTCCTGTGATGACATCACGTTCATTATCTATCTCTAGTATATCGTACTTTTGTACCCAGCCAAAGTTTTTATTATACGACTCGAAAATCTCACTTCATTAGACTAACTCATTCGGCTTGGTTATTTCAAGAAAATTTCTTCAACCGAAGTAGATATTTCGTGTTTTTTCGTCTTTTTTCACTTCGCATTGGAAACATTCTCCTGGCTGGCCATCTACTTGAAACGGAACCGGGGCTTTGGAGGTCACTTTGACGGAACCCGCTTCAAAGGTTCGAACTTCTTTCAGTTTCGTATGCTTCCCGAAGAAAACGGTCAGGAAGAAGGCCAACACTTTCCACTTTGGAATATCCTCAATTATGGTGACAGAAAATGTCCGTCTTTTCATGTCAGAGTCCGGTGCAATCTTCATCCCACCACCGTAGTATGGATGGTTCGTCACCGCAACGAGAGTGGTGCTTCCCGAATGTTGCTTTTCTCCATCAATCTCGATTTCTAGTTTTCTAGGTTGAAAGTCTCTCAAAACGGGTAGTAGAGCTACAGTATAAATAAAACGATGAAGGTGTAAGATCCGAATCCACTTGCGAAACTTCGGTTGATTGGTAAATTGAATCAATTCTCCGTCTAAGCCAAACCCAATGTTATTCACAAAGACTTTTTGACCATGTCTGTATCTTTTATTCGTCGTGAACCTTCCCAAATGAACAGACATACGCTTAGGGTTTCTTACAATCTTCTTAAACAATGCTACCCCTTTCAATTTAGATTTTATGCCTCGCGCGAAGTCATTACCTGACCCGGCCGGAATAAAAGCTATGGGAATAGACGGATAGGCATGAAGTCCATTCACAACTTCGTGTAACGTACCATCTCCCCCGATGACAATGACACATTTCAAATGTTCATGGTGCATTTCAGCGATCTGTTCAGCTAACTTCTGTCCGTGTCCTTCATAAGAAGTACGGAATGATCGGCAATTTCTTTCTTTAAACACCGGCTCTTTTTGAATCGCCTGAAATATTCGGTCAGCCTTTCCGTGACCCGCATGCGTATTTACTATCAATATATACATCAGACATATCTCCTAGATCGAACAGATTACTTTTGAAACTACTTTCTATTTTAGTATAATAAAGAAAAGGAGGAAGAATATTGAGTAAAGATTGTCAATTTTGTGGAACGAGCGTAACCCTTCCTGAAAGAGGTGCTCTCGTTATCAACCGAAAAAATGTTCATATGGACCAGCCGCCTAGTGAAATCGTCCTTGATTACCAGGATGAAAGTACAATGGTTTTTCAGTACACATCTGTTCCAAACCTTGTGGCCACCCTGGAACTTCTTACAGAGCAGAACCAATCGAACTATTGGCTACATATTCTGAATTTGGACACTTCCCAATCATTCCCAATATCAATCCATCACTTATATGAACGACTGAAGTATCCTGACCTTGCTTCGATCATTCACAGCGGAGCTTTCACTTCTCACCTGCAGCCCATTGTTGATATGTCTACGAATGAAGTATACGGCTATGAATCCCTTTTGCGGACGGAAAATCCTACCGTCAATCCGGGACAGCTTTTCTCCTATGCCCAAAAGTCCGGTCTGCAGTCGATGCTGGACCAGAAGGCGAGAAGATCAGCTGTAAAGGCAAAATCAGAGCACTTGAATAAGGGACAGAAGGTTTTCATTAACTTTTTACCGTCTACTATCTATGTACCGGAATTCTGCTTAAAGCATACGTTCCAAATCGTAAATGAATTCCAAATTGACCCAGCTGACTTAGTGTTCGAAGTCGTGGAAACAGAAAGAGTGACCGACGTGGACCATTTGAAGAAGATTCTCGACACATATAAGGCATCCGGTATGAAGGTCGCCCTGGACGATGTAGGCACAGGATACAGTACATTGGAGATGCTGTCGCTACTCGAGCCGGACTACTTAAAGGTCGATCGCTCTTACATTCAAGATTGTCATAAGAATGAAGAGAATCAGGCTTTCTTACATCAAGTCATGGAGAGAGCAGAGATGATTGGGATTCACGTCTTAGCAGAAGGGATTGAAACGGCTGAAGAATGGGAATGGCTGAACCAACTCGGAGTTGATTTCGGACAGGGATACTTCATTGGAAAGCCAAAAGCTGTTCCGGAGAAAGAATTTATTCTTCCATAAATTCTTTCGGATCCTCATCCCACTCCGGACGCTTGAAGGACGTCGTCTGACAGTGTTTCAACAACGCGTCAGCTGCTTTCAGTTGATCATGCTTCAACGGAGACACAAGCTTCCGTTTCTCATGAAGCCACGCTTCATACCGCTCACGACCGATATAACGGGTTGAATATGGTTCCTGGCTTTCTTTAACGAAGAGGTCAGGAGCCAGGACGACCTTCTGAACTGGAAAATTCAAGTCGTACGCTTTCCATACGCTCTTTACAAACGATTCCGTCCGCTGTAAGGCAAAAAGCGGACTCAGAACTTTACTTCTTACATCCCCCTGCTCTACAAACCAACTGTTCTCAGAATTCGGTTCAACGATTCCGTTTACCTGTCCTTCCATGTAGTAGATGATTTCAATTCCATGAGGACTGATCAGAATAGGCAGAGCTTCCATTTCAGCTTGACGAAGAACGACAATCGGGTGATACATGAGGAAATAGGTGTCAGGAAATCGCTGCAGAAAATATTTAAGGCGGTCATCCTCTTTATAAGATCGGTCAACAAAAGACTTCTCTCTTAATGTTGTGGAGGCCCATTTCAATTGAAATGGAAAAAGACCGTCAAGAAAGTATTTTTTCAACTCCTCCATTGTTTGAGGGAGATCATCGTTAACCTCCTTTTCCATCTCTTCATTTGTAAGCGACTGTTTTTCTTCTTTTTGAAAGAACTTCTTCCATCCCTGTTTCTTCTCTTCATGATTCCAGGAGGATTCCACTGGTTCTTGAGGTTGTTGCAGCATTCCTTGTTCATATAGATGCTTCATTTTATTCCAATTTTCTTTTTTTAATCGAATGTACTGTGCAGGGTACTGATAAATATTAGACTCATAGCGGGATGTATAATCCTGCAATTTAATCAATTGAGCCATCCTCACTCCTCCTCATTCAGCCATATCGTGGCAACCGCTTCATATTTCTGCTTCTGTTTTGGATGGATTCGATACAGGCAGATTTGATTTACGTGCTCTTCAAACTGCTCATCGAACAACTTGTTTTCATTGATAAGGAGAGGCGAAAGGCCTTCTGCCCCTTTCTTGGCGATTGTCACATGAGGGGTGTAGGCTCTCTTCTCTTTCTCCCAGCCTAGTTCGACAGCTGCTGTCTCCACCATCTCCTGCAAGGCTATAAGAGCAGCGTGTTTTTCTACACCGGCGTGAAAGACTCTTGGCTGCTTCGGCTGACCGAAACTTCCAGCCGGGCCAATGGTAACGTTGAACGAAGGCAAGGTTTTTACATTGGCAAGCTCCCTTTTCAGTTCTTCTATCTTTTCATCGGCAGAAGCACCAAGGAATTTCAATGTAATATGAAAGTCTTTCTCGTGTGTCCAAACTTTATAGTTCATGGACTTTCTGAGCTCCTCCTGCCACTTCCGGAGGTTCTTTTGTAATGATTCAGATATAGGAATTCCAATAAAGTAATGGTCCGCCATCTTTAAACAGCTCCTTTAACAGGTTGGTTGGTCCACCTCATCACTACAAGTACGAGCAGCATCCCGGTAAAAGTCATCACTGAAAAGAATCCATACATCCCCGTGACACTCCACACGTCAATCAGCACGCCTCCAATAAAGGTGAAAAACGCATTTCCGATTCCGTTCCCTACGGCGGAATACAATCCAACTGCCGTTGCCCGAACATTGTCTGGTGCCAGTTCACGAACGAGAATTAGCGCAGCCGGTATATAAAGACCTACTGAAATCCCTTGAACGATTGTCGTGGCGTAAACCACTTCACTCGAAGGTTCAAAGAAGTACAAGAGCCACCTGCTCCCAGACACCGCAGAACTGAACATAAGGACCCGGAGGACGCCCATGCGGTTGATGACCTGCTGAGCGAACTTCATAAATGGCGCTTCACTTCCTGCTGCCAGCAGAAAGGCGACCCCGACACCTGACAGCGTTCCACCTACAGAGAGGATGAATGTTCCAAAGTAATAATTGTTAGCTAGAACGGGTCCGAATACTAAGAAGTTCGATACAAGAAATAACAGAAAAGCTTTACGTTTGATCAGCACGCCTAACCCTTGTCTGAATGAGGTCGAGACGTGATCGGCTCGTTTCGGAAATTGAAACAAAGCCACTAAAGCAAGCAGAAGACCACTTGAGAAAAAGGTAAAGATCCAATCCAAAGATCCTGAAGCTTCGGTTACCCGGCCGAGTACAAATACAGCCACCGCAAAACCGACCGCTCCCCACAAGCGTATATTGCCGTACTCCTTATGATGCTTCTGTACAAAATTCAACGATAAGCTGTCGGACAAAGGAACAATTCCCGATTGAAAGAGAGCAATCACGATGATTCCAAGTAAAAGTGCTGGGAACAATTCCAAAACCGGATAAAAAAAGCCCAGCGCAGAGGCCACAACCGAAGCAATCATTAACAATCGCTTCGGTCTCCTCGTTACATCACTGAGCATCCCCCAAACCGGCTGAATAAAGATGGTGACGAGAGGTAACGCAGCAATGACAAGGCCGATCTGCGTATGATTTAACCCTTTTTCCTCCTCCAGGTACACAGACAACAGTGGAAACAAAGACCCAAAGGCAAAGAAGGCAAAAAAGTAAAAGAGTTGAATGAACCGATACGTTTTTTCCGTTGATGGTGCGGACATTTGCATAAACCTTTCTTACATTTATTTCGTTAATTCATAAATCACTTTCGCATAGATTTCGATGGCCTTCCTCATATCCGAAAGAAGCACATGCTCATCTTTCTGGTGGGCAGTATCCGGACTGTGGCTGAACATCGCACCATAAGCAACCCCAGCGTCCAGAGCCCGTGCATATGTCGCTCCGCCCATGGAGTGAGCCGTTTCATTCTCCCCCGTCACCTCATTGTAGACGGAAAGCAATGTCTGAATGAATGGATGATCCTTCTCGAGGTAAAGGGACGGTAGGTGGTCATACTCTTCCCACTTTCCGTTTAACTTCTGTGAGTAATTCGACAGTTGATCACAGACAGCCTCATAGTCCGCTGTAACTGGATACCTGAGATTGAAGCCTATTTGCGCCTTCTGCTCTTTTGTAACCGTGAGAGAGCCCATATTCAACGTCAGTGGACCTGATACATTATCTTCACGTTTCAAGTCGAGTCCGCTGCCGTCAGTTTTAGAGAACCCTTTATGGATCTCCTTCAGCAGGTTCTCATCCTGACTGGAGAGAGGAAGTTGGATGATAAAGGAAAGCAGCTCTGTGATGGCATTTTTGCCAAGCTCGGGCTTACTGGCATGTACAGAATGACCGTTCACGGTCAACTTGTATTGATTCCCGATATTATCAATCTCTCCGTGGAGGTTGTTCTGATCCAGAAAATGATAGAAGTCTTCATGAAGGTCATAACTGGAGACGAGCGTCGCCTCAGCTTCATCAGGAACCATATTCAGGCGGTCACCTGCCTGGAGATTTTGAATCGATACAAGAGATTCTTCATCTTCCCCGTGAAGCGAAAACGTGATGTACCCGTCGAGCAACCCCTTCTCCGCATGGATGACCGGAAACGAAGCATCTGGTGTGAATCCGAACTTCGGCATCTCTTCCTTCGCAAAATAATGCTCGATCCCCTTCCAATCCCGCTCCTCATCCGTTCCTACTATGAGACGCACACGCTTTTTCGGTTCAAATCCTTGGTCCTTTAACAGTTTCATGGCGATGTAGGCAGCCATTACAGGACCTTTATCATCCTGCGCACCTCTGGCATAAAGCTTGCCATCAATCACGGTCGGCTCAAACGGCGGTGTCGACCACCCTTTTCCAGCAGGCACAACATCCAGATGACCTAGTATTCCAAGGATTTCTTCTCCTTCACCATATTCAATGTGCCCAGCATGGCCATCGATGTTCTTGATTGTGAATCCATCATCTTCCCCAATCTTCAGTGTTTCCTGTAGAGCATCATCGACCGCCTTTCCATAAGGGTAGGTCTCACTCTCTTCATAGACACTTGGAATGGAAAGAATTCGATACACTCTATCCATAAACTCTTGTTCGTACTTTTCACTAAGCTGTTTGAAATCCATCATCATCCTTCTCCTCTCATGATTTTGGAATACGTTTCTTTGTCGCAGACGGCATACAATTCAGCAGACGCGGGAATGTTCTCATCCAACTTACGGTTGATGGCTAAGTCCTGTCGATCCGCAATCAGTGTAGCCCCTTCTTCTAAGAGCGCTTCAAATGCGTCGCGGTACGTACTCCACCCTTTTCTTTTCGGGATATGGTATAAGTCTTCCCCAACAGAGCGTCTGAGTAACTGACCGTAGATTTCAGATATCCCTTTTCTGAACGCAGAGCGAACGGCAAGAGAGGAGATGGTTTCATTGGAAACGATGAATTCATCTACACGAACATGCTTGAAATTCTCAATATGCTTCTCGTCCATAATCTCTACAATTGTATGGACCTCAGGCGCAACCGCTTCAATAGAAGAGGCAATCAACAACGACTTTCCATCCGTCATTTGGTCGTTCTGCATAAGGTCGTCGGAGAAAATCAAGACCGCTTTCGCTTCCTTCACATTGGCCTTCTCTAATGTTTCACTATTGGCTGCTTCGCCTTTTATGTAATGAACGTTATCACTCAGCATCGGAGCTTCTTTCAATTGATCGATCAGAACCACTTCCACATCCTTGTCGGTTTCGACAATTTCCTGAATAGCAAAGTGAGCCTTTTGTGACCATCCGATAATGATGAAATGACCTGATTCTTTGTACACAATATCACCCTCGATTCTCTTTTTTCTGAAAATAGCAAGACTGTCGATGATTTTGCCGATGGCTACCCCGATCAAACCGATTCCGAAGATATAAAGAAAGATTGCAATCCACCTTCCGGTAACCGTTACGGGAAAGTAGTCACCGTACCCCACTGTCGTGACCGTGGTCATGACCCACCAGAATCCATCAAACAGTGTCGGGAATGTATCTTTTTCCACCCAAGTAATCAGAATAGAAGAGAAAACAACCAGAATCACACTTGAAAGGAACAAGACATAATTGTTGATCCCAACCAGCTTCAAGAAAAGTTTCCTTAAAATCAGCATCTTCCAACCTCCTCGCATTAATATTTTGTAAATTTGGTGAATAATCTGTTAAATAACGACAATTCGGTAGCACGTTCTTAAGTAGTGTTGTAGAATGTAATCAACTTCGAAGTTCCTAAGCACCACAATATTTCCAAGACAAATAAGGAGTGGTTTTTTGAATCATCCATCATCCCGAATGCTAAACCGCATCAAATCTGTTTACCTTTACATCAGCAAAGTCGGAACAGTAACTACCAGCGAACTAGCAGAAGAATTCGGTATCACCGACCGAACAATGCAAAGGGATTTGAGCATTTTGGAATATAACGGACTGGTAAGTAGTCCGAATCGTGGAAAGTGGACAACGACGGAGAAAAAAGTAAAAATATCATAATGACAATTTGGCCACCCGGAGAAGCTCTCCGGGTGTGTTTTTTTATAAACCGGAATTAGAAATTAAATAATCGAGTTCCTCATCTGTCAATTCTCTGTACTCTCCTAAATCAAGATCAGGATCAAGCTCGAGGGTACCCATTTTGATACGTTTCAAGTACACGACTTTTTTTCCGACTGCTTCGAACATCCGCTTCACCTGATGGAATTTTCCCTCCGTAATGGTCAGCTCGATCTCAGACTCTTCTCCAGAGTGGAGAACCGTCAGCTCACCCGGTTTTGTATGATATCCATCGTCCAATGTCACGCCTTTTGAAAAAGCAGCCACATCTTCCTCCGTCACTTTTCCTTCGATCACGGCGTAATACGTTTTTCCGATGTTTTTCTTTGGAGATGTGAGTCGATGGGCAAGCTGACCATCATTCGTAATCAGCAGAAGCCCTTCAGTGTCTTTATCCAGACGCCCAACCGGAAAAGGATCAAATACATGATCCTCCGGCTGCAGAATATCAATGACTGTTGTATCTTGAGCATCTTCTGTCGCCGAAATAAGATCCCCGGGCTTGTTCATCATTAAATAAATGAATTCCCTGTATTCGACCTCATCCCCCATGACCGTTACGGAATCCGCATCCGGGTCCACGTGGGTTTTAGGGCTCTTTTCGGGGGTACCATTCACCCGCACATGCCCTGCTTTGAGCATGGTCTTGACTTCCTTTCGTGTTCCATAGCCCATATTGGCTAACAATTTATCTAATCTCAAAAAGATGTCCTCCTTTTACGAACGCTTTAGAAACTTGTCGAGCATATTGATTCGTCCGCCGAGTACACGCTCGAGAAGCGTCGTTTTATAGATTAACCACAAGTAGACGCCCCCTCCAATGATGATGCTTAGAGTCAATACGATGAGAGAATCCAGTCTGCTTTCCATCGGATTGAATACAAAGCCGAGGAGTACACGTGCGATCAAGACGGCAACCGTCATGAATACCGTCAGGATTAAAATTAGCAATGTACGTTTATAGAGCGGCTTTAAGTCGAATGTAATGGATGTGAAGATTCTCCAGAAGTTCAGTACCACTGCTGTTGTCACACCAAGCCCAGTGGCAAGGATTGCGCCTTTCGCTCCGAACATTTGAATGAACCACCAGTTACATAATACTTTCAGCAAAATACCGGATCCCAGGCTGACAACGGCAAAGTTTTGTCTGTCGATTCCTTGTAGAATGGATGAAGTAACCGTATAAAGCGCCAAGCCTAGTCCGACAGGTGCGTACCACCTTAACAGTCCGCCTCTGAATTCGATGTCTTCTACTCCGAAGAACGTGGCGTACGCCTCCATCGCCACTGCTGAAAGTCCGAAGACAGCAGGGATGATCAAGAGAGCCACAATTTGCAGGGCTTGGTTGATTTGGCGGTTCAAGTGCTGCAAGTTATTGTTTGTAAACGACTGCGTGATCGCGGGCAGAAGCGCCAGTGACAGGCCGATTCCGAACGTAACTGGAATCATGACGAGCTTATGACTCAAAAAGTTGATTGTGGAATAAGCATCATTGTACGCAAAACCAGCCGCCTCCATCGCTTTTTTCAGCGTGAATTGGTCGACAATCTGGTATAAAGGCGTTGCGATTCCGACCAAGATGAATGGACCGGCATACGTAAAGAGCTCTTTGAACATATCCTTCGTCGAAAGTCCGTTCGTGAACTCCTGAGCGCTTAATTGCCGATCTAGATATGGCTTTCGCTTCCGCCAGTAAATATAAAGAACAACACAGGAGGCAAGTCCTCCAATAAAAGCTCCGAATGTGGCGAATCCGACGGCGACTTCCGTACGCCCGTCCATAAGCTGTATAATAATGAATACAGACACAAGAAGAAAAGCAATCCGGGCAATCTGTTCGACTACCTGTGATACGGCTGTCGGCGCCATCGATTCATTCCCTTGGAAGAACCCTCTCGTGATGCTCATCGGTGGAATAATCAGTAAAGCAAAACTAACCATTCTGATCACTAAGGTTGTGTCCTCAATAAGCGGAGAACCACTTCCAACCGTCCAAATGGCTACCTGCTCAGCTGAGAAAAACAGGATCAGGAAAGCGATGAAGCCTGTAACCGCCATCAAAGCCATTCCTGCCTTCAGCATATTGCGTCCGGTCTCATAGTCCCCCAGCGTGTTGTATTTCGATACAAACTTCGAAACAGCTACAGGGATTCCCATACTGGACAGGCTTAATAAAATACTGTAAGGCGTGTAACCATAGGCAAATAGGTCTGTTCCCGCAGGTCCAACCATATTTTCAAATGGAACGGTGTAAATCATACCTAAAAACTTGGAGAGAAAGGTTCCTGCTGTTAATAGTAACGTTCCTTTTAAAATCTTCGACATATTTATTTATTCACCTTCAATTTAATTGTAGAATCGACCCTATCTATTTTATCATAGATAGAGGGTAAACAAGGAAAGAACGGAAAAAAGAAAGGAAGTACACCATGACCTATCAAGTAACGGTAATCGGTGGTGGCCCATCTGGTTTGATGGCTGCCATCGCAGCAGCAGAACAAGGGGTTAAAACCCTCTTAATCGATAAAGGGAAGAAACTCGGAACTAAGCTGGCTATATCTGGGGGAGGACGTTGTAATGTAACCAACCGCCTGCCTGAGGAAGAAGTCATCAAGCACATCCCGGGAAACGGAAAGTTCCTTTACAGTCCATTCTCTGTCTTCAATAATTATGACATCATTGATTTCGTTGAAGGGCTGGGCGTAGCTCTGAAAGAAGAAGACCACGGCCGCATGTTTCCAGTCAGCAACAAAGCCAAGGACGTCGTCCAATCCCTATTGAATCAACTCGATGAACTCGGAGTGGAAGTTCGTAAATCCACCCCAGTTGAAGCGATTGATTACGGAGAGCAGGAACATACAATTATTTTGAAGTCCGGTGAAAAAATACAGACTAATGCCGTCGTGTTAGCCGTTGGCGGGAAAGCCGTCCCCCATACAGGAAGTACAGGAGACGGATATGCCTGGGCAAAGAAAGCGGGACATACGATCACGGAACTGTTCCCGACGGAGGTCCCGCTGCTATCAAACGATGCCTTTATAAAAAACAAAGTCCTTCAGGGATTGTCCCTTAGAGATGTAGACGTCTCCGTATTGAACAAGAAAGATAAGAAAATCGTCACCCACCGTATGGATATGCTGTTTACGCACTTTGGTCTTTCCGGTCCCGCCATTCTTCGCTGCTCTCAATATGTAGTCAAAGAATTTATGAAGGGACACAGACCGGTGACTATCGAGATCGACTGCCTGCCGGACTGGAAACTACAGGACCTTTATCAACACTTACAAAAAGAGTCAAAGGATCAACCGAAGAAAGCCTTCCGGAATGTAGTAAAAGGCATTGTTCCAGAAAGAATGCTCGATTATGTGCTCGAACTGGTTGAGATCAGTCATGAAGAGAAAGCCGCGAACATTTCCAATGCCAAATTGTATGACCTCGCGCATTACTTGAAACAGTTCCATGTGCATATTCATGACAGCCAGCCTATTGAGAAAGCTTTTGTAACAGGCGGTGGCGTCTCAATAAAAGAGATCGTCCCGAATACCATGCAGTCCAAAGTGATGAATGGATTATACTTTTGTGGAGAGATATTAGACATCCACGGCTACACGGGTGGATATAATATTACATCAGCTATGGTGACTGGTCGAGTGGCCGGTATGCACGCCGCTTGGGAATCCATGGCCTGAGGAGGAGAAATATGGAGATCAAAACAATTGATGCAAAGGACACCTTGACGTTGAGGCACGACATCCTTCGTCCTAATCAATCTTTAGACGACTGTCACTACCCAAACGATGAGGAAAACGACACCTTCCATCTTGGTGTCTTTAAAGATGGTCAGCTGATCAGTATAGGTTCCTTCTACGCCGAACACCATCCGGACATCCCTGATGGGAAATCCTTTCGCTTAAGAGGTATGGCGACCCTTCCAGAATATAGAGGCAAAGGAGCCGGAACGAAAATCATTTCAAAAGCAATGGAAATCCTGGGGGAAAAGAACGCTGACATTCTATGGTGCAACGCCCGAATGAGTGCACAGGGCTACTATGACCATCTCGGATTCATGCAAGCCGGTGACGTGTTTGATCTCCCTCCTATCGGTCCACATGTCGTTTCATATAAGAAAATCGAGAAGCTTTAGATGCTTCTCGATTTTCTTTTTCTATATTCTTTTTCACGACCTAACGCTTCATTGATCAACACCTGCATCTGGTCGCGATCCTCTTTTGTAACTTCTGGATCATCGGGCTGCCAGTCCAAGGTGTATAAAATGTAGTACCTGCGTATCCGTCGGAAATAAAATATCGTATTCGGGAATTTATCAAAATACCCGCGCACCATCTTCCTCCGCGAATAGCTCCAACGTACAAGTTCGATAGTGATCCCTCCGAACATATATTCTCATTTATTATAACGAGAAAAATCCGGTACTTCAACACGCTTTTACCAAATAAACACTAATCCCAAGTAAGCAAACAAGATACTGCTGCTTACATATAAGTAACCATACACCTTCAGAGCCTGATAACGGTTCGTCACTCCGAATACCCCTACTCCCGCAAGCCATAGAATGATGGCTATGAAAGCAACATGCTGAAGGGTGGAAATGTCTTCACGAAGTGAGGCAAGGTAAAAGCCTATCGGTATAAGAACAATCATCATCGCATATTTCCAGTTTAAATAAGTATCCTGTTTGCGCTCATATTTAACCAATTCTCTCAGACCTCCTGAACATTGTAACCTTACACATTCCCTTTTCACGTTCCAAACAAACACCGTCTGTGGATGTCTCTCGTTGGGGGGACACTATGATATATACAACTTCCATAGGATATCATAGTGTCCGTCCATTCTATCTACGTGTCCAGCATACTCAGCATAGGCTAACCTTGAAAGAATAGATCACTTCCATGCATTAGCATTAAATGTTTTATACTATGAAAATCCCCTTAGAGAAAATTCTCTAAGGGGATTTCTGTTGACGTGGCGGCGTCCTACTCTCACGGGGGTAAACCCGACTACCATCGGCGCTGAAGAGCTTAACTGCTGTGTTCGGCATGGGAACAGGTGTGACCTCTTCGCCTTCACCAC
>NZ_JAIVAJ010000012.1 GCF_020171725.1 Halobacillus litoralis | reverse complement strand
TGATGTGGTGGTGAAGGCGAAGAGGTCACACCTGTTCCCATGCCGAACACAGCAGTTAAGCTCTTCAGCGCCGATGGTAGTCGGGTTTACCCCCGTGAGAGTAGGACGCCGCCACGTCAACAGAAAGCCCCTTAGAGGATCTCCTCTGAGGGGCTTTTCGTATGCTTAGGAAATGATAAAAGCATCCACGATTCGAGTATTTTAAGCTCTTGTTCTTATGAACAAAGATAAGGAAGTCACACCATACAAGCTCGCTTCATACCTATGTTGTAGTCACCTCTTTTCCGAAATGTGTTGCTTTTTCAATCGTCATGTTTACACGAAGCCTGAAAGTTTCATAAGAAAGTAGGTATAACCTTGATAGAGTTGGAGACACTAGATCATAAGGAAACATTCAGGGGAGGCGAAAAAAAATGAGAGAGTCAGCATGTTGCAGCGTCTGTTCTAAACAGACAAGTGAAGGGATTTACGTATTGAGCGTTTTTCTATGTCACGATTGCGAGCAGGAAATGGTCCGTACACCAGTTGAAGATCCGAAGTATCAGTTCTTTGTCGATCAAATGTCGAAGGCGCATCGATCTATGATTGTTTCGTAACAAAGCGTAGCAGCTATGAAGAAACCCGAACGAAGGTTGATTCCTGTTCCAAAGGAGTTTGACCGATTGTTCGGGTTTTTTTGTGAAAGTTGGGAGGGGAGAGTTGTCTACCGTCATTCCGATGTTCTTCTCGCAAATGGGGTAATAGAGAAATATTTCGCTATTCATGGCAGTGGGATGCCCTATATGATCGGGTAAAAACAACTCAACTGGCTATGGTAGTGAAATGCTAGAGTAAATCATTGTACAATGGTTGATAGACTTAAAGAAAGTGGGATGGAAATGGAACAGAAGAAGAAACCTCTGTATGATGCATTGGTTCAACATCAGAAAAAAGATCCGATTTCGTTTCATGTGCCGGGTCATAAATTCGGCCGCGTCTACCCGGATGGTACAGCGTTTGAATCGGTTTTACATATAGATGCTACAGAAGTGAGTGGTTTGGATGATCTGCATGCACCGGAGGGCGTGATCAAGGAGGCACAGGACATTGCTTCTCATTACTTTGGGAGCCTCGAGTCTTTTTTTCTTGTGAATGGTTCGACGGTCGGTAATCTTGCTATGGTGCTTGCGACGTGTCATCCCGGCGATCAACTGATTGTACAGCGGAATTGCCACAAGTCGGTTCTGAACGGGTTGGAGCTGGCTGGGGCAGAACCTATCTTTGTTGCGCCTGAATGGGAGGAGGAAACGAATCGCTACAGCGTCATGACGAAAGAAGCGATTAAACAGGCTTTGGACGCATATCCTGATGCTAAAGGTGTGTTGTTGACGTACCCTGATTATTTTGGACGGACGTATGCTTTGAGGGAGGTGGCGGAATGCGTACATGACTATGGCATTCCACTCCTGGTAGATGAAGCGCACGGGATTCATTTTCACATGGGGGCCCCCTTCCCTGAACCTGCTCTTCAAGCGGGGGCGGATGTTGTCGTTCAATCGGCGCACAAGATGGCACCGGCCATGACGATGGCTTCTTTCCTGCACGTAGGTTCTGACAGGGTGAACACAAGAAGGCTGAAACATTATCTGCAGATGCTTCAGTCCAGCAGTCCGTCTTATCCTTTGATGGCCAGTCTCGATCTAGCCCGTCATTACATGGCTGGGATGACCGAGGAAGACGTGAGGGTACTGATTCGTTTTGTCATGGAGGTCAGGGACGTGTTTCGTTCTTCTCCTCATTGGAACGTGCCTCCTCTTACCGAGTGGGATGATCCGTTGAAGCTCATACTAGAAAAAGAAGGCAGTGGTTTTGCTCTCGCAGAGGCTTTGGAGTCTGTTGGTCTTTTCCCAGAGCTTGCGACGAGTGGTCAAGTATTGCTGACATTCGGTCTTGGAGAGAGCTTTGAGGTTGAGGATCTGAAAAGAAGGCTGATGGACGTGGATCGTCAATTAAAAAAACAGTCTAAGCGTGCTACAATAAAGGTAGATCAACCGCGGCTCCCCGTCGTTCAATCATTGGCGTTAAGCTTCTCTGACATGATAGAGACGCCTGTTAAATGGTGCCGCTGGCAGGATGCGGAAGGAGAGGTAGCAGCTGAAGCTGTGCTTCCTTATCCACCGGGCATTGCCGTCGTCTTGAAGGGGGAGCGTATATCCCGGAGTCAAATCGACTATATACAGGCACTTATCAAGCAGGGAGCGAGCTTTCAGAACGAACAGATTGAACAGGGGATCATGGTGTTTAAAGGAGAATGGAAGTGACAGGATTGTTTATTACATTTGAAGGTGGCGATGGCGCCGGTAAAAGCTCGGTATTGCGTGAAGTGGGGAGGCGCTTGAAAGAAGAGGGGTACCCTGTTCTGGAAACGCGTGAACCAGGTGGAATCGAGATTGCCGAGAAGATCCGCCACGTTATTTTAGAGCCTTCCCATACAGCGATGGATGGCCGTACGGAAGCGCTGCTCTATGCGGCGGCGAGAAGGCAGCACTTAGTAGAGAAGGTGATACCGGCGCTCGAGAAGGGCATGATTGTGCTTTGCGATCGTTTTATCGATTCTAGTCTTGCCTACCAAGGCTATGCACGCGGGCTTGGGATGGATGATGTCTACCGGATCAATGAGTTCGCCATTGAGGACCAGATGCCGGATTTGACCCTTTTCTTCGATATTACACCGGAGGAAGGGCTTGCTAGAATCGAAGCGAATAAAGGCCGGGAACAGAATAGACTGGACTTGGAGAAGATTGATTTTCATGAAAAGGTCTATGAGGCCTATAAGAAGCTGGTAGAGTGTTACGACCGAATCCAGGTGATTGATGCACGACCATCTATTGAAACGGTCTCAGCGTCAGCCTATGCCGCTATTACACCACATCTACCGTCGGACACGCCGGGGATGTTATAATAAGATAAAAATACGAGGAGGATTTACTCCAATGAAAATGATCGTAGCCGTTGTACAGGATAAAGACAGCAGTCGTTTGACGGATGCACTTGCAGAGAACGACTTCAAAACGACGAAGCTGTCGACGACGGGTGGTTTCTTACGAGAAGGAAACACAACGTTCATGATTGGTTGTGAGGATGACCAAGTCGATGATGTGTTGAACGTCGTGAAAGAGAACTGCAGTCAGCGGGAGCAGATGATTGCGCCGATCTCCCCTATGGGCGGCAATGCGGATTCCTATATTCCGAAGCCGGTCAAAGTGGAAGTAGGAGGAGCCACTGTGTTCATCTTACCAGTGGAGTCTTTTTTCCAGTTCTAAAATAAAGGAGACGCCTCATGAAAATCAGTCAGGAAATGCGGACACAAATGGAATCAGCTAAGAAGCAGGCACCTCCGTCTCAAAAAGGCAGACAGAGCTTTGATACGCTGGTGCAGTCCCAGACGAGACAGATGCAGGAAGCTCAATTGAATCAGCTGATGTCGAAAATTACGTCTCAGGGTGAACGGGTGGCCCGGTTCCGTTCGTTCCGTGATTTAGCTAAATATAAACGTTTGATCAAGGACTTCGTGGGTGAGTCCGTTCAATATGGCATGAACTTGAAGCATTCACGAAGCTTCAGTCCCCACGGACAGACCCGGAAGCTGACCATCGTCGAATCCGTTGATGAGAAGCTGGCGGAACTCACGGATGCGATCATGGATCAGGAGAAGGGGTCGATTGATCTTCTCGGTTTAATCGGGGAGATCAAGGGGCTTCTTATCAATTTATATACGTAAGGACGGACCACGTATGCAGACATGGACAGAAATGAAAGAGCTGCAGCCACTGGCTGCGCAGATGCTCATGAACAGTTTTAAAAAGGATCGAATCTCGCATGCTTATTTATTTCAGGGCAGCCGGGGAACAGGAAAGAAGGAAATGGCGGTTCTGTTTGCGAAGAGCATCTTTTGTTCGAATCGTGAAGAAGCTGAGCCGTGTCAGCATTGCCGGGAATGTAAGAGGATCGATTCCGGGAACCATCCTGACCTGCACTGGGTCGAGCCCGATGGCCAGTCGATTAAAAAAGAACAGATCCTTCATTTGCAGAAGGAATTCACTTACACTGGGATGGAGTCGAACCGCAAAGTGTACATTGTCGTCGATGCTGACAAGATGACAACGAATGCGTCCAATCGTCTGCTGAAGTTTTTAGAAGAGCCGAGTAAGCAGACGACGGCCATGCTGCTTACAGAGAGTGGACAGACGATGCTTGATACGATACGCTCACGTTGTCAGCTGCTCGCTTTTCAGCCACTGAATCCTGCTAGAATTGAAGAGCGGCTCGTTCAGGAAGGGGTTTCACAGTCGAACGCGAAACTGCTCGCTTCGCTGACGAATAACCTGGATGAGGCCTTGGAAATGAACGAGGATGAGTGGTTTGCTAATGTGCGAAAATTAGTGATACAATTAATTGAAGTGCTTCAAAATAAACCAAACGAAGGACTTTTATTTATCAACCATCAGTGGATGCCTCACTTCAAAGAACGTGCCCATATGCAGCGCGGACTCGACGTACTTATGCTTTGGTTTCAAGATGTGATCAATGACCATGTGGACCGGGATGAAGCTGTCGTATTTGTCACAGAGAAAGAGAGATTGAACCAGGCAGCGATGAAGTGGTCGCGTCAGTCTGCAGCGCAGTGTCTGACGAAGGTGTTAGAGGCGAAGCGAAAGATAAATCAGAATGTCCATCCGAACTTAGTGATGGAACAACTTACCCTTCAACTACAGAGGTGATTACCGAATGATCGAAGTTGTAGGTGTCCGATTTAAACAGGCGGGAAAGATTTATTATTTTGATCCCGGTGGATTAAAGATGACCACAGAAGATTACGTGATTGTCGAAACAGTCCGGGGGATCGAATTCGGGAAAGTTGTCATTGCTAACAAATCCGTAGATGAAGAGGATGTCGTACTTCCTCTTAAGAAAGTCATCCGCATGGCAGATGACAAAGATAAAGTCACGGTAGATGAAAACAAGGACAATGCATCCGAAGCTTACCGTGTTTGTGAAAAGAAAATTCGTGAACATAAATTGGACATGAATCTTGTCGATGTTGAATATACATTTGATCGAAATAAAGTGATCTTTTACTTTACAGCCGATGGCCGGGTAGACTTCCGGACATTGGTGAAAGATTTAGCTTCCGTGTTTAAGACACGTATCGAACTTCGCCAGATTGGGGTTCGTGACGAAGCGAAAATGTTAGGTGGAATCGGCCCGTGTGGTCGAATGCTTTGCTGTTCCACATTTCTTGGAGATTTCGAGCCGGTTTCAATCAAGATGGCGAAAGACCAGAATCTATCACTGAATCCAGCCAAAATTTCCGGTTTGTGTGGTCGTCTGATGTGCTGCCTGAAGTATGAAAATGACGATTACGAATCAGCTAAGAAAGAACTCCCTGACCTCGGAGAAAGCATTGCAACTTCTTATGGAAAAGGAAAAGTAGTCGGTCTGAACATGCTTGAGCGAATGGTACAGGTGGAATTTCGTGATAAAGAGCGTGTGCTCGAGTATTCCTTACAGGAGTTAATCGATGAAGGAGTACTCCAAACCGAAGCTTCAGAATAAAGGTGGAGTCAAGCGTGAAGAAGAAAGCCATTTTTGAACAAGTATCCCACTTAGAAAGCCAAATCGGCGAATTGTACGAGCAGCTCGGCGATTTAAAAAAGCAACTTGCTTATTTATTAGAAGAGAATCAGCACTTATCGCTTGAAAATCATCACTTGCGGCAGCGCCTGGATCATGAGAATG
This sequence comes from Halobacillus litoralis, assembly GCF_020171725.1. Classification (GTDB taxonomy): domain Bacteria; phylum Bacillota; class Bacilli; order Bacillales; family Halobacillaceae; genus Halobacillus; species Halobacillus litoralis_F. The sequence continues at coordinate 45,212 of NZ_JAIVAJ010000012.1, read as the reverse complement.
AGAAGGAGCAGACCGCTTCTTCGCGTGATTCCAAACAGGGTCGTGGCGCGGTTGTGGGTGAGGGATATGATAATCTTGCCAGGCTTTATGAAGAAGGCTTTCATATTTGCAACTTGCATTTTGGCAGCCCACGGGATGAAGACTGCCTATTCTGCCTTTCCTTTTTAAATAAACAAAAATAAGTCCCAGGTCCAAGCCTTTCCTTTGCTCTAGAGGGAGGGCTTTCTTTTTTGTAAGAGAACGAAAATGGTATTATGGATTTGAATAAGACAACGAGTCATGAAGCAAGACATTGTAAAATAATGAAGGTAAGCGACAACCAATTCGCTATACAGATATAGGAAAGGAACAAGCGCGATGGTTCAATTATATGGAGATGAACGAATCGATTTTTTATTGGCAGAAGAAAACATGAGAATCATCCAAAGTGAAAGTGTCTTTGCGTTTTCACTGGATGCGGTCCTTCTGGCCGATTTCACATATGTCCCTAAGACGAGAGGGAAGATCCTTGATTTATGCACCGGGAATGGTGTCATCCCGCTCTTTTTGTCCACCCGGTCAGAGGTGCCGATTACTGGGGTGGAAATCCAGGAGCGTCTTTATGATATGGCGCTTCGGAATATCGAATTGAACGAGTTGGGTGATCAATTATCGATGATCCACGGAGATTTGAAGGAGATGCCGGCTTATTACGGAAACAACAAGTTCGACCTTGTGACATGTAACCCTCCGTATTTCCCGACTCCGAAAACGGAACAGAAAAATTTGAATGAACATCTTGCGATTGCACGACACGAGATTCACTGTACGCTCGAGGAGGTCATCGAATCGCTCAGCAAGCTTGCGAAGTCAGGTGGCAAAGTGGCCATGGTCCACCGCCCTGAGCGTCTGGTCGACATCCTGACGTTGTTCCGTCAGTATAAGATTGAACCGAAACGGATGAGGCTCGTCTATCCGAAAAAAGGGAAGGAAGCGAACATTCTCTTAATCGAAGGGACGAGGGATGGTAAGCCCGGACTTGATGTCCTGCCCCCTCTTTACGCATTGACGGATTCGGGGGATTATACGCCTGAGCTGAGGAAAATCCTCTATGGCGGATAACCATTATGTCTACGTTTTAAGGTGTAAGGATCATTCGCTTTACACGGGATACACGAATGATTTGACCAAGCGGATCCAGAAGCACGAGTCAGGAAAAGGTGCAAAATATACGAGGGGCAGAGGACCATTCGAACTTGAAATCGCTAAGACTTTTGATACGAAGCAGGAAGCGATGAAGGCTGAATATAGAATCAAACAGATGTCTCGGGCACAGAAAGAAAAGTGGCTGGCGGAGGCTAGAGGAGGCGACGCGGATGAAAGTTCAAAAAAGTTTTTCTGAAAAAACAACAGGTACACTATATGTTGTACCGACGCCGATTGGCAACTTGGAAGATATGACATACAGAGCGGTCAGAACACTTGAAGAAGTCGATGTGATTGCAGCGGAGGATACGCGGAATACGAGGAAGCTTGTCAATCACTTCGAAATTCAGACGTCACTTGTCAGTTACCATGAGCACAACAAGCACTCCAAGGGACCGCAGCTGATTGAACGCCTCGAGGCTGGAGAGTCGATTGCTGTGGTCAGCGATGCCGGTATGCCGGGCGTATCGGATCCGGGAGCGGATCTCGTTGCGCTTGCGGTGGAAGCGGATGTTGTGGTCGTCGTACTGCCGGGTGCAAATGCGGCCCTTCCCGCTTTGGCTGGATCTGGTATTTCGACGGATCAGTTTTATTTTTGTGGCTTTTTGCCACGAAAAAAGAAAGAAAGAGCGGTCCAATTAGAAGATTTGAAGCGTCTATCGGCTACTTTGATCTTCTATGAATCGCCTCACCGGTTGAAGGAAATGCTGACCCATACGCATGAAATCCTCGGAAATCGGAAGGCTTCTCTTGCCCGTGAATTGACGAAACGGTATGAGGAGTACGTCAGAGGAACGCTTGAGGAACTTGTCGAATGGGCCTCGGAAGAGCATGTTCGAGGTGAATTCTGTGTGATCGTAGAAGGCGCTTCAGAGGATGAAATCGAGGAAGAAGACGTCTGGTGGGCGGATTTGACAATTGTCGAACACGTTGAATACTACATGGAAAAGGAAAACATGAAGAGCAAGGCGGCGATTAAGCAGGCGGCCCTTGATCGGCAACTGCCGAAGCGTGATGTTTACCAGGCTTACCACGTAGAATGAAAAAAAACCCCTTACTGCAGGTCTGTGCCCAGTAAGGGGTTTTTCTATAAACATATGTCTTTGTTAAAAATGAATCGTCTCTTTACCTTATCGTCTCAAATGTTTCTCTGTTTCTATGGTTTTATTTATTTAAGTTGTTTTGAATCTCTGAAATTAGCTGTTCTGCGCCTTCTTTGCTTAGGACAAGATTGCCATTTGCAAGTTTCATGTTGTCATCAGAAACTTCCCCAGTCACATGGCAAGTCATGTTCGGCTTATACTTCTTCAATACGATGCGGTCGTCGTCCACATAGATCTCCAAAGCGTCCTTTTCGTTAATTCCAAGCGTACGACGAAGTTCAATCGGAATCACCACACGACCTAGTTCGTCAACTTTACGTACAATACCTGTAGATTTCATAATTCTGTCTCCCCTCAATCAAAAGTATTTTCGTCATCTTTCGACATATGTCTCGACATAATAGTACCAACCATTCCCAGACAAGTCAATTCCTTTAAAGATAAAATGTGTTTCCAACTCTCTATACACGCATGGGTATTCAAAAAGACTGAATAATGCGTCATCAGACCTGATGTTGGTTAAAGGAATAGTACGTGACATGTACCAAATATGGTTGAATTAACCATCTATCTTTTACAACTAATTTTACCAGAGTCTTTACAAATGTGAAATACATAACTGTAAGATTTTTGACAATCATATTGGGAATTCGGTATATTTTAATGTTAGGAATGGAAATAAAGTAGATAAATCGATAGAATGAAACAATAAGTGAAAAAGCCAACACGTGCTTTAGATTTTTGAGGAGGGAACATGATGCCAGAGGAAAAGAACACCTTTTACATCACCACACCGATTTATTATCCTAGCGGCAACTTACACATTGGGCATGCCTACACAACGGTAGCCGGTGACGCTATGGCTCGATATAAACGACTTCAGGGGTATGAAGTCATGTATCTGACTGGAACGGACGAACACGGTCAGAAGATCCAAAAGAAAGCGGATGAGAAAGGCGTTGCACCGCAAGAGTATGTCGATGAGATTGTAAGTGGTATTAAGCAGCTTTGGGACAAGCTTGATATTTCATACGATGATTTCATCCGTACGACGCAGGACCGTCACAAGAAAGTCGTCGCTAAAATATTTGACTACTTGATGCAGAAGGGCGACATCTACCTGGATCAGTATGAAGGGTGGTACTGTACATCCTGTGAATCCTTCTTCACGGAACGTCAGCTGGATGATGGTCATTGTCCGGACTGCGGAGGCCCTGTTGAGAAGGTTAAGGAAGAGTCGTATTTCTTTGAAATGAGTAAATACGTCGATCAGCTGCTGGACTTCTACGAGAAGAACCCGACCTTCATTCAACCGGAAAGCCGTAAGAACGAAATGATCAATAACTTTATCAAACCCGGTCTTGAAGACTTGGCTGTATCCCGTACGACGTTTGACTGGGGAGTCGGCGTTCCGGGCAACGAGAAGCACGTCATCTACGTGTGGATCGATGCACTAAGTAACTATATTACGGCACTAGGTTACGACTCCGATGATGATAGCCGTTACCAGAAATTCTGGCCGGCAGATGTTCAGCTTGTAGGAAAAGAAATTGTTCGTTTCCACACGATTTACTGGCCGATCATGTTGATGGCGCTCGACCTTCCGCTGCCGAAGCAAGTATTCGCGCACGGTTGGATTTTGATGAAGGATGGAAAGATGTCTAAATCAAAAGGAAACGTTGTCGACCCTGTTCAACTAAGCGACCGCTATGGTCTGGATGCACTTCGTTACTACCTTCTTCGTGAAGTTCCATTCGGAAGCGACGGTGTGTTCACACCAGAAGCTTTCGTTGAGCGTACGAACTACGACTTGGCGAATGACCTCGGTAACTTGTTGAATCGTACCGTGGCTATGATCAGTAAGTATTTTGATGGTGAAATTCCTGCCGTCACACAAAGCGAGAACGAATTCGACCAAGACCTTGAGAAAATGGCGCAGGAAACGCGTCTTTCCGTTGAGAATGCTCTTGAGAACATGGAGTTCTCTGTAGCGCTTGCGGACTTGTGGAAATTTGTCAGCCGTACGAACAAGTACATTGACGAAACACAGCCATGGGTGCTTGCGAAGGACGAAAGCCAGAAGGATCGACTAGGCAATGTTATGGCGCACTTAGCTGAATCCCTTCGTCACATTGGTGTCCTTCTTCAGCCGTTCCTTACGCAAACGCCGGAACGTATCTTCAAACAGTTGGGTGTCCAGTCCGATGACTTGAAGACATGGAACAGCATGACTGAATTCGGAGCAATCCCTGCTGGTACTAAGGTACAGAAGGACGATCCGATCTTCCCTCGACTCGACGCAGAAGAAGAGACGAAAGTCATCAAGGATATGATGAAGAAGCCTGAACCGAAGAAAGAAGAAAAGAAGCCGGAGAAACCTGAGCAGGTGGAAGAAGTGACGATCGAGGACTTCTCCAAGCTCGATTTCCGTGTAGCCGAAATCAAGAAGGCTGAAAAAGTGAAAAAAGCCGATAAGCTGCTGAAAATTCAGCTGGACCTTGGCTATGAAGAACGCCAAGTCGTCTCCGGCATCGCCAAGCACTATTCCATTGAGGAACTGGAAGGTCGTAAAGTCATCTGCATTACGAACCTGAAGCCGGTCAAGCTCCGTGGAGAGTTGTCACAAGGCATGATTCTTGCTGGAGAAGACGAAAACGGCAAGCTGTCGTTAGCGTCCATCGATCAAACGATGGCAAACGGAACGAAAGTTAAATAATCAGAAAGCGGAGAAGTCTGTGGACGATTCGCACTGTGTAGAAGAAAAGGGAGGCAGCCGCTTCCCTTTTCTTCATCATGAAGACGATACTAAGCGAGAGGTGGAAAAAAACGATGCTTTTTGATACGCACGTACACTTGAACGCCGATCAGTTTGAAGAGGATTTAGAAGAGACGATTTCTCGTGCCCGGGAAGCGGGGGTCCGTTACATGACGGTCGTCGGATTTGACCGGAAAACGATCCCGAAAGCCATTCAAATCGCCGAAGACCATGATCACATTTTTGCAGCAGTCGGCTGGCACCCTGTCGATGCGATTGATATGACAGAAGAGGATTTGAAATGGATCGAAGAGTTGTCGGCGCACCCTAAAGTGGTGGCCATCGGAGAGATGGGCCTCGATTATCACTGGGATAAATCGCCTGTTGAGGTTCAGAAGGAAGTATTCCGCAAGCAAATTGCTCTTGCGAAGAAAGTGAAGATGCCGATCATTATTCACAACCGCGAAGCAACAGAAGATATCGTTGACATATTACGTGAGGAAAACGCGGCAGAGGTCGGCGGCATCATGCACTGTTACAGCGGACCGCCTGAGATTGCTAAGGAATGCATTGAGATGAACTTCATGATTTCCCTCGGTGGTCCTGTGACATTCAAAAACGCCAAGCTGCCGAAAGAAGTCGCGAAAGAGATCGACTTGAAGCACATGCTTGTCGAAACGGATTGTCCGTTCCTTGCGCCGCATCCGAACCGTGGAAAGCGCAATGAGCCGGCGTACGTCTCGCTTGTAGCTGAGCAAATCGCTGAACTGAAGGGGATTTCCTATGAAGAAGTCAGTGAAGTGACAACGGCGAATGCACTCGAATTTTTCGGGATTTCGTCTTAAAATCGGGTACTTTATACCCAATGTTACAGAACCAACATCAAAATGTATGGGAATTGTAACATGTTTGTTATGTTAATCGACTAGGCGAAAAGGCATAATAGAGGAGTCAGCCAAAAGGATGCTGGCTCCTCTTTTTATTTCAAGAGGCGTTTGATTGACATCCTTAGTAGCTGCGACTAAAATTGAACGAGTGTTTAAGAAAGGAGGCAGCAGAAATGGAAAACAAAAAGAAAGGTTCACAGTCGTTGTTTAAAAACACAATGGTGTGGATTTCTATGATTTCTGTCGCGAGTATTGCCTTTTTATTAACCGTTTCGTATCAAGCTACTAAAGCTTCTGTACAAGTGACTCAAAACGGCGATACCGAACTGGTTCGCACGCATGCGAATACGGTTGGTGAATTGCTGAATGAACTGAACGTCGATGTACAGCAGCACGATGAATTATCACACGAACTATCAGACCCTGTAACTTTTGGAATGGATGTTACGTACATACCATCTAAATCTATAAATCTAGCAATCGACAACAACGATACAGAAACGTATCACACAACTGCCCGGACCGTTGGGGAGCTTCTTGAAGAAGAAGAGGTAGATGTGAAAGAGCAAGACGATCTATCGCACGATACGGAAGCTGCGCTCAAGGATGGAATGGATATTCAGATTGAGCGGGCCTTCCAGGTGACCTTCAATGATGGAGGTAAAGAGAAAGAAGTTTGGACCACGGCTTCAACTGTCGGTGAATTCATCGACAATCAAGAAGTGACCGTCAACAAGCTCGATGAATTGAAACCGGCTGAAGAGAAGCCTCTTCAACCTGACACTCCGATCACGTTGACACGAGTGGAGAAAGTGACCGACATCGTCGATGAAGAGGTCGGCTTCACCGTCGAGACGCGGAAGGACAATTCGATCACAAAAGGTCAAAAAGAAGTTCTCTCTGCTGGAGAGAATGGTCTCGTCACGAGAGAATACGAAGTCATCATTAAGAACGGGAAAGAGACAAGCCGCGAGCTGATCGATGAAACGGTAAAGAAAGAGAGCAAAAAGAAAGTGGTCGCCTTAGGAACGAAAGTGCAAACCACTTCGACAGCAAGCTCGAACAACGCCGTTACCACCGTATCCCGCGGAAATTCTGACAGTTCACGCACGTTATATATGCATGCAACAGCTTATACGGCGAATTGCAGCGGATGTTCCGGTGTAACAGCTACGGGAATTAACCTGAAAGCGAACCCTGGCGCGAAAGTGATCGCCGTGGACCCGAATGTCATTCCACTTGGCACGCGCGTCTGGGTTGAAGGCTATGGCTATGCTGTGGCAGGAGATACAGGTGGCGCGATCAATGGCAACCGCATCGACCTCTTCGTTCCTTCGAAGAGCAAAGCCTTGAGCTTCGGTCGACGCAATGTGAAAGTGAAAGTACTAGATTAAAGGTAAGAGCAGGGGTATCGGATCCCTGCTCCTTTTTTGTTTTTAGAAAGCATGAAGACAGCTTGTTCACCATAATGATTCAGAGGGCTCTTATGCGGCTGTTTAGCGGCAGGAGGTAGAATCCCCTTCAAGGACGGGTTGTCGCCTCTGTGATGGATTCATGGTATGCTAAGGGTGGATTATGGCTCGCTTATACAGGGGGAAACAAGATTGAAAATTAAAGAAGTCATTGTAGTGGAAGGAAAAGATGATACCGCACGTATTCGAGAAGCGGTCGATGCGGATACCATCGAAACGAATGGATCGGCTGTGGATGATGCGGTTCTTGAGCAGGTCAGGCATGCCCAGCAAAAGAGGGGGGTCATCATTTTTACAGATCCGGATTATCCCGGGGAGCGGATTCGTCATATCGTTTCGCAAAGCGTACCCAACTGCAAGCATGCTTTTCTCCCGAAGCATCTGGCACGCGCGAAGCGGGACAAAGGCATCGGCATTGAGCATGCCACTGCCGAGGACATCAGGGAAGCTCTGTCATCTGTTTATGAATTATCAGATGACTGGAAGGAAACCATTACAAAAGACGACCTAATCGATTATGGCTTAATTGGTGGACCAAAGGCACGAAAACGTCGTGAACAGCTGGGCATCCACCTGAGCATTGGCAAAACGAACGGAAAACAACTGCTGCGCCGTTTGAATATGTTCCGCATATCAGAGGAGCAGCTTGATGATACGATGAGGCAGATCATTCAGGAGGAAAGAGATGAATAACCGAGCAGTAGCAACACCGACAAGAACACGGGAAATCCTTAAGAAATATGGGTTTTCGTTTAAGAAGAGTCTAGGACAGAACTTTTTGGTGGACGTCAATATATTAAAGAACATCATTGAACATGCAGGCATTGATGAAAAAGCAGGGGCCATTGAAATCGGACCTGGAATCGGGGCGCTGACCGAGCAACTCGCCATCCACGCGAAGGATGTTGTCGCATTTGAAATCGACCAGCGCCTTTTGCCGATTCTGGATGATACGCTGCAGGACTATGACAATGTCTCGATCATTAATGAGGACATTCTGAAAGCGGATGTGCAAAACGTGATGGAGGAGAAGTTTGAGCCGGGACAGCCTGTCCATGTCGTAGCGAACCTCCCGTATTACATCACAACACCGATCTTGATGAAGCTGCTGATGGACCGTCTTCCAATCAGCAGTCTGACGGTCATGATTCAGAAGGAAGTGGCGGATCGTATGGCTGCTGTGCCGAATACGAAGAGCTATGGTTCCCTTTCGATTGCGGTTCAGTACTATACAGAGGCGAAAGTGGTCATGAACGTGCCGAAAACCGTTTTTCAACCACAGCCGAATGTAGACTCCGCCGTGCTGCATCTGAACATGCGATCTGAGCCTCCGGTGGACGTGAACAACGAAGACTTCTTCTTCGATTTGGTCAAAGCGTCATTCGGACAGAGAAGAAAAACCTTGATGAATAACTTAGCCCGTCACTTTAAAGGGATCTATGATAAAGAAGAATTGAATAAACGTCTTGATGAAATCGGAATCGATTCGAGAAGACGAGGGGAATCGCTCTCAATGGAAGAATTCGCCCTTCTCGCCAACCGTCTAGACACCACTGAAAGCCCAGACGCCTAAACGTCTGGGCTTTTCAGGATGTCGAGAAGTCCTATCGGTTCTTATAAAGTTTGAGAAGCGGTGTTGGCGAAACAACTCGCTTTCCGTGGGCGTCCGCTGAGTCTCCTCGCTCCCTTCGTTCGCTGCGGGGTCTCATCTGTACTCTGCTCCCATAGGAGTCTCGCAGTTTCGCCAACACCTTTATGAAGGAAAGACGGAACCTCTTATGCTACCGTCCGAAAAGGCGATGATGGCACAGCATAGCGTTCGCCTTTCCATATTCCTGCTCGGTTCTGTTCGCGCTACTTTTGTACAGTGGGGTGGAAAACTCCACATTTGTAACAGAAGCGTTCTCCAACCTTTTTCAACAGACTGGAAAGCCCAGACGTCTAAACGTCTGGGCTTTTTTTGGTTTTGATCTGTACGAACTGGAGTGAAGAGTGGGGGGACCACTCGCTTTCCGCGGCCCAACAGAACGTGGCGGTCTCGTTCGGACATCCTCAATTAGGAAAAGTGACACATCGTAAAGTCAGCCCACATAGACTACATTAGTGCTTTCTGTGAGGTGGGAGATTATGATAACAACCGGAGACTTAGTGACAAGAAAATCGTACTCCAATGACATTATTTTTCGCGTGCAGTCGACAGGTGGACCGATCATCAAGTTAATGGGAGAGCATGTCCGTTTAGAGGCAGATGCCCCCTTGGGTGATCTGCAAGAGGTGACCGGAGCTGAATATCACCGGATGAAAGAGAAGGTTGATGAGCAGGAATCGTATTCCTATCGTCTCTTCAGGCAGGATTACCGCTTGTTGAAGGAGCAGCGGGAATCAGAAGCTGGCAGCGGGTACTCCAGCAGCCAAGACTCGAACTATTTTCAAATCCCCCCTCGAATTCTTCATGTAGATGGAGATCCTCTTTTTCTGAAAAAATGCATTGCCTTGTATGAACAGCTCGGACTTCAAGTACATGGTCAATATATGCATGAAAAAGAAATGCCGACGAGGATCATGGATTTGATTGAGAAAGTCCATCCCGAAATCGTGGTGATCACGGGGCATGACGCTTATTCGAAGGCGAAGGGTTCGATGCGTGAGCTGGAGTCCTATCGTCATTCGCGTTACTTCGTGGAAGCGGTACGGAACATCCGTCAGAAATACCCGAACTTCGATCAGATGGTCGTCTTTGCCGGGGCGTGTCAGTCCCATTTTGAATCGATCATTAAGGCCGGGGCGAACTTTGCTAGTTCACCAAAGCGTGTGAACATTCATGCGATCGATCCTGTATATGTTGCAGCAAGGGTGGCATATACGTCGGTCACCAATCATATCAATATATGGGAGGTCATTCGAAATACCATTAGTGGGGAATCGGGCCTCGGAGGAATTGAGACGAGAGGATTACTGCGAATCGGCATGCCATATTCACAAGAATCGTACGAAGATTTATAGCCGCTTATTGATCGACATAGGCGGCTTTTTAGAATTTCAGGCACTTCTACATAATTTTCCTAATCATGGATAAGCTAACTTAAGAAGGGTTTTCAGTAATCTTATGTTGACATGTTTTTATGAACATTGGTATAATTAATAATTTTATTTGACTTTGTCCCGTATGCGTGGTAAACTAAATATCAGTGAGGTGGAGTGTAGTGGCTAAAACGCTAGTAGAAATCAAGCAGTCCTTAGAAGGTCAGATTGGTAAACGTTTAACGCTGAAGGCAAATGGTGGACGTCGCAAAACGATTGAACGTTCAGGCATTCTGGCAGAGACGTACCCAGCTGTGTTCATTGTTGAACTTGACCAAGAAGAAAATGCTTTTGAACGTGTATCCTACAGCTATGCAGATGTACTTACAGAAACGGTTGAGTTGAACTTCGACGACCTACAAACAATGGCTCTTGAGCAGTAAACACTTCGTTTGCTGCTTTTTTTTTGTTTTCACACAGATAGTTTGTTCCAATTCCGCTTTTTTTCTCGCTGTATCCTTTTCCATGCTTCCCTGTATGTGCCTGTTTAAGGTCGAGCTCTCCTGCGTAAGCTAAGGGTGTCGTACAAGTGAAAGCGAAAGGAGCTGAAGACGATGGGCAGACGTAAAGGTATTATGTCCGATTCGTTGAAAGAAGAGATCGCGAAAGAACTTGGTTTTTACGACACAGTGCAAAAAGACGGCTGGGGCGGCATTACGACTCGCGATGCCGGTAACATGGTAAAGCGGGCAGTTCAAATGGCTGAAGAGCAAATGATGAAGAAATAAGTATTCCCCCCTCGTGCGACGCGAGGGGGTTTTTCGTGTGCTCAGAAAAAGATGGTGACGCTTTTTATTTTGAAAATGTGATACAATGCTTGGAGATAACCTTTAAAGATGAGGTGCTCGCATGCAAATGTTAGAAAAAGCTCCTGCGAAAATAAATTTATCTTTGGACGTGCTGTACAAAAGAAATGATGGCTTCCATGAAGTGGAGATGGTCATGACGACCGTCGACTTGGCTGACCGGATCGAACTGACTCCCTTGAAGCAGAATGTCATTAAAGTCGAATCGGAGAATCGGTTCGTTCCGAATGACGAACGCAACTTGGCCTACAGGGCGGCGAAGCTGTTAAAGGACCATTATGGCGTGAAGAAAGGCGTCCGGATTTTTATAGAGAAGAATATCCCGGTTGCAGCGGGACTTGCTGGTGGAAGCAGCGATGCCGCGGCAGTGCTTAGAGGATTGAACCGCTTGTGGGAATTGAACCGAACGACAGACGAACTTGCTGAACTCGGTGCTCAAATCGGTTCAGATGTATCATTCTGCGTGTATGGCGGGACGGCCCACGCTACAGGTCGAGGGGAAAAGGTCGAGGCCCTTCCTGCGCCACCTCCGTGCTGGGTCGTATTGGCGAAGCCGACAATCGGCGTGTCGACACAGACGGTGTATCAGAACTTGGACTTACAAGAAGCGGCTCACCCGAATACGGAAGCGATGATTCAAGCCTTGAAGGATGGAGACTTCAAATCGATCTGTGGCAATGTCGGCAACACATTGGAAGGGGTCACGATGAACCTTCACGAAGAAGTGGGCCAGATTAAAGATCAGATGCGCCAAGGCGGAGCGGATGCTGTGCTGATGAGCGGAAGCGGTCCGACGGTCTTTGCCCTGGTTGAACAGGATGCCCGTGCTCAGCGGATTTACAATAGCCTGAAAGGGTTTTGTGAAGAAGTATATATCGTAAGAATGTTAGGATATCGGGAATGAACTTGATTAAATCCGTACAAATCTGATATATTGTATAAATAATATTCGGATTTTGAGGTGTGAATCATGAAAAGAAGTGAACGGTTAGTCGCGATGACACATTTCATTTTGGACCGCCCTAAAGAGTTGGTTTCTCTTCCTTATTTTTCAGAGAAGTTCGATTCGGCGAAGTCATCGATCAGCGAAGATTTAGCAATTGTGAATAAGATGTTTCGGGAAGAAGGCATCGGCTATCTGGAGACGATTGCCGGAGCGGCAGGCGGTGTGAAGTACATTCCGTCCTATTCCAAGGAATACAGCCTTGAATTCGTGCAATCGTTGTGTGAAAAGCTCGAGGATCCAGAGAGGCTTCTGCCCGGTGGCTATTTGTTTATGAGTGATATTCTCGGAGACCCGAAAACGACGCGTGACATCGGCCGTCTTTTCGCATCAGCCTTCCATGATCAAGACATTGATGCCATCATTACGGTGGCGACGAAAGGGATTCCGCTTGCGTATGCTGTGGCATCCTACTTGAATGTCCCGGTGGTCATCGCCAGAAGAGACCCGAAGGTGACAGAAGGCTCCACCGTCAGTATCAATTACGTATCAGGCTCCACTCGCAAGATTCAGACGATGGTCCTAACGAAGCGTTCCTTACAGCAAGGGGCGCGCGTCTGTATCATCGATGACTTCATGAAAGCGGGAGGCACCATCAACGGAATGAAGAATCTGTTGAAGGAGTTCGACGCTGAAGTGGCTGGTATCGGTGTATTGGCAGAGGCAGAGGATGAGGATGAAGAACGCGTAGTAGAAGACTATTTATCACTGGTTCAAATCATAAATGCTGATGATCGTGCTCAAAGCATTGAAGTGAAACCAGGAAACTTGTTACAGTATTTATAATGGGAAAGCTTCTCAACTTCCAGGTTTGAGAAGCTTTTTTATTAGGAGCCTGCATGAAAACGCTCTACAACAGCATTCACCAGACTCATACTTTAGAAATACAACCAATGGACGAAAAAAATCAATTTATTTGAAAACTTTTTATTAAATGAAGCAGGAATTTTTGGCGTTTTGTGGAATTGAAGTATATAAGTTCTTTTTTATAAAAGGTGGTGAATCTTAATGGAAGTAACTGACGTAAGACTGCGACGCGTAAATACGGAAGGAAGAATGCGAGCAATTGCTTCTATTACCTTGGACCAGGAGTTTGTTGTCCATGACATACGGGTGATTGATGGCAACAATGGTTTATTCGTAGCCATGCCGAGCAAGCGTACACCAGATGGTGAGTTCAGAGACATTGCGCACCCGATCAATTCTGGTACACGTGGGAAGATTCAGGAAGCTGTTCTTGGAGCATACCAACGTGCTGGAGACGAGGAGCAGGCAGAAGTAGAGTTTGAAGAAGCCGGCGCTTCCTAATACTTACGAACACCGGGAGTCTAACCTATGTAGTGGTTAGGCTTCTTTTTTTGTTTAGAGAGGTTGTAGAACTAGTCCATAGGTAGGTGTCTGACTGTTTCTGCCACTTCTGCTATGGATTGAAATTAGACGGTTTTTAAGATATTATTCATAATGGATAATTAGGATGGAGGTACGTTCATGACGAATCGATATGCTGTCGTATTGGCAGCCGGGCAAGGAACTCGTATGAAGTCTAAGTTATATAAAGTGTTACACCCTGTATGTGGTAAACCGATGGTCCAACACGTCGTGGATCAGCTGAAGACGTTAGATCTGAGTGAACTGATTACAGTAGTTGGGCATGGCGCGGAGAAAGTGCAGGACCAACTTGGAGATGACAGTCACTATGTGATTCAAAAAGAGCAGCTTGGTACAGGTCATGCTGTGCTTCAGGCGGAAGATATTCTGGCTGATAAAGAAGGTACGACGGTGGTCGTTTGTGGAGACACTCCGCTGCTGACAGCCGATACGCTTCAACAGCTCTTGGATCACCATGATCAAGAAGGAGCCAAAGCTACGGTTCTAACGGCTCATGCAGAAGATCCACAAGGGTATGGTCGTGTGATTCGTGGAGGAAACGGCCAAGTCGAACGTATTGTAGAGCAAAAAGATGCATCAGACGAAGAACAAGCGATTCAAGAAATCAACACAGGTACGTACTGTTTTGATAACAAGATGCTTTTTCAAGCGTTACAAAATGTGTCTAACGACAATGTCCAAGGGGAATACTACCTGCCGGATGTTGTAGAAATCTTGAAAGGTCAGTCTGAAACCATCAGCGCATACCAAACACCTGACTTCTCGGAGTCCTTAGGTGTGAACGACCGCGTTGCGTTGTCGAAGGCAGAGACCCTCATGAAACAACGGATTAATGAAAAGCACATGCGTGCCGGAGTGACAATCGTCGATCCTTCTAACACGTATATTGGTCCGGATGTAAAAATCGGACAGGACGTGATGGTGCATCCAGGGAGTATTCTTAAAGGGGATACTGTCGTAGAAGCGGATGCGGAGATCGGTCCGCATTCTACGATTGAAGACTGTCATGTCGGTGCAGAGTCCGTCGTGAAGCAGAGTGTAGCGAACAACAGCCGGATCGGTGCCCGCGTTCAGGTTGGACCTTTCGCACACATCCGCCCTCAATCTTCATTGGGTGACGATGTGAAGGTCGGCAACTTTGTAGAAGTAAAGAAAGCATCGTTCGGTGACGGAAGTAAAGCTTCTCATTTAAGTTATATCGGAGATGCTGAAGTTGGCAGCGGCGTGAACATTGGCTGTGGAACGATTACAGTGAATTACGATGGTCAGAACAAACACCTGACGACCATTGAAGACGATGCATTCATCGGCTGTAATTCGAATTTAATTGCACCAGTAACCGTTGGAAAAGGCGCTTATGTGGCGGCTGGCTCAACGATCAATAAAGATGTACCAGCAGAAGCTTTGTCGATTGCACGATCTCGTCAGACGAACAAAGAAGGCTACGCATCAAGAATCAAATCGATAAAAAAAGACTAATGGAGGGTATCATCCATGACAACGGGATATAAGGATCCAAACCTGAAAGTTTTCTCCCTGAACTCGAACCCTGAGCTGGCGAGTGCTATAGCAGATAACATTGGAGTCGACCTCGGTAAATGTACCGTGACAAGCTTCAGTGATGGCGAAATTCAAATTAACATCGAAGAGAGTATTCGAGGTTGTGACGTGTATGTCGTTCAATCCACATCCGAACCGGTCAACCAGCACATTATGGAGCTGTTGATCATGATCGACGCGCTGAAGCGTGCTTCTGCGAAAACGATCAACATCGTAATGCCTTATTACGGCTATGCACGACAGGATCGTAAAGCACGTGCACGTGAGCCGATCACAGCGAAATTAGTGGCAGACCTACTGGAAACAGCAGGCGCGTCCCGTGTCCTTATGCTTGATCTGCACGCTCCGCAAATTCAAGGTTTCTTCAATGTACCGATTGACCACCTGGTAGGGGTTCCAATTCTTTCCGACTACTTTGAAGAAAAGAACTTTGACGACCTTGTCATCGTGTCTCCAGACCACGGCGGAGTTACAAGAGCCCGTAAAATGGCGGATCGCTTGAAAGCTCCAATCGCCATTATCGACAAACGACGTCCACGTCCAAACGTAGCCGAGGTCATGAACATCGTCGGTAATATCGAAGGGAAGACAGCGATTCTGATCGATGATATCATAGACACAGCGGGAACCATTACGCTTGCTGCCAATGCTCTGATTGAGAATGGCGCTAAAGATGTATATGCCTGTTGTACGCACCCTGTCCTTTCAGGTCCTGCGATTGAACGAATCGACAACTCGAAGATCAAAGAGTTAGTCGTCACGAATACGATTCCTCTTGGGGAAGAGAAGAAAATTGATAAGATTACGGAATTGTCCGTTGCCGGCTTGATCAGTGAAGCGATCATCCGCGTTCATGAACGTCAGTCCATCAGCATTTTGTTTGATTAATTTGCAAAAAGAGGTTTAAGGTCTTAAATTAACGGGAAACTGATATAAATGATTGGTATTTATATGGAGGATGATTAATTTGGCTACTAAACTAAAAGCGAACCAAAGACAAAATCTTAAACAGTCTGTTACACGTGAACTTCGACTTGCAGGAAACGTGCCAAGCGTTGTTTACGGCAAAGAGAACCAACCGATTACAGTCTCTGTAAACAGCATCGAACTTCTTAAAACAGTACGCGACGAAGGTAAGAACGCTATTATCTCCTTAGATATCGATAAT
Source organism: Halobacillus litoralis (assembly GCF_020171725.1). Classification (GTDB taxonomy): domain Bacteria; phylum Bacillota; class Bacilli; order Bacillales; family Halobacillaceae; genus Halobacillus; species Halobacillus litoralis_F. The sequence continues at coordinate 28,803 of NZ_JAIVAJ010000012.1, read as the reverse complement.
GGTGAAACGGTCGACGTTATGTTACATGAATACCAGGTTGACCCACTTAAAGATGAATTGATTCACGCAGACTTCTACGTCGTAAACATGTCTGAAGAAATGGACGTTGAAGTACCTGTACACCTAGAAGGTGAAGCTGCAGGTTCTAAAGAAGGCGGCGTATTGCAGCAGCCGCTTTATGAATTGGCTATTCGTGCCAAACCGGCTGATATTCCAGAAGAAATCACACTTGATGTTTCTGAATTGAACATCGGGGACAGCATTCTGGTAAGTGATCTGAAAGAAGCTCGTAAGTATGAGATTACTGAAGATCCAGATACAACCATTGTATCTGTAACGCCACCAGAAGAAATGCCGGAAGAGCCTGACACTGAGAATGCTGACGCAGAGCCGGAAGTCATCAATGAGAAGAGCGATGATGAAGGTGAAGAACAAGAAGACAAAGAATAAAGATAGACAAAGAACAGGGGCGAGGCCAAAGGGCCCGTCCTTTTTCTTTGTCTATCACTTGTTTCGTTAGACGTGCCTTGTTCGTATAGCCGTTTGAATTTTCTTGATACTCTTGTTCTTTTGACATCATTTTCAGAACAGCTCTGATATAATAAGAGGAACTTATCATAAGTGAAAGTTCCGGAACAGAAAAGGGAGTTATGAATGAAGTGCATTGTAGGTCTTGGGAACCCAGGAAAGAAATATGATAAGACAAGACATAACATCGGATTTATGGTGTTAGATGAATTAGCCGCCCAAAATCATTGGTCCGTATCACAGACGAAGTTCCGTGGTTTATATACGACAGAACATGTGGATGGAGAGAAGATCCTTCTCCTCAAACCGCAGACATATATGAACTTATCGGGGGAGTCGGTACGTGCCTTTATGGATTATTATGATATCGAGGTAGATGATCTTCTTGTTGTGTATGATGATCTCGATCTGCCGCCAGGGAAGATCCGTCTTCGTAAAAAAGGTGGGCACGGAGGTCATAATGGCATTCGTAATATCATCGATCAACTTGGAACAAAAGAATTCAAGCGACTCCGAATGGGAATCGGTCGTCCTGCTGCACCCGTTACCGTGGTGGATTACGTGTTGGGTGAATTCCCGAAGTCTGAGCAGCAAGATGTCACAGACAGCATCGATCAAGCTGTGAAAGCATGTGAAGCGTGGATGGGGCAGTCGTTTGATGAAGTGATGAATGACTTTAATGCAAAATAGAGAGTCAGCAAGCGGCTCTTTTTGAATAACGCGGTGAAATGCCGGCAAAACTAATGACCATCACAACTCTTAGAGGAGGATGGAAATGAAAATTCGTTATTTTTGTCGGCACTGTCAACATCAGGTCGGTGAACTGGATGCTGAGAAGGTTGATGCTTCACAACTCGGTTTTGATGTGCTGAACGATGCGGATCAAGAACAGATGGTCCATATGCAGAGTGATGGGAATTTGGACATCCATACGATTTGTGATTCATGCAAGGAAGGGCTCGACCGGCATCCTCACTACCATGAATTAGATAATTTTATTCATTAAGTCCCGCCTAGGGATGGTGGAGGAGTTCGTTATGCAAGGAATAAAGCAGTATTTGTATCAGCAGGATGACATTCATTCTGTTGTGGATGGCTTTGAGTCTGGATTAAAAGAACAAATGGTGGCTGGTTTATCCGGTGCATCGAGAAGCGTTTTGATTTCTTTGTTGAAAGAATCGTTGAAGCGTCCGGTGCTTCTTGTGACGCATCAACTGATTCAGGCTCAGCAGTTGTATGATGATCTTCAGGAGCTGACAAATGAAGAAGATGTTCACCTTTATCCGGTGAATGAATTGATGGCATCTGAAATCGCAACGGCCAGCCCTGAGCTGAGAAGCCAGCGGATTGAATCGCTGCACAAATGGCTGAACCAGGAGTCGGGGATCCTCATTGCGCCCGTCGCAGCATTAAAACGAATCATGGCACCGAAACAGTATTGGGAGCACAATCAGCTCCCTTTTCGTGTTGGGGAAGAAATCGACCTTGACACTTATTTGAATAGGTTTGTGAGTATGGGATATGAACGCTCGGAAATGGTTGCCACCCCGGGGGAGTTTTCTGTGCGTGGGGGGATCATGGACGTGTACCCGCTGACGTCGGAGTTCCCTTATCGAATTGAGTTGTTTGATACAGAGGTTGATTCCATCAGGACATTTGATTCGGAAACACAGCGCTCACATGAGAAGCTGGACCACGTCAGCATTGGACCGGCGACTGAGCTGCTTTTGACTGAGGAAGACTTTGCCCGTGCTGAGCACCGGTTGGAAGAAGCCTTTAGTGAGTCGTTGGCCAAATTGCAGAAATCAGAAGCGAAAGAAACGCTGAATGAAGTCATCGAACATGATATCGGCCGTTTGAAGCAGCAGGAACGGTTCGAAGAGATGTATAAATATATCGGTTTTTTCTATGAACAAAACTACAGTTTGCTAGATTACCTGCCAGAGAATGGTTTGATCATATTGGATGAAATGAGCCGTATTCAGGAAACGGCGAACCGCCTCGATCAGGAAGAAGCGGAGTGGCATCAGAGCCTGCTTGAAGCGAACCAGACCGTTCGTGGATTGAAACTGTCATTCGATTGGCACGAGGCGTGGACAAAGATGGATCGTCCCCGTCTTTATATGTCTGTTTTTATGCGGCATATTCCGAATACGCAGCCGCAGAATATCGTGAATATCTCCAGTCGGCAGATGCAGGAATTCCACGGTCAGATGAACCTTTTAAAGACAGAAATGGACCGCTGGGAAAAGCAGGACTTCTCCGTTCTCATATTTGCGCCTGACGACAAGCGTGCTGAAAGAATCGAATCCGTGCTGAGAGATTACGATATGGAAGCTGTGATTTCAAAAGAATCGGTCACTCTTCCGTTGGTGAAACCGACCATTGTTATCGGCAATATGAGCAATGGCTTCGAATTTCCGATGCACCATCTCGCCGTCATTACGGAGAAAGAACTGTTCAAGAAACGGAAAGCGAAACCGAAGCGTAAACAAAAGATGTCTAATGCGGAACGAATCAAGAACTATCAGGAACTTAAAGTCGGCGATTATATCGTTCACGCCAACCACGGGATCGGGAAGTACCTGGGGATCGAAACGCTAGAAATGAACGGGACTCATAAAGATTTTCTTATGGTGAAGTATTCCGGGAATGACAAGTTATATGTTCCGATCGATCAGATCGACTTGATTCAGAAGTATGTCGGTTCAGAGGGCAAAGAGCCGAAGATGTATAAACTCGGCGGCAGCGAGTGGAAAAAGGTGAAAAGCCGCGTGCAGTCCTCTGTTGAGGATATTGCGGATGATTTGATTCAGCTTTATGCCGAACGCGAAGCTTCAAAAGGCTATGCCTTCAGCAAAGACCATGAAATGATGCGCGATTTCGAAGCGGCTTTCCCGTATGAAGAAACGGAGGACCAAATCCGTTGTATCGAAGAAATCAAGGAAGACATGGAGCGGATCAGACCAATGGACCGTCTGTTGTGCGGGGATGTCGGGTATGGGAAGACCGAAGTCGCGATTCGTGCTGCATTCAAGGCGATTCTCGATGGCAAGCAGGTGGCGATCCTCGTCCCTACTACGATTCTTGCTCAGCAGCACTATGAGACGCTACAGGAGCGTTTCCAGGGCTTTGGCATTAATATTGGGCTTATGAGCCGTTTCCGTACGAGGAAGCAGCAGAAAGAGACGACAGACCGCCTGAGAAAAGGATTAGTCGACATCATCGTTGGAACGCACAGGATTTTGTCTAAGGATATCGTGTTCAAGGATCTCGGTCTTCTGATTGTGGACGAAGAACAGCGATTCGGTGTAAAGCACAAGGAGAAGATCAAGCAACTGAAGAACAATGTCGATGTGCTGACCTTAACCGCAACACCGATTCCGCGTACACTGCACATGTCGATGCTCGGCGTGCGTGATTTATCAGTCATTGAAACCCCGCCGGCCAACCGTTTCCCTATTCAGACCTATGTGCTTGAATATAATCCGATCTTCTTAAGGGAAGCCGTGGAGAGGGAAATGGCGAGAGATGGGCAAGTGTTCTTCCTGTTCAACCGCGTCGAAAACATTGAACGTATGGCACAGGAAATTGCCGCGCTCGTGCCAGAGGCGCGTGTTTCGTTTGCGCACGGTCAGATGAACGAGACAGAGCTTGAGAATGTCATGTTCTCCTTCCTTGAAGGAGAGTCGGATGTGCTTGTCAGTACGACGATTATCGAGACAGGTGTGGACATTCCGAACGTAAACACGCTGATTGTGTATGATGCAGATCGTATGGGACTCAGTCAGCTTTATCAGCTTCGCGGACGAGTTGGACGTTCTAACCGTGTCGCTTACGCATATTTCACGTATCAGAAAGACAAAGTGCTGACGGAAGTGGCGGAGAAACGTTTGCAGGCGATTAAAGAGTTCACGGAACTCGGTTCCGGTTTCAAGATTGCGATGCGCGACTTGTCGATCCGAGGCGCTGGAAACCTGCTTGGTGCCCAGCAGCACGGATTCATCGATTCCGTCGGGTTTGATATGTACTCCCAAATGCTGAAGGATGCCATCGAGGCCAAACAGCAGGGTAAAGAGCCGGAAGCGATACAGCCGTTCAGTCCAGAGCTTGACTTGATGATTGACGCCTACATTCCGCCTGAGTACATTGCAGATGAGAAGCAGAAGATCGATATGTATAAGGAATTCCAGGCAATTGAATCAGAAGAGGATATCCAGGACCTTCGTGATGAGTTGATTGACCGCTTCGGGGACTATCCGCAGGAGGTCGAGAATCTCTTTACAGCCTCGACGATCCGCTTACATGCTAAGGAATCCCGTATTGAAGCAGTGAGTGAGAAGAAGAAAAAGATCGAGATGGTCATGGAGAAAGAACAAAGTCAGCAGATCGACGGCGCCAAGCTGTTTGATTTAGCGAACCAATACGGACGAATGGTTCAGCTTTCAACGGAAGATAATCAACTGAAAGCGACATTCTCTTGGGACCGTAAGACGAAGTTCGACCGTTATGAAGTGGTGCGAAAGTTCATTAGTCAACTTCCGGACATGATGCGGGAACATACGAACGCCTAAAAGCCATACATTTGTGTAGGACTTCTGCAATATCAGGGACAAAAAAGAGGAATAAAATATTCAGGAGAGGCTGGGACACGTGTGTTCCAGCTTTTTTGTCTGGACTTTTGTTCCTTTAAATCGATCTCCTATTCCGCCTCTCTGTTTTTCTAATATAGTCAAAATAAGGGGCGTCATCTTTGTATGAGTGCTTTGATTAAAAAGAAAATATATTGGAATAATTATACTGTAAACCCGCCCATTGATAAAAAAATCCATTCCAAGGGTGTATAGGTTTTTCCTGCTGAATCATACTAACTGTAATCACCTGCTTATTCTGCATGCGCTTCAACCAGGATAGTCAAGGCTTACACTACAGAAAGGGAGGCAGCATAAGAATGAAAGCAACAGGCATTGTTCGACGTATTGATGATCTAGGTCGAGTTGTAATTCCGAAAGAAATCCGCCGTACATTACGCATCCGTGAAGGGGATCCTTTGGAGATCTTCGTGGATCGTGAAGGGGAAGTCATTTTAAAGAAATATTCCCCGATCAGTGAGCTAGGTGATTTTGCAAAAGAATATGCAGAAGCATTGAGTGAGTCGTTGGATGCTCCCGTACTTATATGTGACCGTGATGAATATATCGCCGTTGCAGGAGGAGTAAAAAAAGGTTACCTGAATCAGTCAGTTGGAGCCAAAGTGGAAGAAGTCATGGAAAGCCGCTCTATGGAAATGGAAAAACATCCGGCGCCTGTCGAGTTTGTGAAAGGTCAGGAGGAAGAAGTCACTTCTTTTATCATTTATCCTATTATTGCTCAAGGTGATCCGATCGGATGTGTGATTGCCATGACGAAGGAAGGTTCTCCGTTAGAAGAGGGGACCGAGAAGGCAATTCAAGCCGCAGCCAGTTTTTTGGCAAAACAAATGGAGTAGGCGGGCTCCTGAGGTCAGGTCCCGCACCAACATGGATCTGGCCTTTCTCTATGGGAAAAAGATTGTCCCCGTTCTTCCTCATCATCCTGCCCAATAATGTCCTCCTTTTATATGGTATAATGCGCGTATGACTTTACATAGAAAGAAAGGGTCGACTATGACCACTTCAACAACTTCAATCATAAAAGGCGCCATGATTCTAACGATCGCCGGGCTGCTTGGGAAAGTGCTCAGCGCGTTTTATCGGGTTCCTCTTCAAAATATAACGGGTGACCTGGGCTTTTATGTGTATCAGCAGGTTTACCCCATACTTGGCGCTGCGCTGATCCTTGCGTTATATGGATTTCCGGCTGCCGTCTCAAAGCTTGCAACGGAAGAAGAACGGGTGTCCTTCTTCCCTGTCTTGCTTGTGCTGTCTGTTCTATGCGGAACAGCTTCCCTTGTGGGGTTCAGTCAAGCGGAACGACTGGCTTCCATAATGGGGGATGAGCGTCTGGTTCCTTCGCTTGAATCTGCGTTTTTCATTTTCCTCTTTGTGCCGCTTCTTTCCGTATTCAGAGGTGTCTTTCAAGGGAACGGTCATATGCTGCCGACCGCCCTGTCTCAAATAACCGAACAATTGATCCGGGTCATCGGAATCCTCTCTGTAGCGTGGATGGTCTCAAGGTCTGGTGACTCGTACATGGTGGGAAAAGGAGCTGTATATGCTTCCTTTGCCGCATCGACAGGCGCCTTCCTTATCCTGGTCATGTTTATGAACAGGCATGCTGGAGTGTTTCAATGGAAATGGAAAGCGTCGTACAAATATGTGAAAACCATCGTGGTTTACGGTTTATTCATCAGTCTGAATTACACATTGCTTTTGTCCTTGCAGTGGATTGATGCCCTTACGCTCGTGCCGGGACTGGTCGATGCAGGAATGCCACTTGAAAGGGCTAAAGAAGCGAAAGGGGTCTTTGACCGTGGGCAGCCGCTGATTCAACTAGGTACTGTCCTTGCTTCCTCCCTTGCTTTAGCGCTCGTACCTTCCGTAACAAGGAAGAGATGGGCCGAGGAGCCGGAGCGTATGCGTGCTTCTGTTTCGTCTGCGATCAAATTCAGTTTCGTCATCGGGCTGGCAGCCAGCCTTGGTCTGATCCTGCTGCTTCCTTTGATTAATCCACTCTTTTTCCTGGATTCAAGTGGCACGGGTGCCTTGCAGGTTCTCATGCTTGTCATCGTGTTGAGCTCGCTGCAGATGTCTACGGCATCCGTGCTGCAGGGGTTGAACTATATTATTACGACGGGATTATGGATTGTGGGAGGAGCTGTACTGAAGACGATTGTAAACCTGCAGCTCGTTCCTGCGTTGGGACTGAAAGGGGCGGCTATAGGTTCAGTCGTAGCTGTGGCTTTCGTTTTGATAGGAAATATCGTAACCTTAGGACAAGAAATGAAGACGAACCGGTGGATGTGGCTCCCGTGGCGCCCGATTATCGTTGCTGCCATCGCCATGACGGCATTCGTTTGGCCGGTTTCTTATCTGCATCCATGGGTGGAGGGGGATCGTTTCCTTTCACTCGTATTCACATTGGGTGTCGTCCTTGTCGGGGCTGCCATCTACCTCGTGGCTTTGTTGAAGATCGGGGCGTTTACGAAAAGAGAAGTGGAAGCCATGCCATTTAGTCACGGGTGGCTTCGATTATTGCCGAAAGGATTGAAGTTATGAATAACATACAAGTACTAGGGCTCGGAGCAGGTGATCTCGAACAATTGCCGCTTGGGGTCTACCGCCGGATCCTTCAATATGAAGGGACGGTTTACGCTCGAACATTAGACCATCCTGTCATAGCGGCTCTTCAGGAGGAAGGCGTCACCTTTGAAAGCTTTGATGCGGTGTATGAGCAGAATGATCAGTTCACCGGCGTCTATGAAGAGATTACGAAACGCTTGATAAATGAAACGGGGGACGTGTTATATGTCGTTCCTGGACACCCGATGCTCGCTGAGCGTACGGTCCAACTATTGATTCAAGCCCGCGATGCCGGAGAGATCGCATTAACGATTGAGGGTGGACAAAGCTTCTTAGATTCGACGTTTCAGGCGCTGGAAATCGATCCGATCGAAGGTTTTCAATTCTTTGATGCCACTGATTTAAGCAGCGAGCGCATGCAGTTGATGAACCATACGGTGTTCTGTCAGGTGTACGATGCGATGATTGCGTCTGAATTGAAGCTGACCCTGCTTGAGGACCTCACACCCGACTATCCCGTTACAATCGTAACAGCAGCGGGAAGCCGACACGAAAAAATCACAACCGTTCCTCTGGAAGAGCTGGATCGTTCGGTAGAAGTCGATAATCTGACGAGTGTGTACGTTCCGCCGGTTCCGGAAGATCAGCTGAATCATCAGTTCTTCCGACTGCGCGAAGTCATTCGTCGTCTTCGGGCTCCTGGTGGGTGTCCGTGGGATCAGAAACAAACCCACGAGTCGTTAAGAAAATACTTGATTGAAGAGGCGTATGAATTTATTGATGCCGTGAACCGTCAAGATGATGACAACATGATCGAAGAGCTTGGTGATGTTTTGTTACAAGTGATGCTGCACAGCCAGATCGGGGAAGATGACGGGTTCTTCACAGTGGATGAAGTCATTCGATCGGTTACGGATAAAATGATCCGCCGCCATCCTCATGTGTTCGATCAGGTGACGGTCAACGACGCTGATGAAGTCGTCACAAACTGGGAAGCCATCAAGCAAGTAGAGAAAGGGACTAAGCCTGAATCGATATTAGACAGCGTCCCGGAGAGTTTCCCTGCTTTACTTCAGGCTGAGAAGCTCCAGAAAAAAGCGGCTAAAGTCGGATTTGACTGGGATGAAGTCGAGCCTGTCTTAGAGAAAGTGCAGGAAGAATGGCAGGAATTCAACGAAGCAAGAGAGAAAGAGAATATAGAGGAAATGGAAAAAGAGTTCGGAGACTATCTGTTTGCCATTGCGAATGTCGCAAGGCACTACAAGTTGAACAGTGAACAAGCCCTTCAGCGAACGAACACCAAGTTCCGTACACGTCTTGCTGCTATGGAACGCGCGGCGGCTGAGCGGACCGGATCTTTAGAGGACTATTCCTTGGATGAATTAGAAGAGCTTTGGGTTGAAGCGAAAGAGAAAAACAAAGGAGCGGAGTAACGATGCGTTTAGATAAATTCTTGAAGATATCACGTTTGATCAAGCGCCGTACACTGGCGAAGGAAGTGGCAGACCAGGGCCGGATTACGATTAACGGAAGTCCGAGTAAGGCGGCCACTAAAGTGGCGGTCGGAGATGAGTTGACGATTCAATTTGGTCAGAAGGTGCTCACAATTGAAGTGAAGTCCCTTAGAGAGAATGTGAACAAAAATGAAGCTTCGACTTTATACGAAATTAAGAAGGAAGAAGCGGTCAATTAAAATGAAAAGATTTAATGGGGATGACGTATAGGTCATTCCCTTTTTCACTTTATGAGGAGGATTTTCTTCGTTCTAAAAGGCCCCTGATTCTCATAGCTTGTACTAGAGAAGGGGGCTGTATAAATGGAAAGCTATGATAAAAACCATACGATGCGCAGTCAACAACAAGTCGAGCATAACGTGAAGGTTTGGAATAGAAGAAACATGGAAATCTCGGGGGTGAAAGAGGTGGACAGCTTCGACAGCGAAGAATTTCTGCTGCAGACTTCGATGGGCTACCTCGTCATCAGAGGCCAGAATTTACAAATGAAGAACCTTGATCTGGACTCGGGTGTTGTCTCCATCAAAGGGAAAATGTATGAGATGACGTACTTGGACGAGCATCAGGGAGAAAAAGCTAAAGGACTCTTTAGCAAGCTGTTCAAATGACGCTGACCACACAGTTCGTCACGATCCTGTCTATGATCGGTGGGGGGATAATCGTCGGTGCATCGTTGGATATGTTCGAGCGCTTCTTCCATAAGCGGAATAAAAGGAGCTGGTTTGAAATCTTCTACCAGCTCGGCTTTTGGTTCTGTCAGGCGGTGCTTTTATTCTATATTCTTTATCTGGCGAACTATGGAGAGCTTCGAGTCTATGTCTTCATTGCAGTCGTATGCGGGTTTGCGATGTACCGGGCCCTTTTTCAGACGTTTTTCAATAAATGGCTGAACCGATTGATCCGTTGGGCGGTTTCTGTCATGAATGTATTGAAAAAACTAGGCTATTATTTCATTGTATGGCCCGTTCAAACGTTGATTACCCTCATTTTTTCTTTACTCCTCGTGGTTTATAAGATACTTTTAAAGGGTATATTATTGTTGTTTATCATTCTTTTTTATCCTGTTCGGATGATTTTTAATGTCTTATGGCGTCTTCTGCCAAAAAATGCGAAAAATTACTTAAGGTATTTAAAGGGGAAATGGGATAAAATAAAGAATACAATAATCAAATGGAAATCTAAGGAGTAATTAAAGGAGGCTGACTACATCCATGGCGAAGAAACAGACTGAGTCCGTCGCTCGTTTAGATTCTACATACATGCAGCATTACGATGCATACATGGAACGACACCAGCGTAAAAAGAAGCGTCTGGTTCGCCGTCTTGTGATGTTTGCTGTTTTAGTGATGGTCGTTGCGGGCTTTATGGGCTTTTATCATATAAAACAGAAAGCCGTGTACGCAGAGAAGCTTGAACAGTACGACCAATTACAGGAGAATATGGAAGTTTTGAAACAAGAGGAGAAGGATCTGAAACAGGAGATTGAGCTTTTGAATAACGAAGAATACGTCCTGCAAATTGCCAGAACGAACTATTTCTTCTCAAAAGAAGGCGAAATCATCTTTAAAATGCCTAATGAGGACCCATTATATTGACACTCTTTTCAAAGCTTATATATAATATATAAGTAACGATATATATCGAAATTCTTAAGGAGGAGCATTTTTTTTATGTCAATTGAAGTAGGCAGCAAGCTACAGGGTAAGGTAACAGGTATCACTAATTTCGGAGCTTTCGTTGAGCTTCCAGATGGTAAGACAGGGCTCGTACACATTAGTGAAGTTGCCGACAACTACGTAAAGGACATCAATGAACACTTAAGCCAGGGCGACCAGGTTGAAGTGAAAGTCATCAATGTAGGAGATGATGGAAAGATTGGTCTTTCCATCAAGAAAGCGAAAGAGAATTATAATCGTCGCCCATCTAAGCCGTCTAAGCCTCGTAAACCGGCTGAGTCTTTTGAACAAAAGATGAACCGTTTCATGAAAGATAGTGAAGAGCGCTTAACGTCATTGAAAAAGCACACAGAATCCAAGCGTGGAGGCCGAGGTGCTAAACGCGGTTAAAACTTGCTGTCTAGGACAATGAGTAAAAGATATGCACGTTTAAATAACAGGAAAGCTGGTCCCGCTGTGGGGGCTGGCTTTCTTTTTTGGTTGATGGGAGTGTCTGCCCGCAGCCCCGCACTGTCTAAAAAAGACCCCTGATCCACTCGTGGATCAGGGGTCTTTTGGTTTAACCGACTTTCGGCATCACATCTGTTGAAGGATTCGCTTTTCGTTCTTCGCTCATGGATGAGGTGATGGTATTCAAGTCATTCGTCATCGCGACTAACGATTGCACGTTCGACAGCATATTTTCCATCGATTGATGCTGGAATTGCGAAGCTTCTAATACATGCTTGTTTTGATCCTTCGCATGCTTGGTGAAGTGGACCAGTTGGTCGAAGGTCTCGTTTATGGAAGCGGTGCTTGAGAGAAGCTCCTCAGAAGCGGAGCGTACTTCGCGAGTCCGTTCTTCAACATGCTGAGATTTCGCGTGCAAGGCTTCAAACACCGTGACGACATCATGCAGCTGATCTTTGTTGTTTTCCACCTGGCTGACACTCAGAGTGGAGGATTGGTTGGCTCGGTTGATCTCGTCCAGAATCGATTGAATGATGGATAGGATTCGTTTGGTTGCTTCCTCCGATTGAAAGGCGAGCTTCCGTACTTCATCCGCTACGACACTGAACCCTTTACCGTGTTGTCCGGCACGCGCCGCTTCAATGGATGCATTCAAGGCGAGTAGGTTTGTCCGCTCTGTGATGTCTGAGATCTCTTCTGTGATGCCTGCAATTTCTTTGGAGCGCGAACGTAACTTGTGCAGTCCGTTATTCGTATCCTGAATAGCTGTCCGGGTTTCGTTCATATCCGAGACCATCGAATGAACTTGCTTTCGCACCTGGGAAGTCTGTTCAGAAGTCGATTCAGCTTGGACCGAAACGGCTTCGATGCTGCGGTCGATTTGTTCGATCGCCGACTGAATATCTGAGATGTACAAAGCATTCTGTTCCGCTTCCTTCACTTCAAGGTCTGAGTGCTTATTCTGTTCTTTCAACAAGCCTGTGACCTCTAAGAAAGAGCGTGTCGATTGCTGAGATTCGTCCTCGAGCCGGTCTGCGGTCTGATGAACCGACGCTGCCATTTGGTCCACTTCACGAAATACCTGCTGTAATCTAATCTCTTTCTCTTCGTTTTCCCGTTCCAGCCTGCTTGTATGGTTGTTCTTTAAGACGATCTGATAGGATGTACCGGCGCTTGTCAGCACTAAGTAAAAAGCATGAAGCGCAAACATGAACCAGGTATAATCGGATGAGCCGTAAAGAAAGGCAGTACCGACGAACATGGCTACCAAATGAAAGGCGCCAAAAATCATAGTCATCAAGGTGATCGTATCGAGACGGTCATAAAAAGCGATCAGAGCGACGACAAGAAAGATCGAGAAATGATAGACGACCATCCCTTCTCCGTTCACAATCATCGCTAGGCTGATAAACGTAAAGGTCACGCTCATCATCCACGGGATTCTTTTACCGGTAGGGTTCATCTGATAAAGCACGATTGTGACAGCTACGAGTACCATAGGAATGATGAGAGAGACGTATAAGTATGGTTCGTATGTCTGGAAATAAGATACGGGGGAAAAGGAGTCGTTCATCGGCATGAAGCGGTGGATAGCGTGTATGGCCCAGGCTATGAAGATTCCAATTAGAGCAAAAGCGATCATCGTTCTGTTTTTTTGAGAAACCAAATGTGTTCTTCCCTTCTAAAGGTGGTGGTCTAACACGGAGTTCCCCTGTTGTAAAACCTATAAACCCCGGTGCGTACATCGGTTGTCGTGCAATAGGCGGAAGAAACGAAAAAAAAGACGCCTTCTCTTTTTAGAGAAAGCGTCTTTTTTAGGACAAAAATGTGTCTAGATGACCCGTACGGGATTCGAACCCGTGATACCGCCGTGAAAGGGCGGTGTCTTAACCACTTGACCAACGGGCCTTATGTAATATGGTAGCGGCGGAGGGGATCGAACCCCCGACCTCACGGGTATGAACCGTACGCTCTAGCCAGCTGAGCTACACCGCCATATGGTTGATTTGTTTCGTGTGCTTTTCTTAAGCACAAGAAATATAGTACACCATCATAAAAAAAGTGTCAACAAGAAAATAAAATATCAGAGTAGTCTGTCTTTTTCGCTAGGGAAATGTCTTGCATTATGGGGGCATGCGTAGACGGTCGGGCGATAATTTGTAGAAAACCTCCACGACCGTAAGAATACTATCGAAACTTTTGTTTCTGCTCTCCTCTTGTTTTGACAAAATGCTTGCTTGTCTATGTGATTTAATAGATTTCAACAGGGAGAAGGAGTGATGATATGTTACAAGCATTAACGAAGCGTGGGGATCAGCAGGTTGTGAAGCAGTCAGGGTTTCAAAGAGGTATGCAGAGAATGTCTATGGGGACTTATACATTCATGATGGACAAGGGGATCTTCCACATGATGCTCGCAGTTCTTCTCGGCCGGGCAATTATTCTATCATCGATGGCCCCGTTCGCCGTCGCGTTCTTATCGGTGATCTGGTGGCTTAAACGTCCGCTGGTGATTCCCGTTACGATCATGATGGCAGCAGGAGCGAGTACATATAGTTATGGACACGCGGGTTTTATTGCAGGAGCGTCGGCGACTTTTTTGCTCTTAAGTCTGGGGCTGTACAAAATAAGTCACCCCCAGAAATGGCTGCCGCTGCTCGCGTTATTCGCCAGTATGATTCCGAGGACGGCGAGTCTCGCTTTACTGGATCGGTGGCAGCTCTATGAACTGACCTTAATGGTCGCAGAAGGGATCTTAAGCTTTATCCTTGTTTTAATCTTTATGCAGAGTATTCCCCTTTTATCACTACAAAGATACCAACCGACACTGAAAAATGAAGAAATTGTTTGTTTGATCATTCTGCTGGCATCCGTATTAACGGGAATGATCGGATGGGAAATATCAGGTGTTGCGGTTGTTGATATATTCGCAAGGTACTTAGTCATTCTGCTGGCCTATATTGCAGGGGCGGCGATTGGATCGACCGTTGGTGTTGTAACAGGATTGGTGCTCAGTCTATCGAATATGGAGCACGTCTATCAGATGAGTCTCCTCGCTTTTTCCGGGTTGTTGGGAGGGCTGTTGAAGGAGGGGAAAAAAGCGGGGGTTAGTGCTGGACTTGTCGTCGGCACGTTACTTATTGGGTTTTATGTAAGTAACGGTGCCTATTTGCCATCTTCGCTATGGGCAACGGGGTGGGCGGTCCTGCTGTTCTTTTTGACCCCGAATGCGTGGGTGAAACGGATCTCCAGGTATGTCCCAGGTACGGACGAGCATGAATATGAACAACAGAAATACTTACAAAAAGTCCGTGATGTCACGGCTGTTCGTGTTGGGAAATTCTCTGACGTTTTCCAAGCGTTATCTAAAAGCTTCAGTCATCTAGAGGTGCCTAAAGAAAAGGAGGAGGAACAAGCAGAAGAAATCGATTATTTTCTCAGTCACGTGACGGAGAAAACATGTCAGTCCTGCTTTAAAAAGGAGAAATGCTGGGTCACGAAGTTCGATGATACCCATGACATGATGACCGATCTGATGACCGAATTGGATGAGAAGGGGGAACCGAGCCGTATTCTACGTAAGAATGTAGACCAGCATTGTGTGAAGTCGCAGAAACTGATTGACACGATGAACCACGAGCTGTCTTTCTACCATGCGAATAAACAATTGAAAAAACAGGTGTTGGAAAGTCGCAGGTTCGTAGCGGAGCAGCTTCAGGGTGTATCCGAGGTCATGAATAATTTTGCGGCTGAGATCGTCAAAGAGCGTGAACATCATGAGGAGAAGGAACAGATTATTTATAAATCACTCGAACGAATGGGGATGGTCATTCAGAAACTTGAAATCTATTCACTCGATTCAGGAAATATGGATTTGGAATTGATCGTGGAGCTGGATGATTACAGGGGGGAAGGGGCTAAGATCATCGCTCCCGTGCTATCGGATATTTTAGGCGAAACGATTGTGGTCACGATGGAGGAAATATCGCCCTATCCAAATGGCCGTTGTTATTTAACCTTCGGGTCGGCCAAGCATTATGCGATTGAATCAGGCGTGGCGCACGCAGCAAAAGGGGGAGGATTCATATCCGGAGACAGCTTTACCATGATGGAACTGGGGAGGGGAAAATATGCGTTAGCGATCAGTGATGGAATGGGAAACGGGCAGCGGGCCCATGAAGAGAGTATGGAAACACTCCGGCTGTTGAAGCAGATCCTGCAGTCCGGGATTCAGGAGTCTGTTGCGATCCAGTCGATTAATTCGATTCTCTCGTTACGGACCAATGATGAGATTTTCTCGACGTTGGACTTAGCTGTCATTGACTTACACCAGGCGACATCGAAATTCATTAAGGTCGGAAGTACACCGAGCTTCATCAAGCGGGGGCGGCAGATCCTGACGGTGGAAGCGGGGAACTTACCGATGGGCATTATTCCGGAGGTCGATGTCGATATGACGAGCGAACAGCTGAAGGCAGGCGACCTTCTGATCATGATGAGTGACGGGTTGCTGGAAGGTCCGAAGCACATTGAGAATGTGGAGGTGTGGGTGAAGCGGAAAATACGCGAAATTACGAGTGAAGATCCTCAGGAAGTAGCGGATCTATTACTTGAGGAAGTGATTCGAACACGAGCGGGGGCGATTGATGACGACATGACCATATTAGTGGCAAGGATCGATCGATATATGCCTGAATGGTCATCCATTCGGGTTGATAAAAAAGAGGCATAGCACGAGTATAAGATCCTCCTTTTTCGGCGAAGATGGTGACAACGAATCAGGAGGGATGACGACGATGAAACCAGGTCGCTTAAAACAGATTCTTTTATTAACAGATGGGTGCTCGAACCATGGTGAAGACCCGATTGCAGTAGCCGCGCTTGCTCAGAATCAGGGGGTAACGGTCAATGTGATTGGCGTTCTTGACGATCAGCAGAAAAGCCAGCCACAGGGGCTGGAAGAAGTAGAGTCGATTGCTGAAGCAGGTGGAGGCGTCAGTCAAATTGTATATCAGAAGAGTTTGTCCCAAACCGTGCAGATGGTGACGAGACAAGCCATGACTCAAACGATTCAAGGAGTCGTTAATAAAGAATTACAAGAGATTTTAGGGAAAGACCAGTCGATCGAGGAACTTCCTCCGGAAAAACGAGGGGAAGTCGTTGAAGTCGTTGATGACCTCGGGGAAACGTGTGACCTCGAGGTACTCGTTCTGGTGGATACAAGTGCCAGCATGCATCATAAGCTTCCGACGGTGAAGGATGCCTTGTACGACCTTTCATTAAGTCTGAATGCAAGATCAGGGAAGAATCATTTCAGTGTATTTACGTTTCCTGATGTGAACGACACCATTAAGAAAGTCATCGAATGGACACCGGAGCTTGGGGATATGAACCGTGTGTTCTCGAAGCTTTCAAGTGGTGGCTACACACCGACAGGACCAGCACTGAAAGAAGCGTTGTATGCTTTTACAGAGAGACCAATGCGCGGAATGCAAGATGGAGTCGATCCTTATGAAGAAACCGGCTTTTAAAATATATCCAGGGATGAGTATACGGGGAAAGTGGAGCGGACGGAGATATACCGTCATTCGTGAGCTTGGAAAAGGAGCGTGTGGGACGGTTTTTTTGTGCAAAAACAACCAAGGGGACACGTATGCCCTTAAGGTCGGAACGGACAGTTCACGAATGATGCTTGAGGTGAATATGCTTAAGAAATTCAGCAAGGTCCAAGGCGTCAAGCTTGGGCCTTCTTTCGTTGACGTAGATGACTGGGTCACGGGAACGACGACGTACCCGTTCTACGTCATGGAATATATTCAAGGCGAGTCGCTCCATTCGTTCATTAAAGGGCGTAGCAAAGACTGGATCGGAGTATGTGCCCTTCAGTTATTGTCGCAGTTGGACCACCTGCATAAGGCTGGGTATGTGTTCGGAGACTTGAAGACCGATAACCTTCTGATTCACCAGACACAGCTGAGGTGGATCGACGTCGGAGGTGTGACAGCCATCGGACGTGCCATTAAAGAATATACAGAGTTCTACGACCGCGGTTATTGGAATATGGGATCCAGAAAGGCAGAGCCGAGCTATGATTTGTTTGCGGTGACGATGATCATGATGGAGATGGCCTACCCGCACCGCTTTGAAAAAGGATCTGATCCGAGAAAGACGCTGGAACACAAAGCGGGGGCATCCGTCTGGTTGAAGCCGTATAGGTCTTTCCTGCTGCAATGCTGGCAGGGGAAATACAAGGATGCAGCAGAAATGAAAGCCGCGCTGTCGCGAGTCGTCATGAAGCGGAAGAACCAGAAGCCTGTACCCACTGTCCCGAGAGCCCGGAAAAGGGCTCAAACTAACGATACAGAGGCCTCTGAAATGCTCACATTATCAGTCCTTGTGACCGCCTTTTTAGGGATCTCCATTTATAGCTTCTGGATGTAAGTGTATTCTTTTGCAGAACCTGTGAAGAGTGGTACGATGGAGGAAGAAATAAGTTTATTGAACATAGGAGTGAACCGTCTCATGGATCAGCTCGTCCATTCATTCATCAAGAAGCACCAACTGATCCGCCCGAACGAGACGGTTATCGCTGCCGTCTCCGGCGGTCCCGATTCGATGGCCATGCTTCATTTTTTAACAAAACTACGTAAAGAGTGGTCTTTAACCATAATGGCGGTTTCTGTTGATCATGGGCTGAGAGGGAAGGAATCGCAGGAGGATCTCGAGTATGTGAAGCGGATGTGCCAGGAATGGGACGTTCCATGTACCGGGGCACACGTCGACGTGAAGGCGTACAAGGATAGCGAAGGCTTGGGCACGCAGGAGGCCGCGCGTCAGCTCCGTTATCAAGTGTTCGAACAACAGATGAACCAATGGAACGCAGACGTCCTTGTCACAGCCCATCACGGAGACGACCAAATCGAGACGATAATGATGCAGATGGCGACAAGCGCAAGACCAGAAGCGGTCAAGGGCATCCCTGTCGAACGCCCATTCGCTGGCGGACGACTGGTGAGGCCATTCCTAGCTGTGTCCAAAGATGATATCGAGCACTACGTAGCGAACCATTCCATTCATCCTCGATTGGATCCTTCCAATGAAGAGACGACGTATCAACGGAATGCTTTCAGGAAACGAGTGGTCCCCTTTTTAAAAGAGCAGAACCCTAAAGTGCACCAGCATATGCAGGCGATGAGTGAGCGTATGCAGGAGAATCAATCGTACATATCTAAACAAGCGGAATCCGTTCTTGAAACCGTCGTTTTTTCCTCGAATGACCACAAATCGGCGCGATTATCCATCGAAACTTTCAAAACATTCCCGCTTGCTTTACAAAGGACTGCCTTTCATCTAATATTGAACTATCTGTATATCAGCAAAACAGAAGATATTTCCTATTTGCATGAGGAGATGTTTTTTGACTTATTAATTGAATCAAAACCGAATGCAGAACTCCACCTTCCACAAGGGTTGACTATCGTTCGCGCTTATGACGAAGTGACGTTCTCTTTCATTAAGAAAGAGCAGCCGTCTATCAATGAGTCTCTCTTTATAGGAGAGACGATTGACCTGCCGGATGGTGCCAGACTATCCGCAGAGTGGACGGAGAACAGGGTAGAAGGAACTTATGACTTCATTTGTGATGCCCATCACGTAAAGCTTCCTCTCGTGGTGAGAACGAGAAGAAATGGTGACCGTATCCGTTTAAGGGGAATGAAAGGTTCAAAAAAAGTTAAAGATATTTTTATTGACCAAAAAATCCCCGCTGCTAAACGAGATACGTGGCCGTTGGTGACAGACAGCCAAGGAAAGATCCTCTGGCTCGTCGGTCTGAAGAAATGTGGTTTTCCTGAAGGGGAAGGTTCTGGAGAAGTGCTTCGGTTACACTATGAAAATAAAGCAGAGACGTAGGAGGAGCAAAACATGCATAACGAAATTGAAAAGGTCTTGATCTCCGAGGAAGATATTCAACAGAAGTGCAAAGAAATCGGAGCACAGCTGACAGAAGAATATCAGGACCGTTTCCCATTGGCTATCGGTGTTCTTAAAGGGGCGACACCATTCATGGCAGATCTACTGAAACGTGTAGAAACTCACTTGGAGATCGACTACATGGATGTTTCAAGCTATCACGGGGGAATGGAATCATCCGGTGAGGTTAAGATCGAAAAAGACCTTGATACGAAAGTGGAAGGGCGTGACCTTCTGATCGTAGAAGATATCATCGATAGTGGATTGACGTTAAGTTATCTCGTTGATCTCTTCAAATATCGTGGTGCAAGATCTATCAAAATCGTGACGCTGCTTGATAAGCCGACTGGAAGAACAGCCAATATCAAAGCAGACACCATCGGGTTCCAAGTGCCGGATGAGTTTGTAGTCGGGTATGGGTTGGACTACGAAGAGAAATACCGAAACCTTCCATACATCGGTGTTCTGAAACCGGAAGTCTATGGCGGATAACATTCAATCTGCGGCGGCATGTTTCGGGGATTCACCTGCAAGGGTAATTAGTTGTGAGGTCCGTTCTGTATATGGTACGATTTACTATAGTTTTTCTCGTTTGGGAGGAGGTAGGCAATGAACCGTATATTTCGTAACACTATCTTTTATTTACTTATCTTCCTCGTCGTTATAGGCGTAGTTGGTCTATTCAGAGGTCAAGGTGAGCCGCAAGAAAACTTTAATGTTCAAGAATTTCTTAATAGATTGGAGAACGGTCAAATTGAGGAAGTCACACTTCAGCCTGTCAATGGGGTGATCCAAGCTACGGGTCAGCTTCAAGGTGCTGAAGAAGGCGAAGGGATGTTCGTGGTGAACCTTCCGGCAAACGATCAAATTATTGCCGATGTCACGAACCTCGCGACAGACCAAAGTATTCTGAATGTCGCAGAAGAATCCCAACCCAGCGCCTGGGTGACATTCTTAACGTCGATTATACCGTTTATCATCATCTTCATTCTATTCTTCTTCCTGCTTAACCAAGCTCAGGGTGGCGGAAGCCGTGTCATGAACTTCGGTAAGAGTAAGGCGAAGATGTACACAGAAGAGAAGAAGAAAGTGCGTTTCAAAGATGTAGCTGGAGCGGACGAAGAGAAGCAGGAACTTGTCGAAGTCGTGGACTTCTTGAAAGATCCGCGTAAATTCTCTGCCGTTGGTGCCCGCATTCCGAAGGGTGTCCTGCTTGTAGGACCTCCAGGTACAGGTAAAACATTGCTTGCCCGCGCAGTTGCAGGGGAAGCGGGAGTTCCGTTCTTCTCCATCAGTGGTTCGGACTTCGTAGAAATGTTCGTCGGTGTCGGTGCATCTCGTGTTCGTGACTTGTTCGAGAATGCGAAGAAGAACGCACCTGGTATCATCTTCATTGATGAGATTGACGCAGTAGGTCGTCAACGTGGTGCCGGTCTTGGCGGCGGTCACGATGAACGTGAACAAACGTTGAACCAACTGCTTGTTGAAATGGACGGTTTCGGTGTGAATGAAGGAATCATCATCATCGCCGCGACTAACCGTCCTGATATTCTGGACCCTGCCTTGCTTCGTCCGGGACGTTTCGACCGTCAAATTACGGTTGACCGCCCAGATGTGAAAGGTCGTGAAGCGGTCCTTGCCGTACACGCTAAGAACAAACCGCTATCAGAAAACGTCGACTTGAAGACAATTGCTTTACGTACGCCTGGATTCTCTGGTGCCGATCTTGAGAACCTGCTCAACGAAGCTGCGCTAGTGGCAGCCCGTGCGGATAAGAAGAGTGTCGATATGGACGATGTTGATGAAGCGATTGACCGTGTCATTGCAGGACCAGCGAAGAAGAGCCGTGTCATCTCCAAGAAAGAGCGCGATATCGTCGCTCACCACGAAAGTGGTCACACCGTTATCGGTATGGTTCTGGATGACGCAGACATGGTTCACAAGGTAACGATCGTTCCTCGTGGTCAAGCTGGTGGTTATGCCGTCATGCTTCCTAAAGAGGACCGTTACTTCATGACGAAGCCGGAACTATTTGATAAGATTACCGGCCTTCTAGGTGGACGTGTAGCAGAAGAAGTCATCTTTGGTGAAGTGAGCACCGGTGCTCATAACGACTTCCAGCGTGCCACGAACATTGCCCGTAAGATGGTAACCGAATACGGAATGAGTGATAAGCTCGGACCGCTTCAGTTCGGTTCCAATTCCGGAGGTCAAGTCTTCCTTGGACGCGACATTCAGAATGAACAGAATTACTCTGATCAAATCGCTTACGAAATTGATCAGGAAGTGAAGAACTTCATCGATTACTGTTATGATCGCGCTAAGCAGATCTTGACTGAAAACAAAGATAAGCTTGAGTTGATTGCTCAAACGTTGCTTGATGTGGAGACACTGGATGCAACAGAGATCCGTTCCCTGTTCGATAAAGGCCGCATGCCGACCGACGAGGAATTGGAAGAAATCGCTCGTAAAAATAATGAGAAAATCAAGAACAATACCTCTTCTGAGTCAACAGATGATGAAGATGTACGTGTTAACATCCAGTCGAAGGAAGAAGAGGAAGAAACGGATTCAGGCGCTGAACAGCCTACCGATGAAAAACCTTCTGATGAGAAGACTTCCGACGAAGATGGTCAGAACGATTCAGATGACCGTCGTTCTTAATTTTGATTGTGCTTAAACTGATGAGAACCACACCCCTCTTACGAAGGTGGTGTGGTTTTCTGTGTGTCCAGTTCATCTGCTTGAGAGTCATCGCTGCAATTGTGATATGATGGAAACCGAAGGATTTGGTACAGGAGGCTGTAAGCATGAATTTTGTCCTTGATGTTGGGAACACCAACACAGTATTGGGTGTGTTTGACCAAGGGGAGTTAAAGTATCAATGGAGAATCAAGACGGACAGGCATAAAACCGAAGACGAATTCGGTATGCTGATCAAGTCTTTGTTCGATCATGAAGGGTTACGGTTCGAGGACATGGATGGTGTGATCATATCATCTGTTGTACCTCCCATTATGTTTGCACTTGAACGCATGTCCCTTTATTATTTTAAAAAGCGTCCGATGATCATTGGGGACGGCAGGGTGGACCATGGTCTTCCGATGAAGTATCCGAACCCTGAAGAGATCGGAGCTGACCGTATTGTCAATGCTGTCGGTGCCGTCGGGGAGTATGAACTTCCACTAGTCATTATTGATTTTGGTACAGCGACAACGTATTGTTATATAAATGGAAACGGAGAATATCTGGGTGGAGCGATCGCACCTGGTATCAATATCTCCATGGAAGCTTTGTATGCGAAAGCGGCCAAACTTCCGAAAATCGAAATTAAGCGCCCGGAACACGTCATTGGACAAAGCACAGTAGAAGCGATGCAGTCTGGAGTGTTTTATGGATATGTAGGCCAAGTGGATGAGGTCGTGACACGTATGAAGGAAACGGGAGACAAGAAGCCGACGGTCATTGCGACAGGAGGACTTGCTTCGTTGATTGCCGATCAATCCAGCACGATTGATTATGTAGACGCCCATCTTACACTTAAAGGCCTGCACAAGATTTATCAACGCAACAAAGAAACATTTAAAGGAGAATGATAAGCAATGTCAGATTATTTAGTTCGCGCAATGGGGTTTGATGGTCAGGTCCGTGCTTACGCTGTTCAGTCTACCGAGACCGTTGAAGAAGCCCGTCGCAGACAAGATACATGGGTAACACCGACCGCTGCTTTAGGACGTACGCTGACCATCAGCTCTATGATGGGTGCCATGCTCAAAGGTGAAGATAAAATAACGATAAAAATCGAAGGAAACGGCCCTGCTGGTGCGATCATCGCCGATGCGAATTCCAAAGGTGAAGTGCGCGGATATATTAAAAACCCTCACGTTGACTTTGAGTCGAATGACCAAGGGAAGCTTGACGTAGCTAGTGCTGTAGGAACGGCTGGAACGTTAAGTGTTGTGAAGGACCTCGGTATGAGAGATCACTTTACAGGTCAGGTGCCACTTGTCTCTGGTGAGATCAGTGAGGACTTTACGTATTACTTCGCAAATTCTGAACAAGTTCCATCCGCTGTAGGAGCTGGTGTCATTGTAGATACAGATTATACAACAGCAGCTGCAGGAGGCTTTATCATTCAAATGATGCCTGGGGCAGACGAAGAGACGACGGCAGAGATCGAGAAACGTTTGTCTGAAGTTCAATCCATCTCTGGGTTGGTGCGTGAAGGCAAATCACCTGAAGAGATTCTGCACACGCTTCTTGGTGAAGAGAACGTTGAGGTGCTCGACACAATGCCGATCCAATTCAAATGCCACTGCTCCCGTGAGCGTGTCGAAACGGCGATTGCCAGTCTTGGTGATGAAGAGATCGAGCGTATGATCGAAGAAGATGGCGGAGCAGAAGCGAAGTGCCACTTCTGTAACGAAGATTATCAATTTACAATTGAACAACTTCAGGAATTGCAGTCAGAGCAAGCGAACTAGTCATTGTTTTTCTGAAGTTACGATATACTAAGAGCGGAACACGTGTTGTTTCGCTCTTTTCTATATAGGGAAGTGTTCCTGTGTGAGTTGATTGAAATGTTTGACAATAGCATGTAACTCCAGTACATTTAGGTTAAATCCTATAAAAATACTTGGTTTTAGGAGTGAGACAATGAGAGTTGCAAACAATGTAAGTGAGTTAGTCGGTCAGACACCAATGGTAAAATTGAACCGAAGTGCCGATGAAGACAGCGCAGATATTTACTTAAAACTTGAATATATGAATCCAGGCAGCTCGGTCAAAGACCGTATTGCTCTTTCCATGATTGAAGAAGCAGAAAAAGCCGGTGAACTAAAAGAGGGAGATACGATCATCGAGCCGACCAGCGGTAACACAGGAATCGGTCTTGCGATGATTGCTGCAGCCAAAGGGTATAAAGCGATTCTGGTTATGCCGGACACGATGAGTCAAGAGCGTCGTAACCTTCTTCGTGCATATGGTGCAGACCTTGTTCTGACACCGGGAAGCGACGGCATGAAAGGGGCCATCAAAAAGGCGGCGGAGCTTCAGTCTAAGCATAATTACTTTATGCCACAGCAGTTTAACAATGAAGCCAACCCACTCGTTCATGAAAAGGCGACCGGACCGGAAATCGTTGAACAAATGGGAGATCAGCTTGATGCCTTCGTTGCAGGGATCGGTACAGGTGGAACGATCACAGGTGCTGGGAAGGTATTGAAGGAGCGCTATCCGGATATCCAGATCATAGCCATTGAACCAGACGGCTCACCTGTCCTTTCAGGTGGAGATCCTGGGCCACACAAAATCCAGGGTATCGGAGCTGGCTTTGTACCGGGGATTCTGAACACTGAAATTTACGATGAGGTGTACCAGGTTTCGAAAGAGGATTCCTTCGCAGCTGCTCGTGAAGCAGCAAGGAAAGATGGAATCCTTGGTGGGATTTCTTCTGGTTCAGCTATCCATGTCGCAAAGCAAGTGGCTAAAAAGCTTGGAAAAGGAAAGAAAGTCGTTGCCGTTATTCCAAGTAACGGAGAACGATATCTTTCTACGCCTCTTTATCAATTTGATGAAGAGTAAGAATAAAGGTAGAGGCATTGATGAGTCTTTCATCGATGCCTCTTTTTTTCTGAAATGATTGTTCAGGTGAAATGTTGTAAGATGATAGGAAGAGTTCCTACAGAAAGAGGGCTGGAAACGTGAACTATCAATTAAAGACGAAAGAAAAAACATACGATCTAAAGAAAGAAACGCTTGTCATGGGGATATTGAATGTGACTCCGGACTCTTTTTCGGATGGTGGGGAGTATAACGATGTGGACAGCGCTGTAAAACAGGCTGTTCAAATGGAGAAAGACGGCGCCCATATTATTGATATAGGTGGTGAGTCGACCCGGCCAGGACATGAACCGGTTTCTGAGCAGGATGAGCTTGATAGGATCCTGCCCATTATCCGTGCAGTGAAGCAGGCCGTTGAAATTCCGATCTCGATTGATACGTACAAGGCAGAAGTCGCAAGTCGTGCGATTGAGGCGGGGGCATCGATTATAAATGATGTAT
The DNA here is from genome assembly GCF_020171725.1 of Halobacillus litoralis. Classification (GTDB taxonomy): domain Bacteria; phylum Bacillota; class Bacilli; order Bacillales; family Halobacillaceae; genus Halobacillus; species Halobacillus litoralis_F. The sequence goes on along the minus strand of NZ_JAIVAJ010000012.1, from coordinate 3,381 downwards.
GGGGCGCTAAGAGACAGCCGGCGATTGCAAAAGTCGCAGCAAGATGCGAAGTTCCCATCATTCTCATGCAGAACAGACCGCAACGGGGTTATACCTCCCTTATAGAAGATATGAAAAGCGACCTTGAGGAAAGCATCACGATTGCTAAGAACTCGGGCGTCAAAGATGAAAACATCATTCTTGATCCCGGAATAGGATTCGCCAAAACACCTGAAGATAACCTTAAGGTGATGAGAAGTCTGGATCAGTTTCATGCGCTCGGATATCCAGTACTACTCGGCAGCAGCCGGAAGTCCTTTATAGGGCTCACACTCGACCTTCCTAAAGAAGAGCGTATGGAAGGGACGGGCGCTACCGTTTGCTATGCGATCGCTCAGGGGATACAAATGGTAAGAGTGCACGATGTAAAGCCCATTGTACGAATGACGAAGATGATGGACGCTATGATAGGAAAGGGTGAGAAGAATGGATAAGATTTATGTGAATCAGATGCAGTTCTGGGGTTATCACGGGTTGTTTCCGGAAGAGAATAAGCTTGGGCAGCGGTTTTATGTAGATGCGGAGCTTGAACTTGATCTTAAGCCTGCCGGAGAATCGGACGATATGAACCAATCGATTAACTATGCTGAGATTTATGAGATTACGAAAGCTGTAGTTGAAGGGAAGGCTTATAACCTTGTCGAGTCCGTTTCGGAACAGATCGCAAGTCAGCTTTTGGAACAATTTGAAATCCTTCATGCCTGCCGGATCAAGATGTACAAGCCGGACCCGCCGATTCCTGGGCACTATCAGTCAGTTGCGATTGAAATCTACAGGAGCCGCCAGTGAAGAACCAAGCCTACATTGCTCTCGGATCGAACTTATCCGAGAGGGAAGAATACTTATCCCAGGCCATCCAGATTCTTGACCGGCATGAAAGCATCCGATTGATCGGTCGCTCCACTGTATATGAAACAGAGCCAGTTGGATACACCGATCAAAATGATTTTCTGAACATGGTACTGAAAGTGTCTACTTCACTAAGCCCGGTTGCATTACTTGATGTTTGCCAATCGATAGAGGAGGAATTGGGTCGGAAGCGTGTCGTGAAGTGGGGACCTCGCACGATCGACCTTGACATTTTGCTTTATAATCAAGAAAATATGGAGGCAGAACACTTAACGATTCCGCACCCCCATATGCAGGAACGGGCTTTTGTCATGGTGCCGCTTGCGAATCTTTCCCCCGATGTGGAAATTCCCACTCTCGGTAAGACGGCTGGTGAAGTAGCGAGTGAATTACCGAAAGAGGATGTCGAAAGCTTGAAGGTGTGGGGAACCTTATAATAGATGAGAATCAAATTTAGGATGAACCGCACCCCCATCATCGTTGACACGGTTGGAGGACTTTTCTATACTAAACCATAGACAGTCTGCTGCCAGTATTCCGCTGGCAGTTTTTATTATTGAAGCGGCAATTAATTTATATATAAGGGAATGGAGTGATGATCATGTCAGAAGAACTCAATGAACAGATGCAGGTGCGTCGTGATAAATTGAACGCTTATCGAGAACAGGGGATGGACCCTTTCGGCGGGAAATTTGAGCGTACCAACCTATCAGAGGAACTTGTCGAAAAGTATGATGCCTTTTCTAAAGAAGAATTAGAAGAAAAGCAGATCCCTGCTACAATCGCTGGTCGTATCATGACGAAGCGCGGAAAAGGGAAAGCGGGATTCACTCACATCCAGGATGTAAGTGGACAAATTCAATTGTATGTACGTAAAGACGAAATTGGCGAAGAGGCTTACGAAGTGTTCAAGACCGCTGACCTTGGAGATATCGTAGGTGTCACAGGTGTTATGTTCAAGACGAACGTAGGAGAGCTTTCGGTTAAAGCATCCGAATTCCACCTTCTTACGAAATCGCTTCGCCCACTACCAGAGAAGTTCCATGGTCTCCAAGATATCGAACAACGCTACCGTCAACGTTACCTGGATCTCATTACGAATCCTGGAAGCCGTGATACCTTCATTACAAGAAGTAAAATCATTCAATCCATGCGCCGTTATTTGGACGGGCTTGGTTTCTTGGAAGTGGAGACACCACTGATGCACGGCATTCCTGGTGGAGCGTCTGCGCGTCCATTCATCACACACCATAACGCGTTGGACATGCAGCTTTATATGCGTATTGCCATTGAGCTGCACTTAAAGCGTCTTATTGTAGGTGGCCTAGAGAAAGTTTATGAGATTGGCCGCGTATTCCGTAATGAAGGGGTGTCGACTCGACACAACCCGGAATTCACGATGCTTGAGTTATATGAGGCATACGGAGACTACCATGATGTGATGGACCTTACAGAAAACATGGTGGCTCACATAGCAGAAGAAGTACTCGGATCTACAACGGTTACGTATAATGAGCAATCCATCGATTTGAAACCTCAATGGACACGTCTACACATGGTAGATGCTATTAAAGAACACACAGGCGTAGACTTCTGGGAGCACATGTCTGACAATCAAGCTAAAGAGCTAGCAGCTGAACACGGTATTGAAATTAACGATACAATGACATTCGGACATATTGTGAATGAATTCTTTGAACAACGAGTAGAAGAAACGCTTATTCAGCCAACGTTCATTTATGGACATCCGGTTGAAATTTCTCCTCTAGCTAAACAAAACGAAGAGGACAGTCGTTTCACTGACCGCTTCGAGCTGTTTATTGTAGGAAGAGAGCATGCAAATGCATTCTCTGAGCTTAATGATCCAATTGATCAACGTGAGCGTTTCGAAGCTCAATTGAAAGAACGTGAACAAGGAAATGATGAAGCCCATATGATGGACAATGATTTCATTGAAGCCTTGGAGTATGGTATGCCTCCAACAGGTGGACTTGGAATTGGAATCGATCGACTGGTCATGCTTCTGACGGATTCTCCATCGATCCGTGATGTGTTACTGTTCCCACAAATGAGAAACCGTGAATCTTAATCACGCCCCTCTCTGCCGTTTGGTAGAGAGGGTTTTTATTTGATCTTCAACAATAATGAAGTTTTTTTCAATTTACCTATTGCATCCGTTTGGGTACCGTGATATATTATTACTTGTCGCAAAAAAGACAGCGAAGTCATTCAAAACAACGCATTAAAAAAGTTGTTGACTTCGATAGCAGATACATGCTATATTAGTTAAGTCGCAAACGCGGCAAGGCAACACTGAAAAAAACATTTTAAAAAAGTTCTTGACACAACGCTTTAAAAAATGTTATGATAGTTGAGTCGCTGTTTTGAACAGCACACAACATTTTGATCTTTGAAAACTGAACGAACCAACCAGTACGTCAATATTTTCTTCTTAGTGAAGAAAAGACAACGAGCACATTTCGATGTGCAAAT
>NZ_JAIVAJ010000011.1 GCF_020171725.1 Halobacillus litoralis | reverse complement strand
GAGGTGGAAGCGTGGTGACACGTGGAGCTGACAGATACTAATGGATCGATGACTTATCTATCTGAAAAGACATTTATTTCGGTTTGAACAACTCTTATCCAGTTTTGAAGGTTTACTTTAAAACCTTATATGATGTGGTGGTGAAGGCGAAGAGGTCACACCTGTTCCCATGCCGAACACAGCAGTTAAGCTCTTCAGCGCCGATGGTAGTCGGGTTTACCCCCGTGAGAGTAGGACGCCGCCACGTCATTAGAAAAGCCCCTTAGAGGATTTCCTCTGAGGGGCTTTTTTCTAAATGGTGAAAATAATAGGTTGTTTGTATTTTATTAGAGCCCTGTTCATAGGATGGTAAGTAGAAGGGGGAGAGTGATATGTTTGAAATATTCGGTCCCAACACTTCCCTGTACGCGGTCCGTCTCTTAAGTGCTATGATGCTATGCGGCCTGATTGGTTTTGAAAGGGAAGTGAAGAATCAATCGGCAGGTTTTCGAACGCATATATTGGTAGGGACGGGAGCTTGTATGATGATGCTCCTTTCTTTATATGGTTTTGATACATTTATAGACAAGTATGATCACGTGCGCTTTGACCCCGCTCGTATTCCCTCCTATGTTATCAGTGGAATTGGATTTCTTGGAGCTGGGACGATTATGGTGCACGGGGTTACGATTCGTGGCCTTACAACCGCTGCTTCTATTTGGACGGTCGCCGGGATTGGACTAGTAGTAGGGGCAGGTATGTACGATATTGCGATCCTGTCTACGCTTACCGTATTACTTTCTCTGATCTTTTTAAATAAATTAGAGAAAAAGAAAATGATCGAGAACGGGAAGCAGAAGGTGAAAATTACGGTTTCTTATACTGGAGAAATCAGGGAAGTGCTTTCTCTCCTCGACCAACCAGGTATTGTGCTGCGGTCTTCACAGTTGAAAAGGGGAGAAAAAGTGCACACCCTTGTATTTGAAGTCGAAGTAAGAGGAAAAGAGAGAATCAAAGAGATCATTGAGAAAATCTCAGAACGACCGTCTGTATTAGAAGTGAATATTTCTTTGTAAAACTGCGCAAATAATTGCGTAGTTTTTGTTTTAAGGAAGACTCGTATAGGGAAACATGAAAGATGTATTCCACGAAAACATTTTAGTTGCGTGACAATAAAATTTGAGTATAATAAAATTAAAGTCAAAGATAGTCAAAGTCAAAAGAGGGGGAGGGAAGATGCGGAATATCTCAGACATTATCGAGGAACATTTAAAAAATATCCTCGAGGAGAATCAATCCAACAGCATTGAGATCAAGCGAAGTGAAATTGCTGATCAATTCCAATGTGTACCTTCTCAAATCAACTATGTGATTAAAACAAGGTTTACTGTGGAAAAAGGATATATAGTAGAGAGTAAACGTGGCGGGGGCGGTTATATCCGCATCAGCCGGATCCAGCATAAAAATAATGCGGATATGATTGAAGAAGTCATGGAGCTTGTTCAACCTCGTGTTTCTCAAGGTGCAGCGACAGATGTGGTTGAGAGACTGCTGGAGCATCGCCTGATTTCAAGACGTGAAGCACTTTTGATCAAAAGCATGATTGACCGGGAAGTACTTGCTTTTCCACTTCCCTTAAGAGATGAAGTTCGATCTCGGATGATGACAGCTATGCTGTTTACGTTGAAATATAAAAGTTGAGGCGGAAAGGGGTTAGAGGTATGGAGTGCCAGGAATGCAAGAAAAGACCTGCAACGGTCCATTTAACACAGGTTGTGAATGGTCAAAAAACAGAGGTTCATGTGTGTGAACAATGTGCGAAGGAAAAGGGTTATATGAGTTATGGAGAAGAGAACTTCACGTTAAATGACCTCTTGTCCGGTCTGTTTCATTCTGAAGGTTCTTCTCCGTTCAGCAACCAGAAAACGCAGTCCTATCAACAAGCATCTCAACTGAAATGCCCGACGTGTGGGTTAACTTATCAGGAGTTTGCTAGAATCGGAAAGTTTGGCTGTGCATCCTGTTACCAAACCTTTGATGATCGCATCAACCCGATTTTACGCCGAGTCCACAGTGGGAACACGCGTCATGATGGGAAAATACCGAAGCGTGAGGGTGGTAACCTGCACCTGAAGCGTGAAATTGAAGATTATAAATCTCGTCTTAAAGAGCTCATTGAGCAGGAAGAATTTGAGCATGCGGCGAACATTAGAGATAAGATCCGTACATTAGAAAGCCAACTTCAGCAAGGGGAGGGTGGTGAGTAATTATGTCGTTGCAGCAATTTATGAATGAGGCAATCAGTCCATGGATGAAAGAGGATGGGCCGGATAGTGACATTGTGATGAGCAGTCGGATCAGACTGGCACGTAATTTCTCTCACTACCCATTTCCGCTGATTGCATCTGATCAGACTCTAGATGAAGTGATGGAATTTTTTGAAGAGAAGTTTAAGCATCAGTCATTTCGTGATTACAAGGACTTTGAAATCGTTAAAATGAAAGATCTTCAACCTATTGAAAAACGGGTGCTCGTGGAGAAGCACTTAGTGAGTCCACACTTAGCTGAAAAACCTGAGCACTCGGGAACCTTAATCTCTCAGAATGAGCAAGTGTCTATCATGATTAATGAAGAAGACCATATCCGCATACAATTGTACTTCCCCGGCTTTCAATTAGATAAGGCGCTGGAGCAGGCATCTCAATTGGATGACTGGTTGGAAGAGAAAGTGGATTACGCGTTTGATGAAAAACGAGGTTATTTGACTTCCTGCCCGACGAATGTGGGGACAGGAATGAGGGCATCTGTCATGATGCACCTGCCGGCCCTGGCTATGACACAGCAGATCAACCGGATGACACCAGCAATCAACCAGTTGGGGCTTGTGGTCAGAGGGATTTATGGTGAAGGCAGTGAAGCCGTGGGGAATATCTTTCAGATTTCAAACCAGATTACACTTGGGAAGTCTGAGCCGGATATAGTCGAAGATCTCCACAGCGTCGTAAAGCAGCTGATCGATCAGGAAAGGCGTGCGAGAGAGGCGCTGGTGAATCGATCTGGTATTCAGCTCGAGGATAGGATTTTCCGATCATATGGTGTTTTAAAGCACAGTCGCATCATAGAGTCTAAAGAGGCAGCCAAATGCTTATCGGACTTGCGGCTTGGGATTGACCTCGGCATGATCGATCATATCCCGCGCACCATCCTAAATGAGCTGATGATTTTAACACAGCCGGGATTTTTGCAACAATATGCAAAAGCAACCCTTACACCAGAAGAGCGCGATATACGAAGAGCATCATTAATCAGAGAAAGATTGCAATTAGAGAATGAAGATTAATGTTAGGAGGTAATGTCCATGATGTTTGGGCGATTTACTGAAAGAGCACAAAAAGTATTGGCATTAGCACAAGAAGAAGCTGTTCGTTTAGGTCACAATAATATTGGTACCGAACATATTCTATTGGGGCTAGTTAGTGAAGGAGAAGGTATTGCGGCAAAAGCACTTTCCGCTCTTGGCCTCGAGTCAGCAAAAATTCAACAAGAAGTAGAAAAATTAATCGGAAAGGGAGACAAAGTCTCTCAGACGATTCATTATACACCACGTGCGAAAAAAGTGATTGAACTATCCATGGATGAAGCGCGTAAGCTGGGCCATTCATACGTAGGCACAGAACACATTCTTCTCGGATTGATCCGTGAAGGAGAAGGCGTAGCAGCGCGTGTCCTGAATAACCTTGGTGTAAGCTTAAATAAAGCCCGTCAGCAGGTTTTACAGCTGCTAGGCAACAATGAGTCTACAGGCGGCCAGAATCGCCGTGGAGGTGGCGCAGGAGGCCCAGCAGCCAATGCGAACACCCCGACACTGGATTCTCTAGCACGTGATTTAACCGCTATTGCAAAAGAAGGTAACATCGACCCTGTCATCGGGCGTAGTAAAGAAATCGAACGAGTGATTCAAGTGTTGAGTCGTCGTACGAAGAACAACCCGGTACTTGTCGGTGAGCCTGGTGTAGGTAAAACGGCGATTGCTGAGGGATTGGCTCAACAGATTATGAACAATGAAGTACCTGAGATCCTCCGTGATAAGCGCGTTATGACACTCGATATGGGTACGGTCGTAGCGGGAACGAAGTACCGCGGTGAATTCGAAGATCGTCTGAAAAAAGTGATGGAGGAGATCCGTCAGGCAGGCAACATCATTCTATTCATTGATGAGTTGCACACGTTGATCGGCGCAGGTGGCGCAGAAGGGGCGATTGATGCTTCCAACATTCTGAAACCATCCCTTGCACGTGGCGAACTGCAATGTATCGGTGCTACTACACTGGATGAATACCGTAAGTATATCGAGAAAGATGCGGCTCTTGAACGCCGTTTCCAGCCTATCCAAGTGGATGAGCCGAACCTCGAAGAGTCTGTACAAATCCTTAAAGGGCTTCGTGACCGTTATGAAGCACACCACCGTGTCACGATTCCAGACGATTCAATTGATTCCGCTGTGCGTTTCTCAGACCGCTATATTACGGATCGTTTCCTTCCGGATAAAGCGATTGACTTAATTGATGAGGCAGCTTCGAAGGTCCGCCTTCGTTCTTACACAGCTCCGCCAAACTTGAAAGAGCTTGAGCAGAAGCTGGAAGAGGTAAGAAAAGAGAAAGACGCGGCTGTTCAGAGCCAGGAATTCGAAAAAGCTGCATCCCTTCGCGATAGTGAACAGCGTCTCCGTGACGAACTAGATCAGACGAAGGATGAGTGGAAAGAGAAGCAGGGTCAGGAAGATTCTGAAGTAACGGTTGAGGATATTGCGTCTGTCGTGTCTACATGGACCGGTGTGCCGGTTTCTAAGATGACCAAGGATGAAAGTGAGCGTCTACTTGCACTCGAAGACACGCTTCACAACCGCGTCATCGGTCAGGACGAAGCCGTTAAATCGATTTCCAAAGCAATCCGTCGTGCTCGTGCCGGTTTGAAAGATCCGAAGCGTCCAATCGGTTCCTTCATCTTCTTAGGACCAACAGGTGTTGGTAAAACGGAGCTTGCCCGTGCGCTTGCAGAGAGCATGTTTGGTGAAGAGGATGCGATGATTCGGATCGACATGTCCGAATACATGGAAAAACACAGCACGTCACGTCTGGTTGGTTCACCACCAGGTTATGTAGGATATGATGAAGGCGGTCAGCTGACAGAAAAAGTACGGAACAAACCGTATTCTGTCGTCCTTCTGGATGAGATTGAAAAAGCGCACCCTGAAGTATTCAACATCCTGCTTCAAGTGCTTGAGGACGGTCGTCTGACAGACTCTAAAGGACGCGTTGTAGACTTCCGTAATACAGTCCTGATCATGACATCAAACGTTGGTGCTCAGGAGCTTAAATCCAACAAATACGTTGGGTTCACGATGGAAGATGGCGACCAGGATTATAAAGACATGAAGTCCAAGGTAACCGCGGAATTGAAGAAAGCGTTCCGTCCTGAATTCTTAAACCGTATTGATGAGACGATCGTGTTCCACTCTCTAGAGAGAAAACACATGAAGTCCATCGTTACGCTGATGGCGGACCACCTTCGCCAGCGTCTTCAGGAACAGGAAATCGACTTTACCTTGTCAGAAGCTGCGATCGAACACATCGCAGAAACAGGTTTCGACCCTGAGTACGGAGCCCGTCCGTTGCGTCGTTCGCTTCAAAAGAACGTAGAAGATCTCTTGTCTGAAGAATTGCTGAAAGAGAACATTGCCAAAGGACAGAAAGTGAAAATCGACTTGAACGATAAGAAAGAGTTCGTTGTTCATACCCAGCAGCAGGAATCGACAAATTCATGATAGATAAACCGGAATCGGAAGGTCTCGACACCTTCCGATTTCTTTATACATAACGAAGTCAAAAAGCTTGCGTCTATTTGATTTTAGTAAGAAAATCTTAATACAATTGATATGATCATGAAACTTCTTTACGAACCATATCGTATAAAATATAGATAGAGGAGCGAGCGTCTTGGCAAAAAGAAAAACGAAATTTGTTTGCCAGGAATGTGGATATGAAACGCCGAAATGGATGGGCAAATGCCCGGGGTGTCAACAGTGGAATACTTTAGTGGAAGAAGTGAGTGCAACCGGCACGAACTCCAGGCACGTATTCCAGACGAATTCCACTTCCGCAACATCTAAACCAGAGAAAATCACAGCTATTCAATCACAGAAAGAACCGCGTCTACCGACCGACATGCCCGAGTTTAACCGGGTGCTTGGTGGGGGAATCGTAGCGGGATCGCTTGTTTTAATCGGTGGAGACCCGGGTATCGGTAAGTCAACTTTACTCTTGCAGATCTCCGCCCAGATTGCTGACAAAAACATGCCGGTCTTATATATTTCAGGAGAGGAGTCTGCCAGACAGACGAAGCTTCGGGCTGAGCGTCTCGGCATTACCTCAGACGAATTGTACGTTTTATCCGAAACGAACTTACAGGACGTCATTACGCATATTGAGCAAGTTGATCCGAAATTTGTGGTCATTGACTCCATACAGACCATTTACAAGGAAGACGTTACATCGGCGCCGGGAAGTGTCTCTCAAGTACGAGAGTGTACAAGTCAATTGATGCGGGTTGCCAAAAGTAAAGGTATTCCGATTTTCATTGTAGGGCATGTTACCAAAGAGGGATCTATTGCAGGTCCGAGACTGCTTGAACACATGGTGGATGCGGTCCTTTATTTCGAAGGAGAACGGCACCACACCTTCAGAATCCTGCGAAGCGTCAAAAACCGTTTCGGAAGTACACACGAAATGGGAATCTTTGAGATGAAGGAGGAGGGCTTGAGAGAAGTGCTCAACCCTTCCGAGATCTTTCTTGAAGAGCGTTCACAGGGAGCGGCGGGATCGATTGTCGTTTGTTCGATGGAAGGGTCACGCCCTGTCCTTGTCGAGATCCAGGCTTTAATTTCACCAACCGCATTCGGTAATCCAAGAAGAATGGCGACAGGAATCGATAACAACCGTATTCCATTGATTATGGCAGTGCTTGAAAAGAGAGCCGGACTTTTATTACAGAACCAGGACGCTTATGTCAAAGTGGCAGGCGGCGTGAAACTGGATGAACCGGCGATTGACCTTGCTGTCGCAATCAGTGTGGCGTCAAGCTTCCGTGATCGTTCCTCAAGGCCGGATGATGTTGTTGTAGGAGAAGTAGGGTTAACCGGCGAAGTTCGTCGTGTCGCCCGGATTGAACAACGTGTCCAGGAAGCAGCGAAACTCGGTTTTAAACGAGTGATTATCCCTAAAAAGAACATGGATGGCTGGACAGTGCCTTCCAACATTGAGGTGATCGGTGTGAGCTCTGTACAGGAGGCCATGAAGGTTACGTTAGGAGATGCTTAAATGGAATGGCATGAGATAAAAGACCATGGTATGGGAGAAATCTTGAAGTTTGTAGCGCCCGGTACACCGCTGCGCGATGGGATTGAGAACGTCCTGCGCGCCAATACGGGAGGGCTGATCGTTCTAGGATACGGTGACGGAGTAAGGGAACTTGTCGATGGCGGATTTCATATTCAGTCCGATTTCACTCCGGCTCACTTGTACGAGCTGGCTAAAATGGATGGTGCGCTGATTTTGAATGGCGAAGCGAGCAAAATTCTTTATGCCAACGCTCAGTTGATGCCGGATCCGGATATCTTATCGACAGAAACCGGGATGCGCCACCGTACGGCGGAGCGTGTGGCCAAACAGACGGGCACACTCGTCATTGCGATTTCACAGCGCCGTAATGTCATTACCCTGTATAAGGGGGCGCTGCGCTATTCGTTGAAGGATATCGGGGTTATTTTGACGAAGGCGAACCAGGCGATTCAGACGCTTGAAAAATACAAAAATGTACTGAACCAAAGCATCACCAATCTTGGTGCGATGGAGTTTGAAAATATGGTTTCTTTCTCCGAGGTCGTCCAGGTTGTTCATAGAATCGAGATGGTGCTACGGACAAAGACAGAAATCCTTAACTATGTGAATGAGTTGGGCACAGAGGGACGTCTGATCCAATTACAAATGACAGAGCTTGTATCGAACATTGAGGACGAAGCGGCGTTGCTGTTGAAGGACTATAGTAAGAGACCGGACTATGAGCCGCATTATATTCTGAGAAAAATGCAGGAAGTCACGTCTGCTGAGTTTTTATCAGACGAACAGATCCTGAAATTACTCGGCTACTCCTCTAATACGAAGATGGAAGATGCCATCCACCCGAGAGGGTATCGGATCCTCAACCGTATTCCGAGGCTGCCGCCGCTGATCATTGAACATTTGGTGGGACGATTCAGCACCTTGGAAGCTTTAGTTCAGGCTTCTACCAAAGAATTAGTCGAGGTAGACGGGGTTGGAGAAGTCCGCGCGATGAAAATTCAAGACGGGTTAGAGCGGATTCAAGAGCAATTATTTGTCGATCGTCACATATAGGGATATTGACTTATTTCGTCTAATCATGGTATCATGTTTGGTTATCCTTTGACTTAAAATGGAAACTGTGATAATTTAGAATTCATCATTCCTATATTCAACGATTAATGGGAAAGCACTTTGGTCATACTGATTAGAAGGAGGTGAGGAGAAGTGCTTAAACGTATAGTACAGTTATTCATCGTATTAACAGGTGGTACCATTGGTTATCTCTATCTGCCTGATTTATTCAGATTGATGGGAATGGATTGGCCGGGCTTAATCCAATCATCCTTAGGCGCTGTTATCGGAGCACTTATTTTATATTTATTAATGTTTTGGTTTGTGGATTATATTGTCGATTTTCTCAGATGGGTGGAGGATACGCTCGTACGAGCTCCTGCTGCTGATCTGTTATTTGGAAGTCTGGGACTGATTGTTGGTTTAATCATTGCCTATCTGGTCAATATTCCAGTTCAGCAATTTGAGATTCCAGTCGTTGATCAAGTCGTGCCGATCATCATTACCTTTTTCTTAGGGTATTTCGGTTTCCAGGTCGGCTTCAAGAGAAAAGACGAATTCCTTGGTATGGTCACGCGCAAAGATAAGAAGAGTGACGATGCAGATCAGGCTACAGAAACGTCATCTGTAGACGAATCCCTGATCCCAAAACAGAAAATATTAGATACGAGTGTCATTATCGATGGTCGAATCGCAGATATCTGTGAGACGCATTTCCTTGAAGGAACCATTGTCATTCCTCAATTTGTTCTGGAAGAATTGCAGCACATTGCTGATTCTTCTGACGGACTCAAGCGGAACAGAGGTCGCCGTGGGTTGGATATTCTGAACCGCCTGCAGAAAGACCTCCCTGTAAACGTGGAGATTTACGAAGGGGACTTTGAAGATATACAAGAAGTCGACAGTAAGCTGGTCAAGCTCGCAAAAGTCATGAATGGTATTGTCGTGACCAATGACTTCAACTTGAACAAAGTATGTGAGTTTCAAAATGTCCAAGTCTTAAACATTAATGATCTAGCGAACGCCGTGAAGCCGGTTGTGCTTCCGGGTGAAGAGATGAAGATCCAAGTGATTAAAGACGGTAAAGAGCAGAATCAAGGTGTCGCCTATCTCGATGATGGGACGATGATCGTGGTAGAGGAAGGGAAGAATTATATCGGCAAGACGATTGATGTCATTGTCACAAGTGTTCTTCAGACTTCCGCTGGACGAATGATTTTCGCTAAGCCAAAATCACTTGAAAAAGCCTTATAAAAACGGTATAAACAAATAGGGACAAACAAAAGTGATAACCTTAGTGTTATCACTTTTGTTGTTAAGGAACGAAATCGGGAAACGGTGCCTTGAAGGTCCGGATTCCATAATAGGGTGGATGTCATGGTTAAATATTCAGCAGTTCTTCTGGCAGCCGGACAAGGGAAGCGGATGCTGGCAGGCCGCAATAAACAGTTTTTGATGATTGATGATCAGCCGTTGATTATACATACGTTATCCGTCTTCCGAGAGGACCCTTGGTGTGAGGAGATTGTCCTCGTCACGAACACACAGGAGCGAGGCAAGATGGAAGAGCTTCTCTCGAAATATGAAGCTTGTCAGGCGGTTCGTTTTGTAAATGGTGGAGCGGAGCGACAAGACAGCGTGTTGGCGGGATTACAAGCGATCGAGAACACGGAGATTCCGGTCTTTATCCACGACGGAGCCCGTCCGTTCGTGAGCACCGACGCTCTGCATAAGCTCGCTGAAACGACCGCTGATAAGCAAGCGGCTCTTCTGGCGGTCAAAGTGACGGATACCATCAAGCAGAAGAACGGAGAACACCTCTCGACTCTTGACCGCCATTATCTATGGGCGGCTCAGACCCCTCAGGCATTTAAGTATGAGCTGATTATGGATGCGCATCAACAAGCGCAAAGCCGTGGATACTATGGAACAGATGATGCTTCTTTAGTAGAACAGTTGGGAGTCCCTGTGGAGATTGTAGAAGGTAGCTACGATAATATTAAACTGACGACTCCCGAAGACTTACATAAAGCAGAAGCTTATGTGAAAAATCAGCGGAGAGGGAAGGAGATGGAATCGCCCATGTTTCGAATAGGACAAGGATTTGATGTTCATCAATTAACAGAAGGACGCCCGTGCATCATCGGAGGAATCGAAATCCCTTATGAAAAAGGGCTGCTCGGTCATTCAGATGCTGATGTACTGCTTCATACAATCGCGGATGCCTGTCTCGGTGCTATTGGAGAAGGGGATATCGGAAAGCATTTTCCGGATACCGACCCTGAGTTTAAAGATGCCGATTCAGGGAAGCTGCTGACCCATGTCTGGTCGCTTGTAAAAGAGAGAGGCTTTGAGCTTGGAAATATCGATTGTACAGTCATTGCTCAAGCGCCGAAGATGGCTCCTTACATCGAGGAGATCCGCAGCAATATCGCACGTCTGCTTGATACCGATCCTGCTCGTATCAATGTCAAAGCGACAACGACGGAGAAGCTCGGATTCACTGGCAGAAAAGAAGGCGTCGCGGCTCAGGCTGTCGTTCTTTTGCAAAATGGTCCACAATCCTAAGCAAAAAATGATAAAATAATACAAAGTAAAACCCGGAAATAACGAAAGGGGAATGATTATGTCTAATCAAGTACGTGTGCGTTATGCACCAAGTCCAACAGGGCATCTCCATATCGGAAATGCGAGAACGGCTCTATTCAACTACCTTTATGCGAAACATCTAGGTGGAAAGGTCGTCATCCGTATAGAGGACACAGATGAGAAGCGAAACGTAGAAGGCGGCGAGCGCAGCCAGCTGAACTATTTGAACTGGCTCGGTGTCGAATGGGATGAAAGTCCGGACAAAGGCGGAGAATATGGTCCGTACCGCCAGATGGAGCGCCTTGATCTTTATAAGAAATATGTCGACGAACTTCTAGAACGTGGGCTGGCTTATAAATGTTATATGACTTCTGAAGAGCTGGAAGCGGAACGCGAAGCGCAGATGGCTCGCGGGGAAGCGCCGAAGTATTCAGGAGCTCACAGTAACTTGTCTCAAGAAGAGATCGAACAATTCGAAGCGGAAGGGCGCGAACCGAGTATCCGTATCCGTGTGCCTGAGAATAAGACGTATAAGTTCAACGATATCGTCCGTGATGACATCACTTTCGAATCCAGCGACTTCGGTGATTGGGTCATCGTGAAGAAGAACGGTACACCAACGTATAACTTTGCCGTTGCCATCGACGATCACTTGATGGAAATCTCCCACGTCCTGCGCGGGGAAGAGCATATCTCCAACACACCGAAGCAGATGATGGTGTACGAAGCGTTCGGATGGGAGCCTCCGAAATTCGGTCATATGACCTTGATTTTGAACGAAGAGCGCAAAAAGTTAAGTAAACGTGACCAGCACATTCTGCAGTTCATCGAGCAGTATAAGAACCTCGGTTATCTGCCGGAAGCTCTATTCAACTTCATTACACTTCTTGGATGGTCACCTGAAGGCGAAGAAGAGATCTTCACACAAGAGCAGCTGATCGACATCTTCAACCCTGAACGTCTGTCTACGTCACCAGCTGTATTCGATGCGGCGAAGCTGAAGTGGATGAACAACCAGTATATTAAAGCGTCTGATCTAGATCGTGTTGAAGGACTTGCTCTTCCGCACTTGATCGAAGCAGGTCGTCTTTCTGAGGACATGAGTGAAGAAGATCGTAAGTGGGCGCGTGAGTTGATCTCGCTTTACCACGATCAACTAAGCTATGGTGCAGAAATTGTCGAATTGACAGAGCTCTTCTTCAAGCAGGAGATTGATTATGATGAAGAGGCAATGAACGTACTGGAAGGCGAGCAGGTACCGGAAGTCCTTGAAACGTTTAAGAAGAACTTGAACGAGCTTGATGAATTCACACCTGAGAACATCAAGAAACAAATTAAAGCCGTTCAAAAAGAGACTGGACACAAAGGGAAGAAGTTGTTCATGCCAATCCGTGTGGCCACGACAGGTCAGACACACGGCCCAGAGCTTCCGAACGCCATTCACCTTCTTGGTCTTGAGACCGTAACGGTTCGCCTGGATGATGTATTAGCGAAGCTTCAAGGCTAATTTGTTCACAAAGCTGGTCATTTGTCATATAGTAAAGATATCAATACAGAACGTTGAAGAGGAGAAGTAAGAAGGCGCGTCACTTCCACAGAGAGAGCCACACTTGCTGAGAGTGGTTCAGGTCCGGCCTTTTGAAATGCACCTCGGAGTCTTTTGTCGAAACACAGTAGACAGGAGCGGTCACCTGCCGTTACCAGGATGAGTGGGGAATCTCAGCCATTTCCCAAGCAGAGTGGAACCACGCTTAACGCGTCTCTGTGCCTTTGTGCACAGGGGCGCGTTTTTTGTTTATTGAAATCATCGGTACAACGTTTAAGACGAAGCAGAGATGAAATAAAGGAGGAGAGCAAGTATGGGGCTGTTCAAGATGTTTAAAGAAGATGTCGATGTTGTATTCGACCAGGATCCAGCCGCTCGTTCTTATTTGGAAGTGATTTTGACCTATTCGGGCTTGCATGCCATTTGGGCGCATCGGGTGGCTCATGCTTGTTTTCGGCGGAAATTCTTTTTCCTGGCACGGGTCATCTCTCAAATCAGCCGCTTCTTTACAGGTATAGAGATTCATCCAGGAGCGAAAATCGGCCGTCGTTTTTTCATTGATCACGGCATGGGTGTGGTCATTGGGGAGACGTGTGAAATCGGGAATAATGTGACGATCTTCCAAGGCGTTACGCTTGGAGGAACCGGCAAAGAAAAAGGGAAACGTCACCCGACGCTGCTGGATAACTCTCTTGTTGCGACGGGGGCAAAAGTACTTGGATCGATCACAATTGGAGAGAATTCAAAAGTAGGGGCTGGCTCTGTCGTACTGAACGATGTGCCGGACAATTCAACGGTGGTCGGAATTCCGGGGCATGTTGTCGTCCAGAACGGGAAGAAAGTACGTAAGAAGGATTTGGATCACCACAAACTCCCGGATCCCGTTTACGATCGACTCAACCATTTAGAAACCGAGTTAGAAAAAATGAAAGAAGAATTAAAAGAAGCAAAAGGAGTGAAGTAACGTGGCTATTCGTGTATTCAACACACTGACACGTCAAAAAGAACCGTTCCAACCCATTGAAGAAGGCAAGGTGAAAATGTATGTCTGCGGACCGACCGTCTACAACTACATTCACATCGGCAATGCCCGCCCAGCCATTGTATTCGACACTGTTCGCCGCTATTTCGAATACCGCGGATACGATGTCCATTACGTACTGAACTTCACAGATGTCGACGACAAATTAATCAAAGCTGCGAATGAAATGGGCGAAGGTGTCACTGATATTGCCAACCGCTTTATTGAGGCCTATAAAGAGGACGTAGGGGCGCTTGGTGTAAAAGAAGCGGTCGATCATCCCCGCGTGACAGAGAACATGGAGGAGATCATCGATTTCATCCAAGGTTTAATCGACAAAGGGTTCGCTTATGCCTCTGATGGGGATGTCTACTTCCGAACACGTTCGTTCGAATCCTACGGAAAGCTCTCTCAGCAATCCATCGATGAGCTTCGTTCCGGTGCCAGAATCGAAGTGGGGGATAAAAAAGAAGACCCGCTCGATTTCACGCTTTGGAAAGAGGCGAAACCAGGTGAAATCACGTGGGATAGTCCGTGGGGAACAGGCCGTCCAGGCTGGCACATCGAATGCTCTGCGATGGCGAAGAAGTACCTCGGAGACACGATTGATATTCATGCGGGGGGACAGGATTTGACCTTCCCTCACCACGAAAACGAAATTGCGCAATCGGAAGCCCACAATGACAAGTCATTTGCGAACTTCTGGATGCACAACGGGTATATTAATATCGAGAACGAGAAGATGTCGAAGTCCCTTGGTAACTTTATTCTTGCTCATGACTTAGTGAAACAGCATGACCCACAGGTGATCCGTTTCTTCATGCTGAGCGTACAGTACCGTCACCCGATCAACTTCAGTGATGAACTTCTGCGCGGAGCGAAGAGCAGTTTCGAACGTATTCAGAATGCTTTTGAAAATGTGAAGCACCGCAAGGAAACGAGTCTCGACCTGACGGAAGACAATGACCAGTGGCTGAGCAAGATCGAAGCTCATAAAGAGCAGTTCATCAAAGAAATGGATGATGACTTCAATACGGCCAATGCGATTTCCGTTCTTTTTGACCTAGCGAAATCCGCGAATCTCTACCTTCAGGAATCCCAGACGCATTCGAACGTCTTGTCCGCTTTCGAAGAGGCATTCAAAGAATTGACAGGGGTTCTTGGTCTTGAGATTGAAGCGGCGGAAGAGTTGCTCGATGAAGAAGTGGAAGCGCTGATTGAAGAGCGGATCCAGGCTAGAAAAGACCGGAATTTCGAACGCGCCGATCAGATTCGCGACGAATTGAAGGAACGCAACATCCTCCTTGAAGATACATCTCAAGGTACCCGTTGGAAGCGAGGGTGACGGCATGGCCATTTCAGATGTAAAGCAGATGAAGAGTCTGGCTCTCGCGTACATGGGCGATTCCGTTTATGAATTGTACGTCAGGCATCACCTGTTGGAAAAAGGGGAAATCAAACCTCAACAGCTGCACCAGGCTGCCGTGAAATTTGTGTCAGCCAAAGCGCAGGCTGCTGTCGTTTCCCACTGGACTGATCAGGAAGCATTAACAGAAGAAGAGGAAGGGGTCCTGAGACGAGGCCGAAATGCCAAGTCCGGATCCGTTCCGAAAAGTACAGACGTTCAAACGTATCGTTACTCGACCGCATTCGAAGCTGTCCTTGGGTTTCTTTACTTGGACGGTCAGACGGAGCGGTTGGAACAATTAATTGGACAAGCCATAGAATACGTGGAGAAAGGAGTGGAAGAAGCATGAAGGATGAATGGATTATAGGCAAGAACCCTGTTCAAGAAGCACTGAGATCAGGTCGTGCCATCAATAAAGTCTGGGTGACGGATCAGTTGCAGCATCAGGCTGTGAAGAAGTTAGAACAGTTGGCGAAAGAGAACGGGGTGAACGTCCAGCGTGTTCCGAAGAAAAAAATCGACCAGCTTGTCGACGGAAACCACCAGGGAGTCGTGGCATCAGTTGCGGCCTATGAGTACAGCGATATTGAAGACTTGTTTGCCAAAGCAGAAGAAAAAGGGGAAGCTCCTTTCTTTATCATTTGTGACGAAATCGAGGATCCCCATAACCTGGGCTCGATCTTAAGAACGGCAGATGCGGCCGGCGCTCACGGTGTCATTATTCCGAAACGCCGCTCCGTCTCGTTGACAGCTACTGTGGCCAAGACGTCAACAGGGGCGATTGAGTACATCCCTGTCGCAAGAGTGACGAACCTTGCAAGGACGATTGATGAATTGAAGGAACGGTTTGTCTGGGTTGTCGGCACAGACGCGGATGGCACAGAAGATTACCGTAAGTTGGACGGAAACATGGCGGTTGCTCTTGTGATCGGTAGTGAAGGTCGTGGCATGAGCCGCCTGACGAAGGATAAGTGCGACTGGACCGTAAGTCTCCCGATGGCTGGTAAGGTTACTTCACTGAACGCATCTGTAGCGGCTTCTCTATTGATGTATGAAGTGTATAGAAAGCGTCATCCCATTGGGGAGTAAGAGATGATCGTCCTCATTGTTGACGGTTATAACATGATTGGAGCCTGGCCTGAGCTGAAGAAGTTGAAAGAAACCGACTTGGGTCAAGCCAGGGATCTTCTAATCGAAATGATGGCTGAATACCAGTCTTACACAGGAGACCGGATCATCATCGTCTTTGACGCCTATCACGTCAGAGGTGTTGCCAAGAAGCAGAAGAGCTACAAAGTCGAAGTGATTTTCACAAAAGAAAATGAAACAGCGGATGAACGAATTGAGCGGCTCGCAGGAGAGTTGAATGACGTGCGTACTCAAGTCTACGTCGCTACATCGGATTATGCCGAACAGCGCACCATCTTCGGACAGGGGGCATTCCGGAAGTCCGCCCGTGAGCTGTATATCGAGGTTAAGAACATTGAAAGAGAAATAGAAAAAGATGTCGAAAGCCATAATCAAGTTCAATACCAGCCGAAAATACCGATGAAAAAAGAAGTAAGGGATTTGTTCGAAAAGTGGCGGCGAGGAGATAAATAATTCTGACAACTTGTTGACGCTTTTCAAATCCTTACTGTATAATATTGCTATATTGAGGTAGCACGGTCGGGGGGATCTTGTGTGAGCATCATTCAAACGAAGACAGACATCGATGAAGTGGATTTGAGCAAGCTTGATGATGAAGCAATTGTTGAACGGATTAATCAAGGTCAAGTCCAGGCGCTCGATTATTTAATCAATAAGTACAAAAATTTTGTTCGCGCTAAAGCACGGACTTATTTTCTTATTGGCGCAGATCGAGAGGATATTGTACAAGAAGGCATGATTGGTCTCTACAAAGCGATCCGCGATTACAGGGAAGGGAAGCTCTCTTCCTTCAAAGCATTCGCAGAATTATGTGTCACTCGTCAAATTATTACCGCAATCAAAACCGCCACAAGACAAAAGCACATCCCGTTAAATTCCTACGTTTCTTTGGACAAGCCGATTTACGATGAAGAGTCAGACCGCACATTGTTAGACGTAATCGCTGGATCCAAAGCCATCGATCCGCAAGAATTGATTGTGAACAAAGAGAAGTTCTTCGACATGGAAGAGAAGATTTCCGAGCTTTTAAGTGATTTGGAGAAGAAAGTGCTCGCCTTATATTTGGACGGGCAATCCTACCAAGAGATTTCAGTTGAGCTGAATCGTCATGTGAAATCGATCGACAACGCCTTGCAGCGTGTGAAGCGGAAGCTGGAGAAATATTTAGAAGTCAGTGAAATCACCCTCTAGAAGTGAGATTGACAGGCTTTGTCAAGCGTGCTACATTATACGAAGTGTGAAAACCTCGAAAATGAGGTGATATGTATGCGTGAGAAAGTAGCTTTAGCTTGTACGGAATGTCAAAGTCGAAACTATAGTTCATATAAAAATCGTTCTAATCAATCCGAGCGTCTAGAGGTTCGCAAATTCTGCAAGCGTTGTGGGACCCATACCCTGCACCGCGAAACGAAATAGACGATCAAGACGTCATACTGGGGGTATGCGAAGATGTTTAAGTTCTTTCAAAATGTTTCTCGAGAAATGAAGAAAGTCAGCTGGCCAAAAGGGCAGGAGCTTACTCGTTATACGATTACCGTTCTTGCTACAGTAGCCTTCGTTGCTATTTTCTTTGCCGTCGTCGATTTAGGTATTTCTCAGATTCTTGAACTGATTTCATAAGAATAGTAGTATTCGTTTTATGCTATAATAGAAGACAGACTTACAAAAAAACCCGTTCTACGGGTTTTTTCATTGCATTAAAAAATGGTACAGTTTGGCTTTATGGTAAAACGGACACGTACTTCTGCATCCTGAAGTGTCGGAGAGGATTCATAAGTATGGGGGCTCTCTGAAACAGCGCTTCAACCTATGTATGGTAGAACCCGTTGCAATAATTTTTGATATAAGGGAGGGAAGGGCAAATACTTGTCCTGTAATGATGGAAAAAAGATGGTATGTTGTTCACACCTATTCAGGTTATGAAAATAAAGTAAAAACCAACTTAGAAAAGCGCGTCGAATCAATGGGAATGGAAGATAAAATCTTCCGTGTGCTTGTCCCGGAAGATGAAGAGGCGGAAATAAAAAACGGAAAGCGCAAAATCGCGAAAAAGAAAGTTTTTCCTGGCTATGTGCTGGCAGAGATGGTCATGACAGATGATTCTTGGTATGTCGTTCGGAACACTCCCGGCGTGACAGGATTCGTTGGCTCTACTGGTTCGGGTTCCAAGCCGATCCCTCTCCTTCCAGAAGAAGCGGAAACAGTCCTCAAACGAATGGGTATGAACGAACAACCGAAAACAGAGGTTGACTTCGAAGTGAAGGAAAGTGTTAAAGTAACAGATGGGCCTTTCGCAAACTTCACAGGTACCATCGAATATATTGACTTGGACAAACAGAAAGTGAAAGTTCATGTGAATATGTTCGGCCGAGAGACCCCGGTTGAACTGGATTTCTCTCAAATTGAGAAGTTAGGTTAATCCAATCTTTTGAAAAAAATAAATCTCTTCCCCTTGCATTGAACGAGAATAAATGCTAAAATTCTTATGTTCTTTATGTGCCTCGAACACCGGGGCGTTTATGCATAATGCAAAGAGTGGGAGGGGCAAATCCCTATTACCACATCACGGACTTTAAGGAGGTGTGTCTCGTGGCTAAAAAAGTAATTAACGTTGTAAAACTACAGATTCCTGCAGGGAAAGCTAACCCGGCTCCACCAGTAGGACCTGCACTAGGTCAAGCTGGTATCAACATCATGGGATTCTGTAAGGAATTCAACGCTCGTACGCAAGATCAAGCGGGTATGATTATCCCAGTTGAAATTACGGTATTTGAAGACCGTTCATTTACATTCGTAACGAAAACTCCACCTGCTGCTGTTCTTCTTAAGAAAGCGGCTGGAGTTGAGTCAGGTTCCGGTGAACCAAACCGTAACAAAGTAGCTTCTGTAAAGCGCGATCAAGTACGCGAAATCGCAGAAACGAAAATGCCTGACTTGAACGCTGCTGACGTTGAAGCTGCAATGCGCATGGTTGAAGGTACAGCACGCAGCATGGGTATCACGATCGAAGACTAATCCCACAGCGTCAAGAGTAGATAGGAAAAGGTTGCGGAATTGGAGTTTTTGTCCCTTTTCGCAACCTTTATTCGTGGGAGGACAATCCGTTAAAACCACAACGAGGAGGAAATTTGAAATGGCTAAAAAGACGAAAAAACAACAAGAGCTTCTAAAGCTTGTTGATCGTACGAAATCTTACGAAGTCCAAGAAGCAATCGGACTAGTAAAAGACACAGCAAAAGCAAACTTTGATGAAACAGTTGAAGCAGCATTCCGTCTTGGGGTTGACCCTAAGAAAGCGGACCAGCAAATCCGCGGTGCGATGGTGCTTCCACACGGTACAGGTAAATCTCAGCGTGTGCTTGTTTTCGCTAAAGGTGATAAAGCGAAAGAAGCAGAAGCTGCTGGTGCAGACTACGTAGGAGAGCAGGACCTGATCAACAAGATCAACCAAGGTTGGTTCGACTTTGACGTAGTTGTAGCAACTCCAGACATGATGGCTGAAGTTGGTAAGCTGGGTCGCGTATTGGGACCAAAAGGACTTATGCCTAACCCTAAAACTGGTACGGTAACGTTCGAAGTAGAGAAAGCTGTTAACGAAATCAAAGCTGGTAAAGTTGAATACCGCGTTGATAAAGCAGCTAACATCCACGTTCCAATCGGTAAAGCTTCTTTCGATCAAGACAAATTGGTTGAAAACTTCGAAGCAATCACAGATGCCCTTGTAAAAGCGAAGCCACAAGCTTCAAAAGGTACGTACATGCGTAACGCTGCAGTATCTTCTACAATGGGACCTGGAATCAAAGTTGACGTTTCCAATTACGTTAAGTAATTAATTTATTGTTGACTTTCCGTTTCTAGTTGATTATAATTAGAAACGTTGTATAAATGAATACGTTATACCGTAGACAGCAGGGGCGGGTCACCGCTTAAATATCCTGCCGAGGTGTGTGAATATACAGGACAGCGCGTTAAGCCCTGGACTGATCATACAGACCTCCATGTCTACATGGGGGTCTTTTACATGGAGCCTTCAAACGGTATGATGATAAGTCAATAGGAGGTGGAACGATGAGCAACATTATCGAACAGAAAAAGCAAGTTGTAACTGAACTAGCTGACAAGTTCCGTAACAGTAAATCTGCTGTACTAGTAGATTACCGTGGACTTGACGTTGCAGAAGTTACAGAACTTCGTTCACAACTTCGTGAAGCTGGCGTTGATTTCAAAGTGTACAAAAACACAATGACTCGCCGCGCTGCTGAAGAAGTTGAGCTTACTGAGCTTAACGACGTTCTTGTAGGACCGACAGCACTAGCATTCCATGCAGACGACGCTGTTGCACCTGCTAAAATTCTTAACAACTTTGCTAAAGATCACGATAACCTTGAAATCAAAGGTGGCGTAGTAGAAGGTCAGGTTGCATCTCTTGAGCAAATCAAAGAGCTTGCAGAGCTTCCAAACTACGAAGGTCTTGTATCTATGTTCCTAAGCGTACTACAAGCACCAATCAGAAACTTCGCATACGCTACACAAGCGATTGCGGACCAAAAAGAAGAAGAAAGTGCGTAAGTTAGCACTCGTCTAAACTATTAAATTAAAAACAATAAGGAGGAACTTTCTCATGTCTAACGAACAAATCATTGAAGCGATCAAAGAAATGTCTGTTCTTGAACTTAACGACCTAGTAAAAGCTATTGAAGAAGAATTTGGTGTATCTGCTGCAGCTCCAGTTGCAGTCGGCGGTGCTGCTGCAGGTGGCGAAGCTGCTGAAGAGCAAACTGAATTCGACGTAGTACTTGAATCTGCTGGATCTTCTAAGATCAAAGTAGTTAAAGCAGTACGTGAAATCACTGGACTTGGTCTTAAAGACGCTAAAGACGTTGTAGACAACGCTCCTAAAGCTGTTAAAGAAGGCGTTTCTAAAGAAGAAGCGGAAGAAATCAAGTCTCAGCTTGAAGAAGCTGGCGCTACGATCGAACTTAAGTAATTGGACTTTCAAAGTAAAGCTCGCTGACTATCGGCGGGCTTTCTTTTTCTTCTATTATATAGCCTCTCAATATCATCTCCGATAAAAAATGATCACGAGGCGCATGAAAAGAAGGTGTGCGTAAGGTGTCAGAGCATTATTACTCAAAACAGACAACGACCCAAAGTGAAGAGAAGTCGTGGTCCTTCAATTTGAGAGGGCAACCATTCGTATTTACGACGGACAATGCTGTTTTTTCTAAAAAGGAAGTGGATTTCGGTTCACGTTTACTCATTGATTCGTTTACAGAGCCATCTGTTCAGGGAGATGTGCTGGATTTGGGATGTGGCTACGGGCCGATCGGGCTCTCGCTGGCCAAAGCATTCCCGAACCGTGAACTGGTGATGGTGGATGTGAATGAACGAGCGCTCCAGCTTTCCAGAAAAAACGCAGAGCAAAACGATGTGCGTAATGTAACTATTTTAGAAAGTGACCGATTGCAGTCGGTTCGTGACCGTGAATTCGCAGCTGTCTTGACCAACCCACCGATTCGCGCGGGGAAAGAAGTTGTGCATGCCATGTTCCAAGAGTCGGAGGCTGTCCTCCAACCACAAGGGGAACTATGGGTGGTCATCCAGAAGAAGCAAGGAGCTCCATCGGCGAAGAACAAGATGGAGGAGTTATTCGGCAATGTGGAAGTAGTGGCGAAGCAGAAAGGGTACTATATTCTGAAGAGCACTAAGGTTTGACTACTTCTATTAATTGTGCTAGTATTGAAAAATGCCAATATGCATGTTGTCTGTCAAGTCTTTTTTTTGAAAAATGTATAAAAAGGTTGATAGATGGTCAGTATGGTAAAAAACAAACACGTAAAGTAAATGAGGTTTTTATTGATGAAAACCCTTTTTCTTTTTTGTCTAACGTTAGAGAGAAATGAAGAGTCACCATTTGCTATAAAGGCGAATGTTTAAATAGTGCTTGTGGCAAGATCAACCGCAAGCCTGTTCGGCATGTCTTTGCCGAACCTTTTTACGTTATAAAAATGCTTGATTTGAGGGGTGAATCAGTTGACAGGTCAACTAGTTCAGTATGGACGACACCGCCAGCGCAGAAGTTATGCACGTATCAGTGAAGTATTAGAGTTACCGAATCTGATTGAGATTCAAACCGCTTCCTATGATTGGTTCTTAAAAGAAGGTTTGAAGGAAATGTTCCAGGACATTTCTCCTATCGAAGATTTCACAGGTAACCTATCACTCGAGTTTGTAGACTACAGCCTTGGCGAGCCAAAGTATCCAGTGGATGAGTCAAAGGATCGCGATGTAACATACAACGCACCGCTTAGTGTAAAGGTTCGTTTGTTAAATAATGAAACAGGTGAAGTGAAAGAGCAAGAAGTATTCATGGGGGACTTCCCACTCATGACGGACACAGGTACCTTTGTCATTAATGGTGCTGAACGTGTTATCGTTTCTCAGCTTGTTCGCTCTCCAAGTGTCTATTTTAATAAGAAGATTGATAAGAACGGAAAACGCGGCTACACAGCGACAGTTATTCCAAACCGTGGTGCATGGTTGGAATTCGAAACAGATGCCAAAGATGTAGTTCACGTACGTATCGATCGTACTCGTAAGCTTCCAATTACAGTTCTTCTTCGTGCTTTAGGATTCGGCACGGATCAAGAGATCATTGATCTGATCGGTGACAACGAATACTTGAAGAACTCACTTGAGAAAGACAATACAGAAAACAGTGAGAAAGCCTTGCTTGAGATTTATGAGCGTCTACGCCCTGGTGAGCCACCAACAGTAGAGAACGCAAAGAGCCTGCTTGTATCACGTTTCTTCGATCCGAAGCGTTATGATCTAGCGCGTGTCGGACGTTATAAGATGAACAAAAAGCTAAACATTAAAGATCGCTTGTTCAACCAGACCTTAGCTGAAACTCTTGTTGATGAAGAAACAGGAGAAGTATTGGCTGAGAAAGGTGACAAAATCGATCGTCGCTTGCTTAACAAACTGATTCCTTACTTTGAGGATCAGGACAACCAGCTAAGCGAAAGAACGCTTGAACCGGTTGAAGGCGTACTTGAAGATGAAATCCAAGTACAGTCTGTAAAAATCGTTGATCCTACTGACCCAGAAGGGGAACGTTCTATCAACGTAATCGGTAATGCGAACATCGACCGTGATGTGAAGAACATTACACCGGCTGACATCCTATCATCTATCAGCTACTTCTTTAACTTGCTGCATAATGTAGGTGGAACAGATGACATTGACCACTTAGGTAACCGCCGTCTGCGTTCAGTAGGTGAGTTGCTGCAGAACCAATTCCGTATCGGTCTATCCCGTATGGAACGTGTCGTTCGTGAGCGTATGTCTATTCAGGATACGTCATCAATCACGCCTCAGCAGCTGATCAACATCCGACCGGTAATCGCATCAATCAAAGAGTTCTTCGGAAGCTCTCAGTTATCACAGTTCATGGACCAGACAAACCCTCTTGCAGAATTGACGCACAAACGTCGTCTATCTGCCCTTGGACCGGGTGGTCTGACTCGTGAACGTGCCGGATTCGAAGTTCGTGACGTACACTACTCCCACTATGGTCGTATGTGTCCGATCGAAACGCCGGAAGGACCGAATATCGGTCTGATTAACTCCTTGTCTTCCTATGCGAAGGTAAACGAGTTCGGATTCATCGAGACTCCTTATCGTCGTGTTGACCCAGATACGAACCGTGTAACCGCACAAATCGACTATCTGACAGCAGACGAAGAAGATAACTATGTCGTAGCACAGGCGAACGCGAAGCTTGAAGAAAACGGAAGCTTCGTAGATGAAGAAGTTATCGCGCGTTTCCGAGGTGAGAACACCGTTGTAAGCCGTGACCGTCTAGATTACATGGACGTATCACCGAAGCAGGTCGTATCTGCTGCAACAGCGTGTATCCCGTTCTTAGAAAACGATGACTCCAACCGTTCCCTGATGGGTGCGAACATGCAGCGTCAAGCCGTGCCATTGCTTAAGCCGGACGCACCGATTGTTGGTACAGGTATGGAATATGTATCTGGTAAAGACTCAGGTGCTGCCGTTATCTGCCGCCACGAAGGTGTCGTAGAGCGTGTCGAAGCGAAAGAAGTGCTTGTACGCCGTATTTCAGAAGTCGACGGACGCGAAGTAGAAGGTGACCTTGATCGTTACCGTCTACAGAAATTCATCCGTTCCAACCAAGGTAGCTGTTACAACCAGCGCCCAATCGTGGCTAAAGGTGACCGCGTCGTACAAGGTGAAATCCTTGCTGACGGTCCATCTATGGACATGGGTGAATTGGCCCTTGGACAAAACCCACTTGTTGCTTTCATGACGTGGGATGGCTACAACTATGAGGATGCCATCATCATGAGTGAGCGTCTTGTGAAAGACGACGTTTATACGTCTATTCATATTGAAGAATATGAATCTGAAGCACGAGATACGAAACTTGGACCAGAAGAAATTACAAGAGACATTCCGAACGTAGGGGAAGATGCCCTTCGTGACCTGGATGACCGCGGAATTATCCGTGTAGGTGCTGAAGTAAGTGATGGAGACCTTCTAGTAGGGAAAGTAACACCTAAGGGCGTTACTGAACTATCTGCAGAAGAACGTCTACTTCATGCAATCTTCGGTGAAAAAGCACGTGAAGTACGTGACACCTCACTACGTGTTCCACACGGTGCAGGCGGAATTGTCCTTGATGTGAAGATATTCAATAGAGAAGACGGCGACGAACTACCACCAGGCGTTAACCAGTTGATCCGTGTCTACATCGTTCAGAAGCGTAAGATTTCTGAAGGGGATAAAATGGCCGGACGTCACGGTAACAAAGGTGTAATTTCTAAGATTCTTCCAGAAGAAGATATGCCGTTCCTTCCAGACGGAACACCTGTAGATATCATGTTGAACCCACTTGGTGTACCATCACGTATGAACATCGGACAAGTGCTAGAATTGCACTTAGGTATGGCTGCCCGCCTGCTTGGCGAACGCGTAGCAACGCCTGTATTCGATGGAGCTCGTGAGGAAGACGTTTGGGAAACACTTGAAGAAGCAGGAATGTCCCGTGATGCGAAGACCATCCTTTATGATGGCCGTACAGGTGAACCTTTCGATAACCGTGTATCCGTTGGTGTCATGTATATGATCAAACTGGCGCACATGGTTGACGATAAGCTTCACGCACGTTCTACAGGACCTTATTCACTCGTTACGCAACAGCCGCTTGGTGGTAAAGCACAGTTCGGTGGACAGCGTTTCGGTGAGATGGAGGTATGGGCACTTGAAGCTTATGGTGCTGCTTATACCCTTCAAGAGATTCTGACTGTTAAGTCCGATGACGTTGTAGGTCGTGTGAAGACGTATGAAGCGATTGTGAAAGGCGATAACGTTCCTGAA
Organism: Halobacillus litoralis; assembly: GCF_020171725.1. Classification (GTDB taxonomy): domain Bacteria; phylum Bacillota; class Bacilli; order Bacillales; family Halobacillaceae; genus Halobacillus; species Halobacillus litoralis_F. The sequence goes on along the minus strand of NZ_JAIVAJ010000011.1, from coordinate 34,048 downwards.
CCAGGAGTGCCAGAATCCTTTAAAGTTCTTATCAAAGAGCTTCAGAGTCTGGGTATGGACGTGAAGATCCTGTCTGGTGATGAGGAAGAAATCGAGATGCGTGATATTGAAGAAGAGCAGACAAAAGAATCGGAGAACTTAAACCTGGACGACTAATTCGAGAGACGTTCGATGATCTTTTTAATTCGGAGCTTAGGGTAAAACCCGGATACTGAAAGGGAGGTAGGCCCCTTGCTAGATGTAAATAACTTTGAGTATATGAAAATTGGTTTAGCTTCACCAGATAAGATTCGTTCATGGTCTTACGGGGAAGTAAAGAAACCTGAAACGATTAACTATCGTACGCTGAAACCAGAAAAAGACGGCTTATTCTGTGAACGTATTTTCGGTCCTCAAAAGGACTGGGAATGTCACTGTGGGAAATACAAACGCGTCCGCTATAAGGGCGTCGTTTGTGACCGCTGTGGCGTTGAAGTAACAAAAGCAAAAGTCCGTCGTGAGCGTATGGGGCACTTGGAACTTGCTGCCCCTGTCTCTCACATCTGGTACTTCAAAGGCATTCCAAGCCGTATGGGACTTGTTCTTGACATGTCTCCTCGTGCTTTGGAAGAAGTCATTTATTTTGCGGCATATATTGTAACGGACCCAGGTGAAACAGCACTTGAGAAGAAACAGCTTCTTTCTGAAAAAGAGTACCGCTCTTACCGTGAGAAGTTCGGACAAGGCTTCCAAGCTGCAATGGGTGCTGAAGCAATCCGTAAATTGCTATTCGATATCGACTTGGACGGAGAAGTTGACACGCTTAAAGAAGAGCTTAAGACAGCTCAGGGTCAACGTCGTACACGTGCCATCAAGCGTTTGGAAGTACTAGAGTCATTCCGTCATTCAGGTAATGACCCATCATGGATGATCCTTGATGTACTACCAGTCATCCCTCCAGAGCTTCGCCCAATGGTGCAGCTGGATGGTGGACGTTTCGCAACTTCTGATTTGAATGACCTATATCGTCGTGTCATCAACCGTAACAACCGCTTGAAGCGCTTGTTGGACCTTGGTGCACCAACGATTATCGTTCAGAACGAGAAGCGTATGCTTCAAGAAGCTGTAGACGCCTTGATCGACAACGGCCGTCGTGGTCGTCCAGTTACAGGACCAGGTAACCGTCCACTTAAATCCCTTTCTCACATGTTGAAAGGTAAACAGGGACGTTTCCGTCAAAACCTTCTTGGTAAGCGTGTTGACTACTCAGGACGTTCCGTTATCGTAGTTGGTCCTTCACTGAAAATGTATCAGTGTGGACTTCCAAAAGAAATGGCACTTGAATTGTTCAAGCCATTCGTCATGAAAGAGCTTGTCTCTCGTGGCCTTGCGCATAACATCAAGTCCGCCAAACGTAAGATTGAACGCGTCCATGACGAAGTGTGGGACGTTCTTGAAGACGTCATTAAAGAACACCCTGTACTCCTTAACCGTGCACCAACACTGCACCGTCTTGGAATCCAGGCGTTCGAACCGACATTGGTTGAAGGTCGTGCAATCCGTCTTCACCCGCTTGTATGTACTGCATACAACGCAGACTTTGACGGTGACCAAATGGCCGTTCACGTTCCATTGTCGTCTGAAGCACAAGCAGAAGCACGTATTCTTATGCTTGCCGCACAGAACATCCTGAACCCTAAGGATGGTAAGCCGGTTGTTACACCATCACAAGATATGGTACTAGGTAACTATTACCTGACCCTTGAGCGTACTGGAGCAGTTGGTGAAGGTATGGCATTCAAAGACTTGAATGAAGCGATTATGGCTTATCAGAATGGCTATGTGCACCTACACACACGTGTAGCCGTACAAGCAAGCTCCTTAGACAACGAAACCTTTACAGAGGAACAGAATCAGCAGTTGCTTCTTACAACAGTAGGTAAGCTGATTTTCAATGAAATGCTGCCTGCATCGTTCCCTTATATAAATGAACCGACCCAGGAAAACCTTGAGGTCAAAACACCGGATCAATACTTTGTTCCGAACGGTACAGATATCCGCGAAGAAATCTCTAAGCGTGAAGAAGTATCACCATTCAAGAAAGGTATCTTAGGAGATATCATTGCAGAAGTCTTCAAACGCTTCTCGATCAGTGAAACATCTAAGATGCTTGACCGAATGAAAGACCTAGGGTTTGCTTATTCAACAAAAGCTGGTATTACTGTTGGTGTATCAGACGTTGTCGTACTTCCTGAGAAGCAAGAGATTCTTGAAGAAGGACAAGAGAAAGTTGATAAAGTACTCAAGCAGTTCCGTCGCGGTCTCATTACAGAAGAAGAGCGTTATGACCGTGTTATCGAAATCTGGTCGGCGGCGAAAGATGACATCCAGAATCGTCTGATGAAGTCACTTGACCCGACCAACCCAATCTTCATGATGAGTGATTCCGGAGCACGTGGTAACGCATCTAACTTTACGCAGCTTGCGGGTATGCGTGGCCTAATGGCCAACCCGGCTGGTCGAATCATCGAACTACCGATCAAGTCCAGTTTCCGTGAAGGTCTGACAGTACTTGAGTACTTCATCTCTACTCACGGTGCACGTAAAGGTCTTGCCGATACCGCACTTAAGACTGCCGACTCAGGTTACCTGACTCGTCGTCTAGTAGACGTAGCGCAGGATGTTATTGTTCGTGAAGATGATTGTGGAACAGACCGTGGCCTGCCAGTCTATGCACTGACAGAAGGTAGCGAAGTCATTGAACCACTCATCGACCGTCTGATCGGACGTACGTCCTTCCAGACACTCAAGCATCCTGAAACAGGAGAACTTCTTGCATCCCGTAACGAAGTCATCTCTGAAGATGCTGCGAAACAGATTTCTGATTCTGGTATCGAGCAAGTGGTCATCCGCTCAGCATTCACTTGTAACACGAAACACGGTGTTTGTAAGAAGTGTTACGGACGTAACCTTGCCACAGGTGAAGAAGTTGAAGTCGGTGAAGCAGTTGGTATCATCGCTGCGCAGTCCATCGGTGAACCAGGTACACAGCTTACAATGCGTACCTTCCACACAGGTGGTGTAGCAGGAGACGATATCACACAGGGTCTTCCACGTATCCAGGAAATCGTTGAAGCACGTAATCCGAAAGGTCAAGCCGTGATCACCGAAATCGAAGGTACAGTTGAAGACGTAAATGAAGTGAAAGAGAAGCTTGAAATTGTTGTCCAAGGTACTGTAGAATCCCGTTCATACACTGCTCCGTACGGTGCGCGTATGAAAGTGGCAGTCGGCGACAAAGTGCAAGCAGGAGAACCATTAACGGAAGGTTCAATCGATCCGAAAGAACTTCTGAACATTCAAGGCCTTGACGGTGTACAAGAGTATCTTCTTAAAGAAGTTCAAAAAGTATATCGTATGCAAGGTGTTGAAATCTCCGACAAGCACGTTGAAGTCATGGTTCGTCAAATGCTTCGTAAGATCCGTGTGCTTGACTCTGGTGACACAGATGTTCTTCCAGGTTCCCTTCTTGAGATTCACCAATTCAAGGAAGCGAACCAAAAAGCACTTGTGGAAGGCGGACAACCTGCCGTTGGTCGTCCAGTCATCCTTGGTATTACGAAAGCATCTCTTGAAACAGACAGCTTCTTGTCTGCAGCATCCTTCCAGGAAACAACTCGTGTCCTAACTGATGCAGCGATTAAAGGTAAGAGAGATGAACTATTAGGCTTGAAAGAAAATGTTATTATTGGTAAACTTGTTCCGGCTGGTACTGGAATGACACGTTATCGTAAGATTCAGGCTCAGTCTGAAGCAAGCGATGCGGGTGAACAGCCAGAAGAAGTAACTCAGCCGTAAGCATAGAGAGATATCAAGATAACAAAGGGTAATGACGAAGAGGCAGTACTTCTTCTTGAAGAAGCTTTGATAGAAAATTATAAAACTACCCAAAATGCAGTTGACATGCATTTTGGGTAGTGATAATATAATCAAGGTGCTTCCGTTTATCCTTGTTACTTTGGAGGATATGAAAGATGTCTTATGAAAAAGTAGCACAGGCTAAATCAGAGATAGTAATCGGGACCAAACAAACACTGAAAGCCATGAAAAATGGTGAAGTGAATGAGGTCATAACGGCTGACGATGCCGATCAGTCGATGACGGCAAAAGTAGTCCAGTTAGCCAGGCAATTAAACATACCGCACACAAATGTTCCTTCGATGGAAGCATTGGGTGAAGCATGTGGTATTGATGTTGGCGCTGCTACAGTAGCTATAAAGCAATAAAGTTTTGGCGTTTATCGCGAAAGCTTTGTTTTTTGCCTTTTTATGAACCACCTGGATGTGTGGTATTAAGAATTAAGGAAGGGAGGACATCAAACATGCCTACTATTAACCAACTAGTTCGTAAAGGACGTGTGGCGAAGTCTAGAAAGGCTACGGCACCTGCGTTGAACAAAGGTTACAACAGCTATAAAAAACGTATGACGAACGAGAACTCTCCACAAAAACGTGGTGTTTGTACTCGTGTTGGTACAATGACTCCGAAGAAGCCAAACTCCGCTCTTCGTAAATATGCTCGTGTTCGTCTAACGAACCAGCTTGAGGTTAACGCTTATATCCCTGGTATCGGCCACAACCTTCAAGAGCACAGTGTTGTACTAATCCGTGGCGGTAAGGTTAAAGACTTACCAGGTGTACGTTACACAATCGTACGTGGTGCACTAGATACTGCAAGCGTAGATGGACGTATGCAAGGCCGCTCTAAATACGGTACTAAGAAGCCTAAAGCTAAAAAATAAACGATAGTCATCTATCGATTAAATAGAACAAGAATGAAGGGAGGCTAACCAATGCCACGTAAAGGTCCAGTAGCAAAACGTGATGTATTACCAGATCCGATGTATAACTCTAAGCTTGTTACTCGCTTGATCAACCAAATCATGGTTGACGGTCAGCGCGGTAAAGCTCAGAAGATTCTTTATAAAGCGTTCGAGCTAGTTCAGGAGCGTAGCGGTAACGATGCTATGGAAGCTTTTGATCAAGCAATGAAGAACGTAATGCCTGTATTGGAAGTACGCGCTCGTCGTGTAGGTGGTTCCAACTACCAGGTACCTGTTGAGGTTCGTCCAGAGCGTCGTCAGGCTCTAGGTTTGCGTTTCATTGTTAACTATGCGCGTCTTCGCGGAGAGAAAACAATGGAAGAGCGTCTAGCAAACGAAATTCTAGATGCAGCAAACAACACAGGTGCTTCAGTTAAGCGCCGTGAGGAAATGCACAAGATGGCGGAAGCGAATAAAGCATTCGCTCACTATCGCTGGTAATTCCCATTCAAATAAAAGTTCAATCAGGAAGGAGAAAATGTCATGGCTAGAGAGTTCTCCTTGGAAAAGACCCGTAATATCGGGATCATGGCTCACATTGATGCTGGTAAAACAACAGCAACAGAGCGTATTCTTTTCTACACAGGACGTATCCACAAGATTGGCGAAACTCACGAAGGAGCTTCCCAAATGGACTGGATGGAGCAGGAACAAGAGCGTGGAATTACAATCACTTCCGCTGCGACAACTGCTCAATGGAAAGGTCACCGTATTAACATCATCGATACTCCAGGACACGTAGACTTCACTGTAGAGGTTGAACGTTCCCTGCGTGTACTTGACGGATCAGTAGCTGTACTAGACGCTCAGTCTGGTGTTGAGCCACAAACTGAAACCGTTTGGCGCCAAGCTACAACTTACGGTGTTCCACGTATTGTTTTCGTAAACAAGATGGACAAAATCGGCGCAGACTTCTTGTACTCCCTAGGAACGCTTAAAGATCGCCTAGGTGCAAATGCTGCAGCTGTTCAACTTCCTATCGGTGCGGAAGATGATTTCGAAGGAATCATCGACCTTGTAACGATGGAAGCTTACTACTACATGGATGACCTGGGTACTCGTGCTGAGGCACGCCCGATTCCTGAAGATCATCAAGAACTTGCTGAAGAGCAACGCGCTAACCTTATCGAGGCAGTAGCTGAGCTTGATGAAGAATTGATGATGAAATATCTTGAAGGGGAAGAAATCTCTAACGAAGAGTTGAAAGTTGCGATCCGTAACGCGACTCTAAGCGTTGAGTTCTATCCTGTATTCTGTGGTTCTGCCTTCAAGAACAAAGGTGTTCAACTTCTAATCGATGGAGTTATTGATTACCTTCCATCTCCATTAGATGTACCACCAATTGAAGGTCACGTACCTCAAACAGAAGAAGAAGTTGTCCGTAAGGCTGATGACAGCGAGCCATTCTCTGCATTGGCATTTAAAGTTGCAACAGACCCTTACGTTGGTAAACTTACCTTCTTCCGTGTTTACTCAGGTACACTATCCGCTGGTTCTTACGTGAAGAACTCCACGAAAGATAAGCGTGAGCGTGTAGGTCGTATCCTACAAATGCACGCCAACTCTCGTGAAGAGATCTCCACTGTATACGCCGGTGATATTGCGGGTGCTGTAGGTCTTAAGGACACAGGTACTGGTGACACATTGTGTGATGAGAAGAGCCTTGTTATCCTTGAGTCTATGGAATTCCCTGAGCCAGTTATCTCAGTAGCGATCGAGCCGAAGTCCAAAGCGGACCAAGATAAGATGGCTATTGCACTAGGTAAACTTGCTGAAGAAGATCCGACATTCCAAACTGAAACAAACGTAGAAACAGGACAAACGATCATCGCTGGTATGGGTGAGCTTCACCTTGACATCATCGTTGACCGCCTGCGTCGTGAGTTTAAAGTTGAAGCGAATATCGGTGCTCCACAAGTTTCTTACCGTGAGACTTTCCGTGCTAGTGCACAAGTTGAAGGTAAGTTCGTACGTCAATCCGGTGGTCGTGGACAATTCGGTCACGTATGGGTTGAATTCGAGCCAAACGACGAAGGTGCTGGATTCGAATTCGTAAACAAAATCGTTGGTGGTGTTGTACCACGTGAATATATCCCTTCTGTAGAGCAGGGTATTAAAGAATCCTTGGAAAACGGTGTACTTGCTGGCTACCCTATGGTAGACATTAAAGCGACACTTTACGATGGTTCTTACCACGATGTCGACTCCAACGAGATGGCCTTTAAAGTAGCCGCATCTATGGCACTTAAAGAGGCGAAGAACAAGTGTAAACCAGTTCTTCTTGAGCCAATGATGAAAGTTGAAGTAGTCATTCCAGAAGAATACATGGGTGACATCATGGGTGACGTAACTTCCCGTCGTGGACGTGTTGAAGGTATGGAAACTCGTGGTAATGCTCAGGTTGTTAAAGCATTTGTTCCACTTGCAGAAATGTTCGGTTACGCAACGGCTCTACGTTCTAACACGCAAGGTCGCGGAACGTACACGATGCACTTCGATCACTACGAAGAAGTACCGAAGAGCATTTCTGAAGAAATCATCAAGAAAAATGCTGGTGAATAATTGATTTTTTTGATCAGTTGAAGTATAACTTGTATTGTAAGCTTAGAAGTAAGTTTCTTACTTCTAAGCTGCAAATAAAGTAACTATATTAATTGCTACTTATTTAAAGGAGGAAATATACAATGGCAAAAGAAAAATTTGACCGGTCCAAGTCCCACGTCAACATTGGTACAATCGGCCACGTTGACCACGGTAAAACAACTCTAACTGCTGCAATCACTACAGTTCTTCACAAGAAATCTGGTTCTGGTGAAGCTATGGCATACGACATGATCGACGGTGCTCCAGAAGAGCGTGAGCGTGGAATCACTATCTCAACTGCACACGTTGAGTACGAAACTGAAACTCGCCACTATGCACACGTTGACTGCCCAGGTCACGCTGACTACGTTAAGAACATGATCACTGGTGCTGCTCAAATGGACGGCGCGATCCTAGTTGTATCTGCAGCTGACGGTCCAATGCCACAAACTCGTGAGCACATCCTACTTTCTAAAAACGTAGGTGTACCAGCTATCGTTGTATTCCTAAACAAAGTTGACATGGTAGACGACGAAGAGCTACTTGAACTAGTTGAAATGGAAGTACGTGACCTTCTTTCTGAGTACGACTTCGATGGTGACGATGTTCCTGTAGTAAGCGGTTCTGCTCTTAAAGCTCTTGAAGGCGATGAGAAGTATGAGCAAGCTATCTTCGATCTAATGGATCAAGTAGACAACTACGTTCCAACTCCAGACCGTGACACTGACAAGCCATTCATGATGCCAGTTGAGGACGTATTCTCAATCACTGGTCGTGGTACAGTTGCAACTGGTCGTGTTGAGCGTGGACAAGTTAAAGTCGGTGACGAAATCGAAATCATCGGTCTTAACGAAGAAGCATTCAAGACTACAGTAACTGGTGTTGAAATGTTCCGTAAGCTTCTAGATTACGCTGAAGCTGGTGACAACATTGGTGCACTTCTTCGTGGTGTTAACCGTGAAGACATCAACCGTGGTCAAGTACTAGCTAAGCCTGGTTCAATCACACCACACACAAACTTCAAAGCTGAAGTTTATGTACTATCTAAAGACGAGGGTGGACGTCACACTCCATTCTTCTCTAACTACCGCCCACAGTTCTACTTCCGTACTACGGACGTAACTGGTGTTATCGAACTTCCAGAAGGCGTAGAAATGGTTATGCCTGGAGATAACATTGAAATGACAGTTGAACTTATCTCTCCAATCGCGATCGAGGACGGAACTCGTTTCTCTATCCGTGAAGGTGGACGTACAGTAGGTTCTGGTGTTGTTTCTACAATCACTAAGTAATCTCGGTTACTGATATAAATGAGGCAGCAGGGTTTTCCCTGCTGTCTTTTTTGTTGTTGAGAAAGGTTCTGTACTGATAGGGATGATCAGTGGATACAGAACCTTATGACGTCATGTTATCCAATCCATATTTGTGCGGGGAAGCAACCCGGTGAATACATGCCGTGCTCTATATTTTTACGATGAAATCACCTCTGTTTTAAATAATCTAAGGAAGCAATTCATAAATCGACGCTCTCGTATGAGCCTGCTATTCTAATCTATGTACAGTTATGGCTTGAAATGAATGAGGATATCTGTTTAAATAGAAAAAGTGGAAAAACGCCGGAGCGACACAACAAATTACTAAACAGCCCTTGAAAAATAGTGGTTGAGTTAGTATACTATATGGATGTGTTCATAAAGAAAATTTTTATGGATAAATCCTTGCATTGACCGACTTTCTTCTATATAATGAATAATGTTGGTCATAAAAGGCGATGAAGCGAAAGGTTGTTGACACACCCGGCCCCTTTGCCATGGCTAGTGAGTCAAGTTTTTTCGCGGAGAATGTCTATTTTTAAAATGGGCGAAAAAGGAGGGAAAATAATGGCAAAAGAGAAAATTCGTATTCGTTTAAAGGCGTATGATCACAGAGTACTTGATCAGTCCGCTGAGAAAATCGTAGACACAGCGAAGCGTTCTGGAGCTAACGTATCAGGTCCAATCCCGCTTCCAACTGAACGTTCTATCTACACTGTACTTCGTGCAACACACAAGTATAAAGATGCTCGTGAGCAGTTCGAAATGCGTACACACAAACGTCTAATCGATATCGTTAATCCAACACCACAGACTGTTGATTCACTAATGCGTTTGGATCTACCATCTGGTGTGGACATCGAAATCAAACTATAAATCTTAAGTTAAAATAATAGGAGGTGTATCGGATGACGAAAGGAATCTTAGGACGTAAAATTGGCATGACTCAGATCTTCTCTGAAAACGGAGAATTGATTCCAGTAACAGTTGTAGAAGCTGAACCAAACGTTGTTCTTCAGAAGAAGACACAAGAAAACGATGGTTACGAAGCGCTTCAACTTGGATTCGCTGATCAAAAGCCAAACCGTCAAACAAAGCCTGAAAAAGGCCACGCTGAGAAAGCAAGCACAACACCTAAGCGCTACATTCGTGAATTCCGTACAACAAACCTTGATGACTACGAACTAGGTCAAGAGGTTAAAGTTGATATTTTTGAAGCTGGTGACGTAATTGACGTTACAGGAACTTCTAAAGGTAAAGGATTCCAAGGTGCAATCAAGCGCCATAACCAATCTACTGGACCTAAGACTCACGGTTCCCGTTTCCAGCGCCGTTCTGGTTCTATGGGACAAGGTGCTGACCCAGCCAAAGTACACAAAGGCAAAAAACTTGCTGGACGTATGGGTGGCGAACAAGTAACGCTTCAAAACCTTGAAGTTGTGAAGGTGGACGCTGAACGTAACCTTCTACTAATCAAAGGTAACGTACCAGGTGCGAAAAAATCATACCTTACAATCTCGAGTGCAGTTAAGGCTAGCAAATAATTAACGGAAGGGAGGATATGTCATGCCTAAAGTAGCACTATTAAACCAAAGTGGTTCTAACGTTGGTGATATTGAACTTAACGATGCCGTTTTCGGTATTGAACCAAATACTCATGTACTACACGAAACTGTTGTGATGCAGCGCGCGAATCTTCGCCAAGGCACACACAAAGTAAAAGGACGCTCTGAAGTTAGTGGCGGTGGACGTAAGCCATGGCGCCAAAAAGGTACAGGCCGTGCGCGTCAAGGATCCACTCGTTCCCCTCAATGGGTTGGCGGTGGAACTGTATTCGGTCCTACACCACGTAGTTACAGCTACACAATGCCAAGAAAAGTACGTCGTCTAGCACTTCAGTCTGCTTTTTCTTCTAAAGTCAAAGAAGAGAACATCATTGTTCTTGAGAGCCTATCTCTAGATGCTCCAAAGACTAAAGAAGTAACAAGCATTCTTAACGCGCTGGATGTCAACGAAAAGGCATTGATCGTAACAGCGGACAAAGATGAAAACGTAACTCTTTCATCTAACAACATTCCTACAGTAAAAGCTCTTTCTGTGGAAGAGGTTAGTGTGTTAGATTTACTAACGCATGACAAGCTGATCCTTACGAAGGAAGCAGCTGAAAAAGCAGGGGAGGTGCTCTCATAATGAAAGAACCACGCGACATCATTAAGCGCCCTGTCATTACTGAACATTCTGCTGATCTTATGGGAGAAAAGAAATATACGTTTGAAGTAAACCCTAAGGCGAACAAAACAGAAATCAAAGTTGCTGTTGAAGAAATCTTCGGCGTAAGCGTTGAGTCTGTTAACACGATGAACCTTAAAGGTAAATACAAGCGTATGGGTCGTTACGGTGGATACCGTTCTGATCGTAAGAAGGCAATTGTTAAGCTAACACAAGACAGTGAAGAACTAGAATTCTTCGAAGTATAAAAATAAACCATATATAAAGAAGGAGGGAAATAGAGATGGCGATTAAAAAGTTCCGACCGATTACTAACGGTCGTCGACACATGACAGTATCTGATTTTGCTGAGATCACTACTGATAAGCCGGAAAGCACCCTTGTTGCTCCTTTACACAAGCGTGGAGGACGTAACAACCAAGGTAAACTAACGGTTCGTCATCAGGGCGGTGGACACAAACGCAAATACCGTATCATCGACTTCAAGCGTGATAAAGATGGTATACCAGGACGCGTTGCTACGATCGAATACGATCCAAACCGTACCGCTAACATTGCACTTATCAACTATGTTGATGGTGAAAAACGCTACATCCTAGCTCCGAAAGGTGTTCAGGTTGGCACAGAAATCATTTCTGGTGAAGGTGCAGATATCAAACCAGGTAACGCACTTACACTTAAAGACATTCCAGTTGGTACAACAGTACACAACATTGAATTGAAACCAGGACGCGGTGGTCAGCTTGTACGTTCAGCTGGTGCATCTGCACAAATCCTTGGTCGTGAAGAAAAATACACGCTAGTACGTCTAACATCTGGTGAAGTTCGCTTGGTACTAAGCACTTGCCGTGCTACAATCGGTCAAGTTGGTAACCTACAGCACGAACTAATCAGCGTTGGTAAAGCTGGACGTTCTCGTTGGCAAGGTAAGCGCCCAACTGTACGTGGTTCTGTAATGAACCCTAGTGATCACCCACACGGTGGTGGTGAAGGACGCGCGCCAATCGGTATGCCTTCTCCAGTATCTCCATGGGGTAAACCAACACTTGGTTACAAGACGAGAAAACGCAACAAGCCGTCTGATAAATATATCGTACGCCGTCGTGGCAAAAAATAACGGGGTTGTAAGACGGGCGATAAAACCCGTCTCTCAATCGCGAAGGGAGGTTTATTCATGGGCCGCAGCCTGAAAAAGGGACCTTTTGTAGATGATCATTTAATGAAAAAAGTTGAGAAGCTTAACGAAGATGGCAAGCAACAAGTGGTGAAAACTTGGTCTCGCCGTTCTACAATCTTCCCAAACTTTGTTGGACACACTATCGCAGTTTATGATGGTCGTAAGCACGTACCAGTCTACGTTACTGAAGACATGGTAGGTCATAAACTAGGTGAATTCGCACCATCCCGTACGTTCAAGGGACACTCTGGTGACGATAAGAAAACAAAACGCTAAATTAGAGAGGAGGCACTCCAATGCAAGCTAAAGCAGTTGCTAAAACCGTTCGTATCGCTCCTCGTAAAGCTCGTCTAGTTATTGATTTGATTCGAGGAAAAGATGTAGGTGAAGCGATAGCGACGTTACGTCTTAAAGAACGTGGCGCATCTCCAGTAGTTGAGAAAGTCCTTAACTCTGCGATCGCTAACGCAGAACACAATTATGAAATGGACCCGGAAAACCTATACGTTTCCGAAGCGTTTGTAAACGAAGGGGTAACTCTTAAACGTTTCCGCCCTCGTGCAATGGGCCGCGCAAGCCAAATCAACAAACGCACTAGCCACATCACAGTGGTTGTATCAGAAAAAAAGGAGGGATAATCAGTGGGTCAAAAAATTAATCCAGTAGGTCTTCGTATCGGCGTCATCCGCGATTGGGAATCCAAGTGGTACGCTGGCAAAGACTACGCAGACTTGTTACATGAAGACATTAAGATTCGTGAATATGTTGAAGAACGCCTTAAAGATGCTGCTCTTTCTACTGTTGAGATTGAACGTGCAGCGAACCGCGTGAACATCACTGTCCACACGGCTAAGCCTGGTATGGTTATCGGTAAAGGTGGTTCTGAAGTAGAAGCACTTCGTAAAAATCTAAACCAACTCACTGGTAAGAGAGTTCACATCAACATCGTTGAAGTGAAGAAACCAGATCTTGACGCTACTCTTGTAGCTGACAATATCGCACGTCAATTGGAGAACCGTGTTTCTTTCCGTCGTGCTCAGAAACAAACATTGCAACGTGCTATGCGCGCAGGAGCTAAAGGTATTCGTACCCAAGTATCCGGCCGTCTAGGTGGCGCGGACATCGCTCGTGCAGAATACTACAGTGAAGGAACTGTACCACTTCACACACTTCGTGCAGACATCGACTACGGAACTGCAGAAGCAGACACCACTTACGGTAAGCTTGGTGTTAAAGTGTGGATCTATCGTGGAGAAGTCCTTCCAACTAAAACAAACAAGTAAGGAAGGGGGAACAGCATTATGTTAATGCCAAAACGTGTTAAATATCGTCGTCAACACCGTACAAGCTTAAAAGGTAAAGCCAAAGGCGGAACTGAAGTAGCTTTCGGTGAATATGGATTGCAAGCAATTGACCCAGCATGGATTACAGCCCGTCAAATCGAGGCAGCGCGTATCGCGATGACTCGTTACATGAAGCGTGGCGGTAAAGTCTGGATTAAAATCTTCCCTGACAAGCCTTATACTGCTAAGCCCCTAGAAGTACGAATGGGTTCTGGTAAAGGTGCTCCAGAAGGTTTCGTAGCTGTTGTGAAACCAGGGAAAATTATGTTCGAGATCGCAGGTGTATCAGAAGAGGTTGCACGCGAAGCGTTGCGTCTTGCTTCTCACAAGCTGCCGATCCGTACGAAATTCGTAAAACGTGAAGAAATTGGTGGTGAAATCAATGAAGGCTAATGAAATCCGTGAATTAACCACTGCCGAAATTGAACAAAAAGTTAAGTCTCTTAAAGAAGAACTTTTCAACCTACGTTTCCAACTGGCAACAGGACAGCTTGAGAACACAGCGCGTATTCGCGAAGTTCGCAAGTCTATCGCACGTATGAAAACTGTTGCTCGTGAACGTGAGCTAGGTGTAAATAACTAATAGATGAGAGGAGGTCACCCTCACATGACTGAACGTAATAATCGTAAGGTTTATACTGGACGTGTTGTTTCTGACAAAATGGACAAAACAATCACTGTCTTAGTAGAAACTTATAAGTTCCACAAGCTTTATGGCAAACGCGTAAAGTATTCCAAAAAGTTAAAAGCTCATGACGAAAACAACCAAGCGAAAAATGGTGACATCGTAAGCATCATGGAAACGCGTCCGCTATCAGCGTCTAAACGTTTCCGTCTCGTCGAAGTTGTTGAAGAGTCTGTTATTATCTAATTCAAGTTCGATCGGATATAATCCGAAGGGAGGTTACATGGTATGATCCAACAGGAAAGTCGTCTGAAAGTTGCAGATAACTCTGGTGCTCGTGAAATCCAAACTATTAAAGTATTGGGTGGATCAGGCCGTAAAACTGCGAACATTGGTGATGTCATCACTGCGACAGTGAAACAGGCAACACCAGGGGGCGTTGTTAAAAAAGGTGAAGTAGTTAAAGCCGTAATCGTACGTACCAAGAGCGGTGTTCGCCGTGTAGATGGTTCTTACATCCGTTTTGATGAGAACGCAGCCGTAATCATCCGTGATGATAAAGGGCCACGCGGTACTCGTATCTTTGGACCGGTTGCTCGTGAACTACGCGAAGCTAAGTTCATGAAAATCGTTTCTCTAGCTCCAGAAGTATTGTAATTCCGAATCGAAAATGCCTTGTCAAGGAGGTGCGCGAAGAATGCACGTAAAAAAAGGTGACAAAGTAATGGTTATTACTGGTAAGGATAAAGGCAAGCAAGGTACAATCCTTGAAGCTTATCCAAAACAGGACCGTGTTCTTGTTGAAGGTGTCAACGAAGTGAAAAAACACTCTAAGCCTTCCCAAGAGAACCCACAAGGTGGAATCTTGACTCAAGAAGCATCGATCCACGTTTCAAACGTAATGCCAATCGACCCGAAAACTGGCGAACCAACACGTGTTGGCTATAAAGTGGAGGGCGACAAGAAAGTTCGTATCGCGAAAAAATCTGGTGAAGCACTAGATAAATAACCCATAAATGAAAGGAGGGCCACACGATGAACGAACTAAAGAAACAATATAAAGAAGAAGTTGTTCCATCTCTGATGAACAAATTTAACTATGATTCAATCATGCAGACACCAAAAGTTGAAAAGATCGTTGTCAACATGGGTGTAGGTGATGCTGTTCAGAACGCGAAAGCACTAGATACAGCTGTAGAAGAGCTAACAATGATCACTGGTCAGAAGCCTGTTATCACGAAAGCGAAGAAATCAATCGCTGGTTTCCGTCTACGTGAAGGCATGCCAATCGGTGCGAAGGTTACACTTCGCGGAGAGCGCATGTACCAGTTCTTGCAAAAACTGATCCAAGTGTCTCTTCCACGTGTACGTGACTTCCGTGGTATCTCTAAGAAAGCATTTGATGGCCGTGGTAACTACACACTTGGTGTTAAAGAACAATTGATTTTCCCAGAAATTGATTACGATAAAGTAAGTAAAGTGCGTGGTATGGATATCGTCATCGTTACAACTGCTGACTCTGACGAAGAATCCCGTGAACTATTAGCTCAATTCGGTATGCCGTTTCAAAAATAATGAGCTAACGATAAGGAGGGAAAATAGTGGCTAAAAAATCAATGGTCGCGAAACAGAAGCGTAAACAGAAGTATCAAGTACGCGAATATACGCGCTGTGAACGTTGCGGACGTCCACACTCTGTACTTCGTAAGTTTAAGCTTTGCCGTATTTGTTTCCGTGAACTTGCATATAAAGGACAAATCCCTGGTGTCAAAAAAGCCAGCTGGTAAACCCGATTTAGGGAAGGAGGTAAATGAGTTATGACAATGACAGATCCAATTGCAGATATGCTAACGCGTATTCGTAACGCTAACATGGTACGTCACGAGAAGCTTGAGCTTCCAGCTTCTAACGTAAAGAAAGAAATCGCTGATATCCTTAAGCGTGAAGGTTTTGTACGTGATTATGAATTTGTAGAAGACAGCAAACAGGGTGTACTTCGCATCTTCCTTAAGTACGGACAAAGCAACGAACGCGTAATCACTGGTGTAAAACGTATCAGTAAGCCAGGACTACGTGTTTACGCTAAAGCTGAAGAGCTTCCGAAAGTTCTTAACGGACTTGGTGTAGCCGTCGTATCAACATCAAAAGGTTTACTAACAGATAAAGAAGCTCGTGAACAAGCCATCGGTGGCGAAGTTCTAGCTTACATCTGGTAATAAAAACAGATAAGACAGGAGGTGCAACAATATGTCTCGCGTAGGTTTTAAATCACTTGAAATCCCTGAAGGTGTAGAAATCGTTCAGGATAACCAAACAATCACTGTTAAAGGTCCAAAAGGTGAACTTACTCGTACGTTCCACGAGGACATTACAGTTACGATCGAAGATAACGTTCTTACAGTTGCTCGTCCAAGCGACCACAAAGAACACCGTGCTCTTCACGGTACTACCCGCAGCCTGATCGGTAACATGGTTGAAGGTGTTTCTAAAGGCTTCGAGAAAAGTCTTGAAATCATCGGTGTAGGTTACCGTGCTCAGAAACAAGGAGACCAAGTTGTCATTAACGCTGGTTACTCCCACCCAGTAGAGGTAGAAAAGCGCGAAGGTATCGAAATCGAAGTTCCTTCTCAAACGAAGGTAACGGTTAAAGGTATCGACAAAGAGCTTGTTGGCGCAGTTGCAGCTAACATTCGTGCGATTCGTCCTCCGGAGCCTTATAAAGGTAAAGGAATTCGTTACGAAAACGAACGTGTACGCAGAAAAGAAGGTAAAACAGCTAAGTAAGGCTTAGGTAATGTATAGAAAGGAGTGACCCGAATGATCTCGAAGGCAGATAAAAACGTCGTGCGTAAGAAGCGTCATGCACGTGTTCGTAAGAACGTCTTTGGCACAGCTGAACGCCCACGTTTGAACGTGTATCGCTCTAACAAACACATTTACGCTCAACTTATCAACGATGAAAGCCAGGTAACTGTAGCAAGTGCGTCTACTGTTGACAATGACTTTGATCTTGGTACAACTGGTAACGTTGAAGCAGCACAAAAAGTCGGTGAAATGGTAGCAAAGCGTGCAATCGACAACGGATATAAAGTTGTTGTATTTGACCGCGGTGGTTACTTGTATCACGGACGTGTTAAAGCCCTAGCAGACGCGGCTCGCGAAGCCGGCCTGGAATTTTAATCGTTAAAGGAGGGACATTAATGAAAACAACAATCGACCCTAACAAACTGGATCTTGAAGAACGCGTAGTTACGATCAACCGTGTTGCGAAGGTAGTTAAAGGTGGACGTCGTTTCCGCTTTGCTGCATTGGTTGTAGTAGGAGATAAAAATGGTCATGTTGGCTTCGGTACAGGTAAAGCCCAAGAGGTACCTGAAGCGATCAAGAAGGCTATTGATGATGCGAAGAAAAATCTAATCACAGTACCTGTCAAAGGTACGACGATCCCACACGAAATCAACGGTCGCTTTGGTGCGGGTAACATCTTGATGAAACCAGCTGCAGAAGGTACTGGAGTTATCGCTGGTGGACCTGTCCGTGCGGTACTTGAGCTTGCAGGTGTTCAAGACATCCTGTCTAAGTCACTTGGTTCAAACACACCAATCAACATGGTGCGTGCGACACTAACTGGACTTAGCGAGCTTAAGCGCGCAGAAGACGTTGCTAAACTTCGTGGGAAGACTGTCGAAGAACTGTAAAATAAGGAGGGAAATACAATGGCTAAAAAGTTAGAAATTACCCTCACGCGCAGTGTTATTGGTAGACCGCAAGATCAGCGCTCTACTGTCAAGGCGCTAGGTCTTAAAAAGATCCGTCAAACTGTCGTACTTGAAGATAACCCAGCGATCCGAGGTATGGCTGAAAAGGTATCTCACCTTGTATCGGTTAAAGAAGTATAATAGAAAATTATAAATTAAGGAGGTGCTCGCATGAAACTGCATGAACTAAAAGCGGCTAAAGGTACTCGTAAAGAACGTAACCGCGTAGGTCGTGGTATGGCTTCTGGTAACGGTAAAACATCTGGACGTGGCCACAAAGGTCAAGGACAGCGTTCTGGTAGCAAGACTCGCCCAGGTTTCGAGGGTGGTCAAATGCCACTATTCCAACGCCTGCCTAAGCGTGGTTTCACGAACGTTCACCGTAAGGAATTTGCGATCATTAACCTTGACGCTCTCAACCGTTTCGAAGAGGGTACAGAGGTTACACCTGAACTACTACTTGAAACTGGCGTTGTCTCTAAAGAGAAAGCCGGC
The DNA here is from genome assembly GCF_020171725.1 of Halobacillus litoralis. GTDB lineage: Bacteria > Bacillota > Bacilli > Bacillales > Halobacillaceae > Halobacillus > Halobacillus litoralis_F. The sequence continues at coordinate 15,664 of NZ_JAIVAJ010000011.1, read as the reverse complement.
ATCAAAGTACTAGCTAAAGGTTCTATCGAGAAGAAACTTACAGTGAAAGCTCACAAGTTCTCTGCTTCAGCGAAAGAAGCAATTGAAGCAGCGGGCGGTCAAACTGAGGTGATTTAATGTTCCGGACAATCTCCAATTTTATGCGCGTGGGTGATATTCGACGGAAAATCATCTTTACTTTATTGATGCTTATTGTTTTCCGTATAGGAGCATTTATCCCTGTACCATTTACGAATCGAGATGCCATCAACTTCATGGATGAACAGAATGCGTTTGGCTTCTTGAATACATTCGGAGGCGGGGCATTACAGAACTTCTCCATCTTTGCTATGGGGATCATGCCCTACATTACTGCCTCCATCATCATGCAATTGTTGCAGATGGATGTTGTTCCTAAATTTGCGGAATGGAAGAAGCAAGGTGAAGTGGGCCGTCGAAAATTAGCTCAGTTTACCCGCTATGGAACGATTGTTCTAGCTTTCATCCAAGCGATTGGAATGTCAATCGGGTTTAACGCCTTGGCTGGAGGTCAGCTGATCTCGAACCCTGGTGTTACGAAATTCGCTGTCATCGCGCTTGTGTTGACCGGTGGAACAGCATTCCTTATGTGGCTTGGTGAGCAAATCACTGAACACGGCGTTGGGAATGGTATTTCCATTCTGATTTTTGGAGGAATCGTTGCTGCGATCCCTAATGGTGTCAACCAGTTGTATGATCAGTACATCTCCGGTGCAGGAGAGCAGCTGTTCATTAACTTAGTCATCGTTGGTTTAATCGTACTTGTCATCGTTGCGGTCGTAGTTGGTGTCATCTTCATCCAACAAGCCCTTCGTAAGATTCCTATCCAATATGCGAAGCGATTGGTAAATCGTTCGCCAGTAGGTGGGCATTCCACTCACTTACCATTGAAAGTTAATGCTGCAGGAGTTATCCCGGTGATCTTTGCGATTTCATTCATTATCGCACCGAGAACCGTCGCTGGATTCTTTGAAGGTGAAGTAGCTTCTGTTATTGAATATATCTTTAACTATCAAAACTGGCCTGGAATGATCATTTATGTTGCGTTAATCATTGCTTTCACGTATTTCTATACGTTTGTTCAGGTCAACCCGGAACAAATGGCAGAAAACTTGCAGAAGCAGGGCGGCTATATTCCTGGTATTCGTCCAGGTGCAAATACAGAGACGTATTTGACTCGCGTAATGTACCGTCTAACCTTCGTAGGTGCACTCTTCCTAGCAGCTGTATCTGTCCTTCCATTGATCTTAGGTAGTGTGGCAGGTCTTCCACCATCTATACAAATCGGTGGAACAGGCTTACTCATCGTTGTAGGGGTTGCCCTTCAAATCATGAAACAGCTTGAGAGTCAGCTAGTGAAACGCCACTATAAAGGCTTTATTAAATAATTAGTGTCAAAGCTAATGAGCATGAGAGCGAGGGGAACGCGTTGAACTTAATTCTGATGGGTCTTCCTGGTGCCGGCAAGGGCACGCAGGCAGAGAAGATTGTCGAGAAATATGAAATCCCTCATATCTCAACTGGAGATATGTTCCGTCTAGCAATCAAAGAAGGAACAGCACTTGGCAAAGAGGCCAAATCCTATATGGACAAAGGTGAATTGGTTCCCGATGAAGTTACAATCGGAATCGTTCGCGAGCGTCTAAGTAAGCCTGACACGGAGAAAGGCTTCCTGCTTGATGGTTTCCCAAGAACGATCGCGCAGGCCGAGGCTCTTGAAAACTTATTGGATGATATGAACGAATCATTGAATTATGTTCTTCATATCGATGTCCCTAAAGATAAGCTTGTAGAGCGTCTGACTGGACGACGTATCTGTCCAACATGTGGTGCAACGTATCACGTCGTATTCAACCCTCCTAAGGTTGACGGGAAATGCGACAACGATGGTGCCGAACTGATTCAACGTGAAGACGATCAACCAGAAACCGTAAAAACCCGTCTTGAAGTCAATGTAGAACAGGCTCAGCCGCTACTTGATTTCTATCGTGAGAAAGGTTATTTAGTATCCTTTGAAGGTGACAAAGATATCAACGATGTATTTAAAGACATTGACGTGAAGCTCGGAGAGTTGGCAGAATGATTATTTGTAAGACTCCACGGGAATTAGATATAATGCGTGAAGCCGGTCGCATTGTGGCCCTGACGCACGAAAAGCTTGAAAAAGCGATTCGACCAGGTATAACTACTGGAGAATTGGATAAGATTGCTGATGAATTCATACGCAGTATGGATGCAATCCCATCCTTCAAAGGTTATAATGGATTCCGTGGTAGTATTTGCGCATCTGTGAACGAAGAGCTCGTCCATGGAATCCCGGGAGATCGGGTTTTAAATGAAGGAGATATTATCAGCATCGATATAGGTGCTAAATATAAAGGCTATCACGGCGATTCCGCTTGGACGTATCCAGTCGGAGACGTTGATGATGAAACGATGGATTTGCTGAGAGTGACAGAGACATCCTTGCTCAAAGGACTTGATGAAGCAAAACCTGGTGTACGCCTTTCAAATATATCCCATGCCATTCAGGCGTATGCAGAATCGGAAGGTTATTCAATCGTCCGTGAATATGTAGGACATGGAGTTGGGCAGGAGCTGCATGAGGATCCTCAGATCCCTCATTACGGTCCACCTAACAAAGGTCCACGTTTGAAGCCAGGTATGGTTTTGGCTGTTGAGCCGATGGTGAATGCAGGGTCCAGACATGTGAAGACACTGAATGACCATTGGACGGTAGTCACGAGAGATGGTAAAATGTGTGCGCATTTCGAACACACCATAGCGATTACGGAAGAGGGTTACGAAATATTAACAAAATCCTAAATGAAGGTGATCGTATTTGAACGAATCTGAGTCGAGTCCGCGAATAGGTCAAGTTGTTCGTATTGTGCAGGGGCGTGAGGCAGGACAGTACGCCGTCGTGATCGACGTGCTGGATGGCCGCTTTGTGCTGCTTGCCGACGGAGAGAAGAGGAAGTACGATCGACCAAAGAAAAAGAACATGCAGCACATTGAGCTCATGGACTTCGTCTCTCCGGAGGTTCAGAACAGCCTTCTGGAAACTGGTCGAGTCACAAACGGTAAATTACGATTTGCTGTTTCGAAATATGTCAATGAACTAGTGACTGATTTGAAGAAGGGAGATCAACTCGATGGCGAAAGACGATGTAATTGAAGTAGAAGGAACAATCGTTGAAACCTTACCAAACGCACAGTTTAAGGTAGAGCTCGAGAACGGTCATACCGTTTTAGCCCATGTTTCAGGTAAAATTCGCATGCACTTTATTCGAATCTTGCCAGGAGACAAAGTAACGGTAGAACTTTCTCCTTATGATTTGACTAAGGGTCGTATTACGTACCGTTACAAATAAAACTCCGACTTAAAGGAGGTATGGATGATGAAGGTAAGACCTTCTGTAAAACCAATTTGCGAGAAATGCAAAGTCATCAAACGTAAAGGTAAAGTCATGGTTATCTGTGAAAACCCTAAGCATAAACAAAAACAAGGTTAAAACTGAAGGAGGTGCAACCCTATGGCACGTATAGCAGGTGTAGATATTCCCCGCGATAAGCGCGTGGTAATCTCTCTAACTTATGTATATGGTATCGGAAAGTCTCTAGCTGTTGAAGTTCTTGATCAAGCTGGAGTTTCTAAAGACACTCGTGTACGCGATCTTACAGAAGACGAACTAGGTAAGATCCGTAAAGTTGTGGATGAGTTGAACGTTGAAGGTGACCTTCGCCGTGAGAACTCTCTTAACATCAAGCGTCTAATCGAAATCGGTTCTTACCGCGGAATCCGCCACCGTCGTGGTCTTCCACTTCGCGGTCAGAAAACGAAAAACAACTCTCGTACACGTAAAGGTCCACGTCGTACAGTTGCGAATAAACGTAAGTAATCGAAATACAAAGGAGGTAAGCTAATCTATGGCACGTAAAGGAAATACTCGTCGTAAGCGTCGCGTGAAAAAGAATATAGAAACTGGTGTGGCTCACATCCGTTCTACATTCAACAACACGATCGTAACGATCACCGATGTTCAAGGTAATGTAATTAGCTGGAGCAGTGCTGGTTCTCTAGGTTTCAAAGGTTCTCGTAAGTCTACTCCTTTCGCCGCTCAAATGGCTTCTGAAGCTGCAGCGAAAGATGCAATGGACAACGGAATGAAATCTCTAGAAGTATCAGTAAAAGGCCCTGGTGCTGGTCGTGAAGCAGCAATCCGTTCTCTACAAGCAGCAGGTCTTGAAATCACTGCAATCGTAGACGTAACTCCAGTACCACACAACGGTTGCCGTCCACCAAAACGTCGTCGCGTATAATTGTTCTGAATAGAATTTGTCACCCTGTCTATAATGGGTTATGATAGCATTCAAACAGCACCGCAGTAGACAGAGAAAACGTGCAGTTGTCTTGAATCGGAACTGCCTACCTGAGGAATTTCGGTTAGACCGTTGTCTAACCGGGGTTTCGACGTTTTGAAGGAGGGTTTAGTGTAATGATCGAAATTGAAAAGCCAAAAATTGAGACGGTTGAGATCAACGATGATTCTACTTTTGGTAAGTTCGTCGTAGAACCGCTTGAGCGTGGGTATGGTACAACTCTAGGTAACTCCTTGCGTCGTATCCTATTATCCTCACTTCCTGGCGCTGCTGTAACATCAGTTCAAATCGACGGTGTCCTACACGAGTTCTCAACCATCGAAGGTGTAGTCGAGGACGTAACGACAGTTGTGTTGAACCTGAAGAAACTAGCTTTGAAGGTGTACTCCGACGAAGAGAAGACTTTAGAGATTGATGTTCAGGGTGAAGGGAAAGTAACAGCAGCAGACATTACGCACGACAGTGATGTAGAAGTTCTAAATCCAGATCTTCATATTGCTACACTTGATAGCAATGCTAACTTACGCATGCGTATTACTGCAGAGCGTGGCAGAGGATATCGTCCAGCAGAAGGAAACAACCACGAAGATTTACCAATCGGCGTGATTCCAGTGGATTCTATCTTTACGCCTGTATCCCGTGTGACGTACCAAGTAGAGAATACGCGTATCGGACAAACATCGAACTTCGATAAACTGACGTTGGATGTTTGGACAGATGGAAGCATCCGTCCAGAAGAAGCGATTTCTCTTGGCGCGAAAGTGTATATGGAACACCTCAATATCTTTGTCGGCATGACAGATGAAGCTCAAAAAGCTGAAATCATGGTCGAGAAAGAAGAGGACCAAAAAGAGAAAGTTCTTGAAATGACGATTGAAGAGCTTGATCTTTCTGTTCGTTCTTATAATTGCTTGAAGCGTGCGGGAATTAACACAGTCCAAGAGCTTGCAAACAAATCTGAAGAAGACATGATGAAGGTGCGTAACCTTGGTCGTAAGTCTCTTGAAGAAGTGAAGCACAAGCTTGATGAACTTGGACTTGGATTAAGAAAAGACGATTGATTGATAGATAACATCGAAGAGTTTCCAAAAAGGGAGGGAATTATCAATGGCTAGAAAACTAGGACGTACTACAGATCAGCGTATGGCGCTTCTTCGTAACTTAGCGACAGACTTGATCATCCATGAACGTTTAGAAACAACAGAAGCTAAAGCAAAAGAGCTTCGTTCTGTTGTAGAAAAAATGATTACTCTTGGTAAACGCGGCGATCTTCATGCCCGTCGTCAAGCTGAATCATTCCTATACAATGCTCCTGCTGATGAAGAAGGAGAGCAAACAGCTTTGCAAAAGCTATTCTCTGACATCGGCCCACGCTACGAAGACCGTCAGGGTGGTTACACTCGCGTGCTTAAGCTTGGCGAGCGTAAAGGTGATGGCGCAAAGATGGCAATCATTGAGCTAGTTTAATGAATACCATTCTTGGAAAAGGGCAGGACTGAATCTCGTCAAGAGGTTGAATCCAGCCCTTTTTTTATTGTCTAGAAACTATAATTTTGGACTATGTGGATCACGCATGCCATATAAACGTCCGGCTCCAGCACCCAGCTCCGACACGAATAAGCAATCTGCCTTTGGGAAGAAAGTACACGTTCCTACGGGCGTTTTGCTTCTTCTGCTCGGAGCTCACAGGGTGCCCTGAGCCTTTGCTTTTCAAAATCGGGCGGCTGCTCGATTTTTTGTCAGAAGATGAGTAGATAGGTAAGATAGAGGTAGGAAATGCTGTCGTATTTCCTGGGAAATAGTGAGTTGAGCAGAGGGGGAACACGAATGGAAAAGAGTCAGATCGAATTTCGTAATGTGTCCTTCCGCTATCATGATGACGCCCCCTGGGTACTGAAGAATGTCAGCTTCACCATTGATGCTGATGAATGGGTAGCGATTATAGGACACAATGGTTCTGGGAAATCGACCATTGCTAAATTAATGAATGGTTTATTATTTCCTCAAGAAGGAGAAATCTATGTATCGGGACAGAAAGTAAACCCGGACACGATATGGGAGATCAGAGAACAAGTCGGGATGGTCTTTCAGAACCCTGACAACCAGTTTGTCGGGACAACGGTAAGAGACGATGTAGCGTTCGGCATGGAGAATCACGGGATGTCTCGTGAGTTAATGGTTGAACGTATTTCGGAGAGTCTCGAAGCTGTCGGAATGGAAGCCTATGAACGTCAGGAGCCACACCGTCTATCGGGTGGACAGAAACAGCGTGTTGCGATCGCAAGTGTTCTTGCGGTGTCTCCGAAGTACATCATTCTGGATGAGGCGACAGCGATGCTCGACCCGAAAGGCCGGAAAGAGATTATGCAGACAATACGCGACGTGCAGAGCAAGCGTAACCTGGCTTTGATCACCATCACACACGACCTGCAGGAAGTGACACAAGCAGACCGTGTCATCGTTATGAATCAGGGGAAAGTGTGGATGCAGGGCAGCCCTCGTGAGATTTTCTCTAGGAAAGAACAGTTAATAGAAATTGGCTTGGATACTCCATTTGTAAGTAAGCTGGCGGATGAATTGTTGAACGCTGGTTTATCCCTTTCGCGTGAGCCACTGAATCACCAGGAGTTGTTGGAGGAACTATGGACATTACATTCGACCAAGTAAGCTACGTCTATCAACCCGGCAGTCCATTTGAGCACCGGGCTCTTCAGGATATTTCTTTCTCCATTCAATCCGGATCGTTTGTGGCTATTATCGGACACACAGGTTCCGGGAAATCGACCCTCCTTCAACATTTGAATGGATTGGTCCAACCCACTGAAGGAAGAGTGAACATCGGCCCGTATGCGTTGGTTTCAGGTGAGAAGAACAAGCACTTGCGGGAACTGCGTGAGAAAGTCGGCGTTGTGTTCCAATATCCGGAGCACCAGCTCTTTGAAGAAACCGTAGCGAAAGATATCGCATTCGGCCCGGAGAATTTCGGTGTGGAACAAAAGGAGATCGAAGACAGGATCCAACAGGCAGCCAAGGCTACAAAGTTGAGTGAAGACTTGTTAGAGCGTTCTCCTTTCGACTTGAGTGGAGGACAGATGAGACGCGTTGCGATTTCCGGTGTCCTCGCGATGAACCCTGAAGTACTCGTTCTCGATGAACCGACAGCTGGATTGGACCCAAGTGGTCAGCGTGAGATTATGGACATGTTTCATGAGCTTCACAAGTCGAAAGAGCTGACAACCATCTTAGTGACGCATAGTATGGAGGATGCATTGAAGTATGCTGATCATATTGTCATATTGAATCACGGAGAGGTGTACCGGGAAGGGACGCCGCTTGAGATCTTCAAGCAGCGTGAAGCCTTAGAAAACGTGCAACTCGACGTACCGGAAGTCATTGATTTTCTTGCCAAGGTAGAAGAGAAGATGAATATCCGACTTCCTTATGAAGGGCAAAGCATAGCAGAGTTAGCAAAGGAACTGGCTCGTATGGTGAGAGGGGGCCGCGATCATGAGTAGCTCTATGATAATCGGCCAGTATGTCCCGGGTGATTCGGTCGTTCACCGGCTAGATCCAAGGTCCAAAATCGCCATCATCTTTTTCTTTGTGTTGATCGTATTCTTTGCTAATTCTGTTATGAGCTACGGACTGCTTGCCTTGTTCGGCATAGGAGCTGCTGCGAGCTCTAAGGTTCCGCTCCGCTACATCATGAAAGGGTTGACCCCTGTTTGGTTCCTGATCCTGTTCACCTTCATCCTCCACCTTTTTGTAACTAAAGAAGGGGACCTCCTCTTCAACCTTTGGGGCTTTAAGGTGTACGAGGAAGGAGTCGTTCAGGGGGCGGCGATCTCGTTAAGATTCTTTCTGCTGATCCTCGTCACTTCATTGTTGACCTTGACGACAACACCAATCGAAATCACAGATGCCATTGAGGAGCTGCTTGGACCGCTGAAGAAGGTGCGATTCCCGGTCCACGAGCTCGCCTTGATGATGTCGATTTCCCTCAGGTTCATTCCGACATTGATGCAGGAAACGGAGAAAATATCAAAAGCTCAGGCTTCCCGTGGTGTAGACTTCCGTACAGGCTCATTTAAGGACCGCATAAAGGCTGTTGTACCTCTATTAGTCCCGTTGTTCGTCAGCGCCTTCAAAAGGGCTGAGGAGCTCGCTATGGCGATGGAGGCACGTGGCTATCGCGGTGGTGAGGGACGGACGAAACTGAGGGAACTGAAAATAGGAAAGCTGGATTACGTCATGTACGGGTTATTTGTCGTCGTGGTCATCGGGCTGTTCCTCACGAGAAACTAGTAAGGAGAGAAGAGGATGGAGCGTTTACGGTGTATCATTCAGTATGATGGAACCCATTATGCCGGATACCAAGTTCAGCCGAATGGAAACACGGTTCAGGCCGAGCTTGAGAAGGCGTTGAAGAAAATGCACAAAGGCGAAGGCATCAGAGTGGTCGCCTCAGGAAGGACCGATTCCGGTGTCCACGCCAAGGGGCAGGTGATCCATTTCGATACGACCCTTCGCATCCCAGCTTCGAATTGGCGACGTGCCCTTTCCTCTTTGCTGCCTGATGACATTAAAGTCGAGGATGTGGAAGTCGTTTCGCCCGATTTCCACGCCCGTTATGACACAACTGGAAAAGAATACCGTTATTTTGTGTGGAACGCGCAGGAAGAGGACATTTTCAAACGTCTCTATCATCACCACGTTCGCGACACGCTGGACCTCGCTGCGATGAGAGAAGCATGCGCGTACCTCGAGGGAGAACATGATTTCACATCCTTCTGTTCCCCGAAAACAGATATTAAAGGCGATAAGGTAAGGACGATTTATCAAGCGGACGTGATCCAGGAGGAAGAGCGGATTACATTCGTCTTCCGCGGGTCAGGTTTTCTTTATAATATGGTCCGGATTCTTACCGGTACATTGCTGGAGGTCGGCAGAGGCGAGAGAAAGGCCTCTGAGATTCCCGGGATGATTGAAGCGAGGAATCGTGATGCGGCTGGAAAGACAGCTCCGGCACGGGGGCTCTTCCTTTGGGAAGTCTATTATACGTGAGTTTTCAAAAATAATTTCAAAAAACAACGAATCCTGGTGTGCATACTCTTGACACCAGGGCTGAGAGTGTTATATTATATTCTATGGCATTTTATTTCTATACCACGGTTAGCCCCGGAAACTAATCGTATTGAGATAAAGTATTGAAACGAAGCTTTGTGAAACTAACAATTCAGGAGGGAAACCCACATGCGCACAACTTTCATGGCAAATGAAAACAACGTGGAACGTAAATGGTATGTTGTCGACGCTGCAGGACAGACACTTGGCCGTTTAGCGAGCGAAGTTGCTGCGATCCTTCGCGGTAAAAATAAACCAACTTACACTCCACATGTAGATACTGGAGATCACGTGATCATCATCAATGCAGGTGAGATTCACCTAACAGGAAACAAAATCAACGATAAGGTCTATTATCGTCACTCTGGTCACGTAGGTAACTTGAAGTCCCGTACAGCGAACGAAATGCGTACGAAATACCCTGAGCAAATGCTAGAGCTTGCTGTTAAAGGGATGCTTCCAAAAGGAAGTCTTGGACGTAAGATGGGCAAGAAACTTCATGTTTATGCTGGAGCAGAACACAAGCATGAAGCACAACAACCAGAAGTTTACGAACTTCGCGGATAATTAAAGGAGGTAATGAAGAGTGGCACAAGTACAATACATCGGTACTGGTCGTCGTAAGAGCTCAACAGCTCGTGTACGTCTTGTTCCAGGAACCGGCCGTGTAGTAGTTAACAAACGTGATGCTGAAGACTTTTTCCCATACGAAACTCTTCGTACGATTCTGAAGCAGCCTCTAGCTGTAACAGAAACAGAAGGAAACTATGACGTTCATGTAAACGTTCATGGTGGAGGATTCACAGGACAAGCGGGTGCGATCCGTCACGGAATCGCTCGTGCGCTCCTACAAGCAGATCCTGAATACCGCACACCACTTAAGCGTGCAGGTCTACTAACTCGTGACGCGCGTATGAAAGAGCGTAAGAAATACGGTCTTAAAGGTGCTCGTCGTGCACCACAATTCTCTAAGCGTTAATTTTTCGCTTATATACAAAGAGACTCTCAACTTCGGTTGGGGGTCTTTTTTTATTGTTTGTATTTTCAGCTTTCCGAGCGGCTTTAAATATACATGGGTGGTTTTATAAGACATAACTCTGCACCTTGTCCCATACATTGTGATAGGGAGTATAAGGGAGTGTGGAGACATGATTCGAAAGATGAAAACCTTCTTTTGGTTGATTGGTATCGTGGCGCTCGTATGTTTAGTATCGTACCCTATTCAAGAAGCCAAAGATGCCTGGACAATCTGGTCCTCCCCTTTATCAGGGAAAGTAGTGGTCCTGGACCCGGGACACGGTGGCCCTGATGGAGGAGCGGAAGGGTCAGACGGAACGCAGGAAAAACAGATCACGCTTAAGCTTTCCCGTTACCTTCAAGATTATCTTCAGGAAGCGGGGGCGTTGGTGTATTTAACACGGTATGAGGATGAGGACCTTTCGTCGGATGGAGCGGGCAGTCTATCAAGGCGTAAGTCTGAGGACATTCGAAATCGTGTGCAGTACATTGACGAGAAAGAAGTGGACTTTTATTTAAGTATCCATTTGAATGCTATCCCTTCAGGACAGTGGAGAGGCGCTCAGACGTTTTACAATCCGAATAGTGAAGAGAGTGAGAACTTGGCGAAGTTCATCCAATCAGAGATCAAGACGAACCTGGAGAACACGACGAGGGAAGCGCTCGGCTTGAAGAACATTTACATTTTGAAAAAAGTCGAGGCACCGGGGGCATTAGTCGAAGCAGGCTTCTTATCAAACGATCAGGAGCGGGAGCTTTTGAAATCGGATGATTATCAGAGAAAAATGGCAGCTTCGATCTATCAGGGTGTCTTACGGTTTGTGACAGAAAGGGAACATCCTTCAAGTAAATGAATGTGAGCATATCACTTAGAAAGCGTTTCATGTATGTTATACTAGCCGTATTGAAACATTTTCTAAGGATGGTGAACCGGCTTGCTTACACAAGAACAAGTATTAGAAATCCTTCACGGTATCCAAGATCCGTTTTTACATAAGACGTTAGAAGAGACCGGTGGGGTTGAAGAGATAAAGATCAAAGAAGAGAAGAACCACGTAAGTGTTAAGGTATTGATTTCTAAAACCAATACTGCAGAGCAGATGGAGCTTCAACAGACGATTGTCAATGCATTGAAGAGTGCGGGAGCGGTAACAGTAGGTCTTCGCTTCGATCAATTGCCGGATGACGTGATTCAGAAGTTCCAACCGAAAGAGGAACAGGAAGACCAGTCTCTCTTGAGTGGAAATGCGGGTACGAAGTTCATTGCTGTTGCCAGTGGTAAGGGCGGCGTTGGGAAATCCACCGTCACGGTTAACCTGGCCGTTGCGTTGACACGCCTTGGTAAGAAGGTCGGAATCATTGATGCTGATATTTACGGCTTCAGCGTACCGGACATGATGGGAGTAGAAGAGCGCCCGGTTGTCCGTGGTGAAAAAATCATCCCAGTCGAGCGCTTCGGTGTGAAACTGGTATCGATGGGCTTCTTCGTCGAGGACAACTCACCGATCATCTGGCGTGGGCCGATGCTTGGTAAGATGTTGACGAGCTTCTTCAAAGAAGTGGAGTGGGGAGATCTGGACTACCTCCTATTAGATCTTCCACCTGGAACGGGAGACGTTGCACTGGATGTCCATGCGATGCTGCCTTCCTCTAAAGAAATTATTGTTACGACACCACACCCGACTGCGGCATTCGTTGCAGCGCGAGCGGGGCAGATGGCTTTGAAAACCGAGCATGAAATCCTGGGTGTTGTCGAGAACATGGCGTACTTCGAAAGTAAAGAAACCGGAAATAAAGAATTCGTATTCGGTCGCGGTGGCGGTGTGAAGCTTGCCGATACGCTGAAGACGGATGTGCTAGGGCACATTCCACTACAGCAGCCGTACGAAGAAGAAGATGTCTTCGCCCCGTCTGTTTATCAAGCGGATCATCCAACAGGTGTGATTTACCGTAATATGGCGGCGAAGGTCATCGATAAATATTAATCATAAGAAAAAACACGCGTCCTTTGAACAGGGCGCGTGTTTTGTTTTAACGTAATAGTGGATTAGGAGCTTTGCTGTTCCTCTTCACCAGCTGAACTGGATGAACCTTGGCTGCCTTCATTACTTCCACCGTTCTGTCCGCTTTGCCCACCTTCACCCTGAGATCCGCCTTCCTGACTCATCTTTTCAGCAGCTTTCAACAGCGTGTCGGTCATTTTGGCTTGGAACACAGGACTGTTCAAGGTTTCATTGATGGTCGTCTCCAAGTACTCTCTATACTTCTGTCCCTGCATGACGGTGACCATTTGCTCCATCATTTCGGGGTTGCTGTACAGTTCGATCATCAGCTTCTGATATTCAGCATCTTTCATAAGACCTTTCATCAGTTCTTTCTGCTGATCCTGGAGAACTTTATCAAAACCTTGAACAAAGGTCGGGTCGGAGAATAGCTTCGTCCAGAATTCTTTCCCTTTCTCAGAGACGATGGTTTCACTGACCGTCTGGGAAACAATTTCCGACTCTAAAGCCATGGACTGTTGCATCTCTTCATTCGATAAGACTTCCGTAATGGCTTTTTTGCCATCATCCGTCTTTAATATATCCACAACCATTTTCTTCGTTTCATCATAATCGGCCTGTTCTCCTGAACTCGATCCGCCACTACAAGCGGATAATAAAAAAACAAACAGGAGGAGACCACTAATACGGAGCCATTTGGACATAGTAGCATGTCCCCTTTCTTCATTCTCCATATCGTTACTATGTGCGAAATGATAAATAATATGCGGGTGGGAGAAAAAAGCCAAGCTTCATGATAAAATACGGTGGGAGCGTTTTTTTAAAAGTATAAATTTTTCAAAGGTGGAAGCGGCTGATATAGACAAATTCCAGCTGCGCATGCACGTTTCGTCGGCAGCCTTTGTTTTTCTAGGGGGAACATTCGTGAATAGTCGTAAATGGGTGAGGTTATTTCTGTCCACGCTTTTGATCGGTGGAGGATTGACGCTCATACTCAGTTTTATCTTCAAACAGCAATCCTATGCTGAAGCACTTCAGCCTTTTCAAATCGGTGAACTGATCGGATTGTTGTTGTTTTTCTCTGGTCTTGGTTTTATCTTTAGTGTCATCAGTCAAATGGGTTTCTTCGCTTACTTGACGGTCAATCAGTTTGGAAAAGGATTGTTTCGGACGTACTGGACACCTGTTCAATGGTTCTTAATTGCCTTTACGTTGTTCGATTTGATCTACTTCCGTTACCGCGCAGCAGAAGAAGGGTCTTCTCTTTGGCCGTTCGTTTTGACCGCCGTCGTTCTTTTGGGGCTTTCATGGATCATTGCGACCATCAAAGCCAAAGAAACAAAGCCACAAGCCTTTACCCCTGCGTTGTTTTTCATGTTTGTCGTCACAACGGTTGAATGGGTGCCGGCTTTGCGTGCGGAGAACAGCGATTATGTATGGCTGATGGTGATTCCGTTATTTGTATGTAATGCATACCAACTATTGCTGCTGCACAGATTGACGAACCAAGAATAGGTGTATGTCCAGCGGTGAAAATAATAAGAGCAGGAAGCACCCGGCTTCCTGCTCTTATTATTTGAATGGAAGCGGCACCGTCAATTGACTTGTGTCGTTTCCGTTTCGCTTCCGCTTACCAGCTCAGTGATGCTGACGAATTCCAGACCTTTCTGCTTAAGCCCTGGTAATATGACTTCCAATGCTTTAGGGGTCTGTTTTACGGAATCAGACGCATGAAGTAAGATAATATCCCCTTTAGATCCCTCGTCCATTACTTGATCTACAATTTGATTCGTTCCAGGGTTTTCCCAATCTCTCGGGTTGATACTCCATTGAACGGCCTGCATGCCCGCTTGGTCAATCCTCTTCAACACTTCCTTGTCAAAATGACCATGAGGCGGTCGAATCCATTTCACATCCTCGAACCCAAGCTTAGCGAATGCTTCTTGTGCGAGCTTCAAGTCTTCGGATACTTGTTCAGGTTTCATCTCAAGGTAACTTTCATATTCGTACCCCATCATAGCGATTTCGTGATTCCCTTCATGGATGTCCTTCACGATATCAGGGTGACGCTCTGCCCATGCACCACTCAAAAAGAAGGTGGCCTCAGCATCGTATGCCTCCAATTGCTTTAAGATCTCCTGAACTTTATCAGTACCCCAACTGATGTTAAATGTAAGAGCCACATAAGATAAGTCCTCGCTCCCTTGACTAAGCGCTCGCAATTCTCCGTTGTTTGAAAATACAGGCTCTTGATTAAAGCGACCCACCCACAAGAAAAGGGCGCAAAAGAGCGCGAGTACGACGACCACTCCGTAACGTTTCCATCGTTCCGCCTTCAAAGAAAAGAACACCACAGACCTCTCCCTCCTACTTATATGTTTTATACATATGAAAAATCGGACAACCTATGCTAAAAACCGTAGAAAAAGGGTAAAAATATAGAAAGACGACTATCAGGGAGGTTTTGGGTATGTACGGGTTCATGATTAATGAACAGGAAAGACAGGAAGTTCAGTATCTATTGAAAAGAGAGATGGAAGAGATCACGTTTGATTTAGGCGATAATCGAATTGATGCAGCTATGAAGCAGGCCATGCAGGAGAGGTACCTTACGCTTTATCAAATCTTTAGAAGGTTTGCGACAAGTAAAGAATGCCTTCAGTATATGCCTTCGAAGCGGAAATACAATTAACCGAAAGGGAAGTCCGGATTGTAAGGACTTTCCTTTTTATATGGTTTTCAAGGATAAAAACAAGAAAATGTTCAAAACCTATTGCGTTCTCTTTTTGTTATGTGCTATATTATTAAACGTTGTCGGGAAAGCAAAAGATAACACAACACCCCAACGAAAAAACAACAAAAAAGTTGTTGACTTCAAACCGGGATGATGATAAAGTTAATCTTGTCGCAAAAACGACAGCAACAAACCAATCAAAACATTTCAAAAAAGTTGTTGACAGCAACGAAACGAAATGTTAAGATATAAAAGTCGCTGTTTTCGAACAGCACACAACATTTTGATCTTTGAAAACTGAACGAACCAACCAGTACGTCAATATTTTCTTCTTAGTGAAGAAAAGACAACGAGCACATTTCGATGTGCAAATGAGCAAGTCAAA
>NZ_JAIVAJ010000010.1 GCF_020171725.1 Halobacillus litoralis | reverse complement strand
ATTCAAAGGGAAGTCCTCCTTTTGATGTTTGTATTTGGTTGTACAAACGCATCATATCGGAGGGCTTCTTTTTTTACAAGGACCCCTTCATACAATCCCACAGGAATCTCCTGCGGGATGCACGGACCACGGCGAGATCCACTCAGGCTTTAAGCCTGAGTTCAAAAATGAACAAGGATGTTCGAACTAATACCGCCACGTCCTGTGGCAACGTCGAACGACCCAACGTCCTGTTGGGCCGCCGCGGAAAGCGAGCTATTTTCCACCCCGCTGTCCGCCTCATTTGTATCAGAACCGGTCTGATACCTAAAAGCCAGTGTAGTTCACCCACTGCACCGGTGAGCCAGCATGCCAATATTGCTGGGCCTGCTGATGGCCGTTCACGTGCATGCCCTCAGCCGCTTCTGCATCCGCCTTCGTCTTGTGTATCGTACCACGCGGGTGATTAGGCGGCGCGTAAATAGAATACAGTTTTAATGGAGTCTGCCCGGTGTTAATGAGGTTATGCCACGTGCCGGCAGGAATGAAGATCGCATCGTCATCCTGAACCGACCGTTCATACGTCAGTTGATTTTTCTCTTTCCCCATTTTGACAATCCCTTCTCCCTCTTCCACACGAAGAAATTGATCGACATGAGGGTGCATTTCGAGTCCAATATCTTCTCCTACACCAATGCTCATCAACGTCAGTTGCAAGTGTGTTCCCGTCCACAGAGCGGTTCGGAACGTATCATTTTGTTTCGTTGCCTCATTGATATTGACGACATACGGACTTGGGCCGTAATCCTGAATGGCAACGTCACGCCCAGTATAATAAGGCGCATACGAAAAAGGAACTGGATACATGTGGTCACTACGATAAGGATACATATAAGGGGTATAGTACATCTTTTTCATCCCTTCAATAGTTGATAAACCTATCTTATGCATCGTTTACCGTAGTGTCATTGTCACGACAGAAAAACACATACTCTGACACACGTACGCACTCTTTCGTTAAAATGAGGAAAGGATCAGGATCTGGAAGGACGCCCTGCTGGACGCTCTAGTGAAAGAAGATCTTCGTCCAGGTTCATCACCTTTTGCTCTACCATTTCCCTCGCATCATGGACGCCTTTGTTGTAAAGGAATGGACCGAGCTCTTTGACCATGTGGTCGAGGAATTGATCGGCGGCAAGCTCACCGATTTCTTCGCCGCGCTCCAATTCAAAGAATTCTTGGATGCGGGTGATCATATACTCTTTTTCTTCTTTTCTTAATGATTTCATTCAGTACCCCTCCTGTATTTATTATCCTAGCACACGAATGAGGAGTGTAACGGACATGACAGAAACCTATTCGAAAGTGAATTCAGTAAAGCAATTACAGAGCATTCAAGGCACTCCCGGGAGAGTCGCTGCGAATAAAGTGATTCACCATTTAGATGAAAACTGCCGGAACTTCATTGCGCATTCACCCTTTGCAACCATCAGCACATCGAATGAAAGCGGGCATTGCGACGCCTCTCCACGGGGCGATGGACCGGGGTTTGCGATGATCCTGGATTCCGAGACGTTGGTCCTGCCTGAGCGAATCGGCAACAAACGGATGGATTCAATGCTTAACCTATTAGAAAATCCCGGTATCGGCCTGCTCTTTATGATTCCAGGCGTGAACGAAACACTGCGCATTAACGGAAAAGCCTACATCTCCGATGACCGCCGCCTGCTTGAGCCTTTAGAAGACAAAGGCCATGTTCCGAATGTAGCCATCGTCATTCATGTCGAAGAGTGCTTCATCCACTGCGCGAAAGCCTTCATAAGGTCCCATCTATGGAAGCCGGACCATTGGCCGAATACGGAAGAACTCTTCACACCTGCGAAAATGATTGCCGCACATGTCAAACTGGATGGCGTCGATGCCATAAGTGTTCAGAAGTCCTTAGACGAAAGTTACACGAAGCGGCTTTATTGATTCATAGCTACTGCACATACTGTGTTATTAGGCTTTGTCGGTTTAATGAACACTTCAATGGAGGAAAAGCCCGCCTGATTCAAGAGGGCGCGGAGCTGTCCACCCAGCACCTCCGTCGTTTGGTCCTCTGCTCCTTTTTCGTGCGGGCAGAGGGTGAGGGCGATCCTCCCTCCTTCTGAGAGAAGCGAGCGCAGATGCACCAGCGTCTCCACCGGCTTTTCCCAATATGTGATGTTATTGACAGCATAGATTTTATCAAAAGTCGTCTCAAATTGATGAATCAACGCGGCTTCCCCTTGTATCAAGCATATATCGCAAGCTGGTGATCGCTTCTGGAGCCTTCTGACTGCCGTTTCGACCATAGCTTCTGAAGGATCGATGCCAAATACCCTGCCTCTACTCCTTCGAGCAACCTGACATAATGACTCTCCTGCACCGAAGCCGATCTCCAGCACAGCATCCCCTTCCTGAATATCAAGAAAAGAAACCGTCCACTTATTCAATTCGTCGTTTTCTTGCGTCATAAACCACCCTACTGCTTTTCCGATCCATCCATTTGGTTTCGCGAACTGTTGATCGAGCACATTGATTCCTCCTCTGTTCGTTCTATTCCCAACCTTCATCGCCTTGAACCTGCATATCAATTCTCATTATGTAAGAATATTTGTATGATAGATTACAAGTAAAAGATACAAGAAACGGGTACACTTCATAGTAGGGTATTCAGTTGAGGAGGAACACGATGAAACGATATGGGTTAGCCTGGCTGTTATTGGTTTTCTTTCTAGCAGCTTGTTCAAACGATCAGAATACACAAAGCCTGTCCACCGTCACGGAGATGGACTGGTCTGAGATAGAAGAATCCGCGGCAGATACAACCGTGCGCCTCTTTATGTGGGGCGGAGATGAGGGAATCAATCAATACATCGATGAATGGGCTGCCCCACGGATGGAAGAAGAGTACGACATTACGCTTGAGCGTGTACCAATGGATACCGTCGAAATTCTACAGAAGCTTCAAACCGAGAAACAAGCCGGAAAAACCGATGGAACGATTGACCTGATCTGGTTGAACGGTGAGAATTTTAAAAATGCCAAGGAAAATGAACTGCTCGCCGGTTCCTTCGTAGACAGCCTGCCGAACTTCAATGAATATTACGAAACCGAAGACCCAGCCTTTCAAACGGACTTCGGTACTTCGGTTGACGGCATGGAGGCCCCTTGGGGGAAAGTGCAGTTCGTCTTCCTTTACGACTCTGCCAAAATGGACCGTCCACCTTCATCCTTTGAAGAATTGAAATCATGGACAGCAGATCACCCAGGAAAGTTCACCTATCCGAATGCGGATGACTTCACGGGGAACGCTTTTCTGCGCCATATTTTATATGCCGAGGCGGACAGCCCTGCTTCCATTTATGATCAACCTTTAGATGAAGAAAACATAGCCGGGACAGCCGAGCAGACATGGAGCTATTTGAATGACATCGAACCGAACCTGTGGCGTTCCGGAGAGCATTACCCGAACTCCCTGACCGAGCTTGACCGCTTATACAGTCAAGGAGACGTGTGGATGACGATGGGATACAACGAAGCGCGCGCAGAATCCTTGATCGAAGAAGGCGTTTTCCCAGAGACGACGCGCTCCTTTGTGATGGATCCAGGTTCGATCGGAAACACACACTTCCTATCCATCCCGTTTAACAGCACCAATTACCCCGGAGCTTTGGCAGCCATCAATTTCATGCTTTCACCAGAAGCACAGCTTGCGAAACTCGCGCCGAACTACTGGGGGGAAAATACGCCGATCAGCATCGACAAGTTACCAGAAGGTATGAAAGAAGAATTTGAATCCATTGAAAGAGGTGAAAGTGTCCTGTCCCAACAGGAACTGGAGGAAAGTTTCCTTCCAGAATCGGAAGCCGCTTATGTGGATTGGATGAAAGAGCAGTGGTTCAATGAAGTGGTTCAAAACTAGAAGCTATTACTTATTTATACCGAGCGTCCTTTTTTTACTGATCCCTCTTTATGGTCTGGGTTCTGCGATCGCACAGAGTGTAAGAGACAACGGGGCCTTTACGTTCCAGTATTATACGAGCTTATTCGAATCGGAGCGTTTTCTCACATCTGCAGGTTTCAGCCTGCAGGTTTCACTTGTGTCCTCGTTGCTCTCATTGATCATCGGTCTATGGATCACGAGAGCGTGTTACCCGTTACTTGAAAAATACACCCCCAGACTGATCGTCTGGCTGCCTATGCTTTTCCCTCATTTCGTTTGGGGGTATATGGTGATTCTTCTGTTATCAGAATCAGGTGTCCTGTCTCAATGGATGCAGATGACCGGTCTAATCGGAGTCCCGGCTGACTTTCCTGTATGGACACGGGATCCTTACGGGATTGGCATTACACTGACCTACGTGTGGAAGGAAGTTCCGTTTGTCATTCTCATGCTTCTGCCTGTCTATGCCTCGATCAAGCCGGAGTTTTATGACTTGGTCCAAAGCCTCGGCGGCGGGGCTTGGGAGCGATTTAAAACGGTGGAATGGCCACACCTTCTTCCCGTTGTCGTAGAATCCTTCCTGATCATTTTCGCCTTCACCCTTTCCGCTTACGAAGTCCCGGCACTCCTTGGAACGACGTACCCGGAGATGCTGTCTGTGCTGAGTTATGATTGGTTCTATGGAAGTGTATGGGAGGACCGACCATTAGCCTTTGCGGCGATGTCTCTGATGAGTGTCTTTCTATTGATGATTACATGTGTGGCTTATCTTTATCTGAACCGTAAACGATGGAGAGCGATGAGGGGGCGTATCGAATGAGCAGGAATCGACTTCTTTTCATCATCACATCTGCCCTTTTCTTTTTGCTTCCCGTCCTTCTGCTCGTTTTGCAAAGTGTTTCTGAAACGTGGCGGTTCCAGGCTGGGCAAGGCTTCACCTTCCAGTTGGACAGCTTCGAGGTACTCACCTCGGACCCTAATCTTTGGTCAGCAACGGGTTGGTCGATCGCCATCGGAGCTGGAGTTTTAGTCACCAATTTGCTCATCGGCATTCTGACAGGCAAGGCATTGGCCACCATGGATTTCAAAGGGAAGTCTTTCGTTGAAGCGATGATGCTCTCCCCCATCTTAATTCCGGTTCTCGCCATTGCGATGGGGCTCCATTTGTTTATGATACGCATCGGACTTGCGGATACGCTGGCCGGGGTCATCCTCATCCACCTCGTCCCCACCGTGCCCTATAGCGTAAAGATCTTTCAAAATGCATACAGGCAGATGGGAAGCGATTTGCTGGAGCAGCCTTTAATCTTAGGTGCAACACCTGTTCATCAACTATTCACGGTTGAATTGCCCTTGATGAAACCAGCCATTCGCAGCGTGACCTTTTTAACGATCGTAATCAGCCTCAGTCAATACGCCATTACAGCAATCATTGGCGGCGGAACGGTCATTACGCTTCCGATGGTGTTCTTCCCGTTTCTTGATACGGCGAATGCATCGATCATGGCAGCCTTCTCGATTTGGTTCGCTATGATCCCACTCCTCTTGTATGTGATCATGGAAGCGATCCTATTGCTGCTTCCTTACACCAACATCCCTTGGAGGAATCGAACATGACAAACACATTAGAAATCCAGAAACTGACGAAACAATTCAACGAGCAGTCGATTTTACGGGACATTACATTCTCAGTGGAAAAAGGAGAGGTGTTAAGCATTGTCGGACCGTCCGGAAGCGGCAAAACGACGCTCCTCCGAATCCTTGCAGGGCTCGAGCCTTTGACGACCGGAACCATTTCAATTTCCGGTCAGGATGTGACGGAGAAAAAAGCGAACAAGCGAAGCGTCAGTCTCGTCTTTCAGCAGCCGCTCCTCTTCCCCCATATGACGGTGGAAGAAAACATACGCTATGGAGCCAAGCTTGCGAAGAAGGACTCTAAAAGAAAAACCCAATCTCTCCTAGAGGCGATTGGATTGTTAGATTATAAAGACTATTACCCGGCAGAGATTTCAGGAGGACAACAGCAGCGCGTCGCTTTAGCGAGAGCGATGGCGACAGAACCTGAAGTGATCTTATTCGATGAACCGTTCAGCAGTCTGGACCCTCAGCTGCGAAAAGAATTGAGACTGTGGGTACGGACGTTCCTGACAGAGCGCTCGATCACATCGATCTTCGTTACACATGACACAGAAGAAGCGATGTTGATGGGAGACCGTGTGGCGGTATTTCATGAAGGGAAGTTTCAGCAGGTCGATCAGCCGTCGACACTTCTTCAATCGCCGAATCACCCTTTTGTCGCCCATTTCTTAGGTGGTCACCTTGTCATCGATGAGGAAAGGTATATCCCTGTTCAGTCTTGTCTTTTCCGACCGCCTTCCGATACCTCTTATGAGCAGCACGAAGGGACTATCCAGCATAAGACGTATCAGCACGGGCAGACGATTGGTCACCTTTTCTTAGAGTCACTAGGTGAAAAGGTCTCCCTCCCGGTCCAAGAGGGATCAGTAGGAGCCGAACTCTCTCTTTACCTGCCTTTAGATAAAATCAAACGGTTTGAAGGAGGAAGAACATGAACCGCAAACATATCGGTCGTGCCCTTCTCTTCCTCGTGATTTTCATTGCATTCGTCTGGTTGGCACGCAGCCAGTTCGATGTTTCTCCAGAAGGGGTACGATCCTTCATTCTGTCCTTTGGAATTTATGGTCCCCTTCTCTTTATGGTCATCTACGCCATCGGTCCGATCATCGTGTTCCCAACCTCGGTCCTCTCCCTCGCCGCAGCGTACGCGTATGGGCTTTGGCCGGGTATGCTTTACATCGTAATCGGCGCAACAGCAGCAAGCATCACGGGCTACCTGATGGGACGCTTCTTCGGAGACTCTGTCTTGAGATTTCAGGATTCCAGCTGGTCCGCCAAAATCTATCCGCGGATGAAAGAGCAAGGCTTTCTTTATGTCTTCATCCTTCGTCTCATCCCGCTTGTCGGGTTTGATATACTAAGTTATTTAGCAGGTCTGACAAGAGTGAAGTTGAAGTCCTTCGTTCCCGCAACGGTCATCGGGATGTTACCGGGCACCTTCGCTTACAGTCTCGTCGGCAGCAGCCTTGCTTCCGGCAATACGACCTTCATTGCTATCGCACTCAGCGTCTTTGCCCTCCTGCTCGTCACGACCTTCCTGTTCAGGAATAAAGTGAGGGCGTGGCTGAACATCTGAGGGCTGAGAAACGTTCTGATCAGGCGGCTCACGACCCTTTTACAACGGATGCATACAAATAACGGTTGAGACATCAGTTGTCTCAACCGTTATTTGTATCTTTATTTTCAAAACGGACGAGACAAACGTTCTCAAGTCGATTTTTCCCCGTGGTGCAGAATCCCTCAACGAACAAACAAGTCCTTCAGCTATTCACTGAAGGACTTGTATTTCTGGATGAATTCCGTATCAATTTTGTTTTTCAGCTTCCACGCTTGATGACTGTGGTGGGCAATCGGACCATACGTCAGCAGCCCCTTCTTATGCCCAGTTGATAAAATATACAGCGCATTCGTCTGAGGATTGTACCGCTTTAGAGGGTTGCCCTTCAAGTAATTCTGCAGATTCTCCCAAAGCACAGGCCCCTGCCTTACAGCATATACTCCACTTTTCGCCAGGTGAGGGTGGTCCGTCATCGTTACACAATCCCCTGCGCCGAACACGTGATCATACCCTTCGAACTGCAGCGTATCCCTTACGTAGGCGAAGCCTTGCTCATCACAGGCTACGTCTGAGTCTTGGAACAAAGAATCCGCTTCCGCTCCTCCAAGCCAGAGAACACCCGTATGTCGGACGCGATTGCCTTTATCGGTTATCACACAGTCCTCCAGTACTTCTGAAGCACGTTCATGCTCCCACAACTGAATCCCTTTTTTCGAAAAAATAGATCGGAGCTTGCGTGAGACGTGTGCAGGAGCATCGGACAGGATCCTCTCTGCACTTATAACGCGGACATTTCCAGGAATCTGATGTTTATTCTTGTACGTTTGAATGGACATCGCAAGCTCACAACCCGCTGCACCGCCCCCCACAATCAACGGATGCGTCGTTTTGCGAATCTCATTGACTTGCGGGATGAATTGATAATTGGGTTTGATGGTTCTTGCGATGGAGGAAGGAGGCAGACTTCTCGAACCGGTATCAAAACTGACGACATCGAATGGGTAGACAGAGCGGTCTGAACAAACGACTTTCTTCTGTTTAGGAAGGATACGACCAGCGGATTTCTTTATGAAATGGATCCCTGCCCTCTTCGTCAATGCCTCTAAATCGACCCGTGTATCCTCTTCCTCATACAAACCTTCCGTATAACCTGAGAACATCCCTGAATAATACTGATAGCTTGATGGGTTGATCAAGCACACATCGACTTGAGAGAGCTTCCTTTCCTTTAATTGATGGATGACCTCTAAGTGGGCATGGCCCGCACCCACTAGTAACAATCGCTTAGACATTGTATCTTCTCCCCCCTATACAAAACGCCCACATGGAAAGCCATGTGGACGCTGTCTTACAAACTCGCTTGTAAAAACTCTTGAACTTCTTCAGGCGTCTTCGCGTTCGCGCTGTGCAAGTGCGCGATTTTCTCGCCTTCTTTGAAAATCAACAGGCTCGGAATACCCATTACTTCGTATTTCTCAGCAACTTCCGGAAGTTCATCGCGGTTCACGTCGTACCAATTGTATTGGTTATATTCCTCAAGGATGTCCCCGATAAACATATCCATGCGTCGGCAATCCGGGCACCAATCGGCTTGGAATTTCACAATGACAGGCTCTTGGCTGTTGATGGTTTCATTGAACGTTTCTAATTTATGAATGGATTCCATTGGTCATTCTCCTTTTTCAATAAAGTCTGATTCCATGATAAGGGAATCAGGAAGATTTGTCTTATCATGTGCTTACTTATATTCTACACGGCCGAGAAGCCACGCTGCCAGCAGTCCTCCTAGGAATGTGACGACACTTACGATCAGCGTCTGCATTTCCGGAATTCCTGGGAACACAACAAACACAGACCCTATGACAAGACCGATGATGAGCGCGAAGGTTCCTGAAGTATGGTTCTCAAGGAAGTACTTAACGATTTTACTCATCGAGATGATCCCCAGTACAATTCCGACTCCCACAACACCGATGATGGTGAAATTGAACTCTTCAATACCTGTCGTCACCGTCGAATAGATACCGATCAAATACAAGATGAACGAACCGCTGATCCCCGGAAGAATCATCGCACTACTGGCGATAAATCCTGAGAAGAACAACAGAACATACGTCGAGGCTGAGAAGTTTTCAATCGGATCGGTCTCTGCTGTCTGGAAGAAAGCCATCGATCCGACAATAATGGCACCTAAAATTAAAATGCCGTAGTGCTTCCCGTGAAAGTTGTGCTTCATGTCTGCCTTATGAGTCAAATATGGCAGCACTCCGATTATCAATCCAAGGAAAAAGTACTGTGTCGGCTCAGGATAATTATCAAACAAGAAGTTGATGAGGTTCGCCAGCAGTAGAATGGCTGTCCCTACTCCAAGCCCTAAAGGAATCAGGAACTTCAAATGCTCTTTCCACTCTTTACTGAACAGCCCGTTGATGGCTTCGATTAAGCGATCGTAAATCCCCAACACGACCGCAATGGTTCCACCACTCACACCAGGAACGATGTCACTTGCCCCCATGAGCATACCTCTATAAATATTTCTCCATTCCCACATACATTCAGATCTCCTTTACAATTTCAACATGCTTCTCTATTTTAACAAAAATATGTAAGCAATCATGCGTCTATTATTAGATTTTTTCTTCTAAATAAGACAGACACAAACCCCCGTACAGGAGTTTGTGCCTCTTATCTTAAGTTAAGCTGAATTTTTCTCTGTTTTTTGTTCCCGATCAATCGCAGCTTTGTCTGCCCGTAATGCTTTATAAAGCGAAACCACCATGAGAATCATGATGAACGAGAACGGGAAGGCTGCGGAAATCAACGCGTTCTGAAGGGCTTGTAATCCACCTGAGTACAGAAGGACGGCAGCCATGGAGGACTGAATGATACCCCAGGCGAACTTCACCATCGTTGGAGGTGTCAATGAGCCGTTGGTTGTCTGCATTCCAAGTACAAATGTCGCGGAATCGGCTGATGTAATAAAGAATGTTCCAATCAACGTCATCGCGATAATGGACATCAATAATCCAAGTGGATACTGGTCAAACGTTCCGAACATCGCTTGTTCTGTCGCAAGATCAGCGATACCAGCTCCGCCACGTTGAGCTTCAATAGCAGAAGAACCGAACGTGGAGAACCATAGAAACCCAACAACCGATGGAACTAATAACACACCGGATAGAAATTCACGGATCGAACGGCCTTTGGATACACGGGCGATAAAGATCCCGACGAATGGAGACCATGAAATCCACCATGCCCAGTAGAAGACGGTCCATGAATTGATCCACTGACGATTCTCTTCACTGTTTGGCGCCGTCCGGAAACTCATGGAAGGAAGGTTTTGTAAGTAAGCGCCGATGGAATCTGTGAAGACATTCAAGATGTAAAGTGTGGGGCCTAAGATGAACATCAAAGCAATAAGAAGCAGGGCTAAAATCATGTTCGTGTTACTCAAATATTTGATTCCTTTACTTAAGCCTGTATAAGCCGAAGCCATAAACAGGACCGTTACAATCAAGATAATGATCAACTGCACACCGAAGCTGTTCTCAATGGATGTCAGGAAGGTCAATCCACCGTTGATTTGTGAAGCACCGAATCCGAGCGTTGTGGCAACCCCGATAATGGTCGCAAATACAGCTACAACATCGACCAGTTTACCCCAGGGACCGTCCATTGCGCTTCCGAAAATCGGTTTAAGCGTGGAACTGATCAAAGCAGGTGCATCGTGTCTGAATTTAAAGTAGGCGAGGACTAATGCGACAATCGCATAAATACCCCAGGCGTGAACACCCCAGTGCAAGTACACGAACTGCATGGCCTCATTCATGGCCTGGTCTGTGCCCGTTTCAGCCGTAGGAGCATTCGTAGCATAAAAGTAAATCGGCTCTGCCGCTCCCCAGAAGACAAGTCCAATTCCCATTCCTGCGCTGAACAACATCGCGAACCATGTCGCATAGTTGTAGTCAGGCTTATCATCAGGTTTCCCGAGTATGATCTTACCGTACGGACTTACAATCATATAAAGACAGAAAACAACAAAACCTGTGACAATGAGTAAGTAATACCATCCGAAGTGGGTGGAAATCCAGGACTGGATCTCGCCGGTGATGGTTTGTAAGTTCTCAGGTGCAACGGACCCCCAAACCACACCGAATAAAGCGATGGCTAATGTAATCCAAAAAACCGAAGTAACTTTGTTCATCGACTTCTCCTTTCCTCATCCTGTTCTCCTCGTTGACTATTTTCGTGAAATAATGACACGAGGTATAATTTTATGTACCCTGGGTAGGAAAATATAAACAGAGAGAGGAATATTACCTACAATAAAATCCCCTCTGTTTTCACAAAGGGGGAAGCGTCATTTCTTCTTCGCATTCATCGGCAAGCCGCTTAGCATGGTTGTAAAAACGCTCATAATCCAGCTCATTCAACTCGTTGGTATCGACAGACTCAATCATATACTTCCCGAATCGCCACGTATCTTCTTTAACCGTTCCTTTATGAACAATCGCGATATTATGGAGGGCCTCCAGGACGCCGTTCATCACGGTCAAGTCTTGTTTCCCATAGATGCGGATCTGGTAGAAGCTCTTATACAAATAGTCGCTGAACTCTTTCGGCTCCATGATCAGCCGTAGATGATTGTCTTGGTCGGCATAATAACGAATGGGTTTATGAACCTCAGCTAGTTCCGAAAGAAGTGAGCCGATGCGATTGATGCAGTTGACGGCTGTATGAGGATCATTAATGCTCGGTGAAATGGCCTTGACGGCAATTTCCACAAGTTTTTGAATCGAAAACTCAATATCTTGAATATCCGTCCGCTCATTGCCGATCAGCAAGTAATCTAAACAGTCGTCAGGAGACTCGGCGTCCTCCCCTTTTTCCCAGTAATAAAACAGCGGAACTCCTTTTTGAATATAGCTTCCTACTTGGAAGGTCGCTTCAAGAAGCAGATCCTGCTGCTTGGCAGCACGCAGTAATCCATCGATTTGAATGCCTTGAAGATATCCTGATTCAGAAGCTGTAATCACGGACGGCTCCCTCTCCTTGTATTGATCGATCTCCGCCGGGTTCCATTCTACGTTTTCATGATAATCTTTCTCGTCAAACGTCTTCGCAATGACATCCGACGTATCCGTGCGAATCTTCCCGATCAAATTATTTACTTGAACGAATCTCGAGGAATGGTGAATGAAGATGATGAAAAAGGCGAGACATACAATCGAAATGAAGACGGTAATAAAAGGACTGAGCAGCCCCTGGCTTTTCTCACTTCCGAGCAGCAGTAAATTGATCAGCGAGAACACAAAGCCAAAAGAATAGACCCCCAGCACGTGCTGGGTCACACGACTCCTCATGAAATCCTGAAGGGTTCGTGGGGAAAACTGCGTTGTATAAGTCGTCAACACGACCATAATCGTTGAAAAACTGATTGTCGTCATTGTCAGAATCGACGTGATCAACGAGCCGTACAAGGTTTGTGCTACACTCTTCTCTGTAAAAAATACCTTAGGCAGACTTTCTTCTATTTTCGGAACCACCCATACGTCCAGTGCACTTGTCAGAATGACCATTAGAATGGATATCGCACTATACAACGCAGGAAGAAACCAAAAACTGTCACGTATGTTTACCCACATCTTCTCTCTGTTCATCGAAGCTCCTCCTTCTGTCTCTCTACCTACTCTTTCCCTTTTCATCATACTCTACATCTAGATTTTCGCATCCTTATTCTTGAAAATAATGGGATTTGAGTGAAGGGAAGGCGTTCGAATGGTCTAGGAGTAAGGAAGAAGCCATAAAAAAACAGCCGGAACCATTGATCATGGTCCGACTGCACGATTTATTAACCGATGCCCGGGTCTCCCGGATCTGAGGATGGTTGAACCACTCCATCCGGATCAAAGGAAGGTTCATCACCTGAATCACTCGTATCTACCGGCTCAACATTGCCAATCCCTGGATCTCCCGGATCTTCGTTAGCGGCTAGAGGAGTGAATGAAAAACTGCCTACGACAAGAAACAATGCCAATAATGCACCTACAAACAACTTTCTCATATCTTAATGCCCTCCTTAAGTTTCATATATTTAAATCCTCACGTGCAGAGGCCCTTTTCTACACGAAGAACTCATCACCTTTTAATCTCCTCCTATATTCATGAGACAATTGTGCAAAGAATCGATCTCCCCTTTCATCGATAAAACGGCGCTCTGAGTTATAGATCATTTTCTCATCCCGCAAAGCAAAGCCTAAATAACATTCTTGAAATGGGGTTAGATCCTCAAATGATTGAAGCATTGCCGCCCCTTCCTCATACCTGCCATCTGCAATGGCTAAATGAGCAGTCTCTACAAAATCAGGTGTGGTAACATCCGCTGTTTGTCTATGTAGAGCTGCAATAAATGGAATGGTACGATGCTTCAGAGAAGGAATCTGTTTTACTTGGTTGTGCTCTTCCGCATAATGGAGAGCTTCATAAGCATGCCCCATTGCCACTTCATAACTTTCAAATGCATAGGTTAATGTTAAATAATGGAGGATGGTAGTCTTTTTTCTTGGAGATAACTCCTTATTAATCAGTTTGTAAGCATATCTTCTCGCAAGGAGGATATGGTTCGATTTCCAATAATAATGAAAGAGCAGTTCATGATAACGTCTCTCAAAGAAATACAAAGCAAGTGGTTCATTTACTTGTTGGAGTGCTTGGTCATAACTCTCAATATAACCATCCAGCCCTTGATACATGTTCATATCAAAGTAGCGGTAAGCCATGATGGCTTGGTGAAGACAGTGTAAAGAGGGGTGTGAAAAATGCAGGGATTTCAACCAGTGAAGGGATTGCTCATAAGAGGACCCTAATCGTTCCATTGTCATCCTGTACAGCAATTTAACATCATCGTTCAAAACACCTGAATTAAGAACCTGAACGACATCTTCAATAAAATCATTCATATACAGAAATTCAAGACAAGCAATTTGATCTTCAATATTGTGGGACCGCATTATCAGACAAAAAGCTCTCGTCTGTTCAACAGCCTCTTCTTTTGAAAAATTCCGCAGCTTGTCCAAATATACGTCATAGACTATTGAATCGTAGTCCATTTGTAAGGTTTGAATTGCTTTCGGCTTCAGGACCTGGTAGTCTTTCATCGCCATCAACCTTTCCTCTTAATACGTAAATTGTAATATTTCGGCGATCGAAAGTCTAGTAATTAATAACTATTTTTTCAAAATTTACACTTTATTTCATAATATGATATAGGTCGATGGTAATCGACAAATTTCTCTACCTATACAAAAATCCCCCTTATGCCAAACAGGCATAAAGGGGATCAAATTACAGAAGCTGATTGATCAGCACCCAAATGTTCCAAACAACCAGTGAATAGACGAGAATCCGTTCAACATTGGAACCCGTTCGGAACGTAACAAAGAAGCGTGTGTATTTTTTCGAGAAAGGATAAGCCAGCGGGATCCCGCGTTTCGTCAGGGAATCTGCAAATAAATGAGAGGCGACCCCGATCAGAAGTCCACTTAAGTAAAACCACGTAATGCCGCTCCACATCTCGATCAGATAGCTGTAAAATACAAGCAGGACCAGAAACAGTAATGAGTGCGTCATTTTCCGGTGGCCCCGTACCATCACGAGTACAGGCAGGAGCATCATAACGAAAACCTTCAGCTCATCCCGGTAATGATCAATATATGTAGGTGCAAATAAATACCCCAATAGAGCAAGGGCTAATACAATGACAAGTCCCCGCCAGAATTTCTGACCGATTTTGGACTTAGGTGTATCAATATCCGGAAGCAATGATCCTACGAGTACAAAAGAGAAAAATAATAGCGTGGGAAAGGGCTGTGCGGTCGATACTTCCGTGTAGGGAATCCACATGACCGCTCCCATCCCAAATGTAAATCCAACAACCTGGTGTCCTGATGCCAACATGATGTCTTGAATCCTTTCCGAGTAGCAAATGGTGTAAGCCTTACAACGATAAAGAAACCCACACCATGTGCGGGTTTTTAATCGTCACAATTCTTTTCAGGAAGACCTAGTATTTGAAACTTCGGCCCTTCCATCGTTTGTTTACCTTCAATCGTCAATGGTTCCGTTAAGTGGGCAATCCGCTGATCAATAGCAACGGGAATCGAGTTGATATAATGCAGTTCATCATCTGCTTCAGGTTCGCCGATGGTCATCCCGATATCGGGCTCACCGCAACCGAACCCCGCAAAAAATAAACGCAGTGTTCCAGATTCTTCTTCAAGTATTTGGTTTAACAAGTCGCGTGCTTGATCGGTTATTTCCATGACTGCTCCTCTCCTTCGATTTAAAAGTACCATATCCTCACGCCTTTACAAAAGGAAAAACCTTGATGTTCCACGTGAAGTCTGGAAGAAAAGGCAGAAAAGAAACGAATGCTGTATCTTTTTCCATTATAAAAAGCCTTGCTTCAGGATTGCTCCTGCAGCAAGGCTTTTAGCTATTTATTAGACAGCTTGTGTATTTAATTCTACGTCGATATTTCCTCTTGTCGCTTTAGAATACGGGCAGAATTCATGAGCTTTTTCCACTAATGCTTCTGCTTCTTCCTGAGAAACACCTTTCACGCGGACGTTCAGAACAACACCGATTTTGAAGCCGTTGTCTGATTCATCTTTTAGAAGGCTGACGTCTGCTGTCGTCTCTGACTCGATTTCCTTCTTCTGCTTGCTTGCCATTAAGTTCAACGCACCATCGAAGCATGAAGAATAACCTGCTGCAAACAGCTGTTCAGGGTTTGAGCCCTTATCTGAACCTTCACCAGGTGTTGATAGATTTACATCAACTAAGCCATCATCTGATTTAACGTGACCGTCACGGCCGCCTTTTGCTGTAGCATGTGCTGTAAACATTACATTACTCATGAACATCACTCCTTGAATGGTATTATCATCAACAACAATACTTTTCCTCATTGCTTGTCCTTTTAAACATCTTTACTTCTCTTCCAGATGATATTGTTCCTTTAAAGATTCAGGTGCCATCTTCACCATCAACTGCAGAATGAAGGTGAAAACAGCTAGATCATCGACAATACCTAGAAACACAAGAAAATCCGGAATGACATCCCAGGGGAACAGAAGGTAGAAAATCAAAAAACCTACTGATAACAATTTCTTATCCAGGCTTACTTCTTTCGATCTGAAAAATTGGTTCAAGAAAGGAATGGACTTTCTTACATTGAATATAAATTTGATTCGTCGCCAAAACTTAATCATTCCATCCCTCCTCTCCTATTATCCATTTACCCGAATCGCTTGTCCATTACCCTTGCTTCCATGCAAATTGCGAAATACGAACGTATGATTTAACATTGGAAGAAGAATGAGAGATACTAGTACCATGAACCTCAAAAGCCGATGTACATATCCTAATTACACACATAAAACTTACACACCTTAAGTTTTAAGACATAAAGGGGAGAAACGATCATGAAAATCTTACTTCTTAACGGAACGATCGTTGGTTCGAAAACGCGGGTTCTGCTTGAAGAAATTCAACAGGATATCAAGCAGCTCCCGGATCACCACGAAACCAAAATCATCAACCTTGAAGATTACGAACTACAATTTGTCGATGGTCGTCCCGCCGAAGAATATAACGAAGACATGCAGCAGCTTATCCGAGAAGTAGAAGAAGCTGATGCTTACGTCATTGCGACACCGATCTTCCAAGGATCGATACCTGGCACCTTGAAGAATGTGTTCGATGCCGTTTCACCGCTGGCTATGCGTTACAAGCCTGTCTCCATTGTAGCAAACGGCGGAACCTTACAGCACCATCTCGTCATCGAGAATCAGCTGAAGCCGATTTTGAACTATTTCCGCTGTATGGTGACACCAAATTACGTGTACACACATACCAACCATTTTTCAACACAAGGTGAGCTGATCGATGAAGACGTCCGCAACCGCCTGAAGGAAATGACACGTGTCTTTAACCAATACATGCAGATGAGCCGTGAAATCGAACCAGATAAGCATTAGAAAAGACCTCTTTCGAAGAGGTCTTTTTTATCAGGTTGTCGAGAAAGTCCCATCGGTTCTTATATAGTTTGAGAATCGGTGTTGGCGAAACAACTTTATGAAGGAGAGACGGAACCTCTTATGCTACCGTCCGGAAAAGGCGAATATGGCACAGAATGACGTTCCACTTTCCATATCCCTGCTCGGTTCTCTTCCCGCTACTTTCGTACAGTGGCGGAAAATGGCGAGACTTCTACGGGATGCACGAACCACGGCGAAATCCCCGAAGACTTTGTCTGAGTTCCCAAGGATCTCAGACAAAGTCTAGTACTTTTCGTACGTAGTGCTGGGTTTCTTGGAATGGCGGTACTCCACCGTATTTATCGACATTACCAGGACCTGCGTTGTAGGCCGCTAAGGCAAGTTTGGAGTCCCCGTCATACTTATCCAGCATCTGCTTCAAGTATTTTGTCCCTCCCATGATGTTCTGCTCCGGGTCGAACGGATCAGATACACCGAGACCACGTGCTGTTGCCGGCATAAGCTGCATCAGCCCCTGCGCCCCTGCATGACTGACAACGTCCGCGTCGAAATTCGACTCCGCTTTGACCACTGATCTGATCAAGTCCGCGTCTACTCCATAGGCTTCAGAAGCTTTGGCAATCATGGCGTCGATTTCAGAATCTTTCACTTCAACCTTTTTCGGCTTAACACTCTCCACCCCTGCCGTCGTTTCGGGAGGATACGTTTGAAAAAGGTCGACAGCTGTGAAACTTCGGTTGGTTGGAGCCTTTGGTCCCTGGCTCATAGCCGCTTCCAACATGCTTTGAAAAGCCATATCCCGTATTCCGCTCGAAAAACTGTCAGCTGAATTCCCACTCATAATCGACATACTCTGCATTTGAATCAAGTGCTGCATCTTATTCAAATCCACTGTTTCCACCTCGTTTTGATATGTATATCATCATTCTACCTTACCCCACATTCTGCCACAACATGAGAACATACCTTCCCTGCTTTTTTCCTGCAACACGTAATCAACCTAGAAACTTGAGAAAATTTTTCTCAACACCCCTCACTCAATCGTGTGTTTTAACAACAATTTTCCCAAAGCGAGCGGAAACCCACGGTGATATAATAATAGACAGAGCAAAAGCGACAGTATCCGTTGATCCTATTCTAATCCGGTCTAGTCAACCGATTTTTTAACGCACAGTGATCAAGTGTCTCTTTTGTCTATATCACCTTCTTTTTCAAGTGGAAAAGAAAATCGTAGATCTCATATTCTGTCCCCCTCAACCAGGAGTCAGGGACGTCCAAACCTTTCTGAAACCTGCAGAAAGGTTTTTTTATTATTCACGACTTCTTTTATTCTTAGGTGAATCATATCTATAGAGTAAAGGAGGTGGTAATATGTTGCACTTCAAGAGCGATAAACACGTCTTTACTTACCTCGCCGCGATCTTATCAGGGTTTGCACTCATTTTGTTATCCGATGAAGTACTGGGAGAATTCTTCTCGACCCTATTCTTCTATGTTGGCGTCATTGCCGTCGCGTTCTTTTCTTTCGTCATTATCATATTCAGCTTTTTTCACTTCTTCACAAAGAGCTAGCAACACCTATCACTCTTAACCACGCAGCGTGCCGCGATCAGCAGCACGCATTTTTCATGTTCTTTTTCACAAAAAAAAGCGGAACACAGCCTGTTTGCTGTATTCCGCTTATGGTTCAGACGAGAACTTCTATATGGGAAGGCAGGACTTTCGCCGTTACAGGAAGTGGATCGCCTTCTTCCCCATCTACATTGGTCATCATTTTCTCTGGAGACGTGACACGAATCTTCGATGAGGTGAAGTATTCAACATCTCCTTCTTCTTTCAACTGCCCTCTCAGAATGGCTGTCAAAATAGTAGCTGTCCTCACTAAGCTTACATTCTTGATAATGTATCCATGCATCACTCCATCGTTGACCTCAGCTTCTGGTGAAAGCTTCTCAAAGCCCGCCGTGGAGTTCGTGAGCGCCGCCAGGAACAAAAAGGAATCCCCTTCCCATACTCCGTTGTCATGCTCGATTCGAAGCGGGTAACTTCTCTGTTCGGTAATGGTCTTAAAGCCTTCCATCACATAAGCGAAGGCGCCGAACTTCGTCTTCTGCTCGGGCGTCACTTCATACGTAGCCTCCGCCACAGCGCCGACTGCGAAGATGTTCACGAAATAACGGTCGTTGAACTGACCGATGTCTACCGACTTCCGTTCGTCCGTTCCGAGTACTTCTATCGCCTTCTCTGTTTTCAGCGGAATTTGAAGGGCTCTTGCGAAATCATTCACGGTACCTAGTGGAACGATACCGAGAAGTGGACGATGGTCTTGATCGACCATTCCATTGATTGTCTCATTCAACGTTCCATCTCCACCCATGGAAACGACAAGATCAAACTCGTCACGGCAGGCCCTTTGGCAGAATGCAGTCGCATCCAATTCCTTCTCTGTCTGCGCCACTTCCACCTCATACCCCTTATCATTTAATATAGAAGTAATTTCTTCTACATAATCCAAGGCTTCTTCTTTCCCCGAGGATGGGTTGACGATCAGCATCGCTTTCTTCATAAAAATCCCCCCTTCTTTCCAACTTATTCCGGATTCCATTTATACAACGTGTTAAGCGGAGTGAAACCAATCGCTTCAAAGAAGGCCGCTGCACGAGGATAGCCGGCTAATAAATTGAGACGGATGCCTTCTACCTCTTTGCCCTGCATCCATTCCATCAATTCACGACACAGCGTTGTCCCTACCCCTTCTCTACGGTAAAACTCATCTACAAATATTTCTTCGACACACCCACACAGTCGACCGTTCACATCCCGGTCCACAGTACCCAGAATGTAGCCAAGCACTTCTCCCTCGCGTTCAGCCACAAGAAGACGCTGATGGTCACTATTCGCAAATAATTGGTCTGCAGCCCAGAACTTCCGCTCTCGCAAAGCTTCATTATCTGGAGCTTCGGAAGAACCGTTTTTCAGCGTCAAACGAAAGTGTTCGATGGCATATCGGGTGAAGTGCATCAAATCTTTCTCTTTCGGTTCTCGAACCAGAATCACGACAACGCCTCCTCATCTCAAGCTATTTCAACACAATTTGATATTCCGGGGTATTTCCTATCACCTCACCAGCAAACGGACACGCCGGATCGATTAGTAATTTATGTTTTCGTGCATAGTTTACAGCATAATCAATCAGCTCTGTTCCAAGACCCTGCTCCCGCTGGTCCGGATCGACGACGGTACTTGTGATCACCATATCTCCATCACGTACCTCAAAGGATAGATGGGCCACGGGATCTTCAACATCTCCAACATAAAAAAGTCCTTCTTTCTCATGAATCTCACTCATAAGATGACCTCCTTCCTCTCTTCACCATACCCTTTCTCTTTCATAGCTATGCTTCACGTAGAAATATTTGAGAAAAATGAATCACCTTTTTATGCAGCCTCACATCCCAAAAAAACGTTTGCCGTCTGAACCGATACAATGCTCTACATAATCCGGACTGTTCCAATTACAAAACCCGGAGAACACATCGATTTCCGATGTATCCCCCGGGCTTCTCCCCTATTCATTCAAAAGATCAGAACCATTATGACCGATACGACTACAACCATACATGCAGTTTTAAACCATACAGGCAAGTCATCATTTCCGTTCTTATTGATCTCATCTTCCTGTTTTTGGACCTGCTTATAGCTGTTTGGGTTACAGCACCCCATCAGGCTGTAGGCTTAAGCTCTTCTTCAAGTGGAATATCTTTGTTTAATCCACGTCGCGCGGCGATGAAGAAGACTGTGACAATCGCTACCGTAATCACTGCAGCAAGTGGGTAGGTCACACCCCATGGCAGGTTAAATCCGATCGGAGCATTCAAGATATACGAGAAAGTCGCCATCGTCATGAACGTTGCAGGTACGGCGGCAATCCAGTAATTCTTCTTCGACAAGAATAGATACATGGCGCCGACCCAGAGGGCAATGACAGCCGTTGACTGGTTTGCCCAGGAGAAGTATCTCCATAGAATCGTAAAGTCGATTCGTGTCAGAGCAAAAGAGATGACAAACATCGGAAGCGCAATCCAGATACGGTTTGCAACTTTACGCTGCGAGATATTCAAGTAGTCCGCAATGATCATACGTGCACTACGGAAAGCTGTATCCCCAGAAGTGATCGGAAGGATAATAACTCCGATGACTGCAAGCGTACCCCCAACAGCTCCAAGCATTGTAATGGAAACTTCACTTACAACATTCGCTGGTCCTCCGTTAGCCAGTACTTCGTTCAATCCGACTGAACCGTTGAACAAGCTCATCGCAGCAGCGGCCCAGATCATCGCAATGATTCCTTCTGCAATCATCATGCCGTAGAAAATGCGGCGTCCTTGTTTTTCCTGTTGAGTCGTACGTGAAATGATTGGAGACTGTGTAGCATGGAAGCCAGACAGCGCTCCACAAGAAATCGTCAAGAATAACAGTGGGAAGATCGCTGCGCCTCCAGGGTGCATGTTTTCAAATGTCAGTTCAGGAACTGGTGCGCCTGTGACGACAAGGGATACACCCACTCCAAGTGCACTGATCAAAAGAAGTGCTCCGAAGATCGGGTAGAAACGACCGATGATTTTATCAATCGGAAGCATCGTTGCAAGCAGGTAGTACACAAAGATGACACCAAGGATAAGCGGCAGTGCCAGCCAGCCGGACGTCAAATTATGAAGCAGGTCGGCAGGAGCTGTAACGAACACCGTACCAACTAAGACAAGAAGCAGGATCGCAAAACCGTTCACCACGTGCTTCATCACTTTTCCTAGGAAGCGTCCCGCCAGTTCCGGCAGGTGGGCGCCGCGGTTTCGAATCGAAATCATCCCTGTCAGATAGTCATGGACCGCTCCGGCAAAGATGGAGCCTAATACAATCCATAGGAATGCAACCGGTCCATAAAGTGCTCCGAGAATCGGACCGAAAATCGGACCTACACCGGCAATGTTTAATAATTGAATCAATGAGTTTCGCTTCTGCCCCATCGGCAGATAGTCTACTCCATCATTGTGAGAATACGCAGGCGTCGGGCGCTTCTCATTCACGCCGAATACCTTTTCTACGTATTTACCGTAAGTAAAATAACCAACAATTAAAAGTGCAATACTCACTAAAAACGTAATCATATAAGGTTCCTCCCTCGTTCTTCTGTAATCGCTTACATAAAGAGTATCAGGATAACGCTTACATGTGTCTGAATTATGACTAAGATGTTGTAGAATACGATTAACATGTCGTGAAAGAGGGTTGAAATTGGTGGGAGCAGGTACGAATGACCCGCTCAACACTATAATTCAAGTTTCTTGCGCAAATCTCTCACATAATTGCGGCTGACAGACAACTTCTCTTCTTTCCCACACAGCTCAAGCTGATAAGCCCCGTTGAACCACGGGGTGAGCTTTTCAATATATTGAAGATTAACAAGATAACTTTTATGAATGCGGAAGAAGGAATACCCTTTAAGACGGGACTCTACTTCTTTTAACGGCCACTTCGTTTCATATACGCGGCTCTTCGTGACGATTTTCGTCAGACGGTCTTCCCGGAATACATACAACACATCGTCAGGGTCGAGATAATGAATATTGTCCTCCCCTTCAATGGCGAGCTTCGATGGTTTTGCGTCGCCTGTCACCGGCTGATCAGGAACCAGCTTCTTCTCAAGGCGAGTGATGGCATCAGCCAACTGCTCTTCTTCAAAAGGCTTCAATAAATAGTCAACGGCCTCATGACGGAAGGCCTCCACAGCAAAGTCGGGGTAAGCCGTCGCGAATACGATACTCGGCACCTTCTTCAACCCCTGCACAGACTTCGCCACTTCCATCCCGTCCATCTTCGGCATTTCCACGTCCAGAAACAGAACATCCGGCTGCAGCTGGATTGTCTTCATCACTGCCACTTCGCCTGAATCGGCCTCTCCAACCACCTCAATCGACTCATGCTTGGAGAGTAAAAAGACGAGCTCATCCCGGCTGAATCGTTCATCATCAACAATCAATGCCCGAATCATGCGGACACCTCCTCTTCATGAAAAGGAATGACAAAAGAAATCGTCGTTCCTTCTCCTTCCCTGCTTTCAATGTTTATTTTCGCTTTCTTACCATGCATGTACTCCAAACGCTTATTTACGTTGTAAAGCCCAAGCCCCGTTCCTTTTTCAGAATCCACCTGAGTGTCTCCCAGCTGCTGCAGACGCTCCTGCTCGATGCCGCTTCCGTTATCGATGATCGATATCCGAACCCCGTCACTCTGTCGTTTGATTCGAATCGTAATTTCACAATCGCCGTCCTGGTCTTTGATTCCGTGCTTGATGCAGTTCTCTACAAGAGGCTGCAAGGTAAGCGGAGCGATTTTGACACGGAGGGCTTCCTCTTCCACTTCATAGGTTACGTGAAGTTTATCGACGAACCGGGTTTCTTCTATAAGTAAATACGATTTCACATGCTTCAGTTCTTCTTCAAGCGATGTCCATTTCTTCGTCGTGGCCCCTAAGTTCTGTCGGAAGAATTTTGAAAGGGCAATAAGAAGTGATCTCGCTAGGTCAGGCTGGGTGCGAATCAGCGAGACCGTCACATTCAGTGAGTTGAACAAGAAGTGAGGATTGACCTGCGCCTGCAGCGCCTTCACCTCTGCCTCACGAGCCAGTTCCTGCGCTTTCTCGGCTTCTGCAATTTCGAGCTGTTGTCCAAGCAGGGCACTCAACCCCTGGATCAGCTCCAATAAGACATTAGAGACTTCCTTTTCTGAGCGCACATAAAACTTGAGCGTTCCGACGACTTCCTTCCGGCGCTTAAGCGGCGCAATCACCGCGGCACCAAGCGGGCAGCCGTCGTGCTGGCAATGAATATCCTCATGCCCGGCCACGACCATCTCTCCTTTTTCAATGACGCGCTTCGTCGCTGTCGTCTGAATCACTTCACCAGATTGGTGGTGATCGTCTGCCTGTCCAACATGCGCAAGAATTCTGTCATGGTCCGTAATCGAAATGGCACTCACGTTCACCTCTTCATAGATGATTTGGCACACTTTTTGTGCCGAACCCTCCGTCAGTCCTTTTCTCAAATGGGAAATGGTTGACTCTGCAAGCCTCAACGCTTTTTGAGCTTGAATAGCCCCGACCTTTTCCTCTTCATTCAATACATTACGGATGATTAACAGGAAGAGCGCCGAACCCAGTCCGTTTGCAAGAATCATCGGAACTCCGATTTCCTGCACAAGTCCGAGCGCAAGTCCAAAAGGCTTCGCGACTAGAACAATGATCCCCATTTGGATCGTCTCCGCAAGAGCACCGACGAATAAGGCCGTCTTCAGCTTCAACGGCTGATCTTTTTTGTGGAAAAAGCCAGCAATCAATCCTGCGATTACCGCTGAAATCCCGCAGGCGAATCCTGTGAATCCCCCTAGTGAAAAACGGTGGAGACCAGCAATCACTCCGGCTCCGATCCCAATCCTATATCCACCAAACAGACCGGCTGCCACCACGCCAATGACCCTCGAATTCGCAATCGCTTCTGTATTCGAAAGATCCGTCGCCCAGCTTCCGAATTCGAATGTGGTGATATCATAGGTGATGCCGGTGTATGTGCCTATGATTCCAAACAAGCCGAAGAAACCGATCGCCATATAACGATCTCCGGCATTAAGCGTTTTACGATCGATCAGTTCACGGAAGAACCGGAATCGTGTGATGATGAACGCTACCGTTACGATGATGCCTAACCGCTCAAGCATAGGCAGAAACAATTCAAACATCCGATCCTCGTCCTCTCATTTTTTCTTTATTGTACCACGGGTGTAAACGTTTTATATACACCACTCATTTGGTACACTTAGGAAAATGAGGTGATCAAGGTGAAAACAACTATAGCGATTATTCAAATGGACATCGCTTTCGGAAACCCTGAAGAAAACCGAAAAACTGCTGAAAAGAAAATTAAAAAAGCCGCTGCAGACGGCAGTACAGTGATTGTATTGCCTGAACTGTGGACGACGGGATACGATTTGTCACGGTTTGAACAAATCGCAGAAACGTTGGATGGACCGACTCACGACATGCTTCGTGCATTGGCCTCCGATCACCACGTGACCATCATCGGATCCATCGCAGAACGGGAAGGAAATCAGTTCTACAACACGATGGTCGTGTATGATCCATCTGGAGAAAGAGTCAGCGAGTACCGGAAGGCTCACCTATTCCGCTTGATGAACGAGGAAAAATATTTACAGTCAGGAAACACAAAAGGGAATTTCCCAATCGGAGAGGTTCCGGCTGCTGGTGTCATCTGCTATGACATCCGCTTCCCAGAATGGCTCCGCACCCATATGCTCGACGGTTCGCAAGCTCTTTTCGTCGTTGCAGAATGGCCGAAGCCTCGTGTGGATCACTGGCGCGCTCTGCTCATCAGCCGGGCGATTGAAAACCAATGCTTCGTCATCGCCTGTAACCGCGTCGGAAAAGATCCGGACAATACTTTCGGCGGGCACTCTATCATCATCGATCCGTGGGGAACGGTTGTGGCAGAAGCCGGAGGTGGAGAAGAAACGCTTCAAGCAGACGTTGACTTCTCAGAAGTGGAAGCGATCCGCAAACAAATCCCCATCTTCCAAGACCGCCGTCCAGGTTTATACGAATAAGAAAAGGTCCCTTTGATGAATTCAAAGGGACCTTTTGCATACTATTGTGAAAGTATTTACGTATTTTTAATGAACCTTAAGACGAATGGAACGGACATTTTTTATAGGCTTCCTTCTGGTAAAAATAATTCGGCGAATCCATTCTGTCTTCATAGGAAGAATGGAAAATGTTCGTCGCAGCCGGTGATACAGGCGGAATCAGCCATGTCCAGTCTCCTGTCGCCTGACGGTCTGCTTTGTTCTCCTTCTTCTCGAAAAGTTGAAACTGTTGAGCAGCCGTGTGGTGATCGACGATGCTCACTTTCGCTTCTCGATACGAGTGAAGGACAGCCTGGTTCAGCTCGATGAGGGCACGGTCCTTCCAAAGGGAAGAATTGCGCTTCGTATCCAGTCCCATGCCTTCCGCAATGGTAGGCAGAAGGTTGTAACGGAACTCGTCAGCTAAGTTCCGCGCACCGATCTCCGTCCCCATATACCAGCCGTTGAATGGCGCCGCTGTGTACTCAACGCCTCCAATCTCAAGCTGCATATCCGATATGAACGGGACGGCATACCACTTGAATTCGAGGTCGTCGAACCAGTCATATTCCGGGTGACGAAGGGGAACTTCCATCACCTTCTCAGATGGTATGTTGAACCATTTCGGCTCATGATGGTCGATTTGTATGACGAGAGGAAGAACATCAAACGAACCTCCTTCTCCTTCCCACCCGAGCTTCTGACACATCCTGGTGAATTCGACAGAGGCGGGGTCACCTGTCACCACTCCATCTTCTTCGTATCCCGCATACCTGACAAGCTGGTGGTTCCAAATACGGATTTCTTTTTCCTCTACCTTTGGGCGGAAAATCGAAATCGTAGAACGGATCCGACCTTTATTGGTGGCAAAGTCGATATGTTCAAGCAACGCATGATAAATCGCTTCTTCATCATCCACTTCTCTATGGTCGAATACGTTTAAATTCTCCCAGAAGAGCCGGCCGATGCAGCGATTGCTGTTACGCCATGCTACTTTTGCTCCATAAACGAGTTCATGATACGTATGTTGATAAGTGCCTGTGTCTTCGATTTGCTTCTTCACATCAGAAAGACGCTCCTCTACATCAGGCAGCTCATTTTCCTTATAATACTGGCGGATGAACGATTCAGCTTCTTGATAGAGTTCTTTATTCAAAATCTTAACTCCTCCTGCAAGTTCTCGCTCTTTCATCCTACCATAGATTGTCCTACTTCACTCGCCTTGCCGCCTGCTGGATTGGATCCCACACACTGTTATATGGAGGGGAATAGGAGAGGTCCAGTTCCTCGAGCTGCTCCATGTCCATCTCGTTATAAAGAGCGGTGGCGAGCACATCAATCCGTTTGTCCACCCCTCTGTGGCCGATGATCTGGGCCCCGAGCAGCTTCTCACTTTTTTCATGATACAGAAGCTTTAGTGTCATCGGGTCCTCTTTCGAATAGTAGCCAGCGGCATGGGTCGAGTCGATGGTAATCGTCTTATATGGGATGTACTCATTCTTCGCTTCCTTCTCAGACAGCCCCGTACGCGCGAGTGTGAGGTCGAAGAATTTAATGATCGATGTCCCGACGATTCCATTAAACACCTTCCGTTTATTTACGATATTGAGTCCTGCCACACGCCCCTGCTTGTTCGCATGTGTTCCAAGCGGGATATGGTCGGCACGCTGTTTAATCCGGTGAAACTGCGTCGCACAGTCCCCCGCAGCATAAATGTCCAGAATACTCGTCTCCATAAAGGCATTCACTTGTATCGCATCCGCTACGCCTTTGGCAATCCCTGTTCCGTTTAAGAAAAAGGTGTTCGGCGTCACTCCGACGGCTGCAAGAACGGCATCCGTCTGATGCTCTGCCTGATCTGTGACGACCGCTTCTACTCGGGACGTACCTTTGAACCCTTCAACAGATTCATGGAGACACAGTTCAATCCCCTGCCTTTCAGCCTCTTTCTGAATCTTATCGCTCATTTCGGGATCGAATATCTTGGCGATCCGGTCACCACGATCGATCATCTTTACTTTTTTCCCGATTTTAATTAAATTCTCCGCCACTTCAAGACCAATGTATCCTCCACCGATGATCGTCACATGCTTCACATC
Source organism: Halobacillus litoralis (assembly GCF_020171725.1). GTDB lineage: Bacteria > Bacillota > Bacilli > Bacillales > Halobacillaceae > Halobacillus > Halobacillus litoralis_F. Next base: position 186,127 of record NZ_JAIVAJ010000010.1, on the reverse strand, counting down.
TTCTGTCAGATCCTCCATGATGGCTTCAATGTCCGGAATCGTCTTCAACGTGAAGATTCCCTCCAGGTCCCGTCCTTCCCATGGAGGCAGAATCGGAGCCGCCCCCGTTGCAATGAGTAGACGATCATACTTCTGCTCGAATTCCTCACCCGTTTCAAGATTCTTTCCGTGTACTCTCTTATGATCACAATCAACCTGCGTCACTTCATGCTTTGTCCTCACATCGATGCCGTATTTTTCACGAAATGTCTCCGGGCTCCTTGCAATCAGATCGTCAGTAGATTCTACATCTCCGCTGATGACATAAGGCAGTCCGCACTGACCATATGACGTGACTTCCCCATGCTCGAAGACCGTAATGGTGTGTCCTTCACTGTTTCTAACAATCTGCATAGCGGCGCTCATTCCCGCAGCATCACCGCCAATAATGACAATATCCATCTCGTAACACCCCTTTTTCTGTATCTATTACCCCTTCTCCTAGGAGGACAATCTTACTCAACCGTGTTACACTACTTCAAAAAGGTGGAATCCCATTGAAACATTTTACCCCATCCCATGCACTGAACCGGCTCCCTGAGCAATTCTTTGCAAAGCTCGTATCCAAGCTCAATACATATCAAGAAAACGGTCATGACGCCATCAATCTTGGACAGGGAAATCCAGACCAGCCTACTCCAGAACATATCGTACAGGCATTAAAAGATGCCGCCGACAATCCCGTCTACCACAAGTATCCACCATTTCGAGGGTTTGAATTCCTAAAGGAAGCTGTTGCCACTTATTATAAGCGAGAATACGGTGTCGAAGTTGATCCAACGACTGAAGTCGCCATCCTTCCAGGCAGCAAAACAGGTCTCGTGGAACTGAGTCAATGCTTTTTGAACCCTGATGATATCGCTCTGATGCCTGATCCCGGTTACCCTGACTACTGGTCTGGAGTCGCCATGACGGATGCCATCATGGAGCCGATGCCATTGCTTCAGGAAAATGACTTCCTTCCTGATTATGACGCCATTGATCAAGCCACGTGGGAAAAGGCGAAGCTGATGTTCCTGAACTATCCGAACAACCCGACAGGTGCCGTCGCCGACCAATCATTTTTTGAACAAACCATTGAACATGCAGACAAGCATGACGTATGCGTCGTCCATGACTTCGCTTACGGAGCAATCGGATTCGATGGCAAAAAACCGATGAGCTTCCTCGAAGTGCCTGGAGCGAAGGACGTCGGCGTCGAAGTGTACACGATGTCGAAAACGTATAATATGGCAGGATGGCGGATTGCATTCGCTGTCGGAAACCCAAGTGTGATTGAAGCCTTAGAAACCGTGCAGGACCATTACTTCTGCAGCCTGTTCGGCGCTGAACAAGAAGCAGCAGCAACCGCCCTTCTCGACTCGCAGCAGTGTGTAGAAGATCTGCGCCAAACCTACGAAACCCGTCGTAATCTCTTAGTCGGAGGCTTGAACGATTTAGGCTTCAACGTCCAGCCCTGCCACGGCTCCTTCTTCGTATGGCTGAAAGTACCTGAAGGCTTCACATCCGAAGCATTCGCTGATGATTTACTAGAAAAAGTCGGCCTCTTCGTCGCACCAGGCGTAGGCTTCGGAGCCCATGGTGAAGGATATGTACGCATCGGACTGAACAACCCAGAACAAACCCTACACGACGCCCTGAAACGCTTTGCTAAATACAGCAAGTCATCGTAAGGATGCTGAAATTGGTGTAGTGAAAAGCACTGTGGAAAAAGCACTTCCCACCTCCATGTATTCGCCTAAATAGCCCGATACATAAGCATCGGGCATAAGTGTCAAGAATATATAATAAGCTATCTCATTTCCTGCATGGATGGTCAATGTTTGTAATGTGTTTAATTTTTGAGAAGCCCTTACCTGCACAAATGCTGGTCCGATAACCTTTTGACATAAGGTTCTGTATTCCCTGTTATCGCACAGTGGGGTGGAAAATGACGAGACTCCTACGGGATGCACGGACAACGGTGAGATCCCCGACAGCGCAGCTGGAGGTAGCTCACCGTCCGCCGTGGAAAGCGAGTTATTTTCCACCCCACTGAACACTCCACCCCGTACAGAACCTTCATCCATAAACTAAGCCCGAGGCAGAAGCCCCGGGCTTTTTTCATCAATTAAAATGGAAACTTACGATAGCCGGTCATGACACCGATCCATTTCACCGTGGTGAACTTATCAAGCGCCCATTCACCGCCAAAACGGCCGATGCCGGACTCTTTCTCCCCACCGAAGGCAACATGCGCCTCGTCATTGACTGATTGATCATTAATATGAATCATCCCCGTCTCGACGCGCTTCGCCAATTCTACACCTCTGTGGATGTCCGTCGTAAACAGCGATCCACTCAAGCCATATGGTGAGCCATTCGCGACTTCAACCGCTTCGTCTTCATCCCCGACTTTAATAATGGAAGCCACAGGTCCGAACATTTCATGGTTAGCCGTCGGCATGTCATTTGTCACACCCGTCAGAATGGTCGGTTCCATGACATTTCCTTCTGCTTCGCCGCCTGTCACAAGCTCGGCTCCTTGTTCGACCGTTTTTTTCACGTCTTCTTGAATACGCTCTACGGCCTCAGAATTGATGACGGGACCCACGACGACTTCCTTATCGGATGGATCGCCGGCTTTTAGACCTGCCACTTTTTCTTTGAACTTCTCCACGAAGTCATCATGTACGCTTTCATGGACAATGATGCGGTTCAAGGACATACAGATCTGACCTTGGTGAAGGTACTTCCCGAACGCGGCCGCTTCCACCGCCTGGTCAAGATCGGCATCGTCAAGGACGATCATCGCATTGTTCCCACCGAGCTCTAACGCCGTATCTTTAATATGCTTGCCTGCCAGTTCACCTATATGGCTGCCGACTTCTGTTGAACCAGTGAACGATATCAATTTCGCTGTTGGATGAGTGACAAAAGCATCACCGATCTCTGAGCCACGTCCTACGACAACGTTGATGACACCTTTCGGGAAGCCTGCCTCTTCAAAGAGGTCGGCAATCAGCAATCCTGAAGTGGCGGGTGCATCAGATGCTGGTTTGACGACAACTGTATTCCCTGTCGCCAAGGCCGGAGCAATTGACCTCATAGCCAGGTGAAACGGGAAGTTCCATGGTCCAATGACGCCGATGACGCCTTTCGGTGAACGATAGACACGGTTCTCCTTTCCCGGTGTATTGGACGGGAGAATCTCACCTTTCATTCTCGTCGGAAAGCTGGCGGATTCGCGGATAATCGCTGCCGCAGCCTGAAATTCGACTTCCGCTTTTACAAGCGTACTCCCTGACTCTTTCACCAGCCAGTCGACTATTTCTTCTTTTCGTTTATGGACGACGTTTAATAACTCGTCAAAATAAGCCTGCTTCTTACCAGGAGTAAGCTCCATCCAATCTTTCTGAGCAGACCGCGCGGCTTCGTAAGCTTCATTTAAATCCTCTTCATTCGCTGAAGGGATGGAGGCGATGGTCTCTTTTGTATATGGATTCACGTTTTCTACGGTTTTCTCACTGGACCCATTCTTCCATTGTCCATTGATGAATTGTTGTGTGAAATCTTTCTGAGTCATGATTGTCCTCCTCGTCATTTTGATAGCACACAACTAAATTCCACCGAAACGAAGATTATAAACGTTTCAAGGTGCTCTTGACCATATCTACATGAGGGATGCCATCTTCAAGATACACATCCGACACCTCTTCAAATCCGAAAGATGCATAGAAGTGGCGGAGGTGCTCTTGACCATGAAGGGCAATCCCTTGAACACCCATCTCATTTACAAGGACATCTATGGCATAATCCATGAGCTTTCTGGCATGACCTTTTCTGCGGTATTTTTCTTGAATCAATACTCTTCCGATTGAATAATGCTCTTCACCTTCAGCAGGTGGCACAAGTCGACAGTAAGCTACGACCTCTCCAGCTTCTTCTTTCCAAATATGTAAGCATTCCGGGTCCCGTCCATCGATTTCCGGGTACGGACATTCCTGCTCTACAACAAATACATTCACACGGTGTTGAAGCAGCGTGTAAAGTTCCTCTTTCGTCAGTTGATCGAATGTTTTCTTCACCCATTCCATTCCCTGTCTCCCCCTTCGTTCTTGTACCTGTAACTATATCGAAACCCAATTCGTTTGAAAAGCATTCAGAATGGGAAAAAATATGTCAACAAAGCAGGATGGAGGAGTCAAACATGATACTGGATCTACTACCTGTCTCATTGAGAAAATACTTTGAAATGTCAAAGAGGCAACGAAAACACGAAATGCAAATGGCCATATGGTACATGCCTGCCGTTTACATATCTCTAGCCATTGTGCTAGCAGGCATCGTCCTCTATCTCGATCAGGGATTTGAATTGTACCCACACGTTCCCTCGTTCTTACAAATCAATTCAGACTCAACGAGAATACTAGTCAGCACACTGATTGGCGGAATCTTGACGCTCAGCGCCTTCACACTCAACTCCTTACTCGTGGTCCTGACGACGTTCAGCGGTCAATTCTCTCCGCGCATGCTTCTCAACTTCGTCTCAGACAAGCGAACGCAGCACGCTCTCGGCATCTTTAACGGCAGCTTCGTCTTTGTGCTTGTCGTCTTTTTGTTCATCGGGAACTCTTCGGAAGAATTCTTCGTAGCGATTCCCTTCATGACCATCCTGCTTGCGTTCATATCCGCTCTGACCTTTATCTACTTCATCAATCACGCGACGATGTGGATGCAGGTGCACAACATCACCTATACGATGAAAAAGACATCTGAAGAAATCATCAACCAGACGTTGAGCAAGGAGCTTGAAACTTATAGAACGATGGACGCAGGCGATACGAAAGAAATCGAACGGGAAAATGCTATATCAGTAGACTCTGTGAAATCAGGTTACTTGCAGCTTGTCGATTACCGTACGATGGTCGCGGAAGCGAAAAAAGACGACGTCATTGTGCAACTCCACTCTCAAATCGGTGATTACACATTAAAGGGCAATAACTTAATCAGCTACTGGGGCCCCGGCGCGGAGAAAGTCGATGCCATGAAGTACTGTCGGATGCTTGAGATTGGACATAAAGAAACAGAGATTCAAGACATCCAGATGGGGATGCACAAACTGGCTGAAATCGCGATAAAGTCAATAGGAAACGATGACCCGAAGACGGCCATCAACACCATTCACCGAATGGCGGAGCTGATGCTGACAGTCGAGGACTATATCACCTTCACTCCCTACTTGATGGACGAGGATGAACAGGTTCGGGTCATCCTGCTTGAGGAATCCTTCGACTACTACATTTACCGAGGCTTCGGATTCATCCGACATTATGCAAAAGACAACCACCTGATTATCACAGAGCTCCTGAACTCGCTTGCGAAGATTGCTGAGTCGATCGATGATTCCAAACACGAGCCTCTATGGAGATTCGCCTGTCAAACGGTGAAGCATATGGACACCACCTCGTTGTACGAGCTCGATCAAAGGTTCCTAGTATCCGCCCTAAAAAAACTCGCTGTCCAGACTGATGAAATGGAAGAGTTCGAGAACCTTAAGAAAAAATTTTCACCTCTTTAATAAAAAAGCCGAACGATTTTCGAGCCTATTAAGGCACTCGAATCATCGTTCGGCTTTTTTGCAGACGAGCGGAGGGTTAAAACGGTTCAGAGAATGGCTCTCTGGACGTTTTTTCTCCCCCCCACTCCACAAAACGAACTTGAAGCGCCCCTTCTAGAGACCGTTTTGAATGTACGTTTAACGAGTAATGGTCCAGACACTTCTTCTCACAACCATTCCTACGTTAGTCAGAGCTCGAGGTCATCGAGCTTCTTCACCACTTCATACCTCGGGATGTTGAAGGACTGCCACGCTCTCTCTTGATTTGTCCATTCTTCTTTTCTCTCCTCCAACTTACGTTCCAGATTCTTATACTCCGGGTACTCTTGGTAGATTTCAATAAGACCATCAACGCCGGTATAGCCTAGTGAATTCAAGTAGTCGATATCGAGTTTCCCGGTCTCTTCGTAACGGTCGATGTTACGGTCCACAATCCACGCCTCCACGTTCACCGCATTCAATCCTGTATAAAACAGAACGGCTGTTATCAAGTAGAAGTGGATCAGCGGTAGACGGTCGATCCAGACACGGATCCCTGTATAAGCGAAAATGACGATAAGGAAAATCATAAAGACATGCGGCAGGACGCGTGCCATCGTGTAGCCGTATTCAGCTTCATACAGCATCAGCCTCTGAAAGGCAGAAACAAGCAAAATGCCACTGAAGACGATAAGCAGCGAGTACATGCTCCTCAACGTACGATCGAGCTTTTTGGCATCAGGACGATTGATCTTCAGCATGATGACAAGCACCGTCAAGTTCACAAGCGACACGACCACAAGCTCGAAAAAGCCACGGCGGGCATATTCAGCATAGCTCATGCCTTCGTACAATTCTCCACCGAAGAAATACGTGAACTGCACAGCTGTGAACAAGGCATAGACGACATTCAATAGAATGAGAATAGTCAGGGATACGATGCCATCGTACGTCTCCCCCTGCTTCGGTTCTGCCGGCGTCTTCGTTTCTTCACGAGGCAGAATCTGCATCACGCCAAAGAAGAGCCACCCGAGCGCCAATGCGATCAACACTCGAATGAATACTTCGTTCACTTCCAGTCCGTTCAACCAGTCCGGAAATACAGAGAGGAAGTTTTGGAACGCTGCGTCCGCCTGCATAAGGAGACCGACGACGACAAACAGAAGTGGCGCACCGATTAAAAGACCGAGCAGTACCTTCCTCATCACCTCTGAATTTTTTTCATCCATCTGCTTGAAGATTCGTTTGTACAATCGCTGCAGAAAATATGCGTTAAAGGCAAATGCACCGAAGAAAGTGGTAATCATCCGGATGAGGAAGGTCCCTCGATACCAATGAATGTAGGACGGTTTCGTCAGCAACACGAGATGGGCGAGCATCAGTGTTGGAAGCAGCAAAGCATTCAGCAGTTGGAAAATGAACGCATCGTATAACACATAATTGGCTGATAGAACCAAGATGACAAACATCATCAGAATGCCCATGCGTCTCTGTCTGAATGGGAAACGACGGTATCTTAAAAAGAAGACGAGATAAAAGCCTGTCGTGAAGACAAGATAGCTGATGCCGACAGGCGCATGGAAAAAGGACAGCTCAGCGAGTCCTCCTAAAGCTAGACAAATAACAAAAAACAGCAACTCCTGTATTTTCAGTGGTGGTGTAGACATGTAACTCCTCCTATACCTAGTTTTTCTTTAATCATAGATATTCTATGTATATGGGTGTAAAGAATGCCCGTTACAGTGACATCCTCCTTCCCCAGCGGCACGTTAACCACGAAATCGGGTACAGCAAAGCCGTGCAGACGATACAGACGACAATGAATTGCGGCGTCACGAGCGGGGCAAACCACTTGTGAGGAATCACTTTGAAGAGCGTCAGCAGCATCAAAATCAAATTCGGTATGATGCCGATCACATAGGTCTTCTTCAATAAAGCGACTCCTCTCGGCCCGAAGGCTTTCCCGATTTCATAACCGAGAAGGGCCCAGAATCCGATATAAAGTAGAATGATGATGGTCGGAATGGAAATCAGCCGTTCAAATACCCATTCGAGCACGTTCCACTCAAGCAGGTGATAACCGACTGTCAGCAATCCCCCACCGACAAAGAGCACAATATTACACAGAACAAAAAGCCACTGTAAACGGGATTCTGTGACAGAATGCTCCTCTTTGAACATCTCAGCGATTTCGCCAGGACTCCCGAGACGCATGATCAAATCATCATACGTCAGCTGCCCTGCTCCATCCATAGCTGTAAGGTGACCCTTATATTCTTCGACAATCGAGCCGCGCTCAGGATGGAAGGACAAGGCTTGTGACAATTCCTCTAAATAACGATCATGCTCGCTATGACTCATGTTTTCCCATCAGCTTATTCATCACTTGAACGTAGCGGTGCCATTCGCTCGTTCTTTCTTCCAGCATCTTCTGCCCCTCAGTGGTTACCTGATAGTATTTCCGCGCCGGTCCTTTTTCCTGTTCGTGCCAATAATGACTCACATAACCCTGTTTTTCTAACTTGTGAAGGGCGGGGTACAGTGTCCCTTCCTTCACTTGGAAATTATGGTCACTCCGCCGATCCATCTCTTTGACAAGCTCATAGCCGTACATATCACGGTCATTCAGCAACTGCAGAACTAATAAGGATGTGCTTCCTTTAACAAGTTCACGGTTGAACATCTTCCTCACCTACCTCGTAAAATTAGGTATATTCAGCATACCTAATTTTACGAGGTAAGTAAAGCGATGTTTAAAAAGAGAGAACCAAGGAAAAATAATAGCATTCATTGACAGTCATCAGCCACGCTTTTATCATTATATATGAACATATAATCATATATCGTTATCGGAGGTAATCCTATGGGACATCACCACCATCACCATGTCGATTCGTCGACTGGAAAAATTAAAACAGCATTCTTTCTAAATTTAGCTTTTACCATCATTGAAATTATTGGCGGGTTGCTGACTAACAGTATGGCCATCTTATCCGATGCCCTGCATGACCTCGGGGACTCCCTTTCTCTCGGAATCGCCTGGTTCTTACAGAGATTCAGCAACAAAGAACACTCCGAAAACTTCTCATTCGGGTACCGGCGTTTTTCTTTATTGGCTGCCTTGATTAACAGTGTAGTGTTAATCGTCGGGTCGATCTTCATCCTGACCGAGGCGATCCCGAGACTGTTGAATCCTGTACAGCCGAATACGACCGGGATGATCGCCTTAGCCATTTTAGGCGTTCTAGTGAACGGCGCAGCCGTTGTTCGCTTGCGAGGCGGGGATTCCATGAACCAGAAAGTCATGACGTGGCATTTACTCGAAGACGTGCTCGGCTGGGTCGCCGTGTTGATCGTCAGCATCATTATGGCCTTTACGGACCTGCCCTTCCTCGATCCGCTTGCTTCGATCGGGATCACACTGTTCATCCTGTATAACGTGGTGAAGAACTTCATTAAAACGATGAAGCTCTTCCTCGAAGCCGTTCCAGACGGGATGGACCTGAACGAAATCATAGAGAAAATGGGCGCCATTGAGGATATCAGATCCACACACCATACTCACTTATGGTCCATGGACGGCGAACACCATGCTTTCTCCACCCACGTTGTCGTGCCCGAAGACGCTTCGAAGCAGCAGATTTGCCAAGTCAAAGATCAAATCAAAGAGATCTTAGACAGCATGCAGCTTGATCACGTGACGATCGAAGTCGAATACGAAGACCACCCCTGCGCCATCACAGCACACGAACATTAACATTAAAAAAGAGAGGGAAACCCCTCTCTTTTTATAGTTCCAATGTTTCCGGCGTGTCTTCGCCTTCGTTCATCAAACGAATGGATTCCGGCATAATCTCAAGCACGATAAAGTCCGGATTATCTTTGCTTCCGAGCCAGTTCTTCATATGATCTTTCCAAATCCAATCTCTGATCTCCTGATCGTCCCGGATTTTCGCCTGACCTTCTACTTCAAGGTAGCGATCCCCATAGCCTTCTCCTTCGTAACCGAGTAGAATATGGACGTTCGGATTTTCATCGATTTCCTCAACTTTGTGTGTCTTTTTACTAGTGGCTGTGAAAAAGGTGAATTCATCATCATGATGGAAGGTCATGTACCTGGAGTGCGGCTTTCCATCCTTAACAGTAGCCAGTGTTCCAATCTTATGATTTTCCATCACTTTATGGATCTTTGTCTTCAGTTCTTCCTGATTCATTTCATAATCTCCCCTTTTCTAGAGTCTCATTCAGTTTTCCCTGAGAGCTGTAAATTATAAACATCTCGCTGCGCACCGATTGTTTTTAACTTGGCCGACAGGGTATGCTAAGGTAGAGAACCGTTTATGCAGAGGAGGATTAGCATTGAAAAACCGTAAGAGAGCAGTCCCCTTTATCCTGTTCACCTTGCTCATCGGTCTCCTCCTTTTTTTCTCGATTACGAAGTCCATTCGATCGGAGTACACGTCGAATGATACGCCCACCCTCTTCCTACACGGATACAAAGGAAGTGAACGAAGCTTCGCTACGATGCTGGAGCGTCTGGAGCGGAGAGGTCCAGGTGAGAAACAGATGATAGTTCGAGTAACAGAAAAAGGAAAGGTACAAATCAAAGGGGATCTGGAAGGTTCCGCTCCTCTGGTTCAAGTGATATTCGAAGATGCAAGAGCGAGTATAGATCAGCAGAAGGATTGGTTGAAGAGTATCATGTCTGCTTTGAAAGATGATTACGGAGTCGACCACATCAACCTGGTCGGACACTCTATGGGAGGGCTCTCCCTCGCAGGATTCCTTGCCGAAAAAGAGGAAGATGCTCCCGATGTCAATAAACTGGTCGTGATGGCAAGCCCCTTCAACGGCATTGAAAAGGAAGGATATTTCAAAGTGAACTTCGGCGATGCCGCCACCGATTTGAGACCGGAATCGAAAGCGCTGGTTGATTTGAAAAAACGACAGATCGACTCCGTTGATGTTCTCGCCATTGCAGGCGTCATCAACCGTGAAGATCGTGCGAGCGAGCAGTGGGACGGACTCGTCAAACGTAACAGCGTGAGAGGCATTCAATCACTCGTTCCAAGGCACCGGATCCAATTTGAAATCGTTCGTGGCAACTTCGCCACTCATTCCGGTTTACACGAGAGCCCCTACGTCGACAAACTCGTCGCCGATTTCCTCTGGAAAGAACCAGACACCTCCTAACATCCACCCAAAAACCAAACCCGGAGGAGCATCATCTGAAGATGCCCCTCCGGGTTTGGTTAATTACTAAGCTTTCAAGTAGAAGAATTTTTGTCGATATACAGCAGATAGAATGCTCAAATGCTGGATGTTCACACGGACAATCGCTTTAGCCTATGGTTACTGTTAGGTTCTGTATCCACTATTATCGCAAAGTGTGGTGGAAAATGATAAGACTCCAGTGGGATGAACGGGCCACGGCGAGATCCACTCAGGCATCGCCTGAGTACAAAAAGGAACAAGGATGTTCGAACTAAAATCGCCACGTCCTGTGGCAACGTCGAACGACCCAACGTCCTGTTGGGCCGCGGAAAGCGAGTTATTTTCCACCCAACTGTCCTCCTCATCTGTAACAGAAGCGTTCTCCATACTTTTTCAACAACCAAGAAGGCTGAGACACAAAAGTGTCTCAGCCTCTCCTCTGCATTATTTACGATGTATGAAGACCTCGAACATCTCCATTACCGCTTGGAAGATTGCGACCGATTGAAAAGTAAGTAAACTTAACGCCGTCAGTGAAAAGAAACCGATAAATAAAATACGCATGGAGAAAAAAGCGTGCATCCAGGCCACCATGGATAGATCCCTCCCTATGATTTCAACTTATGACAAACGACAGCGATTCATACTTCCTGCTTTTCAAACATGAACAACCACATGAAGGTCAAAGCCTGGTTGAGTTCTTCATCAAGAGAACGGGCTAGTTCTTCTGAAACCCCTCGCTTGTAGACCCCTTCGCCTCCGATATACGACCAACCTGTTTCTTCGGCCATTCTACGCAGTTCCCATGGCATCATCGTGTTGCACACCACCGCCTCACCATAAACACGACGGAAGCTGTTTGTACGCGGCATGGCAGTCGGTCCAAGAAGACCAATGCACGCCCTCCCACCGGGCTTAAGAATCCGCTTCATCTCTTCCAATCCCTCATACGGGATTTCCGTCCACTCCAATGAATTTATAGCCATGATTCCATCAAACGTCTCCGCTTCAAAAGGCAGCTTCGTCAAGTCACCTTGAACAAATCGCAGACCGTCTTCACTAATCCTCGCATTCGCCCGATCAATCATATCCTTCGAAAGGTCAAGACCTGTGACATCATACCCTTCTTGAAAAAGCTTATATGACCCGTAACCGTCTCCACAGCCCAAGTCCGCGACCGATGCTCCCTTTTCTATGTAGCTTCTCAAGAAGGGAATAATCGTCTTCCGACTCCCCTCGTCCCACATCGTCTGACTTCGTTCGTACCACGATTCCGCCATCGTGTCCCACTTCCGCTCCGCTTCTAAATGCCAATTGAATGAATCCATTTTAGAGGCACCTCCTATCCTTCCATTATATACCCATTCGCCGATTTTTTCTCTAAAGAAATGATTTAGACTTGAAGGTTATGGAATTGTTCGTTATGATTGGATTACTACATAAGGTAAAAAACCATAAACAAAACACTATATATAGTATCTACGAAGCGGAGATGCCACTACGGCTTAATAGGGAATCCGGTGAAAAACCGGAGCTGCCCCCGCAACTGTAAGCATACGCGAAATGGGTCATCCACTGTGTTCACACGGGAAGGACCAGAGTAAGATCGTATGCGAGCCAGGAGACCTGTCTTCCTTCGTTGCAAGTTTCAACTTCTTCGGGGATTGAGAAGATGAAGCGATGGAATGAAAGCAGGCTTCTTCTTCGTGGTTCCTGTGGTTCTTTTCATGGTTTCATCCGCTCAAATTCTGAGCGGATTTTTTTATTTTATAAAAGAGGTGAAACGATGAATTACACCGCAACAGACCAGGAGTGGCTGCAGGATTCCTTCCCCTCCTTACCTATTAATCAAGTACTCGGCAAATGGAAGCACCACCGAATAGAAGAAGCCGCGCAGGACATGATTCTCGCTTGCTTGGCCGAAGTAGATGAAGCATCCCCGGACTGGACCTTTGCTGCCAGCCGCATCTATTTAAAGTGGATGTACAAGGAAGCCAGAAAGAACCGGGGCACCACAGCCCCTTATCGCGATTTTCACGAATTGATCACAACGCTGATCGAGGAAGGCGTCTATACGAGAAAAATACTTATGTACTACAGCCCGGCGGAAATAAAACAGCTCGAACGAGAGCTCGTCCAGGAACGCGATCATCTTTTTACCTACATTGGTTTACGGACATTAAGTGACCGCTACCTTGCCCGTTCAAAATCGAAGGAGATATTCGAACTGCCTCAGGAACGATTCATGATCATCGCTATGATGCTGATGGCGCAGGAACAGGAGCACCGCAAACTAGACCTTGTCAAAGAAGCTTACTGGGCTTTAAGCAACCTTTATATGACCGTCGCTACCCCTACCCTGTCCAATGCGGGAAAACAGCACGGGCAGCTCAGCTCCTGTTTCATCGATACGATTGATGACAGCCTCCAATCCATATACGACAGCAACACGGACATCGCCAACTTAAGCAAAAACGGCGGAGGCATTGGCGTTTACTTAGGGAAAATCAGAAGCCGCGGTAGTGATATCAGAGGGTATAAAGGGGTTTCCTCCGGCGTCATTCCGTGGATGAAGCAATTGAACAATACCGCAGTCAGCGTCGATCAGCTCGGTCAGCGGCAGGGTGCCATCGCCGTCTACCTCGACGTGTGGCACAAGGACATCTTTTCATTCCTGGACAGCCGTTTGAACAATGGGGATGAGCGCCAGCGCACCCACGATCTGTTTACAGGCGTTTCCATTCCGGACATTTTTATGGAAGCCGTGGAAAATAGGGATGACTGGTACTTATTCGACCCACATGAAGTCCGTGAAGTGATGGGCTTCTCGCTTGAAGATGCTTACGATGAAGAACGCGGAGCCGGCACGTTCCGGACGCGCTATGAGCAGTGTGTCGATCACCCTTCCTTGAGCAAGGAGCGGGTTCCGGCCATCGACATTATGAAGCGTGTGATGATGAGTCAGCTCGAGACAGGCACCCCTTATATGTTCTACCGGGATGAGGTGAACCGGAAGAACCCTAACGGACACGCCGGTATGATTTACTGCTCCAACCTGTGTACAGAAATCACTCAAAACCAAAGCCCGACCGTTCAGCAGCAGCAATTTGTAGAGGATGGAAAAATCATTACCATCCAGGCACCAGGTGACTTTGTCGTGTGCAACTTATCAAGCCTGAACTTAGGACGAGCCATTCCTTCAGGCGAGCTGGCGCGCATTATCCAAATCCAAGTGCGGATGCTGGATAATGTGATCGACCTGAACACGATCCCTGTCCTGCAGGCACAACTCACGAACCAGCAGTATCGCGGCATAGGTCTCGGGACGTTTGGGTGGGCTCATTTGTTAGCAAAAAAACAAATCCACTGGGAGTCAGAGGAAGCGGTCGATTACGCCGATGCGCTGTACGAAACGATTGCCTACCACACAATCGAAGCAAGCAGTGACTTAGCCTACGAAAAAGGAAGCTATCCTCTATTTGAAGGATCCGACTGGGAGAGCGGGGCCTACTTTTCAAAACGCGGCTATCACAAACATGATGCGTGGGACTGGAGCTCCCTTCAAGAAAAGGTGAACCAAAACGGGCTTCGAAACGGGTACCTGCTTGCTGTCGCTCCGAATTCCAGCACATCTCTGATTGCCGGAAGCACCGCAAGTATCGATCCGATTTTCCAAAAGTTTTATTCCGAAGAAAAGAAGGATTACAAGATTCCGGTCACGGCACCAGAGCTCGATCACCACACGTACGGATATTATCCATCGGCCTATGATGTCGATCAGAAAGCAAGCATCAGACAGAATGCTGCCCGTCAAAAGTATGTAGATCAGTCGATTTCGTTCAACCTCTATGTCCGAAATTCCATTCATGCCAAAGAACTGCTGGACCTTCACTTGGAAGCTTGGAGGCTCGGCTTGAAGACGACCTATTACACTAGATCCACATCCAGCCAAGGCAGCTACGATGAATGCGAAAGCTGCTCATCTTAAGGAGGAATCGTCATGACACAGAAGTTAGAAAAAAGAAAACTCGTTGACATCCATGCACCCAATAAGTCCACAGGGATCCTGAACGGCCAAAGCTCAAATGTTTTGAACTGGGATGACACCGCGTTCTCATGGGCTTATCCGATGTATAAAAATATGCTCTCCAACTTTTGGATTCCGAATGAAATCAATATGAGCAACGACTTGAAGCAGTGGCCGGACTTATCCGAAGAAGAGCAGCAGACCTTCAAGAAAATCATCGGCCTGCTCGCATTTTTAGATTCGATCCAAACCGACTACTCAGGAAAAATAGCCGACTATTTGACGGACTCCAGCTTGTCGGCCTTAATGCAGGTCTTGGCTTTTCAAGAAGTCGTCCATAATCAATCGTATTCGTATGTCCTCTCCACTCTCGTTCCGCAGCACGAGCAGGAAGCGATTTTCGAATACTGGAAACACGATGAGATCCTCATTGAACGAAACGCCTTTATTACGGATGGCTATCAGGAATTCATTGACGACCCTACAGTACCAAGCTTTCTGACATCCATCGTCTATGACGTCGTGTTGGAAGGACTGTTTTTCTATGCCGGCTTTGCCTTCTTCTATAACTTGGCACGGAATCATAAGATGGTGTCGACAAGTACGATGATCAATTACATCAACCGTGACGAACAGATCCACGTCAATCTGTTCGCCCGGATTTTCAAAGAGACCTTGAACGAACATCCGGAAATCGACCAGGAAGAGATGAACGCTTTCGTAACCGATACCTTCACGAAAGCGGCTGAGCTTGAAATCAAATGGGCACGCCACATCATCGGCCATCAGTTCACAGGTATCGAACTATCTGAATTAGAGGACTATATCAAATTCATGGCCAATAAGCGGAGTAAACAGCTCGGAGCTGAAAAACCTTTCCCCTCCTATAAAAAGAACCCGCTGAAATGGATCCGGGCCTATCAGGAAGTCGATGAAGGTAAATCGGACTTCTTCGAACAGAAATCCCGCCAGTACACAAAAGTGACCGAAACGAACGGTTTCGACGATTTATAAGCCTGTCCCCTTCAAATTTTTTTGGAGGGGATTTTTTGTTGATATACAAACAATGGAAACGGTTACGAACCGGCATATGTGTAACCTTTCCTGACATTAATTTTCAAAATGTATTGATTTTTCAGACTATTTTCCCTTATGATTAGATTAATTCATTACCTCTTATGTTAAGAAAGTTAACACAAGAGAAAAGGAGGACAATAAAGTGAAAAAAGTAGAAGCCATCATCCGCCCGGAAGCCTTCCAGGCACTGCGTCATCAGCTCGATCAACTCGGCGTGAAAGGGCTGACTGTTTCTGAGGTGGCCGGCTGTGGTCAACAGAAGGGGCAGGAAGGGATTTTCCGAGGCAACCGATTTGAAGTGAAGCTCTATCCGAAAGTGAAAGTGGAAATGGTCGTTGAGAATTTCGAGCTTGCCTCCATTATCGATGTCATCATGGAAACGTGCGCCACAAGCGAAGTGGGAGACGGAAAGATCTTTGTTTCAACGATTGATGAGGTATATCGAATCCGCACCGGCGAAACCGGTAAGCAAGCCCTACTCTAATAAGAAAAGGATGGATCATTTACTATGAAAAAAACATTGCTCTTATTTCTTATCGCTTTATTCAGCTTCCCTGTCATCGCAAGTGCCGAGACAGCTGTAACACCTGAAGCGGTTCTACAGTCCGTTGATATGGTGTGGATCATGATCGCCGCATTCTTAGTATTCTTCATGCACGCAGGATTCGCAATGGTCGAATCAGGATTCACCCGCTCCAAGAACGCCCTCAACATTTTGATGAAAAACTTCATGACGATGTCTATCGCTGCTGTCCTTTACTTTATTGTCGGATTTGGAATCATGTTCGGAACATCTGGTGGTGGATTCATCGGAACAGATGGATTCTTCCTGAGCGGTCAAGCCGATCAAATTGGATTCTTCGTCTTCCAGGCCGTCTTCGCCGCTACGTGTGCGACCATCATTTCCGGAGCTGTCGCAGAGCGTATGAAATTGAAATCTTACCTTCTTCTGACTGTGCTTATGACAGGCTTCATCTACCCGGTTGTCGGTCACTGGGTATGGGGTGGCGGATGGTTGTCATCTCTAGGATTCGTTGACTTCGCAGGCTCTACTGTCGTTCACTTAACAGGTGCACTTGGCGCGATCGTTGCCGTTATGTTCCTCGGGCCACGCCTCGGGAAGTACAATGGTAAGACGGTCAACGTTATTCCCGGACACAACATTCCACTAGGTGCATTAGGTGTATTCATCCTTTGGTTCGGATGGTTCGGTTTCAACGGCGGTAGTACACTAGCTGCTGATCCAACCCTAATTCCAACCGTTGTAGCCACTACCCTTCTATCCGCTTCTGGTGGTGTCATCGGTTCAGCACTTTATTCTCAACTGAAGTTCAAGCGTATCGACGCTTCCCTTACATTAAACGGCGCACTTGCTGGTTTAGTCGGAATCACAGCCGGTACAGCGAACGTATCGCTGGTTGGTGCGATTGCCATTGGTCTACTAGCTGGAGTCATTCTTGTTGAAGGCGTTCAGTTCCTTGATCGCATCGTACGTATTGACGACCCTGTCGGAGCGATTGCCGTACACGGAATCTGCGGAATCTGGGGTACACTCGCTGTCGGATTGTTCTCTGTCGAAGGCGGACTGTTCTATGGTGATGGCGCAGCACTTCTAGGCGTTCAAGCCATCGGCGTACTAGCTGTAGTAGCCTGGACGATGCTGACAACAGCAGGCGCTGTCCTTGTCATCAAAGGCGTAACAAGCGGCATTCGCGTTTCTCGTGAAGAAGAGATCTCCGGACTCGACTTTGCTGAGCACGGTTCTACCGCTTACGAGTCAAGCCGCAGCATCTTCAACGAAAACCCTGGTACATCAGCTGATTTCGGAGTGGATTTACTCCACCGATTAGACAGCTTATCAAGCGAACCCAAGAAAACCGATCACAAAACTGCCCAATAACGTCTTACACAAAAAGAGCCGGACCATTACGAGTCCGGCTCTTTTTTCATTAACTGATATGATATCGTCAGAAACGGAATACTCCATAGCGACATGTTATGAACGGCCACCAAACGATCACCCTGCACCTGCACATGGAACCACTCCCTAATCGGAGTCCGGACAGTCCAGTTGCCGAATGTCAAATAAACACCTTCATCCCCGCGGGAATCCGGTCGCAGGTGACTCGTTAAAATCAGCCCATCTCCACCATCCTTTTCCGGCTTCAACACACCTGTCATGGTGCCTATCGGAAGAGGCAGCGCAATATTCATATACGTCTCACCCGACTGCTTGTGATACGAATAAAGCGCCGTAAAGACCGGCTCTTCTGTCGCTTCATTCTTCCGCACCCAAGCCCGTACCTGAGGACGACCATCCAGCTGATCCGAAACCGGAACAATCTCCCCTGTCATGTTCATCGACGTAGATGTCGGAAGGTTGATCTGTCCCATTCGGCTTGTGATACGGTGGCTGACTCTCGATAGTTTCCTGAACCCCTTCTGCCATTTCACATCAGCCTTCATATCATACTGGTCCGTCTCTAAATAAAACCGCCTGACTTCAGGATGAATAGAGGAAGGGTCAAACCTTTCACTTCTGTAGGTCGCCCACGTCGGAATCAGACCCTTTTCCATTTGATAAGAAGCGGACCACCCCTGCTTGTAGACCGCCTCACTCCCCACGTACCCTTTCGAGCGAATCTTACTTATTGGAAAAGTAGTGTAAGAGTGTCGCTGAGGGGATGCCGTTCTACGAAAAGCCCAGGTGACCAGCAGTGAAAAGGCAAAGGCGTTAATGAGTCCGTGGTACGATACCATCTGCCTGATGGAAACAGAGAAAGCTTCTGACATCAAACCGAGACTGTACGTGAACGAAAGCCCCATCGTTCCCACCAGCAGAAAGGAAGCCAACCTGACAGCAGAGGATGCCCAAGAAGGAAGTTCGACGGATATCCAGAACCACCAGACGGAAAGCCATACGAGGATCAAGACGTAAAACCCTACCGTAAACACCTCTACAGGAGGTCCGAAGTCAAGCCCGATTGCGACAAGAAAAGGTCCCGCCAGCACCCCTGCCACTAAAATTGCGTAAGGGCGGTTCATGTATGTTTTTCGAACACGGTTCGCTTCGGCACGAAAGCGTCCGAAAAAACCTACCGCCAGAGGGAGAACAAAGGCGGCGTAATGAAAATGAATCGCTGTCAGCTGGACGATCGTTTGAGAATAAGGCAGGTAAGGAGACCAGCCTGCCTGAGAAATGACAAGCCACCCTCCCCCTATCGCTATGTATATAAGCCCTATATCGATGACCGTCTCTTCTAACGGCCTCAGCCCTCTGCCTAGCACCCTCAGCAAGCCACCGAGAGCAAGGAGCAGCGTGTAGATGAACCAGACAATAGCCCACCAGCCAGCCTCTTTACCCGGAGTCAAGGTAACGGAGATCGCACCAGCAACTGCAAACGGCAAGGAGGCTTGAAGCGCTTTATATAACCATCGCTCCGCTCTGTTTCCTTTTTCCTTTATGACTTCTTCCACAAGAAGCGGCACAAGGACTAGAAAAGAAAACCCAAGAGCCGCTTCAATGCCTGTGACGTGAAAGGTGAAAATCCAAGCTATAAAAAGCCCTGCACCAATGAGCGAAACCAAGCGACCGGCATTTCCCATAGTTTAACCCCCAAAACCTTTATAATAATTTCCAATCTACTTTATTCATGTTTTAATAGAAGTATCTCTTCTTATTTTACCAAAACCTAAAGCAAAGGAGTGTCGTCTAAGTTATGAGGTGGGATAAATTGATACATAGACAACAATCCACTCCTGTTGATCAAGAGTCATCGAACGATATGAATCAACGGGTTGAACAATGGATAACCGATTACGGACACGACCTGAAGTGGCTGGCCTACTCGTATGTCAAAGACCACTCCTTAGCAGAAGATATTACACAAGAAACGTTCATTAAAGCCTACCAAAAGTTTTCTACGTTCAAAGAGCAATCCAGCGTAAAAACATGGCTGTATAAAATTACAATCAATCTATGTAAGGACTACTTGAAGAGTTCTTATATGAAGCGTGTTGTAAAAAAAGGAGCTGAACTATTCCGCAGCCTACCATCTTCCCAGTCCACTCCCGAGGAATATATTCTAAGCTTGAGCGAGGATGAAGAACTCCTCGATCACATTATGAGGCTGGAGTCTAAATATCGGGAAGTCATCATTCTCTATTATTTTGAAGAATTCGATACAAAAGAGTTGGCTGAGGTCATTCAAACGAGTACAAACACCGTGAAGACACGGCTCCGCCGCGCTCGTCAGCTGTTGCAGAAGCAAATGACGTCAGAAGGAGGTTCTCGGACATGAATGATTTACTGGACCGCAAATTGAAAAAGCTCGACCATAACATCAAATATGATCAAGTTACTTTTAATGAGGCCCGCACGAAGAAGGCTGTGCTCAACGCACCCAAAAGCGAAACTACCCCGCCATCGTGGTTTAAGAAGGCTGCCCCTCTTCCACTCATCGCGGTTGCTATTATCCTATGCTTCCAATTGCTGCAGGCACCACCATCAACTGATACACATATGGCTTCCTTGTCCCCGGAAAAAAATGTGACATCGGACATGAAAACTCCGGTGTTCTCTGAAGCGAAGTTCTTGAGTGGAGAAGGAATTCAGAGTACCTCCACGCAACCCGTTAAGCGTTCCACCATGGTCAGAGAAACATACGTGCTTCACAACAACCATGAGTTTGTGCAAACCGGACAGACCGTTCAAGAGTCACAACTGAAAGATGTAGTCGGCACCGCAGAAATCGAACCGTTGTCCCATGACTCTTATACACATGAGACGAAAATTTACAGCATCGAGGGAGAAAATCCGGAGAAAGTGATTGCCATTCAAAGCAGACGCAACACCGGAATCGGCTCCACATCCATCAGCAAGCAGGGATATTTCGTTTTCGAAATGAAAACACCATAATCTAAAGCACACCACTCTTTATCAATCGTGCCTTCAAGCACCGGAATCCTCCGGTGCTTTTTCATTCTGTAAGTACTCCCTTACGTTTTTCAGTGAGTCCTCGATTTCCGAGCGGATTTTAGGATTATAAAACACAGCCGCCGGATGGTACAAAGCAACAACCTTGTACTCCTCCTCTGATGTAATCCACCCCTCTTCATCACTCCACTTCAAAAGAGGCACTTCCATGACGCTTCCTATAATAGAGCTCATCTTATCTTCACGACCCGTCAACCGCTGATAAGCCACACTTCCAAGCGCAATGATCACGGATGGCTTCACTTGATCAATTTGATAATCCAGCAGCTTGGCATGTGCGATGATCTCTTTTTTATTCGGCTTTCGATTGGCTTTACGGTACCCCGGTTTATTTGTATTCTCAACCCAACGGTAAGGACGACTCCTCACGACGCTCGTCAAATAGATGTCTTTGCGGTTTAATCCGAGGATGTCCAACTGCTTATCGAGCTCTTTGCCCGCCCGACCGATGAACGGTTCCCCCTTCACCGCCTCATTCTCCCCAGGCGCCTCTCCTACAATCATAATGTCACTCCGCTCATCTCCAGCCCCTAAAACGAATCCTTCTACATCATAAGGCTCGATCCTCCGAAGCGCTTCTGTTTTGATTCCATCAGGAATGTTCATCGTTTCCCCTCCTCTACCCCTACTCTTCCACCTTCCAACCAGTAAGAAACCTGGCTGAGACCAGATAAAAAAATCCACAGTGCTTCACACACTGCGGACTTTCACTTGATTTGAAATACGAAATACGTCGTCACAAAATAGGAAACTAAAATAAGAATGGAAGGCAGCAAATAACTGGATCTATTCGACCTGCGGGTAATGCTGATGATAACAAAGAAGACAAAAACAATGGAAACCGCGCCTGTAATGACGTTGGCAACACTGGATTCCTGCAGCAGGTTCCCCCTGAAATAAAAGGCATCCGTAATCGCAAGAATCATCAGGTTAAACGCATTACTCCCGAGCAGCGAGCTGATACCAAGGTTGAAATTACGCAGCTTCAACGCTGTCCCCACACTCACCGCATCCGGGAGTGACGTACTGATCGCAACAAGGAACGATCCAATAAAGGAAGCGCCGATCCCTGTAATAACCGAAATCTCTTCTGCTGTAATGGTCAAGACACTGCCGATGATCATAATAGAAATTGCTGCCCCGACGAATCGTACGATCACCTGTTTGTAGGTGTACTCACCGTACTTCGTCGAATCCTTTTTCACTTTGCGCCCTTTGTACTCCGTGCGATCATTGATATATTTAGATCCAATAAAGTAAAGCATGACAATCGCAATCGAAGTATAACTGATATGGAACACAGCTGTCGGAAGTGCAAACATAAGCCCAGCCACCACGACTAAGGTCATGAAAATAACCAACCAGCCGTACAATTTACTCTCTTCTGTCGCATGAGTCATGATTTGATACCTGCGATAGACAATATCAAAGACAGCGAGTCCCATAATATTGAACAAGTTACTCCCGATTAAATTCCCGACCGCTAAGTCCGGACTGTCAATGACAATAGCCGTTATGCTCGACGTGAGCTCAGGAAGGGAAATCGCAACTCCGATGATCGCCCCCATAAATGCGGACGATGCTTTCGTCTTCTCTTTAACTGCATCCCCATATATCGATAAACGAGAAGCAACAAAAAAAGTCGCCGCTCCCGCTAGAAAGAATAATACAAATACCATCCAGTCACTCACCATCTACATTCCTCCGTCCCAACAATCACTATTTATCATCCATTCCCTACAGCCTATCGAATCAAACAGAGAAAAAGAACCAGCTTTCGCTGGTCCTTCTTTATGATTCTACAGGTTCTTTTTCCTGTTCTTTAATTAAATCGGCTGTCAGTTGGCCGGATAGTGTAACCATCGGAACGCCGCCACCAGGGTGAGTGGACCCTCCAACAAAGTACAGTCCATCATACACCTGACTCTTCGAAGGAATTTTAAACCCTCCGTTCGTCTTACGGTCCGCCGCAATCCCATAAATCGATCCGCCATTCGGACCGTACAACGTTTCTAAATCTTCAGGAGTGAAACGATATTCAAATTCAATCGAATCCCGAAGCCCATCAACGCCCATTCTTTCCAGCTTATCCAGCACAAGCTCTCGGTACTGATCCCAGTCGACAGGCTTACGCTTACCATTGGTCATAGGGGGGACATGCGTAAGGACAAACAGGTTGTCTTTTCCTTCCGGTGCCTGTGTATCGTCAGAACGCGCTGAAATGCCGATATAGATCGTCGGATCATCAGCAGGTTTCCCTTGGTCGAAGATCTGCTTGAACTCTTTCTCAGGATCCTCAGAGAAGAAGAAATTGTGGTGTTTCAAGTGGTCGAACTTCTTATCCGTCCCAAGCAATAACACCAGCCCTGATACAGTCGGTTCGAATTTCTTCTCAAGAGACTTGATCTCTTTTTTCACCTTAGAGTTTGAAGGAGCCAGCCTACGGTAAGCTGGGATGGCTTCCAGATTGGATACGATCACATCCGCCTCGTGCACGGTGCCGTCTTCTGTTTCCACACCGACGACACGCTCTCCTTCGACGACCAGTTGCTTAACCGGCGCGTTCAATTGAACGTCCACCCGAAGCTCGTCCATCAACTGCCCCATCGCCTCTGCAATCTTGTACATGCCACCTTTGACATAATGAATGCCAAGACCAAGCTGAACATAGACAAGCTGGTTCAGGATGGCAGGTGATGAATAGGGGTTCGAGCCGACATACATGACAAAGAAATTAAATAGCTGCTCTAAGTACTTGTTATCAAACTGTTTCTTCGTCGACTTCGCTACTGTATTCATCGGATCCATCTGCAGCAATTCACTCAATTTATGGTGACTCTTCAAATCTTTCAAATCTGAAATGCTGTATTTATAAAAGCTCTTCATACAAAGCTCATACATATCTTGTGTGTACGAAATAAAGTCCGTCAGCTTACGGTTCGGACGGTCCGTCACCTTCGCCATTTCATCCAGCATCTGCGGAAGGTCACTCGTGACATCCAACTGCGTACCGTCTTCGAAGAATGTGCGCCATTGAGGCTCGACGCGTTCAACCGTAATATAATCCTCTAAACGACGATGAACACTTTCAAACAACTGCTCCAGTACCCAAGGCATCGTTAAGATAGAAGGACCCGTGTCGAACGTGTATCCTTTTCCTTCACGTCTATTAAGCTTTCCACCGATATTACTATTCTTTTCAATCACTTTTACGTCGTAGCCATCTCCACTTAAACGAATAGCTGCTGACATACCACCTAATCCAGCTCCGACTACGATTGCTTTTTTCTTTCTCAAAGCATCCACCTCCAAAGTTAATAAATGAATGGAATCAAACGATATCTGGAGGCACACCACTTACGGTACAGGTCGCCGTGAGCTTCAATCAGCATGGCTTCCTCTATGCGTATTCTATGTAGCAAAGCCATGGTGACGAGCGCGCCGCAGAATAAAGCTGTCCATACATTTCCCACACCTAAACAAAAACCGATGACAATCAGAACCAACCCCGTATACAAGGGGTGACGCAAGAACCGATAAGGACCGGTACTCACCAACTTATCCCCACGCTTCACGGACACATCACGCGTGAACTGGTCTTTCAAATGGAGGATCCCCCAATACCTCAAGGCAACGCCCGAAGCATATAGAATCAACCCAGCCCACAAAAGACTCTCAGATAGAACGACTCCGATCCCCCACTCCCGCATCGTCAGTGAAACCGAAACGGCTATGATGATTGCAGCAAGAATAAGAGGAAAAGAACGCTTCTCCAGCTGGTCCTCACCCTTCGACTCACGATTCCGAAATAAGAAAAATTCCAGAAGCCAAAGCAAGGTTACGAGGAGAAATATGATTTCCAGCACACTCATAAATCCGGAACCTTACCTGGTATTCGATTCAGCATGACTTCCCCTCCCAATTCCTGCCACAGCTGCTATCTATTACTTTTCCCATATCAAAAACGGTTTAAACAACCGGAACGAAAAAACTTGATTCCCTTGATGGCGACACGTAAGATGGAAGAAATCCGCATAAAAAAGGTAGGTGCCCTTATGGCCATCTTCAACTGGATCTTTGTTCTGGCCGTTGTCATCATCACGTTTTTCGTGATCTTTCGTAAGTTAACGAAGACAAGCTACTGGATTATGGGAGCTATCCTTATTCTGTATGCCTGCGTACTGTTTTGGAACATCCCTTAAACATAAAAAAGAGGACTGGCATCAGTCCCCTTATCGATTCTCTCTTCTCTGTTTATTGATCGCTTCCCTGATGTGGTAAAGCTCCGCGTACATTGCCGTGGCATAGACCGAAATGATGCCGAGGAACATGGATAGAACGAATACCGAGCCATCCAGCTCAAATCCAAGCACCGCTGAAAAACCGACAATGGCGCCTATAATGATACCGATTCCGGTTAATGTAATGATTTTTTGTAAAGTTACAGAGTAAAACACATAAACCACCCCTTCCGCCTTCCTTTTCTGTCAATATACCCCGGAGCTCCTTCGTTTACACATAGACTCTATGAGACACCCCCTTCAACGCAAGCTAATTCACTCCTTAAGAAAACGGCCGCTTGACGCAAAGTGTATCTCACGCAAGCGAGTTATGGGACTAGGAATCTATCCATCGATCTATCGGATGTCCCATAAAACGAGATAAGGGACTAAGAGTCTACCAATTGGTGTTCAGGTTGTCCCATTAAGAGAGATACAGGACTGTGAATCGATGGGTTGATATACCGGTTGTCCCATAAAAAGGTTTATGAGACTAGGAGTCGACCGAATGGTGTGCCGGCTGTCCCAATAAAGAAGTTATCGGACCGGGACCGCCCCATCCACACATCGACTGTCCGATAAAAATCCCCGCCTTTATGCGGAATAGAGAAAAACAAAAATGACCACCCCGATAAGGAGTGGTCATTCGATTAAGCTTCCATGCGCTCTTCTGTTAATTGTGAATCCTCATGTTTTTTCTCCGTTTCAGATACAACAACCGCACAAGCCGCATCACCTGTGATGTTCAGAGCTGTACGTGTCATATCGAGAATACGGTCGATTCCGATGATCAGCGCGATTCCTTCTACAGGCAGGTTCACTTGAGTCAATACCATCGCAAGCATGATCAGGCCGACACCCGGCACGCCTGCTGTACCGATACTGGCGAGAACCGCCGTCAGGATCACCATGATAATCGCCGAGAACGTTAAATCAACATTGTACACCTGCGCGATAAAGACGGTCGCAACACCTTGCATGATGGCGGTTCCGTCCATGTTGATCGTGGCGCCCAAAGGCTGAACGAAGCTGCTGATCGGCTTCGGTACATTCAATTTCTCCTGCGCGGTTTTCATCGAAATAGGCAGCGTCGAGCTGCTGCTTGACGTACTGAATCCGACCGTCATAGCAGGGAAGAACTTTTTAAAGAACTCTATCGGATTCATGTTACCAAGGAATTTCACGGCTGATCCGTACGTGATGACCGCGTGAAGGACAAGTCCAAGCACGACAACGACCATGTACATAAGCATCGCCCGCATACCATCCAAGCCGAGCTCACCTACCGCTGATGCAAGGAGACCGAAGGCACCGTACGGAGCGAATTTCATAATGAGATTCACTAAGTACATCATAATGTCGTTTCCTTGTTCGATGACTTTCGTAACATTCTCCGCCTTCTTGCCAAGCATCGCTAAGGCGAAGCCGACAAAAACAGAGAAGAAGATGATTTGAAGCATATTTCCTTCGACCATCGCCTGAATCGGATTAGTCGGGATAATGCTTGTGAACGTCTCAACGACCGTCGGAGCTTCCTGAGCTTCGTACTCCGCTCCTGTCGTATCGATGTCAATGTTACCTGGCTGAATGATAAACGCTAATGAAATCGCAATCGTAATCGCGATTGTAGTCGTCACTAAGAAAAACCCGATTGTTTTCCCACCGATGCGCCCTAGTTTCTTAGGATCGCCAAGCGAAGCGGTTCCTAATGTAATAGAGAAGAAAACGATTGGAACGACAAGCATCTTAATAAGGTTTAAGAAGATGGTTCCAAGAGGACCGAAAATATAGGTATCTAATGTGGTAAACCATTGTGGTGCAAAAGTATGGAGGGCAATTCCGACAACCGCACCCAACAACAAACCAAGGAGTATTTTTCCTGTTAGTTTCATAGTCATAACCTCCTGATGTATGGGATAACGCTTTCTTTTCGTTTTCTTGATAAATTTTTACCCGAAAAGTCAAAAAAAGCTTATGAAATTGTGTTAGATTCTGAGTTTGCTCCTGGATGGAGCTAGGGCATGGAATACATTTCGATGGGCTTAATTGTGAGAAAATACTAATAATTGTACAGAGTGTTTATCGCGCCATTTTAGAATTATAGCACATTAAAGTCCAACAGAAAATGAATATTTTTTGCAAGAAATGAAAGAGGACTTTCTACCAATTACAAAAAGCACCTTACCACGATAGGTAAGATGCTCGGTTTGTCAGGAGAGCACGATGAAAGTCATTCCCGCTTCTTCAACTCTCTTCTTAAGACTTTTCCACTGATTTGTGTTTTCGGAAGCTCGTCGATCACTTCGATCTCACGAGGCGCTGCGTGAGCTGCCAGTTTTCCTCTGACAAAAAGACGGATATCCTCTAGAAGCTCAGGCGTCTCTGGGTAGCCGTCGTTCAATGCGATGAAGGCTTTGACGATTTCCCCTCGGACCGCGTCAGGCTTTCCGATGACGCCGGCTTCTTTGACCGCTTCATGTTCAATCAGCTTACTCTCGACTTCAAATGGACCGATCCGTTCTCCAGAAGAATTGATCATGTCATCGCTGCGCCCTTGGAAAAAGACATACCCGTCTTCATCGATATATGCCAGGTCCCCAGCTATATACCATCCATCACCGTACGGGAAATAGGATAAATACTTCTCTTCATTCTTCCAAATCTCTTTCATAATGGAAGGCCATGATGTCCGAATGGCCAGGTGACCCGTTTCTCCGGGTGGCAGTTCACTTCCTTCATCATCTAAAACAGCCGCCTGAATCCCGGGAATCGGACGTCCCATAGAGCCGGGCTTCACCACACGGGTCGGAACATTGGCAATCAGCTGAGCTCCTGTTTCGGTCATCCACCACGTATCGTGAATGCGGAGTCCGATGGTGCGATACCCCCAGTGAATCACCTCAGGGTTGAGAGGCTCACCGACGCTTAAGATATGGCGCAACGAGGAAAGGTCATACGGCGACTGGACAGATTCACCAGCCGCCTGCAGCATACGAAAGGCGGTTGGAGCGGAATACCATACCGTCACCTTCGTTTGTTCAATGACTTCATACCACGCCTCTGCAGAAAAACGACCTCCATGGATTACAATAGTGACACCATTTAGTAGAGGTGCAAAGACCCCATATACTGTTCCCGTCACCCATCCCGGATGCGCTGTGCACCAATAGACATCGTCTTCCTTCAAGTCGAGCACCCATCTGCCAGTTTGATACTGCTGAATCATCGCACGATGCGCATGAATGACCCCTTTCGGCTTTCCGGTCGATCCACTTGTGTAGTGAATGTTCAATCCGTCATCCAGCTCCACCCATGTGACATCAGCTTCCGGGCTTGCTTCCTGAGCCTCGCTCACAATCGAAATCTCACCTGACTCCACCTTTTCATCTGTTAAAAAAATCTTCCTCAAACTTGGAATATGAGCCGTATCGACCCGGTCCATAAACGATTGATTCGTAATTAAGAACTCACCTTCGCAATCATTGATTCGGTCCCGGACCGCTTCCTCCATAAAAGCTTCAAATAGAGGCCCGACCACGGCACCCATTCGAATCGCTGCAAGCATCGCCACATATCCAAGCGGGTGCTTCGGCAGAAAGACAAAGACAAAGTCGCCTTTCTTCACCCCGTGCTGCCTCAACACATTCGACCAGCGGCCGATTTCGTCCTGCAGCTCTTGATACGTATAAGTGATCGCTCCCTCGTCTCCTATATAATGGAGCGCTTGGTGACTCCCTTTCCCTGCCTCAACATGGCGATCCACACATTCATACGCCATATTCACACGGCTCGTCTCACTCCAGGTAAACACCTGCTCAACACTCTTCCAATCAAAGGACTGTCCTTCCGTATATTCCTTCGCCAAATTCGAGGCAGATGGGTGAGCTTGAAGAATCGTCTCTGTCATTTCGTTCGCCTCCTTACACTTTCGTAAAGTCCAACTCTTGTAAAATTTGTTCTTTCAGTCCTGCTAAGTATGCGTCCCCTCGTTTCCTCGGCTTCGGCTGCTCAATCGTAATCTCCGATTCAACCCGCCCAGGCTGCCCCCTCATAATGACGATCCGGTCGCACAAGTAGAGCGCTTCATCAATATCGTGGGTTACGAGAAGAGTCGTCGTCTCATGACGCTCCCAAATCGAAAGCAAGAGATCCTGCAGCTGCATTTTCGTAAAAGCATCCAATGCACTGAACGGCTCATCCAGCAATAAGATTTCCGGCTGATGGAGAAGAGACCGCGCAATCGCTGCTCGCTGGGCCATCCCTCCGGATAAGTCTTTCGGATAGTGATGCTCGAACCCATTCAGACCAACCGTTTTCAGTAAAGCTTCCGCCTCTTTCTGCTTTGTACGCTTTTTCGTGCCGAACGTAATATTATCGATGACGTTCAGCCACGGCATGAGCCTCGGTTCCTGGAACATCATTCCGAAAGCCTCTTCCTGGTGAACAGCATCGGTTGTTACCGTTCCCTCGTATTGAGGGTCAAGACCCGAAAGAACACGAAGCAGCGTACTTTTCCCACAGCCACTCGTCCCGAGCACCCCTACGACTTCCCCTTTCGTTAACTGCATGTCTATATGATGAAAACCTGCTTTTCCCTCTTGGAAAAGTCGGGATACGCGATGGACTGTTAACATGTTGATACCCCTTTCTTATGAAGCATTTTCCATACTGTCCTGCCAGCGAAGCGCACGTTGCTGAAGACGCTTCAACAGTTCATCCGTCAGCTTACCGAAGATCGCGAACAGAAGAATACTTGCGACGACAAGCTCCGGAGCCGATGTATTTTGCCCGAAGACCATTAAATAACCAAGTCCCTGACTCGCCCCAAGCAGTTCCGCTGCCACAACAAACATCCACCCGAGGCTCAGTCCACTACGGATTCCGACTAAGAAAGAAGGCAGAGCCGCAGGGAGTATGATTCGTCTGATCAATTGCAGGGTGGAAAAATGATACATGCGTCCGACTTCAATCAGCTTCCGGTCGACACCATGAATGCCGGACGTCAGATTCAAATAAACAGGGAAGAATACGCCGACTGCAACCAACGTAATCTTGGATGCTTCTCCGATCCCGATCCACAAAATGAACAACGGTACCCACGCCAGAGAAGGAATGGCCCGCAATGCCTGGAGCATGGGATCCAATAGGTAATTAGCGATTTTGCTGTATCCTGTTGCCGCACCTAACACAACGGCAGCGGCTGCTCCGAAAGCAAAGCCTGCTGCAACACGATAAAGCGTGATGCCGACATGCCCCCAAAGCTCACCGGATTGAGCCATGCTGACCACTTCACCGAGCACGGTCGTCGGTGCCGGAAGAAGGTGGGGAGCCACCCACCCAAGACGTGAAGCCAGCTCCCAGATCACAATGAGAAGGACGGGAATGACACTTCCAAGTAACGCTTTGTTTCTGACAAAAGGCAGACGCACACGTTTGTCTTTATCTGATTGTTTTACGGAAGGAGAGACGGCAGCTTCTGTTTGACTCGACATCGATTACGACTCCCTTCTTATGGATTAATCACTTCTTCTGCTAAGCCTGGCTGTACCAGTTCCTCAGTCAATTCATCAATGTTCACATCAGGATCGATAATCTCTTCAGCCTGCAACACTTTCCCTGCCCCTTTGATTGTCTTCTTCAACGACTCATCAGGAATAGGGTTCGAGAAGTCATTACGCTCCAGGCTTTGTTTCGCTACTTCTAAATCAAGGTTTGCTTCATCTGCAAGAATTTGAGCCGCCTCTTCCGGGTTCTCGATCGTCCATTTTCTAGCTTTCTCATACACTTCAATGACCGTCTTCACGATCTCAGGATGATTCTCTGCGTAATCCGAACGGACATTTAACGTTCCGTACGTATTGAAATCAGGCTTTCTATAAAATAGATTGGCATCAGATTCAAGTTCAAGACGAGCCATATGCGGATCAAGTCCAGCCCAGGCATCCACGTTGCCTGAGGTTAAGGCAGAACCCCCGTCTGCGTGCTGCAAGTTGACGAGCTCGATATCTTTAGAAGACAATCCGTGATCTTTCAATGCACGGACTAAGAAGATATAAGGGTCCGTTCCTAAAGTGGCGGCTACTTTCTTCCCTTTTAAATCTTCGACGGATGAAATACCAGAATCAGCATTCGTCACGAGTGCTGTCCACTCCGGCTTGGAGTAGAGATAGACAGACTCGATCGGTGCCTGATTCGCTTTCGCCATCAGCGCAGCCGCACCAGCCGTTGAACCGAAGTCCACACTGCTCGAATTTAAGAATTCAAGCGCCTTGTTGCTCCCTTGACTCAAGACGAATTCAACTTCGATCCCCTGTTCCTCGAATGCTTCCTCAGCCCAGCCCTTCTCCTTCAGCACAAGACTCGTCGGAGAATAGTACGCGTAATCAAGCGTTACCTTATCGGGTTGCTCTTCGCCTTCTGCACTGCCTGAGCAGCCTGCAAGAAAAGTCCCGATCAACAATACGGATGCCAGCAGCCACCATTGTTTTTTCACTTTGTATCCCTCCACTCTTAAATCTCACACGCGTACGTATCAATGGTTCCGCGCAGCCTTTGGGCTTCTTTGTATGTGCAACGATTATGAACGATTTCGAGTCCTGCTTCACTTGCAATTTCTGCAGCCTTAGGAGCAATGACCCCTTCTTGCAGCCAGAAGACTTTCGGACGAACATCCGCCGCTTCTTTCGCAATCTCAATAGCTGCTTCCGGACTTCTGAATACTTGAACGACATCAATCTCAAAAGGAATCGATTTCAAGTCCGGATACGCGGTCTCTCCAAGGACCTCTGTTTCCCTTGGATTAACAGGGATGATTTGATACCCCAGACGCTGCATCTTCCTCGCCAGACGATGACTCGGACGCGATGGTTTACCACTTAAGCCGACGACGGCCAGCCGTTTCGGGCGGGTTACGCTCTCTCCGTCAACCGTCTCTTTCAACTGAGGAGACTGAAGCGCCCACTTGATAATGCCTTCATCATTCTCTGTCACCCCGCGCTCCGACTCTTTCCCTGTTGCCGCTGCGATCGCACGGTCGAGATCATTGATTAAATCCTTCGCCGATTCAAGCCCGACAGACAAACGAATCAACTCTTCTGTCACACCACTCGCCGACAAGTCCTCAACAGAAAGCTGCTGGTGTGTAGTAGAAGCCGGGTGGATGATCAATGATTTCGCATCTCCGACGTTTGCAACATGTGACCATAACGCGATGTTATTGATGATCGCACGCCCCGCTTCCCGGCCACCTTTGATCCCGAAGTTCACAACCGATCCGAAGCCACCTTCTAAATATTGGTCAGCCAAATCGTGCGCAGGATGTTCTTTCAGTCCAGGGTAAGACACCCACTCCACATCCGGATGACCCTTTAAGTATTCAGCGATTTCCTGAGCATTGTCATTATGTCGCGCCACCCGCAAGTGCAGCGTCTCAAGCCCCTGCAGCAGCAAAAAGGCATTCTGTGGACTCAAGCAGGAACCGAAATCCCTTAGAAGCTGAACCCGTAACTTCGTAATAAAGGCAAGCGTTCCGAAGTCCGCTGTGTAGACAATGCCGTTGTAGCTCTCATCCGGCTCTGTAAAAACAGGGAACTTCCCGTTACCCCAGTCGAACCTGCCGCCATCTACCACGACTCCACCAATGGCCGTTCCGTGCCCGCCGATCCATTTTGTAGCGGAATGGACGACGATGTCTGCCCCGTACTCAATCGGTTTACACGTATAAGGCGTTGCAAATGTGTTATCGATGATCAGTGGAATCCCTTGGTCGTGAGCAATCTCCGACACTTTCTCAATGTCCAGCACGTGAAGGCTCGGGTTTCCGATGGTTTCCGCATACACCGCTTTTGTTTTATCTGTGATGGCCGCTTTGAAATTCTCAGGATCTTCCGGATCGACGAACTTAACTTCTATGCCATAACGCGGTAAAGTATTAGCAAATAAATTATACGTTCCACCGTAAAGGTTGGCTGCCGCCACGATTTCGTCACCTGAACCCGCAATGTTCAAGATCGATAAAGCGATCGCTGACATCCCGGAAGCGGTTGCGACTGAAGCCACGCCGCCTTCGAGAAGAGCCATCCGTTTTTCAAAGACATCGACGGTCGGGTTTCCGATTCTGGAATAAATGTTACCCGGTTCATCCAGCGCAAAGAGGCTTTGAGCATGCTCTGTATCATGGAACACATACGAAGTCGTTTGATAAATCGGAACCGCCCTCGAACCTGTCGTCGGATCTGGAGATTGTCCCCCGTGCAGTGCAACCGTATCTACGTCGTAACCTTCTACTTGTTTACTCATTTCATCGTCCTCCTTTTAAATTTCAAGGCGCAAGCGCCATTTTTCTTAGAAAACCAAAAAACCCCTCTTCTTAGATAAGAAGAGGGGCTGTTATAAGCCGATTCTCCTCTTATCTTCCAGATTTTTAAAATCTGTAGGATTTAGCACCTTTTCAAACCGATGTTTGAAGGTTGCCGGGCTTCGCAGGGCCTATTCCCTCTGCCGCTCTTGATAAGAGATCCTTATTAAATTAACTATGTTGAGAATTATATAATCAATAAATCTGAATGTCAACAATATTTAGAATATTATTTTATTGAGGCTTGAATCGCCTGCTCGAACTGGCTCACGATATCGGATGCTTCCTCAATTCCGATCGATAAACGGATTACGTAATCGTTAATGCCGATCTGCTGTCTCTCTTCATCCGAAAGAGCACGGTGGGATGTTCGAACCGGGTAGGATACGGTCGTCTCTACTCCTGCAAGGGTTGGAGCGATTTTAATCCAGCCGAGTGATTGGAAGAAGGATTCGACCTGAACCGTTTCTGCCAGCTCAATCGTAACGATCGCACCGTTCCCACGCTCCGAGACATGTTTGGGATAATAGACTTGTTGGACGTGCTCATTAGCAGCTAACGCCTCTGCCAACACCTTTGCATTATGCGACTGCTGCTTCATACGAAGACCGAGCGTTTTAGAACCTCTTTGAGTCAACCATGCCTCAAACGGACTTAAGTTGGCACCTAACGTCACGACCTTCTGAGTCGCTTTCGTAATCAATTCCTGTTTCCCTACAAGGACACCGGATGTGACATCACTATGCCCACCGATATACTTCGTCGCACTATGTACTACGAGGTCAATC
The DNA here is from genome assembly GCF_020171725.1 of Halobacillus litoralis. Taxonomy (GTDB): domain Bacteria; phylum Bacillota; class Bacilli; order Bacillales; family Halobacillaceae; genus Halobacillus; species Halobacillus litoralis_F. The sequence continues at coordinate 151,772 of NZ_JAIVAJ010000010.1, read as the reverse complement.
CCTTCCTTCGCCGGCTGGAGCAGATAAGGCGTGGCGAATGTATTATCCACCATCGTATAAAGACCATGCTCAGAGGCTAGTTCCACAAGTCCACTTAAATCCTCTACTCGAAGGAATGGATTGGATACCGATTCGGTATAAAGCAGCGTCGTATTTTCCTTGATCGCCTGCTTCACTTGTTCTAAATCAGCAAACGAAACCATCGTGACTTCAATCCCGAACGTATCCAGTTCAGCGTTCAGAAGCTTGTGCGTACCGCCGTACACATCATCCGCAGCTACGATATGATCACCTGGTGATGCCGTCGCTAAGATCCCCGCAAGAATGGCGGACATTCCGGACGACGTCGCAACCCCTGCTTCCGCTTCTTCAAGCGTCGCAATCGCATCGCTCAGCTCATCCGTATTCGGATTCCGCTCTCTTGAATAAAGGTAGGGCACATCCCCCTCATAATAACTCTCGAGGTGATCCAAATCTTTAAATGTAAAGGCTGTCGACTGATAAATCGGTGTATTCTTACTGTTCTGGACTTGTTTCTGGTCAAATTTCTGATGCACAACTTTTGTTTCAAATGAAGAACTCATATTCTCTACCCCTTCTCAGCTAGTCTGTTTGTTGAATGATTATATAGAGCGAGCCTCCATTTTGTCAAAGTTTTTCGACTTTTTCCGCAATCTGTCGAAAGACGAACTCATAATAGCCCTTCTCGTGAGGTACGATGTCTTGATGCCCGATCTGTCCTGTATTCCCTGTCACAATGGACTGGTATGTGATCGAACCGTCAAAAATCTTTTCAAGATCCTCGACTTTCACTTTGACAAGATCCGTCACTTCTTCACTCGTTTCGAGCTTCACAGAATCCTCCACCTCACCTACATAGATGCGGCATATTTCACGGTCCATTCCTTCGTTTGTTTCCAGTTCTTCCTTATAAGCTCCGATATATTCAAGCTGGGATGGGGAAAGGCGAAGCCCGATTTCTTCCTCTACCTCCCTTAATCCTGCTTCCATTACTTTTTCTTCTGCTTCAATATGTCCGGCAGCTGTAATATCAAAAAGAGAGGGGAATTCCTTTTTGAAGTCCGCTCTCTTTTGAAAATATAAGTAGGCGCTTTCACCCTCGCATCCATACAGCCAGCAATGAAACGTCTCGTGCCAATCGCCATCTTTATGTACGCATTCTCTCTCTTTTGTTCCGGTCGGCTCAAGCTGATCATTAAAAATCGTCAATTGTTCCCTCATCTTCATCATCCTTTTTCACCACTATAACAGATGCAAAACGCTATAGGCTCACGCAATCTGCCGGTTTCGGACGACTGAAATAATAGCCCTGGTATTCGTGGCATCCTTTTTCCTTCAAGTAACGGATATGTTCCTCCCGCTCGACCCCTTCTGCGATGATCTGAAGCCCTAGACTTTGAGCCATGGCGATAATCGCACTGACAATCGCTACGTCGTTCTCTCCCGCATCAATTTGATTGACGAAGGAACGGTCGATTTTTATCGCATCCACAGGTAGTCGACTTAAGTAACTGAGCGAAGAGAATCCCACACCGAAGTCATCCAGATGGACTTTAATTCCCTTTGCCCGCAACTTCTTCAGCGTGTCGATACTCCTATCAAAGTCCTGGAGCACCATCGTTTCTGTAATCTCGACAATCAAGCTCTCCGGAGATAAGTTCGACTGATTCAGCGCATTGAACACTTTATCAGGCAGTTCTTCGTCAGCGAACTGACGAGCAGACAAGTTCACAGATACCTTCAAATCCGGCCTCTGATGGTTGACCTGCCACTCTTTCGTCTGCCTGCAGGCTTCCGTCATCACCCATTCCCCGAGTTGGGTAATCATGCCGCTCTCCTCGGCAAGCCTTATGAAATAATGAGGAGACAACAGTCCGAATGCCGGCTGTTCCCAGCGTACTAACGCTTCATATCCAATCGTGCGAAGGGTTTTCCCACAAATCTGAGGTTGGTAATGAAGAACGAACTCTTCCTTATCCAAAGCATGGTGCAGCGCCTGCTTCAGCATCATCTCTTCACGGATTTCCTGACTCATATGGGAATCGTACAGCTCATAACGGTTCTTTCCGTTCCTTTTTGCCTTCTGCATGGCCGCGTTCGCATACCGAAGCATCGCGTCTTCATCTTTTCCATCATGTGGGAAGAAGCTGACACCTATGCTGACCGTCGTATAATATTCTTTTCGGTCGATCATGAAGGGGCGTGCCATCGACTGAATGACATGATCCGCCATCGCACAGACCTCATCCACCTGAGATACATTTTTGAGCAGCACAACAAATTCATCACTGCTGATTCTCGATAACACGCACTTCTTCCTGGCAAATATCCGTTTCAAGTGAACCGCAAATTCCTGAAGCAGCTCATCCCCTTTTTCATGCCCCCACGTGTCGTTGATCATTTTGAAATTATCCAAATCCACGATAAGCAGCCCCAGATTCGCTTCTTCTTTTGAAGCCATCTCGAGCTCTTCTTTCATTAGTATGGAAAAATAGTCACGCTTGGCAAGTCCCGTAAGTGAATCATATTGGGACAGCCTTCTGAGCTCCGTTTCTGCCTTCATCTTAGATAGTTCATTCTCGATTCGATCTGCTAAGATTTGAAAGATCGCTCGACTGAGTGGACCGTTGCTTAAGGGCTCATGATCCATAATGACGATAATTCCGATGACGTCACCATCTGAATTCAACAAAGCCTTTCCTAAGTAACTTTGAATATGATGTTGTTTAATAAAATCATCATCTGGGTAAACCGATTGTACACTTCGCGGATAATAACATTCGTAGTGCTCGAGCACGTCGTGACAAGAGGTCTTGTCGAGCGGGTACTTGTAACCTGAGGATAGGATGCCGTCGTGATACATGGAGATACACGAAACTTGATCCATGTCATCACCAGTCAGCTCCCCTACAAGTACGGTGTTGACATCCAGAAGCTGAGCTAAGTATTCTACAAAGAAGTTGAAAAACGATTGACCGTTAGCCGACGAAAACGCGTCTCCGATTTCAGTAATCGACTTCTTCAATTGATCGAGCTCCTCCCGACAAGAAGAAATCGAAACCGAGAGCCCACTATAGCCGAGAAGCACACCGCTGTCGGAATAAAACGGGGTGATCATGTCTTTCATCCAGCGATAGCCAGTGCCGTTTTTCAATCGATAGTTCAAATGGAAAGGCCGTGAATTCTCTTGAAGCATGGCACCCAAAACATTGAAATCTTCCCCATGAATGAGTTCCTTTGCTTCCACTACGTTCATGGAACGAGCGTCGCCAGGCATCTTCTCAGTTAAAGGATCATTCAAGTAGATTTTCTGGTCCCTCTTGTTATAAAACCACATAGGTATGGAAAGCTGCTTCAGCGTTTTCCAAGGATGATCGATTGTCAGAGCCATTCCTCTCACCTACTCATGTATGAATTTAGAACCGTTTTCTTTAGATATCGGAAAATTTCGATAAAACTTAAGGGAATGGCACATTTTATATCCGAAAAAGTAAACAACTATAAAGAAAACTTAATCAAAAAGGAGCATCCTACATGAACAAAAAAGGAAAAATCCAACCTCCAAGTGATTTCGCCCAAGCCTTCAGCCATCCGGTGAAATACAACAAAGCCTTTTCCAAAACAACAGCCGATCACGAAGAAGACCACTCAGAAAGCGACGCAATGATGCACCATTACCTTGATGAAGAAGACGAGAAATAAAATTTCATTCTATAAAAAACCCTGACGATGCATCCTAACATGGATGCATCGTCAGGGTTTTGTTTTATAAGCCGTTCTTTTTTGGGGAGCTTTCGGTGTGCTGATCCAGACATACATGTGCGTGGGGGCTCTTCAACCTTAATGTGTGTAAATCAGAGGTTCATCCTATTTTAGAAAAGCGAGTCGTTTCTCCATCCCCCTTTACTCTCCAACTCAGCGAACCGATAAGTGACCTCAAAACATGCTGAGCAGGAATTCAAATACCGCTTTACCCCCTCCATTTATCGGAAAATTCTGTTATGCTAGACATAATTAAGCTCACAAAAAGGATGGACCAATAATGACGAAACAGAAATGGGGAATCATAGCTCTCGTACTGTTTGTGTTCGCAGTAGGAGCATATATTACGACTTCAGGAACCGGAAGCAGCAAGCTGACTTCTGAAGAGAAAGCAGAACGAAAAGCAAAGCCGGTAGATATGGATCAACTCCCGATCGATTGGGAGGAAGTCGAATCAAAAGAGGCATTGAACGACTTTTATACAGGCCGAATCCCTCAGCTTGAACTCGCACGTGAAAAAGGAGCGACGACGTCCCCTGAGGAAATGATGACCGTTGAAGGAAAGGACGGCCGCATTCAGATCAATGAAGTGTGGCATCGCGGTCATCAAGTTATATACTTAGTCAGTATTGACCTTTCATTACTAACGGAAGAGGATGAAGAAGACGCGTTCTACTCCCAACCGCCGAGAATTGATAAATTGGATATCTCAGAAACAGAAGAGGTTCCAGCCCAGCAGTTACATGGCTTCAGTCAGCTCGATACGTCGGAGGCGGTCATCTTTGAAAACAGGCTGCACGGCATCCTTCGTTCAAGGCCGTTATCAGAAAACCCGACAGACAACCAAGAAGTCATGCCGGAAATCGAGCCAATTGATGCTGAAGCGATGACATCTATCAAGCTGAACCTGTCTGATGAAATCATCCACACGGACCCGGTAACCGTTCACTATCTTTATGATACGGAGCAGCAGACCATCTTTTCAGACTCTTTCTCCGGCTCTTACTCAGAAGATGGTGTGACATTTGAGCCTCTTGAGTTTGTGATGAGGTTGTCAGGCAATTACATGACCATGAGAATACAAGACGAAGACCAGGTATTTAACCAAACATTGAGCGGAACCTTAACGATAGATGGACAGGACACATCACTCAGTCCTTACCTTCAGGGAACGGATAAAGAAAATGTTTACAAGATCCATTTCGGCGGTCCCCTTGAAGAGGTTCCAGAAAACGTTTCGTTTACAATTGACCGTGTTGATTTTATCGAAGAAACCCCTCTTTCCTTCAAGCTTAAATCAAAGGAATGGGAAGAAGCGCAAGCGAAGGGTGAACCTTTCAATCGTACAGTGGCTGAAAAGTATCAGACAGAATTGATCATCCAAAGACTAAATTATGACGTAGACCACGGTATGGACTTTATGGTGAAGTATCGACCGGAAAGCAACCAACAAGAGACTACTGTCGTAGCACCCAACAGACTACCGACGAATGGAGATCCTTCAGCCCAACGATCATCAGTAAGGATTACTAATAACAATGGAGAAACCGGTTATGCCGATGTGTATGGCAATATGGATGAATCCCATATCAACATCAACCCTGAACTTTTTGAAGAGGCAGACAGCCTGACCGTTACATTTGAAGAGATTGTCGTCTCAAGCAAGATCGACGAAACATTTGACCTAACTATAGAGAAATAAAAAAAAGAGGGCAGCCCCCTCTTTTTTTATTTCTCTACTTTTGTGCGAACAAATCGGTCGATCATTTCGTGAAACTGAGGAGCATGCGTAGCCGGAATCTGATGGTAAGCCCGCTCGATCAAGCCGAATGTAACATCCGGGCAGTCACGATAGAACATCGAATGGTGATTGATCCAGAATTCCTTCGCCCCGTAAGCAAGCAGCAATGGGACCTTCAGCTGTGGTAACCGCTCGGTGCAATCATGCTGCAGGCATTCATGATAGTAAGCATGCCATACTTCTGGATCAGACTTCGCCATGTGCTCACAAAGCTCACGCTTATAGTCTATACTTCTGAAGTGGGACTGGCTGAGAAGCTTCGCCAGTGTCTCAGGACTCTGCTCCACCCACCTCATCCCTGCCGAGAATTCAAAGTGTAGCATGCCCGTATTCACTTTCGGGAACCCACCAGCTAGCACAACCCCCTTCACTCGATTCGCATGCCTCAGCGCTAACTCCTGGGCAATCATTCCGCCACACGAATAGCCGACCGGAATGACTTGATCTAACTTCAAACGATCCATCAACTCAATGATTTCATCAGCATAAAACGCTACATCCGGTTGTTTCGTAACGGTTTCTGAATCTCCGTTACCACTAAGATCCGGAAAAATCACTCGATACTTTTCAGCTAAATCATGCTGCATCTTAAAAACTTTCCGTCCCATCCCGGGAGGATGGAGAAAAACGAAAGCCTCTCCATTTCCTTTGTCTTCATAAAATAGCTGTTTCCCTTGTTGGTTCGTGTAATATGGCATCTTCATCCCTCACTCTGGTTTTCCTATTCTACCTTTTTAAAGATCAGGCGAATAATTCCTATTGAATAGAGTTCGCAGCATCAATTAATCTCTGCATTCTAGAGTTTTCACTAAAGAAATTTATCGACAGCGTGTACTTTTGATTGTTTCTTTGTAAATAAAGCCAAGTTAATTTCTGAGCTTTTTCGTTAGTTCGAATTAGTATTTTTTCACCATTTTCGATTTTGAAATTAGTCTTCTCTAACGGCTTCTTATCAGGTTCAACAAAAACTTTAAACACTTTCTTTCTGGTGTCTCCTATGAATACAAGGGAAAGCTTATCGTCTTCTAACTTCCCGAAAGACATCTCGTTGTTAAACGGCATATCTTTAGGAATAGATACAGAAAGATTAAATTTCTCTTCGTACTTTTTTATAGCAATGTCCACTGCTTCATAATTCATTTTTTTATAAGTTTCTTCTAAAGACAAAGGGCTATCTGATTCAAAATTGTGTTCTTCAGCATGCCCCAATGTATTGAAGAGAATCGATATTATCATTGAAACTCCTATCAATACTGCGTTTCTTTTTACCATTGGTACCACCTCTACCTTATATTGTGTTAAAAATCGCCAACAATACACTTCAGGGCAAGCTGACCTGAGTAATGATAAGTTGTGTCGATAATGAAAACAATGGATGATAGCGTTGACACATGAATTCAGACCGGATTACACTGAATGAAACGACTCTTTTCACAGGAGGAAAACGAATATGAAACGCTGGACTTTGTTCGGATTGATTACGGTCCTGCTCGTCTTACTTGCGGCGTGCGGATCGAACGAATTGGAAAATACACTAGGCTGGGAAGTAGGCACATTAGAGGCGACCACTCATCAGAAAGAAAACTTCTCAACCGATGATATGGAAGGTCAAGTTTGGATTGCAGACTTTATTTTCACCTCCTGCAATACGGTCTGCCCCCCTATGACGCGCAATATGATGAAAGTTCAGGAAGGCCTGAAAGATGAGGGAGTTGACGCTCAAATTATTTCCTTCAGTGTCGATCCAACCGTAGACACGCCCGACAAGCTCGCTGAATTCGGAAGCAAATACGGAGCAGATATGAACAGCAACTGGACGTTCGTAACGGGATATAATCAGGAAACCATCGCTGATTTCGCCAACAACAGCTTCAAAACACACGCCGATAAAATAGAGGGGAACGACCAAGTCATCCACGGCAACCGCTTCTATCTGGTCGGTAAGGACGGCACTGTATTGAAACGCTACAACGGCTCTGAGGACGTTCCTTTCGAACAAATCATCGCCGACACCCAAACCGCCGCTTCCCAATAAAGAACGCATTCCATAGAAAAGCCCCTCCTGGTAAACCAGAAGGGGCTTTTGGTTATTCTCCTAATAGCGAGTTAAAAAAGTTCGTTAAGGAACGGAAGAAGTTGCGGATACTTTCAACAAGATTGTTCCAGAATCCATCATTGTTGATTAAATCCTGAAGGCTTCCCGTTAATTCATCAAGTTGGTTCCGCACTTGATCAAAATCGATGTTCAGGTTACGCATCTGTTCAAACAGGTCATACAACCTCTGACGATCCTCTTCACTCAGTTCAATATTCAAAGCTTGAAGCTGCTCTTGAATAATCTGCTCGATTTCTTCACGCGTTGCCGGATCCTGTTCCGCAATCGCCTTCTTGATTTCTGTCAGCAGTTCACTGATCTGCGCCTGGTCGATTCCTTCTTCTGCAGCAATGTCTGTTGCAATATCCAGCTCTTCACTAGCCACTTGCATCCGGCCTTCATCAAGCTTGACGCCTTTGGCATCGTACGCTTTGTAGATTCCCGTAAGAGCGGAGTGTCCACTTACTTTCACGGAAGAAGCGACAAGCACCTCAGCATTCTCCACACCTGCTGTGAGCAGGGCATTCGTATACATTTCTTTCGAGACTTGCGTTATATTTTCAGGTGTTACAATATCGATCGATAACCCCTGTCCATTATCTTGGTGAATGATTTTCACAGATGAGTACATGTTTGAGTTCGGGTTCCCCCCGATGTAGTTCGCTAAATCTTGACCATTGACTGTAAATTCATCAATTTCCTCGTGCTGAGAGACTTGTAGCAATTCACTGACATCCGCTTTCTGAGCATCCGTCAATGCGGCTCCATAGACGACAATCGGAAGACCGAGCTTTTCGTTGATCCCCTGATCACCTGTTGAAGCAGATACCGGGCCTGTGAACACCATCGTTAACAAAACAACACAAATCGTAATTACCGTTAACCATTTTTTCATACCATGTCTCCTTACTCTCTCATTCAAAACAGTGTATGCCTCAGCTTATCTTCATTATACCTCAGCGTAACGCTCGCACGTACTGTATTTTTCCAATACAATAAGAATGTACCTATAAGAAAGGATGTGAGCGTATTGTTATTCCTGAAACGCCTGGCCTTATATGTGTTCGCAGCCGCATTCTTTTTTGCAGGTGTTACACACTTTATTTATGATCATGGGTTTGCCGCGATGCTTCCGGGCTGGGTTCCATTCAAGCTTGAAATCGTTTATATTTCAGGGATTGTCGAGTGGCTGCTTGCCCTGCTTCTCATTTTTCCTCAGACAAGAAAAGCAGCAGGTGTCATGACGGCCGTATTCCTACTATTGGTTCTGCCCGCCAATTTTTATGCAGCTATCTACAACGTTCCCGCTCCCTGGAGCGAAGAAACCAATCAGACCGCCCTTTGGATTCGGATTCTGTTTCAACCGATTCTAATTTGGTGGGTACTGGTCGCATCACGTGAGTCGAAACCTGTAAAGTGATTTGATACACTGAACAAAAGGAGGGTGTTTATGCGATTAGAAGGTAAAAAAGTAATAGCATTGGTCAGTAAAGACTTTGAAGATTTAGAATTATGGTATCCCGTTCTCCGCCTTCAAGAAGAAGGAGCAACGGTTCATCTCGTTGGAGAGAAAGCCGGTGAAGAATACCAAGGTAAATACGGGGTGCCTGCCACATCAGACTACGCTTTTGATGACGTGAATCCGGCAGATTATGACGGCATCCTCGTTCCAGGCGGCTGGTCTCCAGATAAACTGCGCCGCTACGATCAAGTCATCGACATGGTCAAGCACATGGACGAGCATAAAAAGCCGATCGGCCAGATCTGTCACGCCGGTTGGGTCTTGATTTCCGCTGACATTCTGAAAGGAAGAAAAGTAACCAGTACACCCGGCATTAAAGATGACATGACCAACGCAGGTGCAACGTGGATCGACGAAGCCGTCGTAGAAGATGGTCACATCGTCTCCGCCCGCAGACCACCTGACCTACCACCGTACGCCAAAGCATACGCTGACTTACTAGCCAATCAATAGGATCCCACAACCGGGGTCCTTTTTTTATATGAAAAAAAGGTTGAAACTAATGTGTCCCAACCTGCTAAAAACAGTTTCTGTACTTATACGGATGTGTCGTCTAGACTCTATTCTTTGAACGGTTTGTTCCGCATGAGAGGTTCCGCTTCCTCTATGAGGAGGTGTTGGAGAAACGGGGATCTCCTACCGGATTGGAGGGCAGCGTGAGATCCCGCAGTGAGCGAAGTGAACGAGGAAGCTCACCGACCGCCGGTGGAAAGCGAGTCGTTTCTCAGGCACCGTTACGCCTCCACTTGGTGAACCGATAAGTAGAAAACCAGTCACTCCATCGCACGTTTGGCAAGCATTGTTACGACCGCATCATCCATTGGAGGATTATGCAGTCCCGCACGCACATCACGGTAATACTTTTCAAAAGAACTCTTACGCGACAAACCACGGCCACCTGCGATTCTCATCGCAAGGTCTACCACTTCATTCGCCGCATTGGTGACAGCGAGCTTCACTGCTCCGAGTTCAGCACCGATTTCTTCACGATTCTCCGGCTCTTCATCCCACCTTTTGGCGACACTGTACAAGTAGGAATGCGCCTGCATCAACTTCCATTCCATCTGACCGATTTTATCCTGGATATGCGGCACTTCGGAAATCGTGGTATCCAGGCTGTTCGGCTGAAAGTTTTGTGCGAATTCAATGGCATCATTCCGAGCGGCTACGGCAATGCCGAGGTAGCAGGCTGGAATATGGAGAAGCCACCCTTTCGGAGATCCTTTCTTCGCCCCTTTCACCTCAACCAGATCCTCGACATTCAGTTCCACATCCTCAAGGACAAGGTCATGACTTCCTGTCCCCCTCATCCCAAGCGTGTCCCACGTATGCTCGACACGGATGCCGGGCTGATGACGGTCGATCAGGAACCATCCGACTTGATCAAGGTCTTCGACATAGGCCGAGACAATGTAATAATCCAGGTGATCCGCCATCGATGTGAAAGACTTCCTTCCGGTCACGATATACTGTTCTCCGTTGCGGACCGCTTTCGTTTCCGGGATACCTCCTCGCGTCGGACTTCCTGTCGCAGGTTCTGTCGCCGCACGGTTGACGACCTTCTGCTCCTCACGAACTTCCTTCGCCAACTGTCCGTATGCTTCAGGCTCCCAAAGCTGATCTGTTTCAAGCTCCATCATGACTCCAACGTGCCAGCCGATTGAGAGTGCAACAGAGCCGTCCCCTTCTGCAATTTTCTCTTGAAGAAGGAGAAATTCATACAAGGATAACCCTTCTTTTTCTATAGGTAGAGAAGGATACCCCTCCTGTTTAATGACATCCAACACTTCAGGCGAGAAGTTCGCCTGATCGTCAGCCACAGGGGCCTGACGCTTCGCTTCTTCAGCTATACGCTCCGCTTTTTCAAAAAGCTTTTGATGACGATCGTTTTTTATCCATGTGTCGAACATAGACTTCATCAAGAACCACTCCTGCATTTATAGTTACTTAAATCATACAAAAACGCTCGGCTTTCTTCTAGTGACTCGCTCAGAAAGTATTCCCTATTTTCACCAACACAAAAAGCCCAGCTTATCAAAGCCGGACTTCTGGGGTGTATTAAACTTTGTTTGTTCCAGACAAGCAACGGAAATCTGTGCACCCATCATTTCCACATTTCTTAGCGTCTAATAGCGTATAACGCCTGTTTCACGGAAGCGTAGGTTTGAAGAGATAGATCTGTAAAGTCAGCATAAGGCGTACTTTGAATCGCAAAAGTAGGTTTAATGCCTGTGATAATGAGTGTCGTCCCCATCAGATCGAGCAGTTGGTTCATTTGGTAAATCCCCATATGTACCCCTTCGTTATAGGAATGAACAGCCGACATATCCATAATAAGATAATCGTCTTTCGATTCTTTCACGTGGTGACTCGCGATCTCCAGCATCTGCTGTAGGCGTTCGTCATCAATCGTTCCGACTAACGGCAGGACCGAAATCCCTTCCTCTACCGGAACAATCGGAGTAGATAAGCGCTTCACTTCTGATAAGTAGTGACCAATCAATTCTTCCTGTTCACGCCTTTTGGTCACATCTTTCTGCACCCCGACAAAATAGGTCTGCCCCATCTGCTCTACAAAGACAGGGAAGATCTGCAGTTCATTCCAAAAAGGCGTCCCATCCTTACGATAATTCTTCAGCTCCACCGTCGTAACCTCTTGATTGCTGATGCCTGCTCTCAACTTATTGACTGTAATTTCAGATGTATCCTTCCCTTGAAGAAAACGGCAGTTGCGTCCGAGTATTTCAGCTTCCTCGTAACCAGTCAAATCTTTGAAGCCTTGATTGCAATAGATCATCGGATTATCTTCCTGCTCCGGGTCGGTAATGACAACACCTGCACCCACACGATCTATTGCTGCTTTTATAAACTCATTTTGTTGTATCTCTTCTAACTTTGAGAATGTGTAATGATCCATCTCGATCGATCCCCTTTGAAAATGGAATGAATACTTTTATAGTAAAATGAATTCGAGAAAATTTCCAATCAAAACACTAAAAATGGTTAGGCTTTTGTTCGATTCAACCCCGCCAACAGGCGGATTTATTCATTTTTAAGCCGGATAACTTTTCTTTTTTTTGATAACAAAAAAGGTATGTCTCACAATCGAAACACACCTCATTTATTCATGATCGTTATGGACGGGTTCTTGGTAAGCATTGCCGTTCCTTACCTGGTCTCTTCCTTCGGTGCTCTGTAAACCTTCTCTACTTCTACTCCCAGCGTCTTTAAGTAGTCGACAATCTGGTCTAGGCTTTTCATCGTTTCACCTCAGTATTATGATCAAGATTTGGCTCGAAACCACACCAATTCGTTCCGACATTCTTCCATACGAAAACGACTTCAAAAACGTTTCATTTGCTTTCTTACCTTACGATACCCTGTAACCTTTCAAGATATGCAGAGATCCGCAAGTTTGATGTTTTCTTTTGCCGATTCGAGTTTTCCCTTAATTGGTGTACTTCTACTTGAACCACCCAATCCCCTCTCTATTTCTCTATGATACCAGAAAAATCGTTCCCTAAATATCATCATTTTGTGACAATTCAAGGTGGTAATGTTGTTTGATTTGGGCAATAAAGGCAGACGCGTTCTTCGTGATTTCTTCATCATTCACAGGGGTAACAAGTGAGAAGTATCTCGTGGGCGTCTTCATATACGGCAGGTCCATAATAAGCGCTTCTGCATCGGTATGCTCGACGACCGTTCTAGAAATCAAGGACATCCCAAGCCCTTGTTTCACACTTTGAACCACACCGTGATTACTTCCGATGGTAATCAGCTTCCTCGGGCGGATATTATAAGCCTCAAGCATGGAATCCAGCATCGCCCCTGTGCCGGACCCTCTTTCACGCGTCAACCATGTCTGATCCTGAAGCTGGTCAAATGTAACCGTCCCCTTCTCTCGTAAAGGGTGATGTAGAGGAACAATCACGACCATCTTATCTTCTAGAAAAGGAATCGATGAAAGCCCCTGATGATTGACCTGACCTTCGACGAGTCCTACATCAAGGTCATGCAGCTGCACCCCTCTATTCACCCTCTCCGTATTCGCAATCTGAACATGGAGATCGACGCCGGGGTAGTGCTTATCAAACTCCTTCAACAGGGACGGGAGAACATATTCTCCGACCGTATAACTGGCTCCTATACGAATGGACCCTCGCACCTGGTTCTGGAACTCAAATACTTCTGTTTTAGCTTTATCAATGACCCCGCTCACCTGTCTCGCCCGTTGGTACACCATCTCACCTGTTTGTGTTACCCGGAAGCGCTTGGATGATCGCTCAATCAAGGTGGTATCAAAATAGGACTCTAGATTTTTAATGTGAAAACTGACTGTAGGCTGGGACAAGTTCAGCCGTTCGGAGGCTTTCGTAAAGCTTTTCTCATCCACTACCGTAATAAACGTCTGCATCGCTTCGAAATCCACGCTGACCGCTCCATTCATTTAAAATATTAATACTTATTATTATAAAGTTTTATTTTACTAATGTTAAACAGGTGAGTATAGTGTAGGGAAGAAAATGACGTAAGAAAGAAGGGATTTTAAGTTGAATCGATCCTATCGTCCCCTTCTTCTCGGAATGGGATTCACAGCGATTGTGGCGGGAATAGGCTTTCTTTTAGCAGAGTTACCCGTGATCAACAAGACGGGACCTTTAGCGGTAGCCATCTTACTTGCCGTCTTATACCGTCACTTCTTCGGCTATCCAGAAGCCATACGAACAGGCATCCAGTTCTCGGCAAAAAAACTATTGAGGCTTGCCATCATTCTGTTTGGACTTCGTTTAAATATGAGTGTGATTTTAAGTGAGGGACTGCCCGTCCTGCTACGTGATCTGCTTGTCATCATCTTTGCAATTGGACTGATGATTGCTCTTGCCAGACTATTTAATGCGGACAGCTCCTTATCCGTACTTCTTGGAATCGGGACGGGAGTGTGCGGCGCATCAGCCATTGCCGCCGTATCACCGATTTTAAAAGTGAAAGAAGAAGATACAGCTATCAGTGCAGGGTTGATATCGATTGTGGGTACGGTATTTGCCGTCGGATACACACTGATCCGCCCCCTTCTCCCATTAAGCGCAGAAGCCTATGGAATGTGGGCTGGAATCAGCCTGCATGAAGTCGCACACGTCGCATTGGCAGGAGCCCCTGCTGGTGAAGAGGGACTTGGCATGGCCCTTTTATCAAAACTTGGCCGTGTCTTCCTGCTCGTACCACTGAGCCTCTTGCTGATCTGGTTCATGAACCGCAGCAAACAAGAAGGAACCTCCAATCAAATTGCGTTCCCATGGTTTCTCGTCGGGTTCATCCTGATGAGTTTATTCGGAAGTTATGTCGTCGACCTGCCAGAGCCGGTCCTAGAAACGACAGCTACCATTACATCCTTCCTGCTGACGATGGCCATGGTCGGACTCGGATTGAGTGTGAGCGTACGTCAATTGAAACAGAAGGCGCTGAAACCACTCCTTCTCCTTATTGTCACCTCCATCCTCTTGTCCGTTATGACCTATTGGATTGTATAATTCAGAAGAAAAAGTATGGAGAACGCTTCTGTTACAAATACAGGGGACAGCGGACGCCCATGGAAAGCAAGTTGTTCCGCCGACACCGCTTCTCAACCTTTAAAAGAACCGATGAGACTTTCGCGATACTCTGAAAAAAGACAGGTGCCAGCCAGCACCTGTCTTTTTTCATTTTGAGGAGTATTGGGTTCAAATCATACCAGGAAAGCATGCCCTTTCTCCAACACCGTTAAGATCACCTGACGATAGCAGATAATAGTCGGTGAAGTTGTGCTTCAGGATGCAGAGTAATACTTCTTCAGCATGACAATGCGAATGTCAGGCTCTACTTCCACTTCATCAGTCTGTTCGAATCCAAACTTGGCATAAAGGTTTACCGCAGGTTCATTCCCTTTCCCGGTTTGAACCACCATCGTTTTCTCTGGAACGGTTTGGACGAGATGCTGTAAAAGCGAATGCCCGACTCTTTTTCTAAAATGGTATGGATCGACCATCAGTCTATAAATATCAATTTCATCTTGTTCTTCTTTATAGGAGAGCACGCCCAGAAGCTGCCCATCTTTCACATATCCTAGAAAAGTCTCTTCATTCTTCATGATGGTTTCAACTGTATCCCTCAAAGGAGGAATGTCGGAGAAACCGATCAATTCGGCCTCGACGGCATAGGATGCTTTCTGGATTCTTAAAATCTCAGCTGCCGTCTTTCGATCCTGGTGTGGCAGGATTTCAATATTCATATACTCATCCTCCATAAGAACTCTATCTATTATTGTAGCAAATGCTCGAAATATGAAAAGGAAGGGAATTTCCAGTCTGTTCTTCCTCGTCTACGGCTACTATGCTATGGTTGATAGAAAAGGGGAAAAGTAAGTATGGATTACATAAGAGATATGCGCAAAATGATCGGACACGACACGCTGTTTACCGTAGGGTGCGGCATCATCATCGAACACGAGAATAAAATTCTGCTCCAGCACCGCATGGACGCCGATAATTGGTGTATTCCAGGAGGCGTGATGGAAATTGGAGAGAAATTTGAGGAGACAGCGAAGCGAGAAGTCTTAGAAGAAACGGGACTCGATGTGCACAACCTCGAACTTTTCGGCTTGTACTCGGGCGAGAAATGCTTTGCCACCTACCCGAACGAGGACCGCGTGTACAGCGTTCAAATCATTTTCAAATCCGATTCTTACAACGGAGATTTGATTGACTACGGTGCAGAAGTAAGGCAGCATCAGTTTTTTACAAAAGACGAACTCCCGGACAATTTGAACTCGCGCCAAGCCCCCTTCATTCTGGACTGGGCGGAAGGGAAAGCACTTCCCGTCATTGATTGAACAGGAATGAGGAACACAAGAAAAGCCACGGAGACGATCCTAAGTCCCCGTGGCTTTCATGCGCTAAGCGATATTCAAACGAAGGTTTGGGAGGTACGTGTCCTAATACTCGATTCCAAGAGCACTCCATTACACCCAGAACCTCGTCAATCTTCCTCAACTAAATACTGATCCTCTTCATCGACGAAACGGTTGTATCTGCTTTGGAACGCCATGAACAGATGCGAGACGAGCACTTTGATAATCGCATAACCAGGAATCGCTAATATAATGCCGATCACTCCGAACAGATGACCCGCTGTCAAAAGGACAAAGATGATCGTGACCGGGTGGACATGAAGGCTCTTCCCCATAATCTGCGGTGAAATGAACTTCCCTTCGAGCAGCTGCACAACGGTCCAGACAAACGCCAGTTTCAGCACCATGAAGGGTGACGTTACAATCGCAATGATCAGCGCTGGCGTAATGGCAATCATCGGCCCTAAATAAGGAACGACGCTCGTCACACTGGCAATTGCCGCAAGCAGAAGAGCATAGTCGAGCCCGATGATGACAAATCCGATGTACATCATGATCCCGATACAGAAGCTGACAATGATTTGCCCCTGGATGTAGGCACTCAGCTGATGGTCGATGCCTTTGAGAATCATCATGACCTCTTCACGAGTTTTCGGCGGGAAGAAGCCGACCACTTTTTTCGGTAGTTTATATCCGTCTTTCAACAAGTAGAACAGGATGAACGGCAGAGTCACAATCGCAATGACGACATTCGTAAGGGTTGTGATGAAGTTGGTGATTCCTTCCACGGTCTGTTGAGCATATGTCGACAGATCAGGGATTTCGTTCAACAGACCATTAATGTTCTGGAATACGTCATTATAGTAGTCACTAAAGATTGAGCTGCGCAGCCATTGATCCATGGAATTGATTAAGTCCCGCAAATAACTGGGCAGCTCGTTAGCCAAACTGACAAACTGTTTTTCCAGAAACGGGACAATCAATATGATCAACAAGGTGATTAAACCCGCGACAAGAAGTAAGGTAATGAGTATCCCCCACACCCGTCTGATCCTCCATCCTTCCATCAGATTAATGATCGGTCGCAATAAATAATAGACGACAACGGTCAGGATAATGGGCAGCGCAACCGTTTCAACAAATACAATGAACGGGTGAAAAATAAAGCCTACTTTCGAATAGACGAGTATGTTCAAACCGATAATCAACAGTATTCCCAATATGTACAATAACGTACGTCCACCAAAGAACCGAATACCCGGTGTTGAATCCCAACGATTCACAACGACTCCCCCTTACGTGCTTTCTTTTTAAGAAGTTTACCATATTTAATAGAAAAAAATCGTGTCTCTGATACCGAGACACGACCTCTTTTTTATCTACGGCGCTTACGTAGGAACTTTCGAACAATCGGATAAACGATCGGCCCATATTTAAATACTCTGCGAATAAGTCGTCCCATGCAGGAGACCTCCTTTAAGGATGTATTACTATATTCTTCCCAAAATCTCCTTAGAGAAAACTAGTTAGAAAGAATGGTTCATCCTCCCGCAATCCGCTGGTACATCGTCTTGGCTTCTGTAATATCCTTCGTCCCGTGAATGAGAACACGTCCGTCCCGAAAGAAAACAAAGCGGAAATCCCCCTGGTCGTAGGATAGTAGAAAAGGGTTTTCTTTAATGGTACCTTCTGGCAGTCTATCCTTCAGCTCCTCGAAATCTCGTTCCCCTGTTTGCGCAGGTCGAATCTGTACCGTATTCCGTCCACACAATACAGCTGATTTCGTCTGGTTTTCGATTGATAACGCCGGATACGTCGGGTTCGTCCCACATGATGGGCAGTCTTCTTTTTTTATTTTATCAACGGAAATAGAAGAATAACGGTGCTTCCAGAGATCGAAGGTAATGAACCTCTCCGTCAACGCCTCATGATCCTCGACTAAAAGCTTCAACGTCTCGGTCACTTGATGAGCCGTCACCATTTGGACAGCAGGGCTGATGACGCCCACTGTATCACAGGTGGCGCCTCCCATCGGAATCGTATCCATCAAACAACGCAGACATGCATTTTCACCAGGGATGATGGTATAGCTCATTCCGTGACTGCTCACACATGCCCCGTAAATCCACGGTACGCGATACATTTGAGAAAGGTCATTCATGAGTAGACGCGTTTCGAAATTATCCGTCGCATCAATCATGACATCGACATCGCCGAGCAAGGCTTCGAGTTCTTCGCGGCCAGCATCCTGGATTAATCCGGTAATGTGAACCTCATGATTCAGCTGTTCAAGCCGGGATTTCGCTGCCACTACTTTCGGCAGCCTGGAATCGGCATCTGATTCTGAGAACAGCTGCTGTCGCTGCAGATTGCTCCACTCGACGTAATCCCGGTCAATCAGCGTCAGATGGCCGACTCCAGCCCGGACCAACTGCTCGGCACAGCTTGTCCCGAGCGCCCCGACACCAACAATTAACACATGCTTCCCGCTCATTTTCTGCTGTCCTTCATCACCGATAGGCGAAAACAACCTCTGTCTCGAGTATCGTTCTGTACTCATGGAACTCTCTCCTTTTACCGCATCACACCGCCGCCTGAAATCTTCATCGACTCCCCTACGATGTTCCCTGCTGCATCTGATAATAAATAGACAATGGTACGAGCTACTTCTTCTGGAGTAGAAATTCTGCCGGAAGGAATGCCCTGTTCGGCGAGCTGTCGCTGTTCTTCGTAGCTGCGACCTTCCCGCTCCCCTTTTCCACGAATCGCGGCTTGTCCCATTTCTGTATCCACATAACCCGGACAAACAGCATTGACTCGAACTCCGTCTTCAATCGCTTCGTGCGCAAACGACTGCGTAAATCCAGTCACCGCAAACTTCGAACCACTGTATGCCGTGTTGCCACTCGTACCTCTCAAGCCTGATAATGACGATAAATTGACAATCGATCCTCCGACTTCCTTCATATGTTTAAATACAGACTGCGTAAACAGAACCGTGGAGAAGAAATTCAATTCCATAATGTTACGCAATTCTTCCTCATCTAAATCTTCAAGCGGTCCTCCCCCAATAATTCCGGCGGAGTTCACAAGCCCGTCGATTTTTCCGTGTTCCTTTACTGCTTCGTCCACAACAGTACGGCGTCCGTCTGCATCATTTAAATCAGCTTTCACCACGTGAACGGCTGCTTGTCCATTTATCGTAGCACATTCTTCTTTCAAATCTGCCAACTTCTCTTCATTTCGTCCGGTAATGGTGACATGGCCTCCCGCTTTTACAATTTCCTTTGCGGTTTCATAGCCGATGCCACCTGTTGCTCCAGTCACAATAATATGTCGATCCTTCAACGCTTCATTTGAGAAAATATTCACTTCATCCGCCTCCTTGTCTTCTTTGATTGCCCCTTTATGATTGAAATGAAACGTCGGTGGAAAAAGATGTATGATACACTTTCTATATTCGCAAATCAGGAGGTATGTAAGATGGAGCTCGTTTTCATCAGGCACGGACAAGGAGAGCATACGCTCGACACACCCGAAAGCCTTCAGATACCGGACCCTTCATTGACGGAGCGTGGGAAAGAGCAGGCCCGGGCGTTACAAGATGACTTTACATTAACTGAGGATGACCTCATCGTCGTCAGCCCGGTCCGCCGAACATTGCAAACCGCCGACATTTGGAGTCGCCCTTTTCCTTGCAAAAAAGTGGTTCATCCCCTCGTATCACCAAGAATGTTTCCTCAGAAGGAAGGTGCGCCCACCCTTCCATGCGACCGTATGCTGGACCGAGAAACGATTCAATCAGATTTTCCTGCTTTTCAAATTGCGGAACCTGTACCGGAGAGCCTTTGGAATGAAGGAATCAACACAATGGAAGAGGAGTCCTTTAGAAGATGGGCTGAAGAGTGGTTGAAATGGTGCGAAGCGCAACACCCCGATCGCCTCTATGTCGTTTCGCACGATGGGACCATTACTTCCTATAGACAATACATGTCAGGGAAAAGCCTTACCCGGAACGATTTCCCTAAAGAGACAAGCTGGTTCAAACAACCGTGGTGATGGTTCATTTAAGGTATAAAAAATCAGCGCTTAAGTGACAGTTATGCTGTCCTTAAAGCGCTGATCCAGGGAACACCTTTTTTCAGGAAGTCCGCCATGTTTATTCTTTTTTCGTTACTTCTCATAGCTACCCTTCACCACGTCAGATGTTATTTACGTTTGTTCTGCTTGCGGGACGCGAAAAGTTTCTTCCCACTTTTCGTGCGCTTTTCCCCTTTTAATTTCGGGTCCGCCTTACCTTCAGGGCTGTTTTTGTAGTCTTCATCGAAAAGCTCACGAGCTTTTGAATATAGCAGAGTCATCGTGGTGACCTCCTTTTCTTTATAGGGTTATAATTCGATTCCCCTGTATCATATTAGTAAAACTTCTTCTACGCAAGAGAAAATTTTTAAAATCTTAAAATTTATTTGTCGAAATTTTCACACGGTGTTTTCAAGCCTGAAATTTCGAGTTTTCCACCTATTCAACATGTCGAAAAACCCCGAAATAACAAGGTCCCAACACCCATTCCACAACCCATGTTTCAGATCACCCGAAACGTGGGAAGTGATAAACTAAAGACATAAAGAATTTAAAAAAACAGACGACTTGTACAAGCCGTCTGTCTGTTATTAACCTTCGTTCAGAATCGTTACTTCTACGTTCTTACGTCCGAAATCAAGTGCGTTTGATTGATTCGGAATGAATACATCGATACGGTTGCCTTGGATCGCTCCACCGATGTCACCTGCTACTGCTCGTCCATATCCTTCAACGTAAACTTCAGAGCCGAGTGGGATGACATCCGGGTCAACAGCAATAACTTTCTGATTTGGGTTCGCTCTTAAGTCAATACCTGTATACGTGACACCTGAGCAGCCTTCACAGTACGCAGTATAAGCAGTCGCTTCTACATTCAACGTACGACCCTCTACTTGAGATGAAGAGGTAGACTGTGCTTCGCTAGTTGATTGAGTCGTAGCTTTGACTTCACCATTCAAGCTGAGTTCTTGCCCAGGGTGAATCAAGTTGGATGTCAGACCATTTGCTGCCTTAAGGTTCGCAACGCTCATGCCGTGCTGCGTCGCAATTGCGTATAGCGTGTCACCAGATTTCACCGTGTACGTGCCGGCGTTCACTTTTTCTGCATCAGCAGAAGAAGCTGCTGTAACCGTCGCACCGTTATTTTCATTGATTTTTAGAATTTGATCTGGGTAGATTAGATTGGATGTTAGATTGTTTTCTTGTTTAATATCTGCAACAGACACACCATTATTTTGAGCAATGCCCCATAGTGTATCTCCTTTGTTTACTGAAATCTCTTCTGCACTTGCTGCAATTGTTGTAGTCGCCATAATCGAAGTCACTGCCGCCAAAGATAAAATTGTTTTTTTCATTCGTTGATTGCCTCCTTGGGAAACAGCTTGTCTGCTTCGAGAGTCGATGTCCCGCAAGCGCTGTTTTCAAAATCACAAATCCCATGTTACCCATTCAGGAGGCATACATCAATAACAGAGAAACAACATTCATTTTACGGATGTTACAGTATCATTACTCATTTGTAACACGAGAGTCTTGAATTCTAATTATTTACTACAGTAAATACGGATCGCCTTCTGTAAAAAGGCGGCATAGCCCGTCTTCCACTTATCTAAATTCTTCGTGAAACGAGGATCGTTCACATACATATCTCCGAGTCCTCGGAACATTTCATCTGAACATGTGTAGAAATAATCCGTGATATGCTGCTGTTTCTTAGCGATCCATTCCTGCACTTCGGCATCACCTGGATCCTGATCCATCCTTTTGACAAGTTGACGATCGATTTCATTGGACTCGTTCTGGATCTTCTGCCAATCTTGATCCGTGTACTGCGATGTCTTGGCTTTTGACTCTTTGTATGCTTCTGAATTCCCCCATCGTTGTTTCACTTCTTTTTCATATTGCTGCTGATGTTTGTTGATTTCTTCACGGTCAAATGGTTTAAAACGCTCTTCATTCGTCATTTGTTCCCCTCCTTGAAGCGAATCGAGTGTTCGGTCAACAGACAAGACCATCCGCTCGATTCGCTTCTTTTTTTCCATTAACAACTTCTTGTGTTGACGCAGGGCATGCTCTTGATCGAATCCGGGGTCATCTAAAATGCGCTTGATTTCACTCAAGGAAAAATCCATTTCCTTGAAGAACAAGATCTGCTGAAGACGCGAAACTTGTTCATCGCTATAATGACGATAACCATTCGCACTTATCTCTTCAGGCGACAACAGACCGATATGATCATAATGATGCAGCGTGCGCACACTGACACCTGTGAGATCTGCCAGTTCTTTTACTTTGTACACGGGTGATCACCTCATTACCTAAATTAGGCTATGACGTTACGTCAGAGTCAACAATTGTGACAAAAAACAAATGGAAAAAGACGAAAAATTTCAAGATATTTGCAAATCACTTTTTTTATCTTTAAATAAAGATTATAATGGACTTAGTACAGAAAGGCTGAGGGGGAATATAACATGAAGAGTTATATGGTGATTGAACCGACAAGGTTTAATCGAATTCACATGAATTATCTTTCTCCTGCATACAAATTTTATCACCATCAGCTGAAGGATGCTGGGTCCGACACGATCGCCGCGGAAAGGACCCGGGAATTCTGCCTCACTCATGAGCAAAGGGAATTGGAAGATCAATTAGCCATGATGGAATTCCTTTACATGAATGATTACTTCGAGGACTTGGAAAAAGCACTGGAGTTCGAGCACATCCATTCGGACGTAAAGAAGCTCTACAAGATCGTACTTGAGCGCAAGAAAGTCCCTCTTACTGCAGAGGATTTAAAGGAAATGGAAACCTTCCAATTCGAGCATCCATCCCTCAAATGCATTCATTTATTCCTTCTAGTCTATGGATATTATGACATGAAAAGATATGCAGGAATGGACAAGTACACGGAAGAAATCCAGCAGGCTTTGTTTACCATTAATGAGCCGTTGTTCCATTACTTTATGAAACTTCGCTTTGACGAATTGACTTTTCACCATTACTTCAAAACGAATAGTCTACTGTTAGCTCGTAAGTTTGCCTATAAGTATATTAGTTCCGGTCTGGCGCCTAAGAAGCAGGCGACGATGCACAGTCACCTCGCCTTGACTTACGCCTTCGAGGACTACGATACTTCCCTGGACTACTTATACCAAACGAAGCAAATTGCTGATGAACATGATCTAAAGATGATTGCCCGGTCTGTCACCCATCACTCTATTCCATTCATCTCAGCCTTTCATCGTAGAACGGAAAACGTAGAGACGTCAGACCCAGTAGAGATCGCTCACTTATCCATCGCAAGAGGACGCCCGGAAGACGCGATCAAAATATTAGAGGGAAGAAAGACATTGTCTCCCTTCCAACAAAGTTATCTCGGCCTTGCCAAGAAAGACTTAGCTCTTTTGAGAGAAGCTAAGGAACGATTCATTCATGAACAGGGTGATCAATTCTTCGCGCAATTGCCCGAGCACTATATGAAACGGATTCTGACCATCGTCTAAAGAAGCTGCCTTTCAGCTTCTTTTTTCTATATAGACAAGGAATCCAGTTCTTCATTGAAGAATAAGAACGTGAGACTTTTAATAAACGAGGTTGGTTCTCATGAATATGTACTGTCAAAGTGCTTTCCATCAGTTAGAAATTGTGATTGCCTCTGTTTCAGAGATGATCGGACAACTCGATCACGAAGACCTTTCTTTCCGTCCGACTGAGGGGAAGCGGTCGATTGGTGAATTAATTGAACATATCGCGACTATCCCAGCAGCCGATGGGCACATATCGAACGAAGCAACGGAAGAAGAAATGAAGGCTTTCTACTCTTCCATTTCTTTAAAGACAAAAGATGAAATGCTGGAAGCGCTGTTCGATCATTTCTCCCAACTCAAAGTTCAATTCGAGAATTTCACGGAAGATCAACTTTTCACGGAAACGACTTCCTGGTGGGGGGTTACCTACACCCGCTTCGGTTGGCTCTTACAGATCCTATCCCATATGTATCACCACCGCGGACAGCTGCATGCCATACTCGTCCACAACTATGAAAAAGACCCTGAAATCATGTTATTTGAATAAAGACAAAAACCGCTTTTCCCAACGTACGCGTCCTATAAAAGACAGGACCTGTTGGGAGAAAGCGGTTTTGTTCAGTATAAGTATTTTGTTGTTATCATGTCTTCAACGATTTCGCCTTCACGTAGCGCAACTCTTTTGGCTTTCGCATTAGGACGAGAACAGACCGCACGTTTGAGTTGATCCTCAACAAAGTGAACAGCAGCTCCGTCATCGAGCGCAAGTCCCGGTCGTATTCTCGCATTGGCGATCGCCTGCTCGTACGAAGGCTGACGTTCTTCTTCACCGTCATAATGTGGACAACAACTCCCCTTCAGAAACCCGAGACAGGGTAAGGGCTCCAGCTGGTCCCCGTAGGAATCAGTCATCCCCTCTTCAAACCAGCAAATGGCTCCTGCACTGATTCCCGCAAGCAGAATTCCTTTTTCCCAGGCCTTCTTCAGAATGGCGTCGACGCCCCACTCCTTCCAAACAGCTAACATGCTTTTCGTAGAGCCTCCACCCACGTAAATGATGTCTTGCTCCATTAAAAAACCTTCAATGTCCCTGTTCTTCAGTTTAAACAAAGACAAATGAGAAGGCACGCAATTCTGCCGCCTGAAGAATTCATAAAATCGATCGATGTAATTCTGCGAGTCACCACTCGCTGTCGGAATGAAGCAGATCTTCGGTTTGTCTTCAGGAGATTGGTTCAGAATGTATTCATCGAGAAGCGGATTTTCCGGCTCCATTGAGAACCCTCCGCCTCCCATTGCAATCAACTGTTTCATCACAACCCCTCCTATATACCTATACACCTATGACTTCCCTAAAGAAGTTTGAATATCCTCCTTATATGCATAAGAAAATAGTAATGAGACAAGTATACCCCCACCAATTAAGTTTCCGATACTCGCCGGAAGAAGGTTGAAGAAAATGTATTCGTACCATGTATATTGGTTATTCGCTAAGAACCCCATACTGAAATACCCCATGTTGGCTGCACTGTGCTGGAAGTTTCCGGCGACAAACAAGATAACAGGAAGCATCGTACCAAGGAACTTCCCGGTGATGTCACGTGCAGCCGTTGTCAGAAACGCTGCCATTCCGATCAGCCAGTTCGCCAATATGCCGGATACCAAAATTTCAAACCATCCAAGTACTCCATTCTCCATAAACTTCATTTTATGATCCAGGAACATCGAAAGCTCTACATAAAAGGAATCAGATAAGGAGGCGGACAGCTGAATTAACCCTGCGACCATGAAAGCTCCAAGCAGGTTTCCGACATAGGTGGAAATCCAGAACTTGTAGATATTCGATTTCATCAGCCCTGCTTTGTTGAATAAGTATGACGGAAGCAGTACATTGATTTCAGTAAATAAGACTGCTCCGGATATGAAAACCATGGCATACCCAGCCGCAAATCCAAGCCCCGACATCAGGTAGTACAATCCCTTCGTCTCTACTCCCGACGCAAGCAGGATTGAGAAAATCGCCCCGAAGGTCATGAAGGAACCGGCCGTCAAGGCGAGTAAGAACTGTGCCCGGAACGGTTTTCCCAAGTGGTCCCGTCCCTTTTCCCCAAATTCATCTACAATTTGTGATGGTATATAAAACTGCCGTCCCGGACGGTCGACAGTTCGATTCTTGTTTGTATCCGTCTCTTTGTTTTCGTGCTCTTCTTCTTGCAATTGATCTCGGCTCATGTCATCCCCTCCAATGATTCTGATATTCCCGCAATTTCATAAAAATAATCTCTTTTGAATAAGGAATACGTTTTTGCCGCAACGTAAGCCTATAAACTGCCCGTGAAGGAGGGCTGGAGATGCCAAAGGATGAATATTGTCTTGCCTGTGATGGTGAAGGATTGCTGATGGACGATGAAGAATGGCGTTATACGTGTAAAGTTTGTGGCGGCAGCGGATTCAAACCTCAAGTCGGACGCGTGTATGACCGCGAGCTTGCGAATGTCGATGAGATGAATCGTATTCTGGACTAGCCTCCCCATGCATAAAGAAACCGCCGGCACATTACCGGCGGTTTCTCATTACCTGGATATAGAAGGCTGGGACGTTTCAAGCGGTCTATGCTCTAACCTAGAGGAAAGCTCCACAACAGACTCCCCCAGCTTTATCAGCCTCTCCCGTACATCTGGAGCTGTCAGTTTCTTATTCGAGAAATGTTCATTGTGAGCATATACCCCGCCCGGAACAACATGAGCACGGAAATAATGAGCGAGCGGGACTAACTGATGGTCGATGACTAAATAGTGGTGATAAGAACCGCCTGTCGCTATAAATCCTATTGCTTTTCCTTTCAGGGAATCATTCGGTATTAAGTCAAAAAGGTTCTTCAGCGCCCCCGTCAAAGATGCTCTATACACAGGTGTCCCAATAATTAAGGCATCTGCCTCTTCGACCTTATCTATAAGCTCTTTCGTCTCCCCTACGTAATCAGACGGATTCCGGCCATCACAGAGAACGGTATCGTAGTCTCCGAGGTGAACGACCTCCGTTTCCCATTGAGGCGCCGATTGTCCGGCCGCCTCGACCGCGAGATGAATCGCGCTCCACGTTTTCGAGCTGACGGTTACGCTCCCTGACAATCCGAGTAATTTCATGAAAGCACCTCAGATAGAGCAGCTTCCTTCTCTTTGACGAATGGAATGACCTCTTTCCCGAAGCGCCCCAAGTCCTCTTCGTAGTGGAAATGGGCGGTGAGAATGACGTCGATGCCGAGCTTCTTCAGCTCGATAATCCGATCGGCTACTTGTTCTGGTGTGCCGATTAAACCTGTCTTAAACCCATCATTGTACTGAACTAAATCTTCGAACGAGGAGTTTGCCCACATGCCTTCCCCGTCACTTGCGGATTGCCCGGCCTGTTTCACCGATTCCTGGAACCCTTCTACGGCTTCTTCATCTGCGTAATGCACGATATCATGCAAGAGCTGGTGAGCTTCCTCTTCGGTATCCCGCACGATGACGAAACCGTGGGCTGCAAACTTCACTTCTCTTCCTTCCTGTTCGGCGAGAGCACGTACTTCTTGGATCTGCTTTTCAAAACCTTCTAATGTATTGCCGTTCATGAAATAGTAATCGGAATACTTCGCTGCCATCTGCTTCGCGGCAGTCGAGTTTCCTCCTTGGAAAATCGGAAGGTCTCCGCCTTGAACCGGCTTCGGTTTGAATGGTGCATCATTGATTCGATAGAAGTCCCCTTTGAAATTGGCTTGTTCTTTCGTCCACAGCTCTCGTAGAACTTGAATGAACTCTTCGGATCTCCGGTATCGTTCATCATGCTCGAGCCAAGGCTCCCCGTATCCGGTGAACTCCTGCTTGAACCATCCGCTGACGATATTGACAGCTGCGCGTCCGCCGCTGATGTGATCGAGAGTTGCCAGCATTTTGGCATAAACGCCCGGATGCCATAACCCTGGATGGACGGCAGAGATCAGGTTCAATTTCTCCGTCGAAGCTGCTAATGCTGAAGCGAGCGTAATGGCCTCCAGTTGATATTCTGCTCCATAACTTGCAAAGAAACGGGTCTGAAGCAAGGCCAAATCATAATTCGATTCCTCAGCGATTCGGGCATATCGTTTATTTGCTTCGAAGCTCCAATCCGTTTTTTGAGGTAGTTTTGAAACCACCAATCCTCCACTGACATTCGGAACCCAATAGGCGAATTTTAAAGAACTCATGTGTACATCGTCTCCTTTTTCTAATAAGTAGACGGACACATAGGACTCATGGTAAATTAAGGGTGATGGTCCTACGTATCCAAACCGTGATTACGAGCGATCAGCCAAACCTTCAAGTGTTGCCGCACTTGGAGGTTTTTTACTTCTTCTCAAAAAATAGAGTCTTTGATTCTACATTCAATGAAAAACCCCCTTCTCATCAGCATAAGAAGGGGGCATTGACGTCCATTCGAATCGTCACTGTCCTTCTCATCTTTGTCAATCACAATAGTGTGATTGACTCTGAAGTTGGCACCGGGCTTTCGCTGGTTGCCGAGATTTCACAGGGTCAGTCCCTCCATCTCTCTGGATAAGAAGATTGCGTATTCAATTAAATGTTATCCATTATGATAATCCCTAGTTGTTTACTTGTCAATTAATTTTCAGATTTTTATAAAAAATAAAATTATCTCGTCGAAACAGCTTCTACCGGAGCTCTCCGCTCGCTCATTTCTTCCAGGAACAGATCCGCAAAATAAGGATCCCACTGTGTTCCGCGCCCTTCTTCAATGATCGAAAGCGCCTCTTCTTCCGGCATTCCTTTACGATAAGGACGGTCGGAGGTCATCGCATCATACGCATCCGCAACAGCCATCAAACGTCCGAATACAGGAATGTCGTCCCCTGCCAGCTGGTCAGGATAGCCTTTTCCATCGAAGCGCTCATGGTGATTTCGAACGCCTGGCAGGACGGGACGGAGGGGTTCCGGAAGCTGCACCTGCTGTAAAATGTCATAGCCGATGACAGGATGCTTCTTGATCTGTTCGAACTCCTCATCGGTTAAGCGACCGTCCTTCAAAAGGACGTCATCTCTAATTCCAATCTTACCGATATCGTGGAGGAGCGCAGACTTTCGGAGCAAGTCCATTTCTTCCTCTGAGAAACCTGCCCGCCTTGCAATCCACACCGAATATTCCGCCACCCTTTGGGAGTGACCTGCTGTATATGGATCCCTGGCGTCGAGCGTCGCTGCGAACACGGTGAAAAAGCTCTCAAGGAGCCTTTCGTTTTCCTCGTCCCGATCTTTGATACCGGACACCATGTGATTGAATCCCGTCACCAGATTGGAAAACTCATCCGAATAGACATTATCCATCTTTTCAAAGCGGCCGACTCTCACTTGATCAAACTGTTCTCTGAATGTTCCCATCGGATCCTCGATACTTTTATACAGAAGCATCGAGCTGATCGAGCCCATTGCCAAAATGACCACGACAATGATGGATGCCCAGCTCCAGTATTCCTCAATTCCGTTCCCAGCACTTTCAGCCAGACGGATTTGAGAAGCGAGGATGAAAAGGAGGACTGGGAAAACGGCCGTAAAGATCGAGCTGACCATCAGTTTTCGACGGATGCTTAAATAGTAGTCGCTCTCTGTATGATACACATCGAACCCTAACTGCCCCGCCCGCTCCAATAAAGAAGCAAGCAGCGGGTTAACAGACCTGAACGTCAGGAAAAATTCAACGAGGGCATGCATCACCGCAATTAATACAGCGCCGCTCCATGCAAGACCTATGTAGTAATAAGGAAGGCTGATCCATCCGTTGTAAATGCCGAGCAGACTAAGCCCGGAAGCCGGTACCGCCAAACCGAAAAGGTGCGGACCGAGAATTCGTTGAACGGTCAAGATTGGAAATCGATGAGCACGTCGAAATGCATGCCTAACCTCTTCCTCCTCCACCGCCTCACTCTCAAACAACCTGCGAATCGGTTTGATATGCGAACGATACACAACAAGCTCCGCCCCCAGCATGACCAGGACCGAAACCATCATGACCATCATAAGATAGACGGCTTCATCGCCGCTTAACGTTAACGTATGAAAAATGAACACACTGCCTACACCAAACACAGCCAGCATTGAACCGATGACATAATTCCACAGCATACGTCTTTGGAATTGTTGGAAGGGTCTCATAGCATTCTCCTCCAATGGGATAGATAGTACAATTATACCAGATTTTTCGACAATCGCAGATTATGTGCCTGACTAAATCGTGAACGAAATAGAAGAAAGCACGAGCCAGAAGACCCGTGCTTTCGATCTAGAATCTATAATCGTTTTTACCAGTCATCGTTCACCGACTTTTTTAATACGTAATCGCTTCTTCGTCTGTTGGTTTAGGCGGCTTTCGAACGAGAGCTACAATCCCTGCAATCAGGAAGGCGACACTACCGAACAAGCCGAAGAATACTGTAGCGAGCGCAAAGACGACCGCTGTGATGATCAAAATAATACCGGCTGCTTTAGGCTTCTTGTTCCCCTTCAGAAATACGATGGATAAGATCGCAAGGCCAATGGCAATCAGGGATGCAACAATGATGACCATGGTGAACGTTCCGAGGAAGTTAAACATTTCGTCCATGTTAATCCCTTCAAGATCCTGACCGTTAGGAGCCTCCTGCATTGCCGCCATAAAGTCTTCACGTGCCTGCGGATTGTTTTGGAACGATTGAAAGAAAAACCCGATAATAAGAGGAAATCCATACAATATGATTCCAATAACCGTTATGACAATTTCTACTGTTCTTTTCACAGTGACATTCTCTCCTTTTCTAACTTCTTTCATAAATTGTAAACAATAACGCTTCTTAGATAAAGCATTTCCTACTCTACGTTTACGTCTATGAGAGGAAAAGGTTTCGTATTCATGGATGACAACTTGGTTCTTTGATAAAATAGGAAGAAAAGCGCAGCAAGGGGGAATGACGAATGAATATTATATCGATCGAACCAACTCCCAGCCCGAATTCTATGAAGATTAATTTGAGCGAAAGCCTTCCGGAAGGTGAGACGCATAACTATAAAGAAGAGGATGACCACAGCTCCTCTCCTGCATTTGTTCAGCAGCTATTTAAGATTGAAGGTGTCAAAGGACTTTACCATGTCTTAGACTTCATTGCACTGGAGAGGAATGCCCGCGTGTCGTGGGAATCCATTCTACCAGAAGTGAGGCAGGTATTTGGATCTGAAGCCGAAGAACCGACGCAAAGCTCCGAACCGACAGAAGAAGAATCGTTCGGAGAAGTGAAAGTATTCATCCAAATGTTCAAAGGCATTCCCATGCAGGTGAAGCTTGAGGACCGCGGTGAAGAAAAACGCGTTGGTCTTGAACCACGCTTCCAGGAAGCCGCCATGGAAGCCGCTCCCGCCTCTCCTAATATGATTATGGAGCGGGAATGGATCGAGCAGAGCCCGCGTTACGGCGATGCCGATGAAATCGGAGAACAGGTCAAAGAAGAAATTTCGGCAAGTTATGATGAAGAACGACTGAATTCTCTTGTTAAACAAGCGTTTGATCAAGACCAGGAGCAGGACGAATCAACGAAGAAAAAGTCGACGATCACACTTGAGACACTCGACCACGAAGATTGGAAAGTGCGCTATGCTGCTCTTGATCGTATGGATCCGACCGCTGACGACTATAGAATTTTAGATAAAGCACTGGATGATGAAAAAGCTTCGATCAGAAGACTGGCAACCGCGTATTTAGGGATGATTGAAGAAATGGAAACCCTCCCCTACTTGTATAAAGCGTTGCACGATAAGTCCGTCACCGTAAGACGAACAGCCGGCGATTGTATTTCCGACCTTGGATTTAAGGAAGCCATGCCGAAAATGATGGAATCGTTAAAAGATAAGAACCGCCTCGTTCGTTGGCGGGCAGCGATGTTCTTATATGAGCTGGGTGACGAAGCCGCTCTTCCTGCCTTGAAGGAAGCCGCCGACGATCCTGAATTCGAGGTCCGCCTGCAGATCAATATGGCGATTGAACGTATTGAAGGCGGCGAAGAAGCCAAAGGTTCCGTTTGGCATCAAATGACCCAAGCCACTAAACAAAAACAGGAGGAATAACCATGAACCCATATGAAGCTTATATGAAAGAAATTTCCCAACCGATGCGTGATGAATTGACGAATGCCGGATTCAACGAACTGACGACGCCAGAAGAAGTCGATGAGTTTATCAGCACAACAAAAGGAACTTCTCTTGTTGTCGTGAACTCTGTTTGTGGATGTGCAGCAGGACTCGCCCGCCCATCTGCACGCGAATCTCTTTCCAATGAGAAAAAGCCTGAGAATCTCGTGACCGTTTTCGCAGGACAAGACCGCGAGGCGACTGCCCGTATGCGCGACTATTTCGAAGGCTACGAGCCATCCTCTCCATCTATGGCGTTGTTAAAAGATGGACAAGTCGTACACTTCATTCCACGTGAAGAAATCGAGGATCACGAACCAGAAGAAATCATCAC
Organism: Halobacillus litoralis; assembly: GCF_020171725.1. Taxonomy (GTDB): domain Bacteria; phylum Bacillota; class Bacilli; order Bacillales; family Halobacillaceae; genus Halobacillus; species Halobacillus litoralis_F. Next base: position 119,555 of record NZ_JAIVAJ010000010.1, on the reverse strand, counting down.
CAACCTTACGAACGCTTATAACGAATACTGCTAATGACCGAAGCCCACTTTCTTTAAAGAAAGTGGGCTTTTAAACTGTTGAAAAAGTGTGGAGAACGGTTCTGTTACAAATGAGGAGGACAGCGGGGTGGAAAATAGTTCGCTTTCCGCGGCGGACGCCGAGCCTCCTCAGACTTCGTCTTCCGGGGTCTCGCCGTGGTCCGTGCATCCCGCAGGAGTCTCACGATTTTCCACCCCGCTGTACGAAAGTAGTGGGAACAGAACCGAGCGGGAATGAGGAAGGACGAACGTAATGCTGTGCTATCATCGCCTTTTACAGATGATAGCATAAGAGGTTCCGCCTCCTCCTCCTCATAAAGGTGTTGGCGAAACAGCGTAGGAAGCTAGGAGACTCAGCGGACGCCCATGGAAAGCGAATTGTTTCGCCAACTCCGCTTCTTAACCTTTGAAAAACCGATAGGACTTTCTCGACACTCTGTAAGCCCACTTCCTTAGAGAGAGTGGGCTTTTTTTGATATAGAAAGCCGATTAGATTGTACAAGGACACCGGTAAACGGGTAAGTAAACTATAGAAGGGAGCACCCGTTATGGATAAAAGCATTTTTTATAAAAGACAACAAAAGTTCGGTCAGAAATTAAAGCAGCTGCACCATTGGAATGCCCTGTTTTTTACGTTCCTTGCCCTTACAGGTCTCCTGCTCGTCTCGTCGGATTTCAGACAGTGGCTTCCCCAAGTGCGGATCTGGGTGAAAGACAGTCACATCTGGATCGGTTTCATCAGCCTTCTTCCCCTTCTCTTTTACACGCCGAAAATGGTGAAGCATCTTAAAACGTTACGCAAGCGGAAAAATAACCGGACGAACCTATATGTTGTGCTGTCCATTCTCGGAGCATTGATCGTATCCGGGATTCTATTAACCTTTCAGCGTGAGCTGAATCCAGGACTGAGTTCTTTCGCTTTGATTGTTCACGACATCATGACCTGGGTCGGTGTTCCCTACTTGATCTATCACAGCATTACGAGAAGCCAGTGGTTCAAAGCGATTGAAAAGCGTCGTGCTGAAGAGAAAGAGAACAAGCGGATGGTCATTGAGGACAGCAATCCAATCATGAATAGGAGAACTTTCCTAAGGCGGGGAACAGGCGCTGGAATCGTGATTGTGTTCTCCCCTTTCATATATCAGTGGGCAAAACCATATTTAAATCTGCCGAGCGGTCCCCCTCCCCCTTCTGAGATGCCGTTAACCGAAGCGTTCAGTCCATTGCCGACACCTGCCCCTAAATCGAAGCCTCCGATTGGCGGAGGCCGAACTGGAGAGTTCCGCTATTACACAGTGACCCAGATGCCTACGATTACAGATGACAATTTCTCCTTCACAATCGACGGGCTCGTTGATCAAGTTCAAGAATGGGATTGGGAGAGCTTTGTCGGAATCAACAGGGGCGTGCAAGTTGCGAATTTTTACTGCGTGACAGGCTGGAGCGTTTTCGATGTTACGTGGGAAGGGATCAAATTGAGTGATTTGCTGAAAAGAGCAGGCGTAAAAGACAAGGCGACACACGTCAAATTTTATTCCCAAGACGGCGTGTACACCGATTCCCTTACGCTGGACCAAGCGATGGACGATGACGTCATGGTCGCGATGCTGATTGATGGCGAGCTCATACCCAATCGGAATGGAGGGCCTGTCCGTTTGATTGTGCCGCGGATGTACGCTTACAAATCCGTGAAATGGCTCAATCGAATCGAACTGATTGACGAAGAACATATCGGATATTGGCAGCAAAGAGGTTATGGTCAAGACGCCTGGGTCAAGCTCTGAGCCAAAAGGTTCATTTCCACATCATTTCAAACATTTCATATTCCTGTAACATACCATTTACATTTTGTGGGTAAACGGAACATGAACGTCCATTCTGAGAGGAGTCGATTTTTATGTTGAAAAAATGGTTGCTTGCAGTAGGCTTAACTTCCGTTCTTGCTCTCGCGGCATGCGGTAGCGATGGGGAAGGCGACATGGAAGAACAGGACAGCGGAGAAATGGAAGACTCAGGTGAGATGGAGGATTCCGGTGAAATGGAAGACTCTGAAGGTATGGAAAACGAAGAAGATTGATAAGGACATAGAAAAAGGTTCCGAACATCATAATGATGATCGGAACCTTTTTTGATGGAAATCAAACCGCTTCCGACGAACTATCAGACGGAACCATCTATTATTTTACCCGCCAGCGTGGCTGGTCTACAGATAAGCTGGAAGAGCAATTCGGGCAGATGACAGCCTGGCTTGGGATCGGCATACAGCAATAAGGGCATTCCTTTTTCGTCATCGCGTCCATCGGGTGTCGATGCGGCTTCTTCCAACGGTTAATTTGGCGGACGACCATAAAGACGGCGAACATGACGATGATAAATCGAATCGTTGCACTTATGAACATTCCGTAGTTGATCGTCGCGGCTCCTGCTTCTTTGGCGGCTGCAAGTGTCGGGTAATAGCCTCCGCTCAGATTGATGAACAGACTCTCGAAATTCATACTGGCATAAACCAACCCGATAGGCGGCAGGAGCATATCCGTGACGAGTGAATCTATGAAACCGCTGAAAGCAGCGCCCAGCACCATTCCAACACCCATTTCAACGGCACTTCCGCGGACAGCGAATTGTTTGAACTCCCGGAACAATCCCATAGAATCTCTCCTTTCATAGTTACTTATATGAAAAGAGAAGACAGGCTATGTTCACCGCCCTGCCATTTCTACCTTCTCTCCTGAATAATCAACGACGACTTGATTCAAGCAGTCAGCAAGATGGATGACATCCTCTTTGGTATGAGAAGGATGGAAGGATATTCGGATGAAGACCTCTGAATCTTCTTCTGTCATTCCCATAGCATCAAGTGTCGGGAGCGTTCCATCCATTCCCGATTGGCAGGCACTTCCTGTCGAGAAAGCATAGCCGTGACGACTTCCCTCGAGCACCATCCATTGCCCAGGCACTCCTTTCACAAGTAACCCAACAATCGGTACACTCTGATGACGAACATCTCCCACGACTTCAAAGTCCTCACGCAATTGTTTCAGGAACGTCGTTTTCAAATCCAATATGCCGTCTTCCCGCAAGGTCGAATCAGCCGCTACAATAAATGACGCCACTCCTGGTGTGTTGACTGTCCCAGGCCTCACACCCGACTCATGCGTCACGCTTGGAAAAATCGGTTCAAATGAAAGGGAGGGACGAATATAGAGAGCCCCTACTCCCTTTGGTCCGCCGATTTTGTGAGCCGAAAGCGAGAAGCTGTCGACAAAGGAGGCTGCTTCCCTAACATCTATTTTGCCAAAAGCTTGAACGAAATCACTGTGCAACAGGAGGTTGTGACGCTTACAAAGGCTATGAATCTCGTTTAACGGCTGAATCGTCCCGATATCTGAATTGACGAGCTGAACCGATACGACGACCGTTTCCGCTGTAATGGCCTCTTCTAACGACTTAAGATCAACCATCCCTCCATCTGTCAGAGGCACCCTTGTGACGCTCCATCCCTCCCGCTCTTTTTTCTCGACGACACGCCTTATCGAAGAATGTTCGGCCGCAGATAGAATAAGATGGTTTCCCCCACCAGCAGACATCATGGCCTCCATGCCGAGCCAGTTACTCTCCGTACCTCCACTTGTGAAAAATAACCCGGAAGCCTCCACGCCCAGCAATCCGGCCAATGTCTCACGGCTGTGTTCCAAGAGCGAATGGGCCTTTGTTCCAACGTCATGCACACTGCTTGTGTTTCCGTAAAATTCACGAGCCGCTTTCGTGAATGCTCCCAGCGCAGCTTCTGTCATAGGAGTTGTCGCGGCACAATCAAAATATTTCTCCATCTTCTTTCCCTCATTTCGACTTTTCACTTGTCATAAGTGTAATAGTATGTAAATATAGGTGTCAATACACCTGTTAAAACAGTGAGGAGTCGACTTACATGGAAAGAGCGGATGTCATCATTGTCGGAAGTGGTGTGGCAGCTTTGCAATTGGCCCGACATTTAAGCGAGGACACAAATGTAATAGTCTTCACAAAGTCTGATGTATCGAACGGAAATTCCCGCTATGCCCAAGGAGGGATTGCTGCCGCGATTGGCGAAGAAGATCATCCCTTCGCCCACTATTTGGATACGACAGAAGCTGGACGTTATGCGAATCACTCCCAAACAACACTCGAAATGTTGAGAGAAGCACCAGGCATCATTCAAGAGCTGATTGAAGAAGGATTCACCTGCGACCGCAACCAGGACGGCACGATCGACCTCGGACGTGAGGGCGGCCATCACCAAAACCGCATTGTACATAGTGGCGGAGATCAGACAGGGAAACGGTTGATGGAACATTTACAGCAGCAGATTAGAGCGAACGTAGAAATCCGGGATCACCACTTTGTTTACGAATTGTTGGTCGAGAACGAAGTGTGCTATGGCGTCCGTTACAAAACAGAGTATGAGACCGCCGTCCTGACCGCTCCCCATATCGTCTTGTCGACAGGCGGCTGCGGACAGCTGTACGCCTCTACCTCCAATGCCCCGACCATAACGGGCGATGGATTCGCGTTAGCTTACGAGGCCGGAGCAGAAATGACCGACATGGAATTTGTTCAGTTTCACCCTACACTTTTGAATGTAAATGGCAAGACGCACGGCCTTGTCACAGAAGCCGTCCGCGGAGAAGGCGCTGTACTGGTAGATGAAAAAGGACGACGGATCATGGATGGCGTCCACCCTTTAGGGGACCTGGCACCACGTAACGTAGTCGCGAACACCATCTATACAGAACGTGAAAAAGGACACACCCTTTACTTGGATATCCGTATGATTCCGCAATTCGAAGAGCGATTCCCTACGGTCACAGCGCTTTGTCACAGGCACGATATCTCCCTTTCTGAAGGATTCATCCCTGTTACACCAGGCTGCCATTTTATTATGGGTGGCATTACGACAGACAAGATCGGACGCACTTCAGTAACAGGTTTATATGCCATCGGAGAGGCGGCCTGTACCGGCGTACACGGGGCGAACCGTCTGGCCAGCAACTCCCTATTGGAAGGAATGGTATTCAGCAAACGCTTAGCGGGCTGGATCAATGAACAGAAGGTGTCTGGCATCCCATACACCGGAAAGAACAAACCGCTGCTTCTCGATCCGATTTGCGACCTCCCCCCACGTTCACTCCTTCAGCAGAAAATGATGGAGAACGTCGGGATGGTGAGGGACGCCAAAGCATTGAAAAAGCAGAAAGGGTGGTTGGAATCCTTCCACCTCGATCAATGGTTCTCGTTCGACTTGAGTTTGCTCACTAGTAAACAAGTAACGACCCTTTTTATGCTGAGAACCGCTTGGTTGATGACGGTTTCTGCCTTAGAACGTGAAGAAAGCCGTGGAGGTCACTATCGAAGCGACTTCCCTAACGAGGAGACGGAATGGCAGCAGAAACAAATTGTACAAGAAAAGAGGAAATCCAATGAACCCATTCATCTATAGGAGGCAGTTAGAATCGTTCTTCATCGAGGATATCGGAGATCGCGACGTCACGAGCGATGTGCTTTTTCCTGCTTCTTCTACGGGAGCGTTAACACTTATAAGCAAACAGTCGGGGGTTTTTTGTGGAAATGAGGTAATCCGGACAGGGTTTGAACTGCTCGATCCTTCCTTAGAGGTGACGACCTTCATCCCAGACGGAGCGACAATTGCAGAGAAAGTTCCGATAGCGACGATTCAAGGATCGATACGAAGTTTATTAAAAGGAGAACGCGTCATCTTGAACTTGATTCAGCGGATGAGCGGGATTGCAACCGTCACCAGGGAAGCCGTTGACATGATGGGTGACTCTCCGACGAGAATCTGTGATACAAGGAAAACGACGCCCGGGTTACGAACTTTCGAGAAATATGCCGTCCGAGCAGGCGGAGGCTACAATCATCGATTCGGCCTGGACGATGCTGTCATGCTGAAGGATAACCATATCGCTTTTGCCGGATCGATTCAACAAGCTGTCGAAACAATACGCGGACAGTTAGGACACATGGTCAAAATTGAAGTCGAAACTGAAAATGAAGCACAAGTAAAAGAAGCCGTTGCTGCCGAAGTGGACTGCATCATGTTCGACAATCGTACACCAGAGGAGATCCTTCATTTGGTGACGCTCGTACCGAACACGATCACCACGGAAATCTCAGGAGGAATCACGATTCATAATCTGGCCGCCTACAGCCGTCTTGGAGCGGACTACATTTCCCTTGGAAGCTTGACCCACTCCGCCCCGTCACTCGATATCAGTGCTCAAGTTCAATCAGAGGAGGACGTACGATGAACCTTTTTGAAACGATGCAGACCCAGCATCCCACTTTGCCAGAACGTTATCAAAACATGACCGAGGAAGAACTTCGCTCCATTGTGGAACGTGTGAAAAATAAAATGGGCAGCCGACTGTTTATGCCTGGTCATCACTATCAGAAGGATGAAGTCATTGATTATGCAGATGTCCGCGGAGATTCCTTGAAGTTAGCCCAGCTTTCCGCCAATCAGCACGAAGCGGAAGCGATCGTATTCTGCGGCGTCCACTTCATGGCGGAAACGGCAGATATTTTAACAAGAGAAGACCAGCACGTCTATCTGCCAGATATGCGCGCCGGTTGCTCCATGGCCGATATGGCGGATATCCACCAAACTGAAAAAGCGTGGACCAGGTTGATGGACGCCTTCGGAGACACGATTCTGCCACTCACCTACGTCAACTCGACCGCTGCCATTAAAGCGTTCGTCGGCAGATACGGCGGTGCAACGGTTACCTCCTCGAACGCAGCTCGCATGATTGAGTGGGCTTTCGAGCAGAAGGAACGCATCCTTTTCTTACCCGACCAGCATCTGGGACGAAATACGGCTTATGACCTTGGAATCTCCTTGGAAGAGATGGCGGTCTGGGATCCGATCCGGGAAGAGCTGATTCATGAAGCGCCATACGAAGACATTAAGGTCATCTTGTGGAAAGGACACTGCTCTGTTCATGAGAACTTCCGCGTTGCGAATGTCGAACAGGTCCGACGCGACTACCCGGACACGAACATTATCGTCCACCCGGAATGCAGCCGCGAAGTCGTTGCTTTATCGGATTACGCAGGGTCGACCAACTATATTATCGACCAGATTGAAAATGCCCCGCCCGGCAGTTCGTGGGCGATTGGCACCGAAATGAACCTCGTGAACCGAATAATAAAGGAGCATCCGGAGCAGCATATCATTTCGTTGAACCCGCGTATGTGCCCGTGCCTGACCATGAACCGGATCGACCTTCCGCACTTAGCCTGGTCGCTCGAATCGATCGCTGACGGTCAGCCGCAGAACGTCATTAAAGTCGATGAGTCGACAGCTATTGATGCACGGAAGGCGCTTGAGAGAATGTTAGAACGTGCTTAACTATAAATAAAAAGAGAGACGGGACCTGGTGATCGAGGTTCCGTCTCTCTTTTTAGTATAAGTCCAATTCTGTCACGCGTGATAGGGAGATCGTATGTGTCCCTTCACCGAAAACCTCAGATGCTTCTACCCCTTCAAACGAAGCATCAACAGCGTCACCGACACGTACTTCAACGAGACCTGCTCCTTCAATCGACCAGTCCGCCTCGACCTCGTCGAGTACCAGTTTGAGCCTTGAGCCCTCGCTCCGAACATCTACCTCTACGTCATTCGGAACAGACAACACTGGACGGATCCGTTCACCGGCATTGAGAAGCTGTACATAAAGTGTGTCATCAACTCGGTTCATACTGACGACATCTTCTCCTTGTAAGGCATCATCCTCATAAGCGTTTGTGGTGTAGCGCCCGAACAACTGAAGCTGCTCGGATTGATTCGTTTCGATCTGCGTTGCGTGAAGATGATCCATCTCAATCACGATTTTTTGTAGATCCGCCACGTCTTCCTCCACAACCGGGAGTGCTCGTTCAACCGTCTCGTAGTTCACACTCGCCTTCACTTCTTCTACAAGGCCAAGCGAAGTGACCGAGTACAACGCAACACCGGCCGTACCGAGGATGCCGATAAACAAAATCGAGATGAAGTCATAGTGGACAACCGGCTTCTCCTGCTTCGACGTCAGAAGGTAGAGAATGACCTCTGCACCTAAGACAATCAATATCACCGGCCACCACGTCATAGTGAGCGAAATCAATTCCGCTTCCACAAAAGAACTCAAGAGAAGCACCACCCCTAATAAGACAAGGGTCAACCCCATCGATATCGTTCCTACCCGCCATTTTCTCATGCCTGCTCCCCCTTTTTCTTCGATCCAGTCAAGAGCTTGATTCCGCCGCCGATAAACAGCACCGAAACGACGATCAGTTGGAAGTAGCGGTCATAGTAATACCTCAAATTAATGTCCAGTACCTGCCGCAGCTGATCATCCACTAGAGGAACCGCTATCCGGTCAACCAAGTAGAATACCCCAAGTAAAATAAGGATGATTCCGAACCAGCGCTGATGGTTGACGAACTGTTTTACAATCGGCACATCACTCAGTTCCTCATGCTCCATTTTATTACTCTGCTGAAGGGTATCGAAAAAGCTGTAAAACCAAATGACCGGAATGAGAAACAGGAAGAACGACAGGCGAAGTACGTCCAATATATAAATGGAAAGCAGGAACCCGGCCATCAACTGAAGGCCCCGCCTTTGAAGCCCCATGTACATGTGCCCCGCTCCCGGGAAGATTCCGAGGATCGTAGCCAGCACCTTGCTCTTCTGATCACCTGAACGATGACGGTCCAAATCTTCCATCAACGTCCGGTCCTCCAATTCTTCCCCGGCATCCTTCTGCTTTTGCAGCTGAATGACATCAAACAACCCGTAGATCCAAATGACAGGCAGCGCTAATAGGAACACCAAGAAGCCTTCTGCTGACGTCATGACGGTTACAAACAGAATCATGACGCCCATTCCGATAAAAGCAGTCAAGAACGTAAGACCCCGCTGGTTCAAGCCTAAGTGAAAGTGTCCGAGCCCCGGAATCAAGGAAAGGAAAATGGTAAAGAACCGCTCATTCTGCTTCGCTTTCACAGAATCCTCTTCCTTTCGTTGGTTCGCAAGCAGCAGCGTCATGATCATATCAAGCATGTTCACGATCCACACAAGGGACGACCCCAGAATAGCAAGTAACAACAGCTCGTTCGGCAACCCTCCCGTGACCAGCAAAACGAATGCCAGAAACAACGGGAACCCGAACGCTAACATATAAAAGAAACCCCGCACCTTTTTTCCGATATACATATGGCCAAACCCTGGAATCAACGCCAGAAAAAATGCTAAGATCGGTGATTTATTCATGATAATCCTCCTTATCGTTTCGTAATTTCATCAATCAAGCTGCCCGTCTTCTCCATCATCTGCTCGGAGAAGGACGTTTGCTGCTTGAACTCTTCTTCATCTATTGAGTCAGACATAAAGCTGAACACACCGGACACCATTAACAGAAGCGTGAAGCCTGCTGCGACCAGATAGTGCGCCAATACATTCGACTTTTTATTCTGTTTGAATGTCGGGTGCTCCTGCACGATTCGCGCCACTGCTTCTTCCGTAAAGGAATCGGAAAGAGGCGAGGATTGGTCAAGCATCTGCAGGTATTCATCGAAACAATCATCACAGTCTGCGAAGTGGGACTCGATCACCGACTGTTCCTTCTCCGTCAATTCTCCATCGATATAACGCATCATCTGCTGTTCTTCCATATGCTTCATTAAAAATCATCCTCCTTCCAATGCTCCTTCATCCACTTACGAGCCCGGTACAGCCTCATCTCTATCGTCTTCTCCTGCAGCTTCTGTTCTCCGGCGATCGTCGAGTAAGATTTCCCTTCTATGTAATACGCATAGACGACCCCTCTGTAATTCTCCGGCATACGTTCAATCGAAGCCGCCACAGCTTTCGATTTCTCCTTCTGAAGCCATTCGTCCTCGGCACTTTGTATGGTTTCCTTATCGTGGAGATGCTCCACGACCTCTTCGGGGCTTCGCTCTTTCTTCCGCTTCGCATCGAGCGCCGTTCGAAAACCAATCCGACTGAGCCACGTTTTGAAGCCTTTTCCTTGGTAAGAAGGGAGAGCATCAACCATTTTGATGAACGTTTCCTGCGTCAGGTCCTCCGCCTCTTTTTCATCTCGGATGACGTGAAAGATGACTTGATAGACGGTGTGTTTATGCTTTTCAATCACTAGACGCAGAGCTTGCGTATGACCCCGCTTGATCTTTTCAATTAAAACATCCTCTTGAATGACACTCCCCCCTCTCCTCAGACAGCTCTACTTATATAGACGAACACGACCTCCACTTCCCCTACACTATTTTTAAAATTTTTTTCTGCCCATGTCGTACATTCGACGGCACCCTGTCGAAAAACGTCTGCTTTTTGAATAGGTATGACCTTTGACATTCCCAAATGATTCCGTTATGATTACTTATAGACGAACAATAAAACTTTCAAGCGAATGAAATGTTCGCTTTTTTGAGGTGTTAATATGGAAAACGTATTTGACTATGAAGATATTCAACTGATTCCTGCCAAGTGCATCGTAAACAGCCGTTCTGAGTGTGATACAGACGTCACGCTCGGCCAACATACATTCAAGCTGCCTGTCGTACCTGCGAACATGCAGACCATTATTGATGAAAAAGTAGCCCGCTTCCTGGCGGAGGAAGGATACTTCTACATCATGCACCGCTTCGAGCCTGAAACGAGGAAAGCATTCATCAAAGAGATGAAGGACGACAATCTCATCTCCTCGATCAGTGTAGGCGTAAAAGACGAAGAGTACGGATTCATTCAAGAGCTTGCTAAGGAGAATCTATTGCCGGATTACATCACCATCGACATCGCCCATGGACATTCCCAGGCCGTTATCGATATGATCCAACACATTAAACAGCACCTGCCAGACACGTTTGTCATCGCCGGCAATGTCGGAACGCCAGAAGCCGTGCGTGAACTGGAAAACGCTGGCGCAGACGCTACAAAAGTCGGCATCGGCCCCGGTAAAGTATGTATCACCAAGTTAAAAACCGGCTTCGGTACAGGTGGATGGCAGCTCGCTGCCGTACGCTGGTGCGCAAAGGCCGCAAGCAAACCTGTCATCGCTGACGGCGGCATCCGCACACACGGAGACATCGCCAAGTCTGTCCGATTCGGCGCCACTATGGTTATGATCGGATCTCTTTTTGCCGGACACGAAGAATCTCCGGGTCAATTGATCGAGAAAGATGGCAAGCCGTACAAAGAGTACTTCGGCTCCGCCTCTGAATTCCAAAAAGGGGAAAAGAAGAACGTTGAAGGAAAGAAAATCACTGTACCATACAAGGGTTCTTTGAAAGATACGCTAGTTGAAATGGAACAGGATCTGCAGTCTGCCATTTCGTACGCTGGAGGCACGAACTTAGATGCCATCCGTCACGTCGACTACGTCGTCGTGAAGAACTCCATCATGAATGGCGACAACCTGTAATCATGCATAACCTCCACCCTTTTACAGAAAATAGGATGAAAAGGAGGGCGTAGGCATGAACAAAGAGCGCGCGAAGGAAATTTTCAACTCACCGGAGATGATTCATGTTAGACATGAGGACCGTGAGATTTATATCGAAGAAGTGATTGAGAAGAATGAAATGGCACGCATTCACCCTGTCGATCAGCCGAATGTGTATCAGGAAGTCCCGTTAACAGAATTGAAGGAACGCGAACAGTAAATAGAAGGGTGGGCAACTCTTAATGGGTTGCCCACCCTTCTTCTGCTTTCATGATCGTTTTGAGACTGTTCACGATAAAAGGTCTTCCAACACAGGTCATTCTTTTCAAAAGCATCACGTCTATTAAGATTAATCAAACGTTTGTTTAACTCCGTGACCTTTATTCAACCGACGCTTGTTATATAGACCGAACAGCACGGCTGCACTCAAACCAAGAACATAAAAACCGAAAAGAATGCCCTGAAAAATATCGAAAGGATAGCCCAATAGATTATGAGTCCAAATGTCATATCCCATCCAAACCGCAAGCGGGAATAGAACACTGAACACGACCATTTTCACCAACAACGATTGCCGCCTGCGCAGCACAAGGCTCAAAATCCACACCGACAGAAGAACGACCAACGAGAAGATGACAGCATGAGACCTTTTCTGAAAAAGATCGATCCAAAAGCCCGAATGAGGCGTAACAAACAGCGAAATATTCTCATCAGGCAGCTTCTCATACGTCCCTTTGTAGGCATCCCCTTCCCTTTCAAGCGGTAGATTCAAGTATGTATCGGACTGTGAAGGAACGTTGATCTCAAGCGTCAGGTTCTTAAAATCACTCCAGTTGGATGCTGGCTGTAGCAAGTAATCCAGCCTGTAAACAGGATGGAGACTGTGTCTTTCATCCACGCCAAAAGATGCGATGTATTCAACAATCAGCTGATGACTTTCTCCAGGAGTCAGTGAAATTTCAAAGGTAGCCGATGGAATCAAATCTTCCTCTGTATAACCGAAGCCACCGAAGTTATACGCTTCTCCTGTTTTCGGATTCACCCATTTCTCTTCACGGGCTTGTCTATACAGATCTTCTCTGGGCAAATCGACCTGACCTGAGACAGGAACCGGTTCACCATCTAAGGATATCGTCCACCCCTCAACCTCTCCCGGCTGAGGGAAAGCGACGGGCACCGTCTGTACTTCATCCGTTTCATTCAACATGGTGTAAGCAGCCCGCACTTCCGCAAGCATTGCTGGATTTTCCTCTGGGAACACGCCACTTTTATCTTCAACCTTCACATCGATATGCAGATCTTCCTTTTGAATACGGATGATCTCCTCTTCCAAGGAGACGACCTGCCCTGATGGATACTCATCATTTTCAGAAAAAACCGTTCCGTTTGCCCACACTCCAGTCGGGACGAGCCAGCAGATGACAAACAACCATACAATTCGGATAAATGCTCACCTCCCCTTCCACTGTATCATTTTTCCACCCTTCAGAAGGTCATAACTTCTAGTTATAGAAAGATGATTTTTTTGTATTTCTCAATTCCGTTCTTAGGTCTTATGCTGAAATTAGGAGAACTGATCATATAGAAAATCAAGCATCGATTTCGTCGTCGCATAAAGGTACATGTCACGATAGAGTTGCTGATCTGAGATCGGCACAAATGTTACACCTCGGTACTCGATCTGTTCCGCCATTATGGACGGCAGGTAGGCGATCCCCATGCCAAGCGACACAAGACCCGTCATCGCCTGGTAGTGCGTCTCGATCACTTCGCCATCAAAGGACCGGTCATTCATAATGATTCGAAGCTGCTCCGCAAGAGTGGAGCGCTGCGTCGGGATAATCTGTGTATGCTGAAGGCACTCATCCAGCGTGACATGCTGCTTGGATGCGAGCGGAAAGGAAGATGGAATCGCAGCCAGGAATTCATCTTTGAAGAGGTACTTGGAGTAAAGGCCTTCGACTTCTGCAATATCCTGAACAATGGCTGCATCAATCCGGTGATCCTTCAGAAAAGGAATGAGGTCCTGACTATCATCTTGAATTACAGTCACTTGAAAATGAATCCGCTGCAGCTTTTCATAATGCTCATGGATGAAATACGAGCTCAGCAGAGGGGTTGAACCAAATAAGACTTGATCGTGCTTTTTATATTGGTGGACGGTCGTTTCGATCTGATTGAACAAAGGTTCAAGCTCGTAATACAAAGACTGCCCTTTTTCAGTGAGCTTAAATCCTTTTGATGATCTAGAAAACAAGCGGAAGCCGAGTTCTTCTTCTAACAGCTTCATTTGTTTACTGAGAGCAGGCTGGGAAATGAAGAAGCTCTCCGCCGCTTTCGTATAGCTTTTCAACTTAGCAATCTCTATGAAATACCGAAGTTTATGGAACAACATGTAGTGGTCCCTCCTTTCCATCCACTATAACTATAAGTTATTCACAATAAAAGGGGTGAAAGATTTTGAAACGTATATTCATTTATATTTCAGGCATCGCCATCACATATTTAGGCACATCGATCGTCGTCAAGTCAGCCCTTGGAGCCGGATTTTGGTCCGCGTTATTCGTCGGCCTCCACAACCAGACAGGGTTGCCATCCGGCTTGTGGTTCGGGTTGGCACAGTGCATCATCGTATTCATCAATGCCTTCCTTAATAAGAGTTCGATCGAATATACAGCGATCATTCCGATCCTGATCGAAAGCGCGTTTTTCACCCTGTGGCTCGATTATGCTCTGAGACATGTTCACTTGGAAAGCGCACCGATCGCGGTAAAAGGGACCGCCTTCATTGTTGGACTGATCATTGCGACGCTTGGTGTTGCCTTGTATATCCAAACCAAATTAACGAGGTCCCCTGTCGATGAACTCTTCTTAGCGGTCAGCGCACGGTTTCAATGGCGGATCAGCACGTCACAAATATCTGTCGCCGTGATTGTCACACTGCTCGCCTGTTGGGCGGGTGGTCCTGTCGGATTAGGTACGTTGCTAGCTATGCTGCTTATGGGACCTTTCGTTGAATTTTGGAATGACAGATTTAAAAAAATCGCAATTTAATTTCAATACATGCAGAGAGAGCTCCCTCTGCATGTATTAGGCAGGTTATAGAAAAACAACCATTAATTGGTTATAATTGGATGTAAAGGAGTGGTCTATTGAAGAAAATCGCGTCACTGATCTTTTTGACACTAGCACTCAGCGCTTGCTCCAACGCCGAATCCGAACCCACTTACACTGTGGAAGACGCCCAAGAAAACGGCGATGTCATCGTTGAACACCAAGTAGAGGAGTTTGAACAGATCAGGCAGGGAGCTCTTGAAGTGGAGAACAGTGATCAAATCTCGACTTTAGTGGAGAAAGCCAAGAACGGAGAAAGCTACACAACAAACGTTTCGATCTTCAACCCGGACGGAAGCCACTTTCAGAACCGCTTCGAAACAAACGGAGAAACGGTTCAATTCGAGAACGAATACAGCGGTTATCCGAACACGCCGGCAGGATCCTTCACTTGTGAATACATCGAAGAACGCGGACAGATCATTTATGTCAGCAACTGTGAATCGAAAAGCGGAGAAACGTACTCTACGCTGATCGGGTACATCGGAAAACAATAAACACATCAAAGACCAAACCAAATGAGGTTTGGTCTTTCGTATTCACAGCGATCTAATTTTCATCTATCATGAAGGAGGTCTTAGAAAAAACAACTGCAGGAGGATAACCGGTGAAGATATTCTTATACATACTACTCGGCATCATCATTTCAATTGCTTTTCTAATGCTTGGCGAAGTTGGACTCATTCTACTTGCCGGAGCCACATTCGGACTCCTTCTATACATCGCCGTGCAATTAAGAAACAGAAACGCTCGAGACCACTAAAGTCCGAGCGTTTCTTTAATAATTCCATATTACCCTTCCATCAAAGCAAGCTGCGTGTACATATCCTTCAAATCCACCAAGCCCTTTTCCCTCAGCTCACGAATGCCTTCCACCCACAACTCAGCAGTAGCCATTGCATCATACAAAGCATGGTGACGCTGCTCAACCGCAATCCCGTAATAATCACAACATTGATCAAGAGAGTTGAGTTCAATATCGTGTTGAGCGAGCTTCGGAAGCAGCGCAGAATCTACGATACGATGCTGAAAGCTTTTTCTAAGAGCCGTCCAGGTGGAATGACTCATGAACTGTTTTTCATGATGAGCATGGTGCGCAACGAGGACATCTTCTTTTACAAAGGCATAAAACTGCTTCAGTACGTCCCTTAGAGGCGGCGCTTCCTCTAACTGCTCATCGGTAAGACCCGTTAATTCCGCAATTTCATCTGACAATCCTTCTTCATGGTGGACGAGTGAATAGAAGGTTTCATCCGTCAACACCTCTCCCCCTTGCACTTTCACAGCTCCCACCGACAGGATCGTGTCTCCGTTGTATGGATAGAAACCGGTCGTTTCCAGATCGAAGACGACGACAGGAAGTTCATCGAGCGGGATATCCATGACATCCCGGCTCTTCATTTCCCTCTCCAGATTACGTACATAAGCTACTTTCCCTGGATCATTTTGATTCAATGAAGAAAAGCCACTCCCCAGTCGGTCGGATAAATCTTTTACAAACTGGATGAACGGATTCATAGGACTCCCTCTTTCTTCAGAATCGTCTTCATGGTGGAAAACAGCTTGTTGCCGTGTTTGATCATCTTTTTCAACTGGTGCTTATCTTCCTTCGACAGCTCTTTGACAGGAAGCAAATGAACCCCTTCATACGAATTGGATGCCCGTTGATGCCTGAGCCGAAAAGCCAGCAGTTGATGAAAATCCTTTTCAAATTCAGCAACAGACGGATAACGATCCTTCATGGCTTCAAACCGCGTCAATGTGGATGAACCGCTCTCTCCTCTTAACAACGCGAGCATCCTGAGTGCATTAACGTAAGGGAAATACGCGGTTTGTTTAATGTTCATACTCCCTTCCCGCTCCCCTTGCTGTTCAGGCAGAAGCTGACCGAACACGCCAACGCCCTTTTTGATGAGCTGGACGTTATCTACAAACCTCGGATACAGATCAGGGTGCTCAGAAAGATAGGAAAAGATCTTCTTTTTCACGCCCAGCAAGTACTGTTTCTCCCCCATGAGAACTCGTGAATCGAAGAAAATCGAGAAATTCCGAAGCGATGACCAGTCCGCTTCGGAGAGCCAGCCTTCCATCTGTTCATTAAAAGAGTCCAGCGACTGACACCACAAAGGGTTCGAAGCCATAACTTTCCCTTCACAATAGGGATAACCGACGACAGCCAGCCCGTCACTGATTTCTTCCCCGAGCTTTAGAAAATAAGGTTGATGATCCCCCTCAAACAGAAGACCGTGGTCTTGATCACTCCACAGCGACTGTTCATACCGCCCTGCACTTCCCATCAGAAAAAACGCAAAAGGAGCAGGTACCTCGCCCTGCTCACTTTCAACCTTCCCCTTAGCTATTTTCACTGTTTGATACATGACCTGATCGTGAAATGCATTGAGCTGCTGAGGATCGTCTTCTACAGAAGAGATCGTCTCCTCACGCCACGCTCGAATGTCTTCATAAGTGTTAAACACGCATTATCAATCCCTTATGCTCCTGACTTTGATTTAGGAGGCGTTAAGTTCTCAGGGTAACCGTAGCCACCGTGTTCACTGATATCAAGACCCATGATTTCTTCTTCTTCCGTAACACGCAAGCCACCCATCGTTTTGTCCATCACTTTCAAGATGATGTAGGAGACGATGAAGGCGTACAGACCACAGCTCACGACACCTAGAATTTGAACACCAAGCTGTTCGAATCCACCACCATAGAACAATCCAGGCCGTCCGACCGTTGCCAGTTCAGGTGTAGCAAACAGTCCATTCGAGAGCGTTCCCCAAATCCCTACCGTACCGTGTACAGATAAAGCGAAGATCGGATCATCAATTCTACGCTTATCAAAGAATCGCATACTGAAGAATACGAAGGCTCCACCAATTAATCCGATGATGACGGCTGCCCAAGGTTCAACGAAGGCACATGAAGCGGTAATGGCGACAAGACCAGCCAAAGCACCATTCAACGTTGTCGGAACGTCTGCTTTTCCTGTTACAGCCCATACCATCAACATGGCACCAATCGCACCGGCACCTGCCGCAAGCTGTGTATTCAGCGCAACATAACCGAAGAACGCATCCGCTACACCGAATGTACTTCCG
Source organism: Halobacillus litoralis (assembly GCF_020171725.1). Lineage (GTDB taxonomy): Bacteria > Bacillota > Bacilli > Bacillales > Halobacillaceae > Halobacillus > Halobacillus litoralis_F. The sequence continues at coordinate 101,797 of NZ_JAIVAJ010000010.1, read as the reverse complement.
GCATTAAATCCGAACCAGCCAACCCACAGAATCAATACACCAAGAGCTGTGAATACTTGGTTGTGACCGGCAATTTCATTAGATGAACCGTCTTTGTTGTATTTCCCGATACGCGGCTTCAAAATCATTGTCGCCGCAAGCGCTGCTGCTGCACCCGTCAAGTGAACAACCGTCGATCCGGCAAAGTCCTGCTTACCATGTCCAGCTAACCAGCCGCCTCCCCAGATCCAGTGTGCAATGACCGGGTAAATAAGTACAGAAAATAAAATAGCGAATATGACATATGCGACCAACTTCGCACGCTCGGCGAACCCACCGAATGCGATGGTCATAGCGATTGCAGCGAAAGCAAGCTGGAACATGAAGTCAACAGAGCCTGCCAGCCCTTCCCCCATGGTCGTTGCATCTCCAAAAAAGAAATTAGAAAAACCGATGATGGCATTTCCTTCTCCATAAATCAATCCATACCCTACAGCCCAAAAGACGAGAGAAACAATTCCAACCGTGAATACAGTCTTGCCTGCAATGTGACCCGCATTCTTCATTCGTGTTGAACCCGCTTCAAGCAGAATAAATCCACCCTGCATAAGTAACACTAGAATCGTACAGACAACGATCCACAAGTTATTCATTAAAAACGTAGCATCCATCTAAGTCCTGTCCCCTTTATGTTATTTTTCTTAACATAGAATGTTAATTTAAATAGTATCAAATTCTGAAAATTAACACAACACCTATGTCAGAAATTCTTACATTTGTTTTTTTATAGTATGAAGAGGAGAAAAAAATGATGCCCGTCCAAGAGTTGCTGATCCGCCTATTGATCACGTCTTCTATGCTGAAGTCCAACAAGATGGAAGCCTCGTCGTAGACCAAAAAGATCCTTTCAGTAAATAAACTAAAAAGCACCGATTGCTTGGTTAGCAATCGGTGCTTTTCTTATCCTTGACTCTTATTTGAAATGACCGTCCGAAGTACATCTTCGGTTACATGAACCGGAGCTACTCCGCTACGTTCAAATAATTCTTTCGCATTCGTATCATCAAAATGAATCGTCTTCTTCAAGTATTCCTGAAACACGCTCAGAGGTTCATTGAACTTCATTTCCTGTTCGCTCAGTTCATGGACATCAGCAGGGGAGACTAAGTCTACATCGTGGAAATCCAGCTCCTCTTTCAGCAAACGGAAGACTTCAGCGTTCGTTGGTGGATGATCGTTTGTCAGGTGATAAATCGTTTCTGTTTCTGCGTGCTCAAGACCTGCGACCAGGCCTTTTACCACGTGGTCGACCGGAATAATGTTCTGGGCCGTATCTTCAAGGCAGACAAACTTGACCTTCTGCTTCACGGCAGACTGCTGACGCTCCATCCTTCTCTTCATTAAGTTGAAGCTGCGGATGATTCCATAAAGCGCAAACGTCGATTCTGCTTCCCCTGTTTCGGAATCTCCGATTATGATCGACGGGCGGAAGATGCTCACATCAAAGTCTTCTTTATATCGAAAGACCAGGTGCTCGGCTTCGCACTTCGTTTTTTCATAATAATTCAGAAACGGCCGGTCTAAGGAATGAAGCTCTTCGGAAGCCTCCTGTTGATCCCCGAGCGTATAAGCTGTACTCACGTGGAAAAACTTCGCCACTTCAAGTTCTTTTGCCAAATCCAATATATGACGCGTGCCTTCCACATTCACATCATAAAGACGATCTTTCTCTTCATCATCGAAGGAAAGGTAAGCGGCAATGTGATAAACAGCATCGATCTGCCCCTTCAAAGCCTCCAACTCTCCTTGGCTAAGACCTGCCTTTTCATTTGCGATATTGCCATCAATGATATGCAGTTGTTCCCTGAATCCAAAAGGCACGACTTCTTTCAAACCGTCTGCCTTCCTTTGATTTCTGACCAAAGCATAGACATGGTGCCCCTTCTGAAGAAGCTTCAACGTTAACTGCTTCCCCACGAAACCTGTTGAACCGGTTAAAAGTATATTCATGTTCTCTTCTCCTATTTGTGATGATTCTAGTTGCTTACGATATTCCTCTTCAGCGAGTGTATCATAAACACGAGCCTCTCTCTTTAAAAAAGCCAGGTCTTAGCGATAAGACCTGGCCATTCATTCGTTTCTTATAGGTTGATGGTTACGTCTGCACCTTCACGAAGGCTTTGTGCCAGTGTTTGGTACACTTCGTTTTCTTTTTGACGGACAAGCTGCTGCTCGATGCTCGGCTTCACTTCTTCTAGAGAAGGAACCTCCGCTTCAGCATTTGCCTGTTCCTGTTGAGCTACGAATTGATCATAAGACTCTTGGATTTCTTCTTCAGTCGGCTGAAGACTTCCTCCCGCTTCATCCTCGATGATCTTATTAAGAAGGATTTGGTTCTCGATAAGACCCGTTACGTCTTCTTTGCTCATCCCTTGCTGTTCAAACGTTGCAAAGAAATCTTCTTTTGACTCCATTTGCTGCTGCTGTTCAACTAGAGATTCGATTTCCTTGTTCACATCTTCTTCTGATACAGTGAAGTCGCGGTTTTTCGCTTCTTCCAAGATCAGCTCTTGGTCAACTAGTGATTCAGCAACCTGCGTTTTCAGCTGTTCCTGATCCAGCTCTTGTCCCATCATTTGAGACTGCATCGCTGCTCTTTGGAATTGAGACTCATAAGTTGTTGTGAATTCTTCTTTTGTGATTTCTGTGCCATTCACTTCAGCGACAACGTCTGGAACATTTTCAACGTCTGGTTCCGGCATTTCCGGCTGTTGCTGCTCTTGCTCTTGGCTTTCTTCTTGATTATCTGTTGATTCGTTATTATTTCCAGCTTCTTCGCCACCATCGCTACAAGCTGCAAGCAACGCGACGAAAGCGACAAGTAGTAAACTTAAGATTTTTTTATTCAATGTCATGTCTCCTTTATGATTCATCGTGGTTGTCATTGTAACATGTGATGTTCTGCTGTCTACACCTTCCAGCAAGCAAGCGCACACTGTTACAATCATTTAACGTAAACACCCCTGTGATGCCAGGGCTTAAGGCGTGTTCCATTCGATCCATTGGCAAATGTGTAAATTGTGTGGAACGCATGATGGCGCGTACAATCCAAGCATTCCTTTACAAAGTATCATATATTACTCGTGAAATTTCAACCATCAACCATTCTCCTCTATATAATGAGACGAGCCGTACCTGATTTCGTTACACCGTTTGGAAAAATAAGCGGATTGCCATCGCCACTACGGCGACGATTAAAATACGCTGCACCCACTTATCCCCGTGCTTCACCGCAAACCGGCTGCCAAGAAAGGCTCCAAGACTCATACCAGCAGCAAGCGCAATGCCGTATCCCCAGTGCACTTGGTCGTTAACAATAAAAACAATGAGGGCAGAAAGCGTGTAGATCGCGACAACGAACACTTTGATGCTATTGATTTTGACCAGTGAAAGACCCGAAACGAGCGTCAAGGCGGCAATAATGATGAATCCTACACCCGCTTGAATGAATCCACCGTACACACCGACAAAGAAGAAAATGACCATCAAGCCGATCCGCTTCGGCCACGTATCGTGAGAAGTCGATGTCGCCAGTCTTTTGTGCGGCTTCCACACGATAATGACCAGTACGACGACCATCACGATCGACAAGATTCGATTGAACAGCTGGTCTGACATCGTCACAGCGATTTGAGCGCCTGCCACAGATCCGATCAACGCTGGCACGGCGAGCATCGTACTGAACTTCCAATCGAAATATCCACCCTTTCTGAACGAAGCGATTGCCACAATATTTTGTGCCAACAGCGCAATTCGATTCGTTCCATTCGCAACAGCAGAGGGAAGTCCGAACAAAATTAATAAAGGCAGTGTCAACAAAGAGCCCCCGCCTGCCATTACGTTTACAAATCCGGCCCCGACGCCGGCGGCAAATATAGCTAAAAAGAAAAGAACTGACATACAACCATCCTTCCCATCATCTACGTTCCACTATACCACGCCAGAAGGGTTGAACGGGTGTCACAAATAATTAAACAAACGTTTGACCAATAGAAAAGACCGGGCTTATCGCCCGGTCTCACCTGTGTATTTATAGGATGCCGCCTAACAATCCGCCAAGCAGCCCATCATTGTCGTCCTCATCTTCGTCTTCATCATCATCTTCTTCTAATAAGTTGTCCAGATTCAAACCAGCCTGCAGGTCAAGATCTAACGAAGCACGTGCTTCTTCATCCCAACCATTCTCTTCAGCCCAGTCCTGCAATTCGACTTCTGTCATGTTGTGAGCTTCAGCAAACAACTGTAAGTCTTCCACTTCCCACCCATTCGCTTCTGCAAGGGATTGGAATTCTGTACTCGTCATAATGCCTTCGTCTTCAATGGCTGCTTCAATGGACGTATCGACTCCGAGGTCGACGCTTGTATCTTCTTCTGCAGAAACACTTCCTAAACCAGCAAATGCGAGTGACACGGCCATTCCTGTAGCTACAATTGTTTTCTTCATGTTAGATCTCCTCCTTAAAATGTTTTCACTAAGCTTTCGGAGGGACGATCTATTTCGATCACTTTATTTCACGTTTCAGGACCAAAAACCTACCCTTTTGTAACATCTGAAATGCTTATGTAACACTGTCATCTCACGTTCACACAAAACAACGGACCACTGAACCTCCAAACCATGATAAAATGGAAGAAACGCGATTCAGGAGGTTTTATGATGACCCTTCCCACCCTTACGTTAAGAAGTAAACAGAACGCGCACGATGTGAACGTCCGACGCATGACGACGTTCGAACAGTGCCAGATCGTCGAATCCACTGATGCGAAGAACCGATACTTCTACTTGTTTTTTCACAAATGCGAGTACTTGAATTATGTGTCCGCCAGCCAGCTTCCCACCCGTTCTTTCATTCATGACGCCTTTAAAAACGGGATCACCTTCTCAAGCACCCATCCACTCACCCAGTCTGTTCTAACCCATTCAACGTACAAGAAAAAAGACTTCAACGCCCTTTTCACACGGTTGAAAGAAAGAAAAGGACGCGAGGAAACCGCCTTGATTGCAACGTATTTTGCACCCTTCATCAAAAAGGCAAAGCTCGCCCAGTTTATCCAAACGCTCTTCTATGAACAACGACGCAGCGGTAAAATGCTTTCCTGCTACCGCATTTATCGCAAATTGGAACACTTCGCTCCCAACCACCCTTTAGTTGAGGCATTTTCCGGTGACCTGACGTTTGTCGAATTCGAGAAACGCTACCATCGACTGGATGATGACTTGATCGCTCAGGATCCTCTCTATTTCGAAAGCAGACTTTTCAAGAACCGACTCCAACCTGAATCTTTCCATACCTTACGCACGTTTTATGAGCAGCCCACCCGGCATGTAGAGCAAGCCGCTCTCATCATCCAGCATACAGCGGAGACTCAATCTCCCGAACTCTACCATACCGCCAAAGAGATGGACGACACGTTCCGCACTCGTGCCTTTTACGAAGACTTATACGATAGAGGACTTCGTACCCCTGTATTCTTATCTGATTATCTAAATGTGTTAATCGAAGAGAAGGACCTTCCAACCACTACGGCTTTCATTTCTGAACAGCAACTATCACCGACACCTGAACAATCGCAGGCACTGATCCAACTCGTCAAACAGGAAACGCTCCCCTCCCTCTCGCCAAAAACGTGGCAGGAACTGATTATCTTTTTATTCGAATCGGGACAACCTCTTGAAGCGGTTGAGATCCTCGAACGAGCCATCGGTTCTCTTCTAAGCGAACGGGAGATGAACGATGTAACCGAATGGGTCCAAGCATTCGGTCAATTCCCACAAACCCATCCCGTCATCCAAAAAGTACAGGAGATGCAAAGCCTGCTTGAGAATCCGGATGAGCAGCGGCGCTTAGGGAAGCTATATTACCACTTCCATCAACCCGACCGCGCTATTGAGTGTATGAGCTTTGATATGGAACTGTACGAAACAGACCCTGAGCCCGTCCAATGGTTGGCAAAACTATATGATGAAGTAGGAAATGAAGAAGAGCACACCGCCTACAAACAATTGTTCATGACGATGATGAAGCACCAACAATGAACCCCATTCTACGCATGAATGTCCATTTCACCTCATAAACTCCTGTACAGAGGTGTTGTCATGAGCAATCAAATCAACTGGGACACTTTTCACAAAAACGTCGACGGCGTGCTCGGAGAAAGCTTTTGGAATGAGATTCAGCAGGTTCTCCCGAAACGTAATGCGAGCTACGATTTGGTCAATTTAGAGCACGAAGTCGTCCTCCTGATCGATCTGCCAGGCTTTACGAAGAAAGACCCGCTGAAGGTGACAAGAGACGGCCAGCAACTGATCATCGAAGGGGAAATCAACACTCTTCCGCCTGAATGGAAAGAAAAGCTTGTCTACAACGAGCGGCTGAACGGCGCTTTCAAACGCTCTATCTCGATTCCGTTCCTTTTTAACGAGGAAGATATGAACGCGAGCTTCCGGAATGGCATCCTTTGGGTTTCCATCCAGAAACCCGATTCAGCTAAGGAGGTCCAAGTCGATCCAGCCCCTTAAGATTTTCTCACCTGACTAGAGGAGGTGATCAAGATGGCGAACATTAAATTCCACAACATCACGGTAGACCAAATCACCAACGCCTCTGGCATCTACTCCGGCCAGAACGTTCCTTTACGCTACAAATCCGAGAGCCGGAAATTCGAAGGCCTTGGCAGAGTCGTAGGTGACCGGAATGACATTCATCACAACCGACACCTCATTATCAAGAAGCCCGACGATCAGGGAGTATAGGCGAAATGCTTTTCTTCAATAAGAAAAAGAAGCAGACTCAGCAAGTAGAACAGCTGTATCAGGAAATCATCAACCTTCAGAAGCAGATCCTCGAGGCACAGAAGAAGCCTGTGGAATACCACCTGCACTTCGATCACGTAGAAGTCAATCATCCGAAGCTTGATGAGTTGAACTTCAAATTGGATGAACTGGATATAGAAGAATTGAGCGGCGCTCTGAACCTAGGGAATAACTTCGGCGTCAGCGTACAGCCTGCTAAGAAGCCTCAAGTCAAAAATACAAAAAACGGCATGACCTTTACCTTCAAAGAGGAGTGATGACCTTTCATGCTGTCTCCAAATTTCTTTATAAAAGACATCCGGATCGGAACGGTAGAAAATGCCTCCTGCGTGAACATCGGAAACAATGCTCCGAACGGATTCGAGAGCTTCCAGAAGTTGAACCAGGGGTTCGGAAATGTGCACGGTGATGGCAATTCATTGGAGGACCTCCGTTCAGTGCTGAGCGACTCCGCAATCCTCGATATGCTCGTCAATCCGAAAGAAGGCGACATCCCTGAGTGGGTCGTCGATTTAATAAAAAAACAGGTGGAAAAGGACCCTCAAGTGCTGGCTTGACCTTTTCCGCCTGTTTTCTGTTCTGTCATGATCGGTGTATCAATCATATCCTCATCATGAATGACATTCACATTGTGATGAATGACGTTTCCTGTCCCGACAACCGTACCGAGAGCCGAGTTCTCCTTCATGGAAGCAGACCAGCCGTCCTGCGAGTTCGAACCGACAAACACGCCGGAATTCATATGGATTGAGTTCACATTGATGGAATCGAACTGTACATTCATGCCGGCATCCCCTCTTAATATTGAATGTTCGGCTGAGGGTTATTGACAGTAGGGTTACTGATTGGAAGATCCGATACGTCGTTATCAAAGACCGTATTTACATTACCCGTTGCAGCAAAAAAACCCGTGGTTACGCCAGACCCATTGTTGTTTTTCCCTTGCCAAGTCCAGTCAGGCTGATTATTCTGCCCTGTCGAAATGGTTGCGTTATCGTTCAAGGCGTTGACGGCAATTTGATTAAATACTAAAGATACAGGCATATGCATCCCCTCCGTTGAAGACGTTGTTGCTGTCATCCTATTCGTTGTCCAGGATATGTGTGTCTCAAGACCGCGCGTCATCTTACAATAGGTTCCGCTTTTCAAGAGCAATCGGATCCGATATAGACACCATCAATTTCCCAACTGCATGATTGACTTGTTTCATTTCTTCCTCAGACAACACACTCATAAAGCCTTCATATAATTCATCTTCCAAAGACTGAATGGATTCACTGAGTTTCTCCCCTTCATTTGTTAATTGAAGAAAAGATGATCGTTTGTCTTCTTGATTGGGAACACGTTCGATAACTCCTTCTTCAATAAGTCGATTCATCAACCTTGATGGACTTCCCGTTTCACAAACCAAAAGCGATCCAAGCTCTTTTAGAGTGATTGGCTGATATGTCTTCAGCACTTGAATGACTTCCGCTTGCGACGAAGTCAATGCAACCCCTCTCAACTTTTCATTCAACAATCGATTCCCTTGACGCTGTGCAGCAAGGATCAAGTAACGAAACTTCTCTGCTTCTTCATATTTCACTGTATAATCCCTTCTCTCATTTCTATATCGTGATTAAAACAAACCGAATGACAGTCTCCTCTATTCGAGAAAGAGCGGACCCATTCCAATGAGCGCCCTGCAGCAAGCTTGTCTGTAGTTAAACCAGGCAGAACACCATCAGAGAGAGATTTTTGACCATATCCTACATCACTAGCTAGAAGCACCCACCCTGCCATTGTAGATACAAGGATAGAGAGCAGCCCTTCGCTGTGGCCGGGTGTATGCACGAGATAAATCGAGCCATCTCCTAGCAAGTCTAACCCTTTTTGATAGGGACCGTACGGAATCGACTCCAAAGCAAAACGGTTAATCAAGACAGAATCCCACATTTTCTTTTGATACCCTATACTCTTTTGCGCTACTTCCCACTCCATTTCACTCGTGAGAATGTTCTTTGCTTCTTTCACATGCTCTACTCCACTTACATGATCAGCATGCATATGAGTTAATATTACATAATCTAAGTCTTCTGCTTTCAATCCCCTATCTACAAGTCTTTCACGAACAGAAGCCCCTGACGGAAGAGCTCCGCGGAACATTGAATAAGAAAGGGTACCAAGGTGCCTCCGCTGCGCATCCCTTATTTGTTCATGCCACCCTGTATCGATTAAAATATTGGCTCGTGGATGTTCAATTAGATATGTACTGACGGGAACTTCTATTTGCTTAGACTTTCCACGAAGCCAACCAGAGTAAGGCATCGGATGTAGAGTGTTTTCTTTATACGCCAACGAACGATCAATTAAAACAGAACCTGTATGCCAAACGTGAACTTTTACCTTCAACAGAATCACTCCTCATAAAAGATGACGTGTCATATATACCAATATACATGACACGTCATCTAAATGGAAGATTAATGAAAATCTTTTAATAAGTTCAAGATTGACGCCGGGCATCATTACATATCGATCAAGACCTCTTCTTCAAATGGAATGCCCAAATAACGGTAATGAATCGTCACTCTTTCAATCTTTTCTCCATTTATCACACTCAGTCCATAACCTACATCCTCTTCCGTAACTGTTTCTTCATTCATTTTATCTAAATTAGCCTGTGGAGATGTGCCGGGCTGCAGAGTGACTTCATCAATATCATTGAAATTGTACCTTCCCGCTTCTCTATCGAACTCGTTCGCAATCAAATATCCTTTCAACGGATTGCTGAGTTGAATTTTTTCATCGTCTGGTTGTTCATTATCGTTGATACGGACATCCCGGACCAGAAAGTCCATAAACCCTCGATTTCCTATGACAATCAATACACCTTGACCGTCCTTTGAAGTTCCGACGGTCCCTGTTTCTAATGGAGGGTTGAACTTCAAGTAGGTCACTCCTCCCGCGACAACTAACGCGATGACCAGCACACTCGCCCATAATGCCTTTTTCACTCCTATCCCTCCTCCGTATTATGACAATTTTCTTTGAAGTTCGTGTATATATATAGAAGTAAGACCGGGAAGTCACCTCCCCAGCCTCAGCCTACCTTAATCAATTCCACCTTTTCAGAGAAACCCACAACCTTTTCAACTTTCGCTCTACCGGTTTATCGGTATCAGACCTTTGTTTCTGCCATTCATTGTAGCTCGCGACCCCAATCAGCACTAAGCCGGCAATCAGCAGGTACACCCACCAAGGCATGTTGCCCCAGTACGGTCTCGTTTGGTAGAGGACGTTGAAAATAAGAACGCCCATTCCGACGAAGAAGTAAGATTTGATCCGCATCTGCAGTCCTGCGACCATAGAGATCAATGACAAGGCGCCGATGATCCAGGCATCCCATATGGTATGGCTTTCGATCGCATCAATGACTAAGTACGCGGCAAGTAATAAAAGCACAGCCCATCGTACTTGATTCTGCACACCCTTGAACTCGCTCCACGTTCGTTTGCCAAGAAGGAAAAGTAAACCTAGAACAGGCAGCGATTGGACTTCCGCCTGTATGACGTCAGCAATGTATGCCTCGTGCGCCCTGATGATCATCAAGTAGGCCGCGTAGACGGATATGGCACTTCCTGTATAGAATGCCCGGTCGATGTAGGGTTGCTGCCATTTCTTCGCACACACCGCGAGCCACACCGCCACAAACACGACAGGTAGAACACGAATCCATACGCTGCTATCAGGAACGGTGAACGTATAGAGATATCCAATGTACACAAGCGCCGTCCAGGAATAAGCGTCCACCTCGTAATTGCGAGTGACCATCCTTTGATGGAAAAGACGCCCTAGCCCAAGAAGAACAAAAAACACGAAAGACAGCATGGCGATGAATGCCAACCGACTCCAATCCATGCGCCCCCAGATCGGAAGCGTCATCAGCAACGGCAGGAATGCAACCATCGACCATTTACGCTGGTGAATAAAGAACAATGTCAGCGAGACATAAGCGATCATTACCCCAAGTTCATAGAGACTCATCCGCTCATATCCACTGATCATGATCAATAATCCGAGAATGGAAAAAGGAATGATGTACCATTCAACACGCTTCCTCCATACTTTCGACACGAGCAGCCACAAGGCAGTGATTCCGATACTTGTCGCCAAGAAGCTGTACTCGAAAAGATTGTACCCGAACCAGCCGTAGTAGTCGGAAGCCGTCACGACAGAGAGAAGCCCTGTCGAGAATCCAGCATACAACATGAGCTTTTTCTCCCACTCACGGACAGCCTGCCAGGCACTGAACGCGTAAACGGCAAGCGGTACAATCCACAGGACAGGGTGAGCTCGTTCGGCGGCAGTTTGATTCAACAACATAAGCCCGACGATAAGTGGCTGAATACTGTGTGCCACCCAATAGAAATATGGCTTCAGCTCTTCCCCTGCATACCGCCTGCCCCCTTCTCCTATCAACAATAGCAGGACTGGAGCAAACGCCGCATAGGTCGTAAGCCACGTGAACGAGACGGGTCCTGCAAGATCAAGAAGCGAGAAATAGAAAGCGAGCGTGACGATTGAAACAAGCAGCCACAGCGTCCGCTGCTTCGATTCACGCACCAGCCAGTAACCAAGTAGAATTCCGATCAGAAAAAGGCTCGGGCGCACAAAGGACGGATCCGTGTCATTGATCAGAAGCGTGCTCATGGCGAACACGTAGGTCAGCTGCCCGATATAGAAACTCGTTTTGGAAAAGGCAGCCTCTCCCGCTTTTTTCCAACCGAAATGAATCGCGAGGAGAAGCAGTCCTGAGAGCGAAGCATGAAGCGGAAACTCCATCCACCCGATCCAATCGACAAGCGGGTTATAAAACAACAATGCAGAAAGCGATAAGGCGACTGGGTGTCCCCATTCAGATGACCTCACCACTTCCATTTGCTTGGAGGATTTTCGAACAAAATATGCAAGTGCACTGATGACAGCTAACATCACAGCACTTGTTGTGTACTGATAATCATTCAGTGCATACGTCAAGGCCCCAAGCTGCACGAGCAGGGAGAGATAAAATGTGCTTACCTTCACAGGCTGAAGCCACTTCACCCGCGTCCACATGCCGGCATAACAGAGTGCTGCGACAGAGCCTGAGAAGATGAACATCACGAGCGAACCGATTTCAACTAATGACCACAGTTGCCACAACGCTACATAGAAGAACAGCGTGGCCATATACGGAAAGACTTTGTGACGGATGATATTCGACAGGACGATATAGTTCACCATGATCAGAACGTAGCCGAAGAACAACGTCCAAGAATCGATATCACCACGAAGCAAAATGCTCTCCACGCTGATATAGAGAAAGGCACAGAACGAGACCACAGCACTTGTATAACGGAACACTTTCTCCACAAAAGCGTGATGGCGGAACCCATAGGCTAACCCGAGATACAGCAGTCCGGCTAAAGCATAGACGGTGGCGTCCAGCGATTCAACCGGCGAGTTCTCCACCAGCTGATAGATGGCGTAAACGAGCATGACAGAGAAGACGAATTGATATTCTTTCGTTTTATAAACAAAGACCATCGCCATATAAACGCTTGCCGTCAGCAGCAGGTTGAAGCTGTAGAACACTTCACTTTCGAAAAATAAAAGCATGAGAAGCGTCGACAGAACCAAGTTCAACTGCGCATACAAAGGGATCTCTTTCATATACAACGTCCATTTGCTCTGATATTTGACATAGAACAGCAGCAGAGCCGCATTGTACAGCATCAAGCCAAGGTAGAAGGCATCCACCGAAAGCGGCAGCGCCCCTAGAGCAAAGCCGACGGACAGCGATACGAAAACAAGCGACACCCATACGTAAAAACGGGATTGGTGCTTCACCGCGTGACGGATGTATAACGGCAGCGGAAGAAGTGTCCCCATCAATCCAAGCAGATGCCTGCCTTCTCCAAATAAAGATAAGTAAGAGCCGAGCAATTCAAAATATCCGATTGCAATGATGACGACCGGAATAAGGAGACTTCCAAGTGTCAGAAAAGCAAAAGCGGTTTGATGAATGCGAAGGAAACGCCCCGTTCCATAGCTCAACGCCAGGAAGAACAGAGAAACGAACGAGATCGACACAACCTTCAGACCTGCCCCCATCTGCTCCCATTGACTCGTCGCTACGACCAGCCCGGTAATCAACAGCAGCGCAACCCCTAAGATCAACGTCCACGTAATGTTCCGTTCGCGAACCTGCGCCGCCGTCTTCACCTTTTTCTCCTTCTTCGGTTTGGATGGTTTCACAACCTTCTCTTCAACCGGTTCCGGCTTCGGTTTTGGCTCGACTGCTTCCTGAACCATCAAGTGCTCCTTCACGTACCGCTTATTCACTTCGCTCAAATGACTATATTCTTCCGACGTCACATATCCTTTTCTCCAAAGCGTCAGCAGCTGCTCATCAAACACTTCCACTTTCTTCTCATCTGACAAAGACACCTTATTCCCTCCTCACCTCTTATTAAGTGTAATATTACACATATAGTGATTAATTTTCAACCTTTATTTACCACCAAGCGATAAAAAATAAACGCCCACCGAAATGGGCGTCTTTCTTAATTATAGGAAATGTCGTACACATCCATGTCAGCCTGCGGGCAGGATCCACCCAAAATGCTGATGAACGTCTCTCTGTCATCCGGAGATACTTTCAAGCTTTTCTCTCTGCCGTTCTTGTAAAAGAAAATCTCAATGGCGTTCCCTGATGTCAGCAGGATGTCATCCCCGAAGTACACATCGGCGGTTGTGCGGATTCTGTAAATCGACTCGTAAGGAATTCTCCGCTTGAACGTGCCGCCTTGGGCATACAGATGATCCTTTTCGAATTCGTATTTCACATTGAAGATAATTAAAATACTGGTGAACAGTAAATAAAAATAGATGAACGACCAAATGCCTGCAAAGATTAGATTGTGCGTATATTCATGAACGAAAAATGGCAGAAGCCAAAAACACGTAATCAAAAAGAAGGACTTCGCTACATAAACAGCAAAAAACCGGTCTTTCTCTCCTTTAAAGGTCATCATAGAACCTTCATTCCCCTCTTATTTTATGGTTTGACTCCTTCAAGCATGACACGCTTATCGTGTGCCCGTTCCACAAACTCTTTCTTCTGCGCATACTTCTCGATGACGTCCTTGATCTCTTCCGGACGGTAAGATTCGTTGCGGTTGTTCGCAAGCGAAGGATAGCCTGACCCGCGGTGCAGGTAATCCGAGCTACCGACGGTGTACCAACGATCGTCTTCAAGCGGTGCCCCTTGAATCGCCACATGTTGGATCGCTTTCCCGTCGTGCACGACTTCAGCGCCGGCTACGTGAAGGCTTCCCACAAACTTCCCTCGGAACCCCGGTCCCTTCCCGTCTGCCAAGCAGACTTGGGCATCCAGTGATTCTTCGAGGGCCTGCTTGATGTCTTCCCCTTTCACTTCAAAGGTTGTCGGGTTCAAGGGCGACGGACAAACTTCGATCAGTTTCTTCCTTGATACGAAATCGAACAGTCCGGCGTTTGCGATTCCGCTGTTGATGATGGCAAAGTCGCAATCCAGCCAATCGAACAACCCATCCGCTATCAAATTCGTCAGTGGATTCTCTTCGACCACGTCATGCCATAGTGGATGCTCAAGTGAGAAGAGAGGTTGGCGCAGATTACTGATGGCCACCTCTTTACTTTGTTTCAAAAGGTGGAGGGTGTCCGGATCTGGCTGCGCATGTTCAGTCGGGAGGACTTCGGAGTGAACCAGCTGCCAGCCGTCGCTCGTCTTCTCTACTTCGACGACTCCGACGTGTTCGGCGAAGCTGCCGGCGCTGTGGTTGATGCTGCCGTGGATAACTTTCGCTTCTGCATAAAGCTGATGATCGTGCGCTGAGATGATGACGCCGACTTCATCGAAGGCTTCTGCGATCTCGGCATCGGCTTCGGTTCCGACGTGACTGAGGACGAGGCAGAGGTCGTACTGGCCTTCTCTTTCGTCGAGCGTGCTGCGAAGCGCCTTCTTGTAATCTTCGACGTGGAGACCGAGTCCTTCATTGAAGCCTCCCAGATCAGGGGAAGACCCTGTAATCAAGATGCGGACTCTGCTTTTTTCAACTATGATACTAGGACACACGCCTTCTATCGCGGTTCGGTCGAGCTTGGATAGATTGTTGCTGATAAAAGGGACGCGGGTGGTCCTGGTCATGTGCTCCAGTGTATCCATGCCGTTGAACGTCTCGTTGTTTCCGATGGTGAGCGCATCGTAGCCCGTGTGTTCAAGCAGTTGGAGTGCGGCCTCTCCCTTCGTTCCTTGGAGCTCGATCGCCCGGAAATCGGCGAAGTCTCCACCTTCGAGGATGAGGGTCTGGTCGTCTTTTCGCTGCTTCAAAATGGTCGCCGCCTTGGCAAAGTTCTCATAACGGCTGTGGATGTCATTGGTATGTAAGATCACAAGCTTCATAGGTTCCTCCAAAAATGTTTGATTTTTCTAACTATATTATTTCAAAAATGTTCCACAAAAACAATACTCTTATACCATAAATGCGTTCCAAGAGGCATAGAGGAAGAACTGATTGATAAGTGGATAGAGAAGCGCATAAAAATACCCTTACCTATCCGTCAGCGTTGGATAGGTAAGGGTATTTTATGGGCGATCATTATTCATGACTTTCTCCATGACTTTTACTTAGATTGGTGGGAAATTCCGCGCCAATAAATGTTCCACGACGCTTCGAGCCTTCTCTCTACACGACGGGGACCTCCGTATAACATGTCCACGTATAGACTATCCAGTAGAGCCAGATAAGCTGAAGCCGCCTCTTTTTTTTCGACCTCATCGGTAACTTCTTGCTTGTCTTGGGCGGATGCGATAACCGGAAGCAATAACTCCTCTGACCGGTCCAAGTACTCATAGGTTAGCTGCATGATCTGGTCTGTCAGATGAACCGGCGGGTAGAACGCTGTACGGATCCAGAACTTCGTGGAGTCGTCTGTTTCGTAGCGATCCTTACTTTTCACTAATAGATTGTACAGAAAGTCTTCTAAATGAAGTTCCTTCTCCTGTTTAACGTAATTCATCAAAAATGCTATTTCGTGCTCATATGCATCCTGGCACAGGGTAAGGAAAAGTTCGTCTTTTCCTTTGAAGTGAGTATAGATGGACTGCTTTTTAATCCCCACTTCGTCAGCTATTTCCGCCATCGAAGCGCCCTCATATCCATTTTGAGCGAAATTTTTCAACGAAATCTGTTTAATTTGAACCGAAGTGATGCTCATGTACGTCACCTTCCTAGCTTCAAAATACTTTTCAACTATTCTAATTGATCAGTTTCAGCCCGATTGCCGCACTGATGACCATGGCCATAAATACCAATCGAAGCCAATGCTTCGTTTCACCAAAAAATAAGATCCCCATAAGGCCGGACCCTACCGTTCCGATTCCCGTCCATATGGCATAAGCGGTTCCCATAGGAAGAGACTGCATAGCAAAACTCAGGAACGTAAAGCTGCTGATCATCCCAAGCAGGAACACGGATACGGATACCAAATTCTTATGCCTGTTTATCAAATTCAGCCCGGTTACGCCTATGACTTCAGAACCTCCAGCTAATAGAAGAAAGACCCACGCCATCAGGATCCACTCCTTTCTGCTTCATGTTCTCCCGTAACTAATTTAAGACCCATTACCCCAACGAGCAGGATAAAAATAAGCAAGAGATTTAATAATTTAACAGGCTTCCCGAAAACGATCATTTCCATCAATACAGTACCCGTTGTTCCTAGCCCTGTAAAGACAGCATACACCGTTCCGACGGCTAGCTTCTTAGTGGCCTTGAAAAGCATGGCAAACGAAATGAAAATCGCTATGCCTGTTCCTGCCCATGTCACGATATTATCAGCATGCTTCAAACCTATCACCCAGCCTACCTCAAATAAAGACCCGATTACGACTAACAACCAGGAACGATTCATATGCATGACTCCTTTTATGACTTTCTTTTTTACTGACGAACGGTCGTAAGGAAATCGTAACAATTCTATCTGAGGGCGTCAATCATAATGAAATCAACACGATAGATAAAATCAAACGAGGAAGCAGCGAGCCGTCTCCCCTTCGTTCCAAGGGGCTCAATCGCCCTGAAACCATAGAAGCCGCCTCCTTCTATAGTTTCAAGAATGTTCCACAACAACATACGCTTATATCATGATCCACGTGTTCCAGGCGGCATGGAGTATGAGCGGAGGGAGAAAAGATTGATAACGTGTGTAGAGAAGCGCCATCAACACGCCCATCAACATCCCGAGAAGCGGATAGTTGGGGTGCAGCAAACTAAAAATCAGGCTCTGCAGAATCAAGGCGGCATAGAAGCCGAGCTTGCTGTGAAGCCAGTGGTACAAGAGCGACCTGAACACGACCTCCTCCGTCACAGGTACGAAAATGCCCGTTGCGGCAATGATTACGAAGGAAGATGTGCTCAGCGCATACAGGTTGTTCTGATAGTGAAACACTTCAACAGGATCGACGAATATCCCAAAGGTGAACGAGACGTATTGTGCGACATATAAAAGAACGAACCCCAGCGCGACCCAAGCATACATGCCGGGGGCTTTTAAGACGTGAAGGTTCGTGTATGTACGGATATGCTCACGAAAACTCCTGAACAACAGCATGCTCAACATAAACAGGAAGAAGATCGCGATGTTCTGGTATTCCCGATAAGGGTAAAATTTTGTTTCAATGCTGAAGACATCGTCAAATAGAAGTTTCAACACCGTGTAGATTGAGAGAGCGACCAGCAACGTGACGACTCCGAATTTCGCCTTACCCAACTTCATGAACATCACCTCCAGGTTCAGAGTATGGCAAAGATCAAACTAGGTTTCTACTATCTTCAAGACATTCGAAATCTCCTCACCTTATATCCTTTGAATCTTTTTTATTAAAGAAATTCGAGATGATGATCATCAATAGTCCTATAACGATGAGAGGGATAGATGCAGCCTCTAATAACTTTGGCAAACCATCAATATCCACAATGTCACTAAATGCAAATCCAGCTGCAAAAATCCATAAACCTAAATTGAATAACCATTTCCCCGCTGTGGTTTTCCTCTTTGAAAACATCTACATTCCCCTCTCAGCAAGCGCTATTTCATTTTTTTAACAAACATGCAATAAAAGATAAGCAGATATATCATATCAAAACTGCAGTTATATGGAAATGAAAACCATATCAAGGGTTGCAAACTGGAGTCCACGAAATTTACACCTAACTACTAAAGACCAAGCATTTCCCCCATTCAACTTCACTTCTTTCTCTTTTCCGACATATTCGCATGTTTTCAACCACGTAAAATCAGGAATTCTACCAAAGGTAAGGAGGAATCAACACGATGGAAAAAATCAAACTAGGAAACAGCGATGTAGAAGCGACAAGAATTGCACTTGGTACTTGGGCTATTGGTGGAAGCGGCTGGGGTGGAACGGATGAGCAACAGTCGATCGAAACCGTTCAAGAAGCGATAAGAAAAGGAATCACAACCATTGATACGGCTCCTGCCTATGGACAAGGACTGTCTGAGAAGTTGGTCGGACAGGCGATTGCCGATATGGATGTAAAACGTGAAGACCTTGTACTGGCTACGAAGGCCGGTATCGGCTGGGATGATAACGGAGGCTATCGTGACAGCCGTCCTGAGCATTTAGAAAAGGAACTGCAGGCAAGCCTTGAGCGACTGCAGACAGACTATATCGACGTCTATCAGATTCATTGGCCGGATACCGATGTATCGATAGAAGAGACCGCTAAGAAAATGAAAGAGTTCTATGATGAAGGAAAAATCCGTGCCATCGGAGTCAGCAACTTCAGCCCGGATCAAATGCACGAATGGCAGCAGCACGCGCCGATCCATACGTCACAAATGCACTTGAACATGCTGCAACGTTACTTGCTGAGCTGGTTCGAGTACTGCCAGACGCACAACATCTCCACGTTGTCATGGGGTTCGCTCGCACACGGCATGCTGACAGGCAAATACGATAAAGACGCTACCTTCCCGGACGATGACTTACGCAGCAACATCGAGCTGTTCCAGGGAGATAAATACCCGAACTTAATCGATGCGGTGGAAGAATTGAAAGAGTTCGCAGATAAGAGAGACCGCAACATCATCCAACTGGCCGTACGATGGATCATGGACCACCCCGTCGGCGCAGATGTCGTCCTATGGGGCGCCCGCAAACCTTCTCAGCTGGAAGGGGTTCATGGAGCGGATGAGTTTCTGCTGACGACTGATGAAAGGCAGCGGATTGATAAGATTTTGTTCAAGTATGTAGATGATTTGGAGAATGGGACGCTGGAGGAATATGGTCCGCCGATGAGGTCAGATTTGAAATAGTGTTAACAGCCCCTCTTACATCATATGTTTAAATCATTTACTAAAAAGTTATAAATATATCAAAAAGCCTGAACATACCGTTCAGGCTTTTCGCAAATGAGAAACAAATTAATACTTGTATATACCTAACTCTCTCAACACACTAATAGTCGAGGTATCTAGTGCTGTCCTTGTGTTTGAGATTTTCCCTGAAGAACTTAAAATGCCTCCCTCAAACACACTACCACTATCATCTCTCAACCAATCTATTGTTGATAATTTCTCTGCTAGTTTTTCGGGGTCAAGGTTTTTTGTGAATCCTATGTGCCCTACTCTTGCAATAACATATAAGCCTGCCCCACTCATAGAAACATATTCCCCCCTTAAAGCAGGGACCTTTTCGAGATTTCCCTTTATATCTGAAAACGGTTGTAAATTGTTAAATATAGATCTTAGATACCTAGAAGTAAAACGAAGTAAACGTTCAAAATTAGGGCCTCTTGGGTCAAACTCTTCTTTAAAGTTCTTCTCAGCATTCCCTTGATCTAATGCGATGTAGGAAATAACGTTTTTCAATATGTTAAACGATAAAGTCACTTTAGATCGTGCACCTACGTTATCAACAGGTGAAAAACCTATATAACCTTGGTACCCATTTCTCAAATGCTGTACATAATGAAGATCACTATCTATACCAGCGATCGCCTTCGTAGCTATTGATAAAGGATCCTTTCCCTTCAAGATGTTATAAATCGAACGCTCGATAGGAGTACCATTATTGAGATCTACAAACATTTCTTTACGCTTGTCTACATTAGGCTCGACGTAAAAATCACACCCAATATAATATGAAGAACTATCCCCACCTGTTAACTCTACAATATCGTGTATGGCTTTTGTGCGGTGGTTCCCGTCTCCTGTATCTAACTCTACTAATACTTCTCCAACTTCATTAAAAGGAATTGTAATTTGTCCAAACAGAGGGGTATTGGACCTTTCTACAGCTTCTTTTATCATTCCGGGATTCTTCTTTAGGTCAGGATAATCATTTTCATGGAATATCTCTTTTATTGTATCTGGGGAAGGAATAAAAGACTCAAAAGGCAAGGCATTATCTACCATGACAGTTAGTCCTGGTAAAATAAAATCATTTGGTTGGCTCATAATATAATTCTTTAGTTCATTAGATTTCTTCGGCTTAAGGTATCTATTACGAAGATCATTAACATCATCTATCAACTCTTCATGAGAACTCGGTTTTTCTTTGGTATGTGTCAGAAATTTTTTCACATCGGAAAAGCTTAAAGTTGTACGATAAACTATCCTTCCACCTTGAACAAACACTTGAGCATTTAAGACGTAACCCTCAGCAGTTACTTGAGTGGTTGTAGGACTTTCTTGATGCAAATCTTCCGGAATAAATATATCAAGTTGCCTATTTTTTGACATAAAACCCCTCCTTTATAATCATATTACATTTACAACATTTTTTTGTAAACAATCAAGTTCTGAAAACCAATAAAAATTTAATGGTCTATAATTAATAGCAAATCATCAAACATATAATAGACCGGAGAATGAAATTTTTTAACTAGAGAAGTATGGTAAGTTGGTGGGCACATTGGACAGGACTGCTTTCAATGCAGATATTATTGAACAATCAAGTAGCTATTAAAAAAAATAGGCCTGAGCAGATTAATCTGCTCAGGCCTATTTATTACTTTTATTTATTTCTGCAATGCTACCTTCACAACACTATCTCCAACCGTAAACTCTTTCATTTCTTCCGCTTCCCCTACAGTCAGGTTGTTCACGAGAACATTTTCACGGATTAGAGATTCATTCTGCTCGATCGCCTGTTTCACATCGTCATCACCCGTCAGCGTGATGTCGACGCGGAGGTCGATTGGCAGGTCTTGTTGTTTACGATCGTCCTGGATGGCGCGGATCACTTCACGGGCAAGACCTTCAAGGCGAAGTTCTTCTGTGATGTTCGTATCCAATACGACGTGGAAGTCCTGGTTGGATCCCATGGATAGTCCGGCATCAGCTACGCGCTCGATGTTCAGGAGATCGAGTGGGACTTCGACGTCCCCGTCTGCTGTTGGTACGACAGCTTTTTCGTTTTGGACGACTTGAGCCGCTTCTTCGTCAGAAAGCTTTTCAAGATAGCCTTTCGCTACACCGACGTTCTTACCAAGAACCGGACCGGCTGCGCGGAAGTTCAGCTTCACTTCGTAGCGGACAAGGTCATCAGAAGACTGTTTTACGACAACTTCTTTGACGTTGATCTCGTCACGGATGATCGAGCTGTATTTTTCCATCGCTTTGCCTTGCTCTGGGTTCACTGGGATGACAGTCAGCTCAGCAAGTGGCTGCTTCGTCTTGATTTCTTCTGTGTTACGTACGCCACGCGCAAGCTCAACGACTTGCAGGACAGCGTCCATATCTTGTTCCAACTGCTTATCGACCAGTTGATCATCGACTTTCGGGAAGAACGCCAAGTGCACGCTTTGACCCGTCAAGTTGTGATAGATGTCGTCTGCAAGGAACGGTGTATAAGGCGCCATCAGCTGGCTTAAGCCTGTCAGCACTTCGTGAAGCGTGTGGTAAGCGGCTTTCTTAGACTCCGTCATGCCCTCTTCCCAGAAACGATCACGAGAACGACGGATGTACCAGTTACTCAACTCATCGACATACTTCTCAAGAGCCTTCGCTGCTTTCGTGAAGTCGTAGTCGTTCAGTGCTTCTTCTACAACAGCTGTAACACTGTTCAGGCGGGAAAGAACCCAGCGGTCAAGCAGCGTCTTCTCCCCTGCATCGTTCGGATCGAATTCGTATCCGTCGATGTTCGCGTAAAGCGTATAGAAACCGTGCGTGTTCACAAGCGTGTCGATGACTTTCGACTTCGCTTCGATCACGACGCGCTCAGAGAAACGCTTGTTGTTCCAAGGCGCACTGTCGGCAAGAAGAGCCCAACGGAAGGCATCGGCACCGAATTTGCTGACAAGGTCCGTCGGATTCAGCGCATTTCCTTTACTCTTGGACATCTTACGTCCTTCTTCGTCCAGGATGTGCCCTGTAGACAGCACGCGTTTGTATGGCACTTTACCTGTAAATAGTGTCGAAACAGCAAGCAGGCTGTAGAACCATCCGCGCGTCTGGTCGATTCCTTCACAGATGACATCTGCAGGGAATTGTTTTTCAAACTGATCTTTATTTTCGAATGGATAGTGCTGCTGAGCGAACGGCATGGATCCACTATCGAACCATACGTCGATGACCTCAGGCACGCGCTCCATCGTTCCTTCACACTTCTCACACTTCAGCTGTACGCGGTCGACATACGGCTTGTGCAGTTCCACATCGCCGATATCACCGATCGCTTTTTCTTGAAGATCAGCCTGGCTGTGCGGTGCGTATTGGTGATCACAGGAATCACAGATCCAGATTGGCAGCGGCGTACCCCAGAAGCGGTTACGTCCGATGTTCCAGTCGACCATGTTCTCAAGGAAGTTACCGAAACGGCCGTCCTTGATGTGGCCTGGGTGCCACTCCACCTGTTGGTTATTTTCAAGGAATTGATCCTTAAGGGATGTAGTCTTGATGAACCAGCTCTCGATTGCGTAATACAAGAGTGGAGAGTCACAACGCCAGCAGTGCGGGTAGCTGTGCTCGTATTTCTCTTTATGGAAAAGGAGACCTTCATTGGCCAGGTACTTCACGATATCGACGTCACAGTCTTTGACGAAGCGACCTGCGAATGGAGGGATATCCTCTGTATATTGACCTTTGCCATCTACAACGTTGAAGAAGGAAAGGTTGTGTTCTTTCACAAGGTTGTAGTCATCTTCACCGTAAGCAGGTGCGATGTGTACGACACCTGTACCGCTCTCAGCGTTAACGAAGTCCGCTTCAACAACGAAGTGACCGCGCTCAGGCTTCACGTATGGGAATGGTGCTTCGTACTCGACATTCTTGAACTCGCTTCCTTTATGACGGGAAACGACTTCGTACTCTTCGCCAAGGTTCTTCTCAGCAAGAGCCTCCGCTACGATGTACACTTCTCCGTCTTTCTTCGCCTTGATGTAATCAAGATCAGAGTGGACAGCTAGTGTTACGTTTGCCGGAAGTGTCCACGGTGTTGTCGTCCAGCCTAGGAAGAATTCATTTTCTGTGCCTTTCACTTTGAACTTCGCTGTTGCGGAAAGGTCTTTGACGTCCTCATAGCCTTGAGCCACTTCGTGTGAGCTCAGTGTCGTCTGACAGCTCGGGCAGTAAGGCGTAACGCGGTGACCTTTCGAAAGAAGATCACGCTTGTGCAGGTCACTTAAGATGTACCAGACACTCTCGATATAACGGTTTTGAAGCGTCACATACGGATCATCCATGTCGAGCCAGTACCCGATCGATTCCGTGAATTCACGCCACTCTTTTTCATAATTGAAGACACTTTCTTTACACTTCTCGATAAACTTCTCGACACCATACTCTTCGATTTCCTGCTTACCGGAAATGCCAAGCTGCTTCTCGACTTCAAGCTCAACCGGAAGGCCGTGTGTATCCCAGCCACCCTTACGAAGCACTTGATAGCCCTGCATCGTTTTATAACGACCGACAAAGTCCTTGATGACGCGGCCCAGAACGTGACCCGCGTGCGGTAGACCATTCGCTGTCGGAGGTCCTTCATAAAATACAAATGTTTCGGCGCCCTCGCGCTCGTTCATCGAGCGACGGAAGACATTCTCTGCGTTCCAGTAATCCTTCACGCGATTCTCGCGGTCTAAAGCCGCTTCTTTCGTGTTCACACTGCGCATTACTTCCACCTCTTACCCTTTTATTTTTTTCTATACCAAAAACAAAAAATCCGCCCCTGAACATATGTCAGGGACGGATTCTACTTCCGCGGTACCACCCAGATTCCGTGCAGATGCACGGCTCTTTGCAAAAACGGATAACGGCCGCTGCCGGCTCTCCCTACTCGTCACTCTTTCAGGGGAACTTCTCGGAGATGATCTTCAGCCAAACAACTGCCGTCACCTTCCAGCAAAATGGTGACTCTCTGAGGACAGAACGGATCGCCTACTCTTCTCGTCAACGAATCGATACGTAGTTTCTTCATATCTTATAATGAAATGTTCCAGTTGTCAAAAACTTGTTACCATCCTATCCGGAAATCTGTCGGTTTATACCTTTGATTGAAGATTTCTCTCATTTGGGGTTCGGGATTCACGGGGCTGGGCGCGGCTTTTCCGGATTGAGCGCGATTTCCACACGGCGGGCGCGACTTTCTCAGTTTGAGCGCGATTTCCACACGGCTGGGCGCGACTTTCTCGATTTGAGCGTGATTCTCTAGCAGTCGGGCGCGTTCCTTCTTTCTGCGGGCATTCGACAACCGGCTCACGTTATAATGGAAGAAAAAGGAGGACGTTCGATGACAGATGAACAGAAGAACAAGGTGCGACAGACGTTTTCGAAAAATAAAGAAGCGTACGTGACGAGTTCGACGCATCGCAGCAAGTCGGATCTCGAACAAGTGACAGCGTGGCTCCAGCCCCAACCTTCATGGAAGGCGCTTGATATTGCGACGGGTGGAGGCCACGTGGCGAAGGAACTCAGCCGTTCTGCCGGCATGGTGTTTGCGACGGATTTAACGAAAGACATGCTGCAGAACACGGCCCGCCACCTTCAAGATCAGTCGAACATTCACTATGTCGTAGCGGATGCGGAAGAGCTTCCCTTCATCGACGAGACGTTTGACGTCGTGACATGCCGGATTGCCGCTCATCACTTTCCGAACCCGTCGGCCTTCATCCAAGAAGTGAGCCGCGTATTGAGGCCGAAGGGGAAATTTCTACTCATCGACAACGTTGCCCCTGAGAAGGATGAATTGGATACCTTCTATAATACATTCGAAAAAATGCGCGACTCGAGCCATGTCCGTGCTCTTAAGATATCTGAGTGGGAGAAGCTGCTGCGGGACGACCAACTTCCTATTGTAAGGAGCGAAACACGCAAGAAGAAACTCCCCTATCGAGACTGGCTTGAGCGGACGCAGGATGATACGGATCAGCAAAAAGCGATTGATGAATACTTCAAGCAAGCATCACCCGAACAACATACTTATTTTCAATATGACGATTCGCTCACCTCCTTCTCCATCGATGAATGGGTCGTGTTGAGTCAAAAAAACTAAACACTCGCAGCATGTGTTAACCAAATAACACATCGTCTGTATAAGTACGCCACCAATGGAAAAAATATCGTTAATTGGAGGTGTACATATATGGACGTTGTCGTTATGGCCCGGGCACTATTCGGTTCCTCGCTCGGGTTCCACATCATTTATGCCACAATCGGCGTCGGGCTTCCGGTCATGATCATCATCGCTGAAGTTCTTTATTTGATCAAAAAGGATTCCGACTACGCGTTGATGGCTCGTCGCTGGACGAAAGGGTTTGCGATTATCCTCGCCGTCTCGATTGCATCAGGAACGATTGTCGGAGTCATGATCTCGCTCCTGTTTCCGAATTTCATGGAAATCGTCGGACAGGTCATCGCCCTTCCGTTCCAAATGGAGATCTTCGCTTTTCTAATTGAAGCTGTGTTTATGTCGATTTATCTGTATGCGGCCGATCGGCTCCCACCTAAGCTTCGAATTGTCAGTATCGTAGCCGTTGCGTTGGGTGCGATTGCATCCGCTGTATTAATCACAGACGTCCATGCCTGGATGAATACACCGGCAGGATTCAGGGTGACGCCGGATGGCGGCATTACGGACGTGGATACGTGGGCAGCCTTTTTCAACCCGAGCTTTGTGACTTCTGCTTTCCACGTCGTGTTCTCTGCTTTTATGACTGTCGCCTTTATTATCGCTTCGATTGCGGCGCTTCGATTGATGAGAAAAAACATTTCGGAGAAAGAGCGCAATTATCATAAGAAAGCTTTGACAATCGCTCTGTACTTCGGATTCATTACGTCAATGGCTACAGCCATCAATGGACACGAGACGGCTCAAAAGCTTCACGAATACAACCCGAGGAAGCTGGCTGCCGCCGAAGGGCTGTTTGAAACGACGCGCTATGCGCCATTGTCCATCGGAGGATATGCATCAATCGAGGACCAACGTGTGAAATACGCCATTGAGATCCCATATGCACTCAGCTTCCTTGCAGCCGATCGATTCGACACGGAAGTGAAAGGATTGAATGAATGGCCGGAAGAACTGTGGCCACCATTGTATGTCCATATCCTCTTCAATATTATGGTCGGCATCGGATCCGTTCTGATCGTCGTTGCGATGTTCGCACTCTTTTGGAAGCTCGTTTTGAAAAAAGAGTACCCGCAATGGCTGCTTTCGCTGCTTGTCGTTGGAGGACCGCTTGCGATGATCGGCATCGAAGCGGGTTGGTGCTTCAGCTGTATCGGAAGGCAGCCGTGGACGATTACAGACGTACTCCGCACGGGTGAGGCTGCGACGAGGTCCAACAGCGTCGGCATCCTATTCATCCTGTTTATTACGCTGTATGTCACGTTGATCTTTGCGACGGCATTTATTTTGAAGTATTACTTTAAACGAAATCCTGTCAGTAATGATCTAGCGAAAGGAGAGAGCTGACGATGGAAGCATCCTCTTTAGCCATCACCATTCTTTGGAGCCTGCTGTTTGTCTATGCCATGCTCGGTTCTCTCGACTTCGGCGCCGGATTCTGGGGCATGGTTTATGGAAAAAACAATCAGACGAATGCTTCGATCATTGCGAACCGCTTCCTCTCCCCTGCCTGGGAGATCACGAACGTGTTCATGGTCATTCTCGTCGTTTCGGTCATCACCTTTTTCCCGTTTGCCACCACCCTGCTCGCAAGTATTCTCTTGGTACCTGTAGCGCTCGGTATTTTCCTATTGACCGTCCGCACAACGTTTATGGTTTTCGAACACCATGCGAACCGGTTCCGGAACGTGCTGCTCGTGACTTCCGGTATCACCGGGCTGCTCCTCCCGGCCTTACTCGTCAGTATTCTGCCGATTACGCTCGGAGGGTTCGTGAACTTTGAAAATGAGTACCCAAGACTCGAATACCAGGAACTCTTAACCCACCCGACACTTTATATGCACGTCGCATTCGGATTATCGACAGAGCTGTTCATTTCAGCCGTGTTTCTGATGGACTATGCCAAAGAAGCGGAAAACTGGAAGGCTTACCACACCTTCCGGAAACACGCCACCTGGCTCGGTCCCGTTTCCATCCTGATCGCCGTTTTGACGATCGGGACTTTCCCCGAGGAAGCTCAATGGATCGTAGAAAACATTGAAGCGAACTGGCTCTGGTTCGGGCTGTCGGTCGTCTTCTTCCTGATTGGATACGGAGCTTTGTTTATCAAACGGAGCAACGGCCAGCGCGGATTCGCACGCTTAGCTGTCGTCGCGATTATCATTCAATACGGACTCGCCATCTATGCCTATGGATCCGCACACCTTCCATACCTCGTGTATCCTGACTTGACGGTGGAAGAAGGATTCACGAACGCCAACTTCTACATGATGCTCATCGTCTACGCAGTCGGATTCGGGATCTTGATTCCAGGATTCATTTTATTCTGGAAGCTGTTCTTGAAAGACAGACGTTATTTGAAGCAGGAATAGTGAGATAGAACCGTCAGAGGATTAAACTCTGGCGGTTCTTTTTTTAAATCCGCTGTTCTTAAAACCGGGAAAGCTACATACAACACAGCAACACTTACCATCAAAGGAACAGCCGCTACAATCATAATGACATCGATCGACACCCCAAAGCTCAGAATAAACGACGTAACCGCGTACGAGAGCGGAATCAATCCGAGCGATCCCGTTCGGATCAAGCTCATGACCCTCCCCACCTTATCTTCATCTGAGTAGGACTGAATCATCGAAATAAGCGGAATGTTCACAGCAGGGTTGATCATTCCAACGAATAAGATGATTAGAACAGCCATCCAAACGGACTGTGACTGACTGAAAACAATCATGCCGATGCCTTGAAGACCGATGAGGTACAGCGCATAGGCTCCTCTTTTTTTCTTCAAATTGATGATTCCGATGATGATGGAACCAACAATCATGCCGAGGGTGAGTCCGCCTTGAACAAAGCTGAAATCAATCGATGAGCCATTCAGGATCCCTTCCACAAAAATCGGCAGCCCCATCATTAACGGACCGGAAATGAAGAAGTTGACGATGATTGTGATGATGAACAAGGCTTTGATCAGCGGTGAATTCCACGTGTATTGGAATCCCTCCTTCAATTGATCTTTGAAAGCGGTCTGTGCAGCTTCCCGCTCCTCTTCTTCTCTTTTTTTCACAAAAAGGACACCGACTCCTGCTACAAATAAGCAAAAACTGATGATCAGGAAAAGGATGCTGTACCCGACAAAGCTGAGGAGGACACCTGCGAGAAGCGGACCAGAAAACAAAGCGACTTGGATCGCACCTTGGATGGTGGAGTTCGCTCGCGTCAACTGATCCTTGTGCACAACCTTCGGCAAGAGAGAGTCACGTGCCGGTTCGAACAACCCACCGAAAATCCCGAAGAAAGCGGCATTGATGGCAAGCACCCAGACCGGAACTTCCGTCATGAAGAAGAGCAGCGCAAGAACGATGGCCAGCACACCTCTTGAGAAATCAGACAGGAACATCATCTTCGTCTGTCTGTTCCGATCGGCGAGCACGCCTCCTGCAACCATGGAGATCATGCGGGAAGTGGTTAAACAAATCAAGACAATCCCGAGAGCCGCCTCAAGCCCGAGCCCCTCCACCACATACCAGGACTGGATGAACATAAACATCGACATACTCAAGCTCGAGACGACCGTTGCCACCCAGAGAAGAACGAAGGATTTCGACTTGAACAAAGGCGTTTCGACGGATTCCAACTGTTTAGCATTTTCCATAGACCTTATCCCCTTTTCATAAAAAAATTACTCGGTAAAATTATTTTTACAAGGTGTCCAAAAAAAGAGTCCGATGCTTACGACTCTTCCTTTTTTTCATACAATCCATCGTCCACATGAAAGCCAAGAAGGTGAATGTAATACAGTTTTGCATCATCTGTCGGCTCTTTCTTTTGAATCTCTGATAACTCCCGCATCAAATCATAAAACTTGGCCTGCCAAGCTTTGAAATCCTCTTCCCGAGCTTTGATTTCAAACGAGCTGGACACGTACTTCCAATTCGATGGATCCTTTGAGCCTGTGTCTTCCTTTAAAGCCTCTTCCGGCGCAGACAACACGCGTCTCTTTGAACGTTCGAGCATGCTCATCATCGTTTGACGAACGGTTTCGGACATTTCCGAATAAGGCAGCAAAGACTGATCCGGTACAAATCCACGGGCAACGGCCTGATAAAACTTCTGGACGATGCCGTTTTTCTCTTCTTTTTTCACGATCTCGACCAGTTCATTTTTTTCTAATTCCTTCAGGTGATAATGAATTCTGGCACGGGATAGATCGAAGACTTCCGATAGCTGCTGACCTGTTTGTGGCTTCTCCATCAGCCGAAGCAGAAGCTGCGAACGGAACGGATCACTCAAAGCCTTCAGTTGTTCATATGTTGTCAAAAGCTTGATATCAAACATCTGTTCACTCCATTTACTCGGTAAAATTAATTTAACTGTATTATCTGATAAAGGCGATAAGATGTCAATAAAAGTTATTCCTTCTCGCCCAAAGGGTACAACTAAAGCATCAAGGAGGCGAACCTATGAAGGAGTTATCGATACAGTATTTAGAAGAGGCGATTGAAGACAGCCGTCCTTTCGCGGCTTCCGGCAACGTCAATATGACCTTACCGAACTTCGACGAAACGATGAAGGACCTGCTCGGGGTTTCCATCATCACGACGGATTTGAAGTGCTATTCGGCTGGTGATCACCGCCAGTTCATCCCGATGCAAAGCACGTCGAAGGTCATCGGCTTGATGCTTGCATTGCAGGATTTCGGGAAAGAGCGTGTCTTCAATGCGGTCGGCATGGAACCGATGGGCGACTTTTTCAATTCGATCAGCCAGCTCGAGTCCTATGATACGAGCAAGCCGTTCAACCCGATGATCAACGCAGGGGCTATTGCGGTCAGCGCGATGATCAAAGGACAGAACCCGGCGAACCGCTTCGAACGATACCTTACGTTTCTCAAGGAGATTACCGATAACGATGACCTCGCCATGAGTGAAGATGTCTATGAAGCGGAAAAAGCGAACGGGGCACGCAACCGAGCTCTCGCTTACTTTATGCAGAGCACGGGGACGCTTGTTACGGATGTGGAGGAGGCGCTCGACCTTTATTACCGAATGAATTCTGTAATGATGTGCTGCGACGACTTCGCCCGCGTCGGGCTGTTTTTGGCGAGAGGTGGACGGTCCCCCCGTTCAGATGACAGGTTGATTCCTCCGCATCATTTAAGGACGGTCAAAGCCATTATGATGACATCTGGAATGTACAACTCTTCCGGACATTATGCCGTCGAAGCAGGCTTTCCGTGTAAGAGCGGCGTGTCCGGCAGCATCATCGGGGCCATCCCAGGTCGCATGGGAATCGGCGTCATCGGTCCGGCAATCGATGCCAAAGGGAACAGCACAGCAGGAGGCGCACTGATCAAGAAACTGTCGCAGGACTTGGACTTGAACATGTTCGGCGAAAACGGAGGGTTATCATGAGTTTCGATTATGATATGGACTTTAAGAATACGGATTTCCGGGAGAATCCCGAACTCTACCGTGTCGGACGAGGCGAACAGGGCGTCTTGATGGTGGAGCCGTACAAGAGTGAAATCCTCCCCCACTGGCGATTCAAAACACCCGACATCGCCAAGGGATCGTCCGAAAAAATTTATCAGCTTTTTCTCGATTACAAAGAAAAGAACGACTTCGTCGGCATGGATATGGCGCGCAAATTCCTTCAGATGGGATACACAAGATCGCGTCGCTATGCCAACTACAAAGGCGGCAAGAAATACGATGACGACGGGAACATCAACGACCGCGACATCGACGAGGAAAAAGCGAAGTCCGCCGAGATCTTTGAAGAGAAATGGATCAAAGCCCGGGAAGACGAGGAGTATTTGAAAAAGAAAAAAGAGCACCAGAAACAGTACGGATAACGTTGACATTTCACTCCCTCGCACGTAAGATACTATTAAACCGATGAATTTTATCGGAATTAACGTATGAGGGAGTCATGTCGTGTGAAAACTTATCCTCTCATCATCCTTCTCGGAACGATGCTTTTGTCCTGGGCGATCGGATTCTATTTCATCTCCATCATCACAACACCTACGATCATCATCCCTTTGTTTGACGGCTTCCTATGGATGAGTGAATATAAGGGATTCCTCGGTCTTCCGCTGCTCTTTACCGTTCTCACAGCTCCCGTCGCCTTCTACATCTTCAAGAACAGGCAGCGCCTTTTGAGAAAAAAGACGTGGTATACCGTATTCTCTGCGAGTCAGCTGTTTTGGATCGCCACGATCGCGGCCCAGCTGAAAATCATCGCCTTCAACCTAGGAATCTGCCATTAAGAAAACTGCTCTGAAGAAGCCCATCAGAACATTTACACCGTACACCCGAATATAAAAACGTTGTGAGCATCGCTCTCTCGTCTGCTTCTTCCCCTCTTACTTGAGAAAACGGAAGAGAGACCGCTTCTCTCTACGTTTTAAGACCTTTTAAACGCCAAAGAAGAAGGTGAACGCCACCTTCTTCTTTGGCGTGAGATTTTTTAGAAAATTTCGTTTTTAATATTGTCAAAGCTCACCACATAGTGTAGAGTTAGGAAAAAGATTTACCAAAAATTGAATGCATCACATTCTTATCAAGAGAAGCTGAGGGACTGGCCCGTCGAAGCTTCAGCAACCACTGGTCGAACCAGAAAGGTGCTAACTCCAGCAAGTTCTAGAAACTTGAAAGATAAGAAGGAGCGCTGAATCGGACTCAAACGCCTTCTTCTTATAGAAGGCGTTTTTTATTTTCCAAAATTATCAACTGAAAGAAAGGAGTTCGTTTGATGGCACCTCATACGGATACGCAGTTTGTACAGACCGGCAATCACAATCATGACCCGAACGGAGCGGTGAACCCTCCGGTTTACTTCTCCACCCCCTACCGTCATGAAGGACTTGGCACATCGACAGGGTTTGATTATACCCGAACGGGCAACCCTACCCGCGCAATTTTAGAAGAATCGATCGCTTCAATCGAGAAGGGAGACCGGGGATTTGCCTTCAGTTCCGGAATGGCCGCGATCCACACCGTCCTCTCTTTGTTTGAACGGGGCGACGAACTGATCGTGTCGGAGGATTTATATGGTGGGACGTACCGCCTGTTCGAAGAATTCTCCAGGAAGTATGGTCTCGTCTTTCACTACTGGAATGGTGAGGACGAAAAGACCCTTAAGCCTCTTATCAATGAACATACGAAAGCTGTTTACATCGAATCCCCGACCAATCCGTTGATGAAGGTGGTCAGCCTTGATGGGATCGTTCCCACCGCAAAGGCACATGACTTACTCGTTGTCGTCGACAACACGCTCTACACGCCTTTTCTCCAGCAGCCGATTGCCGAAGGAGCGGACATCGTCATTCACAGTGCGACCAAGTACCTCGGCGGACATAATGACGTGCTGGCCGGCTTAATCGTCACAAAGGGAGAAGCTGTGAGTGATCAGGTTGCCTTCCATCAAAATACATCCGGCGCTGTCCTCTCTCCTTTTGACTCGTGGTTATTGATGAGGGGCATGAAAACTCTCCCGTTACGGATGAAGCAGCATGAGGAGAATGCAAAGCGCATTGTCGATTACTTAGAATCCCACCCGGCTGTCACAGACGTCCTCTATCCTGGTAGAGGCGGGATGCTTTCGTTTCGGCTACAGAAAGAAGAATGGGTCGATGACGTTCTTCGAAACTTGGATGTGATCAGCTTCGCCGAGAGCCTCGGGGGCGTCGAAAGCTTTATTACGTATCCGGCCACCCAGACCCATGCGGACATTCCAGAAGACGTCCGCACAAGCTATGGCGTATGCAATCGCCTGCTGCGCTTTTCTGTCGGAATTGAACACATCGACGACTTGATCCAAGATCTTAATCAAACGCTTGACCAATTTTTGAAGGAGGAATCGATAAAATGACCGATCACACGTTCCAAACCCGACTCCTGCATAACGATTACAAGTTCGATCCCGCAACCGGCGGTGTCAGCGTCCCTGTACAGCACGCCTCGACGTATCATCAGTCATTCGACCAACCGGCCAAATACGATTACAGCCGCTCCGGCAATCCGACGCGCGAAGCACTGGAAACAACGATCGCCGAGCTTGAGAACGGCACAAGGGGCTTCGCTTTCGCCTCAGGCATGGCGGCGATCTCCACCTCCTTCATGCTGCTGTCTCAAGGCGACCACGTCGTCATTACAGAAGACGTGTACGGAGGCACTTACCGGATGATCCACAATGTGCTGCAACGATTCGGAATCGATCATACCTTTGTTGATATGACCGACCTCCATGCGGTCGCGACAGCGATTCAACCGAATACGAGACTGTTGTACATCGAAACGCCGTCGAACCCGGTCCTGAACATTACGGACATCCAAGCGGTTGTGAAGCTCGCCAAAGCGAACGGCTGTCTGACGTTCGTGGATAATACGTTCATGACCCCCGCCCTTCAACGGCCGCTCGACCTCGGCGCTGATCTTGTCCTTCACAGCGCAACGAAGTTCATTGCCGGTCACAGTGATGTCGTGGCAGGCCTTGCGGTAACGAACAATGTGGCATTAGGAGAGCAACTCGGCTTCTTACAAAATTCCTTCGGGTCGATTTTAGGACCGCACGATTGCTGGCTCGTGTTGCGAGGGTTGAAGACATTATTCTGCCGTCTTGAACAATCACAAAGGACGGCAGGCAAAGTAGCCTTGTTCCTATCCAAGCATCCTGCAGTTGAAAAAGTCTATTTCCCCGGCTTCTCTACACATCCCGGCCACCCGACACACCGTTATCAGGCAGACGGACCGGGCGCTGTCCTTTCCTTTCAACTGAAGGACGAAGACGCTGTACGCACCTTTACTCAAAGAGCGGAGATCCCGGTATTTGCGGTCAGTTTAGGGGCGGTCGAATCGATTTTGTCTTACCCGAAAAGGATGTCTCATGCTTCTATGCCACAGGAAGAACGTGAGAAGCGGGGCATTACAGATGGGTTATTGAGACTCTCTGTCGGGCTCGAACATCCGGATGATCTGATTGAAGACTTCAAACAAGCCCTTCAAGGCATTCAAACCCACCATTTATTTTTAGACGGGAGGATTCGAAGTGAATCTACGTGAAGCATTGCAGGACAGAATTTTAATCGGTGACGGCGCGATGGGTACCCTCCTCTATTCATACGGCATTGATCGTTGTTTCGAAGAGTTGAACCTCTCACACTCAGAAGAAGTAATCCGTGTCCACCAGGCGTACGTCGAAGCAGGGGCCGACGTGATCCAGACAAACACATACGGAGCGAATTACAGCAAGCTCTCCCGCTATGGGCTCGAGGATCAAGTAAAAGCGATCAACACCGCGGCCGTCAAGCTCGCCAAACAGTCTGCAACCGATGAACAGTACGTCGTCGGCACGATCGGAGGACTGCGCGGCATTCAGAAACAGACCATTTCATTAGAAGAAATCAAACGCTGCTTCCGTGAACAGCTCTACTGTTTTTTATTCGAAAAAGTGGACGGTCTGTTGCTCGAGACCTATTACGACTTAGAAGAGCTTTCAGCCGTCGTTGAGATTGCGAGAAACGAGACGGACCTGCCGATTATCGCTCACATCTCTACGCATGAACCGGGCGTACTGCAGGATGGGACGGCACTTGCAGATGCGCTCGAGCAGGTGGAAGCGGCAGGAGCTGATGTGGTCGGGGTCAACTGCCGTCTCGGACCCTATCATATGATTCAATCATTGGAGGAAGTTCCCCTCCCTGAAAGAGCTGTGCTCTCCGCCTATCCGAATGCGAGTCTTCCAGGGTTTCAGGAAGGACGCCTCGTCTACTCGACGGCTCCTGAATACTTTCAAAAGAGTGCTCAGTCCCTTTATGAACAAGGGGCACGCTTGATTGGTGGATGCTGCGGCACGACGCCTGAACATATCAAAGCGATGGCCCAGCAGGTGAAAGGTCTGCCACCGATTACAGAGAAGCAGGTTCTGAGACAACCCGAGCCGACCATCGTCTCTGAACGGGACGTGAACGAGCCGCCACGCCTGCACGAGGTCGCGAAGAAACAGCGTTCTGTCATCGTCGAGCTCGATCCACCGAAGAAGTTGAATACGGATCGCTTTTTCGAAGGAGCCCAAGCGCTTCATGAAGCAGGTGTCGATTCCATTACGCTTGCCGATAATTCCCTTGCCTCCCCTAGAATCAGCAATGCCGCGATGGCTTCTCTATTAAAGCAGAAGCATGAGATCAACCCACTCGTGCACATCGCCTGCCGCGACCGGAATCTCGTCGGCTTACAATCTCATTTGATGGGACTGCATACGCTCGGCATCCAGGAAGTCCTCGCTGTCACAGGCGATCCGACGAAAATCGGAGACTTCCCGGGTGCGACGTCAGTGTACGACTTATCTTCATTCGACCTGATTCATTACATTAAGCAGCTCAACAAAGGACTTTCGTTCTCCGGGAAGCCTCTCGGCGCAAGCACGAACTTCTCGGTGGCCGCCGCCTTCAACCCGAATGTACGGAACTTGAACCGGGCTGTCGGACGGATGGAAAAGAAAATCTCCTACGGCGCAGATTATTTTATCAGCCAGCCTGTATTCAACGAATCTCAGATGCTTGAAGTCTATGAAGCAACCAAACATATCGAGACTCCCATCTACATCGGCATCATGCCGCTTACCGGGCTCAAAAATGCTGAGTTCCTTCATAACGAAGTGCCAGGCATGAAGCTTGAACATTCAATACTGGAACGGATGGCCGCCGTTGATGGCGACCGTGAACAATCTCAGACAGAAGGACTGGCCATAGCCAAGTCACTGATCGATGCAGCCATGGATTTGTTCAATGGCATCTATTTGATCACCCCGTTCCTGAGATACGAAATGACACTTGAGCTCACGAACTATATTCACGAGAAAACCGGACAGGAAAGGAAGGTCACCAATGGGATCCACGTCACTTGAAGCACACTTACAACAACGCATCCTCATCTTAGATGGAGCGATGGGAACGATGCTGCAGCAGGCAGACTTAACGGCGGAGGACTTCGGTGGTGAAGCGTACGACGGGTGCAACGAGTACTTGAACGTGACCGCTCCACACGTGCTCGATACCATTCATGCCGCATACTTGGAAGCAGGTTCAGACATTATTGAAACGAACACATTCGGCGCCACCAGCCTCGTATTGGATGATTATGAACTCGGACACTTAGCTGAAGAAATCAACATCGAAGCAGCCAAAATCGCCAAGCGGCAGGCGGCTCGTTTTTCAACAGACAGCACTCCTCGCTTCGTTGCCGGAGCAATGGGACCGACGACCAAAACCCTTTCCGTCACAGGCGGAACGACATTCGACGCCTTAGCCGATGCCTACGAGGAACAGGCACGCGGTCTGATGAAGGGTGGCGTCGACCTGTTACTGCTTGAAACGTCCCAGGATATGCTGAACGTGAAAGCCGCTTTTGTCGGAATCAAACGTGCCGAGGAAACGCTCGGGTTCTCCCTTCCACTCATCGTATCCGGGACGATCGAACCGATGGGCACCACCCTTGCCGGTCAGTCGATCGAAGCCTTTTACTTATCCCTTGAGCATATGAATCCACTGGTCGTCGGGTTGAACTGCGCGACAGGACCAGAGTTCATGCGCGACCACCTTCGTTCCTTATCAGACCTCGCGACCACTCACGTGAGCTGTTACCCGAACGCAGGACTGCCCGATGAAGAAGGCAACTACCACGAAACACCGGAATCGTTAGCGACAAAAATCAGCGGATTCGCGGAGAAAGGGTGGCTGAACGTCGTCGGCGGCTGCTGCGGGACGACACCGGATCACATCCGTGCCATCAAGGAAGCGGTGAAGGGTTATGCTCCTAGAAAAGCCCCCGCTTCCCACGCCCACGCTGTGTCCGGCATCGAGCCGCTCCTTTATGACGATCCAGACCGCCGGCCGATCCTTGTCGGAGAGCGGACGAACGTCATCGGCTCGCGCAAATTCAAACGATTGATCGCAGAAAATAAATTCGAAGAAGCTTCCGAGGTCGCTCGTGCCCAAGTCAAAAAGAGTGCGCAGGTCATCGACATCTGCCTGGCCGACCCGGACAGCGATGAACGCGCGGATATAGAAGCCTTCATGAAGCAGGTCGTCAACAAAGTGAAGGTCCCGCTTATGATCGACTCGACCGACGTAGAGGTTATCGAGACGGCCCTGAAAATATCTCAAGGGAAAGTCATCATCAACTCGATCAATTTAGAGGACGGCGAAGAGCGATTCAAGGAAATCCTCCCTCTCGTAAAACGTTACGGGGCGGCGGTCGTCGTCGGAACCATTGATGAAGTCGGCATGGGCGTGACCGTGGAACGGAAGCTCGAGATTGCCAAGCGCTCTCATGACATCCTTGTCGAAGAGTACGGCTTGAACCCTTCAGATATTATCTTCGACCCGCTCGTCTTCCCTGTCGGCACCGGAGATGAACAGTACATCGGATCCGCCGAAGCGACCGTAGAAGGCATCCGTCAGATCAAAGCAGAATTGCCCGCCTGCCAGACGGTACTCGGCGTCAGCAACGTCTCCTTCGGTCTCCCTCCCGTCGGACGCGAAGTGCTGAATGCGGTGTACTTGTACCACTGCACGAAAGCGGGACTCGACTATGCAATCGTCAACACCGAGAAGCTCGAGCGCTTCGCCTCCATCTCAGCAGATGAGGTCGCCTTAGCGGAAAAGCTTCTCTTCGAAACGACCGATGAGTCGCTCGCAACGTTCACCGACTTTTACCGCGGGAAGAAAAAAGAAGTGCACGCTCCGACTTCTACGATGACGCTTGAGGAGCGCCTCGCCCACTATGTTGTGGAAGGGACGAAAGAAGGCCTGATTCCAGATCTCGAGAAGGCTTTGAGCACATATGACGCTCCCCTCTCGATCATCAATGGTCCGTTGATGGACGGCATGGCGGAAGTCGGGCGGTTGTTCAACGACAACCAGCTCATCGTCGCAGAGGTATTGCAGAGCGCCGAAGTGATGAAAGCCTCTGTCGCCTATCTGGAGCCTCATATGGAAGCGGACGATTCATCGAACAAAAAAGGGAAAGTGCTGCTCGCAACCGTTAAGGGGGATGTCCACGATATCGGCAAGAACTTAGTCGAGATCATCCTGAGCAACAACGGCTTCGAAGTCGTCGATCTCGGCATCAAAGTGACGCCGAACGAGCTGATTCAAAGGATTGAAAAAGAGCAGCCGGACATGATCGGTTTGTCGGGTCTTCTCGTGAAGTCTGCCCAGCAGATGGTGCTGACGGCGCAGGATTTGAAGCAGCAGAACATTTCGATTCCGATTCTCGTCGGTGGAGCGGCGTTGTCACGTAAATTCACGAATACGAAGATTTCACCTGAATACGAAGGGCCCGTCCTGTATGCGAAGGACGCGATGGATGGTCTTGCGATTTCCAACCAGCTTAGTGGTGAGGAGCGGGAAGAATTCTTGACCGATTATGCCACCAAACAGCAGAAAGCGCAGGAACGTGTAAAAAAACGTGCAGAGACGGAATCAGCTCAGACGGCTGTCGCCGTTAAGCCGAAACCGACAGTGGGAGCGGCTGAAGTTTTTACACCGAAAGATCTGGATCGTCACTTGATTCGGAATCATCCGGTGGCGCATATTGAGCCTTATATTAATCGTCAGATGTTGATTGGTCATCACCTCGGGTTGAAGGGGCGTGTGGCGAAGATGCTGGAGGAAGGAAATGAGAAGGCGGTTCATTTGAACGAGGTTGTGGATGGGTTGCTGGAGAAGGCGAGGTCGGAGGGGTGGATTCGGCCTTCTGCGATGTATCGTTTCTTCCCGGCGCAGTCTGACGGGGATGATGTGTTGATTTATGACCCGGCTGATGGGTCGACGGTGATTGAGCGGTTTACGTTCCCGCGTCAGCAGAAGGAGCAGTTTCTTTGTCTGGCTGACTACCTGCGCCCGGTCTCGAGTGGGGAGATGGATTATGTCGGGTTCTTTGCGGTGACGGCTGGTAAGGGGATTCGTCAGCGTGCTGTCGAGTTGAAGGAGAACGGGGATTACCTCGCGAGTCATGCCCTGCAGGCACTTGCGCTGGAAACGGCGGAAGGGTTGGCTGAGCAGGTGCACCAATTGATGCGTGATAAGTGGGGCTTCCCGGATCCCACCGACTTCACGATGCAGGAACGTTTCTCTGCAAAATACCAGGGGCAGCGCTTTTCGTTTGGCTACCCGGCCTGCCCCGAGCTTGAGGATCAGCGCAAGCTGTTTACGTTGATTCAGCCTGAGGACATTGGTGTGGAGCTGACGGAGGAATGCATGATGGAACCGGAGGCGTCGGTGACAGCTATGGTGTTCGCCCACCCGGAAGCTCGATATTTCAACGTTCATTAAAGGGTATTTCTTCCATTTTGTCGAAGGTGTGAGGTGGAGGTGTTCAGGATGAGTTTTTATACGTTTTTTGAAACCTTTAAGGAGCGGGCCCGCAAGCACGATCTGGGTTTCTTGAAGGAAGTGATCGCAGAGGAGTTTATTGCGCGTGAGATTCGAGACGGTGAGCACATGGACTATGGCCGTGAGGAGTCGGTTGAAGGCTGGCGTCAGGCTTTTGAGCATTTTGAAGGTCAGGATATGAACTGGATTTACACGAACCATTCAGTGACTCAGACGAAGGCCGATGAATGGATGGCGGTGTTCTGGGTATCTGTAGTCATTGCAGGCGAGCCTCTGCCCGCTTCGAATCTATTCTTTGATACGTTCCGCTATGAAGATGAAACGTGGAAGCTTGTCCGTTCCTATATTGAAGCTGGTGTGAAAAGTCCTGTATTAGAAAAAGCTTCCCGCTGAGGGGAAGCTTTTTTGGTTTGTTTGCTGGATTGGGTGGGGGTTCGTTTCTGGCTTCTTTTGAGAAGTTGGTGCTTTGGGTTTTATCGTCGTTTTTTATCTTCTCATTCAACGAAATGGCGATTATAGCATTTTTATCTACGTTTTCAGCCTTTCAATTCAACAAAACGTCGTTTATATCGCTTTTATCTACGTTTCTAGCCTTTCAACTCTGCAAAACGTCGATTAACGCCATTACCTAACTCTACTGCACGCTGAAAAACAGAAAATTCACGAATGATGCTTATAAATGACTGTGCTGTACACTTGAGGGCTGGCTTTGGGGTTCAAATATTGGGCGGCGCTGTTGACGGCGGCCATGGCTTCATTGAATCCGGAAGCGATCAGCATCGTTTTTCCATTGTAGATGGCGGCATCTCCTGCGACGAACACGCCGTCGATGTTGGAGCGCATGTCCGGCTCTACCGGAATCCGGCCTTTCTCCGTCTTCAAGCCCCACTCTTCATAAAGGCTCTTATCGATGTGCAAGCCTTCATAGACGAGGATGTCATCGACTTCCAGCACTTCCCCGTTATCAAGGGTCAGCTGCTCCAGTTTTTCTTCGCCATCCAGTGTTTCCACCGTCCTTTGCCAATGGACACGGACATTGGATGATTCAAGCGTTCCGACGTCTTTTTCGGAAGCGGCTTTGAACTTCTCTCCTCTATTGATCAAGTCGACAGAGGACGCAATTCCTTCAAGAGCAAGCGACCAGTCAATGCCTACACGACTGTCGGATACGACGGCGACCTTTTTTCCTTCGTATTGATTCTTCCATTGAACCGTGTAATGGATGAACTCTTGGAAGGATTCGCTGTTCGTCACCTCGAACGGCTGCATTTCGAACGTTCCTAATCCGGATGCGATGATCACCGTCCGCGAGCGGTGCTTCCCGCCCTGTTCGTTCGTCAGCTCGAAGCTGCCGTCTTCTTTCTTTTCTATCGAGATGATCTTCTCCCCTGACACAATGGCCGGTTCTTCGAAGGCCGCTTGTTCTTCAACGTTCTGGACAAGCTCTTCCCCCTTCACTCCTAGAAATCCGCCGACATCGTAAATCTTCTTTTCCGGATAAAAAAAGGACACCTTCCCGCCCATGTGTGGCTGGTACTCTATGACTTTTGTCTTCAAATCTCTCATGCCGCTGTAGAAAGCTGTATATAAGCCGGTAGTTCCTCCACCGATAATGGTTACATCAAACAAGTCACTCATCGTTTCCGCTCCTTATATTGAGAATCATTATCAATAGTATAAGCTGTATATTAAGAGTTTGTAAAGCATGTGCTGAAGAGGTAGATTGTCTTTCATCATTATCGTATAATGATATCGGATTTCGATAACGAGGAGGGATTACATGCTTCGAGACTTTTTTCTAGGGTCTATCAAAATTCATATTTTGTACCATGCTGACATCGAACCGATCTACGGCGCCTTCTTAATGGAAGAACTCGCTTCCCACGGTTACGACATCAGCCCGGGCACGCTGTATCCTACGTTGAAACAGCTTCATACCAATGGGTTTCTTGATAAATATGAGGAAAATGTGAAAGGAAAGGTTCGTAAATATTATGTCATCACAGACGAAGGACGCGAGCTTTTAGAAGAAGCGAAGCATCAAGTCCGTGAGTTGGCAGAAGAAGTGTTAGAGAAAGATTGGAGGAATTCAACATGAGCAAACCTAAAGGTTCATTAACTGAAATATTCAAAGCATCAACGAAGCTTGGACTGACATCTTTTGGAGGTCCAGTCGCCCACCTGGCTTACTTCAAAGACGAATACATCGACCGCAGGAAATGGATCGATGACAAAACATATGCGGATATCATCGCCCTCTGTCAATTCCTTCCCGGCCCTGCCAGCAGTCAGGTCGGTATTGCAATTGGAATGCTGCGCGGCGGCTTCCTCGGTGGTCTGATTTCATGGTTCGGCTTCACGATGCCATCTGTGATCGTCCTTGTTCTGTTCGCATTCATGTATCAATCATTCGACCTGGCCGACGCCTCCTTTATTCACAGCTTGAAGGTCGTGGCAGCCGCAGTCGTTCTGCACGCCGTTATCGGTCTAGGTAAAAAACTGACGCCGGACAGGCCGAGGATCTTGATCGCTATGAATGCGGCCACTATTCTTCTCCTCTATCCGTCTGCCTGGATGCAGCTTCTTATCATCTTAGCTGCAGGATTGTTCGGTCTTACGATGTTTTCAAATTTGCAGGAATCCAAAGTGCAGCCTTTCCCTGTCACGTTTTCGAAAAAAATCGGCGTGGCCTCTCTAAGCGTCCTGTCAGGCCTGCTTATTCTCCTTCCGATTCTGGCACGCAACATTGATCATGCTCTGATGCAGATCTTTGATACGTTCTTCCGTGTAGGAGCCCTCGTATTCGGTGGCGGGCACGTTGTGTTACCGATGCTTGAGAGAGAAGTGGTGCCAACTGGATGGCTGAACGCAGATGAATTTCTAGCCGGTTACGGAATGGCTCAGGCTGTTCCAGGTCCCCTGTTTACGTTCTCCAGTTACCTCGGGACGATGATGGAAGGCGTACTTGGCGCAGTCGTTGCGACAGTGGGAATGTTCCTGCCTTCCTTCTTGTTCCTGCTGGCGGCACTGCCTTTCTTGAATGAACTGAGAAAGCGCCCTGCCTTTCAAGGCGTACTGACAGGTGTGAACGCAAGTGTTGTCGGGATTTTACTTGCGGCCTTCTATGACCCTGTGATTACGAGCTCAATTGAAGACGGCGGAGACTTTGCCCTTGCGGCGTTTCTATTCGCCCTTCTCCACTTCTTCAAGGTTCCGGCATGGGCGATTGTATTGATCGGGCTGGCTGGAGGAGCCGTACTATCCTGGTTATAAATGACATAAAATAGCACTTAAGCCATGCTTAAGTGCTATTTTTTTATTATATCTAAAAAACATCACGTAATTTGAAGGATTCTTCCATTTTATGTCGAAGTGTTCACCAATACAACTAGCATTGGAGGTTTTTGTCGTGGCTGATGAACAATCCAGATACTCCCGCCTTGCGCAAATCACCAAACTCATTAATACGAAGCTCGATTTACGCGAAGTTCTTATGCATGTCGTTACAGCCATCTCGGAAGAAATTGTCCAATGTGATTCGGTCGGTATTTATTTACCACAAGATGATGGAACGTATCGGGGATTTGTCGGAAAACCCGAAACCATTAATGGCATGACGCTTGATATGCATGTCGTAGACCCTGCCTATGACCGTCTTGCAAAAGAAGTGATTGAGACCGGGCAGACGATTTACATCCCAGACACTTCAAAGGATGACCGCCCTGACAAACGAGCGATCAAAGCGTTCAAAATCACATCTTTACTCGTCGCCCCAGTCATTCACGAGAACCACTTGTACGGACTTGCCTTCCTATTTGATTACGGTATCCCCATGAACTTGAATGAATCTGAAATTGAATCCATCCAGGCCTACATCAATATGGCCGCTGTCGCCATTCGGAATTCGAATGATCTGAAGCGAAAAGAGAAGCTCATTTCTGAGAAACAACTGCTTCTAAACGTGACAAGAGAACTCTCACTCAGCTCCTCGATCCAGGAGGCGCTTGATATCTGCTTCCGCTACGTCGGTGAAGTACTCGACAACCATAACATCGCCGCCCACTTCCTCGACCCTGTCGCCGAACGGCAGATTACGCCTACGAGTTTGAGCTCGAACAGCGACTGGAATGAAGCGGAGTGGAAAGAGCAACATAAACGGTTGAATGTTA
The DNA here is from genome assembly GCF_020171725.1 of Halobacillus litoralis. Lineage (GTDB taxonomy): Bacteria > Bacillota > Bacilli > Bacillales > Halobacillaceae > Halobacillus > Halobacillus litoralis_F. The sequence continues at coordinate 57,719 of NZ_JAIVAJ010000010.1, read as the reverse complement.
AGTTTGAAGAAGATCCTCTGTTTATAGAGGTGATTAGTAAAAAAGAATCCTTGTACGTACCGGACGTCAATCAGGACCCCAGGCCAAACATGGAAGTATGCCGCAACTTCAACATCAAAAGCATCTATATCCTCCCCCTCATCACCATGGGAGATGTTCTCGGAACCGTATCCGTCGTTCAATTAGGAGAGACGACGACGCATTATTCGAGATCGAGCATGCAGTTAGTAGAATCCATTGTCGATGCAACGGCTCCAGTGTTATTCAATTTAACGTACATGGAAAAGCAGGAATTGATCATACAGGACCGAACGTCCGAAGTAAGGAAAAAGAAAGAAGAATTAGAACAGGCTTTCTCAGAGCTGAAGCAGATCAGTCAGGAAAAAGAACTGATTTTGGATTCAGCAGGTGAAGGCATATTCGGAATGGATTTAGAGGGAACCATTACTTTCTCCAACCTTTCCGCTAAAAGCATCCTCGGTTACAGCAGCACAGATGAAATGAAAGGAGCCTCTCTCAGTCACATTTTAGGTGTCGACCAAGAGGATAGCGCCTCTTTCTATGATGAGATTCATTACAACAACCATAAGAGGCTCGAACGCACTTTCATTAAGAAGAACGGGAAGACATTCCCGGCTGAATATATGATCACCCCCCAACAGATCGACCAAAACGTCGTTGGGTATGTGGTCACACTGAAAGACATTACGGCAAGAAAACAAATGGAAGAACAGATCAAGTATCATGCGTACTATGACAGCGTCACGAACATTCCAAACAGAACCCTGTTTCAGGACCGTCTTAATCAGGCCCTTGCTTATGCAGAGTCACAAGAACGCCTACTAGCTGTCCTCTTTTTGGATTTGGATCGCTTCAAGCAGATCAATGAAACATTCGGTCACAGCTTCGGAGATTCCGTTCTAAGACAGGTTGCCGAAAGACTTGAGGGCGTACTGCCTAAGGAAGCCACAGTCTCTAGACAAAGTGGCGATGAGTTCGTCATCCTTCTTCCGAACGTATCCAACATGGAAGAAGTGAAAGGAATTACTGAGAATATCTTAGAAGCCTTTGTCGCCCCGTGTCATATCCATGAGCAGGAGATTTCCGTCAAAACGAGTATCGGAATCAGCCTGTATCCGGACCACGGCTTAAACGCTGAACAGCTATTAAAGCGCGCTGATGCCGCGATGTACCGAGCGAAAGAACGGACAGGAAATCAGTTCCAAGTCTATTCAGATGAACTGGAAAGCAATTCTCTTGAGAGAATCCAGCTTGAAAATGATCTGTTCAAAGCGCTAGAGCAAGAAGAGGAGTTTGTCCTCCACTACCAGCCAAAGGTTGATATGAGAACAATGGAAGTTGTCGGAATGGAAGCCTTGATCCGATGGGAACATCCGTCCTTCGGTTTACTGCCACCCAAAACCTTCATCCCACTAGCCGAAGAAACGGGAATTATTGCGAAGCTCGGAACATGGGTCATCAAGGAAGCCTGCCGCCAGCGTAAGAAGTGGTATGATCAGGGATTCCGGGAAATGGTGATGTCCGCCAACCTGTCCCCTCAACAGCTGAACCAGAAGAACCTAGTGGATATCGTAGCTCAAATCTTGCGTGATACCGGCCTTCCGGCTGAACTACTTGAACTCGAGCTGACGGAGAACCTAATCATTCACAACACCGAGCAAACGCTCGAGACGATCAAACAGTTGAAGCAGCTCGGGGTGCTTATTTCCATTGATGATTTTGGAACCGGTTACTCCTCGCTGGGCTATTTGAAGGACTTTCCGGTCGACGTCTTGAAAATTGATAAATCGTTTATTGATGAGCTGACAACCGACTCCAGCCAATCTGCAATTACAGACAGCATCATTTCCCTCTCTCAAAACTTGAACATTGGAGTCATTGCAGAAGGTGTGGAAACAGCCGAACAGGCTAATTATTTGAATAAAAAAGGATGCCATTTGATTCAAGGGTTCTACTTCAGTCCCCCGATTCCGGAAGATGAATTTCTAGACCAAGTTTCCATAATCAAACCAAAGAGGTGAACGTATGAAATCAGTTCGTGCTGTATTAGATTATTTGGTTTCTGGTGATGTTTCGTATGTATTCGGTATTCCCGCCGGTTCTGTGAATGCTTTCTTTGATGAATTATACGACACTCCGTCGATTACGCCGATTGTGACGAAGCACGAAGGCGCTGCCTCTTATATGGCAGCGGCCTATGCGAAGTATTCGGGGTCTCTTAGTGTCTGTATCGGAAGCAGTGGCCCCGGGGGCACCAACCTTGTCACTGGAGCCGCCAACGCGATGCGTGAACACCTGCCGATTTTATTTTTAACAGGAGCGGTGCCGACTGAGACGGTGGGATTGAATGCTTCTCAGGAGCTTCACGCGGATCCGATTTATCAACCGGTGACGAAGTACAGTGCGCGTGTGGACAGGGCGGAGGATTTGCTGCCGGAGATTCATAAGGCGGTGGAGATTGCTTTGTCGGGGGTTCCGGGTCCGGTCCATATTGCGATGCCGATTGATGTGCAATTGACGTCTGTTCCGTTTCAGGAGCTGCCGGCGTTCCCGATGCGTCCTCCGTTGATTACGGATGATCGTACGATTCGCAGGGTTGTCGATGTGCTGGCTGAGAGCAGGAGTGGTTATATCTTTGCTGGGCAAGGGATTCGTGGTGCGGTGAATGATGTGCTAAAGCTTGCGGAGACGTTGAACTGGCCGATTGTGACCTCTCCTCAGGCGAAGGGCTTGATTCCTGATGATCATCCACTGTTGAAGGGGATCTTCGGTTTTGCGGGACATGAATCGGCTTCTTCGTTCATTCACGAGGGTGAGGCCGAGACTGTTTTGATTCTTGGTTCGAGTCTCGGTGAAACGGCAACGAATAACTATAATCCGAAAATTAATGAAAACCGCTACACGATTCAAGTTGATTTCGATGCGTGCGTGTTCAACCGGAAGTATCCGATTGATCTTGCGGTGCATGGAGATATGGATTTGACGATTTCGGCTATGAATGCGGAGCTGAAGCATAGAGGCTATGAATGGGCGCCTCATAAAGGAGGAGTCCGTCCCTCGAAGGATACCGATGAAGCTTACAATACGCGCAATGTCTTGATGTCTCTGCAGGAGATGCTGCCGGCGACGACGAGGTACACGATCGATATTGGAGAATTCATGGCTTATGTGATTCATCATATGGAGGTTCCGACTTATGATTCGTTCGATATCAATGTTCACTTCGGTGCGATGGGGAGTGGAATCGGCAGTGCCATTGGGGCAAAACTTGCTGACCCTGAACGCCCAACGGTCTGCATCACCGGGGATGGCTGCTTCTTCATGCACGGCATGGAAGTGCTGACGGCGAAAGAATACAATGTACCTGTTTTGTTTGTCGTCATGAACAATGCCCGGCTCGGGATGGTCCATCATGGACATGCGCTCCAGTACAAGCGTGCACATGAAAGTTTTTCTCAGGAACCTGTACGGATTACGGCTATGGCGGAGTCGATGGGCATTCCATCTGCGCGGATTGATTCGATGGAAGATCTGCAGGCGGATACGATTGAACACTTGTTAAATGGAAACGGACCGGCTGTTTTGGAAATTGCGCTCGTGGATGATAACGTGCCTCCGATGGGAGATCGCGTGAAGTTTCTATCTTCGTTCGGTAAGTAATGTGTCGAAGTTGGTAACCTTTTTATGAAAGGATTGATTCGTATTCCTCTTCTCTATATGATGGAAAAAGAAGAATAGAGAGGATGCGATACTTGTGAGGTTACCCATCTTTATGATGATCATACTGTTGGTCGGAACCGCGCTTGCGGGTTGTTCGTCTAACACAGAAGAAGAGGCGCACCACGCCCATGGCGATCTTCGCGTGGAAACGGCAGCTGCTTCTGAACTCCCGTCATTTCTAGAAGAAAAACCTGAGGATATGCAATTATTATATACAGCGGTAGGGCAGAGCCAGGATCTGCTTCAACAGATCCCCTGTTACTGCGGATGTGGAGACAGTGTAGGTCACCGGAATAATTATGATTGTTTCATTTATGAAAACAAGGACTCCGGCGCCGTCGTGTGGGATGACCATGCAACGAAATGTGCCGCATGTCTGGATATCGCAGCGAAAGCGATCATCGACTATCAGGATGGGCATTCGATTAAAGAGATTCGGGAAAATATCGATGCCGCTTATGAAGAAGGCTACGCTAAGCCTACTCCAACGCCGGCTGTTTCATAAAAGAAGGAAACCGCACCTTAAATGGTGCGGTTCTTTATTTTTCATAGAAAAAGAAGCCCCGTCTTAGACAGGACTTCTCGTATAGACAGTTATTCAATGATTCTTCACGCCGTGTGGATCACTCTTATGGCTTCCGACTTCATCGCCGCCCTGGCTCGGTACAGCCTGGACTTCACGCAAGCTTGCGTAAGTCCGAGCTCCTCGGCAATCTCTTTTTCCCGCTTCCCCTCCAGACAGCTGAGCTTCAGGACGATTCGCAGTTTCGGAGGAAGGGTGGAAATCGCATGGAACGTCTCCTCGATTTGAAGGCGCTGCTCGACTACGTCTTCGACATCGAGCGTGGCATCCTTAAAGGGAAGCTCTTCTATCGGAAGGGTGACAAGCCGCTTCTCCTTCCTAAGCCAATCGATCGCTTTTCGAGTGGCAATCGTCGACAACCAGGCTCCTACTTTGGCTTCATCCTTAATTTCATCCATTCTGTCATGGGCTTTGATGAAGGTCTCCTGCAGGATATCCTCTGCCAGGCTGGAATCCCTGGTCATCTTTAAGGCAGCGTAATAGACGCGGTTATAGTGTTCGGTATAAAGGTTATTGAATGAACTGTCCATATTGATCGACCTCTATTCATTGAAATGTTCCGCTACAAATGCGGGAACGTCATCGCGTGAAGCTGATTGTGTGTATTCCGTGTATTCTTCGTCGTTTTCAGGAAAAATGACCATCAGATAATCACGGTCTTCCCACGTACTTTCAAGCCCGATGGTCTCATGAATCTCTTCAGGATCCGTAATGGTGAAAGGATTCAATCCTTCCTTGCCTTTGATTGCCTCCCACATATCATTCGAATGATCAAAGTCTGTATCCCATCGATAAAACTCTACGCGGTCAATCTCCTCTGTCTGCAGAAGGGCCTCATCGTATTGCCCGATTTCTTTCAACCAATCGATTGTGTTTGTGTACGATTGGTCGATGGATAGATTGTAATTTAAATCGTAATTGAGCATCTGCCTTGGCTGAAGAGGATCGATCTGAACATGACTGGGTGCGCCATCATTTGTATTCAAATCTTCATAGGACAAGGAGAAGAGGTCCGTTCTCATAGCCTCAAGCAAGCCTTCTATTTCTTCTGTATCGTTCAACTTGGCTCTCGTAGAATAGCCGAAGAATTCAGGTGCGATTTCTAACGTTCTAACTTCTTCCGCTTGCAAGCTCGTAATCGGATAAGCCAGTTCCTTGTAATCTCTTGTTTCTACAAGAGCGGCCATCTCTTCTTTAATTTTGTCTTCCTCGACATAATATTGACGGGTGACTTCTTTTCCATTTTTCAAATTGTAATGGATAAAGCGCGGATACCCATCCGGCACGAAACCTTGTTCTTGGTTTATAAGGGCTTCCTGTAATTCCTGGGTCGCTTGAATGGATTCGCTGGACGTCATAAGAGCATCACGGTCACTTCTTTTGTAATTCCGATAGTCATGGTGAGATGTACCATAGAACACACTCTCTACTTCTTCTACTTCCGGTATATAGGTTTCATAGGGCTTCCATAGGAGAGGCAGGAGAACAATCAACAGTCCTACTCCAACTCCATACACTCCGATTTTTTTCAGTTGACGAAGGTTGAAGATCCGCCACGTTTTCTCGAGTAACATCGCCGGTAAAACAAAGCCGATGATGCCACCGATTACGTATCCCGCTACAAGCCATGCGTAGCTTTGTTCAGAAGCGAATGCCCAACCGAATGTTAACGAAAAGCAAAGCATCGTGCATAAGAGGAATATCGGCTTCAACCAGTATACTGAAATAGCCTGTGACGTTGTTTCCAGCGCTCTTCTTTTATAAGAGAAGCGGGCTAAGAAATAGAACACAACCGAAATGATCAGATAGACAAGTTGATGCATATACTCGGCAGGTAATGGTTCTTCACTGCCAGAATACCCATTAAAGCTGAGCGTGTCCGTTATGGGTGATAAATAGTAAAAATTCCTTCCATCCCATAAGTCTGGTCCTAACCCAGTTGTAAAGAGGCTCACATTAAAGGTGATGATGGTGAACAGCCCCATTGGAAGTAATAGCAGAATGATGGTCAGGACACCTTGCACCGCTGACAACCCCGTAACACTCCCTACGAAAATACCACTCATAAACACGAGTAGAGTAAGCGCGACCATAAAGAGCGTCCATTGTCCTATATCAGCCAAATCGTAGTAATAGCTTACATCCATCGACCAATGGAAAATGAGCATGATCAAGGTAATCAGGAAGATTGGGGTCAATAGAAGAACAATCCCTGATAAGAGTCGGTACGTAAACAACTTCTCCCTTTTGATCGGTAGGCTGTGAATGAAATCTGATGAGGATCTCACGTGCATATACCGCATCAGGAAAATCGACATGAACAAAGAGGCAACTATCGCCAATATAGTTTGTAGGTAGAAAGCAAATAGTACAGAGAACAGTCCATGTTCATACTCTAAGCCCCGCCTCACCTCATCCAAATCCATTATCAACGACATTGGAATAATGAAGAATAGGCCTACGAAATAGATAATCCCGATCCATCCGACATTCCGGAAATCCTGCTTGAACAACTCTTTTTTAAACCAGGACGTTTTCGATGGCATAACCAGCACCTCCCATTTCGTAGATGAAGATCTCTTCCAGCGTCAGCGGAAGACGATCGAAGATGACAGGCTGATAGCTCTTGATTGTTTCGGTCACCTTCTGTTCGTCACCTCGGACGAAAAGCAGTCTTACCGTTCCCCGCTTCTCTTCATGGAGAATATCGAGATCACGCTTAAGAAGAGCGTCCTGATCCTGTTTGAATGCGACTTGGACTTTATGAATATCTGATTTCAAATCATCCAAGTCCCGCTCAAGGAGAACCTGCCCTTTATGTAAAATACCGACGTGGTCACAAATATCTTCTACTTCGCGCAGGTTATGGGATGAGATCAAAATCGTCATTTCGCGTTCGGCCACATCCTGGATCAACAGGTTACGGATTTGCTGGCGCATGACCGCATCCAGTCCGTCGAACGGTTCATCAAGGATCAATACATCCGGCATAGCAGATAGCGAAAGCCAGAAGGCGACTTGGCGCTGCATTCCTTTGGAGAACTGACTGATTTTCTTCTTTTCTTCCAACCGGAATACTTGTTTTAATTTCTGGTAACGTTCTTCGTTCCATGTTCCATAGACACCCTGATAGTAGCGGGCCATCTGTTTGACTGTGTACTGAGGAAGGAAATAGAGTGAATCCGGCAAGAAGACAAGCTTCTCTTTGATCGATTCATTTTCAAATACAGGCTCTCCCAGTACGTTGACGTCACCGGATTTTTGTTTAAGAATGCCGGCAATCGTCCGCATCAATGTCGTTTTACCAGCGCCGTTCGAACCAAGCAGCCCGTAGATGGAGCCACGCTTGACGGAGAAGCTGACATCGTCCAGGACGGTCTCTTTTTCAAAAGTCTTCGTTACACTGCGTACTTCAATCATCATTGTCCCCTCCCTCTACTTCGCGGAGCAGCGACTGGATCTCTTCGGTTGTAATGCCAAGATACATCGCCTCTGCGAAAAGCTTCTTCAATTCTTCACGCACTTTATTCAACTCCTCTTGATTCTCAGACTTCGTAACGGGATGGACGAAGCTCCCCTTCCCTTTTTGCGAATAAATATAGCCCTGTGACTCAAGCTCCCTGTAGGCCTTCTGAATCGTGTTAGGGTTGATGGTCAACTGCTGGGCCAATTCTCTGACCGAAGGAAGTTTCTCGTCTTCCTTGAGCACATCGTTGATAATGAGCTCTTTCAGCTTTTCGACAAGCTGCTCATAGATCGGCTTTCGACTTCTAATGTCCAACTCGAACATTCACGCACCTCCTCGGCCGACTGTATTAACTGTATTAATATTTGTAGTACAGTAATTAGTATAGCGGAACGGAAATGATTTGGAAAGAGGAATTTGTATTTTTTTCAAAACAAAAAGCACCCGGGTCAGGTGCTTTTACTTCGGTAGATCGTTATTGGGGAGACTGTAAAATTCACGAATATAGCTGTAATCCCCCGCCATCCTGCCAACGGGCTTCAGCTTGTCCGGGTTCACTTTATCCTTCTCCATATAGACGTCATCATGAATGTGATAGCCGACCACCGTTCCTAAAACGAGGCTGTTTGTGCCGACTTCTACGACTTGATCGAGCTCACATTCCATTTGGACCGGAGATTCTGCCACTCTCGGTACATCGACGAAGTCCCCTGGTTCTGCCTGTGTTCCTGCTTTTTCAAATTCATCTTCCTCCGGCGAGTATTGAAGGCTCGTTTCGTGCATCTGGTTCGCCAATGACTCCGATACGATATTCACGATAAACTGTCCGGTCTCTTTTATATTAGCCAAAGTATCCTTATCTGACGCCCCGCCTCCTACAGAAAAACAGAGCGTGATCGGATTCATTGATGCAACGGTAAAAAAGCTGAACGGGGCCAGGTTACGTGTTCCGTCACGGCTGATGGTGGAGACCCAGGCAATCGGGCGTGGAACGACTGCTCCCTTAATGAGCTTACTCATGTCGTGGTTTTGAAATTGGTCTTTATGAATGCGCATGTGTGATCTCTCCTTTCTCTCATCATACGATAGATTGAATCAGGGATCACTTTTGTTTCAAATTGTATATAAAGGGAATATATGGGTTAACAATCATTTAGGAGGAATCGATTTGCAGGATTTCTGGAGCTCTTTCGAGGAAGGACTGGCTACGGTCTCCAACTTTTTGTGGACCTATCCACTGGCTATTTTACTCGTTCTCGGTGGGATTTTTCTAACGATCCGGATTGGCTTTTTCCAATTTCGTTTCTTCGGTCACGTGCTGCATCAAACGATTGGACAGATCTTTAAGAAAACGAAGCAGAAAGGCACTATTACACCGTTTCAGGCTTTCACATCTGCCCTCGCTTCAACAGCCGGAGCGACGAACATCGTCGGAGTGCCTGTTGCGATTTCACTCGGAGGTCCAGGGGCTTTGTTCTGGATGTGGGTCGTTGCGCTGATCGGGATGGCCACGAAGTACTCGGAAATCCTGCTCGGCATGAAGTATCGTGAGAAGAACGACAAAAATGAGTGGGTTGGCGGACCACAGTACTACATAAAAAAAGCGCTCGGTTGGAAATGGGTTTCCACCGCTTTCGCCTTCTTTCTCATGATCGAGTTGATTCCAAGTACGATGGTGCAGTCGAACTCGATTGCCACTCAGACACAGGGTGCATTCGGCTGGTCCGTTTACATTACCGGCGCAGTGATCTGTGCGGCTATTGCACTCGTCGTATTCGGAGGGATCAAGAGAATTGCTAAGGTGACTGACAAGCTCGTCCCCGGCATGGTGCTCACCTATTTAGCCATCTGCCTATACGTCATTTTTGCCAATGTGGATCAGCTCCCTCATGTCTTCGGTTTGATCTTCTCGAGTGCCTTCACTCCGATTTCTGCGACAGGTGGTTTTGCCGGGGCTGCGATTGCAGAAGCGGTAAGATGGGGTACGGCCAGAGGGTTGTATTCCAACGAAGCCGGACTCGGGACCGCTCCAATCGCCCATGCCGCTGCCAAAACAGATCACCCGTCGAAGCAAGCGTTATGGGGAATCTTCAGCGTATTTGTCGATACCATCGTCATCTGTACCATCTCAGGCATCACCGTGCTGGTCACAGACGCATGGACACAAGTCGAACGATCCGACGCCTCGAACATGATCAACGTCGCGATCGGCAACGAACTCGGAGACGCATTCGGCAGCAGCTTCATCTCCGTCTTTTTACTATTCTTTGTCATCACGACCATCGGAATCTTGATTTTCTATGGAGAAAAACAAGCCGAGTACCTCTTCGGGCTGAAAGCTGCACGCGCCATGAGGATCGTCTACATTCTAGCCGTTTTCGTCGGCGCAATCGGCGGCCTTCAGTTCGTATGGCAGTTCCTTGACCTACTGCTCGCCTTCGTCTTATTAGCCAACATCATACCACTGCTCTTTTTACACAACGAAATTGCCGCTCTCACAAAAGATTACGTGAACCGCGTGTATAAGAAGAAGACAAAAGAGAAGTCGATCGAGTTGTTTGATGAAGATGCAGGGTAAAGAAAAAAAGCAAGCGGAATCGTCCGCTTGCTTTTTGTATAAGTGTTGAAAAGTACTTGTCTCGATTAATTTTTTAATAAACGAATTTTTATCGATATGCTGGATAGATGAGCTATGGTGAATGTTTGCACAGATAACGACTTAGAACCTTATTGTCATAAGGTTCTGGAGTCACTTTCAACGTAAAGTGGGGTGGAAAATGGCGAGACTCCTGCGGAATTATACGGACCACGACGAGATCCACTCAGGCTTTAGCCTGAGTTAGCTCGGCGTCCGCCGCCGGAAAGCGAGTTATTTTCCACCCCACGCAGCACTCTATTCCATCCAGAACCCTTCTCAACAACCTGTAAAAGAAGCAAGCGGGATGGTCCGCTTGCTTTGTTTCTATCTTAGGAATACGTGGTCTCCGATTACGACCGTTACTTCTTTTGCAGCCAGATATGCACTGGATGCTTTATCAGGGTTATAGAAAAATAGTGAGTTATTGTCATAGCCTTGGTAAGCGAGCGCTTCATAGACGGCAGCCTCAGATTGCTGGCTAGCCGGCTGATAGATCTGCCCATTGCTTACGGGCGTGAATTGATAGTCTTGATAGATGACCTGACGCAGGGTATCCGGGAACAAGTCACTCTCGACACGGTTCAATACAACCGTCGCCACAGCCACTTTGCCGGCATAACTTTCACCCTTTGCTTCAGCTTCCACCAGTCTTGAAAGCAAATCAATCTGGCTTTCGTTCAAGGTGACGGGAAGCTCAAGGCGCTCACCAGGGTAAATCATCGAGCTTTGCTTGTCGTTCAGTTCCATGAGTTGATAAGCGGAGATTCCATAATCTTTGGCGATGTTATAAAGTGTATCGCCACGGTCTACGATGTGCACTTCCTTGTCTGCTGCTACTGGAGATGCTGCCCATAGTACGCCGGTAAGCATCACCGCAAGCATCAGAAGTTTCTTCATGTTGTTCCAACCTCCCTGTCACGTTTACGATATATAAGTTAACAAAAAGTCTGAATGATTTCACTATTAATTCTTTCCACTATTACCAGTTGCGATGTTTTACTTTTCTGGTATATAGGTATAGTCTAAAACGGCAATACTTATAGAAAAGTAGGTGAGTGAATGCTCGATACTCATGCGCGCAAATATGTTCAACCGACGATTGATAAAACCGCATTCTTTTTCCTGAAGCGGGGGCGTACTGCGAATCAGGTGACGATTGCGGCGTTGATTATAGGTGTTTCAACGAGTTTCCTGTATGTATGGGGACTTCCGGTCGTGGCTGTCTTTATGCTTTGGTTATCCGGTTTTCTCGACGCGGTCGACGGTACAATGGCGCGGCATACCAAGCCTTCTCCATTCGGAACTGTCATGGACGTGACGTTTGACCGGATCGTCGAAATCGGTATGATCCTCGCCATTGCGTATGTCCACCCGGATATGCTCTGGCCGTTACTGCTATTGAGTGTGTCCATTATTGTGTCGATGACGATCTTCCTCGTGGTCGGAACGGTCTCTGAAAAAGCAGGAATGAAGTCATTCTATTACCAGGCCGGGGCAGCCGAGCGGACAGAAGGGTTCATTTTTTTCAGTATCATGCTTCTCTTCCCTGACTTCCTCTGGTGGTCGACGATGGCGTTCTTCGTCATTGAACTCTTCACAGGCGGCCAGCGATTCCTCGAGGCGAAACGTATATTATCATAATAAAAACGACTGCCTCTCGTGCGCAGTCGTTTTATTAATATTCAATTTCTCCACCTGCGACGCGTTTCGCACCGCGGATGCCGGCGATGTCTTCGATCAACTTCAGAACAGCATGATCCTTGTCCTTCGCTTCGATCATAAAATCGACGGGCTCGCCTTGTGACTTGAGTTCCTTGAGTAACGGACGTATGAAATCAAGGTCCACAGATCCGGCATGGCTGCGGTATTCTTTTTCATTCTTCGGGGACGAAATATGAATCTTAGGCGGAACCGGCATATGATCCCACGTCTTGAAAAACCTCGGCAGCAAAGTCTCCAGCGACTCCTCTTCGGTATGGTTCGCCATATAGTGGTGATAATCGAACATCATCGGAATCGCTTCTTTTTCACAAACCTCAAGCGTCTCTGTCGTCGTGTACGTCTTGTCATCGTTCTCAAGGGTCAACTGCTTCTTGATCGGTTCGGGCAGCTGCTTCAAATTCTCATGAAAACGCGCCACAGCCTTCTCCTTATCGCCGTATGCCCCGCCAACATGAATGTTGATATGACTCTCCTCATGCAGATCCATCGCCTGAAGCATCGCATAATGATACTCAAGATCCTTAACCGCATTCGCCGTCACATGCGGCTTATCACTCGTGAACAACGTAAACTGATTCGGGTGAAAACTCGTCCTCAGACGATGGCGCCTCACAATCGAACCAATCTCCTCATACAGCGACTGAAACGGCGTAATATAATCCCACGGCACCTCATCATGCGTCGCAAGCGGCGCAATCGATGAAGAAAACCGGTACAACGGCAGCTCATGAGCCACATTAAAATGCAGATTGCGAATCGTATTCTGTAAATTGCGCTCCGTAATGCGCTCAAGCTCCTGGACCTGCGTATCCGGATCCAGCTTCTGATAGCGGGCGAATGTCATGGTCTTGGCTGGAGTAGCTTCATAGAGTGAGAGCGCATGAGATACATAACCAAATCGAATTCTCATCACGTGAACTCCTTCCTCCGTCAACTGTTCCCAAATTGGAGGGGTTTTATTCTTGATGAGTGTATCTTAAATCTCTTTCCGGAGTGCGTCTCTCCTCTAGGGCACGGCTTTCTCCTCCCGAGCGCGACTTTCTCCTCCCGGGCGCGATTTCCTTTCCCCGGGGGCGACTTTCTCTCCCCGGGCGCGACTTTCTCCTCTCGGGCGCGATTTCCTCTTCCCGGGCGCGACTTTCTCTCCCCGGGCGCGACTTTCTCCTCCCGGGCGCGACTTTCTCTTTCCGGGCGCGATTTCCTCTTCCCGGGCGCGACTTTCTCTCCCCGGGCGCGACTTACTCTCCCCGGGCGCGACTTTCTCTCCCCGGGCGCGGTTTCCCCACTCCGGGCGCGACTCCCTCTCTCAGCGCAGCTGGTACTTTGTAGAATTGCCCTTTTTCACAACACCAAGGGAAAACTTCAGCAATAACCTTCGCGCAACATGCCGAGAGCTGATCTTCAAGTATTTCATGTCCTCATTTGTCGTGATGAATGGCGATATCAAGTATGCATACTCCTTCAACGCTCGTTCGTGTGCAGATTTACTTTCATGATTACAATACTTACAACACCATTTGTACCGTTCCCTCCGCATATAATAACGCCCACACCCCGGGCACCGCACTCCGTTGATCAACTCCCTTCTCTTCACACCGAACCGCTTCATCACGTTCGGTATCAGATCACGGTGGGCTTCCTTCAGCGCGTACGCGAGACGGGTCAGCTGATCTTTTTTCAATCCAGGGCCGCCGGGGTTGATGTTTTGAATGGTGTTATAGAGCGAGGTGGCGCGGATGACCAGGGGTTCCGGAACGACGAATTCCAGCGTGCACCGCTTATTCGCCATGACGACGAGATGGTAGACGGGCATTTCCAAGCCGTAGTCCTTGAGCCACTTTTTCAACAGCCGCGCCTGGCGTTCTGTTTGTTCGACGGGACATGTATCGCCGACTGAGGTGCCGTCTTCTTTTATGATTTTCATTTGTTTGGATGTTCGGTCGATGGTGATTTGGCCTGTTCGATTTTTCACTTCAAGAATTAATGCATACTTTGGAAAAAGGAGGAGGGTGTCGATTTGGAAGTGGGCCACGGCATCAGGGAGCCTGAGGTTATATAGGGTGAGGTGGTGGTCTTCGATATATTGGAGGTGGAACGGAATGGAGGATTCGCCGTGGAACCCGGCTTGATGGTGGCTGAAGTTTTCTTCGATCAGAGGGGCTTCAGGGTGATCGGGTGGGATGCGGGACAGGAGGTACTCGTGGGACAGAAAGTTGATGGAGGAATCGAGTTCTTTCACAATCATCGTATCATTCCTTTTTTTAAAAAGGCGGCTGACTTTCTGCAGTCAGCCGCGCTTCTATTTATCGTACGTTCATTTCTGAAGGTTTCGGTCCTTTGCGTTCGCCGCGGTCGAGTTTGTTGATTTGATCCATGTCTTCTGTTGAAAGCTCAAAGTCGAAGACGTCAAAGTTTTCCTCGATGCGGTGAGGGGTTACGGACTTCGGAATGACGATGGATTCGCTTTGCAGGTGCCAGCGGATGACGACTTGTGCTGGGGTCTTGCCGTGCTTGTCCGCGATGGATGTCACGACGTCGTCCTTCAGTACTTCGCCACCTTGCATGAGCGGGCTCCATGCTTCTAAGTGAATGCCGTGCTTGCGGCAGAATTCTTTCAGTTCGTTTTGTGCAAGGTATGGGTGGCACTCGACTTGGTTAACAGCCGGTTTCACGTCACACTCGTCCATCAAGCGCTCCAAGTGCTCGACGTCAAAGTTACATACGCCGATCGCTTTTGTTTTGCCGTCTTTCTGCAGCTGTTCAAGCGCCTTGTAGGTTTCCACATAATCGTCGTACTCAGGAGTCGGCCAGTGGATCAGGTAAAGGTCGACGTAATCGAGGCCAAGCTTGTCCAGGCTTGTTTCCATCGCTTTGATCGTGTTGTCATAGCCTTGGTCCGTGTTCCACACTTTTGTCGTAATGAAGATTTCATCACGGCCCAGTCCGCTCTGCTTAATGGCTTCACCGACTTGTTTTTCGTTGCCGTAGATGGCTGCTGTGTCGATGTGGCGGTATCCTGTTTCGAATGCTTTTTTGAGAGCAGGTACAGCTTCATTTTCTTCGACCTGCCATACACCGAAACCAAGCTGAGGCATCTCTACTTGGTTATGTAGCGATTTTGTTTTCATATTTAAGACTCCCTTTCTAAATGGATTACATTCAAATCGTAGCACAAGCACGCTTCCAAATGCCGGTATTTTGCTCATATATAAAAGCACCGTTCTCCCGTTAACGAGGAGTCGGTGCTTTCGGATAGATCGTGATCATTTTGTACATTAAGAAGCCGAAAATCCCGAAAAACAGGATGGCACTGATCGAGTTCGGTACGAATAAATTTTTCAAAATGACGCTCAAGATCAGCGGGATGGTGGAAGCGTAGGCGGTCATCTTCCACAACTGCTGATAGGCGAGTTTACGGCGCAGCAGGTTCTTCATGACGAGCGCCGCTCCTGCGAAAATCGATACCCCGACAATGATCAGGAAAATGATCAACAGCGGATAGAAGACAAAGACTTGAGCCAGGTATAGACCGCGTGATACCTCGGTCAAATCAGAGTCGAGCCGGATGATGGTGGCGATCATATCCGGTAAAAACAGAATGGCTAAGAGCAGAAACAAATAGCCGATCGTATGCGTGATGCCTTTGCGGTTAAGGTGGAACATCGCTTCCTTTTTCGGTAATCGGAAGCTGTTCAATAATGAATCGATCATTCCCATGTGCTCCTCTTATTCAGCGTAAAACGCGAGTTCTTCTTCGATCTTCGTGCGGATCTTCTCCAGTGCTTCTTCCGGTGTTTTGCCGAAAACGCGTGAGCCATTGACGATGGCGTATGGTCTGACGGCGCACATGCCACAGAAAGAGAGGCACTCGTTCATGAGTACGGCCACTTCAGGGTATTCGGACTCGATGATGCTTTCGATGTCCAGTTCTGTGATCAGGTTCCCATCACACACTTCGACAACAACAATCCCCATGCGAACATACTCCTTTCTACCTTAAGCTAATCCTAAAATCTCGCGTGCATATTGTTCGTCTTTTTTCATTTGCTCCACAAGGACGTCCAACCCTTGGAAATCGGTCTCGTCACGCAGATGGCGGAGAAACTTCACGGATACTTCCTGGTCATACAAATCACCGGAAAAGTCCATCACGTAAGCCTCTACCTTATAAGAGCTTCCGTTTACGACGGGACGGTATCCGGCACTGATGAGTGTATAGTAGTAAGCCTGCTTCACTTGCACAGTCCCGAGATAAACGGCTGGTTTTACTTCGGCATATTCATTGATGTCGCCGAGGTTCAGCGTCGGAAAACCAAGCTGGCGGCCGAGCTGTTCTCCTTTTTCCACGACACCTGTCAGTTCGAATGGGCGGCCGAGCATCGACTGCACTGCCTCCATCTTCCCTGCTTCTACAAGCTCACGAATACGGCTTCCCGTAATCGGTGCGCCTTGGTGTTCAGCATCTTCAACGACCGTGACCGGCACTTCAAGTTCCGGCAGTTCAGCCGCTGTCGACTTACCGACAATAAGCCGCGAGACCTGTGCGTTGTTTATCAATTCTTGAACGGCGACAGGTTTGGTACAATAGTAAAAACGGTCCACCCCAAGTTCTGACAGAAGGCGGACTTGATCCTGATAAGATGTGAGCCCACTTGAAGACGGAAGACTGCAGACTGCTGTATCCATTCCTTCCTCTGCGTAAGCACGGGCGGATTCAAGCAGGTGCTGATGACCGAGATGGACACCGTCGAATGCCCCCAGTACAAAGATCTCCGGTCGTTTGGATTGTGGCAGGTTCTCTGTTACTTCAATTGTCTCCATCTCTAACCTCTCCCTTAACGTATCGTTCTACCCTTATTTTACACCATGTCCATTGAAGCAACCACTGATCCATTTTTCAACTAAAACGATTGGAAGTGATTCGATGATTGAGAAAGCCAGAAACTTCGCGATAAAAGCCCATTCAGGCCAAAAAAGAAAAAGCTCAGATGAAGACTATGTCCACCATCCGATTCGTGTGGCCGATCAGCTTCAGGAAGCCGGTTTTGCAGAGGCTGTGGTGTGTGCTGGATACTTACACGATGTCGTCGAAGACACGGACGTTACGATGGAGGAAATTGAAGCGTCGTTCGGAGAGGAAGTGGCAGAAATCGTAGCAGCACATACCGAAGATAAACAAAAAACGTGGCAGGAGCGGAAACAACATACCATCGATGTTGTCCTTGAAGCACCTCTTCCCGTTAAGGCCCTGATTGTCGCCGATAAACTCGACAACCTGCGCTCGATCAAAGAGGGATTGGACAAACACGGACAGGAACTGTGGAACGATTTCAACGCAGGGCATGAAAAACAGAAATGGTACTACCAATCGATCGCCGAGGTCATGGACAAGAACACCACAACCACACCGCCCTTTTTTGAAACCTATCGAACCCTCGTATATCAGACGTTCTAACTGGTCTCATGTGGACAGTTTACAGTATTGATCGAGCGTCAGGTGTTTCAAGAACGGCGTTACTGAGATAATTCATAATACAGGCCTGTTTATACCTTTCATCATACAGTGGGGTGGAAAATGACGAGACTCCAGCGGGATTAAACGGACAATGGCGAGATCCTCAGCTACAAGGAATAAGGATGTTCGAACTAAAACCGCCACATCGTGTGGCAACATCGAACGACCCAACGTCCTGTTGGGCCGCCGGAAAGCGAGTTATTTTCCACCCCACTGTCCACTTAATCAAAAAACAGGCTCGCCATGCACACTAAAAAAGTCTAGAGCACAAGACTCTAGACTTTATCAAAAACCGGCGGATAGTACCGTTCTATAATATCTTCATCTGAATGAGGGATCTCTTCTCCTCTGACAATCTGAGCGTTGTTGATACAACCACTTGTCAGCAGAATAATATCATTTTCCTTACCCAGCTCTAACGAACGGCGTACGCCATCTTCACGCGTCAACGTCGTGTGGATGTTCGTTGCATCAGGCATTCGGAAGCCCGTTTTCACCTGCTCCACGATAATGCGGGGGTCATGGTAACCCGGGTGATCGACTGTGACCACGACGTCATCCGCCTGTCCGTCAATCGTCGCTGCCATCTTCGGCATTTTGTTGAAGTCACGGATGCCAATTCCGGCAATCATGACAATCAGACGATTGTATTTCAGCTTTTTCACTTCTTCCACAAGCCGATTCAGAGCCACAGGAGTGTGGGCATAATCTAAAATCACCTTTTGGTTGAGAGGTGTTTGAATGACTTGGAAGCGTCCTTCGGGTCCTTCCATATGAGGAAGCACTTTGATGATATGTTCCAATGAATAATCTAAGTGTAGAGCTGTCCCGATAGCTGACAATACATTGGCGACATTGTACGTACCATAGACCGGCACATACACCTCATAGGAGGAGCCTTGATAGCTCAATCTGAAGAAAGAACCTTCTTCCATGACTTCGATGTCATCAGCTCTTAGATCAGCCTCCGGATGTCCATTGATGGAATACGTAAGCATCGATTCATGGTGAGCCTCAATCAAATCCTGCCCCATTCCGTCATCATCGATATTGATGACTTGAGCAGACGCCTGTTGGAACAGCCGCATCTTACACGCTTTATAATGTTCAATCGTATGATGGTACTCTAAATGCTCTTCAGAAAAATTCGTGTGAATGGCGACATCAAATTGAATGCCTTCCACCCGCTTCTGATCGAGCGCGATCGAAGAAACCTCCATCACAGCTGCACGGTCCTCCAACGCATACAAATCGTTGAAGATGTGGTGTAGATCCGCAGATTCCGGAGTCGTCGGCGTGCTCTTTTTATATGGAAGCTTCTCATAAGATGACCAAATCCCAGTCGTTCCAATCGATCCCGTCGGGAGTCCAAGCAGAGTCAAAAGCGAGCGGACATACGCCGCTACGGTCGTCTTGCCGTTCGTACCCGTCACGCCGATCATCTTCATCTGTTCATCGATTCGACCGTAGTAATGCTTAGAGAATGCTGCCATGGCAGAACGAATATCTTCTACAACGATAAAGGTTTTGTCGGGGTTTTTCATACTTGTTTCCTTCAAGATTTCGGCCTCGGTCCCGATGACAACAGATGCACCGCTTTCGAGAGCTTCTTCCATATAAAAGTGACCATCATATGTTTCTCCTTTGATGGAGAAAAACGCAGACTTCGGCTCGACTCGTTTGGAATGAAAGGAAAGGCTGTAGACCTCTTGTTCAGAAGGCCCCAAAACATGTGTATGGTTCATATGTTGTAACGTTTCAAAGTTTATCTTCATTATCATTTCCTCACTCTTTGTATAGTCTTTATCGTCGTCCAATCTACATCAAAGTATGTACCCCGCCATAATGAAACTTTATGAAGGTTACATATATATTACCACTAGTTCGGAGAATTGGTATCCATTCATTTTCCCGCTCTTTTATCTAACCAAACTCAGAAGATAAAAAACAGGTCGATTGCCTCCTATAAATGGAATAAATAGGATTAGGGGTATAAAAAACGTAAGATCCCTAAGCTCACGTTTCCCCATTCAAAAGACGATATGTACGCCCCTGAAACTTCACGTAAACCTCAAATTCAGGCTCCTTTTTCAAAAACCGTTCTATGTAATCCCCTGTCGTATAGACCGATTCAAAGTGCAGTCTATAGAGGAACCCTTCAGGTGTCTCCTCGACCAGCCTCAAGTTCTGCTTTTCCACCTTACGTCCAAGATAGGACTCTAATTCACCTTTCGGATAAATCAAGAACCTGAGACCCTGATATTCAAAAGCACCGATCCGGTCCTCCGAATGAAACGTCATCATGTACCGAAGCCCGCGCAGTTCCTCATCGGACGCAGAGTCCCTAATCGTTGCAGCCTTTTGCTCAATCGAAACGAGAGACAGCGGATACGGATTTTCTTCTACGACGGGCAGAGAATGAGGACCAGGTATGGCGTGTGATTCTTCTCCCAGAACGACCGTGATCATCAACGTCACAAACAGCCCGATGATGACGATCCCTAACCATTTCTTATTCATTGCACACCTCTCCCCCCTCCATTTTACAGAACGAGTCTCTTCTTGTTCAATCCAAAAAACACGCACTGGGAGAAATGCCAGTGCGCGTTTTCTTAAACCGTTCGTAATGGACGTTCAGCTTCAGGCTTCTGGCCTTTGACCATGAGAATCGTCAAGCTGATCAGCGTCACGAGAATCGTTGCTCCCATATCCGAGAGAATCGCGACCCAGAGCGTCAGCCAGCCCGGAATCGTGAGAAGCAGGGCCATCAGCTTCAACCCGAGCGCAAGCCCGATATTCAGCTTCACAACAGCGTTCACCCGCTTCGCAATCCGAATCGCATCAGGCAGTCTGCCAAGGTGATCCTGCATCAGAACGACATCAGCCGTCTCAATCGCACTGTCCGTCCCTTTTCCCATAGCAATGCCTAAGTCAGCCGTCGCAAGAGCCGGCGCATCATTGATACCATCACCGACCATCGCCAGCGTATGCCCCTCTTTCAGTCGCTTCACCCTGCCTACTTTCTCTTCAGGTAAAAGCCCGGCATACACATCCGTCATCCCGATCTCACCGGCCACTTTATCCGCCGTCGCCTGGTGATCGCCTGTCAGCATAATCGTCTGCTTCACGCCCGCTTCATGCAGGCGCTTGATCAACGTACGACTCTCTTCACGGATTTCATCTGCCACACCGTACAAACCAAGCAGATTCTCCTCATCCGATACGAGCACCAGCGTGTAACCCGCACGTCGCATCTCTTCCACATCCGCCTTCTGCTCATCTGAAAGCGACAAATGCTGAACCGTCTTCTCACTTCCCATATAATACGAAGCGCCGTCGATGACAGCCGCCATCCCTTTACCAGGAACCGCCTGCACATCCTCCGCCTCGAGCATCCGAACCGAACGACGTTCCACCTCTGCCATCACCGCTTTCGCAATCGGGTGGGACGAATGCCGCTCCATCGCCCCCGAAATTTCGTAAAACCGCGCCTCATCATACACCTTCGTCTGATGAACCGCCGGCTCGCCTTTTGTCAGCGTCCCCGTCTTATCAAACGCAATGGCGTCCACTTTCCCAAGCTTCTCTAAAAAAACGCCGCCTTTTACGAGAATGCCTGCCCGCGCGTTCTTCGTAATGCCCGACACGATCGCAATGGGGGAGGATAAAATTAACGCACACGGACAACCTACGATGAGAACCGCGAGTCCTTGATAGAACGAGGCGCCCCATTCCGCTCCGAACACGAGTGGCGGAATGATCATGACAAGGATGGAAACGACCATGATCAGCGGTGTGTAATACTTCGCGAAGCGGTTGATAAACAGCTCCGTCGGCGTCTTCATCTCCTGCGCTTCTTCCACAAGGTGGAGAATCTTCGCTAACGACGAATCCTCATAAGGCTTCGTAATGCGGACTTTCAACAGTCCCTCATTGTTGATGCTTCCACCATACAACGCTTCTCCACTACTTTTTTCCACAGGCAGTGACTCACCCGTAATTGCCGCTTCGTTCACTGAACTGACGCCTTCCACGACAATGCCGTCGGATGGAATCTTCTCGCCTGCTTTGACGAGGACGATGTCATCCTTCTGAAGCGATTCGATCGATACGACCTGCTCGGCTCCGTCCTTCAGCAAGGTCGCTTTCTTCGGCGCCACATTCAGCAGCTTCTCCATTGAGCTTCTCGCTTTTTCCATACCGAGACCTTCGAGGTATTCGTTCAACCCGAACAGGATCGCGACCATTGTCGCCTCACGCCATTCCCCGATGGCGACCGCTCCGATAAGCGCAATCGTCATCAAGGTGTCGATGTTGAACTTGAATTTGACGAGGTTCTTTGCGCCTTTGATAAACGTCTGATAACCACTGATCGCCATAGCCGCCACGTACATCGCCACGATGACACCGTTTGATACGACGGGGGCAAGCACGAACGTCATAGCGAAGATCGCAGCGGATAGGATGACGAGCATCTTCATATCCGGACGCCACGATGATGGCTCCTCGTCGTCGACAAGCGAAGCACCGTCCGTTTTTAAAATTCTCCGGATCGACTTCATATCGACGTCGTCCTCTACGACCAGCTTACTTGATGAAAATTTGATTTCTGTCTTCTCCCCGTTGTCGAGCTTCTGCATTTCCGTCTGCATTTCTCTCGCACAGTTCGCACAAGACAGACCTTGTAATTTGTATTCCTTCATGGGATTCTCCCTCTCTCCTAATGGTGAAGAGCGTGATTGATCGTCTGCTGCAGAACATTGATGACGTGATCATCATCGTTCGAATAAAATAGTGTCGTTCCCGCTCTGCGGTATTTCACTAAGCGCAGATTCTTGAGGAACCTGAGCTGGTGTGAAACGGTCGATTGCCTCAACTCCAGCGTTTCCGCGATTTGATTCACCGACATTTCCTGCTCACAAAGCAAATGCAGAATACGAATCCGCGTCGGATCCGACAATGCTTTGAATGTCTGGGAAACGACAAACAACGTTTCCTCATCTAATTGTTCGACTTCGTTCGTTTTCTTTTCTTCTTTTGATTCATTATCCATACTCTCCACCGCCTTATATGCACATATATTCATATATACACTTATCGTATGTTCCTGCTCCAGTTTTGTCAACGCATTTTCGGAAAGGTTTAGCCCTTTTTTGTATCGGGAAAATGAAGAAATGTGTTCGGTAGATAAGCAGATGATTTGCTGATGCTTGATTACAGTGATTACAATGCTGATGTAGCTTTTTAAGAACAAAGGCGCAAGCGCCCTGGTAGCTCCAGTAGTGGAAGTTCGACTAAAAGCGCAACGTCCTGTTGCAACGTCGAACTGACCTGCATCCGCAGGCCCAAGCAAAACGCCCGTAGGAAGGCGAACTTTCCTTCCGCAGGGTGGGTTTTACGATCGCGAGGAGCTGGGCGCTGGAGCCGGACGTCAACTATCCGGCAAGTGTGATTCACAACGTCCCAATTGTATAATTTCCTAAGCTGAATAAGGAGGAGTGTTTGAAGATGTCTAAGAAAGTACTCATGGTTTTGACCAATCATAAAAAAATCAACGATGAACTCACAACAGGTCTATGGCTATCCGAGTTCGGTGAAGCTTACAATGAATTCGATAAACAAGGTTACGAGGTGACCGTCGCAAGTCCACAAGGCGGAGAAGTACCGATTGATGCGAACAGTGTAAGCGAAGATGAACCGCAGGAAATTCTGGATACCAAGCCGCATCTTGAAAATACAACACCGATAACCGACTTATCTGCAGAAGATTACGATGCCATCTTCCTGCCAGGCGGTCACGGTACGATGTTCGACTTGCCGGATAACGAGAAACTTCAACAACTACTTCGCGAGTTCTATGAATCCGATAAAATCGTCGCAGCCGTATGCCACGGTCCAGCAGGTCTTGTTGGTGCGACCCTTTCCAACGGAGATCCACTTGTGAAAGGGAAACGTGTAAGTGCCTTTACGGACGCAGAAGAACGCGAAACACAACTCGATGCGTACATGCCGTTCCTGCTTGAGAGCAAGCTGAACGAACTAGGCGCAGAGGTTCAGTCAGGCGAAAACTGGGCTACTCATTACGAAGTAGACGGTAATCTGATCACAGGACAAAACCCACAATCTACAGAAGTTGTAGCGAAAGAAGTCGCGAAACAACTGAATCAATAAAGCAGAAAGAGGACCTGGAAACAGGTCCTCTTTTTTAGTCTGTTGAGTAACTTCCCTCAACAGCCTCTTTTTTTCTTAGGAGTGTTTCTTGTGTCTATGACATGAAAAAACTAGCTCCAAGAAGCGGTTCAGAAAGACAAAGTACACAACCGTGAACACGATCGCAAAGACGAGCACAACAATCAGGACAATTGTAGTTAGTAGCCCACCAGCAAACAGAGCCGCAACCGCAACTCCTGCCAAGGCGATCGGTACAAGGAACAGTGCAAAGAAGGCAAGGCCTACTCCCAGTGAACCCCAATGATCGTTCAACATATTTTTCACCCCCTGCCTTTAGGATATGTGGCAGGGAATTTAAATCTTGTACGGGTAACTAGATTATCCAAAAATGGTTGTTCTACTAGAGACTGTAGTAGGCTCAAAATACTTTATGAATGGTGCTTCCCGAAAACTCCTCTAATATACCGACGCAGAAAGGCAAAGTACAAAACGAGGTAGATCACCGCCAGAACGAGGACCGAAATTAAGATATTCGTAATGAACGGAGCCGCGGACACAGGGGCTAGGAGCGCTCCAATTACCATACCCGCAAGGCCAATTGGTGCTGCAAAAAGCCCGAAAAAGGCCAGCGCAAGTCCAAGTGTTTGATTCCAATGACAGTTCCCCATTTTTTCACCTCCTCCTATCAGATTATGTTGCTGATAGGAGGAGGTCTTGTATGTACGACCAGATAACAAGACCTATTTCCATGAAAAGAGCGATGCTGCTAAGATAGCAAGAGACAGACCTAGCAAATAAGAGGGAAAACTAAAGTAAAGACTGTTGAAATGCATATCCGCCCACCATGTGTAGGGGTAATCCAATTGATTCCTGATTGTTTCAATCAGATTAAGCAACAAAAAGAGACCCACGCCGCTGCCCAGCAGTGATACAAGCAAGATGCCTATCTTCCACCAGGAATCCAAGACCCTTAATTTTTTCCAAGCCTCGATACTGGCGCACGTGCAGAACCACACGAACAACACGAGCGAAAGCAGGAGATAAGGAATATGCGGATTTCCATTCCCTGAAGATTGATCAGGTGCTATCGTCATGAGGAATTGCACGAAGAATAGATTGACTAAATGATAACTCAGCATCACTGACCAGCTTACGACTGATTTGTCATCCTTATCTGTCAGCCATACCATCCCTACTAATCCGACGATCAAGTAACTAACTAACATAAGCCAAATCCATAAATCGGACATACGCCCCCCCCACTTCCTTTTTCATCCATTATCGCCTTGATCTCTCTACCTTTCAACACTAGGGTAAAGTATGGCATGATACAGTGAGAAAGGAATGAGGCAGATGAAAAAAATATTCGACCACACCGGCATTGCCGTGCGAAACATAGAAGAGAGCATTCAATTTTATACGACCGTTCTGGAAGGGGAACTCATAGACCGTTACCGAAGTGAAGCAGAGGGCGTCGAGAGCGAAATCGCCATCATCGACATTGACGGCGACCGGTTCGAACTATTGATGCCGACCAACAACACCACCTCACCCATCGCCCGGTTTATCAAACAAAAGGGCAAAGGCGTCCACCACCTTGCTTATCGAGTCGATGATTTAGACAAGGCCATTGCCGAGCTCGGCGAACAAGGAATCCGTACACTCGAATGGTCCCGCCGCACCAACAAACACGGCCGCCGCCTGATCTATCTAAACCCAGCAGATACTGAAGGAACAATCATCGAATACTGTGATTACAAAGGGTGATTGTCTCCAATCCGAAGCCACCGGTGCTCTACCGATGGCTTTTTGAATACGAAAAAATGAAACCGAGCGACCTTCCTTGCCACACCGAAGCGGCGAAGTGCAACTTCCTTCTCCTATTCAATCGTCGTTCCTTCAGAAAAGCCTCCTCCTAATCAAAGAACCACCGGCGCTATGCCGGTGGCTTCATCAACTTATTCTCCGATGGCTTCATTCACATCAAATTCTGCCGGGTCGAGCTCGGTTTCTTTTCCAAGGACAAGACGCGCAAGCTCTGCCCCTAGATAAGGGCCAGAGGTAAGTCCCGATGCGCCGAGTCCGTTTGCCACATACAGTCCTTCCACATCAGGAACAGCCCCGAACACAGGCAGGGAGCCCGGCGTGAACGGTCTGAACCCGACACGTGTTTCGACGAACGTGCTGTCCTTCAATCCAGGAAAGACCTCCAATGCCTTGTCAAAAATATAATGGAGACCGCCTGCTGTCGGGCGTGGATCGAAGCCGGCCTCACGCTCGTGCGTGGCACCGATGACGACACGTCCTCCTTCGAATGCGAGCAGATACTGGTTATTCGGCGGCATGACGACCGGCCAGTCTTCTGTCTTTTCGTTCGGAAGCTCCAAGTGAACAATCTGGGCTTTCTGTGGAGAGACAAGGAATTCAACCCCAAGCGGAGTGAGCAATTCCTTCGACCAAGCTCCACCCGTTACGAGCACCCGTCCTTCCAACGTTTCGCAATTTACTCGGGCGCCTGTGACATGCTTGCCATCATGCGTCAGACTGGCATTTCCTTGAATAAAATGAGCCCCGTTCTTCTCTGCCGTTCTCAGCAGGGCATCACGGAGCTTCCGTCCGTTGACACGTGCTGCTCCGCTGACGTGAATCGATTCGTACCCTTCCGCAACGGCAGGGAAACGCTTCTTCGTTTCTTCCGCTGACAAGCGCGTGATGTCGCCGATTTCAGGGGCGCCGTCTTCTTTACGCTTGGTCACGCGTTCGATCGCTTTCTCAAGCTTCGCCTCGTCACGCTGCAGGCTGATGGCTCCGACCCGTTTGTAGCCCGTGTCGGTTTCG
Organism: Halobacillus litoralis; assembly: GCF_020171725.1. Lineage (GTDB taxonomy): Bacteria > Bacillota > Bacilli > Bacillales > Halobacillaceae > Halobacillus > Halobacillus litoralis_F. The sequence continues at coordinate 31,045 of NZ_JAIVAJ010000010.1, read as the reverse complement.
CCCGCTTCTTCCAATTCGCTGATCAGCTCTGGATAATATTTCGCACCGCCCTTTACGAGACGGTACCATTTTTTATTGCGGCGCTGGGCGAGCCAAGGGCATACAATCCCTGCGGCCGCTTCTGTCGCCTGACCGATATCGTTCCGGTCGACAATCGTCACCTCTGCGCCTTCTTTTGCTAAATGATAAGCCGTCGAAGCCCCGAGAATTCCGGCGCCGACTACGATATATTTTTCCACTTAAAACACCTTTTTTCTACATAGTTTGTCTCATTATTGTACATGGTTGCTTTAAGCGGAGGCAAACGCTTGGCGGTCTTTCTCGATATGAAGGGCTTGGTAATATGACGTAAATGGGAAAATCAAACTCACCAGGATAAGGAGACTGCCACCTGCTATGACCGTAGGGATCCCTCCCACCAAAGAGGCCAGCCCTCCTCCGCAGGTAAGTCCCACCAGAAACCCTGCATTAAGCAGGGTATTCATTAGACCGGAGACTCTGCCAAGCACGTCATTCGGGATCACCTGCATGATGAAGCTGTTCAGCGGCACATTCAGGCATGTGCTGGACAACCCGACGAAAGCCATCCATATGTACAGTGGCGCAAACGGAATCACCTGATGAACGTGGTAAACGGGTGCGATCGCAATGGTTATGACGCCTGTCGCTCCAATGACAATAAGCAATAGCTGATTGGACTTCATCTTTTTCATAAAATATGGAATGAGCAGCGCGCCGATGATTCCGAACACCCCTTCCGTTGACTCCAGCATGCCAAAGTGCAGCTCCTGGACCTCAAATACGTTTAAGATCACATCGAAAATCGTGGCGCCGACAATACTCATGACGAAAGCCGTCACGACCATCAGTGTCAGAATACCTTTCAGAAACATATTGTGCTTCACCTCAAGGAGGCCTCCCTTTAAGGACTCCAAGTACGAATCTTTCTCCTCCCCTTCTTTATGAACTGTCCCACTCATTTTGATTGTCATAAGCAGAATTCCGGAGACAAGAAATGTAGCCGAATCGATTGCAAACACCCAGGACACTTGATCGAGTAACAACAGAGCTCCTCCAATAGACGGCGCGAGGACTCTCATTGTCGTAAAGGTCGATTGGGAGAGCCCCACTGCTTTAGGAATCTGTTCTTCTTCGATTATAGTCGGGATGGCTGCTGTTCTCGCTGGTTCAAAGAACACCGTGCCGATCCCCTGCAGGAACGTAAGCGTCACAAGCATGACGACTGAATCATGAAACGGAATCATCAGCAGCAAAATGAGCAGCCTGTACAGATCAGAGCTGACCATGATCCATTTTTTCGAAAAACGATCGATGACAGGTCCTGCCCATACACCCAATAACAAATGAGGAAGATAGCCTGCCATCAGGATGAAACTGAATACGGCAGGATGACTGGATTGCTCGGAGACGAGAAACATGACAACGATAAACGTAATCCCATCCCCGAGCTCCGAAATAATCTGTGCACACCAAAGCTTCAAATAAGCAGGATTTTTCAAAAGTTCCAGCAATGCGACCCCTCCATTAAAATTAATTTTAACGATAAAACAAATTAAACACGTTCTTTTATCATTTGTAAAGAGGTGGAAATGATTCGAATGGCTTGATCCTTTTCTGCACAAGGGGTTTCATCGTTAAAATTTTTTTGAGCGGTGAAATGAATTTTGATATACTGAGATCAAGAGGTGGTTATCGTGAACCAAAGCACGGAAATGGTAAAAGCGTTGTTCGATCCGAAATTAAATGCACTGATGAAAAGCGTGGAGGATGACGCCAAGACCGTAAAAGAGATGGCCGCTCACGTAAATGAGAAGCCATCCCGCCTGTACTATCCGATCAAAAAACTGATGAATTTAGGCCTGCTTCAAATTGAACGGGAAGAGATGGTCGGCAACTTGAAGGAAAGCTATTACACATCCCGTCACTTAACCGATGAGGACTTCTCATTCGAAGGGGAATTTGCGAAAGAGAACAGGGACCTGCTGCTCACGCAATCGATGATGGAATTCAAACGAGGGTTGGATGTCTTAAAGAATGACCTCGAGTCCGATCCCGCCCCTGATCATTCCAGCGCCCGTATGAGTCATCATCGTGTTCATATGACGCTCAAGGAATGGGAAGACTTGCATGGGGAAATCAGGGAACTGATCCAGAAAAGAGAGAAAGAGTCGACGGGACAAGAGGCCTTCGCCTTTAACCTGCTTTCTTTCAAAGACGATTAACAACGTAAAAAACGTGCAGACCAAGTGGCTCCGGACCGTTTGCCTTCGTCATGAGGCCAAAACAGTCTTGAGACTTCTTCTCTGCACGTTTTTTCGTCAATTTCTCATGTGTTCTCGAGACCCGCTGAAAATAAAAAGACGCCATTCATAGGCGTCTCTCCATCAATCTATTCTTGTACAACTTCTACTTCCCAATCGCCATTTACATAAAGGCCGATGACGTCAATGCCGTAGTCCCAGCTTTTAACGACTTCGATGGCCTCTTTGATTTCTTCCCACTTCTTCTCGCGAGGAACTGGGTTTCCAGCGCAGCCTTCGTGACCGACGATCGCAAGTGTTTTCGATCCGTGGGCATCAACAGAAACCTGAACTTTGGCTTGGATCGCTTTGATCTGATCCTCTGTTCCTTGAAGCACCACTTTGTTCGGTCCTGCTTCTGTAATCATATCGACGTAAGGCACGTCATATTTCTCCTGCATCCAGTGAATAACAGGCAGCTGGACTCGTCCATCCATACAGTTGATTGAAGTTACAAACTCTGACATATTCCATTCCTCCTCTAACTTTTAAGATTATTCTACCATAAATCCAACAAGGTTCAGCACACTCAACCATTCACATCTTTTTACAAATGATTCTAAAAAGCCGTACTATAGAAGTAGATTGATTTAATTGGAGAGGATGGTTTAGCGTGAGTCAACGTGAATGGTCATTGATTGATATCCCATCATTAGAGGGACAAGTTATTATCGTCACAGGGGGAAACGGAGGCCTCGGGTATGAGGCTGTCAACGTGTTTGCCAAAAGAGGGGCTAAGGTGATTCTCGCCTCGAGGTCGATCGAGCGCGGGCAGGAAGCCCATGCGAAGCTGACGAAAGAGACGCCTGAAGCCGATATTGAAGTGATGGAACTGAACCTCGGAGACTTGGAATCTGTCCATCAATTCGCCCATGCCTTCAAGCAAAAGTACGACCGTCTGGATATTCTATTAAACAATGCCGGAGTGATGACGACGCCTTATGGTCAGACGAAAGATGGCTTTGAGCAGCAGCTTGGCATCAACCACCTCGGGCATTTCGCCTTGACGGGCCTTCTTTTCGACACGATCAAAAAGACGGCTGGTGCACGCATCGTGAACATCAGCAGCAATGCCCACCGCCAAGGCAAGATGGACTTCGACAACTTACTATTCGAAAATGGCGGCTACACGCCGATGAAGTCCTATTCTCAATCCAAGCTCGCCAACCTGCTCTTCACTTTTGAACTGCAGAGGAAGCTCAACGATGCCGGCATTCCTGTCAAAACCGTAGCCGCTCACCCAGGGGTAGCGACGACGAACCTGACGCGTCATATTGAAGATAAGCTTCTGTTTAAAGTAGTGGGACCACTCTTCAACGTCATGACACAAGATGCGTTCAACGGAGCCCTTCCCGGCATCCGCGCTGCGACCGATCCATCCGTGCAGGGAGGCGAATACTTCGGCCCTTCCGGATTCCAGGAATTCAAAGGCGATCCAGTCGTTGTTGAACCCATCACTAAAGCCTACGATGTCATCGAGGCAGACATCCTTTGGAAACGCTCAGAAGAACTCACAGGCGTCACATTTACAATCTAAGTGCGTTTGAAAAATAACCCACCGAAACCAAAAAGGATCAGGCAGCAAAGCCTGATCCTTTTTCCATTATGTTATCCAGAATCTTTTCTGTTTAAGGTAAAATCACAACTTTACCTAACGTCTTGCCATTTTTGAAATATTTCTGAGCTTCCTGCGCTTCATCCAGCGGGAACGTTTTATCAATAATCGGCTTCACTTTCCCCTCACGTACCGCTTCCATAAGCTTACGGAAGTCTTCACGGGTTCCAAGAACCGATCCAAGCAGGGCAATGTGCTTCAAGTACATCGTTCTGAAATCAAGCTCTGTAATCTGACCACCCGAGGATCCGGATGTACAGAAGCTGCCTCCTTTTTTCAATACATTCAAGGAAATATCGAACAAGGCGTCACCGACTACATCGAGAACCGCATCAATCGGTCCTCCATTCGCTTTCAGGATGTCTTCCTCTAATGAATCAGAACGGTAGGACAAGACGTGTGTCGCACCGAGCTCTTTCATACGGTCCCGAAGCGCCAAGTCTCCGACGATGGCGATTACGTTGGCACCGAAGACGCGGGATGCAATCTGGACGTTGAGCGACCCTACACCGCCGTTCGCGCCTGTGACCATAACCGTCTGCCCCGGTTTCAGGTTCAATTGCTCGACCATATGCCAGCCGGTTAATCCACTGACAGAGAATACGGCACTCTCTTCATAAGAGGATAACGCCATCGGATAGCAAAGCTCCGCCGGCCAGACGACGTATTCGGCATATCCCCCATCATATTCAGAGCCGATAAAGCTCATATCGTCCGAAATGTGCTCTTCTCCAGGCTCTCCTGTTGAAGTGAAAGGAAACACGACGACCTGCTCTCCGACTCGGGACTCGTCCACGCCTTGTCCGACCTCGACGATATCGCCCGTAATATCCGAGCCTGGTGTACGCGGAAACTGTACGCCTTCCGGACGCCAGCCGGACTCTTCGCCCGCACCATAGGCCCCTTCTCTCATCCAGATTTCTGTATTATTGATAGCACATGCTTTTACGCGTATTAACACTTCGCCTTCTTTCGGCTTTGGCTGGTCGACGTCAACGACTTGAAGTTGGTCAAAGCCGCCATACCCCATCACTTGTGCTGCTTTCATAATATTTCCTCCTCATCGTTCGACTCGTTTTGTCATAAGTATACCCTTTTAAGCTTTCTGTACTCTCTGCTTTCATCAAAACACCCTACAGTCTAAGAAAAATAAGAGATAATGTCGAACAATTTGCCTATGAACAGAGGCTTTATGTGGTATAGAATAAGTGAGGATATGATTATGTTGAATTAAGGAGAGAGAGCAAAGTATGGTGTTAAGCACAAAAGCCCTTATGGAGAAAGATTATTTTCATGTAGAAACGATCAGTCAACGGATCAAGCTGTACGATCTGCCAGCAGAGATGAATGAGGAACAAATGAATGAACTGGAGGAAATTGCGGCAGATAAGAACTGTGACAAAGTGATTGCCTACGTAAGAGCTGGTGATGAACAGACGCTTGAAGACCTCTCCTTTCATATGGAGGCTGAAATCAAAGGCTTCTTCCAAGGTGAAGATGCCAAGGTGTACGCGAAGTTTTTGGATGCAGAACGAAATCAACCCGACCCTGACAATGTCATCACCCAAGTAAGGGAGATGAACATTACGTCCCCAAGCTCTAAGCCTTTACCTGAAGGCTATCAGATGGTGTGGGGAACGAAAGCCCATGCAGAGGATATGGCAGCGTTCTACAGCACGATTTTTGATACGTATCCGACACCGATCGATGACCCTGAGTATATTGTGCAGATGATGGATGATGACGTGTACTTCTCCTTAATTTATTTCGGAGATGAACTCGTAAGCGCCTGCTCGGCTGATGTATTCACAGATTTTAACGCGGCCGAATTCACTGACTGCGCAACGTCGCCTGACCACCGCGGAAAAGGACTCCTTTCCAGGCAGTACCCGATGCTCGAACGAAAAATGAACGAGCTTGGTGTTCAGACGATGTTCACCTATACGAGGGCGATTTCGATGGGGATGAATATCGTAGCCGCTCAACACGGCTTTTCCTTCGGAGGATGCCTCGTCCAAAACAGCATGATCGGCACGGGAATTGAAGACATGAACATGTGGTACAAGCAGCTCTAATATTTTATGAGAAAAGCAGGGAGAAACGGAATGATCCACTCGTTTCTCCCTGCTTTTTTTATTTGGTAGAACGAGCCATGATGAGAAGGTCATCGTACAAGCTTTCTCCAAGCTTCACGGCTTCCCTCTTCCGCCCTTCCTCTATGAAGCCTTCCCTCTCGTACAGCGATATCGCAGGTCTGTTCTTGGAAAAGACCTCGAGCGACACCTTCTCGATCAGCGGGCTCCCTTCTGCCCAGTGCATCAATTGCTGTAGGAGGGCTTTGCCGATCCCGTGACCTCTGTATGCAGGAAGCACGCTCATGCCGAAGCTTCCCTGATGCTTGTTCCGCTTCTTCCGACCGTTGTGAAAATCTAAGAATCCGGCAATCTCACCCTCGCATTCTGCAACAAGCGCAAGGCTTCCTTCAGACACGAGAAGACTGTCCAGCAAGTCCCGCTCCGTTTCGACGGACAACTTAAATTCCTCCTCGGTCGTTAAAAGGTACGCAGATGTGCGGATCACCTCATTGGTTAAGTCGAGGACCTGTTCGGCATCCTCTGCCACGGCGGTACGGATGAGGACGTAACGCTGATCCTTCGTTTTAAAGCGGAATTCGTCTGTTCGCCCCATCTACCGGTTCTTCCTTTTCAAATAATCGACCAGTCCCATGGCACAGACCTTCATATCGAGCTTCAGCAACGGATAAACACGGTGACCATCCGGAACGCCGAGATCCTTTAGATGAGTGGACACGCGCTCGAACAGATTCTCCTCTACTTCTTCCATGCTTTCACTCTGCTCCGCTTCATCAACAAATACAGGAATCCAACGGCGCACTTCCTCGAGCGCAAGAGTCGGCTTGCCGCAGGTTCCGTAGTGACCGAAGAACAGGTAATCCGGTTTCATCTTTTCAAAGCGGTCGATCGAATGGTGCATCGCCTCCGGATCGAATTGATTCGGAGACGTCGTCGGCAAATAAAAGGTGACGCCGCAGTCTTCGGTCTGATGATACTGGATCCCCGCTGTGTCCCCCACAAAAAGACCGTTGGTGGCTGAGTCGTGAATCGCTAGATGATGCTTGGCATGCCCAGGCGTATCATAAAAGGTCAGCATCCGATCCTCGCCAATCGATAATGTATCTCCTTCTGTCACGGCAACCAGTTTCTCCTTAGGAATCGGAAGGATGGGAGCGAATAAGTCGTCAAATGTCTCCCCGTACACCGCCCTGGCACCTTTCTCGAGTCTTGAGGGATCTGCGAGGTGACGAAGACCCCGCTCGTGAACGTAAATCGTGGCATTCGGACATTCCTTCAACAGAAGTCCCGCGCCTCCTGCATGATCCAAATGGATGTGAGTCAATACAATGTGTTCCACATCTTCAGCAGCGATTCCCAGCTCCTGAAGACCCTTTATGATATGAGGTACCGATGGACTCGGACCTGTTTCTACAAGCGTCGTCTTCTCTTCCTGCAAGACATATGTACCCGTCCGTCCCGGAAATCCCATATCGTACCCGTCAATGATTCGCACTTCTCTCATAGCCATTTCCTCCTTTCTTCCATTTTACTAAATTTTCTAATAAATAAATAGCGCTTTCAAGGAGTAACAAAAAGGAACTGGGTGAATATCATGGGTGGTGAGGAGTTGATCTTATGACAAACGAAAGGAACACGTCCCACAGTGTTCAAAATCCGACACACAGTCAGTGCGTCAACTACAAGAATTATTATGTCGTCATTCAATTGAATGATGGGCGCCAAGTCGATGGGATCATCACAGACGTCACGAAGGACAAAATCGAAATGATGGTCAGTGAGACCGTCGAAGGGCAAGAGGGGCAATCAGAGGACCGCCAATTCGGCCGCTGGGGCTATCGCAGATTCCGCCCAGGATTCTTCCCTGTCGCCGCCCTTACATCCCTTGCGTTGCTGCCGTTCGTCCGCCCGTATCCGTATTATGCCCCTTACCCCTACTACGGTCCGTACCCGTATTACTACTGATTGAATGTCTCTGGTCTTATCTCATCATACAAAAACCACCTCCCATGTCCCGCATGAAAGGTGGTTTCTTTTTATCCAAATACACTTTTTTCGATTTGTTTCATTTGATAGAAATAGCCTTGCTGCGCCATCAATTCATCATAGGTTCCCGTCTCCACGACCTTCCCCTGCTCCATGACGATGATTTGGTCCATTTGCTCAAGGCCCGTCAATCTGTGACTGATCAGGACGAGCGTATCGTCCTTTGCCTGCTCGAACAAGTGACGGTACAGACTCTGCTCGGTCAACGCATCAATAGACGAGGTTGGCTCATCGAGAAGCCATAAGCGCTCGTTACGCAGCAGTGCCCGCGCCATCGCGAGACGCTGCTTCTCGCCTCCCGATAGATTCTCACCGCGCTCGAAGACTTCATCATCCAGAGAAAAGGCGGCAAGCTCGGCCTTGGCTAAAGCTTCCGTCATCTCTTCATCTGACACGTCGTCTTTGGCGAGTGACAAGTTATCCCGAATCGTTCCGTAGAAAAAGTGATTCTCCTGTAACACGACATTCGCCTGACTCCAAAGGTCTTCCTCATCAACCTTGGCGAGTGGTTTTCCGTCCAGTGTCACGTCCCCTACTGTCTGTGGGTACACCTTCAACAAGAGCTGCATAAGCGTCGATTTACCCGACCCACTGGGACCGACGACAGCTGTTTTTGTGCCGGGGGCGAGCTCGATTGAGACGTCGTCGAGCGAAGGACGGGAGGCTTCCTCGTAACGGAAGGACACGTGATCGAACCGGTATCCGTATGGAGCGTTACCGGATAACGGTTCGGTTTCCTCGCTTTCCTCGACCGCTTCCTCCAAATGGAACAAGCGCTTCGATGCCCTCCGGCTGTCATCTAAGTGACGCGGAAGCACCGCCATCGGGGCGGCATTTTCAAAAACGGTCAAGCTGATCATGACGAGCATCGCCAGAAACAACCCGTTCAAGTCTCCGGAGCCTACAAGGTAAGCCCCAAGTCCTGTTACGACCCAGGAAACGATCAGTGTCGCAAGGGTGTTCACGGATTGACTGTAGACCATCTGCTTCCCCTGTCGTTCCTGCTCGTGGATATACGTCGCTGCCGACGATTCGAGCTGTTCTTCTTTATCTTCGAGCTGCTGATAGATTTTCAAATCTCGGAAGCCATAAAGAAACTCGGTCACATCCGTTGATAGATGCCCTCTCGCTTCGCGGATTTCGTTCTCCAGTTTCCGTTGACGGAGCGCAAATAAGAACGGAATGATCAACCCGGTCAGCAGAAGGCCGACGAATAAGACGAGCGCAACAGCCCACGAGAAAATCGTTGTAAAGACGATGGTCGCAAGGAAGATGACCACCATCACAACGGGCGGGTAATAGACACGGAGGAAGAAGTTCTGCAGACTCTCTACATCCCCTACAATTCTCGAAAGTAAATCCCCGCTTCGGTACTTCTGAAAAATGCGTGGTGCGTGCGGTTCTATTTTTTTATAAAAAGCAAGTCGGATGTTGCTGAGCATCGTAAAGGTGGCGCGGTGGGAATAGTAGCGCTCGGCATAGCGTCCGAGTGCCCGCGCGAATCCGAACAGCTTCAGAAATGCAATGAGTACGGTCAGTGCATACAAAGGCGGGACGAGGGCCGCACGTGATATGAGATAACCACTCGAACCGAACAGTCCGACCGCTGCGATGCCGGCGAGAAATCCGAAGACGATCGACAACCAGATGTCTTTTTTCTCAAGGGTAATGATTTTCATGACGGATGCGAGTTCTTTCATGCTGAATCCCCTCCTTGCTGGACATGAACCATTCTGCGGTAGGCTTCGGTCGTTTGAAGCAGTTCTTCATGCGTGCCCTGCCCGACCAGTTTCCCGTCCTCGAGGAACAGGATCTGGTCGGCATTCCTGATTGTGTGAAGGCGGTGAGCGACGGTGATGACCGTTGACGTCTTCGACAGTTCTTCGATTGAGGACTGCAGTATCTGCTCGGTCTTCAAATCTAGTCCGGTTGTCGGTTCATCGAACAGGATCACCGACGGTCGCTTCAAGAAGGCGCGTGCGATGGCAAGGCGCTGCTTCTCTCCACCTGACAAGCCTCTCCCCGCTTCACCGACAGGCGTATCGTATCCATATTCCAGTGATTCAACCAGTTCGGCAATGCCTGCCTTCTCGGCTGCACGTTCGACTTCTTCCCGTGTATGGGCGCCTCTGCCACCGATTGCAATATTGTCTTCAATGGTTCCCGCAAAGACGTAAGGGTGCTGGGAAATGTAACTGACTCGGTCGAACCACTCCCGCTCCGCATACTCATTCAGCGGAAGACCATTGATCCTAACCGTCCCCTCGTCCGGCTTCATTAAGCCGGCGATCAAGTTCAGGAGTGTCGATTTCCCCGACCCGCTGCGGCCGACAATGGCAACATCCGCATTCGCTGGCATGACCGCATGGAGCTCCTGAAGCTGAAAGGTCTGCCCCTTTTTGTAGGCAAACGTTACGCCATCTAGCTCTAAGGCAGGAGGCTGACTTCCTTCGATTGCTTTCTGCCCCCATTCCATCGATTGATCCTCTCTCTCCAACTCCTCCACGAGCTGCTTCGCGGCTCCAGAGCTGCCTCTTCCTGCGTGGAAGGCACTGCCGAATTCCTTCAGTGTCAGGTAGAATTCAGGAGCAAGGACGAGAATGAAGAAGGCGGAGAAAAATGGAATGCTTTCATAAACCACGAGACGGATGGCGATTTCCAGGGCGATAATTCCGATACTGAGCATCGAAATAAACTCCAGCATCAAGGAAGAGGTGAACGCCACTTTCAGGACATCCATTGTGGCATCACGGAAGCCGAGACTGCTTTCTTCAATCGTGTCCCGCTGTTTTTTAGACCGACCGAACAGCTTCAGTGTGGTTAACCCTTGAAGGGTGTCCAGAAAACGACCGGAGAAAGCTGACATCTTCTCCATCTGCTCTTCCGATTTCTTCTTTGTCATCACGCCGACAATCGCCATGAAAAACGGGATGAACGGTGCCGTGATCAACATGATGATGCCTGAACTGATGTGGTGGGTGAACACGACGACGAGTATCATCAAAGGGACGACGGCCGTTGAGATCATTTGCGGGATGTACTGGCTGAAGTAGCCATCCACTTCATCGACTGAATCCATCAATACACTGACTTTCCTTCCCGACTGACCTTCTAAAGAGGCCTGTACCGGGTTCTTCGAAAATTTATGAATGATCCGCTTCCGGAACTCACTCTTCGCATAAGCAGCCATTGAAACGCCCGTCCGACCGTGAAGCCAAGTGAACAGCGCCCTTCCCGCCAATACAGCGAGCAGCCCAAAGAGAAGCGGGACAACTTCCTGAAAGCTCTCTTGATCCAGAAACATACGTTCCACAATCGCTACAAAATAGTAAGACTGACCGATGATGGCCGCTCCAATTAATACAGAGGCGAGCGTCAAAAGGAGAGTCGCTCTGCGCTGAGCGAAGGCCATCTGACTGAGATGTTTCATATGAGCATGTCTCCTCATTTATATTGTGAATTGTTTCACATTTACTTTCTATTATAGTAGATTCCTCAGATGATTTCTAAGATTTGAGCCGAATATTCTGTGACAATTTAGTTTCATTTTTACCTATATACCCGTTGTGCATACAAAGTACTAAATCGAGCACATAAGAAAAAGCCTGCCCTTTGGCAGACTTTATACTAGGAGCTTTCCTGTTCCATCCCGGATTTTTTGTATCGATTTTCCCATATCACCCATGTCACAATGCCATATGCCGTTCCGAACGTTATGGCCCTGATCAGAATAGTAGAGATTGGTTCTGGATTTGAGAACAATTGATTTAGAAGGATCGTGAAGAAAAAGAAGAACGAGCCCGCTAACAATAATCCATTTATAGCGATATAGCGCCACTTCCCTTTTTCCCGCATCTTCTTCCACCTATAAAGCGACTTCTCATGCTTTTTCATAGACAAAAACCTTCACCTTCCTTGCCGGATCGCTTCCGTCGCCCGGTGCTGATCCTTTTTCTTCACATAAATGTCGTACTGCACCAAGACGTCCTGGTAAGCCGCACCGTTCGGTCTTGGAGAGGAGTAAGAGGCCGTACGAAACGGAACTCCCTCTGCCTTAAGCGCGTGAGACACTCTCGCATAATCGTTCATATCGAACGTAGAGTGCAGCAACGTTTTCTTACTCGACAACAAGTACTTCAATCCATTGATTGCTGGATTCAAAGACTCACCCTTTCAAATAGTGTAAAAATGATTCCACATCCTGCTGGCTTCGGAGTAAGACGATTTCCTTCTTCACATCTTCTTGTTGAAATGTAAGGAATCGCTCTCTCATCCTTTTCTTTCTACCGTAATACGTCGTAACGATGAACTTCAAAAATCCAAATTCAATTTTTTCTGTACATCCGACGTCATCTCTCGTCTGGCCTCTATGTGTCCACCACCGCTTCAACACACGGTTTAAGCATACAGACAAAGGGCGTTCGAGGTAGACGATCGTGTCCGCTCTTTCACTTCGAATCGAGTATGTACCATTATAATTTCCGTCCATCACCCACTGGTCACGCTGGACGATTTCCCTCTGTTTTTCCGCAAACTCCTCTTCAGATGCCTGCACCCAGCCAGGCTTCCAAAAGTATCGATCCAAATGATACGTTTCGATGCCCAGCGCTTCTCCGATCTGCCGGGCGAGCGTAGATTTCCCCACCCCAGGCGAGACTCCTAGCACCATAATTCGCTGCATTGAATCGCCTCCTTGATGACCATTTCTGCTCGTTCATCAAGCGGGCTCGGAAGGTCGTGCACAGAGAAATATTGCAAGTCTTCACTCTCATCGTCCTGCGAACGCAGCGAACCATGCACGCGTTGCGCTTTGAAGATGGCGATGACATTATACACTTCGTCTCCGTTCGGATATTGGAAGTAAAGGTCTTCACCAGAGAGGATGCCGAGGGCCTCGAACGATTCCGCCCCAAGTCCTGTCTCTTCCCGTAGCTCGCGACCTGCCGTTTCCTCCAGGCTCTCGCCAGGTTCCATCGCACCACCCGGCAGTCCCCACTCCAACGTATCCGATCTCAGTTGAAAAAGAATCCGCTGTTCCTCATCAAAGACCAGCACCGTTGAACCTACAATAATTAACGGACGCGTCCCGACATGTGCGCGCAACTCCTGTATGTACTCCATTCACGTGCCCCTTCCTTTTTTTCACTCCTTTTCCTATCGTAACCGATGTGGAAAATTAATCAAGAATAAACAGCATGACGTTTGATTCGTCGGGAAAGTCGCTCTACACTTAAATTAGAAAGGATGATTCAGAATGGGACAGAACATTAAAGGAAAAGTCGCTTATGTCACAGGCGCAGGCCGTGGCATCGGAAAAGCAACAGTACTTGAGCTTGCACGGGAAGGCGTCGATATCGGACTGATCGCCCGCACTGAAAGCACATTGAACGAAGTCGCAGAAGAGGTTCGCAGCTACGGCGTACAAGCATCCGTCGCCGCCGTCGACATCTCTGATCTGGAAGCTGTCGATCAAGCAGTCGAGCAATTGAAAAAAGAAATCGGACCTGCCGATATCCTCATCAACAATGCAGGTATCGGCTCGAAGGGTACCCTGCTTGAATCAGACCCTGACGAATGGAAGCGTACATTTGAAGTGAACGTGTTCGGCGTCTACCACGTAACGAGAGCCGTGCTTCCTCATATGGTGGAAAAAGACCGCGGAGATATCATCAACATCTCATCCAGTAACGGCTTGAAAGCAACAGCCGGAAGCTCGTCCTACAGCGGATCCAAATTCGCTCTTCAAGGCATGACAGAAGCCTTGATGCAGGAAGTCCGTCCGAATAATATCCGTGTGCAAACCCTGAACCCGAGCCTCGTCGCAACGGAACTGGCCTTTGGCGATCAGCTGGAGGAATCGAACGCAGACAAATTTATGCAGCCTGAAGATATGGCTGAATATATGGTCAGCCTGTTGAAGCTGAACCAGCGTATTTTCATCAAGCAGTCGCTTCAGTGGGCAACCAACCCGTTTTAAATAGGTCTAAAAAGTCCGGAGGTGCTCCGGACTTTTATTTTGTTTCAACCTTTTCATTCAACCATAAAACGGCCCTGTCTAAGTCCACGTCTCGCTGCAGGTGCTCAGGTGTCCACGGTATATATACATCAGGCGCTATGCCCACACCACTCATCCCTCTTCCTTCATCTACTGCCGATGACTTGGAGGTCGGGTACCAAAACTGAAAGGTATCATGAAACGTAATCACCGCAACATTTGCGTAATCATTCATTCCAAGTGTCGGACGGCCGATGACGGTCACTTTTTCAGAGTGCTTAACGGTTTCGACAAAGGAATCCCCCGAACTCCCGCAATAGACATCAGACAGAACGACCACGTTTTCCGGTCCCTCTTTCGTATCAAAGCTCACGCCTTCTTCGATTTCGGATAGATCCAACTCCACGAAACCTTTTCCTCTGTTCTTTTCCAGCTCACGAATCATGACATGGATATGCCTTCTCGTTTCAGCATCTTCCGTAGACGCAAGTACCTGTTCCATCAGCTGTACACGTAAATCAACGTTTCTTTCTGTGCAAAGTGTTAAAGCACAATCGCCGAACTGAGACATATCCACATGTGAACCGTGGAAAATGTAAGGAAGCAATTCAAAATAAGCTAAGTCACTGCCCCCTTTATTCGTTCGGACGTCTATGATGAGCTTTTCACAACGTGAGAGCTCGTCGTGATGCGCCTGGATCAGTTCAGCAATCGCATCGTGGTCCCAAAAGTCGGTCAGCGTTAACAGAAGGACTTCATCTTCTAAGCTCTCAACCATGTACGTAGGGCTGTAGGTTGGTTTCACCTGTGGCTCAAGCACGATGTTCGAACGTTTGCCTTCAGCAGTTACAAGGTCAGCTTCTCCTGCTTCAAGGAGAAGCGCCGCCCAGTTTTCCCTTTCTGGATGAGAGGACTGCAGCCTCCGTTCATGGATTTCAGCCACCTCCTCAATAGAAGATCCGTCCAATGAAACAATCGCATCTCCCTTTTCAACACCCTCTCGGTGGGACGTTGTCACATACAATCTGTTCTCATAGCGCCGGACCGTAAACCCAGCATCCATTTGCCTATTTGAATCCAAGAAACGGAACCCCATATGTAATTCCTGAAAATCCGTCAGGTAACCCTGAACCAATGCCTCAAACGATTGGTCATCCATTGTGCACTCGTTCAGTTTCTCCCTATAGTAATCAGGAGTGCTGCTTCCCCGCTTCATCTCATGCCCGGCATAATCGTGGTGCGTCATGTCTACAATGCTTTCGAATATTTCTCTGTACATCGTGGCCTCCTTAGACATGGGCTTCAATCAAAAATCGATGTTGCTTAGCATCGAAGTATCCCTTCTCTTGAATCTGTTGATGAATCTTCTTAAGCGGTTCATCGTATCCTTCAATGGTGAAGTCAGGCACCTGCCACGGAATGGCTTTCAAATAGTAAAGCAATGCCCCGATATCATAAAAGCGCTGAACGGGAAATTCCTCTACGGCTTTCGTGATGGTGAAGCCATGCTGCTCCAGCCCATGTACAGCCGCTTCCAGGTCCCAGTTTTCATACACGTTCTCGGGCGAACCAAGCGCCTCATTGATCTGGCGGCAGTCATAGCCTCCTACCTGTTGAGTAATAAACGTCCCTTCCGGTTTCAAAATACGGCGCACTTCATATGGAGAAAACGACTCGTGCTTATTGATGATTAAATCAAACTCCTCATCCTCAAAAGGGAGCTTCGAATCCTCTGAAATCGCCGCTACATGAATCCCCAGTGGCTCCAGACGCTCACGCGCAATCGGGATGTTCGGCTCATAGGCTTCTGTTGCCGTCACCTTTGCCGGCAGTGGGCGAAACTTCGACAGCAGCTCGCCCCCGCCTGTCCCCATATCCAGCATAGAGGATGACGTTTTGATATACGGAAGCACCAAACTCCCATAGGACCATGTCAGTGCATGGCTCTGAATTCGTCCTGTTTCCGTAACGAATGAGAAATCCCATCCTTCAAACGCTTCTTCAAAATCCTTCACAAACTCATCGTACATCTTCATTTACGCTCCTCCTCCGTCAGCTGTAGCCGCAACACCAATCGCCCCGGCCATCATCGTCGTTTGCTGAGCCTGCATGATGACTTCCATGCTTGTAAGCAAACTCGTTTCCGTCATCTCAAGTTGATCGAGCGAATCACTTAATACAATCTGTACAGCCAACTTATAATTCAAATCCCGATGCCACCTGTATTTACTCGTTTTGTTAAGCTGATCGCGCACCGTCCGTATATCGTCGAGGCGATTCACATCATCCATCAAAACCAACAACCCTACATCCGGGTAGTGCATCCCTTTTACCTTCAGAGAAGCACGCTTCATTTGGTCCGATATATGGACGACCCGGTCAATCAGGTCCGAGGTCGAATGTTCCTTGTCCATTGAAAGCATGTGACTCATAAATTGAAGATTGTTTCCCACCATGAAGCCCTTCTTATGAAGCCCGCTGTAGATCTCCTCCATGCCCTCGATCAACGGATCAATCTCCCCTTCACCCTCGGAAAGAACGACAGCCAGCGGATAATCATCCTTCGACGTAATGAAGGGATGTTCCTGCTTCATCCGTTCATACACCGTCAATGCGCGGCTGATCCAGTCATCAAGATCATCATGGTGCTCCAACATTACAAGTGCGGCAATGTAAGTGAAGGGTGTTCTCTTAAAGCCTTTTGAAATCATCGTCTCGTAGACCTCACTGTACTTCCTGAACGCCGACTTCGGATCATCAAAGCGGGTATCGAGCCAGGCAGCCACCGTAAATCTCATCGTCGATTTCAAATAGGAAAAGACCCCCGTCTCCTCTTTAATATAGTCACACAACTCGATATAACGATCGACCTCAAACGGACGGTTTTTCACCACGTACACGGACGCAGCCATCATCAATACGCGATCATCCGTCCATTTGCTTTTCTCATTCATTTTCGAAAAGATCTCAATCATACGATCCATCTTCTCCTGCGCCTTCATCTCATCACGCTCCCTATCCTTTTATACGGAATACTCTGACAAAACGTTTCATTTTTGTCATGAAGACCCACTCCTTTCAAGCGGATTCTCATAAGCTATCATAAAACCGTGGAAGGAGTAGACGTATGAGCCGTCGTAGAGATCCGTTCCGTCCTGAATTCTGCCTGTTCCCCGGCTACAAATACTGCGGCCCGGGCTGTAGTGGACCGGGTGAGCCGTTAAACGAAGTAGATGCAGCCTGTAAGAGACACGACGAGTGCTATCGTGAATCCCGTAACCGCTGCGCCTGTGACGATGCCTTCATCCGTGAGCTTGAGCGATTACAAACCCCATACACAGAAGAAGGCCGTCACGCACGAATGATGTACAAATACATGAGGTTGCAGCAAATGTTCACATGTGGATTCCCAAGAGCTCGTCGTTTCTAAGCGATGAGCTTTTTACTATGAACGGGAGGAGAAAGGTAGAAGAAAATAGAAGGGTAGTAGCATAAGTACATAGTAAGGAGAGATTAGTATCGAGGTTAAAAACATTCCACCCGAGCAGGCTTACCCTTTGCGCCATCGGATTCTACGTCCCCACCAGCCCTTTGAAGCGTGCGTCTATCAGGCTGACAGTGACGAAGAAACCCTTCATGTCGGAGCCTTTCAAGATGATCAACTGATTAGTATAGGCTCCTTCTATCACGAAAAGGACCGGCACTTCTCTGAACCAAAACAATGCCGGCTGAGAGCGATGGCCACCGAGCCGGACTTCCGTGACCATGGAGCTGGACGAGCCGTCGTTGAGTTCGGAGAAGAAGCAGCGAAAAAGAAAGGATACCACGTGTTGTGGTGCCAGGGACGTACATCGGTTCAGGTTTATTATGAAAAGCTTGGCTTTAAACCATATGGAGAGGTGTTCGATTATCCCCCCATCGGACCTCATATTGTGATGGGGAAGCCACTAAAATAGGGAAGCAGCGCACATCGCTACTTCCCTAAGTGTTTTTATTCTACAGGTTTTTCTAATCCTCGCTCATCCACCCCTGGAATGAACTGCAGATACTCACTTCCACCATAACCTATTCCACCAGGTAGACTGAGCCGCACACTTTCTCCTTCGGCGTTTAACCTTCTCATACGGAATTCGACCGTCGGACTGCTGAACACCGAAGAAAACAGGGGATTCCTATTCGGCATGGTGTTTTCAAGTGAATCCATAAAATAGGACCACTCCTCAGGCATTTTCAACACCCCATAGCTCTGGTCAGTCAGATCAACCACCTTCTTCATCTGCACACCGGGCATATACGTTTTCACTCCATCTGATACACGATAATTACGATCCCTCAACAGGTAGAATTCAAATGTTTCGATCGTGGTGTCAGGATCGACATTCCAAATAAAATGATACGTAGAAGACTTGCCCCTTTCCACTTCCCACAGCTCGGGCTCCTGATCCACTCGGATATTCTCAGCCTTCCACTCTGCCCCATTCCACACCCAGAGACTTTTGCCATAAAGGTTCTGCTCGGTCCTAAACGGTACGAACCGCTTCGTCTCACTCACTTCGATGACACCTTGCACCTCACTCGCTTTCGCTTCAGGAAACGCGTTGTTGATGCCGGCCACGACAACCTTTTCATTCGGAAACGAAGAAGGGGATTTGACCAAGAACAAGTAGACCAACGCAACGAGGACGACGACCCCCGCCCCTGCCCACAGCCATTTTTTCTTCATCATTCAACCTCTCCTTGGAAAACAGACTGTTCAGCCTGGAAGTAATATTGTTGTTCGGCAGTTGAAATCAAGAGACCTTTGCCGTCCTTTTCTACATAAATCCGGCTTTCAGCTCCGCTTCCCCACTTCGGTTCATACCCCTTCAACAAGTACGGGAACTGTTCATCCACTCGCTCTCTTTCATCCCTATGCGCTTCGTACCAAGCCACACTCTGAACAGGTGCTTCCTGCCAGTTCTGCTCTGTTAACAAGTCGTGCTCTACGCTCAGGTCATCCGCTGAAGGATGCACGTGCAGGGCTTCTGCCTGCTGGACATCAGCGATATATGTAGATACTTCATCAGGTGGATATACAAGAGGCTGCACCTGAGCAGACAGTAAACTGGTCGCTAAAAAGAGTACATTTGCCCAAAACCCGAGCCAGGCGAACCGTCTATATGTACGCCATCTTCCTTCTTTCTTTTTTAAAATCCCGTAAAGAATCCACACCCCTAGAGGGAGAATAGGAAACCTAAGAACAGTCCCTGAACTCTGCCAACTGAAGTGGAACGCAAAAATTCCGACGAAGATCACAACAAACACCTTCCACCGCTTCGGCTTTATGTTTTGTTTTATGTAGATAAAATGGGCAATCGTCAGGATGATGCCCCAATTCAGGACCGTCACAAGAAACGGGATGAACTCAAATCCAAATTCAAAATTCCACACGATCATCAAACTCCTTTCTTTCGTTTACAGAACAAGAAAAAACGCTTGAACCTATAAAAGGTCCAAGCGTTTGTTGTATCCCTTACTCAACCGTAACACTTTTCGCAAGGTTACGCGGCTTATCGACATCACAGTCGCGGTGAAGCGCTGCATAGTAAGAAATCAGCTGCATCGGAAGAACGGATACAAGTGGTGTCAGCAGTTCATGAACTTGTGGGATGACGAATGCATCGCCTTCTTTATCAAGTCCCTTCATGCTGATGATCATGCTGTTTGCACCGCGCGCTTCTACTTCCTGTACGTTTCCGCGGATGGAGTAGTTAACGTTTTCCTGCGTTGCAAGAGCGATGACCGGTGTACCTTCTTCAATCAAAGCAATGGTACCGTGTTTCAACTCTCCTCCAGCGAAACCTTCCGCTTGGATGTAGGAGATTTCTTTCAGCTTCAATGATCCCTCAAGGCCGACATAGTAGTCTGTGCCACGACCGATGAAGAAACAGTTGCGTGTTGTTGGCAGGTATTCACGAGCTAAGTCTTCGAACTTCTCTTTCTGATCGGCTAAAGCTTCCATCGTATTCGCTACGATACCCAGCTCCTGCATTGGATCGAAATCAAGCTTGATGCCTTTGGCACGTGCTGTGTCTACAGCTAGAATCGCAAGAACAGCCATTTGAGCTGTGTAAGCCTTTGTAGAGGCTACGGCGATTTCAGGTCCTGCGTGTAAGTGAAGCGTGTAATCCGCTTCTCGGGAAAGGGTGGATCCTGGCACGTTTGTAATCGTCAGTGCCGGATGTCCGAGTTCTTTCGTTTGGACTAGGACAGAACGACTGTCTGCTGTTTCACCACTTTGAGAAATATAGACGAATAATGGCTTTTCTGAAAGCAGTGGCATATTATAAGAGAATTCGCTGGCTACATGCACTTCTACCGGAATGTTAGCAAGTTTCTCGATGAACTGCTTCCCAAGTAGTCCTGCGTGATAGCTTGTTCCTGCTGCAATGATGTAAATGCGGTCACAAGCTTTCATCGCTGCACGTACGTCAGCATCCAGTTTAATGTTGTCATTCTCATCTTGATATTCCTGAATGATTTTACGGATAACAAATGGCTGCTCATCGATTTCCTTCAGCATGAAGTGAGGGTATGTTCCCTTTTCAATGTCTGTTGCATCGATCTCAGCTGTGAATGGCTCACGTGTTACAACCGTTCCATCCTGCTGTTGGATTTCTACACCGTCACGACGAACGATGACCGTTTCTTTATCCATCAGCTCCATGAACTGGTCGGTTACGTGAAGAGCTGCCATTGAATCGGAAGCTACCATGTTGAAATCATCACCAAGACCGACAAGCAGCGGGCTTTTGTTCTTGGCAACATAGATCGTATCTTCGTTCTCAGCATCAAGAAGAGCGATCGCATAAGAACCTGTAAGCAGTTGAACCGCTTTGCGGAACGCAGCTGCTACGTCGTTCATTTCGTTATGAAGCACTTCGATCAGCTGTACGATGATTTCTGTATCCGTATCACTTTGAAGCTCGACATTCTCCAGGTATTCGTTTTTGACGTCCAGGTAGTTCTCGATGACACCGTTGTGAACGATGGTAAAACGACCTGATGCGCTTTGGTGTGGGTGTGCGTTCAACTCACTTGGAGCACCATGTGTCGCCCAGCGTGTATGACCGATTCCCTGCGTAGACTCAACTTTCTCATCTACCGCTTTGCGAAGGCTTGCAATACGGCCTTTCACTTTCGAAACGTTCACACCGTCTTTGTTCAATGTAGCAATACCTGCAGAGTCATATCCTCTATATTCAAGCTTCTCAAGACCTGTTAGTAAAATCTCTTTGGTATCTTTCTGTCCAATATATCCAACAATTCCACACATAAGTGTTGTCCTCCTTCAGCAAGAAGGGCAACGGGCCGCTGTCTAAAAGGGCGTCACGCTGCCCCTCTCCCGACAAATTATAGTTTGGTCACTTTGCTTTCATGGTTTGGTCGAAGAGTCGCCTCTTCGGTTTACATGAAAACGTGCGGTTGAAGTGAAACAACCGGGAGGCATCCGCCGAACGCTCGATGAACCTCCTCCTCGTCAACTGTACATGTTACGTTGTGCACAGTCCTGGCGCTTTATCTATCTTTACTTGTCTAATTCAATCCTCCTTTTCCATTCTTGAATAAGACCTTAATGGTCTGTTTCCTTGTTTCGTCAACCTCAAACGAAGTTCAACAAAATTTGTAAGGACTGATCCTATTTTACCTGAGTCGAAAGCAGACGGTCAATAAAAATCGATCTCCGTCACGAAACTGTAAGCCAGTTGTAATAGAATATGCGAAAGAGCCACGTATGTGACTCTTCCCAGCATACTGCGTAAGCCAGACGGAACTGCCTATACGCCTTATTCTAATTACTGCTCGTCTTTCATACCCAGTTCTTCCTGGACGACTTGCACGACTTTATCACAGTATGTTTCGCACTGCTCTTCCGTCGGCGCTTCTACCATAATTCGAACGAGAGGTTCCGTTCCTGACGGGCGGACAAGAACACGTCCGCTGTCTCCCATCTCCTGTTCGACTGCCTGGATGGCTTCCTGGATGCGTGGGTGTGTCTGCACACTCTGCTTATCGATAACGCGGACGTTCTTCAACACTTGTGGGAACTTCTGCATCTCACCTGCAAGCTCTGAAAGGGGCTTTCCTGTTTCCTTCATCACATTCACCAGCTGAAGAGCTGACAGGAGACCATCGCCTGTTGTGTTGTGTTCAAGGAAAATGATGTGACCGGACTGTTCTCCACCGAGATTGTAGCCACCACGACGCATTTCCTCCATCACATAACGGTCACCGACGGACGTCTTGTCACTCTTCATCCCCTGATCTTCAATCGCTTTATAAAAGCCGAGGTTACTCATCACCGTCGACACGACAGTGGAGTGATTCAACGTACCTTGTTGGTTCATATGCTTGGCACATATGTACATAATACGGTCGCCATCTACAATGTCACCTTTTTCATCTACGGCAATCAATCGGTCGCCGTCACCATCGAACGCAAGTCCAATATCGGCTCCCTTTTCTTTCACCAGGCTTTGCAATAATTCAGGGTGCGTCGATCCGCAGCCTTCGTTGATATTCAAACCGTCCGGCGTAGAACCGATGGATGTGATATCCGCTTCTAAATCCGCAAACAAATGCGAAGCAAGGGAAGACGTGGCGCCATGCGCACAGTCTAATGCGATATGAAGGCCTTCGAAATCGTAATCGACCGTCTGCTTCAAGTGCTGCAGATACTTTTGACCACCTTCGAAGTAATCGTTGATCTGTCCGAGATCCGCTCCGGATGGACGAGGAAGCGTATCCTCTTCTGCATCGATCAAGTCCTCAATTTGTTTCTCCTGATCATCTGTCAGCTTAAATCCGTCTGGACCGAAGAACTTGATGCCGTTGTCCTCCACCGGGTTGTGAGAAGCAGAAATCATGATTCCCGCTTCTGCACCCAATGCTTTTGTTAAAAAGGCAACGCCTGGTGTAGAAATAACGCCGAGACGCATCACTTCTGCTCCAATCGATAATAAGCCCGATGCAAGGGCTCCTTCCAGCATTTCACCGGAAATCCGTGTATCCCGGCCGATTAATATCTTTGGTTTATTGACTTCTTTCGTCAGCACGTAACCGCCGTACCTTCCAAGTTTAAACGCCAGTTCAGGCGTCAACTCCTTGTTGGCGACACCGCGGACGCCGTCTGTTCCGAAATATTTACCCATGTGTCTTAACCCCTCTTTCCTAACTATCCAGTACTCGTTTAGGAAGAGGCTTCAGGAGCCTCTTCCGGTTCTTCTTCTGTTGTTGCCGCTTCTACTTGATCGACATCGATCTGCACTTCTATCGTCTGTGGATCAACCCGTTTGACCCCTTCAGGGACAGGAATCTCCACCTTTATCGTCTGATCTTCCGTGATTTCTGTCAGATCCACCTGGATGTTCGGAAACTGCTCAATCGAATCCAAGATGGATGCTGGTCCATAAATCGTGATCTGCTGTACGTTCGGTGTAAGAGAATTGATAATAATTCCCTCCGGTGCGCCACCTACGCCTTCTAATTCAAAAGGCACCTGCTTCATTCGCTCGACAATCGGCACCGTGACATTCACGTTGTTCGGATCGACGAGTACATTCAATTCATTGCCTTGGTTATCGTACACTTTCACCGGTGCTTCCTGGTTCTCAATCGTGGACGTTGCAGAACCGACATCAATGATCGCTTTCACCGACGCTACCCGGTCCACAATGGAGGACGCTCCGGTAATTTGGACCTCAGCCGGGTCGACTTCTGCCTGACCGACTTCTAAATCGTCCGCAAGGCTGCTTTCATTAAGATAGTCCACACTAACTGAAAAGTCTTCGTTTACTTTTTCCTCAATCGTCACTTCAATCGTCTCAGGCTCAATGGTGACAGCGAGCTGATTCGAAATACCTGAATGCTGCAGCGTGACCTGGTGTGTGCCTGGACCATAATCATTCAAGTCGACAAACACCTCAAAGTTCTGCTGGCGCACAACAGGCGTAACAGCTGAAGGTGGTCCTTCCACCGTCACAGAAACCTCCTGTGGCAACCCGCTTACGACATAGTCTTCGCTGTTGAACCGGATTTCAAGCGGTACATTGTCCATAACTTCCATATCCGAGGATGTATCGTTAAAAATCAGTGAATCTGAATCCATATTATCATCAACGTTCACCGTAACCCATAACAAACCGGCGAGAATCAAAGAAATAATTCGGATGAACCAGACGCTTCGAAACCAATTATCCATTCTTTTTCCCCCTCCAGTTCCATGTTTTTACCGCAGGGGAAGAGTGGTCCAATTCGGTCCGTAACATCTCTTCCAGTTTTTCCTGATCCAAATCACGATGAAGTTCACCGTTCTTCGTACAAGAGATCGAACCGGTTTCCTCTGATACAACAATCGTCAGGGCATCTGTCACTTCACTGATCCCCATAGCTGCACGGTGCCTCGTCCCAAGCTCCTTGGAAATAAAGGGGCTCTCGGATAGTGGCAGGTAACAGGCAGCCGCTACAATCTCATCGTTCTTCAGGATTACCGCACCGTCATGAAGCGGTGTATTGGGGATGAAAATGTTGGTCAGCAGTTCGCTCGAAAGGTGACCTCCAACCCGAATACCTGTCTCGACATAATCCCCCATACCTGTGTCTCGTTCAATTGTGATTAAAGCTCCAATACGGCGCTTGGCCATGTATTGGCACGATTTGATAATCGCCTGAATGGATTTCTCGGTATCTTCTTCCTCTGCCGTATTTCGACTGAAGAAGCTCCCTCGTCCCAGCTGCTCCAAAGCTCTCCTCAGCTCTGGCTGGAACAAGATGATGATGGCGAGAAATCCCCAAGTAATGGCCTGCGACATCAGCCACCTCAACGTGGTTAGTCCGAATAAATTACTCAATAACCAGATTCCCAGCACAACGAAGATCCCTTTTAATAACTGGACAGCCTTCGTGCCCTGGATCAGCATGATTAATTTATATACAACAAACCAGACAAGGGCGATATCAACCGTGATTAAGAAATAATCTAATACATCCAATCCCCCATCAAGCATGCCTACACTTCCTTTTGTCTCAGAATAACAAGAAAAAATCACTAAGTATCATAGGTATGCGCCTCAAGCGGAAGTATTCTTCCACCAGCACGAAACCGTTGCTTAAGTTTTCACTACTTTTAAAAAAATGACCTGTTTTATTATACCATACTTCATTTTTCCAATATATCCAGAAGCTAAAATCATCGATAAGCTTCTCTATTTAGACAAAAAATAGACCGTCTGTATATAGACGGTCTGGATGATGCTTTATTCATCTGATCCGAATGAGAAGACGTCAGACACGATACTCTTTGTCTGGTACCACATCCACTCGTAAATCTCATTCACTTCGGTTAATTCTCCTGTGTAAGCACGTAGTGTTGAAGAATCAAGTTCGTTTTCAATGGAACCATCCGGTTTGCCATCCAGAATGTCGCCATTGATAATGGTTACATTACCATCAATTTTACCTTCTATTCTTAAATCACCGTTGCGAACAGTGAGGTCGCCATTTACCGTAACCCCTTCCGGCACAATGACAACGTCCTCTTTAATCTCCAGATTCTCCTGCTTGGAAACCGTCACTTGTTGATCCTGGTTCCAGGCGGAGAAGATGCCGCTGAACATCAGAATAAAGAACACGGCAGCTGCGGTCAGCATCGGGTGCCTTTGGAAAAGGCGTGCATAGTTTTTACGCTTCTTCTGTTTCGGAAGATTCGCCATGACGTTAGCTGTAAAATCTTTCGGTGCTGACGCCGGTCTTGTGTTCCCAATCAGTGTAGTTGTGCGTTTTAATTCATGGAAATGGCTTTGACACGATTCACAGGATTGCAGGTGATCGCGCAGTCGTCTCTCGTCGTCTTTGTTTATATCGCCATCCATGTATTGATGCATGAGTGCAACAGCTTCTTTATTACAATTCATTCCCTCTCAACTCCTTTACACATGTCGAAGCCTTTTGCGTAAAGCTTCCCTGCCTCGGTGCACTCGTGTCTTAACAGTTCCTACAGGGATATCTAAGATTTCTGCTATTTCTTGGAGGGGTAATTCGTCCAAGTATCTGAGTACAATGACGCTACGATACTTAGGAGGTAACGCCAAGATCTCTTTGTGGATATAGGTTTGGAGCTCGAGACTCTCCACCTCTTCTTCAGGCAGGGCCTGATCTGCCGCCAGCTGAGAATACATATCCAATCCATCTGTCCCTTTTACTTCTGCATCCAGATGATAATCCGGTTTCTTCTTACGAATACGATCAATCGTCAAGTTCGTCGCAATCCTATACAACCAGGTTGAGAACTTGCGACGTTCATCAAACGAGTGGATATTCGTATAAGCTCTAATGAAAGCTTCTTGTGCAAGATCCTCTGCTTCATAGGCGTTCCCAATCATTCTCAGACAGATGTGAAACACCTTGTTCTGATAAAAGGATACGATATCCTCAAAGGCTGATTGGTCCCCTTTTTTTACGTCTTTTATTTTCTGTTTAATCATGGATTCCATCTGTTATACCTCCGCTATACGTGCGGTCGATATCCTATACGGATGACCTCGCCTTATGGTTTCAAAGATTTTTAAATTTTTTCGTTTATTTTTCTCTACTAACGGTTATAAGACATAATATGTAAAATGTAAAGAGGAGGATGGCAACATGCATGGCGAAACTTCTTTATTGGAAGAAATTGAAACATGCCGGGACCAAATGTCTCAGGTCGCTCTGGAGAACTCCCTTTCGTCACAGGAAGTCCTGCAAGTCAGCCGTAAGTTAGATGCTCTGATGAACCAATATGATTCCATGACACATAAACCTCATCAACTCTAACCTAAATATACTACTTATCGACAAAACAAAACAGTACCTTTTCCAAAATGGAGCAGGTACTGTTTTTTCGCACGTGTTATCTTATTTTAAACTTTCTCCGAATAATGACCCCATCAAACCGACCGCAACCGTCGCTGTTTTATTCTTTTCATCAAGAATCGGATTGACTTCCACGAACTCAGCAGATGTAATCATGCCGGACTGCTGAAGCATTTCCATCGCTAAATGACTCTCACGATAGCTCAACCCGCCAAGTACAGGTGTTCCGACGCCTGGTGCTTCATTCGGGTCAAGACCATCCAAATCAAGACTCAAGTGAACCCCATCCGTTCGGTCCTTCAAGTAGTCAATGGACTCGTCCATCACTTTCGTCATCCCCATACGATCGACTTCATGCATTGTGTAGACTTTAATCCCTTTTTCTTTAATCAGAACACGTTCGCCTTCATCCAATGAACGTGCACCGATGATGACGATGTTCTCCGGTTTAATTTTCGGGGCATCTCCATAAATGCTTGTCAGCTTCTCATGGCCGATCCCAAGGCTGACCGCAAGCGGCATGCCGTGAATGTTACCTGACGGAGAACTGTCCGCTGTATTCAAGTCACCGTGGGCATCATACCAGATGACGCCAAGGTTATCATAATGCTTCGCAAGTCCTGCAAGTGTACCCATCGCGATACTGTGGTCTCCCCCTAATACAAGTGGGAAATGACCTTTCTCAACGACGCCGTCCACTTTCTCCGCAAGACGTTGAGTCCCCTCTGCAATCTCATTAAGGTTACGAAGGTTATCGAGCTTTTCTTCCTTATTGGATTTCGGTCTTGGTATCTCAATATCACCAAGATCCTCAATCACGTAATTCAAACGTTCTAATCGCTCACTCATACCAGCGTAGCGGATGGCACTCGGCCCCATATCTACGCCTCTTCTCATTTGCCCAAGATCCATGGGAACTCCGATAATGGAAAGATGATTGTTCATGCAATTCTCCTCCTTTATTCGCTATGTTTATTGTATCCGTTTTAAATTGAATGACTCAACTGGACATTTCTCTGTATATATATACGCTCACACCGGCTTCTTCAACAAATCCATGCATGTTTACAAGCTCTGGTAGATTTCATACTGTAGGACAAGATCATCCAACGTATGAATCGTTACGACATTTTCAGAGCCTGCGATGGATAAAGCCGGTGAGAAAATCCCCATAATACATGGTTCCAATTCTGTAATATCTTCCCCTGTCTCAGATGAGATAAAACACACATGTCCATTCTCAAGGATAACCCCAAGGATGGAGTCACGATCAAATGCGGAGAAATCAATGATTTTTGAGTCGAAGCTCTTCTCCCAAAGAAAGGAGCCTTCTGCATCGAACCCCGTCACAATCGGTTCTCGACAGGCAGCAAAATCATTAAGCTGAAACTGCACTTCGCTGCAAACAGCGTCGTTTATAGGTACCCTCTCTATCGTTGGCTCTTCCTCCAATTCCAGCTCATCTGATCCTTGATACAGACGCACCTGGCTCGCCCTATCTGTAAAAGGGATCATAGGAGTTAAAGGTAAAGCATAGACACCACCTTTGCTATTCAGGATTAAAAATGAAGCATTTTCAAGGGTAAAGACCTCTACCGTCTCAAATGTTGATTTATACAGGACCTTTAGAGTTTGAAAGGGAAGGTGTCTTTCACTCTCAGCACTCCACCGCATGCTTTCACTCAACAAATAGACATAATGGTCGTCTTGAAGGATTTGCAGTCCTCTGTCGCCTTCTAAAGCCTTCTGAGCCCCCGCCTTACTCCAAGCAGCAACTGTTTGATCGATTGACGTAGTGAACAGCTTACCCTTTATGAACTCCGAATCTGTAATATGGATAGATGGACGATAGGAAGGGAAAATACTCCGCAACTCAGCCTCAGCCACGTGTATTCTCCTTCTTTGCTGAGATAAGCTTTGATGGAGATTTTGGAAAGGAATGGCCCCCACCTCTTTAAACTGACAAAGCACCGATGATTCCTCACATGGATCAACCCAATAAATCGTCCGCGTATTCATCTCATCAAGCTCCACATCATCCTCTGGTGAAACAGTTATGAACAACCGCACTTTTTCATCAAACCACACATCAACCACTTCTCTACTTTTTTCTAAGAGTTGATAGGACGTATTGGTTTTGTAATTCCACACAATGACATTGCCTTCAAATTTGAATCCGCCATCGTAGGAACCATAAGCAATCATTAGAATAGGCAGCTCCGGATGGAAAACAATCTTATGTATAGGAAGGGAATGCTCGTACACGGCCACAGCCTCTTTCGTGACAGAATGAAAAATAACCACTCTTTTCAATGATTCAAAATGGATAGACCGGTAGCTCTCCGGTTCATATGTACTCCCCACTGCTACAAGATTCTCTGAGGGGTAATAAGCTATGTCAGTCGGAGATAAGACCCCAAACCATGGCAGTTGGTTGAAGACTTCATCTAATCGCAAAGGCACACATAAACCCTCCTAATAAAAAACAAAAAAGCTGATACCCGTTTAAGGATATCAGCTCTATATAAAATATGTTTATTGTATGTATTGGTGGAGCCTAGCGGGATCGAACCGCTGACCTCCTGCGTGCAAAGCAGGCGCTCTCCCAGCTGAGCTAAGGCCCCGTATGGAGCGGGAGACGGGATTCGAACCCGCGACCCCCACCTTGGCAAGGTGGTGTTCTACCACTGAACTACTCCCGCGATGATTTTGTTATAAAGAAGTGAGCCATGAAGGATTCGAACCTTCGACCCTCTGATTAAAAGTCAGATGCTCTACCAGCTGAGCTAATGGCTCATCATAAAGAATTGTCTCTGGTACGTTTTTTGAGTGAATGTGCTCGTCACGTTGGAAGCTAATTCGGTGAAGCATACGCTCCTCGCAAAGCCTACATTGATGTAAATCAAAGAGGTTTACGGCTTCTCTACCAGCTGAGCTAATGGCTCATAACAATTAAAGTAGATTCGCTACATTGTGAAATTCATGGTGGTTGTTTTGTAACGTACCCTTTATGTAGGCATCATAAACAAAAACAAAGCTTTAATGAAAAATGGCTGGGCCAGCTGGATTCGAACCAGCGCATGACGGTACCAAAAACCGTTGCCTTACCGCTTGGCTATGGCCCAACGATTACAAACCTATTATGACCGAGTCATATTGGTTTTATTCATGTAATGTAGGATTTTTCCCATAAAAATAAGCTGATCAATGGTTCACCAGCAACATTTTTAAAGAATAATGGTGGAGGGAGTAGGACTCGAACCTACGAACCCGATGGGAGCGGATTTACAGTCCGCCGCGTTTGGCCAACTTCGCTATCCCTCCACGTTCTAAGTGGTGCCGGCCAGAGGACTTGAACCCCCAACCTACTGATTACAAATCAGTTGCTCTACCAGTTGAGCTAGGCCGGCGAAATATGGTGGAGGATGCAGGGCTCGAACCTGCGACCCCCTGCTTGTAAGGCAGGTGCTCTCCCAGCTGAGCTAATCCTCCAGTAAGTGGTGACCCGTACGGGATTCGAACCCGTGATACCGCCGTGAAAGGGCGGTGTCTTAACCACTTGACCAACGGGCCAAATAAATGATTTTCTGTCCTCAGAGCTTCCAGCCGGGATTGAACCGGCGACCCCTTCCTTACCATGGAAGTGCTCTACCACTGAGCTATGGAAGCAAGTGGCTCCAACGGTAGGATTCGAACCTACGACCGATCGGTTAACAGCCGATTGCTCTACCACTGAGCTACGTTGGAATAAATTCAACCTGGCGACGTCCTACTCTCACGGGGGTAAACCCGACTACCATCGGCGCTGAAGAGCTTAACTGCTGTGTTCGGCATGGGAACAGGTGTGACCTCTTCGCCTTCATCACCAGATCATTTTTACGGACAAGAACTATTATAATGTTCTCGGTAAAGAAAATCAAGGGAAAATTTATTTTTTTAATAAACCCTCAAAACTGGATAAGCAATAATCAAACCGAAATAAATGTCTTTTCAGATAGATAAGTCATCGATCCATTAGTATCTGTCAGCTCCACGTGTCACCACGCTTCCACCTCAGACCTATCAACCTCATCATCTCTGAGGGATC
>NZ_JAIVAJ010000009.1 GCF_020171725.1 Halobacillus litoralis | reverse complement strand
AAAAGTTAAGTTTGACTTGCTCATTTGCACATCGAAATGTGCTCGTTGTCTTTTCTTCACTAAGAAGAAAATATTGACGTACTGGTTGGTTCGTTCAGTTTTCAAAGATCAAAATGTTGCGTGCTGTTCAAAACAGCGACTCAACCATCTTAACACATTTTGTTGTTTGATGTCAACAACTTTTTTGTGATTTATTTTCGTATTTGTCGGTGTCTTTCAACGCGACATCTACTAATATATCACGAATGAATCTAGTAAGTCAATCACTTTTTTTCATTCCGTTCAGCGCCGCTCTCAAAGCGACAATTAATACTATACCACCTGCTGCCGAGTTGCACAACCCCTTTTTTTAAAACTCCATAAAAAAAGAATGCAGAAAGTCTCTGCACTCATTTTCAAATCACCCATAAGTGAATCGCCGTTAATGATAGAACGCCGGGTACACCTAATAATGTAGAAACTGTCGCTGTAAATCCGTTGATCGGAACGTGCAGGCCGAACTGCGCTCCGAAGAGGTTGACGAAAAAAAGAAGAATCACCGCTACAACGACACGCATCAGAACTTGTCCCACCCACTTGATCGGTGCAGCAGGAAGACCGATGATCAAAAGCAGCGGAATAGCCAGTCCTAACAATAACAAGACGAGAACCGGATCCATATAAAAACCCCCTGTCTGAGTAAAACTGTTTCTTTCACAGTCTATGCCCAAAGACAGGGGGTTAGTACAAGCATTACGAAAGCGCACTGATCCCTCGGACTCGTGCTTCTCTTAATAGATAGAAGTATTTCGCTTTGACGACAGCCAGGTCCTGCAACCCGGCATCACTCGGCTCAATACTCTGTTCCATGATGGACTCGAGTGTTTCCCAGTCTTTCTTCAGCTTGCGGATATCCTCCAGCAGCTGCTTGTCCATTTCTTTCCGAATTCGTTTTTTTCGTCCGAACAAAGTGAACACCTCTTACAATTCTCTACGCCCTTCAAGAGCTTTGGATAAGGTTACTTCATCAGCATACTCCAAGTCTCCGCCTACCGGGAGGCCGTGTGCTATTCTCGTCATACGGATTCCGGATGGTTTAACAAGCCTTGAAATATACATCGCTGTCGCTTCCCCTTCGATGTTCGGGTTCGTCGCTAAGATCAGCTCTTCGATCCCTTCATCTTTCAGGCGGTTGATCAGACTAGGGACATTGATATCCTCCGGACCAATCCCATCCATTGGAGAGATGGCACCATGAAGAACATGATACTTCCCGTGAAACTCTTTCATTTTTTCCATGGCGATGACATCTTTCGGGTCTTGCACGACACAGATCAGCGTTTGATCACGTGATTCATCCTCACAAATCGAGCAGGGGTCTGTATCCGTGATATGACCACATGTGGAACAGTGCGTCAGCTCACGTTTGGCATTCACTAGTGACTTCGCAAAATCCAGTACATCGTCTTCTTCCATTTCTAAGACGAAAAAAGCCAGGCGGACAGCCGTCTTCGGGCCGATCCCTGGCAGCTTCGTGAAACTATCGATCAGTTTCGATATCGGTTCAGGATAGTACATGAGAATTCCTCCTAGAACATTCCGCCTCCAGGCATCCCTTTGGTGAATTGTCCCATCGTATCGTTCGTTTTATCCTCTACTTGCTTCAGAACATCATTTGTTGCTGTGATGATCAAGTCTTGAAGCATGTCTACATCTTCAGGGTCGACTACTTCTTCGTCGATTTCGATATCTGTAATTTCTTTTTTCCCGTTTGCGATGACTTTAACCATGCCACCACCTGCAGAAGATTCGAATGTCATTTCGTGAAGCTCTTCTTGTGCTTTCATCATTTTCTTCTGCATTTTCTGCATTTGTTTCATCATATTGTTCATGTTACCTCCACCACGCATGGCGATTCCTCCTTTTTATAAGTAAACCTTTTATTCTTCAATTTCCATGAGGTCGTCTCCGACTAATTTCCTCGCTTCAGAAATCAGTGGGTCTTCTTCATTCGAAGGAGCCGATTCTCCGCCTCCTTCTGAATCTTCACCATCTTCAGCCGGCGACGCTTTCTGCGTACGCACGTATTCTTCGCGCAGCTCCTGCCAGTTCGGTTCCGGAATCGGGATGATCGAGAGCGGCTTCCCTACATATTCCGTAAGCAGAGGTTCGATTGTGTTCTGATGTTCCAACGCTAGTGAGCAGTGGATATCATATCGAAAGGCTAAGACGAGCGCTTTTGATGAAGCAGCCCTTGGCTTACTGTTCAGCAAAGTGGCGTGAGCGGGTGCGTTGTTCCGCTTCAGGGCTTCCATGAAGTCAGCCCACCTGCTTTGTACATTCTTGATTTCTTCTTTGGATGCTTCACTCAATACAAGGCGTATCCGCTCATATGGAATATTATAACCTTTTCTACCGGAACGTGCAGGAGCGCGCTTCGGCTTCGGTTTCGTTCCTTCTTGAGGGGGAGCACCGTTCTGCTTCAGCGCCTCAAGGTTTTTCTCAAGCTCCGCGATTTTCTGAGAAAGCTGCTGGACAGCTTCTGAATCGACTGCGCTACCTTGCTGCGCTTGTGGGGCCGGCTGCACCTCCACCATATTCAACATCGCGATTTCGATAAATACTTTCGGACTCGTCGTCCACTTCATTTCCTGCTGACATTGGTTCAGCTCCCGGATCGCTTTCTGGATCCAGTCAGCCGTCAACTTTCCGGCGAGCCCTCGGAAGGTATCATCAGGAATCGCTCTCTCCAGATGATGCTCCAAATCCGGTGCCGTTTGAAAAAGAAGCAGATCTCTCAGGTAATAGATCAGGTCAAAGACGAAACGACCAGGGTCTTTCCCTTGTTGGATCAAATCGTCTACGGCACTGAGAGCCCCTTTCACATCCTGCTCGTCCAGCGACCGGATCACCTCTGCAAGCTTAGCCTGCGAAACAGATCCCGTCACAGCCAGGACATCATCGATCGTGACTTCCTCTTCACTGTAGGAAATGGCCTGATCCAGGAGACTGAGTGCATCCCGCATTCCACCTTCCGCTGTTAACGCGACGATTTCCAGAGCGTCCCGGGCGATGGAGATTTCTTCAGCCTGTGTGATCGTCTCCATACGGTCGACCATTGCCTTTTGGGATATCCGCTTGAAATCAAATCGCTGACACCGGGAGATGATTGTGAGTGGAATCTTATGTGGTTCGGTTGTCGCCAAGATGAAAATCACATGACGGGGAGGCTCTTCCAACGTTTTCAAAAGGGCGTTGAATGCTCCCATCGAAAGCATGTGAACCTCATCAATGATATACACTTTGTATGGTACCGCGCTTGGGGCATATTTTACTTTGTCACGTATTTCACGTATTTGTTCCACACCATTGTTCGAGGCGGCGTCAATTTCAATCACATCAGAAATCGACCCGTCTTGGATACCTAAACAGGCATTACACTCATTACACGGCTCTTTGGCAGGAGCCTTTTCACAGTTGACGGCTTTGGCAAAAATCTTCGCCGCACTGGTCTTACCCGTTCCCCGGGGTCCGGAGAATAAGTAAGCATGAGAGAACTTATCCTGCTCGATGGCATTTTGCAAAGTGCGTGTGATATGGGTTTGTCCCACTACATCTTCAAAGTTTTTGGGGCGCCAGACGCGATATAAAGCTTGGTAGCTCATCTAAACGTTCTCCCTTATTAGTCTCTTTTTTCATTATACCTGATTCGGGGATGCAATGTGAACCAGGTGGGGTGATATATTGCAACTAAGGCGCAAGCGCCCTGGGAGCTCCGAGTAGAGGAAGTTCGACTAAGATCGCAACCTCCTGTTGCAACGTCGAACTGACCTGCATCCGCAGGCCCAAGCAAAACGCCCGTAGGAAGACGAACTTTTCTTCCGCAGGGTGGGTTTTACGCGCGCGAGGAGCTGGGCGCTGGAGCCGGACGTCGCTGATCCGGCATATATGATCAAAAGAGTCCAATTCTTATAATTTCCTAAGTAAAAAAAAGAGTCGTTATGATTTGACTCATAACGACTCTTTCTACTTCATATGTATGCCGTGCACCCACCGTCGATGATGAGGTCCCAGGCGTTACTTATGATCATGGCTCTACCCAGGCACTCCCGCGGCACACGAGAGATACAGCTTACTGCTGCTTCCTTCCGGACCTGACAGGATTCACTGGTTCCCGTTGCGCAGGACCTGAGTGTCAACACCACTTTCATAAGGCAGACCCTGAAACCTCACCACCTCGGGTGGGGATTCGGCCTCGCTATAGCGGATTGCGAGTATAGGGCACCGCTACCTCCCCGCTTAGCACGACATTACAAGTATAGCGAGTTTCTCAAGAAAATGCAATGGTTGTCTCACGATTTGTCTGGATCACGCTGTTTTCTCTTTTTCTCACGGAGGGTTCGGAAGAAGGTCGTCAGCATTTCAGAACAGGTTTCTTCCATTATAAAAGGAACGACTTCCGCTTGGTGATTGAACCGCTCCTCTTCCAGTAAGTTCATCAGTGTGCCTGCACATCCCGCCTTCGGATCCTTTGCACCGTAGACGACCCTCGGAATACGGGACTGGACGATGGCTCCTGCACACATTGGACACGGCTCTAACGTCACGTACAGGGTGCAGTCCTCGAGCCGCCAACTTCCGATCTTTTCATTCGCCCGTTCAATGGCAATGAATTCAGCATGAGAGGAGGCGAGTTGGGATTGCTCGCGCTGGTTATAGCCTTTAGCGATGATCTCTCCGTCGTGGACGATGACCGCTCCGATCGGGACCTCCCCCTCCTGTTCTGCTTTCTTCGCTTCTTCTATCGCAAATGTCATGTAATGCTCATCTTGGTTCATATGGACACCTCTAGATTATTAGAATAAGTTGCTCCTTCATTCTCATACATTAGTAAAGATGAGAAAGGAGGGACGATCGTGCAAATTCATGTCGTCCAACAAGGAGAGTCTGTATTTTCGATTGCTCGTCTATACGATAGTACGCCACAAGCTATAATTGAAGCAAATGAATTAGAAACTCCGGGTGATCTTGTCATCGGGCAGGCCATCGTCATCCCGATTGTAGGCCGGTTTTATTTTGTCCAACCGGGAGACAACTTATATTCGATCGGGCAGCAGTTCGGGATTCCGGCTGAGCGGCTGGCGCAGGTGAACGGGATTCCGGCAAACGGAGCGCTGCAAGTCGGGCTGAGGCTCTATATTCCGGATCCGCCGCCGACCCCTATGACTTCAAATGCGTATATCGAGCCTTATGGGGGCGAGGTTTCCAACACCCTCCGGACTGCAGCTGAACAAAGAGCGGTACTTCTATCGTATCTCGCTCCCTTCAGTTACGAAATCAAACCGGATGGCTCTTTGAAGGCACCGCCGCTTGATAACTTCAAGCAGATTGCAACGAACAACGACGCCTCTTTAATGATGGTGGTCACGAACCTGGCAAACGGTGAGTTCAGCGCAGAGCTCGGGCGTACCATTTTGACCGATCAAAATGTCCAGAACACGTTACTGGATAACATCATCGCAACGGCCAAAGAGGTTGGGTTCAGTGACGTA
Source organism: Halobacillus litoralis (assembly GCF_020171725.1). Classification (GTDB taxonomy): domain Bacteria; phylum Bacillota; class Bacilli; order Bacillales; family Halobacillaceae; genus Halobacillus; species Halobacillus litoralis_F. The sequence goes on along the minus strand of NZ_JAIVAJ010000009.1, from coordinate 113,381 downwards.
CACTTCGATATGGAGTTTCTACCTCCTGAGCTTAAAGAGAATTACAATCAATTCCTGCGAAAAGCGAAGCAGCGTTTGTCACAAGAAGGGTTGTTGATGTCGACAGCTCTTGCTCCGAAGACGAGTGCTGAGCAAGAAGGAGCTTGGTATGAAGCGCACGATTATAAAGCGCATGGGGAAATTGTCGACTTTGTCGTGTTGATGACGTATGAGTGGGGATATAGTGGAGGGCCGCCACGGGCTGTATCTCCGATCGGGCCTGTAACGGAAGTTGTAGATTATGCTTTATCCGTGATGCCCGCCAACAAGATCCTGCTCGGGCAGAATTTGTACGGGTATGACTGGACCCTTCCTTATGAGCCGGGTGGGAAGTATGCCAAAGCGGTCAGCCCACAACGTGCGATTCAAATCGCAAGAGAGAACAATGTCAGCATTTCTTATGATACAGAGGAACAAGCGCCTTATTTTACGTACACTGATCCAAACGGCAGCGAGCATGAGGTCTGGTTTGAAGATGCCCGCTCCATCCAGCGTAAATTTGATTTGATCAAAGACCGCGGACTGCTCGGAATCAGCTATTGGAAGTTAGGGTTGTCTTTTCCTCAGAATTGGTTACTTCTCGGCGATCAGTTCACCATTTCTAAGAGCTAGTTATTCAGCTGGTATGAATGTAATCAGCCGTTGATCTGTTTCCGCTTGTTTGTAAGCTTCCGTAAACCCAAGTCGGTCAATGGAAGATTTCCTGACCAATTTGTAAGGAACTTGAGCATCGAACGGGTTTTCAAACGGGAATGGGTCAACGGATACTTGTTTATCATCCACCCAGTGCGCGATCATCCCTTCAGGCGCAAAGTCAAAAGCCTGACGGAATCCATCTTTGAACCACGACACCTCTTGTTCCTTGGATGTGCCCGGCTGGTTCATACATACATAAAGCGACAAATCGTCACAAAACTGAAGGCGTTTGAAGTGAAGGTCATAAATGTCTTTCGGCACGTCCATTTCCATAGAGGCGAACAGATCCTCCTGCCGTTCCTTCTCTTCCTGAACAAACTGCCGGATGACAGGATTCTCACTGTCTTCAGAAAGGAATGATTGATAATGCATACTGCACAGCATCCCTGCGTAAAGCGATTGCCCGGCCACTTCCTCAATCCCACGCTGATAGGCGGCCAGCTTTTCCTCCAGGGGATAATCGATAAACGAGTACGGACGTCCTTCTTCCTCATTCCAGCGCGGCTCATCGTCTAGCGGGATCCAGGCACGGTCATGCTGAGCCGCAGCCCAATCCGCCTCTTCTCTCAATTTCGAACGAAGCAGGAAATTCTGCTTCCACTCGCGCACCATTTGACCGGATAGTGCGGCATGGTCGTGTTGTTTGATTAAGATAAAATCTTTGTCACGCTCCAAGACAATCATCGTCATCCTCCTTATGTAATGCTTTTTATTACCATATTCTATTTGTTCATTCCCCGTTCATCCTTCGCTTATTCAACATCATGTACTTTTAGCATACCTGTTACAAGGTTGAAAAACAAAACCATTTTCAGAATAGACAAAAAAAGGACATAAAACGATAAAAAACCGCCCACCTTTTAGGATGGACGGTCTGTTCGTCTTAGGATTCTAACAGTTTCAAGGCTTCACGGTTGAAAGCTGGGATGTCATCCGGCTGACGGCTTGTCACCAGCTGGTCCTGACAGACGACGACTTCCTCGTCTTTGTAATTTACCTTCGCATATTCCATATCAACCGCAATCGAGTGGAAACCTGTTGCCGTGCGACCCTCTAAGGACTTCGCTGTAATCAATAGCTGAGGTCCGTGGCAGATGGCAAAGACCGGCTTCTTCTGGTCCATGAAGTGTTTCGCGAATGAAACGAACTTATCGTCAGCGCGCAGCTGATCCGGCGAGAATCCACCTGGAATGAACAGCGCATCGAAATCTTCAGGTTTCACATCGTCAATCGAGGAGTCGATTGTAACGGTCGTTTCACCTTGTTTACCCGTCACCTGCTTACCTGCTTCCCATTCAATCGTTGTCACTTCATGCCCTTCTTGTGTAAAGGCATCGTTCGGTTGTGTGTATTCAACATCTTCAAATTCGGAAGTGATTACGCATGCAATCTTACTCATGTTTCCATCTCTCCTTGTCAATTCTTGGTTTGGTTTAATCTACATAGCATATTTTCCCACCGTGCAGAAAACTAAACACGCGAACTTGAATAAAATGGATGTCCGTTAGTTGAAGTGCTTCATCGAAAACTGTTGGAAAGAGGTGTCCTCCTGGTTCTTATAGACGGTTCTTCCCGCAATGGTGTTGATGATATGGACATTGCGGTGGACAGACAGACCGAGGTTTGTCGCCCCTGCTCCATGGGAGTGGACAAGGTTCGTCAATGTGAAAAAGTGATGCTCCCGTTCATCTTTGAATTGCAGATGATAATCACGACTCACTTTGTACATGCCTTCCTCTTCCCACTCGATTGCATCTTGGAACCGGTCCATGAACCAATCCGGAATATGTGGCTTGTAGCCGGTCGCGAGCACGACCTTTTCGGTTGAGTATGTGTAATCATGCTCCTCCTGCCACTGGCGGCAGTGAAGAAGGTAGCCGTCCTCATCCGCTTCGATATCATTCACTTCCGTCATAGGCTGAATCAAGATGCGGGCGTTTTCCCCGCCTGCTGTACGATGATAAAGTTTCGTGTACAGCTGCGTGAGCGTATCCGGATCGATGCCTTTCCGCAAAGGCTTCAACGTATCCAATGCTTCTTTACGCTGGTCGAGACTCAGTTGATGAAAGTAATCGACATATCCCGGTGTGAACATCTCTTGAGCGAACTTCGCCTGATCCAGCTGAAACAATCCGCCCGTACGGGTAAAGAGCGTCACTTTCATATCCTGACGCTCCTGCTCCTCCAGCAAATCCAAGAAGATTTCGAGTGCGCTTTGACCAGAGCCTACGACGGTCACGTGCTTCGCTTTCAGTAAATGGTCCTTCTCGAACAGATAGCGGCTCGAGTGCATGACGTCCTCATTCGGGAAGCCGTCCATGCCATCTAATACGAGCGGCTCGTTACCTGTGCCCATCACGACGTGCTTCGCTTTGACATAGACTTTCTCTCCTGTCGCCGTCTCTTCAGCCACCACCTGATAGTGATCCTTCTGATCGATCACATCTACGACGGTATGCCCGAAGCGGATCGTCGAAATCTGATCCGCAGCCCACTGTAGATAATCGTTGTATTCCTGCCTCGGAATTTGAAAATGTTGATGGAAGAAGAACGGGAACATCCGGTCCTTCTCATATAAATAATTCATGAACGTGAAGCGGCTCTTCGGATCAGCGAACGTCGCAAGATCCGCAAGAAACGGGACCTGTAGATCCATTCGTTCAATAAGCATCCCAGGGTGCCAGACGAACTCGGGTGTCTTCTCAAAAAAGACCGCGTCAAGCTCTGTATCTTCAAGTAATGCCGCAAGCCCAAGATTATATGGGCCGACACCTATACCAATCACATCATAGATCTTACTCATTCTGATCCCTTCCTTTCTCACTTTGGGATGGCTCCTTCCAAAGCTGTTCAAAAATAATGACGAGCATCGTCCCGACAAGCAGACCATTACTCACTAAATTCCTCATTAACCCAGGCATGCCCTGAAACACTTCAGATGGAAGGAACATAAGGCCGATGCCAAGTAAAAAGGAGACACCTAAAATCGTAAGGCGCCGCTGGTCCAGCTTCTGACTTGCGATATTCGAGAGGCCAAGCCCCATCAATTGTACAAAGGTCGCAAGCAACGCTGCATTCGCCACCGGAGCTGGAATCCCTGAAATAAACGAAACGATGGGTGGAAAAAACGCCACTACGACTAATATAAGCGAAGCATAAAGAAACGGTCGTTTTTTCTTCTGCCCGGTCAAATCGATGAATCCAGACGAAGAAGCAAGCGGCACATTGGCGATGGCCGAGAACATCGCGGTAATGCCGTGTGTGACTCCTAGAAAGCTGCTTCCCCGATTAACCTGACTATATGTATAGGAAGGCTTCCCATAAATCGACTGGCTGACCGCTACGACGGAAGCGACAATATTCGAAAGCAGAATCACCGCGGTTATGAACGCGAGCGGGATGACACTCCATTCGAAGTTCGGAGGTCCAAAGGCCAGCCATTCGGGAGCTTGGAAGAGTTTCATCTCCTGGACCCCATCCTGACTTGAGCCGATCCACACCTTATACGCGATCCACCCCGTGACGATTCCAAGCAGCACCGCATAACTCCTCAGCCACCCTTTTCCAAAAAGAGAAAGGGCGAGGACGAAGAAGAAGGTGAAGAAGGCGATGGTTGCTTCTGTCAGGTGGATGGCTTCGATTTCCTGCTGGACGCCGAGCATGCCTTGCAGGAAGGTGCCGCTCAATTGAACGGTCAGTAAAAATAAAAAGGCTCCGGTGACGAGTGGAGTGAAGACGAATAGCACGCGGTGCGCCAGGCGGAAGATGCCGAACAACAGGAGAAAGGCTCCTGTCCAAAGCATGGCGGCTTCGAGTGTCTGCAGTGTCTCTATATAACTTTTTCCCGATTCTACTCCGGAATATGCCATGACGGCGAAAATACTGATCCATAGTCCTGCGGGTCCTTCCAAGATCGGCAGTCGGTGACCGAATACGCCTTGAAGGAAGGAGGTGATGCCGACGGCGAAGAAGGTCCGCTGCATCAGGCCTGCGATTTCAGCAAAGTTCAATTCAAAAATGGAACCGATGACGATCGGCAGGGCGACCGAGCTTGCCAGTAGAAAGACGAACCATTGGGATGTTTCGAGTGTAGTGCCAATAAGTGTTCCTGATTTTGTTTCCAATTCTCTCACCTGCGTTTTCCTCATTTTTTTACATCGTACCACAGCTTTTGACAAAAAACTCCGTGTACGTTTCATGTGAAACAAGTGGATTTGAACAACCAAAACACCCCGGGCCATAGACCGTCCGGGGCATCAGGTTTCTATTGTTTTCTTGATTTCACCGATTCAGATAAGGTGTGAATCGCTGATTCCAACTGTTCCATCTTCTTCTCAAGCTTGACGAGTAGAAAAATTGTTACGGCAATAGGGAAGCCAACATTTCCAAGAAGTTGAGCAAAGGCTGCGTAATCCATGATCCTCCCCCCCTTTTTGAAACGTTACGATGACAGCGATAGAGCGTCTGCAATCCCGGTCGTCACAGCGTCAGCCAAGGCATTCAGGAAAGATTGATCCTTCAACGCATCCGCATCTGCCTGCGTATCGAGAAACAGGTTCTCAAGTAATACCGCCGGCATCGCCGTTTCGCGGACGACGGTGAAATTCGCTTCTTTTTTGCCACGATCAGGGAAGCCGTAGCTTTCGAAAAAGTCCGCTACCCGGTTGTGGAGGACGTCCTGGCGTCTGCCGGTTTCGGTGTTTCGTGTACCGGGATAGACGAAGCTCTCAAATCCCGTTCCCCCACCGGCGTTATGGTGAAGGGAGACGAAGTAGGAAGCTCCGAGCTGATTTGCATAATCCGCCCGCGCAGACAAGCCGACATAAACGTCTGCATCCCTTGTAAGGCGGGCATCGACGATATAACGACTTTCGAGCTTATCCCGCACGAGCCTCGCGATTTCCAGTGTGAGTGTTTTTTCCTGTAGACCGTTGGCCACGGCTCCGGGATCGGAACCGCCGTGACCAGGGTCGATTACAACGATGGGCATCATGTTCGTCCTCCTTTATGCGTTCCAGTAATAGAATGTCGCGCCGTACGGATACTCGATGCGGCTGTCATTATGCACGAACGTGTTGTATTCGATGATGCCGCTGAATCCACAGGTCTTCGCTACTTCAGCAACTTGTGAAGGCGACTTGCCGACCGGATCGATGTCCGCTGCAATGCCGTACGTGTGCATGCTGTTGGAAACTCCGCCTACATTGGCGTTATGGCTGATGCTTCGGAATCCGGAGTTGATGACCACCGGAACACCGCCGAGCTTGTTGCGAACCGCTTCGAGCTTGTACATGAGACGACGGACATTCTCTTTCACCTGAGCTGCGGAAACATTCCCTCCGTTGAAGGCACTTCCGTCTTTTGAATAAAATTCACTGAAAGCGAAATTGGCGGTCGAACCGTCAGATGCCTCCAGCGCATTCAGTTGGTTGTGCGTCTGTGGTCCGGCAATGCCGTCTGCCATTAAGCCGTAAGCCTGTTGGAAGCGGGTCACCGCTGCCTCTGTACCATTTCCGAACACACCGTCTACGCTGACGTACGATTGTGAAGGAGAATTAGCTGCAAAACCTGCTACACGGATTTGAAGTTCTGTTACGTCACTGCCTGTATCACCATTTTGTAAAGTTCTTGTCCATTCCATCTCGATCTCTCCTTTGATGAGTGTATTGAGACAATCAAAAGGGATGCAGAGCGTGGACGAACCATCCCAAGCCGTTTCGCTCTGTTTTGTTGCCTTACACTCTATAAAGAAAGATGAGCGGCAGAAATCACAACCGCTTCTCTATTTTTTGCAGAAAAAAGTCTCAGGCTGGATTCATCGTTTCCCAGACAACAAAAAAAGACAAAGCGCACTTCCCCTAATGTGCGCTTTGTCAGGCTCGTTTCCTCTGTCTTCGATTCAATTCAAACAACCCCGGTACATCATCAACCGCGTACTCCCGTACATAATGGATGACATGCATCTTCAATTCCTGCTCGAGATCCTCCCGATTGGCAGGCTTCGTCATTCTGAGAGACGATTTGATCTTCGGTTCAAAGGCTGTAAGGATGACTTCTTCATTCAACTCGCGTGAGTTCTTGATCGTTTGATAGAAACTCAACATGCTGTCACACTCCTTCTGTCCATTGTTCTTTCAACTTGTCCAAGGCTCGCTTATGACTCTTTGACACAGATTGCTGGGACACCCCGAGAGAAGCGGCAATCTCTGTGTCCGTGTACTGCTCGACATAAGCCAAATTCAGTATCTTCCGCTGCTGAACGGTCAATGAGAGAAACGCGTCAAGCAGCCGCTGATTTTCGATAGAGGCTTCGAGAGGTTCTCTCTTTGTATCCTCTTCTCCCTCTATAATCTGATCTTTCAAGGTTACCCCTTCTTCATCCCCGACCGGCTGATCGAGCGTCAGGGCATTTCTTTCTTCGAATCTTCTGGAACGCTTATCAAAATTGACACTTTGAAAATAAAGCGATGTGCTGACGTAAGACGTAAAACGGACGCCGAAGTAGAAGTCCTTAAAGCATTCGTCCAGCACAAGCCGGTTCTCTTCGACAGGATCGTTCAAATACTGTTCGATCGCCTCCTGATACTCCGGCTTTCTTATGAAGGCTTCGACCGCACGGTTTCCCTTTAGATTCGGAAAAGCATGAAAGAACAGTTTCGCTAGCTTGTTCATGACTCATCACCTCAAAATTAGAACATATGTTCGGTTTATAGTGAAAAAAATAAGCAAAAAGACAAGAGCCTCTTTTGCTTTCCGTTTTATAAACATCCTCTTCTTTAGAAGGGGACTACTTTATAAAGAACATTCACTTCGCCAAATCACAACCAAGCGGATGAATATCGTTCCTTCTTCCTATTCATTACACCATAACAAGATGTGGAAAGAAAGGGGGAAACGTCCTAATTCGTTGTTTTATAAACCGTTCTGTAGGCAGAAGAGTGCCTAACAACGGTACTTCTAGGAGAATCGGGACAGGGAATGCCTACTTGGCGGCTGGTCTGTCTCAATAAAAGGGTTATGGGACTTTGAAGCGCTCGATTGGTGTGCTGTGTGTCCCATTAAATAGTTTATGGGACTATGAATCTCTCGACCTGCTTACTCGCTGTCCAATTAAATGGTTTATGGGACTATGAACTTCTCGCTTGGCATTCCGGCTGTCCCATTAAAAGATTTATCGGACTATGAACCTCCTGATTGGTTAACATCCTGTCCCATAAATCATGGAACCATTGTATGAAGGGGCCATGCGCCGTGAAATAGTGGATCCGATCCTTTCAACTATGGACATATGAGAAAACTCCCTTAACCGTTGGATGACGATTAAGGGAGTTGATAACAGTCATTATTCTTCGAGCGTAGATGTGTCACCTGTTGGAAGACCGAGCTCCCAGGACTTGAGCAGGCGGCGCATGATTTTACCACTACGCGTTTTCGGAATCGTATCTTTGATTTCGATTTCGCGTGGTGCGGCATGGGCACTGAGCCCTTTTTTCACGAACAGGCGGATTTCTTCAAGCAGCTCGTCGGACTGCTCGTAGCCGTCCCGAAGCGTGATGAAGGCTTTGATGATCTCTCCGCGCTCCGGATCCGGTTTACCGATGACGCCGGCTTCTGCGACAGCTTCGTGTTCGATCAACTTGCTCTCGACTTCAAATGGACCTACGCGCTCACCGGATGTATTGATGACATCATCCAAGCGTCCTTGGAACCAAAAATAGCCGTCCTCATCTTTGTAGGCACTATCCCCCGATACATACCAGCCATTTAAGAAGTAGCTTTCATACTTGCCAGGGTTCTTCCAAATGGCGCGCATCATCGATGGCCAGCCTTCTTTAATCGCGAGGTTCCCCATTTGGTTCGCTGGCAGCTCATTGCCATCATTGTCGACGATCGATGCTTCGATTCCAGGGAACGGTTTACCCATTGAACCTGGGCGCATGTCCATCGCCGGGTAGTTACAAATCAGCATGCCGCCCGTTTCTGTCATCCACCATGTATCGTGGATGCGGAGATCAAAGGCCTTCAGCCCCCACGTCACGACTTCTGGATTCAACGGCTCCCCTACACTTAAGATGTGGCGCAGCGTCGACAAGTCATGTTTCTTCACTGCTTCCTCCCCTGCACTCAGAAGCTTACGGAAAGCGGTCGGAGCGGAATACCAAACCGACACATTCTTGTCAGCGATGGTTCCGTACCAATCATCCGGACTGAAACGCCCCCCTCGGACTACGTTCGTGACACCGTTCAACCATGGGGCAAAAATGCCATAGCTTGTTCCCGTTACCCAACCTGGGTCAGCGGTACACCAATAGACGTCGTCTTCTTTAAGATCAAGGACCCATTTCCCTGTCTGGTAATGCTGGATCATGGCGTTATGCACGTGATATACGCCTTTCGGTTTGCCGGTAGAACCAGATGTATAGTGAAGGAGCATCCCGTCTTCTAAGTCGACCCACTCCATCTCGAAATCTTCCGAAGCGGCCTCCATCTCTTCTTCAAATGAAATGTAATTGCCAGGCGCATCTCCTCCAACAAGCACAATCTGCTTCAAATCAGGAAGCTCGTCCACCGGGACACGTTCAAGCAGGTCCGGCGTCGTAATGAGCATGGACGCTTCACTATCTTCAAGACGGTCTCGAACCGCCTGTTCCATAAAGGCTTCAAATAACGGTCCTGCGATCGCTCCTGTTTTTAAAATACCAAGGAAGGCCGCATAAAACTCCGGGCTTCTAGGCATGAAAAGAAACACGCGGTCCCCTTTTTCAACTTGATGCTTTTTCAGCACGTTTGCAAATTTGTTACTCTGCACTCGCAAATCTTCGAACGACAAAGTTTCTTCACGATCAGGAGACGAATAAATCAAAGCCGCCTGATTTTTCTTTTGAGGATCTTCGGCATGCTTGTCGATGGCTTCGTAAGCGATGTTCACTTTTCCTGTCTGGCTCCAAGTGAACTCTTCCTTAACGTTCTTCCAGTCGAATAAAGCATACGCTTCATCATAATGCTGCATGTTGTGTTCTCCGGAACGGGCTGGGATTGGTTTCATGTCCATGTTCAATCACCTCATCAAAGAATTTTGAAAACGTTTTCTCAATCTCGCTGAATAAAGCCCTGATTGTTTTCAGAGCTACACAGTTTTTTCTGAATTTTTCATTAATTACTTTCTATTTTAGTGGAAACGCTCACTTTTTTAAAGGGTTATACCAGACATTTACAAAAAATGTGTCTTTTCTACCTTTATTGACAGGGATCGCAGCCGCGAATATAATAGATTACGTAATAAAGAGGTTTCTTAGCCAACCCCTCTCTAAAAAACTAAGGACGCTGATATGATTCCAAACCACAGCCCTTAGAGGGTTGTGGTTTTTTTATTTAATCTAAAAAAAGAGGTGCATATGTATGCCTGGACGCGATGATGGAAGCTTGGACTTGTCTCTTCTCGGAAACCAAGGAACGGCTTATTCTTTTGAGTATGACCCGGACGTGCTGGAGACGTTTGATAATCAACACCCGAACCGCGATTACTTCGTAAAATTCAACTGCCCGGAGTTTACGACACTATGTCCTAAAACCCACCAGCCTGATTTTGCGACCATCTACATCAGCTACATTCCTGATGTCAAAATGGTCGAAAGTAAATCGCTGAAGCTGTATCTATTCAGCTTCCGTAACCACGGAGATTTCCACGAGGACAGTGTAAACACGATCATGAATGACCTGATCGAGTTGATGGACCCTCGTTATATCGAGGTATGGGGCAAATTCACCCCTCGCGGCGGTATTTCGATCGACCCATTCTGCAACTACGGAAAGCCTGGAACGAAATTCGAACAGATGGCTGACCACCGCTTAATGAACCATGACCTTTATCCGGAAAAAATCGATAACCGTTAATTCAGTTTTCATCCATGCAAAAGGACGCCCTAAACCGGCGTCCTTTTTTACTGTATAGAAAAGCACTTTCACCTATTATTTCTTATCATTTTTGTACTGCATGTAAACCACTTGAGTGACAAGGAAGTCTTCCATGCCGTGCTTGCCATCAGCACCGCCAAGCCCCGACTTTCTCATCCCGGCGTGGTAGCCTTGGACGGCTTCGAAGTTCTCACGGTTCACGAAGGTTTCGCCGAACTTCAGTTCATTGACGACACGCATCGCTTCGTTCAGGTCATCTGTATAAACGGATGAAGAAAGACCGAAATCAGTGTCGTTCCCTTTTTCAATGGCTTCATCCAACGTTTTGAAGGTGGCAATCGGAATGACAGGACCGAAGATCTCTTCCTGCATGATCTTGGATTTGTGATCTACATTCGTCAAAATCGTCGGCTTATAGAAGAAGCCTTTCTCCTGATCGCCTCGTTCTCCACCGATCTCGACTTTCGCTCCGGCCTCGACCGCTTCTTTTACCATACTTTCGACTTCTTCCAGTCGACCTTGACTCACCAGTGGACCGACATCCGCGTCTTTATCTTCACGCGGATTACCAAGCTTCTTAGACTCGAAGCTGTGACGCAGCTTTTCAATCAGTTCATCAGCCTTGCTTTCGTGGACATAGACACGCTCGGCGTTCGTACAGGCTTGACCGTTATTCGCTAAACGAGAGGTCGTAATGCTTTCGACTGCAATATCGAGGTCCGCGTTTGCCGTTACGATCGCTGGTGCCTTACCACCCAGCTCAAGGTTGACCTTCGTAATGTTCTGAGCGGCTGCTTCCATCACCTTCGTACCTGCTGGAACACTGCCTGTCATCGAAATCATGTGTACCTTCTCATGCTTGGCGAGCGAATTTCCGATTTCAGAGCCTGTACCTGTGACGACATTGTACACACCGTCTGGAATCTCATCCATGGCATCCACAAGCTTTGTAAACTCCATCGCTGTATTCGGCGTCTGCTGACTCGGTTTAAGTACGATCGTACAGCCCGTTACAAGAGCCGTTGCCACTTTACGAGCCAAAATGAACATCGGGAAGTTCCACGGCACGATGCCTCCGACTACGCCGATCGGCTTCTTATAAATCATGATGTTCTCGTTCTCACGATCACTCGGAACGATTTCTCCCTCAATACGGCGGGCCCATTCCGACATGTACCGGAAATAATCGATGGCGAGATCGATTTCCCCACTCGCCAGTTCGTAGTCTTTCCCCTGCTCTTCCTGCAGCAGGTTAATGAAAGTGTCGCGTTTTTCTTCTATTTGATCTCCAAGTGCACGAACGATTTTTCCACGTTCGATGTTCGGAGTCAGTTCCCATTTATGTTGTGCTTGGAAGGCTGCTTCGACAGCTCGGTCGACATCGCCTGTCGTTCCTTTCGGTATTTTCGAGATCACTTCTTCTGTGGCTGGATTCAACACATCGATCCATTCATTTCCTTCCGATTCTGTGTATTTCCCGTTAATATAGAGTTGGTGCGTTTGCAATTGGATAACCTCCTTGATGTAATTATCCATTCATTTCCACGGTTTTTTTGAAAGTAAACAACGGAATCGGTTAAAGTTAAGAAGAAAAGGGAGGAATACGTATGAAACAAGAAAATAAAATGCTGTTCATTTTAGGTACAATCGGAATCTGTAACATCATCGCAGCACTCATTCTTTTCATAACGATTAATGAAGCGATGGTTCCGATGTTGTTGATTGCATCCGGGATTCTCCTGGTCATCGGGGGCTATGTAGACAAGAAGGAGAGGACGAGAAAAGCGAAAAAAAAGTCCTGAAATCAGGACTTTACCACTCGAGCACGAACCCTTTCACGCGTTTCGTGCCGCCTTCTTCATCTTTTTGTTCCGCTTCAAAATAGGGATCGTCCTCTTCCAGGTGGTACTGGATGGTATCCGGGTTCAAGTATAATTTGTATTCCAGATCGGTTACTTTGTGCAGGGTGATATCTGGAACGGTCGTTTGATTCGACTTCTCATCAACGAGCAGGATATCTACCTGATCGTATCCTTTTTGAAGCAATTGGTCTTTTAAGTCCATCGGTCATTCCTCCGTCCAACTGTTGTATTGATTTGATACCCAACTTCAGACAGAGACAAACGATTTTTTTCGTTTGCTACGTTCAAAAATGACCAAGGTTGTTCCAGCTAATACCGTCAAACATCGAACGATCCAACGTCCTGTTGGGCCACGGAAAGCGTGTTATTTTCCGACCCACGACTCACTTTACTTCGTCCAGAATCTCCTCTAATAATATGTAAAAAAGCGGGGAAGCATCCCCGCTTTGTTTATATTAGTATCCGTAGCCTCCGCGGCCTACATATGATGCTCCAATAATAACCAACAGAATGAACAGTACAACCAACAGTGCGAATCCGCCACCGTATCCGCCGCCGTATCCTTCGCTCATTTTCATTCCTCCTTTCACTTACTTTACTACCTTATGCGCTCGGTGCCATCTGGTAAAGGCAGGTGCGGAGTTCCAATGTTTTTTTATGGAAAAATCTAAAAAAATAGGATAGCATGAAACTAGTGAAATTTGAAAACGGAGGGACATAATGAAAAAACTAGCAATCCTGATGACGGCATTCCTTATGGTGACGACACTGTTTGCACCAGCGGTATCCGCAGAAGAAGAACTCAGTTTCAATGAAAAGAAAGAACTGCTTGTCGAAGTAGCACGGGACTATGACATCCCGCCAGAAATTCTGATTGCGATGGCTTACAAAGAGTCCGCCTTCCAGCAGTATGGAGCAGACGGTGAAGCTTTCGAATCAACAAATGGTGACGGCGGCTTTGGAATTATGCAGATTACGAATCCAGACTACGTGACAGAAGAAATCAAAACTAATACCCGCGCCAACATTGAAGCGGGTGCCGAAGTCCTGAATGAAAAGTGGGAATTAGTTGAAGATGGTACACTGCCTTCCATTAAAACGACAGACAGCGAGCTGAATGACCGTGACATCATCGAGCACTGGTACTTTGCCGTGATGGCGTATAACGGATTCGTCGAGTACAACGTGCCAAAAGGAGAAGCGGATGCAGAGGACCGTGGGTATCAGGAGCATGTTTTCAAACTGATGGAGAACTTCGGTGAACTGAATTTGGCCGATACGACATTCATCGATGACCTTGAATACACCGTGATTAACGATGATGGTGTCATTTCTTTTGAAGAGGATACCGTGACCTTTAATGAGCCCGGTACGTACACAGGAATGGACGTCAAAACAGGGGATCAAATCTATCTTATTAATAACTCTAACGTTGACTTTGGGTATTTATATGAAGATGACAGCCTGATTGAACGTGAAAAAGTCCCTTATTACACAACCTTTGAAGTGGTGGATGATCAGGTTTTATTCAAGGAAACCAATCAGTCCAGTAACCATTACGGCTATTACAAAGTGAAGCGGGGAAATACCGTCGGTTACCTTTCCTCCTCCAACCTGAACCTGGCCGAGCGTGATACAACAGCATTTGAGACATTCGATAATGTCGACATGGAGAACGTAAATCCGGACAAGACATTCACGATCAACTTCCAGGAACGTGTGAATTTGAATGAGGATACTGTTGATTCCGAACATGTCTATCTTGTCAGTGAAGATGGACAAGGGGTATTCGCTACAGTCGAACTTCTTGAGAATGGACATTCCATTGAAGTGAACCCAACGTACGATCTCGAATCCGGTCAAACCTACACTCTTTACACAAAAGGAGTCGAATCGACACAAGGCGTCATGATGGGAACACCCATCCGTTACACCTTTACGGTCCAATAATGTAGAAGAGCGCTGCTTCCCATCGAAGCAGCGCTCTTTTTATCAGATCCGAAACACCTGCCTGACCGCAAGCAGTGCGAAATACAAGGCCTGGACGAAGAATCCGACTCCCCAGATCGGTGCTGGGATGAACCCCGTCGCCTTCGATAAATTCGCCGCATCTCCCGCCTGCATCGGAGAGACGAAACTGATCCACATGATTTCAAATGCACTCGTTACCGATTCCACGAGGATCAAGGAGGCGAAGAACACAAGCGCATACTGGATGAACATCTGGTTCCCACTGCGTAGCAGAAAGATGAACAACGCTCCGAAGGTCACGATCCAGAACAGCCCGTACACATTCCTGACCCAGAAGATGAGATTCACTGATAAAAAGGCGAGCAGGATGTAGATCATCCACTTATACTGCCCCTTGGCAATCAGGTAGAAAAATAGAAAACCGAAGAACGAGGCAAAGACGTAGCCTGAGATACTCGTTAAGAAATGACCGATCCACGAAGTATGACCGGTTAAGGTCGTCCCCGCTGTATTCGGAAGAAGAGAAATCCGCCTTACCTCTCCGCCCGTTATCAACGCCATCAAGGAATGACCGGATTCATGAATCATTGTATTTAAAATCGCAAAATACTTCCCGACAATCGGCATCTGAGTCAGCAGCAATGCCAGAATTAAACCGACCACGACTTGTGTTTTCATTTTGACTCTCCTTTAATCTTTTACTTCCTTTTTTTGAGACCGTATAATTAATGTAAAATCTATGAACCGGGGGAAAGGTTATGTGGAAACAGGCAACGATTCTATTCATCTTGGTACTTGCCCTGACCGGTTGCACATCGAATGCCGAAGAGGGAAGAACCTTAACCATTTCTGCCGCGGCAAGTTTAACAGATGCAATCGAAGAAATTACAGCAAACTATGAAAAAATGACGGATACGACCATCACCTTAAATGTAGCAGGTTCCGGACGCTTAGCCCAGCAAATCGAACAAGGTGCGCCGGCTGATGTTTTCCTTTCCGCCAACCAAAAATGGATGGATCAGCTTGAAGAAAGCCAGTCCATCGACCCGTCGACCCGAGTCGACTTCGTCCGAAACCGATTAGTCGTCATTGCTGAAAATGGGACAAAGCCTCTTTCCTCATTACAAAGCATGACGAACCTTGGCACCAATGAGCAGATCGCACTTGGTCAGCCGGACAGCGTTCCTGCTGGTACATATACGAAACAGGCTCTGGAAACGATTCAACTTTGGGACGATTTAGAGGAGAAAATGGTGTTTGGAAGCGATGTTCGACAAGTGCTTGCCTACGTCGAATCCGGCAATGTTACATACGGAATCGTGTACGGAAGCGATGCGGCTTCTTCTGGTCAAGTGGCTGTCGTTTCAGAATTCGAATCCGATGCTCACGATCCGATCGTCTACCCTGCCGCTGTCGTACAAACGAGCCAACAGGAGGACTCAGCCCGTGATTTTGTATCGTACTTGATGAGTGATGAAGCACAGCAGATTCTAGCGGATCGAGGCTTCACTCCGATGGCAGAAAGTGATGGGTGATCGATGAGTTATTCCCCGCTCTTTCTATCCTTACGCATTGCCACCATTGCCACCATCATTGTTTTTCTTTTAGGAATTCTACTCGCCCGATTGTTAGCGAGGAAAGTATTTCCCGGGAAAAGTATCATCGAGTCCGTGCTTTTGCTTCCGCTCGTGCTTCCTCCCACTGTCGTCGGGTTCGGACTTCTCTACTTATTCGGGGTAAACGGTCCCGTCGGGCAGTGGCTGCTTTATTTCTTTGATTATAAAATCGTCTTTACTTGGGTGGCGGCTGTCGTCGCTGCAGTGGTCGTTTCATTCCCGTTGATGTACCAAAGCGCATCCGCCGCTTTTCAAAACTATGATCCGAACATTGAGAATGCCGCATTGACGATGGGCGCTTCAAGGGTGAAGGTGTTCTTCACGGTTTCCTTCCCCCTTGCCTGGCCCGGTCTTTTGGCTGGACTCGTGCTCACCTTCGCCAGGGCTCTCGGCGAGTTCGGAGCGACGTTGATGATCGCCGGGAATATCCCAGGGGTGACCTCTACGATTCCGCTTGCCATTTATTCAGCCGTCGAGGCCGGGCGAATGGAGCAGGCCTACACATGGGTCATCATCATTATCGCCTTAGGCTTCAGTTCCGTCCTCTGGCTCAACTGGTGGACGAAACGGAATGTCATGGCCTTTAAACAAGATTCCTAAAAGGTGGCTTTGCTATGCTGTCAGTCGATATCAAGAAAAAATTGAAGAACTTCACGCTTGATCTAGCCTTTTCCATGGATAAGGAGATCATCGTTCTTTTCGGTCCCTCGGGCTCTGGTAAAACGACGACGTTACACTGCATTTCCGGTCTTACCCATCCTGATGATGGAAGGATTCAACTGAACGGAAGAACGCTTTTCTCAGGTTCCGATAAACCCTTACCAGTACAAAAGCGCCGTGTCGGGTATGTGTTTCAGGATTATGCGCTATTTCCTCATATGACGGTACGGAAGAACATTCTGTATGGGGCGGAAGATCAACAAGAGGTGGACCAGCTCGTCACGGCACTCGGCATTGATCATTTGATGGAGGAGTACCCGAAAAACATCTCAGGCGGTGAAAAACAGCGCGTCGCCTTAGCCCGTGCTTTTGCAACAGAGCCCGATCTCCTTTTATTAGATGAACCGTTCTCTTCACTGGATGCGAACGTCAAAGAAGAGTGTCACCACGAGCTGCTTCGACTTCATGATAAGTGGGAGATTCCCGTTATTCTGGTTACGCATGACCGGAACGAAGCCGAGAAGCTGGCTGACCGGATTATTGAAATCGATCACGGGAGGCTGGTGGTTTGAGACGAGATGTGCTTTACCCCATTCTGGTCGGGCAAATTCTGTTTTGGAGTCTGTTTCCCTTGATGTCCGGCTTAACCGAAAACCTGCACCCTGCCTCTTATGTCATCATCAACTTAGGCATCGTGCTGTCTGCTTTCATTGTATGGGCCTTTCTGTGGCGGATCCGCTATGCGATACACCCTTTGTGGTTTCATATCCTTTTTCTTGCGTACAGTGTCTTGATGATTTTCCTGTTGATTGTACGCTCAGGCACGAACGGCTTCAGATCGGCCAACTGGGTACCTTTTGAGACGATTCAATTGTATTTGTTCAATGAGCTGCCCTTCTTCATCCGGTTCTATAACTTAGCCGCCAATGTAGGATTGTTTATTCCGTTCGGGATCTATCTGATGTATGTAAGTAAGAGATGGCGCACACGGGTAACGATTCCAGCCGCAACGATTGCAGCTGTCGAACTGACTCAGTATCTAACCATTCGCGGCAGTCTGGATATTGATGATTTCATTTTGAATTTGGCTGGTGTAGGGATGGGGTTTCTGCTTGCACCCCTGTTAAAGGAAAGGTTTGTTCGGAGAACGTAATGAAAGAATGCCCCCGGCAGGATTCGAACCTGCGACACACGGTTTAGGAAACCGATGCTCTATCCCCTGAGCTACGGGGGCAAAAAAGCGTACGAGAATATTATACAAAATTTTGCTATCTTTGCCTAGCAAATTCCCCTTCAAAATACTCCCTTCCCTGTTACTTCATCGATTTGTATGTGATAAAATAGAACTTGTCTGTAAAAAAGTATCGATTTATGTCTTTTTTTATTACCGGGCACTTGAAGTGCACAGGTCTTGTTAAGGAGGAGAAGAGATGGGACAAATACCTTTCATCGCCGTTGAAGGGCCCATTGGGGTTGGGAAAACGTCTCTGTCTAAAAAACTCGCCTCCCAGTTTGATTTTCATTTATTGAAGGAAATCGTTGAGGAGAATCCATTTTTAGGCAAGTTTTATGACAATATTGAAGAGTGGAGCTTTCAGACGGAAATGTTCTTCTTGTGCAATCGTTTCAAACAGCTGGAGGACATTGACCGTGATTACCTCACTCAAGGAAAGCCGGTCGTAGCGGATTATCACATCTTAAAGAATATGATCTTCGCTCGTCGTACATTGAGAGAAGATCAGTTTCATAAATACTCTCAGATTTTTGATATACTAACACATGATATGCCACGTCCGAATATGGTCGTGTACTTGGATGCGAGCCTGGATACACTCATGGACCGCATTCGAATGAGGAATCGTGATGTCGAATCGAACATTCAACCTTCTTACCTGCAGCAGCTGTCTCAGGATTATGAAGAGTTTATGAACCAATTCGAAGAGCAGAATCCAGATATCCCTGTCATCCGTTTGAACGGGGACGAGCTTGATTTTGTCAAACATCAGGAAGATTTGAACCGCATAGTTGATCATGTTAAGCAGCATTTATATAAAGGAGAAGTTATCTAATGAATGCACGTGAACGTTTTGGTATTCCACATGACAGCGTGATTACGATTGCCGGTACAGTAGGCGTCGGAAAGTCGACGATGACAAATGCACTTGCGGATGCGCTGAATTTCCGCACATCATTTGAGAAAGTGGAAACCAACCCATATCTCGATAAATTCTATCAGGATTTCGAACGATGGAGCTTCCATCTGCAGATTTATTTCTTGGCCGAACGTTTTAAGGAACAGAAGAAGATCTTCGAATATGGCGGCGGCTTTATCCAAGACCGTTCCATCTACGAGGATACCGGCATCTTCGCCAAGATGCATTATGAAAAAGGAACGATGTCTGAAACGGATTATGAGACGTATCGTAACTTGTTCGATGCAATGGTCATGACGCCGTACTTCCCTCACCCGGACCTTCTGATTTACTTGGAAGGATCCTTCGATGATATTCTTTCCCGCATCAAAGAGCGCGGACGCCCGATGGAGCAGGAAACACCGGTCGAATACTGGGAAGAGATGTTCAACCGTTATGAGAACTGGATCGACAACTTCAACTCCTGCCCTGTTCTCCGCCTGAATATCGCGGATTACGATGTGCTGAACGATGAGAAGAGCGTCGAGCCGATTTTAGAGAAGATCGGACACTTCATCCAGCAATCACGCAAATGGCGTTCCAGCCGTTTGTTAACGTAAATCAAAGCCTTGCAGCTCACGTGAGCTGCAAGGCTTTTTTATATTCATTCACGCCCTCACATTGTGAAAATCAGGGGATTTTGACATAATCAGTATCGAGGGGGTGAGTCATTCATGGATAAGAAAAAGATAGGGCTGATCCTGGTTACGGCCGCCTTGTGGTTTTCTCTATTTTTCAACTATCAATCGTTTCATGAAAATCGTGAAAAGGTGATCGATGAAGGAAAGCAGGTTCAGCGCGTTGTCGAAGCGACGTTAATGGGTCTTAACATGATGAGTGCCGGGGTTTGGGAAGATGTCATCACTTCAGATGGAGAATCTAATCGGTTCGAGGTTCTGTCCGGAGAATTCAAGCTTCGGGAAGGAGCGTGGCGGTCGCTCTCGTTCAGCCATCACTATGGCTATGAAATCGTCGACTTGTTGAGCCGTTTGAACAAAGACATCTACGAGCTGAAAGATAAGATAGACAGTGGTCAGAACATTGAAGAATTGAAAACAGAAATCGATCTCAAGGTGAACGCCTTGTCCGAGATCATGTCATACGCCGAAGAGAACCTGCCGGAGGACAAGCCTGCTGCGTGGGCAGAAGCGTTTGATGAGCGGGACAGTTCAGATGTAAGGGATGTCATTAGAGAACAGTACTGGGGGCTGATGCCCTTTGAAGGATAAGATACATAAGACGAAGGTCAGCGAATACATAAAAGAACGTTTTAAAAAAGCCAGAATAAAGGCAGAGTCAAGCTGCCTTTATTCTGGCTTTTGAAAAATAACTCATTGTCATTCAGTAGAAACGCTCCAGAAAATCTTCGATGATTTCACGGTGACTGCCGATCATCCGTTCCGGTAGATGATGGAGGTCGATGAAGCGGCATTGGATCGCTTCATCCAAATCTGCATTGACCTCACCGCTATACTCCGTTGTATAATACGCAGTCGTCACCGTGTAGAATTCGTCCCCATTTTCCGCAACGGCAAAATACTCCTCGCCTGAATACACATCGATCAGCTTCAACTGTCGAACGGACAATCCCGTCTCTTCATACACTTCTCTCACGCCCGTTTGTTCTGTGCTTTCCCCAAGCTCCATCAATCCACCGGGCAACCCCCAGACGCCTTCTGGGTACGTCCTCTGCTGTAAGAGCAGCTGTCCTTCTTCATTTATGACGAGAACGACAGAGCCCGTTAAAATGATCGGTCGATGCCCAATTAGTTTTCGCAAATCTTCTACATAACCCATTGCCATCCCTGCCTTTTAATAAGCGAGACCAACCGTTTGCTTAATCCATTGATCGTTCTCTAACGCTTCTAATAAAAAGTGTGCCACATCACTTCGATGAATCTCTTTCCCGCTGTGCGGTACCCCGATTTCTGCTGTACGATACGTCTCTTTGCGTTCTCCATCCTTCAATTGCATCGGACGGGCGATCGTATAATCCAGTTTAGCCGCAATCATCGCATTGACAGCATTCCTATGGTCTACGAGGACATTTTTCAAAATGCGCTGAGACATCCAGCCGGTGAATCCGGGTATTTCCTTATGGATTCCTGCAGAAGCAACATACACAATCCGGCTCACTCCGTGCTTCTGCATCCCTTTCACGATGTTCCCTGCCATCTGCTCTAAGACACGGGAAGGTTTCAAACCCTCCGAACCTAAACACGAGGCAACCGCTTCGTGTCCGCTGATCGCTTTTTCTACAGCATCGATATCAAGTGCATCCCCTTGGATTGTATGTAACCGTTCATGTTGAAGGGTGAGCTTGGAAGGCGTACGAACAAAAGCGGTGACGTCATGACCCGAGTCCAACGCTTGTGAAACCAATTCCAGTCCTGTTTTTCCAGTCGCACCAAATACAATGATTTTCATACGAGCATCCACCTTTTTCTTTTTATTATAACGGGATTCTGTTTAGGCGGATAGTAGGAAGGGTTGAGGAAAAGAGCCTGATGCTTCACCAGGCTCTCCATGTTACTTTTCAATTTTTCGTAAATAAGCGGTCAGAAGAACAGCTCCAACCACCATGATGCCCCCAATATAAGGCGTGTGAATCAAACCGATCGTATCCACGATGATGCCTCCGACGAAGGATCCAATGGCAATCCCCACGTTAAAGGCAGCAATGTTCAAAGCAGAGGCCACATTCACAGCAGATGGAACATATTTCTCCGCTAATTGAACGACTAGGATCTGTAACGCTGGTACGTTCATGAATGCGAACAGCCCCATCAGGACAATGACAACAACCCCTAGAACCTGATTGGATATCGTCAAACTCAGGATAAACAATACAACAGCCTGCAGAATGAACATGATGAACAAGGCTTTTAATGGATTGTTATTCGATGCTTTTCCTCCAATTGTATTTCCGATTGCTACGGCCAATCCGTAAAACAGCAGAATGACACTGACTAAGCTTGAATCGATTCCAGTCACGTTTTCCAACAGTGGAGCTAAATACGTGAACGCCACGAACGTCCCGCCGTAACCAAGGGCAGTAATGAGGAATGAAAGCATGATTTGTTTATTCTTTAAGATGTTCAATTGGTCACGGAACGATGAAGGAGGCGGCTCCTCTAAACTCTTTGGCACGAGGATTGCACTGGCAACGATTCCAATCACACCAAGTAACGCCACTCCGGCAAAGGTTGCTCTCCAACCGAAAGCCTGCCCGACGAATGTTCCCAAAGGTACGCCTGTAACGGTCGCTACCGTGAGGCCTGTAAACATAAAGGCGATCGCACTTGCCCGTTTATGTTCAGGAACGAGACTGGCAGCAATTGTCGAACCAATCGAGAAAAACAAGCCGTGTGAGAAAGCTGTCACAAATCGAGCAAGGAGCAGTAAGCTGAAGCTCGTCGAAATCGCAGCAATTCCGTTTCCTATAATAAAAATGACCATTAATCCAAGCAGTAGATTTTTACGACTGATTTTGTCCGTGAGCGCGGTTAAGACGGGCGCACCGACGGCCACTCCAATCGCATAACCTGAAATCAATAAACCAGCTAACGTAATCGAAATCGATAAATCACCAGAAATCGCAGACAATAAGCCAACAGGAACGAACTCGGTCGTTCCGATTCCGAATGCACTGATCGCAAGCGCGACCAAAGCGAGTGTATTACTTCTATTCTGTTCAACCGATGCTTGATGAACCGTTTGACTGTTTGTACTCATCACTCATCGACCTCCTTGTATTTTTTTGATCGAAGGCGCCGTTTCGATCGCAACTATGATTATGCAACGGTAAAGGAGGATTTGGAAGTACGCACTTTGTTGTGCTATAGGCACCTGTAAGTAACTATTTCGCCATCACAGGTCTGATTCACACAAAAAAATTCGAGAAAAATATAAAGAAAAGCAGATAAGTGGTAATACAGCGGTTCACGTGCTAATTTAATGATGGAAATGTTACAGAGGAGGTGTCGACGAAATGGCTAAAAAGTATAACATTCCTGTCGAAGCTGCATTAGAGGTCATTGGAGGAAAGTGGAAAGTCGTCATCTTATGTCACTTGATCAAAGAGAAACGCCGTACTTGTGAACTGAAACAATTGATGCCCGGAATTACACAAAAGATGCTTACTCAACAACTGCGTGAGCTTGAAGCAGATGGAGTCGTCAATCGAATCATATACAATCAAGTCCCGCCTAAGGTCGAATACGAGTTGACTGAATACGGCTGGACATTGAAAGAAGGGTTAGACATGCTGTGTGCCTGGGGAGAGCGTCACATCGAAAGGACGTATCCTGACAAAGAGGATGTACTCGAGACAGAAGAATCATTAGAAACGGTCTAACCAAAAAAAGCTTCAGCTGAACAATGCGTTCGCTGAAGCTTTTCTATATCAAATAAAAAAATCGCTACGCGAAGTAACGATTTTTGTTCTATTAATCTCCAATATTATGCGCTATTGTTGAATTAAAAATGGCGGAGGAGGAGGGATTCGAACCCCCGCGGGGCGTTAACCCCCTGGCGGTTTTCAAGACCGCTCTCTTCAGCCAAACTTGAGTACTCCTCCGTGTGACGACAAGTAATATAATATCACGCTTGTCTTATCTCGTCAACATTTTATCGTAACTTTTTTAATAAAAGCTGTTCGACAAAGGCTGACTCGTTTTTTCCACTTTGCTATTATAACGAGTAATGAACCTGTAAGTCAACATTTTTTTAGAAAAACCTCAGAGCGTGAGCCCTGAGGTTTTGTTCCATTACTTAATGACTTCTTTTCCACCCATGTATGGACGAAGAACATTCGGTACGACAAGTGAGCCGTCTTCCTGCTGATAATTCTCCAAGATGGCAGCGACCGTACGGCCGATGGCCAGACCAGAGCCGTTCAGCGTATGAACGAATTCAGGCTTCCCTTTTTCTTCACGACGGAAGCGGATGCCTGCACGGCGTGCCTGGAAGTCTTCGAAGTTTGAGCAAGAGCTGATCTCACGGTACGTATCCTGGCTTGGGATCCACACTTCGATGTCGTATTTCTTCGCAGCTGTGAAACCAAGATCCGCTGTACACATGCTCATGACACGGTACGGAAGCTCGAGCAACTGAAGAACCTTCTCGGCGTGACCTGTCAGCTCTTCCAGCACGTTATAAGAATCTTCCGGCTTCGCAAGCTGGACAAGCTCGACTTTGTTGAACTGGTGCTGACGGATCAGTCCGCGTGTATCACGGCCTGCAGATCCTGCTTCAGAGCGGAAGTTCGTGCTGAAGGCAGCGAATTTCTTCGGTAGATCCTCAGCTGACAGAATCTCTTCACGGTGATAGTTCGTCACAGGCACTTCTGCTGTCGGTACGAGGAAGTAGTCCCATCCTTCGATCTTGAAGGCGTCTTCTTCGAATTTCGGAAGCTGACCTGTTCCTGTCATCGCATCACGATTGACCATTTGCGGTGTCAGCATCTCCTCATATCCATGTTCATCAGAATGAAGGTCCATCATGAAGTTCAAGAGCGCACGCTCAAGACGCGCTCCTAAGCCTTTATAAAAGACGAAACGGCTTCCTGTCACCTTAGATGCGCGTTCGAAGTCCAGAAGCCCGAGATCTGCTGCTACGTCCCAATGTGGCTTCGCTTCGAATGCCATTTGAGGCTTCTCTCCCCATTCACGGGCAAGCACGTTATCGTCTTCGTCGTCTCCGACTGGCACACTATCATGTGGAATGTTCGGAATGGATAGAAGCATCGTCTCAAGCTTCTCCTCCACTTCCTTCAGTTCACTGTCGAGTGTCTTGATGCGGTCGCCGACTTCACGCATTTCCTTGATTTTATCATCCGCATCTTCTTTCGCTTTTTTCAACTGGGAGATCTCTTTAGACACTTCGTTACGACGCGCCTTCAGCTCCTCTGTTTCCTGAATCAATTCACGGCGTCGGCTGTCCAAGTCACCGAACGCATCCAAATCTGATAGATCTTCTCCACGGTTCTTCAACTTCTCTTTGACTTCTGTAAAGTTTTGACGCAAATATTTCATATCCAACATGTTCATTTCCTCCTTATTTTCTATATAAAAAAACTCCCGTCCCTTTATAAAAAAGGGACGAGAGCTTTGGTTCTATGCTTCCCGCGATACCACCCAGGTTGAAGGTACACATGACCTTCCGGCTTAACTCATAACGGTGAGGGGCCGGTCTGACTTCCTTACGTACCGTCAGACACTCAAGGATGGATTCACAAGTACTCTTCATCAGTTCACACCGACCACTGACTCTCTTTAGAAAAGGGACTTGTTACTAGTTCCTGTCATCGCGTTTTGGTTTGTTGTTTATGTGACATAAGATTAGCGGAAAATGATTTATAATGCAAGGCTTTTTTTGGATTCTTCCACCATTTTTACAAAATGAGCGGTAATCCGGTGGTCATCCGTCAGCTCCGGGTGGAACGAGCAAGCCAGATAATGACCTTGCTGAGCAGCAACGATATGACCGTCGTAGCGGGATAATACCTTTGTTTCTTCTCCGACATCCTCAATATATGGAGCACGGATGAAGACAGCGTTGAACCCTTCTGCCACCCCTTCAATATCGAGGTCCGCTTCGAAGCTGTCACGCTGGCGCCCGAAAGCATTCCGGCGTACTTTGATGTCCATTACACCTAGGTGTACATCATAAGATCCATCGATTTCAGAAGCAAGTAGGATGAGCCCGGCACATGTACCGAAAATCGGCTTGCCTGATTTTCCGAATTCACGGATCGGTTCAAGGAAATCGTACTTATCAATCAGACGGCGCATCGTCGTACTTTCACCGCCGGGGATAATCAACCCATCGATCTCGTCCAACTGTTCTTTTTTCTTCACGATGACCCCTTCAGCACCTGCTGCTTCTACCGAACGCACATGCTCACGAAAAGCTCCCTGTAGTCCTAATACACCGATTGTTGTCATGATGCATGTCTCCTTTATTAAAACCTATGAAAGCGGCGACTCGTCCTAAAACGGTCGCCGCTTGTGTTGAATTAAGATTACTTCGAACGCTCCTGCATACGCTGGTCGCCTTCAAGAGAGGACATTTCCATCCCTTTCATTGCCGTACCAAGATCCTTCGATAGTTCGCCGATCAGCTTGTAATCATTATAGTGCGTTGTCGCTTCTACGATTGCACGAGCGAATTTCTCTGGGTTCTTGGATTTGAAGATACCGGATCCTACGAATACACCGTCTGCGCCAAGCTCCATCATAAGGGCTGCATCCGCTGGAGTTGCGATACCGCCTGCTGCGAAGTTTACGACAGGAAGACGTCCTTCTTCACGGATTTCCATCAGAAGGTCGAATGGTGCTGCGTGATCACGTGCAAAGACCATCACTTCATCTTCGGAAAGGTTCTGAAGCTGACGGATCTCTGCGTTGATTTGACGCATGTGACGAACCGCTTCTACGATGTTCCCTGTGCCGGGCTCACCTTTCGTACGAAGCATGGAAGCTCCTTCACGGATACGACGAGCCGCTTCACCGATGTTACGGCAGCCACATACGAATGGTACCGTGTATTCATCCTTCTTAATGTGGTAGATTTCATCTGCTGGTGTCAGTACTTCACTCTCATCAATGTAGTCGACACCCATCGCTTCAAGTACGCGCGCTTCTGTAATGTGACCGATACGGGCTTTGGCCATAACCGGGATGGAAACCGCGTTCATTACCTGTTCTGTAATCGTTGGGTCTGCCATACGAGCAACGCCGCCTGCAGCACGAATATCTGCTGGTACACGCTCTAGAGCCATAACGGCTACGGCACCTGCTTCTTCTGCGATCTTAGCCTGCTCAGCGTTGACAACGTCCATGATGACGCCACCTTTTTGCATTTCTGCCATTCCACGTTTTACGCGATCTGTTCCTGTTTGAGACATAATTCGTTTCCTCCCTATCCTTCGCTCTATATTGTGTTCGCTATTATTGACGAAGTTTTCACTTATTTTTCTATTGTAACGCAATACTCGGGTAAATCCTACTAATTTTATTGGAGAAAACCTGGGATTTTTTACTTCATGTTATACACGAAGTGGGAACGAAAATTCATTCCCACTTCTTTAAAAAATCATGAAATTAGAACCAGCCCTTCACCATGTCGACCGCTCCTGTGAAAATGTCACTGAAGAACTCTCCGACATTGCCGATCATCAGCATGAACCAGTTCGACTTCTCGACAGCTGATGTCGTAACAAGATCGACCGTCTTAGGTCCATCAGACATCAGGTAGCTGTAACTCTCTTCACCGTTGTAGACAAGCTCGGCTGTCCCGACCTTCTGCCCTGATTCGATCGGAGCGACAAGGTTGCCTTCATCGTCCAATTTGTCCGAGTCGATGTTGTATTGGATCGTATATTGTTCCCCTTCGCCATTTTGGATGACATCCTCGATGGCACTGTCTGTTTGAATGGCTACCGTATCTTCTTTACCTTTTGCAACAGGAAGATCCGACTGGCCGTCAAGCTGGTATCCTTCTTCGTAAAGCTCCTGCTTTTCGAACTGCTGGAATCCGTAATCAAACAATTTCGCTGTTTGCTGGAAGCGGGATTCGCGGGTATCAGATTTCATCACGACAGAAATCAGTCGACGACCGTCACGTTCTGCCGTACCTGTGAAGCAGTTTCCTGCAAGCTCTGTATAACCGGTCTTCAAGCCGTCCATGCCCTCATAGCTGAATTGAGCCAGTTGTCCCGGCATGCCTGGAAGCATCCAGTTCCAGTTCGTAATCGTCTGTCCGTCGAACTCTGTTGTCGGCACGCTTGAATAATCGAGCGCTTCCGGGTAATCCTTCGTTAAGTGATAAGCAAGCAAAGCGGCGGAGCGTGCAGACATCAAGTTCGTTGCGTCCGGTGATGTCCCTTCAGGATAGTTCTCACCAAGGTGACTGTTGTTCAACCCTGAAGAGTTGACGAACTCATAGTCCGGCAGTCCAAGTTCCGCTGCTTTTTCATTCATCATTTTTACAAATTCGCCTTCCGTACCGGCGATCAATTCGGCTAAAGCAATGGTCGTCGCATTATCGGAATTGATGGCCATTGCCTCATATAATTCTCTTACCGTGTAATCTTTATTCTGTCTGAGACCGACACCGGAGAAATTCGGGTTTGCCGAAATTCCATACGGATAATCACTGATCTGAGTCGTCGTATCCCAGCCGATTTGTCCTTCATCTATGGCTTCTAGCACTAAATACTCTGTCATCATCTTCGTCATACTTGCTGGAGGTAGGGTTAAATCTGCCTCTTTTTCAAATAGAACCTTTCCTGTCTCAGCATCCACCAAAATCGCTGACTTCGCCCCAATATCAACGGCCGCGTATGTATGGTCAGGATTTACAAATACAGAAGTCATACTTAGAAGAAACACTAATGTTATGGCTACTGATGCTTTCAATCGTTGTATCAACTTTTCTCAACCTCCACCCTTAAAATATGCATCTCTATTAGTTTATCACATGGCTATACAAAAAAATAGACAGGGAAAAGTCCCTGTCTATCCTAGTGGAAGAGGGTCAAATGGAGTAGTTTGGCGCCTCTTTCGTAATTTGAACATCGTGCGGGTGGCTCTCACGTAAACCAGCGTTCGTGATGCGTGTGAATTTAGCATCGTGACGAAGCTCGTGAATGTTGGCTGTTCCGCAGTAGCCCATACCGGAACGAAGTCCACCAAGAAGTTGGTGAATCGTATCGTTCAGTGGTCCTTTGTAAGGCATACGACCTTCGATACCTTCTGGAACAAGCTTTTTCGACTCGGATTCGTTCTGGAAGTAACGGTCTTTCGATCCGGATTCCATCGCACTGACCGATCCCATTCCACGGTACACTTTGAAACGGCGTCCTTGGAAGATTTCTGTCTCTCCAGGGCTTTCTGAAACGCCGGAAAGAAGACTTCCGAGCATAACAGCATGTCCACCTGCTGCCAATGCCTTCACGATATCGCCTGAGTATTTGATACCACCATCGGCAATGATCGACTTGCCATGTTTCTCCGCTTCCTGTGCACAGTCATATACAGCTGTAATCTGTGGAACACCGACACCTGCTACGACACGTGTCGTACAGATAGAGCCAGGTCCGATTCCTACTTTCACGATATCCGCGCCAGCTTCGAACAATTCGCGTGTCGCTTCCGGTGTCGCAACGTTTCCTGCAATGATATTCACGTCAGGGTATTTGCTTCGGATACGTACAACCTGATCGATCACCCCTTGGGAGTGTCCGTGAGCTGTATCCACGACAAGTGCATCGACACCTGCTTCAACCAGCTTATCAATCCGTGTCATCGCATCAGCTGTAACCCCTACTGCTGCAGCCACTAACAGTCGTCCTTGAGCGTCTTTCGCAGAGTTCGGGAATTCGATGACTTTTTCAATATCCTTGATGGTGATTAACCCTTTAAGGACTCCTTGATTATCAACGAGAGGGAGTTTTTCGATACGGTATTTCTGTAAAATATTCTCCGCTTCGTCCAGCGTCGTGCCGACAGGGGCCGTGACAAGATTCTCACTCGTCATAACCGCACTGATTTTCATCGAATAATCCTGAATGAATCGCAAGTCACGGTTTGTGATGATTCCTACGAGAATTCGCTCATCTGTGTTGTTTACAATCGGAACACCAGAAATACGGAACTTGCCCATCAAATGCTCTGCATCAAACACCTGGTGATCGGGAGTTAAGAAGAATGGATCAGTGATGACTCCACTTTCTGATCTTTTCACTCGATCCACATGCTCTGCCTGATCTTCAATGGACATATTTTTGTGAATGACACCAAGACCGCCTTGACGAGCCATTCCGATGGCCATGCCTGCCTCTGTGACTGTGTCCATCCCGGCACTAATGATCGGCATGTTCAGTTTAAGACTTGGCGACAATTCCGTTGCTAAGGATACATCTCTTGGCAGTACATCTGATTTAGCCGGCATCAACAGCACATCATCAAACGTCAGACCTTCTTTGGCAAACTTATCTTCACGCATGCTCCAACACTCCTTCTTTTCAAATAGTTTGGGTAAAGGTGGGTAAACTATGAAATAAAACGGATAACTGCATTTCTTATTGTTATTTACAATACGACAACCATTAGGCTTTTTCAACTATAAATCTGAATCGATTCGACAGAAAACGCTACCAATTAAAGGAGGGGAGAAACGTGAAAGGTTCTACGATCTTGAGGTACTTACAAGTGACATCCCATACGAGACCTTTTCTACAAAAGTGTTATGAAAAAATGAACCATCCGAAGGCCGACCATCATGCGTATCAGAACGCAGAGCGATTCATCCACGGGTTGATGCTCGGAGAGGATTTCTGGCACTCTGCGCACGCCACACCACTCAGCGTGAAGCCGCTCCTGTATTACTACGGATTGAATCACATGATCAAAAGCTGCCTCCTGACCGTGGACCCCGGCTACCCCGCAACGTCGAAGGTACTCGCCCATGGATTATCAACGAGAAAGCGTAAGAAACAGCACTACCGCTTCCTAGAAGACGACATTCGTATTCAGCCCCACGGTCTCTTTCCTTATGCATCATACCACCTGTTTCAATTCGAAACTCCGAGAGAGAAAGTGTCGATGGACGAACTCCTCCGCCCACTCCCTCACATGGAGAGCCTCTATCAGATGAAAGGGTTCGAGAAAAAAGAAGAAGAGTGGCCCGCGATGATGGCGTATTTCGCTGTCTTATACAACCTGAGTATGCTCGTTCGTTACGAAGGGGAATGGTGGGGCGAAATGCAGCAGATGCGCGATCGTGACGACTATGTATTCATCATCCAATTTCTCGATTCCGCAACCGGAGAGATCCCAAACCTGATCTCCTCCTGGCTCGAGTCACAGTTTTCTTCTCTATCGTAATTAAAAGGAGCTTCCCTAAATAAGGAAAGCTCCATGTAGATTGTTGATATAAGCTGAGGGAATGTTCAAATGCGTATTGTTCGCACAGATTATCGCTTCATAGTCTGGTTTCAGTCAGGTTCTGGCCACACTGTTCTCGCAAAGTGGGGTGGAAAATGACGAGACTCCTGTGGGAACAATAGGTCAGGTGAGACCCCGGAGTGACCGAAGGGAATGAGGAGATCAAAAGGAATAAGGATGTTCGAACTAAAACCGCCACGTCCTGTGGCAACGTCGAACGATCCAACGTCCTGTTGGGCCACGGAAAGCGAGTTATTTTCCACCCCACGGTTCTCTGTATTTCATCCAGAACCTTCCCAAAGCCTAGAAACTTTTCTAATCAAGTACTTCCTCGATATGTAGATCTGGATGATCCCTTAAAGAATAGATTTCCTGATCTTCTTCCAGCTTCACTAAAGGACGCGTCGGGTAGGCAGACTCGACAAACACGATATCAGCGAGCTTATTATTGGATAACCGAACCCTAGTCCCTTGTGAGAAGTTCGTCATCTCTTTCACGAACGCACTGACAACGGTCGGGTTAAAGCGTCCGAACTGTTCCTTCTGCATTTCTTCGATCACTCTGAACGGGGAATGCTTCTTCCGGTAAGCACGCTCTGAAGTCATCGCATGATACATATCACTGACCGCGATGATCTGACTGAAAATGTGCAGTTTCTCATGCTTCAAACCAAGCGGATACCCGCTCCCGTCCAGCCGCTCATGGTGCTGCAGCACCGCGACCTTCGCATTCGCCGTTAGAGATGGAATTTTCTCCACGAGGCGGTACGAATGGGTAGGGTGAGTCTTGATCTGTTCAAACTCATGCTCGTTCAACGTATCCGTTTTGCTCATGATTTTAGAATCGATCTTCGCCATTCCGCTGTCTGCGAACACTCCCGCAAGTCCCACTTGCATCCAATCCCCATAACCGTATTGAAGCCTGGATGCGAGGTACCCTGCAATGAGACTGACAGCGACACTGTGATGATAGAAGTATTCTTTTTTGGAAGAGTAATGGTGCAGCAAGAAGACGTCACGCTTCAATTTAACGGCACGTTCAAGAAGCGGAACCATCACCTTACGGACAGCGGCTGTATCGACAGGAGCGCCGCCCCGCCAGTCTTCGAACCATTTTTTATACGAACGGACTGCATCCAGGTATTGATCCTGGAAGGAGATCGGAGCCTTTTCATCCTGCTTCTCCTGTTCCGGTTCATCGATCTTTTCTTCCGGTATGAAAGGGGAACCGTCGGACAGCTTACTCGCCACTTCGACGACACCCACTTTGAATTGATTCAGGACTTTCATATGTATAGATTGTACGACCGTATTTTTCGGAATCAGCGGTCTTTTGGTCGAGCCCATCACATCATGCGTGATGATACACCCGATGACAACTTGTGAGGAATGCACCTTCATACCCAATTTCACCTCTTGTGATTTGATAAAAAAAGCCGCCTGCCGCTAAGTGTTCGACAGGCGACGATTTACGTTACATCATTCTTCGTCAGGTGTTTCTTCTGCTGTAGTCTCAGGTGTCTCTTCGTTGTCTGCTTCTTTTGCTTCGGCTTTTTCAACCGCTTCTTCGATGAGCTCTTCCTCTTCTTTCTCTGATTCTACACGGGCGACTGTGGCTACTTCTTCCCCATCACCCAGGCGGATCAGACGGACGCCTTGCGTGTTACGTCCTGTTTCAGAGATGCTTTCCATCGGCATACGGATCAGCACACCAGCTTCTGTAATAATCATAATATCCTCTTCGCCGTTGACGGCTTTCGTGGATACGACCTTTCCGTTCTTATCGGTCAGGTTACATGTGATGATTCCTTTACCACCACGGTTGGTGATGCGGTAATCAGTGGCCGGCGTACGCTTTCCGTAACCTTTCGTCGTAACCGTCAGTACCTGCAGGCTGTCATCGAGGATTTCCATCGATACGACGCGGTCGTCGTCTCGAAGGGAGATCCCTTTCACACCGGCAGCTGTACGACCCATGGCACGGATTTGATCTTCGTTGAAACGGATCAGGTAACCATTCTCCGTTCCGATCATGATGTCTTTCTCACCATCCGTCAGTCTTACGGAAATCAGTTCGTCATCTTCACGAAGACCAAGGGCGATCAATCCACCACGGCGGATATTCGCAAACTGCGATAGCGTCGTACGCTTCGTGATGCCGTTTCGTGTCGTGAAGACCAGGTACCAGTCATCCACAAAGTCTTCGACAGAGATAACCGCGTTGATCCATTCATCGCGCTCGATGTTCAACATGTTGATGATTGGGATTCCTTTCGCTGTACGACTGAATTCAGGCACTTCATATCCTTTCGCCTTATACACTTTCCCTTTGTTCGAGAAGAACAGAAGGGTGTTGTGGGTCGAAGTAGATAGAAGGTGCTCGACAAAGTCCTCTTCGTGGGTTCCCATTCCTTGTACCCCGCGTCCACCTCGACGCTGAGAACGGTACGTGTTCGCCGGTAGACGCTTCACATATCCTTGGTGCGTCAACGTAACGATGACCGTTTCTTCAGGGATCAAGTCTTCATCTTCAATGAAGTCTGTTCCGCCAAGTACAATTTCTGTGCGACGCTCGTCGTTATAGCGCTCTTTCACATCCAACAGCTCTTCACGAATGATCTCCAATACCTTCTCTTCATCTGCCAAAATCGCCTTCAATTCAGCGATCAGCTTCATAATGTCCTGATATTCATTTTCGATTTTCTCACGCTCTAGTCCTGTCAGACGCTGAAGTCTCATATCGAGAATCGCCTGCGACTGCTTCTCGGACAGACCGAAACGTTCCATCAACCCTGTACGGGCGATGTCAGTCGTTTGAGATTCACGGATCAACTTGATGACTTCATCCAAGTGATCCAAGGCTACGCGCAGTCCCTCTAAGATGTGGGCACGGGCTTCCGCCTTATTCAGCTCAAACTGCGTACGGCGGCGAATAACGACCTTCTGGTGCTCCAAGTAATGCTCAAGGCACTCCTTCAAGTTCAGCACTTTCGGATGTCCATTCACAAGCGCCAGCATATTGATGCCGAACGTGGATTGCAGGGATGTCATTTTATATAAGTTATTGAGCAGAACATTCGGGTTCACATCTTTACGGAGCTCGAGGACGACTCGCAGACCATTACGGTCGGATTCGTCTCGCAGGTCTGTGATTCCTTCGATCTTCTTATCGCGGGCAAGCTCGGCTATTTTTTCAACTAGACGGGCTTTGTTCACTTGATAAGGAAGCTCAGTCACGATCAGACGGGACTTGCCGTTCGCTTGTTCCTCAATCTCTACAGTGGCACGAACGGTAATCGAGCCTTTCCCTGTTTCATAGGCTTTGCGGATTCCGCTGAGTCCGAGGATTTTACCTGCTGTCGGAAAGTCAGGACCCTGGATGTAGTTCTCCATCAACTCTTGGATCGTGATCTCAGAGTCCTTACTTAATGCAAGAACTGCATCGATCACTTCTCCGAGCTGGTGCGGCGGGATGTTGGTCGCCATACCGACCGCGATACCGGAACCACCGTTTACAAGCAAGTTCGGGAACTTGGCAGGTAACACCAATGGCTCGCGTTCTGTTCCGTCATAGTTATCATCGTAATCAATCGTGTCTTTATTGATATCTCGAAGGATTTCCATCGAGATTTTGGACATGCGGGCTTCAGTATAACGCATGGCTGCTGCAGCATCTCCATCGACTGAACCGAAGTTACCGTGTCCATCGACAAGCATGTATCGATAGTTGAAGTCCTGCGCCATACGTACCATCGTGTCGTAAACGGCTGAGTCACCGTGGGGGTGATACTTACCAATTACTTCACCAACGATACGCGCAGACTTCTTATAAGCTTTGTCCGCATGCATACCTAAGTCGTGCATCGCATACAAAATACGGCGGTGTACGGGCTTTAGGCCGTCACGCACGTCAGGAAGAGCACGCGCAACGATTACACTCATCGCATAGTCAAGAAACGACGTACGCATCTCATCACTTATATTCACTTCCTGTACGCGGGGGCGTTCGGGTTGATCCACCATTCTCGTTACCTCCTATTTGTTCTAGAGAACAAAGGCTCCGAGCGTCCTGACACTCTCCCCTACGCAGCAAAACAACCAGCAAGGCTGCCAGCTGTTCTCTGCTTAGACGGAAAGAGGGACGCCTGAGCCGGTATTTAGCTTGTTCGGCTGACGATCTTCTATAGGTTCAAGATCTATCGCTTTTATCGATAAAAGAGTCAGGCCGTAAGCCTCTCTCTGTACTGAATCTATTGTTTATACGTCCAGGTTCTGAACGTATTGAGCGTTCTCTTGTATAAAGTTCCGACGAGGTTCGACTTTGTCCCCCATCAGAATATCGAACGTTTCATCCGCTCCCATGGCATCCTGAAGGCTGACTTGAAGCAGCGTTCTCGTCTCTGGATCCATCGTCGTTTCCCACAGCTGTTCCGGGTTCATCTCACCAAGACCCTTATAGCGCTGGACGCCTGGCTTCGGTGAGTTCGGAAGCTCAGCCATGATTTTGTCGAGCTGGGCATCACTGTACGTGTAATAGATCGCTTTTCCTTGCTGTACTTTATACAACGGCGGCTGTGCGATGTAGATATAGCCATGCTCGATCAACGGTCTCATGTAGCGATAGAAGAACGTAAGCAGCAGTGTTCGGATGTGAGCACCGTCTACGTCCGCATCGGTCATGATGACGATTTTATGATAGCGTGCTTTGGAAATATCGAAGTCTTCTCCGATGCCTGTACCAAGTGCAGTAATGATCGTACGAACCTCATTATTGGAGAGGATTTTATCAAGGCGGGCTTTCTCTACGTTGATGATTTTACCACGCAGTGGAAGGATCGCCTGGAAATGACGGTCACGACCCTGCTTCGCTGAACCACCGGCCGAGTCACCCTCAACGATGTACAGCTCCGAGATGTTGGCATCCTTAGACGAACAATCCGCCAGTTTACCCGGAAGGTTGGACACTTCGAGCGCGTTCTTACGGCGGGTCAGTTCACGGGCCTTCTTCGCAGCCATACGGGCACGGGAAGCCATCAGTCCTTTCTCGACGATGTTCCTCGCCATATTCGGATTCTCGAACAAGAATTTCGAAAAGCCTTCAGAGAACAAAGCATCTGTGACCGTTCTTGCTTCGCTGTTTCCGAGCTTCGTCTTCGTTTGTCCTTCGAATTGCGGATCCGGGTGCTTGATGGAAATGATCGCTGTTAAGCCTTCACGCACATCATCCCCGGTCAAGTTCGGGTCTGTTTCCTTGAACATGTTGTTCTTTCTTGCATAGTCGTTGATGACACGCGTCAAACCGGTTTTGAATCCGGATTCGTGCGTACCGCCTTCATACGTATGAATATTGTTGGCATAGGAGTAAATATTACTAGCAAAGCCATCGTTGTACTGAAGTGCGATTTCGATGGAGATATCGTCCTGCTCATCTTCAACGAAAAAGGCATCATGAAGGGTCTCGCGTGTACGGTTCATATGTTCGACGTACGAAACAATTCCGCCTTCGTAATAATAATTGACGGCCTCTTCATCCGTACGTTTATCTTCTACGGTAATCGTCAATCCTTTATTCAGGAACGCAAGCTCACGCAGGCGATTCGCAAGCGTCTCAAACTTGTACTCTTCGGTTTCTGTGAAGATTTCAGGATCCGGCTTGAATTGAATACGGGTCCCGGTGATGTCGGTTTCTCCGATCACTTTCAAATCTTCATCCGGCACACCTTGATGGTACGATTGATAATGGACTTTTCCGTTCAGGTGTACGAACACCTCAAGCTTCGTGGATAGGGCGTTTACGACAGATGCCCCAACCCCGTGAAGACCACCTGACACTTTATAACCGCCACCGCCGAACTTACCTCCGGCGTGAAGGACCGTCATAATCGTCTCTACCGCTGGTCGTCCTGTCTTCTCCTGGGTACCTACAGGAATTCCGCGTCCATTATCAATGACGGTGATGCTGTTGTCTTTTTCAATAAATACTTGAATATGATCGCAAAAACCGGCCATGGCCTCATCAATACTGTTGTCGACAATTTCCCATACAAGGTGGTGAAGACCCTTTTCGTTCGTGGAACCAATGTACATTCCAGGACGTTTTCTTACGGCCTCGAGCCCTTCAAGCACCTGTATTTGACTTTCATCATAGGATTGTCCTTCTCCAATAATTTCTTCTTTCATGGTACTCACCTACATTTCTCAAGTGGTTTTACGCCAGAACCTATTCCTCGGCTTCATCCGAGAAATCTTCTAATTTATTTAAAGTAGACATCATATTTGCTCGTTTTTTCAAAGTGAACACAGACAGTGGACTGAAGTAGATTACATCTTGTGTGATGACAATGGATTTCGCTTCATGATCCTGCGTTTCAACCACTTGTCTATTTTTCCGTTGATTGAAAAGCATCTCTTCTATGATTGAAGAAGAACCGATCAGACTGTGATCGATAATCGCGACGACATCTTTGGATTGAATGACATGGTCATCACCGATGTGAATGAACAATGGGACCCCTCATTTCTGTATATCTATTGTTCCTTCTTTCACGTGAAAAATCTCCGCTTCCTTCAGCGCCTCGTGTTCAATCCCATCAATACTCGTCGTCGATACGAACGTCTGGACTTTGCCTCTGATCGTATGAAGAAGATGGGACTGTCTGAAATCATCCAGCTCGCTTAGGACATCATCCAGCAGAAGAATCGGATACTCGCCTACTTCACTATGAATC
The DNA here is from genome assembly GCF_020171725.1 of Halobacillus litoralis. Taxonomy (GTDB): domain Bacteria; phylum Bacillota; class Bacilli; order Bacillales; family Halobacillaceae; genus Halobacillus; species Halobacillus litoralis_F. The sequence continues at coordinate 75,751 of NZ_JAIVAJ010000009.1, read as the reverse complement.
AGTTCGATTTCAGCGAGTTTCAAAGATAAAGCCGTTGTGCGCTGCTGTCCTTGCGAGCCGTAGGTCTGTACGTCCTTCCCGTTCACATAGAAAACTAAATCGTCACGATGTGGACCGGCAAGTGTTGTTCCCCGTTCGACCTCTTTCGACTCGATGCTTTCAAACTTTTCCTGATACGTACTCTTCAGTGTTTCCAAATCCATCGCCTCTGATACTTTCACACTAGCATCATAAGCAATTTCGAGTTTTTCAAGCTTCCGGCTGATCCCCTCATGGATGGGAGTGGCCCATTCTCGCAACAACTGAAGAAAACGGAACCTGCGCTCAACAATCGTTGCGGCATGTTCAATCAACTGATCCGTCAATACGCGAAGCATGGTAAGATCAGCATCCCGTTTCCGTTGGAGATCTTTTAACAAATGATTGCGCTGGCGCAGCACCTTTTGATACTGACCCAGATGATAAATGTAAGCCGGTTGGATTTGACCGATCTCCATGTCAATAAACCGACGACGCACCTGAGGACTCCCCTTTACCAAGTTCAGATCCTCAGGTGCAAACATCACGACATTTAAAGCACCTATGTAATCACTCAGGCGCTTTTGTTCGATATGATTGAATTTTACTTTTTTGCCTTTATTGGAAACTACGATTTCTAAAGGAAAACGTCGATTGCGTTTAAATATACTCCCTTTTATTTTACCATACTCAGCATCCCATTGTATCAGTTCTTTATCACGAGGCGTTCGATGGGATCTTGTGAATGCTAAGACGTAAATGGCCTCCATCAAATTGGTTTTTCCCTGGGCATTTTCACCAATAATGACATTGATCTTATCATCGAATTGTAAAGACAATTGATCATAATTTCGGTAAGACCTAAGGGACAGCTCTTGTATATACATAGACGGGCTGTGTCAGCCTACTCTTCCCGGACCACTTCAAAGGTGCCGAATTCTTCGATCTCGACCGTATCTCCCAGGTACAGTTTTCGTCCGCGACGCGCTTCTAGTTCTCCGTTGACATACACTTCAAATTCAGCAAGGAAAATCTTGACCATACCGCCGGACTCTACAACATTAGCTAATTTCAAAAATTGTCCCAACGGAATGTATTCTGTTGAAATTTCAATTCGTTCGCTCATTTTTTATTCACCCTATTTCATGAATTCACCTCTCTCTATTTTACTAAAGATAGAGGTGTAAGAAAAGCCTGGCATATACCAGGTTCGATTAAATGATTGTCCACATGTGGATAAGTAATTCCCATTCACAGCACGAGACGTCTTCTTCTCTGTTTTTCTGTCATGAGAACCTTTTTTCTAACAAAAGAAAGAGTGCGGATTATGACGATTCATAACCGCACCCTCTCAATATTTCTATTTTTCACTTTATTTGTCGTTTTATTCCTGATGTTTTAATACGTACGAACAGGAAGGATCAGTTGAAGAATCTGATTGTTATCAACCGGACGGATAAGGAATGGTCTCATGGCTCCAGTGAATTCGACCTTCACCTGATCGTGATCGACTGCCTTCAAGGCGTCCATCATATATTTGGCACTGAACGAAATCTTCAAGTCTTCGCCGTCCACTTCTTTGGCCAGTACTTCTTCCACAACATTCCCGACTTCCGGGGAATTACCTGTGATTTCAAGGTGGTCGTTCTCTTTCGTAATCAGGCGGACGACGTTGTTACGGTTCTCCTTTGCAAGTAGGGAAGCACGATCGACAGAGTTCAACAATTCTTTCGCATCAATCGTCACAACCGTCTTACTCTGCTCTGGAATCAGACGGGATGTTTCCGGATAGTTTCCATCCAGCAGGCGTGATAGGAAATAAAGATGCTTCGTGCGGAAGAGAACTTGATTCTCTGTCACGCTGATTTCAATCGTATCTTCAGAGTCTTGGAGGATCTTATTCAGTTCGGTTAAGCTTTTTCCAGGAATGACAACGGAAGGAAGGTTCTTCTCTTCTGTCTGTTCCAAAGGGATTTTACGGGAAGCGAGTCTGTGGCTGTCCGTTGCGATGAACTCCAGCTCTCCATTCTCAAGCTTCACATGAACACCTGTTAAGATCGGTCTTGTTTCTGATGTCGATACGGCAAAAACGGTTTGACGTATCAGATTTTTCAATAGATCGATCGGCAGTTCAAAACTGTCTTCTGTATGCAGTTGAGGAAGCTGCGGGTATTCTTCCGGATCTTGACCGTTCAAATGGAATTCCGCATTTCCAGAACGAATCGTGACATTGCGGTTGTTATCACTTTCGATTTCGACCGTTTTTTGTGGAAGCTTCTTCACGATGTCAGGGAAATACTTCGCTTGAAGGACGATACTTCCTGGTTCGATATGGTCAATATAGACAATCCCGTCTTCTTCTTTAGGAATAAAAGATTCGATGGAGATATCAGAATCACTACCGGTCAGTTTGATTCCGTCTTCTCTAGCTTCGATTTTCATCCCGGTCAGAATTGGAATAGTAGTCCTTGACGATATGGCTTTCATGACATGTTGAACGCTCTCAATCAATTGATCGCGTTGAATCACAAATTTCATAATATAGAATCCTCCTACTGATCATATATATATTAATTATTATTATATAAAACCCGTAATAATAGTAGTATGGGCTGTGGATTTGTGGATAAGCTGTATAAACACTATAAAGACTAGGTTGTCCACATGTGGATAGGGTGTTGACGAATGTGTAATCGTTATTCACATTATCCACTTAATGAGATTTCAGCTGCTCCCGGATTTCGTCGATTTCACGCTGCAATTGTTGATCTGCGTCGATCATTTTGGAAATCTTCTCGTGCGCATGAATCACGGTTGTATGATCACGTCCACCGAATTCTTCTCCTATTTTAGGAAGGGAAAAGTCGGTGAGTTCACGTGTTAAATACATGGCGATCTGTCTAGGGAAAGCGACAGACTTCGTACGCTTCTTCGCCGGAAAGTCTTCTAAACGCACATTATACTTCTCTCCGACCATTTCCTGAATCGCTTCAATGGTAATGACTTTCGGTTTCGAGCTCGGAATGATGTCTTTCAATGCTTCTGCTGCTAATGAAGCGTTGATATCGCGATTGATCAGAGAAGAATACGCAACAACACGAATAAGAGCTCCTTCCAGCTCTCGGATGTTGGTATCAATTTGGTTGGCGATATAAAGCATCACTTCATTCGGGATATCAAGACCTTCCGCTTTCGCCTTCTTACGGAGAATGGCGATTCGTGTTTCTAAGTCGGGTGGTGTGATATCCGTGATCAGTCCCCATTCGAAACGAGATCTCAGTCTGTCTTCGAGCGTCGGGATCTCTTTAGGCGGACGGTCACTGGAAATGACGATTTGTTTGGATTCTTCATGCAACGTATTGAACGTATGGAAGAATTCCTCCTGCGTTTGTTCTTTTCCAGCTAAGAATTGAATATCATCAATCAGAAGAACGTCTACACTTCGATATTTGTTGCGGAAATTGACCGCTTTGTTATCTCGAATGGAATTAATGAATTCATTTGTAAATTTCTCTGATGATAGGTAAACCACTTTCGCATTCGGATTATGATCGAGTACATAATGGCCGATGGCATGCATCAAGTGAGTCTTTCCGAGTCCTACGCCCCCGTAAATGAATAGAGGGTTATAGGCTTTGGCCGGGGCTTCTGCGACCGCTAGCGATGCTGCATGGGCAAAACGGTTTCCCGAACCGATGACAAAGGTATCGAACGTATATTTCGAGTTCAACATACTTTGAGGGGATTCTTCATTTCCGTTGTTTTTCACATCCGGTACTTTCTTCGGAAGCTTCACATCATCGACATTTTCTTCTTTTGTTTCAGGAATGATGAACCGTGCAGAGAGCTCAGCTCCCGTTACTTCATATAGTGTTTCTGTAATCAATCCTTCATATTGATTCTCAAGCCAGTCTCGTGCGAATTCATTTGGAGCGACGATCGTCAATGTATTTTCACTAAGCGAATCGGCTTTCGTTGCTTTCAGCCAGGTCTCAAAACTTGGTTTACTGATTTTCTCTTTGATTTTCTCCAAGGTATTGTTCCAAAGTTCGTGGATGTTCTCCAAATTTTTCACCCCTTTCTCTTTCATTGGAAAACAAAAAAACCTTTCGTTCTCTTTTTCGAACGTAACAAAGGGATCGAAAGGTCATGTTGGTCATCTTGTATAAATATAAAGTTCTTCTACCGTTCCTATAGGTGTGGACGACTCAAGCCAGTCAACATAAGTGTTAAAAGAACTTGTTTTCATTGTCCACAGCCTTGTGCATAATTGAATAAACAAGCCTGTTAACAACTGTCCACACGTTATCCACAATCTGTGGAAAAGATTTTAAGGGTCCGAACGACATTCACGGTTAAACACAAATATAATACCAGATAAAAACCTGTCTTGCAACGCATCTTTAAAACTTATCCACAGTGACCACACGTTGTAGATAGGTTCTATCCACAATACTAGATTTTGTGATTATCTTGTCGATATTTGTTGTGGACAGTCATTTTGGGTCAAATAAGTTATACACAGTCGCTGTGAACGTGCGAAAAAGCGGATGAATTGTTCTAGTACAGAATCTGTTATATAACGGGAGGATCACTCCCTTCTCGTTTCCCTCTTCTACAAATAAAAATAGAAAATGCATTGACAGTTTTTTGTGTTTTGATTATACTTTACGGGAATGCCTTTTAGATGTATGTTTATTGGAATATTCCGCAGGAGGTGTATATATAATGAAACGCACATTTCAACCAAATAACCGTAAGCGCAAAAAAGTACACGGCTTCCGTTCTCGTATGAGCACTGCGAATGGACGTAAAGTTCTTCAACGTCGTCGTCGCAAAGGAAGAAAAGTTCTATCAGCATAGGCCACTGAAAACAATCAGTGGTCTTTTTTCTAGCAAAGAGATAAGGATCGGAGAGGCTGCTTCACACCTTTCCCAAAAGCTCAAGTGTCACCAGGATGCTTGTGCTTTTGTCATGTAACGACGAAATTTCGTTGCATCTGGAGTAGCCCTCTCTAACTCAAAAGGCGAAGAGGAGACCTCTTTGTGTATTTGAGTCACCGTTCTTAGGAGGATCATTCATGAAAAAAGCGTACCGCATCAAGAAAAATGAAGAATTCCAGAAGATTTTCAAGCACGGGCAATCGTTTGCGAACCGTCAGCTGGTCGTCTACTATCAAAAAAAGTCAGACCAGAAGCACTTTCGTATCGGACTGTCTGTCAGTAAGAAAATCGGAAATGCTGTACTGCGGAATCAAGTGAAGCGCTACTTGAGACAAGCTTTCCTCGAAATGGAAGAGGAGATCCGTCCAGATTACGACCTTGTCATCATCGCTAGAAAGCCAACCAATCAAATGAATCTTCATGAAATCAAACGCAGCTTGACCCACGTTCTGAAAAGGTCGAAGCTTTTAATAAAGAAAAAATAGATTTTTGAATAAAAAGAATGCTACACTGTTGAATGAAAACGTAGTCAATCGGTTTGGTAAGTTTTAGTAAGGAGGAAGGAACGTGCGGAATAAAATCATTGCGCTGCTTGCGATGGCAGGAGTGCTTACGTTCTTATCCGGGTGTACTCAAGTCAATCAGGAAATCACTGCGGATAGTACAGGTTTTTGGAATGAATATATTGTTTATCCATTGTCACGAACGTTGCTTTTCTTCGCTGAGGTGACCGGTGGAAGTTACGGACTTGCGATCATTATCGTGACGATCATCATCCGTGTTCTGCTTTTACCACTTAACGTCAAGCAGTTGAAGAGCTCGAAAGCGATGCAGGATATTCAACCTGAATTACAAGAGATACGTGAAAAATATTCATCAAAGGATGCCCAGACGCAGCAGAAGCTCCAGCAGGAAACGATGCAGCTTTTCCAAAAGCATGGAGTCAATCCGCTGGCGGGCTGTCTGCCGATTATTGTGCAGATGCCGATTCTGATCGGATTCTATCACGCCATAATGCGAACAGATGCCATTCAAACTCATGACTTCCTATGGTTGCAGTTGGGCACAGCTGATCCATTCCTGGCGATCTTAACAGCAGCAACGACGTTCCTACAGCAGAAGTTGATGATGGCTGGCGGAGCTGCGGCCCAAAACCCGCAGATGCAGATGATGCTTTACATCATGCCTCTTATGATCGGTACATTTGCCTTCTTCTTCCCATCAGCACTGGCGTTGTACTGGATCGTCGGTAACATTGTCATGATTCTTCAAACCATCTTCATTCGTAAACCAATGATGAAAGATGAGACGGGAGGAGCGAGCAAGTGAAGCAAATAACTGCTACAGGAACCACGATGGACGAGGCAGTCGAATCAGCACTTGAGCAATTACAGACTTCGAAAGAGAATGTCGACGTTCATGTTATTGACGAAGGGAAAAAAGGATTTCTTGGCTTTGGATCTAAACCTTACATTGTACAAGTCTCCATTCGAAAAAACCCTGTGCAGGATGCCGAGTATTTCATCCAGGATGTAGCAGCGCAAATGGGTGCTCCTGTCACAATCAAGACAGATGTGAAAGACCGCGACATTACAATGGAGCTCGAAAGCGACAAGGTCGCCATGCTGATCGGTAAGCGCGGTCAGACACTGAACTCATTGCAATATTTAGCTCAACTTGTCATCAACCGTGAATCAGATCAATTCTTTACGGTGATGCTCGATGCAGAAGGTTATCGGGGCAGAAGGCGTGAGACGCTTCAGAATTTAGCTGAACGCCTGGCCGATAAAGCTGTACGCACGGGCAAAGAAGTCAGGATCGAACCGATGCCTTCCTACGAGCGGAAGGTCATCCATGCCGTCCTGCAGCAGCAGAAAGAAGTAGAAACGTATTCCGATGGGAGAGAACCACGACGATTTGTCGTCATTCGCCCTGTCAGGTAAAAAAAGTACTTCCGTCGTCTCGATGGAAGTACTTTTTTTGAGTTCTGGTTTCGTTTCAATCAGAATGGTTATGCACATGTGGACAACTTATAAGCATTCGCAGTCTTCCGATTCGATGTGGATAGCTTTTCAAAACACCAGGGTGTGTGGTATTCTAAGTTGTTAGTGAATATAAAATATCAGCGATTTGTGGATAATAGAGAAAGAATAGGATATAGATATGAGAATTCGTTATTTTAAGGAGGTGAGCGCGTGTGGAAACTGATACAATAACCGCCATTTCGACCCCTATGGGGGAAGGTGCGATTGCAATTGTACGACTCAGTGGTCCAGAAGCGGTTTCGATTTCCGCTAAGCTCTTCGAAGGCAAGGATCTGAATGGAGTCGACTCCCACACGATGCATTACGGAAAAATCATCGATCCTGAAACAGGGGACATGGCGGAAGAGGTTATGGTTTCTGTCATGCGGGCACCGAAGACGTTTACTAGAGAAGATATCGTCGAAATCAACTGTCACGGCGGACTTGTCTCCGTCAACCGCGTACTGGAGATCGCCCTTGCAAGTGGCGCACGTCTGGCAGAGCCGGGTGAATTCACGAAGCGTGCCTTCATGAACGGACGCATCGACCTGTCCCAGGCAGAAGCCGTTATGGACTTGATCCGTGCCAAGACGGACCGTGCGATGGATGTGGCACTTAAGCAGATGGACGGCCGCTTGTCGAAACTGATTCAAGACCTCCGTCAAAAGCTGCTTGAGACGCTTGCTCACGTAGAAGTGAACATCGATTATCCAGAATACGATGATGTCGAAGAGATGTCCCATGAGATGATGGAACAGAAGACGAAAGAGGTTCACGAAGAAGTGACCCGCATTCTCGAAACGGCACGGCAGGGTAAAATTCTCCGTGAAGGGTTAGGCACAGCCATCATCGGCCGCCCGAACGTCGGGAAGTCATCCTTGATGAACGCCCTCGTTCATGAAAACAAAGCCATCGTCACAGAGATCCCTGGAACGACACGGGACGTCATCGAAGAATACGTCAACGTGCGCGGGGTTCCGCTCCGTCTGATCGACACGGCTGGAATCCGCGAGACGGAAGATATCGTCGAAAAGATCGGTGTCGAGCGCTCCAGACAGGTGTTGAAGGAAGCCGATTTGATCTTGTTCGTCTTGAATTATGGAGAAGAGCTGTCAGAAGAAGATGAGAAACTGTTCGAAGCGGTTTCTGATTTGAATGTGATTACCATCGTCAATAAGACGGATCTTGAACAGAAGCTCGATATCGCACGCGTGAAGGAGCTTTCCGGCGACAATCCTGTCGTGACAACCGCTCTGATCCGTGAGGAAGGCATCGATCAGCTTGAGAATGCCATTGCGGATACGTTCTTTGAAGGAGATCTGGATGCCGGTGATATGACGTATGTGTCGAACGTGCGCCACGTCCAGCTGCTCAAGCAGGCAAAACAAGCCCTTGAAGATGCTCAGAACGGCATGGAAATGGGCGTTCCGCTTGATGTCGTCCAAATCGACGTCACCCGCACATGGGAAATCCTAGGTGAAATTGTCGGAGATACCGTCAATGAGAGCTTAATCGATCAGTTGTTCTCGCAGTTCTGTTTAGGAAAATAATTACTTTTTAAAAGGAGAGTCACCACATGACATATGATGCAGGGCATTATGACGTAATTGTAATCGGTGCCGGTCATGCAGGGGTTGAAGCAGGTCTTGCAGCCGCACGCCGCGGAGCGAAGACGTTGATGCTGTCGTTGAACCTGGATTTGGTTGCTTTTATGCCATGTAACCCGTCCATCGGTGGACCGGCGAAAGGAATCGTCGTCCGTGAAATCGATGCGCTTGGCGGAGCCATGGGGAAAGTCATTGATAAGACGCACATTCAAATGCGCCTATTGAATACAAGAAAAGGGCCGGCCGTACGTGCGCTTCGTGCGCAAGCGGACAAGCCTTTATATATTAAAGAAATGAAACGCGTACTCGAAAGCCAGGACAACTTGACGATGAAGCAGGGCATGGTCGAAAAAGTCCTTGTGGAAGACGATCAAGTCAAAGGAGTCGTCACAGAGACGAAAGCGGCTTTCTATGCGCCGAACGTCATCGTGACAACCGGTACGTTCATGCGCGGAAAAGTACTAATCGGCGACCTTTCCTATGAAAGTGGACCGAACAACCAGCGCTCAAGCGTCAGCTTATCCGAGCAGCTGGAAGAGATGGGCATCGAAATGGTCCGTTTCAAGACGGGTACCCCGATGCGCGTCAACAGTAAGACGGTCGACTATTCGAAGACCGAAATCCAGCCTGGAGAAGAAGAGCCGCGCTCCTTTTCCTATGAAACGACGGAATTCATCACCGACCAGATTCCGTGCTGGCTGACGTACACGAATGAAACGACGCACAAAGTGATCGACGACAACTTAGGATTGTCCGCGATGTACTCAGGTGCCGTGAAGGGAACCGGGCCGCGTTACTGCCCGTCCATCGAGGACAAAATCGTTCGTTTCAACGATAAGCCTCGTCACCAAGTCTTCCTTGAGCCGGAAGGACGCGACACGGAAGAAGTCTATGTACAAGGCCTTTCCACGTCCCTGCCTGAATACGTGCAGAACGAAATGATGCGTACGGTTCCAGGACTTGAGAATGCTGAGATCATGCGTGCCGGTTATGCGATCGAGTACGATTCCGTCGTCCCGACACAGCTGTGGCCGACGCTTGAAACGAAGCAGATCTCCGGTCTCTTTACAGCAGGTCAGTTGAACGGAACATCCGGTTACGAGGAAGCGGCTGGGCAAGGCTTGATGGCTGGAATCAACGCGGCTGCGAAAGCTCTTGATCTCGATCCGCTTGTACTCGACCGTTCCCAAGGCTACATCGGCGTCATGATCGATGACCTTGTGACAAAAGGGACGAGTGAGCCGTATCGTCTGCTGACATCCCGTGCCGAATTCCGCCTCATGCTGCGCCATGATAATGCCGATATGCGTTTGCTTGAAATCGGCTATGAGCACGGCTTGATTCCGGAAGAACGCTACAACCGTTTCCTTGAGAAGAAACGCAAGATCGAAGCAGAGAAAAAGCGTCTCAGCAAGCAGATCCTGAAGGCGACCGATGAGGTACAGGCTGTCATCGAAGAAGCCGGCGGATCTCCGTTGAAGGACGCGATGCACGCTCTTGACCTGTTGAAACGACCTGAGATGAAGTACGAGCATATCGAGCGCGTGTCCCCTAGTGAGGAGCCTCTTACAGCGGACGAAAAAGAGCAGGTCGAAATCCAGGTGAAATACAGCGGCTATATCAAGAAGGCCCTTGAGCAGATCGAGCGTATGAAGAAGATGGAAACGAAGAAGATTCCAGATAACATCGACTACGATGCCATCAACGGCCTTGCGACAGAAGCACGCGAACGCCTGAAGAATGTTCGTCCACTATCTGTCGGTCAAGCTTCCCGTGTATCTGGTGTAAACCCGGCGGACGTATCGATTCTGCTTGTTTACATTGAGCAAGGGAACGTCGCCCGCGTCTCAGGGGAATAAACCAAGGGGAGGAAGCTATGGATACGAAGACGTTTGTAGATGCTTTGAAAGAAAAAGGCATCGAACTTGATGAGAAACAACAACAGCAGTTCCAGCGTTACTTCGACATTCTCGTCGAATGGAATGAAAAAATGAATCTGACGGCCATCACGGATCAGGAAGGCGTCTATTTGAAGCACTTCTATGATTCGTTGACGGCTGCTTTCTATCATGATTTCACTCAGGAGCTGAGAATCTGTGATGTCGGAGCGGGTGCAGGCTTTCCGAGCATCCCTCTGAAAATCGCTTTTCCTCAGTTGAAGGTGACGATCGTCGATTCACTCAAGAAGCGCATCACCTTCTTGAACCATTTAGCTCATGAACTGGAGCTTGATGATGTCGCTTTCTATCACGATCGTGCCGAGAACTTCGGGAAGAACCACAAATTCCGTGAAGGATTCGATCTTGTTATGGCCAGAGCCGTCGCGCGTATGAGCGTACTGAGCGAGCTCTGCCTGCCCCTCACCGTGAAGGGCGGTCATTTCATGGCGATGAAAGGCCCGAACCTGATGGACGAAATGGAAGATGCCAATGTCGCTGTTCAGACGGTTGGTGGCGAAGTGAAGGACGTCTTCACGTTCCACCTGCCTGAAGAAGACAGCGAGCGGAACATCGCCATTATCGAAAAGCGTAGAAAAACACCGAAGAAGTACCCGCGTAAAGCCGGTACACCGAATAAACAGCCGATTGAATAGGCAGAAGGCGACTCTCGATGCCGGGAGTCGTCTTTTTTTCTGGTGTCAGAGGGGGAAAAGTTTCGTGAGAGCTTGGGTCACAACGTTTTTCAAGCTTTCACGGGTTGAAAACGACCTTGATGAAACGTCTCTCTACCATTTCATCATCTAGGAATCGGGAAAAACGGCATGATTGCCATTCTCTCGACCGTTTCAGCTGGAAGATGTATAGTATGATCATAGAAATAAGGGGGCGAGCTCATGAAACGGTTCATCAAATATGCAGCCATTAGCGTCGTAGTACTACTACTCGTCGCTGTTATCGGCTTTTACATTTGGACGCAGCAGACGTATCAACCGTCAGAACAGCTCAATCAATGGGTGAGTGACATCGAAAAGTCAGAGGGCTGGGTCGTGTTTGAGCCGGATGAGGAACCGGAATCAGGGGTCATCCTTTATCCAGGGGCAAAAGTGGAGCCGGAAGCTTACGGTTATTTGGCGGAGCAGCTGGCAGAAGCCGGGTATCTGACAGGAGTGCCGGATGTTCGGCTGAATCTCGCTTTAACCGATTCGAGTAAGGCAGAAGAATTAATCGAACGTTATCCACATGTGGATAACTGGTACGTCGGCGGTCATTCCCTTGGAGGAGTAGCAGCGGCTTCTTTTGCAAGTAAAGACGAGGCCGCAGGTGTCATTTTCTTAGCGTCTTATCCAACGGAAGGAACCAGCTTTGCTGATACCGATGTTCCGATTCTATCGATTTACGGGGAAAAGGACGGACTGACGACTCCTGAGAAAATTGAAGAAACAGAGCCTTACCTTTCTGATCAGACGACGCTCCATCAAATCGATGGTGGCAACCACGCTCAGTTCGGCGTGTATGGTGAGCAGAAGGGGGACCGGGCAGCTGACATCTCTGTCAAAGAACAGCAGGATGAAATCGTCGAGGTCATCACGCAATGGCTAAAAGAGAAGAATAGCTGAAAAAGAAGACCGATGCTCTCTAGAAGCATCGGTCTTACAAATTATTTAAAGATACCGAATGGTTGGCCTACAGGTAATGTCACTTTTCCGAAGTGCGTGTTCAACACACTTGCTGCGGATCCGTAGAAGCTGAGAATCGCAATCGAGAATTCTGCGACAGCCGCTAATGTGTGCATCGCTTCCGGCATGACGCCAAGCGTCGATAGGGATAAGCCGATGAATAAGAAATCAATAAGGACGAAAATAAAGAATAGCACTTTATGCGTTTCCATCGCTCCAATTGTCATAAACACACTGAAAATCAAGTAGCCGATGTAGGCAATACCGAGCTGTTTCGGGTCGACGGCCTGCGCCGCAGCTTCACCGAATACACCGAAGTCGATCAACCAGGACGTTCCGACGCCGAGCCAGAAGAGTCCGAATGCACCGAAAGCGGTCATCCCGAATGTGTTGTTATGCTTCGCGTCAAGCATACTTGCGATCAGCTGTGCGATTCCACCTAAGAAGATCGCCCAAGGCAGTACGAACGACACGCCGTCTGTTAATCCTAATTTAGCGGATGAAGCGACGAGTGTAACCATCGCGAGTCCGAATAATCCGAAAGCAGATGGATCAGCGGTCACCATCTGTACCTGTTTTTGTTGATTCATGTTGCATTCCTCCTTACACATACTTGACTACTGTACAGAAGAAAAGGTGGTTATGCAATAGAAAGTTCAGGGAAAATGTCGAACAAGGAAATGGTGAAAAATTCAGAAAAAATAAGAGGTGATGGTGATGAAGTTGGTCGTGTTATCGGACACGCATATCCCGAAAAAAGCGAAGCAGCTGCCCGAACGACTGACCGAAGAGCTTACGGCTGCAGATAGAATCATCCATGCCGGAGATTGGCAGACGCTTGACGTTTATGAAGAGCTGAAGACATTTGCTCCCGTACACGGAGTCTATGGCAACGTGGATGGGGAGGAGATTCAATCGGTCTTTCCAGAAAAACAGATCATAGAGACAGGCGGATTTCGGATTGGGATCGTCCACGGACATGGTGAAAAGAAGACGACGGAGAAGCGGGTCGTCGAAGCGTTTGAAGGAGAGGAATTGGACCTCATCGTATTCGGTCATTCCCACCTTCCGCTCCTTCGATTTGTGAAAAACACGATGTTGTTTAACCCGGGATCAGTGACGGACAAACGAAGACTCCCGCGTTATTCGTTCGGTATTCTGACGCTCGGGGAAGAACTTCATGCTGAACATGTTTTCTTCCCATGAAAAAGCCGGAGGATTGCTTCCTCCGGCTTACTTCGACTGACAAGTGGGGCAGTAGTAGCATCTTCGTGATCCGGCTCGGAATTTGATGATTTCCGTGCCGTCCACGCGGCAGGCCTTTCCTTCACGGTTGAACACCCAATGACGATATTCGTACCGCTTCGCTCCTGAGGCTTTCAGTTTCTCGGCAAGTTCCAGGTCGTTCGTAATCCCTTTATGCTTGTACGACTGCCACATCAGATCGATGCTCGCCTGCGCGGCTTTCTCAAGCTGTTCCTCTGTACAATCGACGGGTCTCAGCTCAGGGTGGATACCTGCGACGAACAGGATTTCACTCCGCAGATAGTTGCCGATTCCCCCGATGAACGCTTGATCCAGGAGAAGCGAAGTCCACTTTCTGCGGTGGAACCGTTTCTCGTGGAACCTCTCGACCAACTCTTCTTTCGTGACGTCTTCACTCAGAATATCCGGTCCGACTTTCGCGATGAACGGGTGGGCCTCCACTTCCTCATCTCGTAACACTTCAATATCAGAAGCACTATAGAGGAGCGCAGATTTCTTTTCATTATGAATCGCAAATCTGAGCTGGCGGTTCGTTTTCGGATAGTTGTAGGCGTTCCGTGTGTACCACTTGCCGTACAACTGGTTGTGCGAATAAATCGTATAGCCGTTGTCGAAGCGGGTGAGCATCGCTTTCCCTTTCGTGTCGACACGAAGGATGTGCCGTCCTTTCAGGATCTCCTCATAGTCTTTGAGGTGATCGAAGGCGAAGAAAATTTCCAGCACTTCGCGACCTACCACGGCTTTTTCGACATAATCGGCGGCTTTTCTAATTTCAGGACCTTCCGGCATCAGCACCTTCTCCCTTCCTACTTTTTATTGTAAAAGGGAAGCGGGCGTTTGCAACTGTCCTGCTTAGCTCGATGTGTAAGCTCCGCCGTTGATATGGATGAACTGTCCCGTCATATAAGAGGCGTCATCGGATGCGAGCAGGACGTAGCTGCCGACGTGCTCGACGGGTTGGCCGGGACGTCCCATCGGAGTGTCAGCCCCGAATTTCGCGACATCGTCTGCCTGGAATGTAGACGGAATCAGAGGTGTCCAAATCGGACCTGGTGCTACGCCGTTTACGCGAATGCCTTTTGATACGAGCTGCTTGGCAAGGGAACGGGTGAAGCCGACGACCGCTCCTTTTGTCGCTGTATAGTCGACAAGCTGTTCATTTCCGACGAACGGGGTGACCGAGCCCGTGTTGATAATCGAGCTTCCTTGCGTTAAATGCGGGACGACCGCTTTTGTCATGTGAAACATCGAGAAAATGTTCGTCCGGAACGTACGCTCGAGCTGCTCCTTCGTAATCTTCAGGATGTCGTCGGTCGGATGCTGTTCAGCTGCGTTATTGACGAGGATATCGATTTTTCCGAATGCCTTGATCGTCTGCTGAACGACGGTTTGGCAGAACGTCTCTTCTCCTACATCACCAGGGATGAGAATCGCTTTCTGTCCCTGCTGTTCCACAAGCTGTTTCGTCTTCTCGGCGTCTTCATGCTCATCCAAATAGACAATCGCGACATCCGCACCTTCCTTCGCGTATCCGATGGCAACGGATTTCCCGATTCCGCTGTCTCCGCCTGTGATGAGCGCGACTTTCCCTTTCAGCTTCTGCCCACTTTGATAATCGGTATCGGCATGCAGCGGAGCAGGATTCATCTCTGACTCTACTCCCGGTTGTCTATTCTGTGTCTGAGCGGGCTGTCCTCCGTATTGACGTTTTGATCGATCCATCATTCATCTCTCCTTTTTCATTTTCTTTCTGTTCCTTATCTTTCCACAATTCCCGTGACACTACGCATTTGTTTTCGTATAGTGGAAAAAAAGGGGGAATGAACATGATTCAGGAAACGAAGGATGCGTCAGTCGTCGCGCGGCTGAACCGGTTTGTCCATGATTTGCACGTTGAACTGTACCCTCATCTATTCAAGCCATATCGATTTGAACGGATGCTGAACTTTTTTGAAAGTAAAATCGGAAAGCCGTACCATACGTTCCTGATTGCAATCGACGAAGAGCCGGTCGGTTTTGTATGGGTCGAAGAACGCTATGAGGAAGAGAACGACTTCAAGAAGGCACGTGCTTCGTTGTACGTGCATCAGATCAGTGTCGACACGACGAAGCAGCAGCGGGGTTACGGGCGGAAGCTTCTCGAGGCTGTCGAAGACCTCGCACGGGAAAAAGGAATCGATGCGATTGAACTTGATTACTGGGCGGGCAATACCGGAGCACGCTCGTTTTATGAAAAACAAGGATATGTGCAGCACCGGGAAGTCGTGCAGAAGAAATTGAAATAACCCTCCCTCGATTGAGGAAGGGTTTGTTTCATGTGAAATATTCCAAGGTCGCTTCAGGGAAATATTGATTGATGTAGCCGCCAAGCGTGCTCTTCATATCTTCCTGTTCGTCCTTTTGATAGACGTACTTACCGATTCCGTACCGTCCCCATTTGTATTTGCGCTTCTCTTCGTCCATTTCGAGCTTCGTCATCGGGTAGTTTTTCTGGATGACGCGTTTCGCAGGCTTCGTGAAGCGGTGCTGGATCAGCTCGAACGTCAAATCCTTCGTCGCATAATCCGGTAGCTTGTCATGAAGCTTTTCAAAAAGGATCCGGTACCCTTCCTTCCAGTCATCGTACAAATAAATCGGTGCGATGATGAAGCCGAGTGGATAGCCGGCTTTCGCTACTTTAGCAGCCGCTTCGATGCGGTCATCGAGGCGTGAGGTGCCGGGCTCTAAATATTTGATGACATAGTCCGCATTCATGCTGAAGCGGAACCGCGTCCTGCCGTTGTGCTTCGCATCCAGCAGATGATCGACATGTGCGAACTTTGTCACAAAACGAAGGCGCCCGTGCTCGGATTGACCGAAGTATTCGATCGCATGCTTCAGCGTATGGGTCAGGTGATCGATCCCGACGATATCCGATGTACAAGACGCTTCAAACCGCGTCTCCTCAGGTGCACGCTCTTTCATATACTCCTCTGCCGCTTCAAACACTTCATTCGTATTCACATACGTCCGGATATACGGCTTACTCCCCATTGTCGTCTGAAGATAACAGTAGTGGCAGTGTCCCATGCAGCCCGTCGCAAAAGGGATGGCATACTCCGCAGAGGGTTTGGAGGTATCGAACTTGAGAGTCTTTCTCACTCCGACCACAAGCGTCGACTTCGCCATTCTATATTTCTGAAAGTCATTGTCCCCGGGCAGATTGCGGACTTGGTTATGGGACGTCGTTTCTCTGATTTCAATGCCCATCCCCTCGAACTTCTCTTTCAGCTCTCGCCCGAGCGGGTACTCCAACGCGCGGGGCTCGATGTAAACCAGTTCAGGTACGAAAGGTTTTACCACAGCTCTCCCTCCGATTCCACTCCGCCACCGAACGCATCGTGATAGGCGCGCTCTGCATCGCCTTCGGAAGCATAGACCGCAATATCAGAATCTAACGGAAAATAGGTTTCATATAAAAATAAAGCCAGCTCCCCGGGCTGTTCCGGGTTCTTCACGACAGCCGCCTCCTGGACATTGGCGACATCGTACGTGTGAGGGTTGCGATAGATGACGTACACAATATCTCCTGCACGGTAGTTTTGTTCATTCATTTCCATGCTTTCACCTGCTTTCCATCGTTTGTGCTCATTTTTCCACAAAGCGAAAGATTTATGAGGTACTAATAAGTGGTAAAGTTGAAGAAGAGGGCATTCAATTCTTTTCACGTGAAAAAATCAGCCGATGACATAAGCCACTTGTCCATGCAAGTCCCTTTCTTTTTCATAGGATGTAACTATCAAGAGAAAAGGGAGGGATAATAATGGCTGAAAAAAAAGAAATCATGGGAATGATTGATGAAGCTGGTCAGGCGACAGAATTTCTAGGTAACGACGGACTGGGTGGGTTGATCATCCTGTCTGCACTTTTGACAGAATTCAAACTGGCGGAAGTAATTGGAGCAGAAGCGAAGAAAATCAAAGCTGCGACACATTATGTTACGCATAACAGCCCAACAGAGACGGCGATGAATGACTTGGTTGAAATCGATAATTCTGTGCGCGGGGTCTTGGATCGAGTGTGCTGTATCGAAGAGAAAGTAGTTGAGAAGCTCAGAATCGGTGCACGTCTAAGGAACGCACCTGAAGTTGAATAATCTTAGAAGGCCACTTGAGTTTTAACAGACTCAAGTGGCCTTTTTTATGTGTGTAAAGAAGGTCTAAAGTCTGCATTCCGACTTTGGGGTCGTAATCATTGAATGAACGACTTAGCCCGGAATTTTCATCTGAAACAATATAGAAGTCTGAGCAAGAGACCATAGGATTTTTTTGGATGTGACAATTGTCATCTGAAGTCATGACAGAGGTTTCTACAAGACGAATCCTGTGCCCTTTATGATAAGGATAGAAAGGGTGATGGTTATGTTGAGCGTAGAACATTTGGCAAAAGACTTCGGCCGAAAGCGCGTGCTGCACGATGTTACATTTTCGCTTGAAAAGGGAGAGAGTGTCCTTTTGCTTGGGGCGAACGGAGCTGGGAAAACGACACTTCTCGACATTCTGATGGGAAATATTAAAGCGACGAACGGGCACATCGACTGGTACGAAGGAAAGAAAAAGATCGGACTCGTCCTTCAGGATGCCTCTGTCATCGATCGGGTGACGGTCAAAGAGCTGATTCAATGGACGAGGTCGCTGTACACTTCTCCGTTGTCTTATCAAGAAGTGATTCAAAACGCCGGACTTGTGGAGATGGAGAAAACGAAGACCGATAATTTGAGCATCGGTCAAAAGCGGAAGCTTCATTTCTCCCTGGCCCTCGTCGGTCAGCCCGACCTTTTGATAATGGATGAACCGACGGCAGGCATGGATGTTCACGCCCGCAAAAACGTCTACCGTCAAATCGAGAAGTTGAAAAAAGCTGGTATGACGATCTTGATGACGACCCATGTCCTTCAAGAAGCCTCTCTGATCGGAGACAGAGTTCTGTTCCTCGAGAACGGCGTGATCAAAACGGACGAAACAGTCTCAGGGCTTGAGAGTACGACGACCTGGATCCGGTTCCGTCTGGAGAACGAAAACGCCGCTTCGTTTCTACAACAACAAGGATTCACGTGGAACAGTGACGTGAAACTTTGGGAAAAAGAAACGAGATCCTCTGATGAGTGGATTCGCTGGCTCGTAGAAAACAACGTTCCTTTTCAAGATTTGTCTACGGAGAAGAAGTCGATGGAAAACTTCTATGAGGAGTGGACCTCTGAAGAGGCGATGGGATGAGAATGAAAAAAAGAGGAGGATTTTTCAATGAAAATCATTTACAATACAAGTAAAATGGAAATGTTTAGACTATTTCGAAATCAATACTTTGTTGTGTTCTCTCTCCTGATGCCGTTTATCTTCTATGCGATCTATACGACGACGGTCAGTGGAACGATGGAGATTGCAGGTACAGAATGGAAGGCTTATTTTCTTATATCGATGACGTGCTTCAGCTTGATGGGATCATCGGTGACAACGATGGGGATTCAGCTGTTGTATGATCGACGTCAGCCATGGATGAAGTGGGTCCAGTCGTTACCGATGAAAAGGATGCAATACTTCACAGCCCGCCTCGTCTCACTTATGGTGCTGAACGGGATGATCATCATCGCTCTGTTTACGGCGGCATCGGTTTGGAAGGGCATTGAGCTTCCGTTGATGAAATGGGTTCAAGTGGGCGGTTGGATTTGGCTCGGCATCCTCCCTTTTCTTGCCCTCGGCTTATGGATCTCAGTTTTCAAAACACCTGATACAGCAACAGGCGTAGCGAATCTTCTCACGCTCGGAATGGCGCTGCTCGGCGGGCTGTGGACACCGATGGACAACATGCCTGCATTCGTCCAATCGTTCGGCACTTGGACGCCGGGTTACCTCTATGCCAACGGCGCATGGTCGCTGCTCGCTGGAGAAGCCGTTCCGCTTGTGACCATCGTGGTCTTACTCGCCTATCTGGTCATATTTGCGGGAGGTGCTCTCTACACACACGCAAGGAGGATCTAATGTGAAAAAAGTTCGGCTATTTCCCGAGAAATATGGTCATCTGCCTCTGTTCTGGTCGCTTTACTTTTTATTCCCGCTCTACAATCTGCTCACATGGGGAGGGTGGGAAGGTGTAGCGGGAATCGCTTTGCTTGTTCTTTTTTATTTCTTTTTCCGTGATATTTATTGGGCGCCTTCCAGGGCGTTTATGAATGGAATCTTCATGACGATCATCGTCGGTATTTTTCTATATTTCTATCATGAATCGTTCTTATACTTAGCGATCTATACCGCTTATGCGACACCCTTCATTCAAAAACGGCGATCGTTTTTCGTTTATTATGTCTTGTCGATCATGCTGTTTGTCGAACTGTACTGGATTCATCAGTCCGGTCATATGGTGGTCGAAATCGCTCCGATATCGGCCGCGTGTATTATGATCGTCGTGATCCCGCTTATTATGCAATATGAAATCAAGTGGAGCCAGACGAAAGAAAAGCTCGACCAGGCGAATGAGAGGATTGAAGAGCTGGTGAAGCAGCAGGAGCGAGAACGAATCGGACGTGACCTGCATGACACGGTCGGCCAGACGCTGTCGATGATTACGCTCAAAAGCGATATCGCCCTCCGTATGCTGTCTACGAACCCGGCTCAATCGGAGAGCGAAATCAAAGATATTCATCAAATTTCACGGACGGTGTTGAATCAAATCCGTGAAATCGTGACCGATCTGAAGCAGTTGTCGATGGAAGAAGAAATCGTCTTGTCTGAGAAGCTGCTTCGCGAGGCATCCATCACGCCGGTTGTTGAAAGGAGCGGGTCTGTTGAAGGGTTGAATCCACTCTATGAAAATATTCTCGCCTTCAGTTTACGTGAATGTGTAACGAATGTGATTCGGCACAGTCAGGCGACCCGCTGCCACATCACCATTGAGGATCATAAGAAGGAGATTCGTCTCAAGGTGCAGGACAACGGCATCGGGATTCAAAAACCAAAAGGCAATGGCTTGTTCGGCATGGAGGAACGTCTGCGGATGATCAGCGGACGTGTGTCGATCGAAAATGCTGCCAACCAAGGCGGGTCTGTCCATGTTTTTGTACCGAAAGTGCAGCGCAGTAAGGAAAAGGATGCATGGGATGAGGAGGAAACAGGTTGATTTCAATATTGATAGCAGAAGACCAGCAAATGCTGAGAGGAGCGTTACGGACGCTGTTGAATATGGAAGAAGATTTCGAAGTCGTCGGCGACGTAGGAAACGGTGAGGAAGCCTTGCAGTTTATCCAACAGCACGCGCCCGATATGGCGCTGCTCGATATCGAAATGCCCTTGATGACAGGACTCGATGTCGTCGAAGCCTTACAAAAAACAGCGACCAAAACGAAAATTCTCATCCTCACAACATTCTCGAAACAAGGATACTTACAGGATGCGTGGGGATACGAAGTAGATGGCTACCTGCTGAAGGATACGCCGAGTGAGGAGCTCGCTTCTTACATACGCCAGGTCAAAGAAGGCAGGCAGGTGATCAGCCCACAGCTCATTCCTCAACTGGCTGCAAGAACGAAGCGGGTGTTGACCCCTCGAGAGGAAGACGTACTGAAGCTCGTTGAAAAAGGATACAGCACGAGTCAGATGAGTGAAGCGCTGCATTTGTCGAATGGCACGATCCGGAACTATATGTCGGAAATCATGAGTAAGCTGGATGCGCAGAATCGGACGGAAGCGGCTTTTATTGCGAGGCAGAATGGCTGGTTGGACTGACGGAAAAGATTTTTGAAACTGATTCTTCATCCGTTCTTGTATGTGAGAAGGGTGGTGCGAATCTCACCACCATTTATGATAAAACTCTTATCTTGAGGTGAGGTTATCAAGAAGATAAAGCTTAGGTTTAAGTGCAGCTGGTTCTTATAATTAAGTTTGATACATGAATTAAATTAAAAGATTCCATAAGAAAGGATGAGATGATGAGTACATCTAAAATTATAATGAAAACCCCTACTCCCATCTTGCGTATTTTTGATGAGGAAAAAGCCAAAGAATTTTATATGTCATTTTTAGAGTTCGAGTTAGATTGGGAGCATCAGTTTGCTGATGATATGCCTCTGTACATGCAAATATCTCATGGAGGTTGTATCATTCATCTTTCAGAGCATCACGGAGACTGTTGTCCTGGGTCTGCGATCAGAATAGAAGTAGAAAACGTAAAGTTAATTCATTCAAATCTCATTTCAAAAAAATATAAAAATTCCCACCCCAGGATTGAAACAACGCCATGGAATACTCTGGAGGTTACCGTTAAAGACCCATTTGCAAATAGAATTGTGTTTTTTGAGTACGTTTAATCATTTATATACGTTTTCCACCCTATTTGTTTGGCAGGAGGAATGGTGTAACTTCCTGTAGTGTTACTTCGTCTTATAAACCAGGGGAAGTGATTATATCAAAAAATTACACTTTATCACGTTCAGTTTAATAGTTGTAATGCTTTTAACTGGCTGTGGCTTAGAAGAAAAGACACTTGCTGAATTTTATGAGGAAGACTTAAAAGATGTTTCTAAAATAGTAATGACTGATGGTAATACAGGCTACAAAGAAACAGTTACTGATAAGGAGGCGGTAAATACGTTTATAGATGAAATAAAAGATATAAAATTCCTCCCAGAAGAAAACCAAGAGGCTAGAACTGGTTTTAATTACTCAATCAGTTTTTTTGATGGGAACGAAGAGACCTTTCAATTTGGACCGACTCAAGTAAATGAAAACTACTACTACACAGAACCAGATATTCATCCTATCCTGACCGATTTTTACAAAAATATGAGTGAAATTAATGGACGCATATTTTACTTTTAAGGTATTGATTGCATTAGTTACATAAGCCCCATATAAAAAAGAGCAACCTCCATTCAAAATGGAAGTTGCTCTTTTCTGTTACTATAGCAGCCATTTTTATAAAGGTGGCTAAGCCTCCATCCGTTTAGCTTGGATCGGAATCAGTACCCCGATTAGTGCGATGACGGCGCATCCGATGAACATTGGGGTGAAGCCGTTGACGGCAACGAGACCGATGGACGTGAAGACGAGCAGGTCGAAGCACGAATCCAGGATCGACAACAGCGATATCGTCGTCGCCCGTACATCTGACGGGATGATGTCGTTCGACAGCTGCGAATAGACGGGATAGCGGATCGCTGTGACGAGCTTCAGCACCAAGACCACCCCGAGAATGACCCAGAGTGATGCGTGGAAGAGCGCCGTTGCGGTCAATCCGATGACCGCGATCATGCCTGTAGAGAACAGGAGTCTGACTCTGTTGAAACGTGCAGTCATCCATCCGATCGAACGGGATGCGACAAAGCCGATCATAGAAGCGATGGCATAGACGAGCCCGATCCAAAATACGGGCAGTCCGGCATCAACCAGCAGCTTCTGATCGAACTGGGCGAAGACCGCTCCGACTGGGATGAACACGAGCGTGATGTTGATGAACATCCAGAGTACCTGCGGTGTACGTCGGATCGCCTTGATTCCGTCTGTGACCTGCTGAATGACAGGCTTCGTGTAGCCGCCTTGAGTCGACGGATTTTTGATGAACCATAGTAGGACGAACTGAATGGTCATGAAGACCAGTGTCAGTGTAATCAAAAGTCTGAACTGAGGTTCGGTTAAGTCCTGTGCGATAAAGGCACCGATCAGGACGGCGATGATGGATACGATGAACGTGGCAGAACCGATCTGCCCCATCGCCCGGTCCATCAAATGTTCTTCCTCTGAAAGTTTTAGCGACTCGTAAATCAACGCTTCATCGGCTCCGCTGAAAAAGGTCGCAGCGAATCCCGTGAGAAAACTGCTCAGAAAGAAAACCCACGGATCGAATGCGACGTAGAACAGGCTGTATGCGATGATCGCGGTGAACGAGCCGATCAAAAAGGCCCGCTTCGCACCGAAGCGGTCTGCGACGACGCCTGTCGGGATTTCCCCTACGAGCACGCCGACGCTGAAACAGGTGAGCACAACGAGAATGAGCGATTCATCAAGCCCTCTCGCAAAGTAAAACAACGTGAGCACCGGCTGTAAGAAGCGGACACTTCCGAAGATCTCCGCCCAAAATAATAAACGAATATTGTGTGAAGCAATGGTATTCTTTTTCAATGACATGTCCTCCTGCTTTGTGTTTGGTCATGGTAGCTGGTTCAGCAGGAGTGTCAGCATGGTTTAGTCTGCGTTCACCCCTGCTGATGGTTGTGAGAAGATCATGATACTTTTTTGCATGTTCCATTCCTCCAGTTCTAGTAGTCTCTTAAATTCTATTCGAGCTTATCCCCTGATTCCCTCCCCTTTTCAAAAGAAAATGTCGACAAATTTTTCCTCCCTTTATTCGAGGAATTCTCTATTTTAATGAAATCAGCTATACGGCATTCGACAGCTTTTGTCTCTTTTTCTTCATGTATCAAGATACTTTTAATCTATGAAATATGATAAAATGTGATTAGAGTAAAAAAGGCATACGTATGCGCGAGCAGCCTAAAGAGCCTGCAGCGCTTTTTTCTATGGCGTATGCTTGAAGCGTATAAAGGTGGTGTGTCTGATCGTGTTACATCCTTTTGGTCGATTGTTCGGGCTTGGGGACAAGACGGAATCAGAAGAAGAGAACAGCAATGAGGAATCTTACAATCCTGATGAGGTCATGCAGATCCCTGTCGATCTCATTCAACCGAACCGTTATCAGCCGCGAGCGATTTTTAACAACGAGAAGATCAGTGAACTTGCCCAGACGATCCATACGCATGGGATGATTCAACCGATCGTTCTTCGTAAACTGAATGATTCTGAATATGAATTGATTGCCGGAGAACGACGCTGGCGTGCTGTCCAATCTCTTGGATGGGAGACAGTTCCGGCTATTCTTCGTGAAATGAGCGATTCGCAAACAGCCTCTGTCGCTCTCATTGAGAACCTGCAGCGTGAAGAACTGACGGTCATTGAAGAAGCCGTCGCCTATGCGAAGTTATTGCAAATACATGAGTTGACGCAGGAGGCGCTTGCGCAGCGACTCGGCAAAAGCCAGTCCACCATCGCCAACAAACTGCGTTTATTGAAGCTTCCGGAGTCTGTTCAGGAAGCGGTCATGGATAAGAAGATTACAGAACGTCACGCAAGAGCTCTCATCGCAGTGAAGGATCCCCAGTTGCAGGAGCAGATCCTCGGCGAGATTATAGAGAAGCAGTGGAACGTGAAGCAGACGGAAGAACGAATTGCGAGAATCAATGAACCACAGAAGAAGAAAAAGAAACCGACATTAAAAGGTGTAAATAAGGATATGCGGATTGCGATGAATACGATCCGTCAATCACTCGACATGGTCCGTGATACAGGGACAGATCTGGAGACAGATGAAGAGGACCACGATGATTATTATCAAATTACGATAAAGATACCGAAGAAGAAATAGCGAACCGGAGACCCATCTTGTTATGTAGATGGGTTTTTCTTGAATAGAAAGGGAATTCCCTTTAGATCGACTATAAAAATAAGGGCAGGTGTTCATATGGGGAAAGTGATTTCGGTCGCCAACCAGAAAGGCGGCGTCGGAAAAACGACGACAGCTGTTAACCTAAGTGCGTGTCTCGCTTATTTGAATCATAAAGTCCTTCTCGTGGATATCGACCCTCAAGGGAATGCCACAAGTGGATTGGGCGTGGAGAAGGCGGATATGGACCTGTGTATTTACGACATTCTCGTAGAAGGGGTCGAACCGAAGCAGGTCTGTACTGAGACGCTTGTCGAGAACCTCGATGCCATTCCGGCTACCATTCAGCTCGCCGGAGCGGAAATCGAGCTCGTCCCGACGATTTCAAGGGAAGTCCGTCTGAAGCAGGCGATCGATCAACTGAAGTCTGAGTATGACTTCATTATCATCGACTGCCCCCCTTCTCTTGGGTTGTTGACGTTGAATGCGCTGACGGCCTCTGATAGTGTATTGATTCCTGTGCAGTGTGAGTATTATGCTTTAGAGGGACTCAGTCAGTTATTGAATACCGTACGCCTCGTTCAGAAGCACTTCAACCAGCAGCTGATGATCGAAGGGGTCCTCTTGACGATGCTTGATGCGAGGACGAACCTCGGCATTCAAGTGGTCGATGAAGTGAAGAAATATTTCCGAGATAAAGTCTATCAATCGATTATCCCCCGTAACGTCCGCTTAAGTGAAGCACCAAGCCATGGAAAGCCCGTCATCTTGTATGATGCCAAGTCCAGAGGAGCAGAAGTCTATTTAGAACTAGCAAAGGAAGTGATCAGGGATGGCGAAAGGGTTAGGTAAAGGATTCCAAGCTTATTTTCCTGAAGAAGCAAAAGAAGAGGAACAGGTTCACGACATCCCCGTTCAGTCATGTCGCCCGAACCCCTATCAACCTCGTCTCACGTTCGATGACGAGGCCATTGAGGAATTGAGCCAGTCGATCAAGGAACACGGCATCCTTCAGCCGATCATCGTAAGAAAAAGCATCAAAGGCTATGAAATCGTCGTCGGTGAGCGCCGTTTCAGAGCTTCGAAAAAAGCCGGGCTTGAGACGATTCCCGCATTAGTCCGTGACTGGACCGATGAACAAATGATGGAACTTGCTCTGCTTGAGAACCTTCAGCGCGAGGATCTGACCCCGGTTGAAGAAGCGAAAGCCTATCAAAGTCTTCAAAAAGAACTCGGTGTCACACAGGACGAGCTGTCCGAACGCCTCGGAAAAAGCCGGTCTCATATCGCCAACTTGATCCGCCTGCTGTCCCTTCCGTCCGAAGTCATTCAGAAGATCAATGACGGGACATTGTCGATGGGGCACGGCCGTGCACTCCTCGGTTTGAAACAAAGAGACGCCGTCCTTAAAATGGCGGAACGAATCGAAAACGAGAAGCTGAGCGTCAGACAAGTGGAGCGTCTCATCCAGGAGATGACGCAGAAGAAAAAGAAGAAGAAGCCTGCCGCCAAGGATGTATTCATCCAAGAACGTGAGCATTCATTGAAGCAGCAGCTCGGCACAGGCGTGAAGATTCATAAAGGGAAACGTAAAGGCAAAATTGAGATTGAATTTATGAACGAAGAGGACTTGGAGCGCATTTTACATTACTTCGATAAGGAATGATGAACCTGGCGCTTTCTTGAGCCCGGGTTCTTTTTTCAATACATATAGGAGAGAAATCGTATGGTACTGCTTGGAACGTTAGTAAACGGGTTATGTATTGTGATTGGAACAGCGCTCGGATTGTTTTTCACAAAAATTCCGGAGCGCTTCAAGGAGACGGTCATGAGCGGTGTCGCGCTTGCGGTTACGTTGATCGGGCTTCAAATGGCCTTTGAAACGGAGAACATCGTCATTGTATTGATCAGCCTTCTGAGTGGAGCGATTATCGGAGAGGCGCTTCGTCTTGAGGAGCGGCTCGAATACATAGGACGCTGGGTGGAGCGTAAATTCACAAAGCCCGGTTCCACTTCAACTCTCGCTCAAGGATTCATTACCGCGTCGTTGATATTCGTGATTGGCGCACTCGCGGTCATCGGAGCGCTCGACAGCGGACTTCGTAACGACCATGAGATCCTGATTACGAAGGCAATCATCGATGGGTTTGTCTCGCTTGTCTTGACGTCCACTCTGGGGATCGGAGTCATCTTCTCCGTTATTCCTGTCGTGCTCTATGAAGGGTCGATCGCCTTGTTTGCGACACAGATCAACCGGTTCATCCCGCAGGATATGCTGGATATGTTCATTGTCGAGATGACGGCGGCGGGTGGATTGATGATTGTGGCGATCGGGCTGAATATGTTGAAGTTGACGAAGATCAGGGTGGCGAACTTGCTTCCTGCGTTAGTGATGGTCGGAGTCGTGCTTGCAATCGTTCAACAATTTTCATAACAGAAAAAGTGGTTGAGACTTATCGGTTCGCTGAGTAAGAGAGGAACGGTGCCTGCGAAACGACTCGCTTTCCACCGGCGGTCGGTGAGCTTCCTCGCTCGCTTCGCTCCCTGCGGGATCTCACGCTGCCCTCCATTCCGGCAGGAGTCTCCCCCTTTCTCCAACACCTCTATCTAAAAGAGGCGGAACCTCGTGTGCTTACATCAGCTATTGTGGCTGGCAGAAAAGTTAAGGACGATGCAAGCATAGAGGTTCTGCCCTCCCTTCTCCCGCCTGCTGAATATTCTTTGGAAAACAGAATCGTTCACCGAACAAAACCCCTGAGGTTGCATTGGTTAAATGCAACCTCAGGGGTTTTTGTAGATGGGAACACTTTTTTCCCAGCCTCTTATCTACATAAATCCATCCAAGCGTGATTTCCTGCTGTACAGAGCGTCTCTTCTCTTTGTCGCTGCCGTGAAGGCTTGTGTGGGAGACGTCTCTAAGCGGGCGCGGCGGCGTTTCGTGTCGGTCATCTGAATGGCTGCGGCCACCTTGGCGGCCATCTGCATGACGACGTGAAGGCGCGTGTTCTGAAGGACGACGTGTTCCATGAATCCACTGACATTGACCATACCGCTGATGTGAAGGTCTCCGATGGCAGGCAGATCCTTCTTCAATGCGGAACCCGGTGACAAAGGTCCTTTTCCAAGGACGACAGAGCCGACGGACGTCGCTTTTCCAAGACAGGCGTCTACAGCGAGAATGTAGGGATTGGGATGTTCTTTGTTCATCGTTTCGACTCGTTCTTTCAGGTTCAAAGCGTGCAGCGGATCTTCCAGTGTGCCATAGACATGGAAGGTCCCCAGGTTCTGATCCTTCAGCATCGATCCGACCAGAGGACCGAACGAATCACCTGTGGAGCGGTCTGTGCCGATACAAGCGATGACGATCTCTTTAGACGGAGGAAGCCAATCATTTAAATGGGAGCTTAAGAGGTCACTCATCAATTCTTCGTCAATGTGGACCCTTCGTTCTTCGTTGGAAAACTTGTCCTTAAGATTCATAGCTTCTCCTCCAAATTCATAGTAGTAACAGTATATAAGGATGTCCGTCATTCTATACGTGTACGCGGCAAATACATAGAGGTGGAGGAAGGATATGATTAAATCAGGTTTGAAATGGATGTTTCTGATCATTGGAACGATTATTGGTGCCGGGTATGCATCGGGTCGTGAGTTGTGGCAGTTCTTTGGACATGGGTCCAGCCTGGCGATACTCTTGTTCACCCTTATGTTCACCTCGTGTTGTTACACCATTATGTCCATCAGTTATCAAAAACAAACGGGGCATTATTTACCTGTTCTCCGTGCCATCGTAGGAAAGCATTTGACCGGTATTTATGACTGGATGATCATCATTTATTTGTTTACGACGACCGTCGTGATGCTTGCTGGGAGCGGGGCAACGTGGCAGGCGTTTCATTTCTCCTATCGGTTCGGTGTACTGGCCATCGTCATTCCGCTTGTTCTTTTGTTCGTCTGGGATGTAAAAGGGATCGTAATCGTAAACAGTTTCGTACTGCCTCTTCTGATTGCGGGCCTTCTATTTGTTCTGATCTTGTTCATCTCCGATCAACAGCTTTCCCTGTTCGGATACGTAAGCGAGATGGACAACTGGATGTCGGCCTTCCCGTTTACAGCACTTAATATTCTTCCATTAATCGCGGTCTTAGGGGCGATTGGGAATCAGATGAAGCATAAAGGCGAGGTATGGATAGCCAGTGTGGGAAGCGGTGTCCTGATCGGAACGATTTCCTATTTATACAACAACAGCTTAATCCAAATTTCAGAAGATATCATATTATATGAAATCCCCTTATTTGCGATTTTAAAACACTATCCGTATGAAATGATGCTCTTTATGTCGGCTATGCTGTGGATTGCCATCTTCACAACGGCTGCTTCCGGAACGCTCGGACTCGTCACCAGATTCCGAGAATACGTGAGACAACCCCTCTGGATTCTGGCTTTAGGCCTGATTGCCGTCATGCTTCCGCTCACTTCATTCGGCTTTTCGACGCTCATTCAATACTTGTATCCTTTGTATGGTTTTTTGAATTTGTATGTGCTTGCCGCCCTACTGATTCATCCGGCTATTTCCCGATACAAATCTCGATAGAAACCTGTTAAAATAGATTTCATATTGAAGTCGTACAGGAGGGAAATGGGTGGGAGATTTAGAAACCATGTGGAATGAAACAATCGACTATGTATTTGGACCTCAATTATGGACAGCCATTGGTCTTGGGGCCATGCAGATTGTTTTAATTCTCATCATCTCATTCTTAGTGATTAAAATTGGTCGAAGGTTGATTACGAAATTCTTTGCCAACCGAACAAAGGGACCGTTCAAAATTTCGCAGCGCCGGGAGTCTACACTAAGTAAACTGGTAGCAAACGCCTTGTCTTATGTCGTGTATTTTGTTGCTTTTATCATGATTTTGGAAACCTTCACTCTCGAAATCGGCGCCTTATTAGCCGGTGCAGGTGTAGCGGGTCTCGCCATCGGTTTTGGTGCTCAGAACCTTGTCCGTGATATCATCTCCGGTTTCTTCATCATCTTTGAAGATCAATTTTCTGTAGGAGATTACATTCGTACATCAGGTGTGGAAGGATTCGTAGAGGAAGTCGGACTCAGAACGTGTAAAGTGAAAGCATGGACAGGCGAAGTACACATCCTGCCAAACGGAAACGTGACCCAAGTGACCAACTACTCGATCCATAACAGCATCGCCGTTGTCGATGTGAGCGTCGCCTATGAAGAAGATATCGCACGGGCAGAACAGGCCCTTGACGATTTGTTAAAAGAATTACCGGAACGTTATCCGGACATGCTGGATGAGCCGAAGCTTTTAGGTGTTCAGAGCCTGGGAGCCTCAGACGTCGTCATGCGGATCATCGCAGAAGTGACACCCATGGAGCACTGGGCCATCGCCCGTGCCATGCGTAAAGAAGTGAAAACCCGTTTAGATGCAGAAGGAATCGAAATCCCATTCCCACGTATGGTGATGTATTCCCGAGAGGAACAAGAAGCCTAAGGAGGTATGACGTATGTCTTATCAATTGAATGACGTTGTGCAGATGAAGAAGCCGCACCCTTGCGGGGAAAACCGCTGGAAAATCATCCGAATGGGCGCAGATATCCGGGTGAAGTGTGAGGGCTGCGGCCACAGTGTACTCATTCCGAGACGCAAGTTCGAAACGAAGATGAAAAAAGTGCTGGAAACAGCGGAGCAGGAATAAGCAGCAGAGCTAACGAAAAGGTTCTGAATGAAATGGAGTGCACCGCGGGGTGTTCAATGAATGAACTCACGTTTTTCTATAGACAAAAGGTTCCAACCATGACTTGATGGTTGGAACCTTTCTTTATTGAATGGTTAAACGAATCGAATTCGTGCTGACTTTTAACCTTTCCTTCAATTCATTCGTAATATCAAATTCTATTGTTGTACCCGGGCTCATATCTGAGAATACGAGAGAACGGTCGACGTTGAGTGTTCCGTCTTTTCCGGAGCGGCTGTCGGCTGAAGGTTTCAGATTGCTGATATGATCGAACAATCCGCCTTTCAGCTCGACCTTCTCCCTCCACTTATCAGGAATTGAAAAGGAGGGCTGTCTGCTTGAGAGGACGATTTCGACGTCCCCGCTTTCAATATTCATCTCTCCATTCGGCGGAATCGATTCGCCGTTTACGGTGATCGTATATGTGAACTGTTGTTTTAATAGCGATACTGCTTCATCTGTTTCTAAGAAATTCAGTGCATCAGAGGTCAGCTTTTCATAAGCTTGGACCTGTTCTTCCAATTGTTCGATTTCGAGTTTCTGCTGTCGCAGGGTTTCTCTCATTTGTTCCCGCTGCTTCTCTAATTGAGTGATCTGTTCATTCTTCAGTGGTTTCGCTTCCGATTGGGATGTGCATCCACTGAGGATGATGGCTCCGCTAAAGCAGACCACCCATAGTTTCTTCACATTCATTTCCTCCTATCTTCATCATTAGACGACATATTGTCTATGAATGTTTCAATTTGGCATAATTGAATGAAGGAGAGCGGTAATTCCGTTCTTTTTGCCTGGAGAAACAGGAAGAATCCGCTAGTAGAAAGGTCCAGTTTTTCATTTTTGATTGGTTGTTATTTTCTAGTACAGTATCTATAATTGAAGAGACTAACATGCATGTATGTAAATCCTTAAGGAGTGAAAGTCTTATATGGCACTAACAGCAGGAATCGTAGGTTTGCCGAACGTAGGGAAATCTACGCTATTTAACGCAATCACACAAGCCGGCGCTCTATCAGCGAACTATCCATTCGCCACGATCGATCCGAACGTAGGAATCGTGGAAGTACCGGATAGCCGCCTGGAGAAGCTGACCGAGCTTGTCAATCCGAAGAAAACCGTCCCTACAGCTTTTGAATTCACTGATATCGCAGGAATCGTAGAAGGTGCGAGTAAAGGGGAAGGACTAGGAAACAAATTCCTATCCCACATCCGTCAGGTCGATGCGATCTGTCACGTTGTACGTGCTTTCGAAGACGAGAACATTACACACGTATCGGGTCAGGTCGATCCAATCTCTGATATCGAGACGATCAACCTTGAGCTTATTCTGGCCGATCTTGAAACGGTGACGAAGCGTCTTGAGCGCGTAGCGAAGCTTGCCCGTCAGAAAGATAAAGACGCGGTTGCAGAGTACAACGTCCTTGAAAAAATTAAAGAAGCACTGGAAGCGGAGCAGCCTGCCCGCGCTGTTGATTTCAGCAGCGATGAGCAGAAAGTGGTCAAAGGCCTTCATCTACTCACTTCTAAGCCCATCCTCTATGTTGCCAACGTCAGCGAAGATGAAATCGGCGAAGGAGACAACGACAAGGTAAAAGCGATCCGTGATTTCGCATCTAATGAAGGTGCAGAAGTGATCGTCGTTTGTGCCAAAATCGAGTCTGAAATCGCTGAGCTTGATGGCGAAGAAAAAGAAGAGTTCCTTGAAGACTTGGGTATTGCAGAATCCGGTCTCGATCAATTGATCAAGGCGACGTACAACCTTCTTGGTCTTGCGACGTACTTCACGGCAGGTGAGCAGGAAGTCCGCGCCTGGACATTCAAAGAAGGCATGACGGCTCCACAATGTGCCGGCATCATTCACACGGACTTCGAGCGAGGCTTCATCCGTGCAGAGACGGTATCTTATGGAGATCTTGTCGATGCAGGAACGATGGGTGTCGCACGTGACCGTGGCCGCGTTCGTCTGGAAGGTAAAGAGTATCTCGTAAAAGATGGCGATGTCATCCATTTCCGTTTCAACGTATAAAAGCATAAATCAGGGTTCTTCCGTTTTGGTATTGTAAATCTTGGACAACTTTGTTATAATACTTCATTGTGAGTAATTAAAGATGTAATTACTCCTTGCTCCTTTTCTAGAAGGAGCCGTTAAGTCCATAAGGAGGTGAAAACGGATGAGTAGAAAATACGAAATCATGTATATCATCCGCCCAGACATCGAGGAAGAAGCTAAGACATCTGTCAAAGATCGTTTCAGCAAAATCCTAACTGATAACGGTGCGGAGATTCAAGAAGTTAAAGAAGTAGGTAAGCGTCGTCTTGCTTACGAAATTAACGACTACCGTGATGGTATCTACGTAACCATCGACTTCACAGGTACACGTGAAGCGATCAACGAATTCGACCGTCAAGCGAAGTTCACGGATGATATTATCCGCCACATCGCTGTACGCGAAGATGACAAATAAGGAGTGATTCTGATGTTAAATCGTGTCGTATTAGTCGGCAGATTGACGAAGGATCCTGATTTACGCTATACGCCAAATGGAGTAGCTGTCGCCAACTTCACAATTGCGGTAAACCGTCCTTTCTCAAACAAACAGGGCGAGCAGGATGCGGACTTTATCAACTGTGTCGTATGGAGACGAGCAGCTGAGAACTTAGCCAACTTTATGAGTAAAGGAAGCCAAGTTGGAGTGGATGGTCGCTTGCAGACAAGAAGCTTCGATAACCAGGAAGGCAAGCGTGTGTTTGTAACAGAAGTTGTTGCAGACAGCGTTCAATTCTTAGAATCCAAAGGTTCTTCACAAGGTGGAGGAAACCGTGGAGGTTCAGGATACCAACCGAATCAGAATCAACAACCATCAGGAAATAACTTCGGTTCTAATAATAACAACCAACAACGCAACGATGATCCCTTTGCTGACCAAGGGGAACCCATCGATATATCAGATGACGATCTACCATTCTAAAACAGAAAGGAGTGACGCTACATGGCACGTCGTGGACGCGGAAAACGTAAAAAGGTGTGTTTCTTCACAGCTAACGGAATCACACACATCGATTTCAAAGATACTGATTTGCTAAAACGTTTCGTTTCTGACCGTGGGAAGATTCTTCCTCGCCGAGTAACAGGAACGTCTGCTAAGTATCAGCGTAAATTGACGAAAGCGATCAAGCGCTCTCGTCAAATGGCTCTACTTCCTTACTCTACTGAATAAGGGTAGCGCAGATGAAAAACGGTGAAGTCTAACTCAGACTTCACCGTTTTTTTTATGCTCTGAATCCCGATGACGGCCGTAGAAACCGCTCAGAGAATCCTCCTCACGACCATTCCGGTCTCTTTATTTTGTCAAAGCGGTTGAGATGCTCCTTCTCGATGCAGCTTTGAAGACTGAGGACGTGCGAAAACGTCTTGAAAGTCATCCTCTTGTCTATTTTTCCCCCAACAAAAAAAGCGCAGCCACAAAAGGCCGCGCTAATCTGATGAAATGCCCATCAGAACCTTCAATTCATCTTGATTGGTCAATAAATCCTCAAGCGTATAAGCGTCCACTACCTTTAAGAACGCCTGCAGCGCCTCATGAAGTACATTCTTCAGCTTACAGGCTGGAGTGATGACGCAGTAGTTCGTGCTGCAGTTGAAGCACTCCAGAAGGTGAAAATCATCCTCCATTGCACGCACCACATACCCGATATTGATGTCCGCTGGAGGCTTAGCCAGTTTGATGCCTCCCGATCGTCCGCGAATCGTTTCAATCAACTGAAGCTTGTTCAACTCGTGAATGATCTTCCCTAAGTGGTTCTCTGAAATGTGGAACACTGCGGAAATCTCTTTCTTATTCGAAAGCTCTCCTGCCGGTTTAGACGCCGTATAGAGGAGAACGCGTAGAGCATAGTCGGTATATTTTTTTAAGCGCATAATCATTATCCTCGTTTATTGGTTTTCACTCATTTTATCATACCCTCTACATGATTTCTTTCCCATTGTTTACAAAATGGACATAAAATATGTATATAAAATATAGGTTTAACTTGTATAATAAAGATGTATATTAAATACATGTTAAAGGGGTTCTGAAAATGTCTACTATGTTAGATCAGAAGACCATTGAAACCATCCAATCGACCGTCCCTGTTCTGAAAGAGCATGGAGAGGCGATTACGAGCCATTTTTACAAACGTCTATTTGAAGACCATCCTGAACTGAAAAACATCTTTAACCAAACCCACCAGAAGGCAGGAGAGCAGCCAAGGGCGTTGGCGAACACCGTCTATGCCGCTGCGCTCCATATTGACCAGCTGGAAGCGATTCTGCCTAAAGTGAAACAGATCGCTGAGAAACATAGAAGCTTGAACGTTCTGCCGGAACATTATCCGGTTGTCGGCGAGTACTTATTGAATGCCATCCGTGAGGTGCTCGGAGAGGCCGCAACAGACGATATAGTAGATGCATGGGGCAAAGCCTATGGTGTGATTGCAGACGTGTTTA
The DNA here is from genome assembly GCF_020171725.1 of Halobacillus litoralis. GTDB lineage: Bacteria > Bacillota > Bacilli > Bacillales > Halobacillaceae > Halobacillus > Halobacillus litoralis_F. The sequence goes on along the minus strand of NZ_JAIVAJ010000009.1, from coordinate 40,567 downwards.
TAAGCGTCGAGAAGAGCATGTACGAGGAAGTTTCGAATCAGCGAGGGGGCTGGACTGGATATCGGGAGTTCAAGGTTGTGAGAAAAGAAGAAGAAAGCACGGAGATCATTTCTTTCTACCTTCAGCCTGTCGACGGAGGAGAAATCCCTCACTTCAAGCCTGGTCAATACGTGACAGTGAAAGCACAAATCGAAGGAGAGCCACACGATCACTTGCGTCAGTACAGTCTATCCTGTGCACCGGGAGAGAGCCACTTCCGTATCAGCGTGAAGCGCGATGGCATCGTCTCTTCATGGCTTCACCAATCGGTAGAAAGCGGGGATGTACTTCCGATCAGTGCACCAGCAGGAGATTTCTATTTGGAAGAAAACGTGGAACGTCCCGTTGTCTTCCTAAGTGGAGGCGTCGGTCTCACGCCGCTGCTCAGCATGTGGAACACGTTAAAGAAACAGCGCAATCGAAACGCGCATTTCATTCATGCAGCAAGAAACGGAGACGTGCATGCGTTACGCGATGAAATGAATGCAGATATCGAAGGGTTGAAGACCCACTATATCTATGAAAAACCGACAGAGACGGACCAGGCTTCTCATCACTATGATAAAGCGGGGTTCGTGGATCTTGAGTGGTTGAAGCATCAAGTCCCGAAAAAAGCTGATTTCTACTTCTGCGGGCCGGAAGGATTTATGAGAGCGGTCGTACTCGCCTTAAGAGAATGGCAGATTCCAGAAGAACGGATCCATTATGAATTCTTCGGTACACAGGGACAATTATAAAAAAAGAGAGGCCCCCCTAAGGGCCTCTCCATGCTCCATTACAATTATTCGTGACATACGGCCGACTGACGAAGGAAAAAGCGCTGGTCGAACCGGTCGAGATACGTCATGAACAGGTGGATGATCGCTCCGCTGAACAATGTGATCAGGACGGTTCCGATGCCGATTGCTCCGCCGAACAGGGCGGCGAGGATGACGAGGACAATGCTGATCACGATTCTGGAAAAGGAGATCGACCACCCTGTCAGCTGATTGATGACCAACATCATCCGGTCGAACGGATTCGGTGCGAAGTCAGCCTGCAGGTTGGTTGCGATGCCTAAAGCGGAAATGATGATCCCGAGCAGCAGGCAGATCCACTGTGTGGCAATCGTTTGCGGAACGATGGTGTCTTCGATGACGAACATCCAGAAGTCGATTCCTGCCCCCGTTAACAGGGAAGTCGCAATCGCGAATAACTCCGGACGTTTTTTACTGACAACCGAATTGAATACAATCATCGTAAACCCGACTGCAATCTCCCAGCTTCCGATTGTAAGGCCGAACGTGCGGTAAAGGCCCACTAACAGAGCATCGAACGGTGACGTGCCGAGGCGGGATTGAATGGTCAAGGCAATGCCGAGTGCGAGTACCGTGATGCCCTTAACGTAATAGAAAAAGCGCTGGTAGGAACGTTTCATTCTCCTCCCCCTTCCTCTCGATTCTAAGGCTCTGTTATGGACTATACGCCTTCTCTTTCCTCCTTTCAACCATAAAAAAACAGCCGCAACATCACTGTCGCGGCTGTTCTTATGCATTTTTATTCTTCTACATACGCCCACTTGAATTCGAACTCTGGACCAGTTGCTGTTGTGAATACTCCCTTGATAGAAGGACGGAACAGCTGTGCTTTCGCATCTTGATAGATTGGTGCAACGGCTGCGTCTTCTGTAAGAAGCATTTGCTCTGCTTCAAGGAATGTTTCAAAGCGTTTTTCTGGTTGAGTCGCGAACTCTCCGTTTGCTTTTTCGATCAATGCATCGTATTCAGGGTTGGAGTAGCTCATGTTGTTGTTCTGTCCGCCTGTCAGATACATGTTCAAGTATGTGTTCGGGTCTACGTAGTCAGGTCCCCACGTCGCTGCTTCGATTTGGAATTCTCCAGCACTGTCACGACGTACACGTTCTTTGAATGGTACTTCTACAATTTCGATTGTAAGACCTTCAAGTTTTTCTTCCAGCTGGCCTTTGTAGTAAGCCATAACGTTTGAGGATGTACCTGTGTCGTCACCCATAAGTTCGATTGTGATCTCTTCCTGACCAAGTGCTTCTTTCGCAGTTGCCCAGTGCTCTTTAGCTTTTTCTTCGTTGGACTCAACAAGTGGTCCTTGCGCTTCACGGAAGTCTTCTCCGCTTTCAGGCATGGATACGAAGTTCGATGGCACGTAACCTTCTGCCGGTACAGAACCGTCGTTCAGGATCACGTCTGTAAGGGATTGACGGTCGATCGCGTAAGAAATCGCCTTACGAACATCTACATTAGCAAGAGCTTCGTTTGTTTCCTGGTTGAACTTCAGGAAGTATAAGTATGGTTTCTCAGCAATGTCGAACGCATCGCTTGAACGATATTGGTCAACGAATTCTGCGTTCAATTCTGTTTGGTCGATTTGATCGGATTCATACAAGTTTACGCCTGTTGCTACTTCTTTGATTACTTTTGCGTTGATTTTTTCTAACTGTACAGCATCAGCATCCCAGTAGTCTTCGTTCTTCTCTACTGTCCATCCTTCACCGTGGTTCCACTCTGTCATTTTGAATGGTCCGTTAGAAAGTGTGTATTCAGCTTCTGTAGCGAATTGCTCGCCGTGTTCTTCAACGAATGCCTGGTTGATCGGCATGAATGTAACGAATACCGTCATGGATTTGAAGTATGGAATTGGCTTTTCAAGTTCAACTTGAAGTGTCTTATCATCTACAGCGGTTACGCCAAGATCTTCTACTGCTGCTTCTCCGTTACTTACTGCAGAAGCATTTTTAACAACGCCGCCAAGGAAGTAAGGGCCGTACTCAGATCCCGTTTCAGGATCAACAGCTCTTCTCCAAGAGTAAACGAAATCGTTCGCTGTAACCGGGTCACCGTTTGACCATACAGCGTCTTCGCGTAGGTTGAATGTCCAAGTAAGCTCGTCTTCACTTAGAGAGGAGTCGACAGCCATACCTTCTGTCAGCTGACTGTTCTCATCTAAACGATAAAGACCTTCGACAGTTTCCCCTGCCCATTGGAAACCAACGGAATCGGTAATCAGTGATGGGTCCATGCTAGGAATTTCACTTTTTGCTGTTACGGTAATTTCTTGTGCAACACTTGACCCTTCTGAATCATTTGTTGTCTCTGTGTTTTCTTCGTTGTTCGTTTCTTCACCTGTTTCTGAACTTGTCTCAGATGAACCGCCACTACAAGCCGCTAGTACTACGACAGCTAATAGAGCGAACATGAGCCAAAGGCTTTGGTGTTTTCTCAATGTGATTCCCCCTAAGAATATTTTAAAATTTTCTAAAAATAGTTACTTTTCGAATTATACATATGAATGCATATTTTTTCAGCCTAATCTTTAGAGAAAAAAAAGAAAAAAAGTCCTTTAACTGAAAATTCGAATAAGATTGACATCATTCGTTCTTCTGATAGGATAAAGGAATATCATTTCTATTGCTTTCATTAAAATAGAAAGAACTTATGAGGAGGGTGTTTTGAAGTGAAGCCTGAATGGGATTTGTTGCATACGCCGGGACCTACACCAATTCCACCAAGTGTAGAGCGGGCGATGAACCAGCCGATGATCGGTCACAGAGGACAGAAATGTAAAGATTTGATCCAATCGGTCACGCCACGCTTGAAGCCGGTTTTTAAGACAGAAGGAGACGTGTTGATTTTAACCGGGAGCGGAACATCTGCGCTTGAGTCGGCCGTCGTGAATACGACCAACCCTGGCGATGACGTCATTGTCGTTGTCGCCGGTTCGTTTGGGGATCGTTTTGCTAAGATTTGTGAGACATATGAACTGAACGTCCACCGTATCGATATAGAATGGGGAAAAGCGGTTGCGGTAGATCAAGTGGAACAAGTGCTGCGTGAACAACCCCAAACGAAGGCTGTATTCCTCACCCACTCCGAAACGTCAACGGGCGTCATGCATCCGATTGAGAAAATTGCCGAGCGTGTGAACCAAGTGAGTGACGCCCTCGTGCTTGTCGATGGAGTCTCGTCGGTTGGTGGCGCTGTGCTGGATATGGATCGTTTTGGAATCGATCTCTTGGTAACAGGATCTCAAAAAGCGATGATGCTCCCACCTGGTCTTGCATTTGTCGCGATGAGTGAACGGGCTTGGGAACGAATTCAGGAAACGTCACGTCCACGATTCTATTTGGATCTCCGTGCCTACCAGAAACGTGTCGGCGATGGCCAGACACCGTTCACGCCAGCTTTATCCCTTTTATTCGGTTTAGATGAAGTGTTGAATTTAATAGAAGAAGAAGGCGGAATCGATCGTGTCGCTGAACGCCATCAATTGATGCAGCAGATGACGAGAAAAGCCTGCCGCGCGTTGCAGCTGCCGTTGCTCGTCTCTGATGAAGATGCGTCCACGACCGTGACCTCGATCCGACCGGAAACCTTTGAAGCCGAGCAGTTGAGAAAACTGGCGAGAGAAGAGTTCGGTCTAGTCCTGGCGGGAGGCCAGAACCATATGAAAGGTGAAATCTTCCGGATCGGTCATATGGGTTACAGCCGCCCGGCCAATGTGCTGCAATACATCAGTATCCTTGAAATCCTGCTCAAGCGATTGGGCCATGACTTCGAACCCGGTGCCGGAAGCGCGGCAGCTCAGGAAGCATACTTAGAAGGAACAAGGGAGGATCAAGCATGAAACGTGTACTCATTTGTGATCCGTTAAGTGAAGATGGCATCCGTCCATTACTTGACGCAGAAGATGTGGAAACAATCGTCCAGACCTCAATGGACCGTGATCAGTTACTCGAAGCCGTTCAAGAAGTCGAAGCCATCATTGTACGCAGTCAAACGCAACTGACACGAGAGGTGATTGAGCACGCTTCAAACCTTAAGGTCATCGGTCGTGCCGGTGTCGGGGTCGATAACATCGATCTCGATGCAGCGACAGAGAGCGGCGTCATCGTCGTCAATGCTCCTGACGGGAATACAATCTCAACAGCCGAGCATACGATGGCCATGCTGATGTCACTCGCACGAAACATTCCCCAAGCCTATCATGAGCTGAAGCAGAAGCGTTGGGAGCGCAAGAAGTTCGTCGGTGTCGAATTGAAAGGCAAGACCATCGGGATTGTCGGTTTCGGACGAATCGGGCTTGAAGTCGCCCAGCGTGCCAAGGGGCACCGCATGGACGTCATCGCTTTCGATCCTTTTCTAAATGAAGAAAAAGCGAAAAAAGCAGGCGTGAAGCACGGATCGCTTGAAGACGTCCTGAAAGCAGCGGACTTCTTAACCGTCCATACTCCTCTTATCGAGAAAACGAAGCACCTGATCAATAAAGAAGCCATCGAATTAATGAAACCAGGCGCTCGGATCTTGAACTGTGCGCGCGGAGGGATCGTTGAAGAGGATGCGCTCTTTGAAGCGATACAGGAAGGGAAGATTGCAGGAGCCGCTCTGGACGTATTCGAAGAAGAGCCAGCGACGGAACATCCCCTTCTCGACCTGCCGGAAGTCATTGCAACGCCTCACTTAGGCGCAAGCACCATCGAAGCACAGGAAAATGTCGCAACAGACGTCAGCTATGACATTCTCGAACTATTAAGAGGCGGAACGGTGAAGAACCCGGTCAACCTCCCATCCGTTTCCTCCGAGATGATGGAGAAGCTGTCACCGTACTTCAAGCTGTCCGAACAGCTGGGTGCCTTCTTATCTAAGGTGGTAGAAGGAACGCTTGAGCGTATTCATGTCTACTACTCTGGTGAACTTCTTGATGTCGATACGATGCCGCTTACGAGAATCGCGGTCAAAGGGATCTTGAAGCGCCATATCGGGGAACGTGTGAACGATGTCAATGCGTTCAAGACGGCCTCTGATAAAGGCATCGAAATCAATGAACAGAAATCGACATCGACCAAAGGATTTACGAACCTTGTGACGGTCGAAATCGAAACGGATCAAGAAAAACGGAGCATCGCCGGAACCTTATTGAATGGTCTCGGAGCCCGGATTGTCCAGCTCGACCATTATTCGATCGACGTTGTACCGGACGGTCACCTGATCGTCATCCAGCACACCGACCAACCGGGTGCGATTGGACGTGTCGGAAGCCTGCTTGCCAAGCATGATATGAACATTGCGACCATGCAGGTAGGGCGTACGAATCTCGGTGGAGATGCGGTGATGGTGTTGTCCGTTGACCGTGAAGTAGAAGGCGACTGCCGAGAAGAACTGTCCGCCATCGCGGATATCAGAAAAGTGAAGTGTTTGAATTTATAAAGTGTGAGCGGCGAAATGCCGCTCTTTTTTTATGCGAAGCGTTCATTGATGTCCAAAAATATTCCAAGTGATAGGATAGAGAAAGAAGGGGGGAGTGAATGGATGAAGGATAAAGTGGTGTTAAAATATAATATCAATGGTGAGCTTCTTTTGTTTCTCGGGCCGTTTTGCTTTTTATTCGTAGATTCGGTGATCTTTGAAATCCTAGCGGTTGCTTCTTTTATTTATGCTGTTTTTTGCTTATTGAAAGTTTTGATCTTTCGACAGGTTTTGACGATTACTTTCGATAGCATCTCGTATAAAGGGAAAGGCATACGACGTACCATCGCTAAAGAGCAGATCAAAGAAATCAAAATCCTCAAAGGTACGTTGGAAGTGAGGACAGAGGATCCGGACATAGAGAATCTAACGGTCTCTCTTTTTAAAATCGCAGAAACTCCTGAACTGAGGAAGATACTCAAGAATTATAAATACAAGAAGTATTTGATGTAGAGAAAGGGACGCTTACATAAATGTCGTAAGCGCATACATAATGGAAGGTTCTCGTCATAAGTATAATGTTTTGACTTTTTTTGTAGAGGCTGTTAAATTAAATGCCGACCAAAAAGATCAAGATTAAAAGGGAGGTCTATCGATGTCAGAGAACAGGGAGAAGGTTTCTTCTCCGCGAAAATTGTTGTTTCGTGTGCTAGATGGAATTGAGTGGCTCGGAAACAAGCTACCGTCCCCTCTGTTACTATTTGCTATTTTAGCTTTCATTGTTGTCATTATTTCAGGAATTTTCTCAGGGGTTTCGGTTACGAACCCTACGACGGGAGACGTTGTCGAAGTTAAGAACCTCTTCAGTATCAGCGGACTCGAATACATCTTCAACAGTGCGGTGGAGAACTTCATCGGATTCCCGCCCCTTGGAGCTGTACTTGTGACGATGCTCGGTATCGGACTTGCTGAACAGACAGGTCTGATCCACTCTTCCTTGAAGGGAATCGTCTTCAGCTTTCCTAAACGCCTGCTGACAGCTGCCCTTGTGTTTGCCGGTGTTATGTCCAGTCTTGCGGTTAACGCTGGATATGTCGTCCTGCCTCCACTTGGAGCCGTGTTGTTTTTAGGACTCGGCCGTCACCCGCTTGCCGGTCTTGCCGCAGCGTTTGCCGGGGTCTCCGGTGGATTCGGTGCGAACCTGGCGCTTACGTCTACAGACGCTATTCTTCAGGAGCTGACAGCGGAAGCAGCACGTACCATTGATCCTGCTTATGCCGATACGATCACGGTAACGATGAACTACTTCTTTGCTGCAGCATCCGTGTTATTGATCACCTTCATTGGTACGGTTGTAACAGATAAAATTGTGGAACCTCGTCTTGGAAAATATAAAGGAGAAGAACGTGGAGATTTGGAAGAGTTGACGGGTCTCGAGAAACGAGGCATGCGCCTTGCTGGAATCGGCTTTCTCGTAACGTTCGCCTTCATGGCCTACCTTTCATTCGGACCACTGCGTGGAGACGGTGCTTACATCGACTCGCCATTCTTCAATGCGCTAGTCTTCGTTATTTTTGTACTCTTCCTCGTTCCTGGTCTTATTTACGGAATTGTAGTGAAAGAAATCAAGAATGATAAAGACTTGACGAAGCTGCTCGGGAAAACGATGGCCAGCATGAGCGGTTACATCGCCCTGGCCTTCACAGCCGGACAGTTCATCGCTTACTTCCGTGAAACGAACCTCGGCACCGTGATCGCCTTTAACGGAGCGGACTTTCTAAGTAATACCGGCTTTACGGGAATCGGATTGATTCTGAGCTTCATGGGGATTACGATGCTCGTCAACTTCTTTATCGGGAGTTCCTCAGCGAAATGGACAATTCTGGCACCTGTATTTGTTCCGATCATGATGAATCTTAATTACTCACCTGAGTTTACGACGCTTCTGTATAGGATTTCAGACTCGGTAACCAATATGGTCACACCATTGCTGCTGTACTTCCCAGTCATTATCGCATTTGCACAGCGCTATGATAAGAAAGTTGGAATTGGTACGTTGATTGCCATGATGATTCCATATGCCGTAGCGTTTCTACTAGGCTGGCTCGTCCTCCTAGCCGTTTGGGTACTACTCGGAATTCCAGTAGGTCCTGGTGCGCCTATTTCATATCCTTAATGATGCAAGCCATGGGAGTCGATCTCCCGTGGCTATTATTTTTACCTTTTTTCTTTCTAGTAAAAAACGTAAGATAGATACAAGAGGTGAAAGCGATGACAACGATTTATGTGACAAGACATGGAGAAACAGAGTGGAATTTAGAAGGGCGCATGCAGGGAAGGAAGAATTCGTCCCTGACAGCGCTCGGAGAAGAGCAGGCGGTCAGACTGGGAGAACGCTTAGCGGACGTTCCGTTCGAAAAAGTCATTTCCAGTTCGAGTGGAAGGGCGAAGCAGACCGCACAATTGATAATCGGTGACCGTGACATCGAGATGCTGGATCGTGAAGAATGGCAGGAAATTGATTTAGGGCCATGGGAAGGAAAATTGAAAGAAGAGCTGGAAGATGCCCATGGGGAGGAATTCCGCCGTTTTTGGGAACAGCCGCATACATATCAGCCTGTTCAAGGCGAAAGCTTTCAAGCCGTTATCCATCGGGTCGGAGCGGAAATAGAGAAGCTTGCTGAAAGCAAAAAGCCGGTCTTAGTCGTGACGCATGCTCTGGCATTAAAGGCCCTGCTCTCCTATGTGCTGCAGAAACAACCGGAAGATTTTTGGACCGGGAAGTTCATGCACCAGACAGCTTTGACTGTCATTGAGAAGAAAGAGGGAACGTGGCAAGTCGTGATGGAGGCGGATTGTTCCCATCATAAGGAGGTGGAGGCGTGAATAAGTTCGAAGCTCTTTTTGCGATTGCGTTGCTGATGCTGACGACTTTTGCGTTTTTTACAAGTTCGGTTCAGCTTCTTCCATACATTTTGATTGGTCTTGGAATCGTTGCCTTACTGTCAGCGATCCGGGCGCTTAAGCAATCGAAGAAAAGTTTTGTCGGGTATTTGAATGTGGTGACGTTTTTTGTAGCGGTGTTTTGGGGTGTATCGTTACTAGTCGGTTAACACCTGATTCAGGTAGTGGGCAGTGGGGTGTAAAACAACTCGCTTTCCATGGGCGAGCTTCCTCGTTCGCTCTGCTCACTGCGGGATCTCCCCTATCTCGTACTTCCCATCGGAGTCTCATCGTTTTACACCCCACTGCGCAATGTTCTGGTGTGGATCTCACCCTACAATACCCGATGATTATGAGTAGAGAGGGATTTGCTCAGCTTTAAAAAACCCCCGTTCTGACTGCTACCTTACCCAATCGGGTGTTTTGTAGCTTGGCGGTTTTTGAAGGTGTGGAGCTCTTCGTATCCGACGGATTTGGCGAGTTCGATGGCTTCGTTGTATCGGTACCCGATATGGCCCGGTTTGTGGGCGTCTGAACAGATGACAATGCCTACACCGTGGGCTTTGCACGTCTTCAGGAGCTCTGGATCAGGATACAGTTTTCCGACCGGTTTGCGCAATCCAGCTGTGCTGATTTCGATACACGTATCGGTTTCAGCCAATGCTTTTGCGGCCCGCTCGTATTGTTCACGAAGAAAATCGCGGTCTTCGGGTTCGTAGCCGAAGACTTTGATGACATCGATGTGACCGACGAAATCAAAAAGGCCGGACTGAGCGAGTGTGACGACGCGGTCGAAATATTGTCTGTACACTTCGTGAAGGTCGCGTTTTTCATATTCATCGCGGTAAATCGCCAGGTCGATTCCCCAGTCGTCGATCCAGTGGACGGATCCGATGACGTAATCGAATGGGTGCGCCTCGATGAATTGCTTCATCTCCTCTTCTTTTCCCGGCATATAATCCATTTCGATGCCCATCTTCACCGGAAGGTTTTCTTCTTTGGCGGCATCGAACAGACGTTGATACGTTTCGAATTGAAGGGTACGTCTATTCTCTACCCAAGGATTTGAAAGAATCGGTCTCGTCTCTTCAAAAAAGTATGCGTGCTCGGAAATTCCAAGCTCTTCGATTCCCTCCTCCTTCGCCTTTTGTATGTACGTCTTCAAATAATCGACATCCAGGTTTCCCGTCTCTGCCATGTGTACGTGGTAATCTGTCAGCATTTCATCAGCATCCCTTCGTTTACAGAAAGTTTAGTCTATTTTATCAAAAAGTTCTCTTTTCTACGAAAGAAAGATAGGAGAAGAATCGGAAAGGTCGAATATGTTAAAATAGACAAGTTAGTACACACCGAAAGAAATAGAGGTGCTTGTTGGGAATGAATGACACGAAAAGAATTACAGAAGGGGCTTTAATGACAGGGGTATATCTGCTATTGTTATTGGTAATTATTTTCACACCGAGTATCATTGGCAGTATCTTAATCCTTGCCTTACCTGTTCCTTTTATTTTTTACAGTTATCGTTACAGTTGGAAATCCGGAGCGCTAATGCTCGTCGCTGCCTTGATCTTCACGCTGATCTTCGCGACGGTCTTCTCGCTGCCGGCTACATTATTCGCCGGGCTCGGCGGAATCTTCTTAGGTGGAGCCTTGTATCAGAAGCGCACAGCCTATGAGACGTGGGCGGTTGGTACCGTCGGTTTCAGTATCGGGTTCTTAAGTATCTACCTGTCTACTCAGTTATTCTTCGGAATCAATTGGAGTGACGAGATCCGCAACAGCTTAAATTCTGCACTTAATGTTACAGAAAGTATGTTTGGCGGTCTGCTGACGAGTGAAAACCAAGAACAGCTCGATGCATTCCGCGAATCGCTTAGCATGCTTCCTGATTTGATTCCGAGTGCGCTCGTGCTTGTCGGGATCATGACAGCGTTCGTCGCCCAATGGCTTTCGTATAAAGTGATCAACCGCATAGAGCGGAACGGACTCCGTTTTCCGCCATTTCGTGAATTGAAATGGCCGACATCCATTTTGTGGTATTACTTTATCGCTTTAATTCTAAGCTATGTGGTGACAGATGAGAATGGCGTCTTATACTTAGCCGTCGTCAACATCTTTGTATTGACTGGTTTTCTCCTTGTACTTCAAGGGTTTTCGTTTATCTTTTACTATGCGGAACAAAAGAAGTGGTCCAAAGCGATTCCAGCGGTTATCGTTGTCGTTTCCCTTCTTCTTCCACAACTCTTGCTGTACCTGGTCCGAATCTTAGGTATAATTGACTTAGGATTCTCTTTGAGAGAACGAATCGAGAGGAAGAAATAAAGCTCGTATAGAATAGTAGGAGCTGAATGAGAAATGCCGAATTTTTTTAAAAAACCAACGATGAGCGGACACTTATGGGTCATTTATCTGATCTCATTAGTCCTGCTTGGATTCATTTGGTATTACCAGTGGATGCTTGGATTGATGATGACGCTTTTCTTAGCGGCTTCGATTTTTTACAGCGTCCGTACTGAGCAGCACATGATCAATGAGACAGAAGAATATATATCGACCCTCTCCTATCGTGTGAAAAAAGTTGGAGAAGAAGCGCTGTTAGAGATGCCAATCGGAATTGTCCTCTACAGCGAAGATTATAGTGTCGAATGGGCCAACCCGTATATGAACCGCTTTACTGATGAGGACTCCATCGTTGGGAAATCGCTCAAGGAGCTTTCTGACAAACTGATTCCAAAAATCAAAGAGGATGAATCGGAGTGCTGGGTCACCATTGATGGGTACCAGCTTCAGACGATCATCAAGCGGGACGAGCGTCTCTTGTATATGTTCGACCGAACGAAACAGAATGAAATTCATAACCTTTATGAAAATGAACAAACGGTCTTATCGATCATTTTCTTAGATAACTATGAAGAAATCACCCAAGGGATGGATGATACGGCCAAGAGTCACATCAACTCGCAGGTGACATCGATCTTGAACAAATGGGCCGGCGACTTCGGCATTTATTTGAAGCGTACGTCACAGGAACGCTTCCTGGCTGTGATGAACCAGGAGATCTTGAAGTCGCTCGAGAAAGCGAAGTTCGAAATTCTCGATGATGTCCGTGAACTGATCACCGATCAAAACGTACCACTTACGCTAAGCTTCGGCGTCGGGGTCGGACCTGTCAGTCTCCCGGAATTAGGGGAACTGGCTCAGTCCAGTCTCGACCTTGCCCTCGGCCGTGGTGGAGACCAGGTCGCAATCAAGGATGATTCCGGGAAAGTCCGTTTCTACGGCGGTAAGACCAACCCAATGGAAAAACGAACCCGTGTCCGCGCTCGCGTCATCTCCCATGCGATGAAGGAGCTCGTTCAGGAGAGTGAAAAGGTGCTCATCATGGGGCACAAATCTCCGGACATGGATTCGATCGGGGCTTCGATCGGGATTCTGAAAATTGCCCAGGCCAATGATAAGAAAGCGGCGATCGTGATCGATCCTGATGATATCGATACCGGTGTGCAGCGGATGATCGAAGAGATTCAGAAAGATGAAGACCTGTGGCGCTATTTCATCACACCAGAGGATGCGCTTGAGATGGTGACGAACGAAACACTGCTCGTCGTCGTCGATACGCACAAGCCGAAGCTCGTGATGGAAGAGAAGCTTCTCTCTAAGACCGAGCATGTCGTCGTCATCGACCACCACAGAAGAGCGGAAGAGTTCATCGCAGACCCGACGCTCGTCTATATGGAGCCTTACGCTTCATCGACAGCCGAGCTCGTGACCGAACTGCTTGAATACCAGCCGAAGAAGCTGAAGTTGTCGATGCTCGAATCGACAGCCCTGCTTGCTGGGATCATTGTCGACACGAAGAGCTTTACGCTGCGCACGGGGTCCCGTACCTTTGATGCGGCTTCCTACCTTCGTTCGAAAGGGGCTGACACCGTTCAGGTCCAGAAGTTCATGAAGGAAGATCTGGACGTCTACATCCGCCGCAGTTACTTGATTCAACGGGCGGAGATCTACCGTGAAGGAATTGCGATTTCGACCGGGGATGAAGGGGAGTCATATGGTCCAGTCATCATTGCTCAAGCAGCGGATACCCTGCTCACGATGAGCGGCGTCATCGCTTCGTTCGTCATCTCAGAACGCAGTGACGGCCGGATCGGGATCAGCTCCAGGTCACTTGGGGATATCAACGTCCAAGTCATCATGGAGCGCATGAATGGTGGAGGCCACTTGACCAATGCCGCCACCCAGCTCGAAGACACAACGATTGAAGATGCGAAAGCATTATTGCAAGATATAATAGACGAATATTTTGAAGGGGGAGACACAGAATGAAAGTGATTTTCACTTCGGATGTAAAAGGTAAAGGTAAAAAAGGGGAAGTTAAGAACGTAAATGATGGGTACGCCCGTAACTACCTGCTGAAGCATAACTTAGCAGTAGAAGCGACGAAAGGGAACATGAAAGCCCAGGAAGCAAAAGATCAAAAGCAGGAACAGCTGGCTCAGGAAGAGGTTCAGGAAGCAGAGAAACTAAAAGAAACGCTTTCCAACCTTGAAGTGAAGCTGACAGCGAAATCCGGCGACAGCGGCCGTCTCTTCGGCTCCATCACAAGCAAACAGATCGCAGAAGAGTTGAAGAAGACCCACAATATCAAGATCGATAAACGTAAAATCGAATTGGACGAGCCGATTCGTACACTGGGTTACTCGAACGTCCCTGTGAAGCTTCACAACGAAGTGACAGGTACGATCCGCGTTCACATTGAAGAAAAATAGACCGTTTTGTTTTGAAGCGAAAGCACTTGTTTATCTCTCGCATGCCGAGAGCGATTCATGTGCTTTTTGCTTTGATGGAAGGGCTGACTCTCACGTTCAAGCCCTCACCACAGATCGCCTTAGAGGAGGAAACAGCAAGTGAGTGAATTTTGGAATGACCGCACCCCGCCTCATAATATTGAAGCGGAACAAGCCGTGCTGGGGGCGGTTTTCTTAGAACCTGAAGCAATGTCGACAGCAGCGGAGTTTCTACTCCCGGAAGATTTTTACCGTGCCAGCCACCAGCGGATTTTCGAAGTGATGCTCTCGCTTGCCGATCGTGGTGAGCCGATTGATCTCGTGACCGTCACGACGGCACTCGCAAACAACAAAGTGTTGGAGGAAATCGGAGGCGTATCGTATTTGAGCGATATTGCGAACTCGGTACCGACCGCCGCCAACATCAGTTATTACACGAAGATCGTCAGCGAAAAATCGACGCTTCGAAGCCTGATCCGCACAGCGACGAACATCGTCACGTCCGGCTACGAAGAGGAAGAGAATGTCGAGGACGTATTGAACTCTGCCGAGAAGGATATTCTCGAGGTTTCTCAGAGAAAGAGTTCAGGAGCCTTTAAAAACATTAAAGACGTCTTGATCGACGTCTATGACAATATTGAAGAACTGCACAATAACGCCAGTGGTGTAACCGGCATCTCGACTGGTTATCGCGACTTGGACCAGATTACGTCCGGATTCCAGCGAAACGATCTGATCATCATCGCCGCCCGTCCATCCATGGGTAAGACCGCGTTCGCCTTGAACATCGCACAGAACGTCGCCGTCCACTCGGATGAGAACGTCGCGATCTTCAGCCTCGAGATGGGAGCCGACCAACTGGTCTCCCGTATGCTGTGTGCGGAAGGGAACATCGATGCCCAGCGTCTTCGTACAGGGAGCATGGAGTCCGATGACTGGAACAAGCTGACGATGGCGATGGGTAGTTTATCGAACGCCGGTATTTTCATTGATGACACGCCGGGTGTACGGGTCAGTGAAATCCGTTCCAAATGCCGCCGTTTAAAGCAGGAACACGGTCTTGGTATGATCCTGATCGACTACCTGCAGCTGATCCAAGGGAGTGCGAACTCGAAAGAGAACCGTCAGCAGGAAGTTTCTGAAATCTCCCGTTCCCTAAAAGGACTGGCTCGTGAGCTGAACGTTCCGCTGATTGCACTGTCCCAGCTGTCACGTGGGGTAGAGTCTCGTCAGGACAAGCGTCCGATGATGTCCGACCTTCGTGAATCCGGATCAATCGAGCAGGATGCGGATATCGTCGGATTCCTTTATCGTGATGATTACTACGACCAGGAATCCGAAGCTCAGAACATCATTGAAATCATTCTCGCCAAGCAGCGTAACGGTCCAGTCGGGACGGTCTCGCTCGCTTTCGTGAAGGAATATAACAAATTCGTGGACTTGGATCACCGGTATAGTGATGCCGATGTTCCACCCGCCTAGCGCATCGTAATCATAAAAGTCCGGCCGTCGCATTCTTCTTGAATGCGACGGCCGGACTTTTTTCGTGGATGGAACAGGGGGCTGTATGGTCAGCCCTTTCTCATAAGACCCATATGGCGCTGGGAATCGATACGATAAATAGAAAAACACTCAAACAGCCGAGGCCGCAACCGGCACAACCGGCAGAGCCTTCAGATGCCATATGGATTTTAGAAAGCTTTCGGTCTCCCCGATACTCTTCCTTCAAACCTTCTATTCCCCCTTTCTTACATGTAAATCTCCGGAACTCGATTCGACTTCGATCAGGGCGTCGCCATCGCCGATTTGACCGTCTAGGTTGCTGTCAGAGATCTTGTTGAAGCGGAAGCCTTCATATTGCAGGCTCGCCTCTCCTGAACTGGAGCTGTACAGAATACGGGTGGATGTCGGTTTGCCGTCGAATTCAATCGTTGTATCCCCACTGGATGTATGGACGTAGAGGTCGGTATCTGCTTTATGATTGAAAAAAGCTACGTTTCCTGATGAGGTGTGGGCTTCGCTTGATTCGGCACGTAAGCTTCTGTTCTCTATCTCCCCGCTGCTCGCTTCCAAGCTGATTTCTCTTGTCGTGATGTTCTCAGTGTAGATTCTTCCGCTGGAGGAGCCGAGTTCAACCCTTTTCTTGATGTCGCTGTCAGTGATGGTTTGGTCTCCAGAGCTCGACTCTGCCCTCAAATGGACAGCTGAAAGGTCTTTGATGTCGATCCTGCCAGATGAGGAATCGACGTCAACTTGTTCGTATTGCTTCCGAGGTAACGATACAGTCAACGTAGCCTGGTTGCTCCCTCCGAGTGAAAAGGTAAAGACCTGTTGGTTCACAGGGAATTGGACGCGCAGTTCTTTTCCTTTTACATCGACGTTGAGCTGATCGTTCTTCGGATTCACTTCTCCCTTTACCTCGATTTCAATTTCTTCTTTTTCACTTGGCAGAACCTCTATATCAGCAAACGAGCTTGAAATCGTCACTTCTTCAATGTTCTGGCTGCCGACTTTTTCTTTGAGGTGAATCGGCTTCGTGTCGAACGAAAATACGTTTCTCGGTGATACGGTGAAAAAAACGATGACTCCAAGAGTGATGAGTGACAAGGCGATTGTACTGAGCATTTTCATACTTCCCCTCCAATGTAGAAACCTTACTTCCAATATGTAATGATCAAAATTTTCCAAAATATACATCCAACCTACCACTAGAATCTGGATATTGCAATAGAAAAGGAGCCCTGCTTGAGGGCTCCTTCATTTATCTTCATCCCTGTCCGTTACGCCTACTGAAAGTCACGCGGGACAGAGGGGATGAACCTGTTTATGTCACCAATAGTTCAACCTGGTGGTCTTGTAATACTTTCTGCATGTGCTTAGACGGGGTCTCGTCGGTAATGATCAAGTCGACGTCCTTAAGCCCTGCGAATTGAAAGAGCTCGGTTACGCCGAATTTCGTATGATCGGCGAGGACGATGACCTGTTCAGCCTGTTCCATCATCGTACGTTTCACCATGCCGTCTTCTTCGTGCGCGATTGTTAATCCGTGTTCCGACAACCCGACCACGCCGATAAACGCTTTTTTCACGTGGAACTTCCTCAATCGTTCAATCACGGACGTTCCATAAAGGAAGCCGTGCTCCTTCTGTAATAGACCGCCGAGCAATTGAATGTCTATATCAGGCTTCGTTGATAAAATTTCAGCCTGATGAATCGAATTGGTCATGATATGAAGGGGAGCAGGTGTCAGTGCGCTGGCGCAGGCCTGGACGGTGGTTGAGGCATCAAGAATCAGGGTGTCTCCTCCTCGAACCAAAGATGCGGCCCGTTCTCCGATTTTTTTCTTTTCATCTGAAACGGTCTCCAGACGGTGGGTGTAGTCGAGAACCTCCTGATGCTTCGTGGGAAGGATAGCGCCACCCCTTGTTCGCACAATGGCATTTCTTTCTTCCAATTTCACGAGGTCCCGTCTCGCCGTATCCCGGGACACATCGAACTGGTCGCAGATCTGCTCGATTGAGATTCGTCGGTTCTTTTCTAAATCATTCATAATGAGAATCAGCCGTTCTTCTTGATACATCGCCCGCACCCTTCCATTAATATCCTTGTTACGTCATTATAAGTCAAATGTAAGTAAAAATCAATTTTTATAAGTTTTTATAAGTTATAGTATTTCGTGGAGCGAACAATCATTATCGAACATTCGTTATAATTTAATTTATAATGTTCGTATTTCACGTTGACTTTGTCCGTTTACATTGATAAACTGACGGTGTATGTACTTGAAATAATAAATTTGGCGGAGGTGCCTTATGTCTTCAGTAGTAGTTGTCGGAACCCAGTGGGGTGACGAAGGAAAAGGCAAGATTACCGATTTTCTATCCCAGAATGCAGAAGTTGTCGCTCGTTATCAGGGCGGAAACAATGCAGGCCATACGATTAAATTTGATAACATAACGTATAAACTTCACTTGATTCCATCAGGGATCTTTTTTGATGAAAAAATTTGTGTCTTAGGCAATGGCATGGTGATTGATCCGAAAGCCTTGCTTGATGAATTAGCATACTTACACGATAAAGGGGTGTCTACGGACAACCTGCGTATTAGTAACCGTGCTCATATCATTCTTCCTTACCACTTGAAGCTCGACCAGCTTCAAGAGGATGAAAAGGGAGCGAATAAAATCGGAACGACGAAGAAGGGGATTGGTCCTGCTTATATGGACAAAGCCGCTCGTACAGGGATTCGAATCGCCGATCTTATGGACAAAGAGAGCTTTAAAGAAAAGCTTGAGCAGAACCTTGCCGAGAAGAATCGTCTGTTTGAAAAAGTCTATGAAACTGAGCCGTTCACGGTAGAGGAAATCCTTGAAGAATACTACGAGTACGGTCAGCAGATTGCAAAATACGTCTGTGACACGTCGAAGGTATTGAACGATAACCTTGATGAAGGCCGTCGTGTGCTGTTCGAAGGCGCGCAAGGGGTTATGCTCGATATCGACCAGGGGACGTATCCGTTCGTTACCTCATCAAACCCGATTGCGGGTGGCGTAACCATCGGCTCTGGTGTGGGTCCATCCAAGATCAAGCACGTTGTCGGCGTATCGAAAGCTTACACAACACGTGTCGGAGACGGTCCTTTCCCGACAGAGCTTGATAACGAGATCGGTGATCAGATCCGCGAAGTCGGCCGCGAGTATGGTACGACAACGGGTCGTCCACGCCGTGTCGGCTGGTTCGACAGCGTCGTAGTCCGTCACGCTCGTCGTGTCAGCGGAATTACCGACCTTTCCTTGAACTCGATCGATGTCCTGACAGGCATTGAGACGTTGAAAATTTGTACGTCTTATCGTTACAAGGGGGAAATCATCGATGAATTCCCTGCCAGCTTGAAAGTTCTCGCTGAGTGTGAACCGGTCTATGAAGAAATGCCGGGGTGGACGGAAGATATCACAGGTGTGAAATCACTTGATGAGCTTCCTGCCAATGCCCGCCATTACATTGAGCGTGTATCACAGCTGACTGGCATTCCGTTGTCTGTTTTCTCCGTAGGACCGGATCGTAACCAGACGAATGTTGTGCGCAGTGTTTATAGTGAATAAATCGAAGCACGTCTAACTTTTGAAGTTAGGCGTGTTTTGTTTATGATAAGGGAAAAGGAGTGATTCGAGTGAAGCGGATTTGTGTGTTTGCTGGTTCGAGTAAAGGAAACAACGAGGAGTTTGTAAAGCAGACAGAAGCACTGGGAAAGGTGTTTCTGGAGCATGACCTGTCATTGGTGTATGGAGGAGCTGAGAGCGGCTTGATGGGGGCGCTGGCTGATGAAATCCTGAAGGGTGGAGGCGAAGTGACAGGCGTCATTCCGACTCATCTATTGAATAAAGAAGTCGCTCACACTGGACTCACTGACTTGATCGAAGTGTCCACGATGCATGAGCGGAAAGCGAAGATGAGTGAGCTTGCGGATGGGTATATTGCACTTCCTGGTGGATTCGGAACCTTTGAAGAGTTGTTTGAAGTAATCAGCTGGGCTCAGATTGGACTTCATAAGAAGCCCCTTGCCCTATTCAATATTGAGCAGTATTACACCCCGCTGCTGAGCCTGATCCATCATGCCATTGAAGCGGGATTTGTGCCGGAAGACAATGAGAGAATGATCCTCCATTCGAATCTGCCAGCAGAGCTGATAGAGCAGATGAATGACTTCCTCAAACGTTAATTAGATCTGGATCGTTTCTTCGAAGGTCAGACCTAGATACGTATAAGAAACTTCAATTCTTTCGATGGGCGTATCCTCTGAGAGACTCAAGCCATAAATCGTGTGTTCCGTATCTTGTGGCCCCGTCTCGTCCATCTTAGGAAAACTGTTCGGCAGGAGGCGGATGGCTGCCTCCCTTTCGCTAGGGATTTGGGCTTTTGAAGAGGCTGATAAATCCGCCATCAGAAGTCCTTTGTTCGTATCACTGACTTGTACCTCGAAGCGTGAAGGCTCGCTTTTCCCATTGATCCGGACTTCTTTGATGTGGATGCTGCCCCACGTATGTTTATTCCCGACAGATAAGAGAATGTACTGATTATTATTGGTAGTTCCGACAGAACCGTGTGCAAGAGGGGGATTCATTTTTAAAAAAGCAACGACCACTAACAGTACGACGATGACGGCAACAGCGGCTTTTCGCAGGATGATGACCATTGGCTTTTTCCTCCTTGTACAACCAGTATATGAAGTGTAGGTGCAGGATTATGAGGTAGAACAATAGATTTTTTTGAGGCAAAATGAAAAAATCTATTGCGCCTTTCTTGGAGTGTGTGGTAAGATAAATATCGTTGCGGTTGAGAGAGAGCAATGTGGTCCGGTAGTTCAGTTGGTTAGAATGCCTGCCTGTCACGCAGGAGGTCGCGGGTTCGAGTCCCGTCCGGACCGCCACTTTAATTTCAATAGTAAATGGCTCGGTAGCTCAGTCGGTAGAGCAACGGACTGAAAATCCGTGTGTCGGCGGTTCGATTCCGTCCCGAGCCACTTCTTACAACGTCTACAGAAATGTAGGCGTTTTTTATTGTGTCTTTACAGGTGTCTTGTCATCAAACTGTAAAGAAAAGGGTTACATTTTACACAATATGTAGCTGTGAATATAGTATTTTTCGATATATTGGAAGCAATATTATATCTTCTTTACATTAATCAAAATCTATTTCAAGCGAAATTTAACTATGATAAATTGTAGTAGTGTAAAAATCAATAAATTTTACTATAAAGAGAGATAAAAAAAAAAGAGACGGTTAACAAACACAGGAGGAGCAGGGAATGGTACAAAGAAAAGGAGTCGGTAAAAAGACTTCGGTCATTGCATTGTTTGGTTTGTTGGTTGGTGTAGGGACAGTTTATGCAGAAAGTAATATAGAGAATACATACCACGTGTATGTCGATGATAAACGTGTGGGAACGGTAGAAGACAAAGAAATCGTCCAATCCCACATCGAAAAGGAGATCGAGCTGGCCGAAGAAACGTACGGAAACTGGCAGTTCGACATCGAAGAGGATGTCTCATTTGAAGAAGAGACGGCTTTCTCGCCTGAATTCACAGAAGAGAAGGTTCTTTCTTATTTAGACGACGAATTAACGGTGAACGTTGAGGCTGTCGCTTTGACGGTATCGGGTGAAGAGGTCGCTTATCTTCCGACTGAAGACAAAGCCGATGAGGTCATCGAGAAATGGAAGACCCAGTTTGTGAAGCGGGCCACGCTTGAAGCCGTTGAGGAACGAAAGGCTGAAGGGAAAGAGCCTGAAATTGGCGTAGACGAATCATTAGTGGTCGACGTAAAGCTTTCTGAGGATGTTTCACATGAAACAAAGATAGTGGAACCGAAGAAGATCTCAACGGTCGATGAGGCGTTCCAAACGTTCCAAACTGGAAAAGAGGTCATTCACCTTTCATCAGACCAGTTGATGAGTTCAAGAGCTTCTGAATCAACGGGTGAAACGGAGAAAGAAGTGAAGTTATCCCCTCTCGCAGACGTCATCGTTAAAGAAGAAGGCATCCGCACGGAAGAAATCGATGCGGAGACAGAGACGGTCAAGACGGATAAGCTTTACCAAGGCGAGACGAAGGTGAAGCAAAAAGGGTCAGATGGTAAGAAAACCGTTCATTTTGTCAAGACGATGGAGAACGGTAAAGAGATCAGTGAGGAAATCGTGAAAGAGACGGTGGAGAAAGAACCTGTGAAACGAGTGGTGCTGGAAGGAACGAAAGACCCTTCCGTCGGCACAGGGACGTTCCTTTGGCCGGCCTATGGTGGCTCGATTACAAGTCACAAAGGACCACGCTGGGGGCGTCAGCACAACGGGATAGATATCGCCGGAGTAGGCAACCGCACCATCCGTGCAGCCGATAACGGCACGGTTGTGACAGCAGAATATCAAAGTGGGTTTGGTAATAAAGTCGTAATTGACCATAATAATGGTTACAGAACGGTGTATGCCCACTTATCATCTATAGATGTACAAGTCGGTCAATCGGTGAAAAAAGGAAGCTCCCTCGGCCTTATGGGCACGACAGGAAATTCTACAGGCGTTCACCTGCATTTTGAAGTGCACCAGAACGGTGTCATCAAAAACCCGATGGACTACTTGTAAGAACAAGGCCGCTGTGATGGAAGATCATGGCGGTTTTTTTCTAGCTTATCGAGTGAAGTAAGACATTTGGTTGAAAATGAGTTAAAATGAGGGAAAGAATTGAAGCAGACGAAAGGGATGTGACATTCGAATGGCACAAAAAATCTTAGTCGTAGACGATGAGAAACCAATTGCAGATATATTGAAATTCAATTTAGAAAAAGAAGGGTACGAAGTGGTTTGTGCTTATGATGGCGATGAAGCCATCAGCAAGGCAGACGCAGAGCAGCCTGACCTTATTTTGTTAGACATCATGCTTCCACATAAAGACGGAAACGAAGTATGTCGTGAAGTCCGTAAGAAGCATAATATGCCGATCATCATGCTGACCGCGAAGGATGCTGAAATCGATAAAGTGCTGGGTCTTGAAATGGGAGCGGACGATTATGTGACGAAGCCGTTCAGCAACCGAGAACTGATTGCGCGTGTGAAAGCGAATCTGCGCCGTCAGCAGCAGGAACCTGAAGATTCATCCGATACACAGCGTGACATTTCCATCGGACGCCTGGCCATCCACCCAGACGCTTATACGGTCACACGTGACGGTGCTTACATCGAATTGACCCACCGTGAATTCGAGCTGCTTCACTATTTAGCCCGTCACATCGGACAAGTCATGACGCGTGAACACTTGCTTGAGACGGTTTGGGGATATGATTACTACGGAGATGTCCGTACGGTAGACGTAACTGTTCGCCGTCTTCGTGAAAAAATTGAAGAGAATCCCAGCACCCCGGTTTGGATTGTCACAAGACGTGGTGTCGGCTACTACCTAAGAAACCCAGAGCAGGAGTAGTCTCCGCATGAAGAAGGTAGGCTTCTTTCAGTCGGTCCGGCTGAAATTGATTGTCGTGTACATTTTATTATTGCTGTTAGGTATCCAGGTCATCGGTGCCTACTTCGTAGATAAGCTTGAAGAACAGCTCACTGAGCAGTTCACAAGCTCCGTTAATGACAGGCTGAACTCGCTGACGTTCAGCCTGCAAAATGCGTTTGAGGCCGAACGGGAAGAAGGGGATCTCTCTCTGCAGGCTGAGGTTGAGCAGTTAATCTATGAATTTACCGAAGCCAATGGCCGGAGTCAGGATATTAATAGTCTTCTTGTGATGAACGAAAGCGCTACGGTCATTTCATCCTACGGGGATACGAATGCCCAGGTAGGAGAGATTGTATCCGATTCAAGGATTACGAAGGTCTTTTTCCTAGGAAGTACCGATCCGACGACGTCCTCTCAAGTGTTATCAGGGACGAAAGCGATCATAAACGACGGGGAAGAGATTGTCGGTGCGTTGTATTACACGGCACAGATGGATGGCGTGTATGAGCAGATCCAGGACATCAACGGCATCTTTACAAAAGGAACCCTCCTTGCGATCACCGTCACAGCGCTGCTCGGGATTTTGGTTGCCCGCACAATCACGAAGCCTCTGACAGAAATGAAAAAGCAGGCCCAGGTCATGGCGACAGGGGACTTTTCGCAGAAGGTGGATGTGAAGGGAAACGATGAGATCGGCCAGCTCGGTGTGACGTTCAATGACTTGAACGACAAGCTGAAGCTTGCGCAGGCGACGACGGAAGGGGAGCGGAGGAAACTCAGCTCGGTTCTGTCGAATATGTCAGATGGTGTTATTGCGACCGACCGTGTCGGGGCCATCACGTTGATGAACGCACCTGCATCGAAGCTGATCGGGCAGACGTTCGAGCAGGTACAGGGGCAGTCACTGCTTGATGTGCTGGATATGAACGATCAGATCGAGGAGATTGAGGAAGTAGAAGAAGCCGGGTCGATGATCATCGACTTGAGCAGTGAAGACAAGCATTTATTATTGAAAGCGAACTTCTCTGTCGTAGAGGATGAAAATAAAGAAATGAACGGGTTCATAACCGTGATCAGTGATGTAACCGAACAGGAACGCGTAGCTCAGGAACGTCGTGAATTCGTATCGAACGTTTCGCACGAGCTCAGAACCCCGCTCACCACGATGCGCAGCTACATCGAAGCGCTGAATGACGGGGCGTGGCAGGACCCTGACATCGCTCCGAGGTTCCTCGACGTTACACAGAATGAAACAGACCGGATGATCCGTCTCGTCAATGACCTGTTGCAGCTGACGAAAATGGACCGGAAAGAGACGAGTCTGATGAAAAAGCGGGTGAATTTCTCCGATTTCTTCAGCCGTGTCATCGAACGATTTGAGATGAACAAAGATGAGAACATACAATTCGAGCGTAGTGTACCGAAGCGTCCCATTCATGTATGGATGGATGAAGATAAGCTGACGCAGGTGCTCGATAACGTCATTTCAAATGCGATCAAATACTCTCCTAAAGGAGGCACGATCCGGTTCTCGGCGCACTCGACGAAGAAGCAGTTACGAGTCAGCATTGCCGATGAAGGACTTGGTATGCCACCTGATCAAGTCGATAAGATTTTCGACCGCTTTTATCGTGTCGATAAATCACGAACGAGAGAGTTGGGAGGAACCGGACTTGGCCTTGCCATTGCCCGGGAAATGATCGATGCCCACCACGGAAAAATATGGGCTGAGAGTGAAGAGGGTAAAGGTACGACCGTTCATTTCACGCTTCCTCTTATGAACCAGAACCGGGGGGATCAGTCGTGAAAGTAGAAACTATGAAGTCCGTCATTTTGGTGATATTGATTGCATTCAGTCTATTGTTATCGGTTGCCCTCTGGAACTATCAGCCGAATTATGAAAATGAAGTGGATGAAACCGGCGAAACGGTCGGTGAAACGAGACTCGAGAACGGAAAAGAAATGAGTGTAAGGGAACTTATTCAGCCTTCACAAGTCGTTTTTCATGAAGGAGATACGCACTATTCCTACCGTGACCCAGGGGAGCAGTCGGTTCTGTACCAGGATATGCGGGAATGGCGCATAGCGGCTACGAATCTGAATCCTTCCCTGCCGAACTTGGAGGGGAGAAATTATGTGGAGGTTCTTCTCCCATCCCCTGTCCCGTTACAAACGCTGTCTTTCATGTTCAATTATTCCAGCGGTAACCAGCCCGTGGCGAACGAGTCGTTTGACCGTTTGTTCATCGTGGAGCGCGAGAATGATGACGAAGAAGAAAACGCCTATAACATTTGGGCGGTGGACAGTCAGGTAGAGGTGAACCCGGCTAAGTTGCAGGGAACCCTCAACCAAGGTGCCGGGAACCTATTGTTCGAAGAGCTGGCCAACAAGGAACAGTTTGTCGAGCAGCTCCGTTTCTCACCGCTTGAGAATGAACGGACGTACGACGACATCTTCATCCCTAAAGAACAAGTCCAATACCCGGAGGAAGTGCTGCAGACCCAGTCCGTAAATGTTCTTCCACTCAGAAATTACTTGTTCCCTGCGGAAGTGAAGCGTTATGATGGACGATCAGGACAACGGATCTCAGACGTGCAGCGGGTGTTGAAAGTGTCCAGTGACGATGAATATATGACCTTTCAGTCCGCGATTTTGAATTCGAGTAATCCTGTCGGGATGAGCTCATATGACGTGCTCAGACAAAGTGTGGAGAACGTTAACCAGCACAACGGGTGGACGAACGACTTCCGGCTGAATTACATCTCGACAAACACCGACCGGGTGGAGTACAACATGTATTTCAACGGAATCGAAGTCGTCGATCACGAGCTTGCGACGATCTTTTTACAATATGAACAAGGGGATATTCAGGAATACAACCGCCCTCTAGTGAAATTTGAACCGTTCAATGCTCCATTAGCATATACGACACTTCCTTCCGGGGAAGAAGTACTGAACTATTTGGGCACACGGGAGAATTTCAGTCTATCTCAAGTGCAGGACATCAAAGTCGGCTATGCCTTGAACGAACAGAGCAGCAGCTTGGTTTACAACTTGAAGCCGATGTGGTTTATGAAACGAAATGGCATCTGGGAACCGCTCTATCAGACGGAAATCAATCAGAACCAACCGATATCGTAAGAGGAGGGAGAAGAGAGTATGCAATGGGGACAAATTAAAACGTTGTTTATTATCAGCTTTCTGATCCTGGACCTCTTTCTGCTTAACCAGTTCCTGAACAAGCAATATCAATCGCAGGTCAATCAATTGACGATTGAGAGCGAAGAGATGATTGATCAACTGGAAGAGGGAGGGGTGACCTTTGCTGAAGGAATCCTTGATGAGGAAACCCAGCCGCTCGCCCGCATGTCTTCCAGGGGAGCGGAGTTCTCCGATAGTGTCCTCGGCCAGATTGAGACACTGGACGAAGGGGAAGCCCAACAGATTCAGATGCTGCAAAATGAAGGGGTCGTGAAGTCTGAGCTCGAGGAGCCGGTCGAAGTGACGGAGGATACGATGATCGAAGAGGTCGGGCAGATTGTCCCGTTCTCGGATCAGTATTCGTATTGGGGGTACAACCAAGACGAAGGAATCGCCCTCTTTTTCCAAAAAGCGAGCGACAGGACCGTCTATTTCAACCAGGGCGGGATGTTGATGGTGAGAGTGGAAGACGGAGCGATCACGGAATACGTTGCGACGCTGCTTTCTTTCGCCAATGAAGAAGAGGCGACCAACGAACCGATTCAACTGATTTCAAAGGTGACGATCGTGAACCAGCTGTTCGAAAACGGCTATATCCAATCAGGGGATGAGGTCACATCGATGCAGGTCGGGTATTACAATGCTCTGATTGCCACAGAGAACATCGGACCACAGCTGTTTGAGCCGACGTGGAAGGTCGTCGTAAATGGAACCGAATCGTTCTTTGCCTTTGCCACATCAGGAAGAATCATCGAGATTTCAGAAGAAGATTTTATTCAGGATTCCATTCGGGCGTTTGATTTCACGCAGGACTTGGAACTTGAAACGGAAAACAATGATGAGGAATAACCTTGCTAACAGGAGTGTCTTAGAATGACTTTACGATTTAGTGTACTAGCTTCTGGCAGTACGGGGAATGCTTTTTATATAGAGTCGGGAGAAGAAAAAATCCTCGTAGATGCGGGCTTGAGCGGGAAAAAAATCGAGCAGCTGATGGACCAGGTTCAGCTTGATCCAAACGAACTGTCTCGCATTCTCGTCACCCATGAACACAGTGACCACATCAAGGGGCTTGGCATCATGGCGCGCCGGTACAACCTGCCGATCTATGCGAATGAGAAGACGTGGACCGCGATGGAAGGACAGCTCGGCAAGTTATCAGTCGATCAGAAGTTCCTCTTCAACATGGAAGAGACGAAGAGCTTCGGGTCACTCGATGTCGAATCCTTCGGCGTCTCCCACGATGCGGCGGATCCGATGTTCTACACTTTCCATCAAGACGGCAAAAAAGTCGCACTTGTGACGGACTTAGGCTATGTGTCGGAGCGGATCAAAAAGACGGTCGAAGGGGCCGATGCTTATATCTTCGAATCCAATCACGACGTCAGTATGCTCAGAATGGGGCGCTATCCATGGAACGTGAAGCGCCGTATCCTCGGCGATTCCGGACACGTGTCAAACGAGGACTGCGCACTTGCTTTGACGGATGTCATCACGGATCAGACGAAGCGGATTTATTTAGCCCACTTAAGCCTTGATAACAATATGAAAGACCTGGCCCGGATGTCTGTTCAAGATGTCTTGAAGGAGCGTGGATTTGAACTCGGCTCACGCCTCGAACTTCATGATACAGACCCGTCCTCAGCTACACCGATCTATGAAGTATGAGAGGTTTTAATTCCTTAACTTAAAGGAAATACTAATTAAATACTTCCATGAGGTTAGAAGAAAGGTAAGGTGAAAAGCGTGGGGTACTACGATGACCATTCACCAGCCACGCAGCGCGATAAGCAGAAACGCCGCTGGGCGATGCCTACTATTGTCGGTGTCATCCTCGGAGCGGTTCTGATTTTATTAGCACTGCCGGCCCTGGTGCAAACGGAATTACTCCCCTATGACATCACGATTCCTGAAGACGAGAGCGGTCTCGTCGACGATGATCAGGAATTGACCGGCGGAACGACCAAGAGCGTCCAGGTCGATGTCACAACTCAAATCACAGATATCGTAAGTGAAGTCTCACCATCTGTCGTCGGCGTGGTCAACCTGCAGACGCAGCGGGACTTCTGGAATCAGAATGGATCCACCTCCCCTCAACAGGCAGGAGTCGGTTCAGGCGTGATTTATAAAAAAGAGAATGACATGGCCTACGTCGTGACGAATCAACACGTCATCGAGGGAGCCAACGAAATTGAAGTGGTCCTCTCAGACGAAACAAGAGTAGCCGCAGAGCTTGTCGGTGGCGACTTATTCACCGATTTAGCTGTACTTAAAATGCCGGCCGATCAAGTCGGAGATCCGATTGAACTGGGGCACTCGGACAACATTCAAGTCGGAGAACCAGCCATCGCGATCGGGAACCCACTCGGACTGAGGTTCTCAGGTTCCGTGACACAAGGAATTATCAGTGGAAAACAACGAGCTATTCCTCAAGACTTTAACGGAGACGGTATGGAAGACTGGCAGGCAGAAGTCATTCAGACCGATGCGGCCATCAACCCTGGAAACAGCGGAGGAGCCCTGATCAACATCGAAGGTCAGTTGATCGGCATCAACTCCATGAAGATTGCACGTTCAGCTGTAGAAGGAATCGGATTCGCGATCCCAATCGATGCAGCGAAGCCGATCATTGCTGAGCTCGAAGCGACAGGACAAGTCAGCCGTCCGTATATCGGAATCGAAGCCTATGGATTGAACGAAGTCCCAACTTCAGAATGGCGCAACACATTAAGCCTGCCTGAAGATGTCGAGGGCGGATTGTACATTCGAAGCATCAGCCAGATGTCTCCAGCAGCCAAAGCCGGTTTGAGACCACTGGATGTCATTACACAATTAGATGGACAGCAAGTGAGCAACATCATCGACCTGCGTAAGTATTTGTATGAAGAAAAGAGTCCAGGTGATGAGATGGAAGTGACGTATTACCGTGATGGCGAGCAGAGTACCGTCACAATTACGTTAGGAACACAGGAATAACAACCATTTGTTAAGGAAAAGAAAGAACTCAAGGCATGTGAGCCTTGAGTTCTTTTTCGCTGTTTAGGAATGAAATCCGTGAATGAATGAGTTGGGAACACACCTTACATTATCCACAGGGTGTGAATAGTATTCTGGATAAGTGCTATATCTGGTGGCGAACACCAATTCTACTACCATATACATGCTAGGGTTGTGTATATGTGGATAAAAACTGTGCATAACCTGTTTATAGAACGGGAAAACCTGTGTATATTAGAAAATTAACAATAGTTGTGAATAAATCTGTGGATAATTGTGGGTAACTATTATCGTTAGTTCTATTTTTCCACATGTGAATAATTTTACCCTCCCAATGTAGGGTGGATGTTAAACACTAGGAACGTGAAGTGAAAATGTCTTCCGAAGAGTGAATGCGCTGGTAACGACATCCGAAGGTTTCAACATGAAAACTCTAGGGAACAAAAAAGAAGGCCACAGTAGTGGTCCTTCTTATTACGAAATTCTAGTGATTTTACGGCGGCGTTCCGAATCGATTCGACGAATCTCCATATTCAGTCTGCCCTGATCCCGGTGTGGGACATCGACAAACTTGATGCCGTAGCCTCGCTGTTTATTTTTGACGTTTTCTTCTTTTCGTACCATGACGGCATCCAATTCAAAGTATTCGGTACCTAAAGTAAACACACTCTTCACTTTGATGTTGGAGGAGACGGGAAGGTTATAGGGACAGACAAACTTGATGCCTGATACACTGATGTTGTCGATATAACCACCGATGACTTTCCCTTTTAATTTATGTTCAAGGTCACCATCAATCGATTCGATGATGAGCTTCGAGTCTTTCTCATTCAAATCGATACGGAAGTTACTTCGTTGATCATGCTCATATGCTTTTTGATATTTAAGGGACATGCGGTTCTTCTCTTCCTGCAGGGTGACAATCTTCTTTTTCTGTGTTCGGATCATTTTTTGATCCAGCACAATAATCGTTAGCAAAGCCAGGCTGAGGACGATTTGGTAAACAAGTAAATAGGTCATTCTAGATCACCTCGCTGTAGATAATAGGGGCTTAGGGGAACCGATAGCAAAACCTTGAGCGAAAGGGACACGAAGCGACTTAGCCATATCCAGCTCTTCTGCCGTTTCGACACCTTCTAAAATCATCGTCATATTAAACTGCTGACAGAACATCGCTGCGAGTTCGATAAACGTCTGCTTCTGTCGTGATAAGTGAAGGTCCTGTGTTAACGAGCGGTCCAATTTGATAAAGTTCGGCTTAAGGTTCAATATGGACTGAAGCTGAGAAGCGCCTTTCCCGACATCATCAATCGCTACTTTAATTCCTAGTAACTTTAATTCTTCAATGCGTGCGGATAGTTCTTCTAAGTCGAGTATTGGTTCTGCTTCATTCAGTTCGAGAACGATAGAATGCGTTTGTTTTACATATCTCTGCATGAAATTTATAAATCCGGAATGAACGATGGTGGAAGGATAGACATTTACAAAAAGAAGGTCGTGGTTGTGGCGGCTGTTCTCTTGATAAAAGCATGCGATGGCCTGTTTAATCGAAAGCGTGTCCAATTCATACAACTGATCGTCTTCACGTGCCATCTGAAACGTTTCAGCAGGATTGGCAGTTAATTCAGATCGAAACAAAGCTTCATAACCGATAGGATACCAACTCGCTAAATGATAGATAGGCTGAAAGTGGTGAGAGAAGCTGCATTTTTCGAGCAACGAACGAATAATCATTTCTTTTCCACCTTTCTTATGCCACAAAAAAGGACCTCATTATAATAATGAGATCCTTATATTCTCATCATTCTTAGGCAGCCCGGCGATCGTAGTGGTAGCACCTTAGACCCGTAGCTTTGCGTCCCACCCTTTCGAATGGTTTGCCAGTATCTGTATGATCATATTTGTGGGATGTGATAAGTAAGAATTAATTCTACCTTGTTCTTCACGTTCAGCTTGCTGTATATGTTCTTCAAATGGGATTTGACGGTTTGTTCCGATATATGTGAGAACCTGGCCATCTCCTCATTTGATTTACCCAGCATCAAAAGATCGAATATCTCTTCTTCTCTGTGTGAGAGGAGCTTCTTCTTCTTTGTCTTTTCCAAATCGTGCTTGGGTGAATGAATCTTCAGCATGCGTAACGTTTCGTTCAACCTTGTCGATCGTTCCGAGGATGATTCGTAATTCCTCTCGTATAGTGTCGTTTCAATGGCGAAAATGATATCTTCCAGCTCTTCATCCGAGAATGTAAAAGACTGTACGAAATCCATTACTTATCACCTATATCCTAATATTGGATTTAGAACAATAATACTACTTGTAGTCACAAATTACTATTGTCCCATAGTATTGTTTATTCCCCCTAAAGGGTGACAAAAAACGATATTTTTTGCCATTTTAACAAATAAATTCTTATAATCAAGCGAGAAAAAAAGATAATAAGATTGCTTTTATTATGAATGTTTGATTCTTCTGAGAATCGTTTTACAATGGAAAAAAAGGGGGCGTTACATAATGATTGATTTGAGAAGTGATACCGTCACAAAACCCACGCATGCCATGCGTCAGGCCGCTTTTGATGCACAGGTTGGGGATGATGTGTACGAAGAGGATCCGTCCGTTAAAGAACTGGAAGACAAAGCAGCTGAAATGCTGGGAAAAGAATCGGCACTATTTGTCACAAGTGGTACTCAGGGAAATCAGATAGCTATTTTGACCCACTGCACTCCAGGTAGCGAAGTCATCATGGGAGAAAATGCTCACCTATTTGTCTACGAAGGTGCTGCAATGTCTGCTTTTGCCGGTATCCAGTCGAGGACCCTTCCAGCAAAAAGAGGGGCGCTGGACCCAGAAGACGTGCGGGCAGCCATTCGACCAGAGGATATCCATTTCCCGGAAACGAGTCTGATCTGCCTCGAAAATACACATAACAAAGCGGGGGGAGTCGTTGTGCCTCTCGGGAATATGCAGGACATTTATGATGTGGCAAGGGAGCATGGCGTTCCTGTCCACTTGGACGGAGCGCGGTTATTCAATGCCTCTGTCGCAAGTGGTGTGTCGCTGAAACGGTACGCCGACCAGACGGATACGGTCCAGGTCTGTTTATCAAAAGGACTCGGGGCGCCGATGGGATCGATCATTGCGGGACCCACTGCCTTCATCCAGCGGGCAAGAAAATGGAGGAAACGCCTCGGTGGCGGTCTTCGTCAAGTGGGCATGGTCGCAGCACCCGGACTTGTGGCGCTGACTGAAATGGTCGATCGATTGAAGGAAGACCATGAACATGCCGATAGGTTAGCTGCGGGCATAGAAGCTGTTGACGGTCTGGTCCTTGAGGAAAAAGTCGAAACGAATATGGTGCTCATCAATGTGAAAGAAGCGGGGCATGACGCGGATTCGTTTTTGACGGAGCTTGAGGAAGAAGGCATCAAAGCCGTGAAATACGGGCCTTACACGGTCCGTTTTGTCACCCATTACGATGTGTCTGGTGAAGAGATCGATATCGCAGTTGAACGGATTCAAAAGCGTTTTGGCTGACATAAAAAATAGCACAAGTGCATAATGTGTAACAAAGCATATTTCCATGTTTCTGAGAGTCGTTTCTAAGGTATAAACAGCGTAACACATGGAATGGAGGTGTAGTTCCGATGACGGAACTCAAGACGAGCGAGCGCAGTAGTCAGCCGTTTGAGATGGATCGTGCCTTCGAGGAAATGTTTAGAAGAGACCGCTTTGTAGATGGAATACCTTTGGATGAACTACAGAAACACCTGAGACGTACGAAGACGATGAAGGAGTACTTCAAGCGCCGTAAGTAAACCATTTTTCAGTCCATAAAAAAAGCTGCCTGAATTTCAGGCAGCTTCTCTATTTTTATTGAGCCGCTGAGAGTCCGGCTTGGTTGATGAAGTTCCAAGGCTGGTTGAAATGCGGCTGGAAGAAGAAATCGACGAATCCGAGTTCATCGATCGTCATGCCCGTCTGGATACAGACGCTCATGGTATTGATGGATTGGGTGACGTCCGCCTGTGAAATGACCTGTGCCCCGAGAATTCTGCGGCTGTCCGGATCATAGGACACTTTCATTTTGACTTGTTCCGCAGTCGGCATGAACGCGGGACGGTGCGTGTCTTCGATTGTGACACTTTTCACATGAACGTCCATCATGGAAGCGGACGTCTCGGTCAATCCTGTGGACGCCATGTTCAAGTCGTAGATGTGAAGACCGGACGTGCCTTGTGTCCCCACGTATTGGATCGTCGGTCGGACGATGTTTCTCGCGACCAGTGTACCCATTCGCACGGCGTTTGTCGCAAGTGGAATGTACGCGTGACCACCTGTCGGGTTGTATTTCACGGCACAGCAGTCCCCTGCTGCATAAATGTTTTCATCACTCGTCTTCATATACGCATCGACTTTGATCGCCCCGTTCTCCAACATGTCTACTTTCCCTTTCAGCAGATCCGTATTCGGACGGAAGCCGACACACATGATGACAAGATCGGCGTCATGCGTTCCTTCATTAGTCAAGACACGCTTCACCTGGCCGTCGATTCCTTCGAAGCGCTTCACCGTCTCGTTCAGCGCCAGCGTAATGCCTCTGTTTCGGAAGTCCTCTTCGACCATATCGGTAAATTCAGGATCCAGATATTTGTTCAAAATCCGGTCCGCCCCGTCAATGAGCGTCACCTCTTTGCCTGCTTTTTCAAAGGCTTCGACAAGCTCCACTCCGATATATCCGCCGCCTACAACCGTCACCTTCTCAGCATGCTTCGCCCGTTCGATGATCGTATTCGCCTGGTTGTAGTTTTTCGCAAGCAGCACGTTCTCAAGGTCGATTCCTTCTATAGGAGGGGTGACGGGCCAAGAGCCTGTGGTCATCACCAATTTATCATAAGCGTCATAGACTTTTTCACCTGTTACCAAGTTCGTCGCTTCAATCGTCTGCTCTTCTGTATCGATATTCTCCACATCATGCTGCATCTTCATCGTCACGCCAAGTTCCTGCAGCGCTTCCGGGGAAGAGTAGAACAACCCTTGTGGATCGTTCACCACGCCACCAACATACAGCGCCAGACCGCAGGACAAAAAGGACACGTTATCGTTTCGCTCATAAACCGTAATCTCAGCTTCCGGGTACAATTCCGCCATATTCTTCACCGCAGCCGTACCTGCGTGCGTACTTCCAATAACAGCAATTTTCATGGATGGTTCCTCCTTAGAATGTGTATGTGAAGTATTTCACATATCAGCTTATACATATAGTTTAAAGGCTTTATAAACAAAGAACAACTAGTTTGCTCAATCATTCACATGATGCAGTTGGTTGTTGTGAAATGATTCACAATCAAACTGTAATCTTAGTATATCGCCATGGAATTCATTTGGCAACCCCTTTTGCTCAATTTTTCACAAACTATTTTTGACGGTGACTATTGGGACAGAGGGAAGGATATTTCGGGTGCGCCCAGTCCCGATTCAGGTGTATTGGGACTAGCGCTTAGAAGGCAGGTATTTTCTCAGTCCCAATTATCCTTTATTGGGACACGCAGCGCGGGAATGGCAGATTTCCCTGTCCGAATAACGCTTTATTGGGACACAGAATCTATGAATAGCAGTCCCTTCTGTCCGAATACCAGATAATCGGGACAGCGTGGTCCAGATTCATAGGTTCCCTGTCCCAATACTTGACGCATCACATGATTCGCTTCTTTTCTATATAATAAAAGAAAGGAGGTCGGGGCGATGGATGTTCGGTTTGAGAAAAATGAGATCCGCTTTAATTACCGCGCAGCGGGGGTCATGGTGGAAGAGGGGCACGTGCTGTTTCACAGGCAGAAGGATGATGCGTATTGGGCTCTGCCTGGTGGCGGGGTCGAGATGGGCGAGTCGACGGAGGAGAGTATTGTCCGTGAATGGCAGGAAGAGCTCGGGGAAGCAATAGATATCGATTCGACGCTTTGGATCGCGGAGAGTTTCTTTACATATCAAAGCAGGTTGATGCATGAACTGGCCTTTTACTATTCGGTCAGGCGGGAAGATGGTCGGTTCACCAAGGAGCCGTTTCATGGGCTCGAGGGGGACCACTTGGTCTACCAATGGCTGCCGGTCGATGAGCTTCATCGTTACGATATCAGACCGGATTTTCTGAAGGAACGTCTTCAAGCGATTCCGGAAAAACCCGTACATCTTATAGATAGGAGAGAGTAACATGAGTGTCGAATTCATACCGATGAACGAAGCTGAAGCGGAGCATGCGGAGGCGTTTCAGCGCTGGGAGAATGATGCGGAGATTACGCCGCTGACCCGGCCACACCATACGAAGGAAGATCTTGAGCGCCGTCATACGGTGACGGTGGATGATTTGAAAAAAAGGCTGGAGAACCATCAGTATTACTTGATTATGGTGGATGGGAAGCTGGTCGGAGAGATGAATTACATGATCGATCCACCTCATCTTTATCGTCATCAGGAAGGGACGGCATGGATCGGAATTACGATTGGTGAGAAGACGGGGCGCGGCCAGGGAGTCGGGGCGAAGGCGATTGCATTTCTTGAAAAAGAAATCCAAAATCACGGACTGAGTCGGATCGAGCTCGGTGTGTTTGAGTACAATGAGCGGGCTCACCGTCTGTATGAACGGCTCGGGTATAAAGAAATAGGACGTATTCAGGAATTTACGTACTGGGATGGGAAGAAGTGGGCGGATATTCGAATGGAAAAGCTTTTATAGCAAGGTTTTCGTGCTCTCGAGGGGAATGAGGGCACGAATTTTTTTATGCTTGAACACGGTTTGAAGTGTGGTATGATAAATGACAATCACAAGGAAAGCGCTTTCTAATGAATCAGACATCTAGAGGCGGTTTATTTTTTTGCCACATAACGAAACCGGTTTCCTTACATTTATTCTATCTCTAGGAGGACCTCTAGCATGCGAAAAGTGTTGCTGATTTGTTTGATGTTTATGCTCTCATTTGCGGGAGCAGCTCAAGTGTTTGCGGAGAAGAAAACAACCGAAGGGCCGGATTGGCTGGATGAGAAATCGTTCTATCCCCCTCATGCCAATGCGGCGATGTCGAAGGTGGCTTTTATCGATTTCTTAAATCAATGGGTAGGAGTGAACGGGGAGAATCCGTTGGAAACGGCGGAATCCATCGGCTACCTGCCGGAATTCAAGGGCAGTGAAAAGTCTGTTATCAAGCAGGGAGAGGCGTTCGAAGCACTCTCGACGCTGTATCCAGTGGTGGACTGGGCAGAGCCCGAGAACGATCGTAAACCTGTGAAGCTTGGTGATGCGATGCAGTATGCGGAGTCTGTCGCGAAGGTCGTGTACACGGAAGGTGAGCATCAGGATGAGACGGTGGAAGGCAATGCGTGGATCAATCAGCCGGGCGTTACGCTGAAAAACGTCACGATTGAAGGGAATCTGTACATTACGCGTGGAGCAGCATCCGGAGAGACGCTGCTTGATTCGGTGACCGTCGAAGGCACGCTGTATATCGAGGAGCCCGCACAGAATAGCGTGAAGCTCATACAATCTGAAATCGGGCAGACCGAAATCTACAAAGTCGGCCAGCAGGCGTCGGACTGGTCACTCGTTTGGGGAGATGAATTTTTAACCGAACAAATCGATTCCAGCAAATGGCGTTATGATACGGGGAACTGGATTGTCGATGAGAACGGGGAAGGGGTTTCTCCTGGATGGGGGAACAATGAGCAGCAGTATTATACGGATTCCCCTGAGAACTCGTATATCGAGGACGGGAAGTTAGTGATTGAGGCGAAGGAGGAGCAGAAGTCGGATGACTTCGGGACGTATGAGTACACGTCTGCGAAACTGAAGACGGAGGATCTGTTCAGTAAGAAGTACGGGAAGTTCGAGGCGCGGATGAAGCTTCCTGAGGGTCAGGGGTACTGGCCTGCGTTCTGGATGATGCCGGAGGATAGTGTGTATGGCGACTGGCCGGCTTCTGGTGAAATCGACATCATGGAAGCGGCGGGTAAGGATACGAGCACGATCGGCGGTACGATTCATTATGGTGAGGAGTATCCGAACAATACGTATCGTGGAAAAGAGTATCATTTCCCTGAGGGCAGTGATTACACGGGATTCCATACGTATTCGATCGAGTGGGAGCCGGGTGAGATTCGGTGGTATGTGGATGGTGAGCTTTATCAGACGCTGAACAACTGGTTCAGCCAAGGTCCGGATGAGGCGGCCAACTATACGTTCCCGGCGCCGTTCGATCAGGAATTCTATCTGATTCTGAATCTGGCTGTCGGTGGCTGGTACGGCGGGGACGCGGATGAAACGACCGAATTCCCTGGCAAGATGGAAGTCGATTACGTCCGTGTCTATGAGCTGACAGGGCGTGACTATCAGGAGCCGGTGGAGCCGACTAAGGAGCTTGAGGAGCTGCCTGAGGAGGCGAAGCAGCCGTTAGAGGACGGCAATCTGATTTACGATCAAGACTATGAACAAGGATTTACGGTGATTGATGAAAATGAAGACGTGGTGGACGAGACGTACTGGAACTTCTTCACCTTGCCTGACTTCGCCGGGGAAGGAAGCATTTCCACGGACACCGTTGATGGGACGAATTTTGCCAAGGTCGATATTACGAACCCTGGAAACGCGTTATGGTCGCTGCAGTTGATCCAGAAGCTCGCGATTGTGGAAGGGCATACGTATGAGGTTACGTTTGATGCGAAATCGAATACGAACCGCTCGGTGATGACGAAGGTGTCCGGCGGGGCGGAAAGAGGATACGCTAACTACTCTGGTGAGCAGACGTTCGATCTGACAAGCAATGTCGAGTCTCATTCCTACACGTTCACACACAATCAGGAAACGGATCTTGCTGCCCGTTTGGAGTTCAACATGGGAACGTCTACAGCCCCTGTCTGGATCGGCAATGTGCGTGTCGAGGATGTGACGGGTGAACAGCAGGAGTCGACCCAGAAGGAACCTCTTCCTGACGGGAATCATGTGTATAACGGTACGTTTGACCAAGGTGACTTTTCAAGACTCGTGTACTGGGAAACGATTGCTCAGAACGGGGCTGAAGCGGATGCGGTCGTGACGGCGGCGGACCGGGTGATGCAGATGGATATTGAGAAGCCGGGCGCATCGCTTGAAGATATCCAATTCAAGCAGACCGGCATCCAATTGTTGAAAGGAAATACGTATGAGCTGACGTTCTCAGCCCGTGCTGATGAGGCGGATGAGATCGCAGTCGGATTCGTGAGTCAGGACGGTGATCGTTACGCAGAAGCGAAACCGGTTTCTTTGAGCGAGGAGTGGAGCACGTACACGGTGCCGTTCGAAATGACGACAGAAGCATCCGACCTCGAGAGTCAACTGATCTTTTACATGGGAGAGGCGGAAGCGGATATTTACCTTGATGATGTGGAGTTGATTCAGACGTCTACCTACGTCGACTACGACAACATCGATCTGTTGCCGTTGTCAGAAGACTTCTCAGACGGGATGGCAGGTTGGGCGCCGTACATTCACTTCGATGCCAACGCCACGGTTGATGTGAAGGATGAAGCGCTGAACATCGACATCGTAGAAGCGGGGCAGGAGCTGTGGAGCGTATTGCCGGAATATCCGGGTCTGGAGCTGTATGAAGGCGTCACGTACGAGCTTTCATTCGATGCCAAGTCCTCTGTACCGCGTGACGTTGAAGTGACGTTGGAGAACGCCAGCTACCAACGCTTCTTAGGGGAAATGGTTTCTCTGACAGGGGCATTCGAGACGTTCACCTACACGTTCACGATGCCACAGACAGAGACCGTTTCACTGAAATATTTGATGGGGCAATTTGCGGAAGCGCACACCATTCAGCTTGATAACGTCCAGATTGAAGTGCAACAAGACTAAAGAATCGAGGCTGTCCAAATGGGCGGCCTCTTTTTCGTTCTATTTTCAGAAGAAGACTTGTACAATAGAAGGAAACCCGTGGAGGTGAGAAGCTTGAAAAAAAGAATCGTAAAGTGGACGTTGATTACATATCCGATCTACCTTGTGCTTGTGTGGCTGTATCTTTTCCAGTGGTCCGACTTCGGAGTGCCTGCCGCCTACCAAGGGACGGCCGCTGATCCCGC
Source organism: Halobacillus litoralis (assembly GCF_020171725.1). GTDB lineage: Bacteria > Bacillota > Bacilli > Bacillales > Halobacillaceae > Halobacillus > Halobacillus litoralis_F. The sequence continues at coordinate 1,300 of NZ_JAIVAJ010000009.1, read as the reverse complement.
CACGTTCATGACAGGTCGGGAACTCGAACTGAGCCAGGAGTACTCCAGGTATCGTCACTTCCTTTCACTTGCCACCATTCCGGTCGAGTGGATCATTTATATCGGCGTATTCGCCTTCGGTTTGTCTCACTTGTTCAAGCGATTCGGAGAACGACTCTCCCGTTTCCGTATCGTCTCGATTCCCGTCTACGTCCTGATGCTGTCGGCTTTCACATGGTTTCTCACGTTCCCGATCGACTATGCGTATCGCTATCTGTCCGTCCGATACGGCATCTCGACGGACACCTTCTCCGGCTGGATGCGCGATGAGATGATCGGCTTCTGGATCGGTTACATCACGATGGCCCTGATGATCACCGTCCTCTACCTGCTCATCCAGCGATTCGAAAAACGCTGGTGGCTGTATGCCTGGGTCGGACTCGTCCCATTCATCGCCCTGATGATGTTCATCCAGCCCGTCGTCATCGATCCGCTCTACAATGACTTCACCGAGCTCAAGGATAAACAGCTGGAGGAAAAAATTCTTGCGCTCGCCGATGAAGCGGAAGTGCCCGCGGAGCGCGTTTATGAAGTGAACATGTCCGAAGAGACGAACAGCATGAACGCCTACGTGAACGGCATCGGCTCGACCTTGCGTATCGTGCTGTGGGACACGACCCTGAACAAACTCGAGGACGACGAAGTCCTGTTCATCATGGCTCATGAGATCGGCCACTTCGTCATGGACCACCTACTATGGAACTTAATCGGCGTCCTAGTTGGAAGCTTCGTTGGCCTGTATATCGGCTACCGACTCCTGAAGTGGATCTTCGCCAAGTGGGGGGACAGACTGAACGTGAAAGGCATGTCCGACATCGCCGGACTGCCGATCCTATACCTCGTTCTCTCGATGCTCACCTTCATCGCCCAGCCCGTCGAAATGGCGGTCTCAAGGGGAGCCGAAACGGACGCAGACCGATATGCCATTGAAATGACCGGAGACGTCGATGCCGCCATCGGCTCCTTCCAAGAGCTGACCGTAAACGGCCTGAGCGACGTCAATCCACCTGCCGTCATCAAGTACCTGTACTACGGTCACCCGACGATGATGGAGCGGATTCATATGCTTGAAAACTATCAAGAATGAAAAAAGCTCGCCTCCTGAGCGAGCTTTTCTCGTTGAGTCGCGCCCGGAAGTAGAAAGTCGCGCCCGGAAGTAGAAAGTCGCGCCCGGAAGTAGAAAGTCGCGCCCGGAAGTAGAAAGTCGCGCCCGGAAGTAGAAAGTCGCGCCCGGAAGTAGAAAGTCGCGCCCGGAAGTAGA
>NZ_JAIVAJ010000008.1 GCF_020171725.1 Halobacillus litoralis | reverse complement strand
AAGTCGCGCCCAAGAATAGAAAGCCTCTCTGGAAAAGAAAACAAGTAGAGCACCATCCGGCACTCTACTTGTTCATCGCTTCCAAAAACACGGCCTTACGTTCCTGCATCGCGGACAGAAGGTCGACGATCGGGAGCGGGTAGTCTTCTCCTAGCATGACGCCGAACTGTTCCTGCTCGACCATTCCCATTTCGCGTGGCTTGAAGATCCATGGGACCGGTACGTCACGAAGCTCTGGGAGCCAGTGGCGGAGGTAGGCACCTTCCGGGTCGTAGTCCTGCGCTTGCTTCTCTACATTGAAGGCTCTGAACTGGACGGCATCGTTCCCGACTCCTGCGATATACAGCCAGTTTCCGTAGTTGCTGGCCACGTCGTGATCGACGAGCTGGGATTCGAACCAGGCGGCTCCTTCACGCCAGTCGAGTCCGAGGTTTTTCGTAAAAAAGCTGGCTACATTCTGACGGGCGCGGTTGGATGTGAAGCCGGTCTCTTTCAGCTCCCGCATAGCGGCATCCACGAGCGGATATCCGGTTCGCCCTTCGCGCCAGGCGACAGCATGTTCCTGATTATCATTCCACGGCACGTCCTGATCGCGTAAGCCGGAGGGGAAGAAAATACGGTTCCCGTGCTTGCGGTGGACGAGGTGGAAGTAATCGCGCCACAACAGTTCGAAGTAGAGCATGTAGGTGGACCGGTTTTTCACACTCTCCTGTTCATACTTAAGGATCTGCTCGTAGACGACCTTCGCTGACAAGCATCCGTGGGCGAGCCATGGCGAGAACTTCGATGAGTCATCCTCCTTCAGCATGCCGTTCCGCGTTTCCTTGTAATGCTTCAGGCGGTCTTTATGAAAAATATAGTCAAGAAGCCTCTCCTTCGCATTCGAAGATCCTCCCCGGTAGCGAGGCTCCCGATCCAGCTCCTTCAAGCCGAGCGCTGATAAAGAAGGGCACTCCCCGTAATCGAGAGATAGTGATGCGCCTTGCACATCCTTCGGCGGTGTAAGAGAAGGGCGCACCATTGTATTGTTCTTCTCAATCCGTTTTCTGAACTGAGAGAACGTATCGGGTAGATCGTGTATGTCAAAAGGGAGATCGTCCGGGTGATAGAGGTTGCGTCCGTGGTCGACGGTGAAGGTCGTATCGGGAAGCGATCCGCGCACGCGCTCTTCAACACGCTGCTCTTCGCTGCCTATCTCCTCATGCAAAAAGACGGACTCAATGTCCACTTCCTCTTGGATGGACGTGAACGTATCGACCGGGTCCTCATATCGCACAAGGAGCGGCACACCGATATCGGATAAGTTGTTTCTCAAATCGTCTACGCTTTCGCGTATGAATTGAGCACGGTGGCGGTCCGTCTTCGGAAAACCGTACGCTGTCTCCTGATACTCCTCTGGATCGAATATATAAACGCCAAGTACAGGGCGACCACTCTTCGCTGCCCGGATCAAAGGCTGGTGGTCGTGTACTCGTAAATCTTTTCTAAACCATACGATGACACAAGAACTCATGATGTCTCCTCCTTCCTCTTCTAAACATTCCCGAAAAAGGGCGGAAAAAACCGAAAAACAGCAGATACATAGCGCTTGTATCGGCCGGCGATATGCTGCGCAAATTAATTCGTATCGTATGACGATATACACTTGAAAAAACGCTTCAAAACGTGCATATTTAAGATAGAGGAGGAGGTCCGGTATGCGACACGATATACAGCCGAATGAACGAGCATATTCTACGAAAGAAGTAGCGGAAGAATTGAATATTGCCACCCCGACCGTCAGGAAGTATGGCCAGATCCTAGAAAGAAGTGGGTACGAGTTTTTCAAAAACGGCACACGACGAGTTTTCGTTCAATCCGATGTAGACGCTTTGAAAGCGATACGCGATACGGACAAGCCTCTGGAGGAAATCGCCCTTGAGCTCGTCGATTCTCAGCAGGATCGGCTGACGAGCCGTTCAACCGATGTAGCGACTGCCGATACATACGATATGCCAATGGAAGATCCACAGAAAATGCGCGAGCTTCTCATGTTCATCTCCAAAGAACTGGCGGCATCCCGTGAAATGAACACCCAACTGGCAAACGATATGGCGGAAATGAAAGAGAACGTCGGCCGCCTGAGACAAGACCACCACGTCATCAGCTCCGGCATCGGCAACTCCACCCAGAAAATGAACAAGCTGATCGACCAGCAGCAGAAGCAATACGAAGAAATGCTGGAAGAAGAAAAGCAGAAGAACGACCAACTTCAAAAAGAAATCGAACAAATGCGCGAAGAACAGCAGAAGGTATGGCGTGCACAGAACGACTTCAACACACGCCTCGAAGCGACCGTCAAAGAAAAGAGCGGAATCGAAAAGCTCTTCGCCCTATTGTTCCGAAAATAAATCAATCCTCCCTTCGACAGGGAGGATTTTTTATATGTATCCTTCGACAATATTTCCCGGGAAATCTCCGCCCAAGCAACGAGCTCATCCCGTCTATGATACACTTGAATCAACAAACACTACGGAGGATTCACACATGAAAATCACGATTGTTACGGTAGGAAAACTGAAAGAAAAATACCTCAAACAAGGCATCGCCGAATACGTCAAACGCCTTGGCCCCTATGCCAAAGTAGACGTCATCGAAGTCCCAGATGAAAAAGCACCTGAAAACTTGAGCGAAGCCCAAATGATCGAGGTGAAGCAGAAAGAAGGCGAACGCATCCTGCAGAAGATCAATCCGGACAGCTACGTCATCACACTCGAAATCGAAGGCAAACAGGTCACTTCCGAAAAGCTCGCCAAAAAAATCGATGACCTGGCGACCTACGGCAAAAGCAAAGTCGCGTTTGTCATTGGCGGATCGCTTGGTTTGAGTGACGAGGTGCTGGAGCGCAGTGATTACGGACTGTCGTTCTCGAATATGACGTTCCCGCACCAGCTGATGAGGCTGATGTTGGTGGAGCAGGTGTACCGGGCGTTTAAGATTATTCGGAACGAGCCGTACCATAAGTAAATGAGGTTTTTAAAAAAGTAGCTGTCTAATACAGACAGCTACTTTTTTAAAGGGGAAATACTTCTTTATTTAAGATGCTAAGTGCTTGCTGCTCAAGCAGATACGATTTGTATCTAAGTTCTTTAGATAAGAGTGCTTTATCATTATTTTCTTTTTTACATGCGAACCTAGGATATATGCTCTGCTTCCAAAGTGTCTAAAAAACCGTAGTAAGTGTATCTTAATACTAGCTCCTTTTATATAAAGAGTTTAAGAAAATATAGCCTGCAGGTAGGAATTATTTGCATTAAATTATCGCTAATAGCTACCCTTCAAAAAGTTTAGGTGCAAAAAGGGCTTTCCCAAAAGTACCTCTAGCAGTAAAAAATATTGCTTGTTTCTGATAGCGAGTTGTTTATTTTTTTGCTCTGAGTGAGATTCTTTCGGAAGAAACTTACCCGTGGATGGATTGAGTTCATTCATATCTCTTCCCTCAAACAATTGAGTCCAGTATCTCTTTTCCATAAGTACTCTTTTAAATCTAGAAGGTAATATAAACCTACTAGAAATCTAGGAATCACCCAAAAACCTTAACTCTTTGGAATTTGTTTTCAAAGAGTTCATCATTCCACCGTATGATAAAATAGAATAAGTTGGAAATGAAGAACAGGATTCATTTTATGCAAAGGTGGATTGGTATGACAAAGAACAAAGGTACACAACCTCACTTTCTAAAAATAGTCTATTTTGATGAAGGTTCTGCTTTAGATTATTTAGAGGCTGCTCACGGTGGAAGATATGATAAGGTCTCTTCAGATATTATTCAAAGCGTGAAGAAAATTGCGGGGGAAGTAAGTGCGGAAGCTTCTACAGACCCAAAAATTCTATCTTTTGTAGTAGATTCTTTATTTGGCTTGAAAGGGAAAATAGGGGGGAGTGGATCTTACAATCGGGATAAAGATAAAAAGATCAGTGAAACCGTAAGTAGTACAGTCCTCTCCAATTTTATTGATGAAATCTTTGGTGATAAAGATGGAGATGAAAATACGAGAAAAAATTTCGGGATTTTCTCGAATACCCGTTTAGCATTCATACCTGATTCAGTCACTTACTTAAAAATGATAGCACCAATGCTAAAAATAATTAGAGAGGAATCCCTAGGAAATGATATGCCAATTCAGCTTAGTGCACTAGACCAAATATTTAGTGAAGCAAAAGGATATTACGATTTAGTCTCTATTGAAGAAGATAGGAAAGTATTTCGATTTAACTTTGATGCATTAAGAAATAACTACAGGCTTAATGATTTAACCAAAATGAATATAAAAATTGTTGGAATAAAAGTTGGGGAATGTACAGAATCTCAATTAGATTGGGAGGCTGAATTTAGTGAGGACCAAAGTGAGGTACAGCAAACTGATACCAGAAGTGCTTTTGAAAATATTTTGGGGCGAGAACAAGGCCATACAGATGAGGAACTACCAAATAATAACGAAAAAAAATTAAGTATTTACGATGTAATACTTGCTGGAGTTGCTAATGATGGAAATTAAAATTTTTAATGGGCCGGACAATGCATTTCAAGAATATATCAATGGTACATCATTTACTACAATGAACGAAGTAATGATGCAAATCTTTGAAACTGAGCATTCTTATACTGTTAGAACTGAGGATTCTGAGTGGAAGCCAAAAATTTACGAGTATGAAACTATTGTTTGTTATAGGCAGGAATATTCCTCAATGTCTACTAATTTAATTAATAACATAATGCTCCTTTTCAAAAATGTAGAATGTAATCAGATTTATTTTCAAAATCCCCCTATAAATATAGTTGAGTCACTTCAAAGAAATCATGAAGTCACTGTTTTTTATCATGATTTTGAAAAAGTTGATTTTGAAAAGTTATCAGGCCTAAAAGAAATTTACACAGAAAGAATAATTGGCCAGGAACGTGTGCTTGATGTATTGCTGTCTGTGGTTAATGTTTCTAGAATAAGACAAAGTAAGAGACCAGTCGTCATTATGTTTTATGGTCCACCAGCCGTAGGTAAAACTGAAACTGCTAAAATATTATCAGAAGCCTTGTATGGAAATGACCATATAAAGCGATTCCAATTATCAATGTATCAGACTGAGCATGCATACAAATTTTTATTTGGAGCAGACCCACAGAACGATAGCTTAGCAAAAGACCTACTCTCGAGAGAAAACAATGTCATTTTGTTTGATGAATTTGATAAAGTCCATCCTAATCTATACAGTGCATTTTACGAGCTCTTTGACGAAGGTAGAATAAGAGACAATAATTATTCAGCAGAATTAGATAACTCAATCTTTATTTTGACTTCTAACTACTCAACAAAGGATGAAATAAAAAACAGTGTAGGCCCTGCGATTTTTTCTAGGATTACAGAGTGTATTAGATTTGCAGACCTAAGTCCCGAAGCAAAGAATGAGATTATGACTAAGAGGTTTGAGGAGTCTTTTGAGAACCTGCCTGAAGAGGATAAAGAGTTACTATCCGGGGTTAGTAGAAAAGAAATGGTGGACGAGCTATCTGTTGAATTGGGGAACTTAACTAATTCAAGAGATATTAAGAATACTATTGAAAAGTATTTAAGCTTAAAAATTTTATTAGTAAAGGGCATTTTGTAGGATGAAACCTCATTTATATTCATTACGGAGAGCGGTATCATAAATGGTGAGAAATATGATGGCAATTGAATATTGCTCTATCATATCTCAAGCATAAAAATGGTGACTCGTTTTGGTCACCATTTTTTATTTATCACAGATTGTTGGAACAATTTGTTAGAAGTCGTTCATACTCTTGTTTGATCAGAGCATCATACCGTGAAAAAGCCAGAGGACAAGGTCATTACTTTATTCTTTGGCTTTTTTAGTATTAATAACTGACAGGAGTGAAAGTTCCGGGTTATATAATGGGGTTTTTGAAACCTTTACCTCCTTAAAACAGTATATAAAGATACGAAGGGAGTAGCGATCGGAGCAGGGAAGGATGAAGAAGCAAAGAAGAAAGGAATTATGCTCTAAAGCCTGACATCTTCATGAACAGAACAAAAAAACACCAGCACTTAAGCGGGTGTTTCCTTGTCTTACGCTAACTTCCTTTCATACATGAGCTCTTTCGTCTCCACATTCACAGCATCGACCACCATTTCAGAAACATTCCCCTCTGCCGTCTTCGTCCCCCAAAGTCGGATCAGGTTCCCTCCATTGTGATCATGAAATTCCGTATGTACCGTTCTGCTGCCATCCTCCTGCTCAGAGACGCGGCCATTTTTGAATTCCATCGTTTCTCTTGGCTGGCTGAGTAAGTAGTCTCTCAGGACCTGTTCGTATTCTGGGAAAGCGAGCTGGCTTTCGTCTAAGCCTGTTTCCAGCTGTTCGAATTTTGTGTAGTGATGGATGATATTTGGTTCTTGATTCATTGTGGTTCCTCCTCTTAATGTTCTGCTACGCTCTTTCCCGGAAACGTATATGGAGAAACGTCAGAAAAATTGGGTCTATCATTCTTTTTCGCATTTAAAAGGTTTCAAAAAAAATCGCTATCGAAGCCGTCTTTCTATCGATATCAATCATTATAGGCAACCAACATTTCATCCCACACCTCTACCTTAAGCTTCTCCAATTGAGGCTTCACAAATTGCGGGACCCGTTCAGCTAATGACAGGCAGAATGCATCCAGAGAAACGCCTTCCATTTGCTCAATTTTCTCGAATAGACTGCGGACTTCATGCAATGTTTCAAGAGCAATAGCATAGTCGAGCACTTCTCGAACGAGCTGGTCGCGGTGATGTCTTCGTTCCTTGTACTCCTTGATATAGTCGTTCAGCTTCATCAATTCCGCCTCACTCAACATCGGGTCGCCTTCCATTTCCAAGCGATGCCCGTCGAGAAATGAGAAGTGGAGCGAGATGCTTTCGTTGATCTCCAGTTCATAGTCAGAAAAAACGGTCTTATACGTGTCTATATTCATATTTACATCCTCCTCTTAATACTACGAATCCAATCGATCTAACTGTCGAAACATATCAAAGACTGTTGCAGAACAAAGATTACTAGTTTTATTATCCCCCTACTAAAGTTGTGTTCATATTTTCAATAATAGAGAAGATGTTACGTTATTTCTAGGCTTGACATCGTTGGATGGTTGAACCCGTGGATTCTTTACAGGTGTGCTTCATACTAGATACGCCACAACGTAGCTAAGAGTTCGAAACAGCTAGGTCTTATTACGGTATGAAGTTAAGAAGAAGATAAAACGTTAATATACACGCAGACAACAGCTGAATGAAACAATGGTTTGTCTATTAGAAGGACTGAGTTTTTTGTGAACAATATGACCTAAACAATAAGAACCAAAACCCGATAGTATACAGAAAGAATCACGTAAGGAGTGGATACGTTGGACGGAAAAATTTTGGCGAACAGCCTCGTTTCCCTTAAAGGAACAGACCTTCGCATGGTGTATGCCTTATTACTGAAGACGAACATTACACAGCTTCTGTCATCCAAGACAAAAGATTTTCTCACGAAAGAAGAGACCGATCACTTCACCAATCATTTGGAAAAAGAAATGAAGAAAGTCGAAGCCATGGACGACGCGATGCTTCAGGTCGATTTGTTTTTAGAGATGACCAAGCTATTGAAATTAAGAGGGACAAAATATACGGTACAGAAAGAAATCGAAGACCAGTGTAACGAGATTGTGCGCCAGACTTACGCAACCTTCCAGAAACAGAATAAGAAATTCCGATCCTTTTCCGAAAAACAGTCCAACACGACCGAGCTCCAGCAGCTGGTGAATTTCCAGATGATGCAGGTCTTCAGTGAATTCGATGATAACTTCGACGGCTTCTCGATTGAAGACCAGACAAAGTTCGCTCAGAAGGTGAACGAATACATCTTGAGCCTCCCGAAGGAAAAGCAGGAGAAGATTAAGGAGAAGCTCGGGGTAGATCAACTGACGAATGAAGTCGTCCGCAAAGCGATTGCAACAAGTGGGACGAGCATTGTATTCGCAATCATCGTCGAAGTGAGCGGCTTCGCGTTCTACACGACCGCCACTTCACTGATTGCTTCGTTTGCCGGTCTCTTGGGTCTTACACTGCCCTTCGGATTTTACACAGGCCTCACCTCCACCATCGCCATCGTAGCGAACCCGTTATTCATCATTCCGCTACTTTTGGGGGGCGGCGTCCTTATTTTCAATCAACAAAATAAATCCTTGAAGAAAAAACTGCTTCCGATCACCGTCATGCAGGTGGCGCTTCCTTATATGAGTGAAGGGGGAGATTCTGTCGAGTTCGAGCCCTTCATCAAGGAATGGGGAAGCCGTTATCAGCATTACGTGCAGCGGCAAACGGCTTTGCTGGAAAACGAAGCGAAGCAGGAGGAGAAAGAGCGTCAGATCAAGCTCCGCGAACGAACGATACGCGCAATCGATATGAAAATCGTCGGAGAATTCGGCCGAATCACGGACATCAGACAGGAGATTCGATCTTCCTTGAAAGGTGCTAATCTGAAGCGGTTGGAAGTCGGACGCGTCTTTACGGACCACGCCGATGAATATCATGAAATCACTCGTCACATCGCCGATTTGAAGCAGAAAAAGAAAAAGATGAAAGCCGATACGGGTGTCTGGAAACAAATAGGGAACACGTTCTCGAATTTTTCAAGCTCGATGGACATCCGCAGCTGTGAAAAGAGGCGCGATGAAGTGTTGGATCGCCTCGTCGATGACGTCCTTAACGCTTCCGGCACCTATAAACGAGCAGAACGCGAAGCCGTCGAAGCTCTCGACCTTCACATCGAGGATTTGAAAGAGAAGAGAGCTGTCGAATCGAATCAGAAACAAGCGCTGGAACAGGAATGCAACAACTTACGCGGTGCCCATCACCTCATCAGCAAAAAAATCAAAAACATGGAAAAGCAGTACCACGGGTTAAGAGATCTGGCTGTTTCCATGTAGGAAAGAGGCGTTCAACATGTCGATTTCAAACAAGGAATTTTGGTCCTATTGGAAAAAAGGGCAGTATGACGACGCTTTGCACTGCGCCGTTGAAGAAGAGAAGAAATCCGGTCCTCGTCTTCAGACGATGCTATTCGGCACCACAGAACAGATGAAGCAGACAGGTGCCATCACCTCCGTCAGTGCAGGGGAATTCATCTACGACTACGTGATGATCAACCCGACAGTCGTCGAAGGTGTCGATTTTGCAAGAGCAGACGACTTGTCCTCCCTGTTCACCCTCAGCCAGTTCTCAGGAGCAATCGATACGACGGTACGAACCGGCGACATGGCACAGCTGCAAGGATACGTGGCCGAGCAGATGGTAGCGGCTGAACTCGAGGCGAAGGGGCACGATGTCGAGTTCCCTGGAGCCTCAAATCAACCAGGTTACGACCTCATAGTCGACGGTCAGCCGTTCCAAGTGAAGAGCCTCCAAGACCCTGACGGTGTACGGGAGCACCTGGAGACGTATCCTGATATCCCGGTCTATGTGAATGAAGAGCTCGCCCCTCATTTCGAAGGGAACCCGAACGTGTACGTCTCAAGCGTGTCACAAGAAGAAGTCTATGCAGCCACCAGCTCGACCCTCGACCATTCAGACGACCTGCTCGACTTCGAAATTCCCTGGATCAGCGCGGGCATCAGCACCATCTATAACATCAAGCGCGTGTTCAAAGACGACGTCGTCATCAACCAAGCCGTCGTCAACGTCGTAAGCGACACCTCCTCACGCGTCGTCTTAGGAGCCCTCGGTCAAAAGACAGGCATCCTCGTCGGCACCCTGCTTTTCGGACCCGCCGGAGGCATCACAGGAGCCATGGTCGGAGCTTACGCAGGCGCCGGTCAAGGCGGAAGACTATCCAACAGTGTGCGTCGCATGCTTTCAAAAAAGCAGGAAAACGAAATGAACTCAGCAACGGTGACGCTGATCGAAAAAGTCGTCGACGTGACGTACGAAAAGGAAACCATCAAACAACGGAAGATGGCCGATATCGAGAACCGATTCAAAGATACGGAGGCGAATGCGTCCATTTTGAAAGAAGTGAAGCAGCGGTTTCAAGGTGAGGTGAACTATCTCGTGAATAAAAGGGAAGAACTGTTGGAGTTCGCTTCGTCTTTCAGTGATGGGTCTGTGTATGTCTTGGATGTGCTGCCTAATGTGATGGCAGTGATTTCGAAGAGCGGTGTGCACCCGGTTCATTTCCAGGAAGAGATGGAGGCTGTGGGGGAGTGTTCGAGGGAATTGGTGAAGCGGTTGTGAAGAGTGCGTTTTTTTGCCTGATCCCCGATGCAAACAGTGTATAACGGCTAGTCTATTCAAATTGTTTTCGATCATTAAGTCCGGTTTACCCTCTATACGGTGCAGCAGGTAAAAAGCGATCGTAATCGGAAGCCGACATCTGTGTGACGAAAGCGAACTACATATTCATCGATCCCCCTAATTTAAATAAGGTTCGAAGATCATGAATTCGTCATAACGTGTCGACTCACGAATTGCTAAAAGACTTAGTGCGGTAGATGTTTTCCCCTTTTTCATCAGTGCAACCTTCGAAATTCAGGTGAATTCGGCTATTAATTTTTCTTTCGGTTAACAGCCACCTTAATCACCTCTTTCACTTCTTTATGTTTTAATATAAGTTTTTTTGTACTGAATGTGACTCTCCGTACGTGGTCTTATGACGGCGGCAATCGGAAGATTTTAGTATGGAAATTTCATATGATCAGAAAATAAGAAGAGTTGTCGGTGATCAGATACGTCACGTGAGAAAGAGTAAGGAGATATCCCAAGAAGAGCTTGCATTCCGAGCTGGTATTGATCGTACATATATTAGCTTCATAGAGAGAGGTATCAGGAGTCCAAGACTTCCTGTGTTGTATCGTATAGCTCATGCTCTTAAAGTTTCTCCTGGTGAACTACTAGTAGAGGTTATAGATTCACCTGACCCAATACAGGGGGGTGAAACAGATTAGAAAAGAAATCTTTTACATTAATTATGGGAAGCTTTCTTTGCTTGTAGATATTTATAAAGCTGATAAATTCATTGCTAAAACAGTATTAAAGGGGGTTCATTTCCAGTGTGAAGCAATTGACAGAAAGACAGTCATTGAGGACCTTATAAACGTTATAAAGAACAATAACAATTTAAACAATAGATAGAACAATATTATTTCTGAATCTAGTCACAATACATCTTCATATCCAAAAGCCTCTTTTAATGCATAGGCTATTGGGTATGAAGATCTTTGTAAATCCACTAACTAATTTAATGTGCACATTTCTAATTATCAATTTTATATTCTCGAAGTGCCCACTTACCTTTTCCTTTTCCTTCTGGAGCATAAAATATATCCATATGATCACCCGGCTCACCTCGGAAAATCTCACAATCACTTGAGTGAAGGTATATATTTTTGCGGATTTGGGCTTTCCAATCTGTGAATTCATTTATATTTATTAAACTACTTTTTTCCACTTCTCTGTACACCTCTTCAAGAGTACCCACACCCCCATTCTTTTGAAGTGCTTCCCTAATGGCATGAATCCATTTGTTATGACGAAAAATTTAAAACCCCTCCTACCGTTGAATTGAATGAAAAACATTCCTATATTTCAGTTAATTTGATTCATAATACACAATAGATAGATGAAATGTAAACAAAAAGACTTAATAATTTAAAGATTTCTTGTGTTTTCGTAATTAAATATACGCACCTCATACCATAAAGTTACTTCTTTTGATACAATTGGGTTGCATACCTTAGGTTGTTGATAGAAAGTAGGTGACTAAATGCTTTATGTTGAAAAGGTATTATCTAGGGCAGACGAAATAACAATTCAACAAATAATTGGTTCTCAGACACTAAAAATGTTGCGATTAGTAGATGATATGTACCAATATAATAGTAAATTAAAGGAACTAGTTCGAGAGGTGGAAGGTAAAGAGTACTTGTTGTTAGACCCGAATCTAAGACGTGTAATAATTGATCTATTGAAACAGGATGAAATTAAACACTTAGCACTTGCTTTGGATTTATACGACTCTGATAGCAGTATTCCCTCTATTTATCATAAAATCAAAAGTAAGAGGTTTAGTCGAGGATCGGATGATGAGAGAGAAATATTTTCTTTCTTTAATCTAACCCCTCCACCTATTCAACAACAAGAGGAATCTACGGCATTAACTATCTCTAACGGACAATACCCACTATTTAAACACCAAAGAGATGCATCTAAGAAAGTAAAAAAATTACTTAACGAGTCTCCCAAGAAAACGTTACTGCATATGCCTACTGGATCTGGAAAGACTAGGACGACCATGAACATAATTGCTGATCATCTTAGAGAAAATGAACCTACAGTAGTAGTGTGGTTAGCCGCTAGTGAAGAACTATGTGAGCAAGCTGCAGAAGAATTTGAAAAAGCTTGGGGGTACTTGGGAAACAGACCTATTAATATACATAGATATTGGGGCAATAAAGACCTGGAACCTTCAGATATTACAGAAGGGTTAGTTGTTGTTGGATTTCCTAAAATCACATCTAAAGTCAAACGTTCTAATGGTCATAAATTCATTGCCAATTTTGCTAATAAAACGTCACTAATAATCGTTGATGAGGCACATCAGGCAATTGCAACTACCTATAGGTATGTGCTAGATACTTTATTTGAACACGACGATAACAAAATGTTACTTGGGTTAAGTGCTACACCAGGCAGAACGTATGACGATGTAGAAGAAGATAAAAGATTAGCGGATTTTTTCTCGAAGAAAAAAGTGATATTAGAAGTTGATGGTTACGAAAACCCCGTCGAATATCTAGTTGATGAGGGGTATATTGCAAAAGTGAACTTCAAAGAACTCGTATATCATGGAGATTCTTTTCAAAGTGACGACTTTGAAAGGTTCTCTGAGATTCCGAAGGACGTTCTAGACAGATTAGGAGAAGATGAACAGAGAAATATTAAAGTAATTCATGAAACAAAGAAGTTAGCAAAGAACCACAAGAGGATTATTTTATTCGCCCCTTCGGTTAATTCTTCTGAGAGCATTTCATTTGTCTTAAGAACTATGGGGATTACTAGTTATTCTTTAACTGGAAGCACGAATCCTACAAAAAGAAAGCATGTTATTGAAGACTTTAAAGATGACGGTGAAGATGTGAAAGTGTTGTGTAATTATGGAGTGTTAACCACAGGGTTTGATGCTCCTCAAACCAGCGCCGCTATAATTGCTCGCCCAACCATTTCGTTGGTGTTGTATAGTCAAATGATAGGTCGTGCAATACGAGGAGAAAAAGCTGGTGGGAATAAGGAAGCTGAAATTTTAACGGTTATTGATCAGGGGTTACCCGGATTCGGATCGGTCGCAGAAGCATTTGTAAATTGGGAGGATGTTTGGAATGAGTATTGAAACAAAGAATAATTCGTATGTTCCGGCACATTTGGCGATTGAAGCAATGAGGGATAATGGATATAAGAACACTGCTTATGCAGTTGCGGAACTTATTGACAACTCTATTCAAGCTGGAGCTACAGATGTGGAATTGTTATGTTCAGAGGAAGAAATTCAATTATCAAAAAGGAAAAGTAAGCGACTGAAAAAAATAGCAATTCTAGATAATGGTTCAGGGATGGATTCTGAGGTATTGGCAAAGTCTTTGCAATTTGGTAACGGGACAAGGTTAAAAAAATCAGAAAGGACTGGGATGGGAAGGTTCGGCATGGGTCTACCGGCGTCTTCGATTTCTCAAGGTAAACGAGTAGATGTTTGGAGTTGGCAAGGTGGTATTGAGAACGCTCAAATGGTTTCGTTAGATGTGGATAATGTTAAAGATAATCAAGCAGGTGACATGCCTTTACCTGTTAAGCAGCCGGTTCCTGATGAATGGGTTGAAGCAGCAAGTAATATAGGAGAATCCGGCACTTTAGTTGTCTGGTCTAAGCTAGACCGTATGATGTGGAGTAAAGGTGAAACTCTTGTTTCTCATTCAGAGCTATTAATTGGGAGGATGTATAGGAAGTTCTTAGAGAACGATAAAGTGAAAATCAACTTGAAAGTTTTCGATGAAACAAAACCGACTATTTTCTCGCTAGAGAGACTTACGCTACCAAATGATCCAGGATATTTAATAGAGAAGACCAGCTGTCGCGAACCTTTTACTGACAGTGCAATGTTTGAGCCTTACGGTGGATCAGAGAATCACGAGAAGAAATTTTACATTCACGCTAATGGGGAAGAACATGAAATGTCTATTAGACTTTCAATTGCAAAAGATGAAGCGCGTGAAGGTACCGCCGGTAGTAAACCTCATGGTAAGCACGCAGCAAAAAATGTAGGAATTTCTGTTGTAAGGGCTGGTCGAGAATTAGAACTAGATCAAACGTTAGTACTTAAATCTACTCCAACTGAGAGGTGGTGGGGTGTAGAGGTCGAATTCCCTCCTTCTCTTGATGAACTTATGGGTGTAACAAATAATAAACAAACAGCTAGAAACTTCTCCGATATTTTAAGCATTGTAGAAGATATTGAAAAGATGCAAAAAGACGGAAGAAACATCAATGAAATTCAAGATGAATATGAGGAAGAAGGGGATCCTCGTGCGCCCTTGATAATTGTTGGGGATTTTATTCATAAAAAGATAAAGCTAATGAGAAAGAGTATCGATAGACAAAATAAAGGCAATAGAAAAAAGAGGTATGAAGATCCAGGTAACGGTGTTGAGAAAAAAGCAACAGATCATACAAACCAAAGAAAAGAACTCGGTTATTCAGGTGCGAGCGATAAAGATGAAAAAAATCCACCAAAAGAAAGACAAGATGCTATCGAGACGGGTTTAAAAAACCAAGGTCTAGATTCTCAAACTGCTAGACAGGTAGCCGAATATACAGTTAAGCACGATCTAAAGTACTCCTTTATAGATTTTTCTTTTGAAAGTGACGCATTCTTTACCGTTAGGCCAAGTGGAGGCGCAATTAACATCGCAATTAACAGAGAACACCCCGCATATAAGAATTTAGTTGAAGTGCTATTGGATGATGGATCAGAAAATGAGAGCGTAGACAGTCTCAAGAAACGCTTAGAGAAAGCTTCAGAAGGTTTGAGATTACTATTGGCTGCATGGGCTAGATTTGAAGATGAAGTCCCTGACGGTCAAAGGAAAGATATCATTCAAGATATTAGGAAAGATTGGGGAAGAATAGCTAAAAATTTTATGACTGAGGAAGAATTGTAGAATCATGAGCATTATTCTTCACTCAGAAGAGATACTTGAAACCGTACTACGGAACCTTAAAAAAACAGAGAGTGAACTAACAGTTGTTTCAGCTTATGTAAAAGTTGAGGCACTCAAAGTAATTGATGAAACAATAAGTATCCCTTTAGAAAAGAAACGGCTGTTGGTTCGCTTTAGAATGGATGACATAATATCAAAGAGCTCAGATTTTGAACTTATTGAGTATTGTTCAAAGAACGACTGGGATTTATTTTTTAACTTCGATCTTCACTCCAAGATTATGATCTTTGATGAAGCCTCTTTTGTGTTAGGGAGTGCAAATGTAACACTTTCTGGATTAGGACTGTCCAAAGCTCCGAATATTGAAAGTGTGGTATACGGTACCTTAGGTTCAGATCAAATAGATAAAGTGGATTGTCTCTTTAATTCTTCGGCAAAAATGAACAATACCGTTCAGAAGAGTATGGAAGATCAGTTAAGAGCAACGAAACACTTAGAAGAGAATTTCTTAAATGCCCAATGGGATGACTTCATTCATAAACAACATGATTCTATGACAACTTTGAATAACATGTGGTGTTCAGAGATGCTTTATAGCAGTTCACCATATGATCTCTATAGCAGAGATTGTTCTCTTCTTGGAATTACAAGTAAAGATTCTGGGGATATGGATCTAATAAAAGATAGGTTTATGAAAACTAAAGTTTATAGGTGGCTATGGGAAGCTTTTGATGAAGAAGCTTATTTTGGATATCTAACCAAAAAGCTACATTCTTCTTTAATAGATGATCCCTCACCATATCGCAAGGATGTTAAAGAGTATCTATCTAACTTGCTAAATTGGGTAAAAGAGTTAGAAATAGAAGCGCTTTCTTTAGATCGTCCTAATTATTCTGAAAGAATTCGTAAAATAATCATTAATTAAAGAATAGCTTATGAAGTAATAGCTTGAAAGTAAGAGGTCGTATATGAATCAGGGGGAGGTTCATCATAGGGGTATCCATACGAAGTACCTTTATCTACTGCCATTTTATTTTTATGAAAGCTTAAGTAGTAACACTTTCAGGTTTAGAAATTTAATAATTGTGTAAGCGATAATATTAATGGTTCTGGTGTATAATAATGTAAATAAATAGATGTATGGAGGGTCAATGTGAATAATACTAAGACACTGAGAGAGCTATTTAAAGATAACGAAAACGGTAAGTTAGTACTACCAAACTTCCAGCGTGGGTATGAATGGAAGGAATATGATCAAAAATTGCTACTATCTACTGTTTTAGTGAAGCTTCCTATAGGGGGGTTGCTATTACTAGAAGGGAACAGAGGAGAGTTTGCTACAAGACAGCTGTGTTATGAAAGTGAGGATTTTGATCAAGCAGAAAATTGCCTGTACCTTTTAGATGGACAGCAGAGGACTTCAACATTAAGAGCAATATTTTCAAATTTGTATGGGACTACTGATCAATGGGAACACAATTATGATGAATTATATAAAAAGTTAAGGTATCGATGGTTTATTAACGTTAAAAAAATCGATAACGAAGACATTTTTGGATTTGAAAATTTGTCTTTCAAAAAGTTGGATCGTTTAGAACCAGGACAAGTGTTTGACAAAATCGAATATAAAAAAATCATTAAAGGAAACAAAGATGCTTGGCATCACCCTGCCTTTAGTATTGTAAGAAATGGTGAATACCTTGAAGGAATTTCATTAAAAAACGAAATTGCTAAGTGCGCTGCAGAAGAAGGGATTATACCTTTTTATGAATTGTATAGTTCTGATGAACAATCTAACACTGTTTTAGAGTACACATTAGGTAGAATTGCAAGAGCAAGAGTTGAGGACTTAAAGGTTGAGGTAGAGCAGGGCTCTAAAACACTTACAGAACTAATGGGGCAAAGAAACCCAGAAGTTGTATCGTACGAAGGTAGAGATCAGCTTGACACAGATGAGAAGACTGAGTTGGAACATGCATGGTCTTCATTAGCAGCTGATTGGAAAAAAGATGTTCTTCAATACTTAGAGGGTGTTCTTGATCAGGAGCTTCATGTAATTCAACTACCATCTGATGAAATAAGTAGAGCTACTTCTATTTATGAGAATATTAACAAGGGTGGAAAAGGCCTTGATACATATGATCTAATTGTTGCTAAGGCAGCTGCTGGTAATAGGAGTGAAAGAACATTAACGCAAAGGATTGCATCAACCCTAAGTGCTCCTATTAACCTTTCTGACGGCTTAGTTGATCCATTGAATGGTAGTGTTAATAGAGAGTGGGCAGCCACGCAAATAGGGGCAATCGATGATAAAAAAATCGTAAATCCAATAAGAGAACAATATCTTAATCTACTTTCAATTTTTTCACACGTAGACTACGGTGATTTCTCAAATTTTAAGGTAGACTTAATTAAAAAAGAGAAGCATTTAGAGTTGAACGCTGACCAAATCAACCAAAACACAGAATTAACCACTGTATCCTTGGTACGAGCATTAGCTTTCTTGCAATTTAGATGTGGTAAGCTAAGTATTAACGATCTCAATTATAAGTTGATGTTATTACCATTGGCATATGTGTTAAAAGAAGAAGAACATTGGGAAAGTAGATCCACTATTGCAAAACTAGAGTATTGGTATTGGGCCTCTTTGTTTGGTGGTTCTTATAGAGAAAAGCAAAACCAGCAATGTATAGAAGACATAAGGTCTCTATATGATTGGGTAAATGGAGGAGAGAATCCGTTCAGGTATAGGTTCACTAAAATACTATCTAGCGAAGGATATTCTGATAGAGATGTATTATTATTGGAATCTGAAGAGCGTGAGGTTGTACCTGCTGCTATTAGAAAGGGGCTCTTGGAGTATGTTCTTAGTACTCAACCTAGAGACTTTAACCCGCATAGGAATATTCCGCTGAATGCCTGGGATATAGCAAAAGGGGTCGATGTAGAGCATGAGGATGGTGTAGAACGTCAATTGAAGGTTCATGATCATCATATATATCCCCTAGGGGCTCGATACACCATTGACAAGACTGCTAAAGAGTTAAGAAATAATAGTGATAATATCCTGAATAGTCCTTTAAACAGAACTTACATTTCCGATTATTCAAACTCTAAAATAAGAGACAAATCTCCTGAGGATTATTTTAATTATTTGTCCGATATCACCTCTTGGGGACATGCAATTGGTTTGAATTGGAATAGAGCAGAAGATGAGGAGATGGATGATTTTCACAAGCGACTGCTGAGTAACAGGTATGAGAGATTATTAGAGAGCATAAAAAGCGAATTAACAGACCTTGAGAATGTTGAAGACTTGCAAGGTATAAACTAAATGTGAGGGAGATTGGTAGTAACCAGTCTCCCTCATGTTTTGAAAATATTGTTATATAAATAAATTGGTCTTTAACTCAGTTATATTTGTTTGCCAGGCGTAGGTGTATCATATTACACGAGAAAAATTTTAGGCTAGTTAGCAGATCTACAAATAGGT
The DNA here is from genome assembly GCF_020171725.1 of Halobacillus litoralis. GTDB lineage: Bacteria > Bacillota > Bacilli > Bacillales > Halobacillaceae > Halobacillus > Halobacillus litoralis_F. Next base: position 142,801 of record NZ_JAIVAJ010000008.1, on the reverse strand, counting down.
ATTTACTAAGTCCAAATAATAGAAATTTATTAGGACTCGCATTATAATTAGAAACTGTTATGATTGAGTAGATCATGGGTCATATAGAATTCATAGGTATAAAATAGGGGGAAATATGAAACACATAGTTTTTTATAGTGGCGGACTTGGTAGTTGGGCTACAGCAAAACGTGTTATAGATAGATACGGTAAGGAAGATGTAATTTGCTTGTTTACTGATACTCTGATTGAAGATGATGATCTGTATCGTTTCTTATTAGAGACTACCCAAGAGATGTATGGAGTCGAACAAACGGATTTAATTGAGAGAACAAAGCATATTCCGGAGACTAGTCATGAGACAATGGAGGATCGAAAACTGTTCCTAAAGCAATTGTCTGAGGACACTAACAAGCGAAACCCTAACTTTATATGGATAAATGACGGTCGTGATCCTTGGGATGTTTTCAAAGATGTGAGGTTTTTGGGAAATAGTAGGCTTGCGAATTGTTCCCATGAGTTAAAGCAAAAAATGTCTCAAAAGTGGATAAAAGAAAACTTCACGTCTGAAGAGTGTACTCTGTATTTAGGTATTGATTGGACAGAAGAGCATAGGGTCAAAGCTCCTAAAAAAAACTGGGCGCCATATCGTGTTGAATTTCCTATGTGTGAAGAACCACTTTGGACAAAGATTGATATGGCAAAACTTTTAGAACAAACGGAAATTGAACGTCCTAAATTATATGAACAAGGTTTTAGTCACAACAATTGTGGTGGTTTTTGTGTCCGAGCAGGCCAAGGTCATTTCGCTCAGTTATGGGAAGTAAAACCAAGGTTATACATGTACCACGAGGAAAGAGAGCAAGAAATGAGGCATTTTCTCGGAAGAGATGTATCAATCCTGTCGAAGACAAAGACCATCGATGAGTGGGTTGAGCCTAAAAAATATGATCGAGAGACATTAGAAAAGGACTCAGAACTCTACGACCAATTTGAAAAAGGGATGTTAGAAGCGGAAGCTGAAGAGGTTGTTATACCCGGATATTATAGAAAGCGTTCTACAAAAATGCCATTCACTTTGAAAGAGTTGAGACATGAACTAGAACGAGGTGGAGAGCAAGTAGATATGTTCGATATTGGTGGTTGTGGTTGTTTCGTGGACTTTTAATTCAAAAAGGATGCAAGCTGAGTTGCTAATACTAAAAGGTGTTTTTCAATTTAAACAAAATAAAAGGTTATAGTCTTGGTTTAACTTAAGTGCTTGAATCGAATCTAAAGGGGGACACCCCTATTTTATTTATTTTGCAAAATGATATTTTACTCTCGTTTCTTTTTTGGTAAAATTAAGTAAGGAGTACTTTTTTCTCCTTACTACATACATAATGACTACTAAAGGATCATTTTTTTAAAGGTAGTACACCGATCATTTAATTTTAGAACTAAAATAAACTTTTTAAAACCAAGAATATACTGAGAATAATTGAGTTATGAGTGCATCTTTTTATAAGGTGCACTTTTTCCGGAATGATTTTATCATTGGAGCTTTGCTTCCAGCAAGAAAGGAATTTAAATATGGCATTCGGACAGCATCAAAGTTTTTATTTAAGAGATAGATGGATAGAAAGGATTTTTAAAAACGTGTCAAATGACGATCGATTCTTCTATAGAAAAGATGCATTTGAGAAAGTTGGATTAGGTAAAAATATGGTTAAATCACTACGGTTTTGGGCTTTAGCCACTAACTTAGTAGATGAAAGAATAAGAGAAGATCGAAAAAAAGGTCATTTTATAACAGATTTTTCAAAATTTGTTCGAGATAATGACCCTTACATTCAAATGAGGGATACTCTATCTTTATTACACTATTACATTGTAAGTAGAACTGAACCTGCAACTACATGGTATTGGTTTTTTAATATTTACAATGAAACGTTCACTACAAAAAATAGAATTTCAGAAGACCTTATTGAATGGGTAGATATTGAGAAGGACATTAAAGTGTCAGAGAATTCTTTAAAAAGAGATGTGGATTGTTTAATTAAGCTTTACACAGCTGGTCAAAACTCTCAAGACCCTGAAGAGGTCAACCAAAGTCCTCTTCATGTATTGAATTTATTAGAAGTTAGTCAAAATAGCGTTAGAAAGGTATTCAAAGAAGGTAAGGACATAGGATATACAACATTAATGTATGTTCTTTTAGATTACGCTCAAACGAATCAAACTAAAGATTTGCTAGTGGATGAAATATTAAATCAGCCGGGGTTGTGGGGGCGAGTTTTTAATATGTCCAGGTCAAGTGTAGTGGATTCTTTGAATCGGTTAACTGATCATCCGAAACATTCAATTTCATTTATTAGGACAAATAATTTAGACACCGTACGTTTACCAGATATTACTCCTTTAGAATTTTTACAGTTTGAATATGAAAGAAAGGCAGAAGTCGCTTTATGAATTTTAAAACTAGCATAAATGTGAAATTTGATTTTGCAAAGAGTGAATTATTCGATTACTATCTACCTACGCCTTCTCATGCAGGTGCAATGGCAGGTCTACTAAGTGGTTTGAATAACAATACGCAACAGTCGCATATAATTGTTGGTCCATATGGAACGGGTAAGTCACTAATAGGTACATTAATAGCGGGAATAGCTTCACATTTTATTAGAGATGAAGATTATCAAACTTTAATTAATAAGTATGAAAGTGTAGATGATTCAATACACAAAGATTTGAAAAATGTTAAGAGTAATAATACAAAGTTTTTACCTGTCTTTTTAAATGGGTATGAGGGTCGCTTTAGAGAGGCTGTATTATCTGGATTACTTAAGACTTTGAACCGCAACAAGATCCCTATAACAGTACCGGGTGAAGTTTCTAAAATAACTAGCACTATAGATATGTGGGAGCAAGATTTTCCGAAGACTTTTGAAGCATTCAAACACTTTCTTGAAGAGAGTAACAAAGATTATGAACTTTGGAGACTAGAGATCCTTAGTTATAATCGAGACGAAATTGACTGGTTTAAATACATATTCCCTTCCTTAACTGCTGGAACAGAATTCACAAACTATGAGACACAGGATTTTGTAGAGCAATTAAAATATGTTCTGAGTAAATTGAGCAATGAGAACATGGGGATTATTCTTATATATGACGAGTTTGGTCGTTTCTTACAGAACTTAAACTCAGAGTCTATTAATGAAGCGATGCAGGATCTTCAAGATATTGCTGAGCTATCTAATGAAGAGAGTAGTAATCTTCATAATGTTTTAATAGCACATAAAAACTTAAGACAATATTTCTCTCATTTATCTAGAGATTTTCAGCAAGAGTTTCAACGAATAGAAAAACGATACAGTTTGTATCATATAGATAATGACCGGTCAACTTTTTTAAGGTTGGGTCAAAAGATATTAGATGAAGCTAGTTTCTCTCAAGATAGTAGTTATGTATCTAAAATGAAGGAAAGGTTACGAAAGTATCCTTTATTCCAAGATTTAAATATGACTGAGGTAGAACAGCTGGTCATTAAAGGATTCTATCCGTTACATCCAGTAGCTACATTTATTTTGCCAGAATTGTCTAAAGTTTACGGTCAGAATGAGCGAACTCTATTTACTTTCTTAGAAAGTAACATTAGTGGAGGTTTGAGGAAACATATTATCAATACTGATGAATATTATTTACCACATCAGTTATTTGATTATTTCTTCCCCGAGATGGACCGAGGTAATATGGGTTCAGACTACAGTGAAGATATAGCTCTTTTCAATCGGCTTATCAAAAAGACTAAATTAACCAATGAAGAAACGAACATAATTCGTTTGCTATTGATTCTTAAAATTACTAACTCTTATTCTAAGCTTAATATTACTAAGGAATTCCTGTCTTTTTCCATGAATAAGGATATCACCGAGCAATTACAGTCGTTATCTGATAAGAAAGTAGTTCGGTTTAATTACGTACAGGATCACTGGGAACTTTACGATGGCAGCAGTGTTGATTTGAGAAATGCCATAAATCAAAGAGCTCTTGATGTTAAGATGGGCGATGATGAAATAGAGAGTTATTTGTTGTCTTTAATGCACAATAAGTTCTATTTACCAAGCGAGTATAATCATCAAAAGAGTATGACGAGATTCGCAAAAGTGAACTTCCTCTTTGAGGATAAATTAGATGATGTATCCTATGTGACTAATAATGATATAGACGAATCCGACATCTTGATAAATTATGTGTTGCCGAAACGCTCATCTATTTCCACATTGCTAGATAAAGTAGCGAGTGATGAAGATGAATTCACATTCTATGTTATTGAAAGAGATTTATCATTAGACAATGTATCTCCTTACCTAAAAGAATGGAAAACTTGTGAGGTTCTACTTGAAGAAGGTTTATTAGCAAAAGAAGATCAAACTGTAATAGAGGAATTAGAATTTCGCATTACAGAACTTAAGAGTTTAATATACACTAAAGTTGAAGCTTATGATCGCTTTTCGGAAAGCTTAACATGGATTCACCAAGGTAAATCAAATGATATATTGAGTCGTATACAACTCGAACGTAGGCTAACAGAGTTAATGATTGATAAATACCCTCAAACTCCAGAGATTTTGAATGATGCTTTTAACAGACGGAAAATCAGTAGAGTACAAAGGAAAGCTGGAATAGATGTGATAGATGGCATTCTAGGTAATCCATCAGAAGAGAACATTGGAATCACAGGTTCTGGTCCAGATTATTTAATCTATGCTACAGTGTTTAAAAATAATGGTATAAACATTGAAAAATTAAATGAAATAACGCATCCAACTATTAAGGCTATTAGAGAAAAATTGTTACTTACCTTAGCTCAAAATGAATTTTGTACTTTGAAGCAATTAATTGACGTAGTGCAGTCCAAGCCTTATGGAGTTAGGAAACCAATTATACCTATCTTAATAGTGGGATTATTAAGAGACAAATGGAACAATCTTGTGTTATATAAAAATGATATGTTCATAGCGGGTATTAATGGTGAGAAGATTTTCGATATGATAGAAAACGAACCAGAGACAATTTCTGTTCAGTACTACGATTATAATGAAGAATATCGATTATTATTCGAGTACGTTGAAGATGTGTTTGCTGATTATATACATGAGTCTATGGATGATAAGCCCTTATTTCTAAAAGTAACAAGTGCATTATTAGAGTGGCTCAGAAGCTTACCTAAATACACTCAGCTATCAGAAAATATGACTGGAGAACTTATAGATTTTAAACGAAATATTCGTTATTCAGAAATTGATCCGAATGCTTCTGTACAATATCTTAAAACAAAATGGAGCCAGGACGAAAGTTTCTTAGAAAAATATAAAAAAAGCTTAGAGTCATTTATACCTCTTAAAATAAATGAATTTGAAGCTTATATTTATCATAAGTTAAATTGTTCTAACTATGCTGAACTCTTGAGATGGGCTAAAAACCAAGACAGTTTTCAACAAAAGAAAAACCCTCTAGTTTATGCTGTCTTGAATTCAGCCGAGGAAGATCTTATTGAACTTCTAGCTGTGGAAGTGATTGGTATTCCTCTTACTAATTGGTCTGATATTACAACGGAAACTTTTTATGAACAAATTCAACGTCATATACAATCTCTTTATGTTAATACCAGCGAAGGAACAGAGATAAAATATAATGGAAAAGTGAAAAGTGTTAAACAGGTAAGGATGTCTCCTAAAACAAAGACACTTTACGACAATGTTTATAGGATCTTGAAGAATGGAGGACGTACAGTTTCTAACGATGAAATTGAAACGTTAATTGTTCAGCTAATGGAAGACTTTATTGAATAAACAGGAGGATTATTATGGAAAACCAAACAGGTCGTACACCCGTTCACATTGCAATGTTTAGTGGTGGTGCATCGAGTGCTTATGTTGCATACAAAATGGTCCAAACATATGGTAGGGAAAATAGTATGTTATTTTTCACTAACACTCTCTGGGAAGACGAGGACAACTATCGGTTTATGGAAGAGGTTTCAGAGTATATCGGAGTTGAAATTACAGAGGTAGTAGATGGACGTACTCCAGAAGAAGTATTTTATGATTATGGTTTCTTAGGTAATTCCAGAGTAGCGAAATGTTCTGAGGAATTAAAGGTATATCAAACTTTGACGTTCCTGGAGGATCTACGTGATGAGCAAAACTTAGAGCCTATTTTGCATTTTGGCATTGGTCCTCATGAGAAGCATCGTATGGAAAACCTTCAGAATTTCTATAGCCATCATCCGCTGGAACCTGTGGAAACTCGTTTCCCTATGATAGACACGTATAGAGAAGATATTGATGTGAAAAGTATAATCGAAAGTGAATGGAAAATTAAGCTGCCAAGAATGTACGACCTGGGCTTTTCTCACGCCAATTGTGGAGGAAGATGTGTACGTGGAGGCTTAGGGCATTATGCAAGATTATATAAAGTCTGGCCTGAACGTTATAAGGAACAAGAAGAGATGGAAGAAAGGTTTAGAAAGTATTTTGATAAGGACGTATCAATTCTTAAGAGAGACGGGGCGCGCTTCACTATGAAGGAATATAGAGAAATAATGGATGAAGAAGGTATAGATAATTATGTGGATATGCAAGATGATACAATACCTTGCGTTTGTAGTTTCTCATAGAAGTATGTAAAAGAAGAGGGGATCTAATCTTATACAAGATAGATTCCCTTTTCTTTTTGTATCCAGCCAGAACTGATCTCAGGGCTTGCTCTAGTCTTGAAGGTATAATTGATAATGTGAAAGGAGTGAATGAGTTGAGCTTACGAGATATGACATTGGATGAACTGATGGACGAAGAAGAACGGCTGCAGGAACTTATCGAGGTGGACGGCTATGGGTATAGCTCACTGATTTCGGTCTATGAGGCGATGATTAAGCGTTATAGAAAAGAAAAAGAGCGGGAAGCGGTCGCTTTTGTACAGAGGAAGGTGGTCAAGAATCTCGTCAATTATGGAGCATACCTGAAGATGGGTGATGTGAAGCGTACGAGAGATGCGATTGACTCTTTAAAAAAAGCCATCTCATTACATAACTGCCTTCCGATTGCTCATTATCGTCTCGGGTTTCTTTATTCCCGTCATCAAGAGTATGCAGCGTCGTCTTCTCATTTTGAAAAAGCTATTCAGTTGCAGGATATCGCCGAGGAGGCTTATCGCTTGGACGAGAGGCAGCTGTATTACGCACACTTATATGCGATCAATAGTTCCCTTCACCAAGCCTATGAAATCTATAAAAAAATGGACCTCCTAGGTCTGGAGGGTCGTTATGATCCCCTTGGTTTTGAAGGTTTATCTGATTTGTATGGCCGCTTGTTAGAGTCCGACAATTACTTAGAAGCCCGTGCCTTTGTCAAAGTGACCAATGATGGGGAAGGGTACTGTTCGAAAAAAGAGTGTGAAGCCATCGTGGAAAGCCCGGATCCGTCCCAAGTGATTTTGTTTTTCAACGATCGTGAAATTGAGTTGTTTCATGGATACCGAAGCACTAATCTTACGTACACTCAGGCAGATGTGTTGAGAGACCTTGTCTTACATTCTGCTAAGGAACCTTTTGACGGGTGGCGCTTATCTAAAATAAGAGGACGGGTGGACCGCTCTCCGATTAACACGGTTGCTCAAACGATATCTCGTTTGAGACGTCAACTCGCGGAAGTGGGGTTAGACGAAGCGATTCAATATAAGAATCAGAAGTACGTCTTCGAACCTAGCTATGTATATACTGTGCTTTACCGTCATGATGATCGTGCATCTATTCAATGACAGGTCGGTCATCGCCCTTTTCATATAATTGGATTATACCAATAAGGGAGATGATGGCACATGAAAACATGGAATCAATTATTCATCAGACAGGGATTCGAAATGGTTGAAGTGAAGGATCGGGTATTTGACGAATCAGGTGAATCAGAGGATAATCTTTCATTCTTATATGAGTGTTTAGACCGCGTCGGCGTTGACTATTCCCGTGCAGGAGGAATGGTCACCATTCTGGATCAGGCTGTTGAAGAGGCAATTTGGTTGGAGGCTGTGGATGTCCCTGGACGTGGTCGAACGGAATCGATTGGATCAGCGTTGATCATCCGTCAGTTCGATACGTATATCAGTGGTCTGGTCAAAGAATTCAACCGTCTGGGACTGAAGACGATCATTAGCTGCGATGGGCACAGACGCAGGAGACCGCATATTGGGTTTGTAGATGAAGAAACGGCTGAAATGGCAGAAAGCCTGCTGCGTACGGTGGGGATGGTAAAGGTCACCCAGCATAGAAGAAATGTTCGGATTCATGTAGAGCAAAAGGAACTGCTGGACATTTGTGAATCTCTTCATACTTTGAAAGCGACGGACTTGGAAAAGGGTGAGGCATGGATACAGCGTGTGCAGTTTGAACAACGGTTGGAGCGGTTACTTCAGATTGATGGAGTCAGCGGGAGCGAAGAATCCATCCGTTCTTTTGTAAAAGAGGAACTCGAGCCTTGGGTGGATCAAATGAAAGTGGACCACTACGGAAACTTAATTTGTAGAAAAGCGTTTAGAAGAGGGAGTGGACCAACCATTCTCTTGAGCGCTCACCTAGATACTGCTAAAGAGTTTTGCGAAGATCGTAGAATTCTCAAAGATGGGTCAACATGGCGTTCTAGTGAAGGCATTCTTGGAGCTGATGACCGCGCGGGGATTGCGGTGCTAGTAGAAACGATCAAGCGCCTTCATGCAACGGACTTCAACGGAACAGTGAAGGTGATTTGTTCAGTTGAGGAGGAAGTGGGACTTCAGGGAGCGAAGCGTGTGGATGAGTCGTTTCTGTGGGATGTGGATGCAGCATTCGTTCTTGACCGGAGAGGAAACCGTGACATTGTGACTTCTTGTGGAGGTTATGAGCCATTTTGTGACGAAGCCTTCGGTGAATGGGTGGAACAGACAGCGCTGGCGTATAGTCATGATGACTGGGCTTGTACGGATGGTGGCAGCAGTGATGCGAGAGTATGGGCTTCCAATAGTATCCAGACGGTGAATGTATCTGTCGGGTATCAGATGGAGCATACGGATGATGAGCGACTTGATGTGGATGCCTGCTATGAAACGGTGAGAGTCATGGAAGGTGTGTTCGCTGAAGCGAGAAGCTTAGGCAGAGCACTGCGTGGGAGTAGAAGAAGTGGTTAGAAGATTAAAGGAAATGTCCTAAGATATGATTTGATGCCAGCCTTCACTACTATCCTTAAAGGGATGATAGTAGTGAAGGCTGGCTTTTTTGCTTGAAGGACTCATATTTTACGTGTTTCCCTCCTGCATCTCCCTCACAGAATCCGAATGATAACGCGAACCTTCCACTTCATTCACCACACTAAACGGATTACCATCTAAATCATAGAAGTCGAAAAACTTCATCCCGCCAAAATCATCGATTTCCGTCGTTGCGATGCCCTCATCCTTAAACCGTTGATGGGTGCTTTCGATATCATCGACGACGAAGTTGAAATACGAATTCTTCTGCTGGCCTTTGATCGTGAACTCTGTGGGCTGCGGGGTGTCGACTTGGATCAGGGCGAGCTGGGTCGGGCCTTTTTGTAAATAAAAGCCGGCACCGCCTTCCCACCCGCCGATTTTTTTCACATGAAGGTGCTTCTCATACCATGCGGTGGATTTCTCAAGGTCTGTTACTGGAATGAATATACTGCCTACTCTGAACATCGTTCTCCTCCTAGAAATAGCATTCGTCTTTATAACGGATGAAGGCCTCTGAAAGTTACATTTTTATTTAAAAATGAACCATTTCCTCGTTCAAACCGCTCGCTGAAATCTTTTCAGGAGAGATTTCTTTCCTTCTTGAGCATTTCACCCAAAAGACTTATTCAAATAAAAGGTGTTATTCTTGGTCATTTCATCATGAACGGTACTCAACTCTATCCTCGATTCCTATAGCTTTTCCTCCTCTCCCTGTTTTAGAATGAATGCAAGGGAATAAGCAGGAAGCGGGGGAGAATGCCATGGAAATGAAACACGGAAGCCAAGATCCTTTTCAAGGGAAGTTCCAGTCCTTGGAGGAAGTGGCGGACCTGATACGGGAGCGGTTGCACTGCCCTGTCACCATAGAAGATGCGAACCATCGCATTCTGGCGTACAGTACGCATGATGAGGATGTGGATCCTGCGAGGATTGCGACCATCATGCGGAGGAAAGTGCCGGAGAACGTGATCAAGACCCTCTGGAAGAACGGAGTGATCCCGAAGTTGTTCGAAAGCGAGGAGCCCGTTGTGATTCCCGCAATCGAATCCGTCGGTCTCGGGAGGCGTGTGGCGGTTTCTGTGCGGAAGAACAATGAAATCCTTGGATTCATTTGGGCTCAGCTGAACGGAGAAGTGTCGGAAGAGGAGCTGGAATTGTTCAAGAAAGCCGCCAAATTGGTGAAAAACCAGATGCTGCACATGAAGATCAAGCAGCGGACATCAGAAGAGGATCATCGCGAGTTCTTCTGGCAGCTGCTGACGAACCATCTGAAAGACGCAGATGCTATCAAGGCTCAAGCGGAGAAATACAACATCCGTTTGGACGGGCAGCTCGCTGTGGTTGTCTTTGGGTTCGATGAGGAAATCCACCAGTCCTTGGAGCGGCATATCCATTACTATATTGAAGCATCTCGTCAAATCGGCATCGTCTGTAGTGCGATTGACGGCAATCAGTTGATTCTACTCGTCAGGCCCTATCAGACCGAAGCACCTGGTAAAGAAGTGAGCGACTTCGTCCAGCACTTTATGGAGAAAATCAGTGAGCGCGTCAGCGTAGAAGCGCTGCAAGGGGCTGCAGGGAAGCTGTATCATAGTCCCTCCCATATCCATGACAGCTATAAGGAAGCCTTGCACACCTTATCGGTGAAAGAACGTTTTGCAGAAGAAGTGAGCGATATCAACAGTTATCAAGACCTCGGCATTTTCCAGTTCATCGAGGATCTTTATGAAAAGAGGGTGCGTGATCATTATACGAACCAATATATCGAAACGCTGAGAGCCTATGATAAGAAACATCGCTCCGACCTGTTGAGGACGATAAGCGTTTACCTGCGTTCGGACAGTAATGTGAACGAAGCATCGAAAGTGTTGCATGTCCATTCGAACACGTTGAATTACCGGTTGAAACGGATTGCCGACCTGACAGGTTTCAATTTCAAAGACCCAAATCAGAAAGTGACGTTGTACATCGACTTGATGATGGAACGGCTGAAGAAGTGACGTTGTTCGAATGCACAAAAGAAGGTCTCGACTTTCTCATTTTTCAACAATGCATTCCTTCCTTTACCCGACTATAATCGGAGATACAAAATCGATTATAACGAAAAGGGGTTGAGGGTATTGTTCATCGGAATTCCGAAAGAGATCAAAAACAATGAAAATCGTGTCGCTATCACACCAGCAGGGGTACTGAACTTGGTCGAATCCGGCCATCGTGTATTCGTCGAAACGACAGCAGGTGTCGGGAGTGGTTTCGAAGATGAGGACTATCAGGAAGCGGGGGCGACGATTGTCCCGACGGCAGCCGAAGCATGGGATAAAGAAATGGTCATGAAGGTCAAAGAGCCCCTTCCATCCGAATACGGATACTTCCGTGAAGGACTCATCTTATTCACATACCTTCACCTCGCCGCAGAACCGGAGCTGGCACAGGCACTTGTCGAAAAAGGCGTCACTTCGCTTGCTTACGAAACGGTCGAAGCGGATCGTACGTTGCCGCTTCTGACACCGATGAGTGAAGTGGCAGGCCGTATGTCTTCTCAGATCGGTGCGCAGTTCCTCGAGAAATCGAAAGGCGGACTCGGCATTCTGCTCGGCGGCGTGCCAGGCGTGAAACGAGGCAAAGTCACCATCATCGGCGGCGGGATCGTCGGAACGAACGCTGCCAAAATCGCCATGGGACTCGGCGCAGACGTGACGATCATAGACTTGAGCCCTGCACGTCTCCGCCAATTGGATGATATCTTCGGTACAGAGATCAATACGCTCATGTCCAATCCGTTGAACATTGCCCAAGCTGTGAAAGAATCCGACCTTGTCATCGGTGCTGTACTGATTCCAGGAGCGAAAGCACCTAAACTCGTCACAGAGGACATGGTGAAAACGATGAAACCGGGTTCTGTCCTTGTCGATGTAGCGATCGACCAAGGTGGAATCATCGAAACCGTTGACCGGATCACGACGCACGACAACCCTACTTATGTGAAGCATGATGTGGTGCACTATGCCGTAGCCAACATGCCTGGTGCCGTGCCGCGGACATCGACGATCGCTCTGACTAACGTCACGATCCCGTATGCGCTTCAGATTGCCAACAAAGGCGTATCAAAAGCGATGGAAGACAATCCGGCGCTTAAAAAAGGCTTGAACACGGCAAACGGCATGGTCACGTACGAAGCCGTAGCGAAAGACCTCGGCTATGAGTATGTCCCTGCTGATGACGCTCTGCATGCTGTCCTTACAAAGTAAGAGACGAGGTATCTATTTATCGAATCCGCACTGGAAATGGTGCGGATTTTTTTATGGGTGAAGGAATTTATCAATCTACTCCAAATACTAAACAGCACATAGATGTCAGATAGAAAATCAGAAACCATAAGCAACAACTGATGTTCCAATCAATGGTGATAGAGTGTGGGGGAATTGCAATACCAGACATTAGATGTAATCCTTGAAATTACAATATTTTATACTTCACAAACCACCTAAAAAAAGCTATGGTATAAACGATGATTTATTTCAGTATCACTTTAACTCACTAAAATTTCACAACAAGAGAAAGGGAGAGGGAGATGAAAAGAATACCTTTGTTAGTAAGGATTGTTCTAGCGATTGCGTTAGGGATCGTGATAGGGCAGTTTGCACCAGAAATCTTTATTGAAATGGCCGCCATATTTACAGGCTTATTCGGTAACTTTCTGAGCTTTGTCATCCCGTTGATCATTCTTGGCTTCATTGCGCCGGGAATCGCCTCAATGGGTAGAGGAGCAGGAAAGATGCTGGGTCTGACCGCCGGGCTGGCTTATGCTTCTACGGTATTGGCAGGTACGGTGGCGTTCTTCATCGCTAAGAACCTGTATCCATCCTTTTTACAAGGACAAAGTGGAGGATCTTTCGCTAATCCGGAAGAATCCCTGGTGGAAGCTCCATTTACAGTTGAAATGACTCCGATCATGGGCGTAATGGCCGCACTTATCTTATCTTTCTTATTAGGAGTTGGAATGACGGCTGTTAAAGGCGAAGCTTTATTCCACGTCATGGATGAATTCCGATCGATTATCCAAAAGGTAATAGAGAACATCATCATTCCTCTATTGCCGTTTCATATATTCGGAATCTTTGCGAATATGACCTATGCGGGACAAGTAGGTACGATCTTAAGTGTATTCGCCAAAGTGTTCTTGATGATCATCGTGTTGCACTGGCTTTATCTTGTCGCGATGTATGGCATCGCAGGCAGTATGCATGGCCGGAATCCATTTAGCTTATTGAAGCAAATGACCCCTGCCTACTTTACAGCACTTGGGACGCAGTCTTCTGCGGCTACGATTCCCGTTACATTAAAGCATGTGAAGAGAATCGGAGTGCGGGAACGTGTAGCAGACTTTGCTGTGCCGTTACTTGCGAATGTCCATTTAGCAGGAAGTACGATTACCATTACCAGTTGTGCCATGGCGGTCATGTATTTGCAGGGACAAAGCACAACATTTGCAGATGTATTTCCATTCATCCTCATCCTGGGAGTTACCATGATTGCAGCTCCAGGTGTCCCTGGCGGAGCGGTTATGGCAGCGATTGGTCTTCTCGAATCCATGCTAGGGTTCAGTTCGACAATGGTCTCCTTAATGATCGCCCTGTACTTAGCTCAAGACAGCTTCGGTACAGCAACGAACGTTACGGGCGATGGAGCCATTACGACAATGGCTAATAAGCTTATGAGAAAAGATAGACAAGAGGATGCTCCAGTATCTGATTAGAAGGTTGGAAAAGGAAGGCCGCTACCTAGTTAGCGGCTTTTTTTTGTACGGACCATGAGACGTATTATTCCTTACGAGAGCGTGATGAACAGCATATTTGTTTTCCTTCTTCTTTAAAAAAGTGCATGCCCCCACCGTTTTATGAATGTAAAAGATTACGGGTCAGGCATTTTTTTCGATAGATCTAGATGGTCACATACTTCTTGATTTCGTTCGCATTCATCGCTTTTTCTGAGCGACTTGTGATGCTTGGCTAATGTTCGGGCGGTTTCGATGGCCGTCCCTTTGCTCCACGTTGCCAGACCTATTACTAATTATTTTGATGATAATACCTTGATGAAATATACCTATGTCCGATATAAATATTAGGTTATAATTGGTAGGTTAGTAATTTAAAAGAAATGAGCATGATGAGGTGGTTGACAGGTGGAGATGTGTGCCAAGTGCAGTAGTCGGTTGTATTTTGATAGGTGTCTTATGTGTGTTGAAGAAGCGGAAATGAACGGGTTCAAAAAGAGTTTAAGAAAGTACACCGAATTGCATATTGCTATGAGGGCTGTTATTTTGCTTTGTATTTTTATTCCTCTTGCCTATGTACTTAACTTTTTTGCGTTAATTCCAGTTGGTGTTTTCATCTATTACTATTCATCATTATTAACTAAATTGTCCTCCGTTTTGTTCTTGATAGGAATGGCAGTAATGGTCTTTACCGAAAGATCACCTGTATTTCTAATTCTCTTATCTATTTGTTTGGTATTGGTAAGAGTAGGTCTTGCATTTGCTTCCTCGAATAACCATTCTATTTTCAATCAACAATTTATAAAAAGGTTTATTGAACTTAACGAAAATCATTATCAGAAAGACGATTGTAAGCGTTTGGTAAGCAATCTACTTCAAGGTAAGGAAGAAAAGGTCAGGCGCTTTTTGGAATACAATAAGTATAAACCTGAAAGTTTATTGAATGAAGAAGATAATATAACCACTTTGGATTTCGCTATTTATAAAGATAACTCTGTTGTCGTTCATTATCTGGCTTCTTGTGTCGACAAAGACCACTACTTACGAAAATCTATTGATTATGGTTCTGTTAATACGACCGAGGCATTCGTGTTAGAAGGGGCAGAATGGAAGGGTGATGACTTTGAGGATTGGTTTGACTTAGAGAATCAAGCTTTTGTTCGTTCCATTAGATGTAAAAGTAAAACCCCATATACATTGCAACAACTGCATGCAATCATGAAACACGCTGTAAAAGAAGATGATCGTATTGCATTAGAGAGGGTATTAAACTCTATAAAAGAGAACTTCTCCGTAAATATTGATACGTATATCATGGAAGTGTTGGATGATGCTAGACCAGACACTTTACATAAAGTACTTAAAGAAATGAAACCGGAATTTACAGATGCCTATAATCAATTCATTGGTGAGCGGTTTAATAACTACAGCAACGAAAAAAAGATAAAGATACTTGGCTTCTTTAATGTCAGTCTGTTTGATGATCTCTCAGATAACAAATTAATTCAGTTATTGTTGGATGAAAAAAATGACAAGGTTTTGAACGAATTAGGACGAAAAGAGTTTGAGCGTACTTATAGAGGTGATTTCAGTTATGACAATTGGGAAAGAGATTACTTGTTATTAAATCTCATTTCAAGTGGAGATTGGACCTACGAAAAATTATATTCAATCCTTGAAAGTGATTTATTGGATAAAGATCAAGAAGTTTCTGCAATAGTGAAAATATCTATGGACCTCTACGATTTGAAGTTTTCAGAGGAGACATCCAATATTCAAAAACAACCCACTGAAAGATATACCATTGATGAAATAGTAGATGAAATGAAAATAAATGATAGTGGTCGCAGCTTTGCTACTGCAGTAGAACAAATTGAATGTTCAACGTGTAAAGTAAAAGGAACGGTCAAGTGTAGAGAGCCGTATTGCGATACTGGTAAGGTGCGATGTACTACATGTATCGACGGGAAAGTTGCATGTAGAAATTGCCGTGGGACAGGTGAAGAGGAGTCGATATGTACAGAGTGTAGTGACGGGAAAGTTCGTTGCAACTGTCAAACAGAAAAAGTAATCGATTCGAAAAAAGAGTATTGTCGAAAGTGTAAAGGTGATGGGTGTGGGGAGTGCAGTGATAACGGTTGGACTTCAGCCTGGAAGAAGGTCCAAGAGCCGTTCGGAGGTATAGTACGGGAAATTGAATACGAATATAACCATGAATTGGAAAAATTTAAGAAAATTGAATGTTCCGATATTCTAGTTGATTGCCGAGAGGGTTGTGATAATGGCTATTTGTACTGTGCAGGATGCCAGGGTAATCAATATGTTCGAGAAACGTGCAGTGAGTGTATAGGTGAAACGAGGGTGAAATGTCCTGAAGAGTGTGAAGTAGGATTTTTCAATTGCTCTAGCTGTGAGGGGACAGGTTTCATCATGTGTGGTGATTGTAATGGAAAAAGGCATGTCTACGAGGTCACTAAAACTAATGCAACCCCTGTTGTAAGAGAAACCTTAGAAAAAGTCTTTTCGGAGCATTGGATAGAAGATGAGGATTTTATTTTAAGAGATGAAGAGCCACTAGAAACCTTGCAGGGAAGAATTGAATCTGATAGAGAATTGTATTGGATAAATGATGAGATAGATAAGTTGTTAACCACCCACACACATGATGTTGGGGAAGACTTTAGATATCTGGACTCTTGCATTGATATAGATCTTTATGAAGTGCGTGAAATAATTATCGGGGAAAATCAGTACACATTTGTAAATGGAAAACTCAAAAATATATACACTGTACAAACGTAACGAAATATTTTGTCCCAATGTTACCAAAATCAAACGAAATAAGGAGATAGTGATTTTGAAAAAATTCTTGTTTTTAATGGGTATTACTTTAACCGTATTAGGAATACATTCACCTACTTCATATGCACAGCTCAATTGCGGGAAATACGATTGCGAAACGGTGTATGCAAAATTCGAAGCAAAGGTTCCAGGATACGATCACAAAATATCCTTAATCAGCCACAGCTCAAAATGGGATGATGCCGCCGAATTGAAGTTCCTTGCAGTTCAATTATTCGATAATACTTTTGGTGAAGAAATAAGGAGCTTGGATAGGATTATATTAGTAGATGATGACCACCACTTTGGTTCTGCGTTCTATACTTATACTTCTTCTGATAACACATTTAAAGGGGAAATTGTTTTTGAAGAGGCTCAAAGCATTAAATCTTTAAAAGACGAAGTAAGAACGTTAGCACACGAGTACGGACACCATTTTACTCAATACCATTGGTGGAAGAATAATGAATCGATCAGAAACTATGAAAACTTATCTTATAAGAATGCTAGGAATATTGTCGATCCTTTGTTAAGCGATCATTATCAAGATGATCACATGTGGGGGATTCAAGAGATGGCTGCTGAGGATTATGTTCTTTTGTATGGTAGTGAGACAGCTAATAAGAGCGGAAACATTCCTCAAGAGAACCCATACAATCCACTCGCAACCCACGTAAAAGGATTGGATACTTACTTTGAGGGTTTATCTGGGGTTTCTCCGAGGGTTCATTACCAAATACCATCTAATCAAATGGAGATTCAAGTGAAAGAGGTATCGGACTCTCATATAAGAATAGGCTTAAATTCAGGTGTGACCAATCCAGAGATGTCTCGCATGGTTCTAGCTGAAGAAGTATTTCCTTATGATAGAGGACGAGGAACAGTAACTGATCTATCTGTAGTCATGGATGGTGAGAGATATTTCAGCATTGATTATAGGAATAGAGAGATTTTTGAAGACCACCCTGCAGTTCTTGTTGCATATGAATACTTTGAAGGCGTTTGGACAAGCCAGAGAAAAGATATCAATTTAGGTGATA
This sequence comes from Halobacillus litoralis, assembly GCF_020171725.1. Classification (GTDB taxonomy): domain Bacteria; phylum Bacillota; class Bacilli; order Bacillales; family Halobacillaceae; genus Halobacillus; species Halobacillus litoralis_F. The sequence continues at coordinate 124,903 of NZ_JAIVAJ010000008.1, read as the reverse complement.
TCCTCTCTAAGGCAGGAAAGAACGTACTGCCGAATGATGAGAAGAATACGCTTGAACGAATCTCTTTCTTCCGTTACGGAAAAGAGGATGATACCAAAATTGAAGTGAACCAACTGACATTGGACCTGGGATATGAACCAAGGTTCGAAAAAGAACTCGTTCTTCGCGATGGTAGCAATCCCTACATGAGTTCTAAGCGCAGGGACATTTATACTTATGAGCCTACACTTATAAGGGTTGACCCAGTAACAGACCAAGTCATTCCGCTAAAAGCTGGAGAAGGAAACATGAGATTGAGTCTTAAGGGTTATGTTACAAAATCTATACCATTCACAGTACTACCAGAAGCTCGTTCTATCGAAGGGGTTGATGAAGTTTCTGAAAGTAAAGAGTGGACTATTAAATTGAGTGAAGCCATAAAGCCTAGTTCTGTGAACAAAGAAAACATCTATATACGTAATGGGCATGGATTTATAATCAAATCCACAATTCAACAAGTAAAGCCAAACGTCATCAAAGTAAAAGGTAATGAAGAACAATTAGAAGAAGGTGGAACCTTCGGATTATTTGTAAGGAATTTAGAGGATATGGATGGTCACGCTACCTCTCCTGTAAAGAAAGAGTTCTACATCGATCCAAGTATTGATGAATCAAAGGTCCTCCCTAAAGAAAATTATATTGATGTGATAGAAGGGGACATGACGACAGATGAGGTTAAAGAACTTCTAAGAACAGAACCTTATTACACTTTTGGGGATCGCGAATACATGAATCAAGATTATATGGTTGATAAGATCTTCGGACATCCGGTGGACAACACAGTTTTTATTGACCGGATGAGTATTGAATATACATCTGATGAAGTGATGAGTCTAAGATATTGGGGTGAAAGTAATCAAACGAAAGAAAAGCTCCGACTCACATTCTATCAAGATTTAGTTGATGAATACGGAACTCCAGACGAGTCCTTTGAAGAGGTCGGATACCTTAACCACAATGGAAATGTATTCGTGGATAAATGGAAATTAGACGATAAGACAATTGAATTGACTGTATACGAAGAGGAAGAGAAGAGAGCTTTTAGAATCAGATCATCTTATCAATAGAAGTGATTATTTCGAAAGAATATTTGTTTGAGTGATGTCTGCTTTCTAAAAAGTGTAACTAAGAAGAGGTGTATTATAATGTATCAAGCGAAGATATGGAGAAGATTAATCATTGTGGCTATGCTTGTCGGAACATTAAGCCTAAGTATTGGAGAAGAAAACGTCCATGCGAATATAACATTGGAAGATAAGAGGTATGCTTTGAATGATTTGAGAGTCACCGAGCCGAGTTCGTTTAGTGATATAGCAGATGATTATTGGGCCTCTGATGCAGTTCAGTGGGGGGCACAAAATGGTTTGATTCAAGGTTATGAGAATGGTTTGTTTAAGCCTCATCTGAAGTTGACAGAGGGGCAGTTTGCGGCCATTTTATCCAGGTTCTTCAAGGATTTAGATAAGGTTCAAGTTGATGAAAGAATTTATCCTTATAACTTAGGGCATTGGTCGGATGGTTCATATGTGAATTTAGCGAAGATAGAAGCGCCGTTGATGGGGTATGATAATGAGTTTTATCGAGTAAAACCGGTTCAACGTGGTGTGTTTGCGCAGACGATTGCGTATGTATTCGGACAGAATTATGAATTGGAAGATTCGATTCAGTATTTGTTTGAAAAAGAAATTACACAGGGTGTTAAGGAGTCTGGGAGTATATTGGAACGGTATGGTCACAAGCAGTCCTTGACTCGTGTGCAAGCTGTAGTGTTTTTGTATCGAATGTACAATAATGGTATGAATCGCCTTGGTGAGGAGGCATTGGATAAAACAGAGACGCAGAGGTCCTTAATTGAGAAAGCGAAGCAAGGGCAGGAGAAAGTTGATGGACGTTCCGTTGAAGACCGTCCAGATACGTCGGAAGATGAAACAAAGCAACGCCCTGTGTATGAGGAGCCGAAAGAGAAAGTGAAAGAAGAGTCTTCAGAAATTGTGAATGAGGCGTTAGAAAAGACGAAAGAACATTTTGAGGGCTATGTTGTAGAGCCTTCTGGTAAAGATGGAGCTGAAGTGAAGGTAGATGGGAAAAGTGTGGTAGTGATTAACAAGAAAGAAAATAGAGAAGAAGGACGTACGTTTGGCATGATGTTTTCGCCTTCTTCAGAAGGTAGTGTGAAAGAAGATATATACAAATTCATTTCTAAGGAGTTAGGGGTAAGTGTAAAAGAAGTAGAATATAATGTGAAATCATCGTCTGCTAGAGGAAATGGTGGTTCAGTAGAAGTAGAGGGTGTGGAGTATATCTTCACGGGTATGGCCTATATGATTAAGTACTAAGAGTGATAGGCATGCCCTTGACTACCACGACTCGATCATCGTTGAATATCGGTTTGCAAGCACGGTCTTTAGTTAATTTGTAACCACAAAGGCTCTCTGAAGTAAATAAAAGCCGTTTGACTGGTATCAAACGGCTTTTATAAGATGGGGTTTTTATGGTCAACGTTTCGAGATGAAAATGCCTGAAGCCCTTAATTTACCGGTTCCTGGAATTTTGTATGTTAGAGATTTGCCCTCACTTTGTTCAATTGGAGTATAGTTATTCAATACTGTGCATGTAATTAACCCATTATTCACGTTGATAACTTCCGAAACCATTTGCTTAAACTCTTCGTAATTTACTGCCCCATTAAGCTGGTTGAAACTTTCCCATGCCTCATCTACTGGTAAGTCTTCATTTCTAACAAATTGGGCAATAGCCTCGATTTTGCAATTGCCATCCTCTCTTCCGCTTGTTAGAAGGAAGTAATCTCCTTCTTCTAAACTAGAGTTCTTAGTTGACCAGAAATTGACTTCATCTTCTTTGGAAATATTTTGGCTTTCCAAATTGTCTAACCATCTTTGATCGGCAATCATTAACTTTCCCATTTTATCCACTCCCAGACTAATAATATATGTCCTGCTTATATCCCTTCTCGTCTGTACTTGCAACGCAACGGTTGATGATAAGCGGCTCATGTGTATATTAAAACACAAATAAAACAATGTTGTCAACGTTGTTTTATAAGTCCGTAAAGTTGGGTGAGAGGTTATCAGGAATAAACTATGCTTTTTCATTTCATCATCCTTGACAAATGTTGCTTAAATTTCATAGCAAGTGTAAGGATAATAAGTGTACATCTGCCAGTATGCCTCTTCACGAGGGATGCTTGAGGGTACAGTGATGGACTTTAGGGATTGAGAAGGAGTGTGAAGCTTGTTTTTCATTAAGCCCGCCTGCTTAATGAAAAGTCGTGTTTATCAAAATATCTTCCCGATAGCACCGATACAGCTAAGGATTATTTGTTGTTTTTGTTGTCTTTTTGTTGTGTTTGGATCGTTGATACAGTAATATGAAATACAACACAAAACTTTTTTGTACCATAAAAGGAGGAGAAGATTACTGATGAGACAATTCAAATCGAACGCAGAGGAAATAAAATACTATGTTAAGCAGTTTTTGCAGGATGGAAAAGAAAAGAGTTTGAAGGAAATCAAAGAATACATTCACTCTCAGACAGATACGGAATTCACCCAAGGTAATTTTTCTGGCACAATGCGTGAATTAGTTGAAAGACAAGGCTATACAAATACAAAGAGAGGATACTATAAATTAGGGGATCAGACTTATACTAGCCAAGGTACAAAATCATTGATGGACAATGTTGAGGATGTTATTCATGATACAATCTCCAGATTGGAAGACCTGGCTGGAGAAAAAAATCCACTTTATTTAACTGAAGAGGATTATAAAGATATAAATATCATTAAACAGATAATTCAAGATTTGGAGTCTAGATTAGAAAGCTGAATGATTCGCAAACCCTCTATAGTAAAGTATTTAGAGCATTGTATATATAGTTTCTCTTGCACTCTCATATTTTGAGCGTTTTATAGACTATTTGAAAGTTATCTTACGAAAGAGAAGTGATGTTGGAAAAATCCTTCATCACCCCCTATTTTTCCTCTTTCGCATAACCCTCTTTCTTTCTCTAGATGGTTTTTTCCTTATAAAAGCAAATACTCACAAATGTCCGAGTGTCATTTACTTTTGTGGTGCTTGATTGATGGCCTCCTGCATCTTTGGAACGGGGTTCATCAATAGATCGCCGTGCCCCAGTGCGAGGATGGCAGGTTGATAGTCAGCTAACGTCCGGGCGGTTTCGATGGCTGTTGGCTTGCTCCACGTGGCCAGACCAGGGAAGGGGAAGCGCCAGCGGATGTCTCCGGCGACAGCGAAGCCGCCATGGTTCTGGAAGGCATCTGCTGCGAGTAAGGCGTTGGTCCTGACGTCGATAAACGCCATCATCCCTGGTGTGTGGCCCGGGGCATGTATCGCCTGCAGTGAGCCGATACGATCACCATCCACCAGGACCTCATCAGGACGTGCCTGAATGCCTTTTGGCACGCCTCCTTTGATGGGGGTCTGATCCTCTCCATCTCTCAACGACTTATCTCCTTCCAAGAGCTCCAATTCACGTTTCGGTAAATAAAATGTACTGTCCGGTTGTGCTTCCTTCAGACGGTCGATTCCACCGATATGATCAGTATGAGCATGCGTGACCACGATATTCCGTATCGGCTTTCCGATTTTTTCAGCGGCTTGTAATATAGCCTTCGTGCTGAACGACATGCCCGTGTCGACCACAGTCAGATCGTTTTCTTCCTCCACGATGTAGCAGTTGATCGGGAACCATCCCGGCATGAATGTGACCTGTGTTAAGGTGTCGATCGTCGTAACTCTCATCAAAAAACTCCCTCCTGTAAACGAATACCATTAGCTTCATTATAGATGGGGATTGCGATTTATGCTCAATGTTTTCATAAGTTTTAAAAATTTGGGAATCAATAGTTGAGCAATTGATATAATTTTGAAATAATTGGTATCAGAATGGAAGCCGAATGGAGTTGCTTTGTATCAAGTTAAAAAGCGAAGGGGTGAGGGCATGATCGGAATCAGTATGGCGACGAAGTGGGAATATGAAGCGGCGTTGGAGTACTTCAATGTGAAGGATGACGAACGTTCCAGCTATCCGTATGGCGAGTATTTCATGAGAATGATTCATGATAAAGAGCTTGTTTTGTACAGTACGGGCGTTAGAAAAGTGAATGGTGTCGGTGGGAATCAGTATATGATATCTACGTTCGATTTAACGAAAGTCATCGTTGCGGGAACATGCGCCGGAATCGGTGATCAGTACCGTCCTTTGGATATTTTCGTACCCGATCGAGCCGTTCAGTACGACTGCACCGTAAAGGAGATCGAGCCTTTCATTAAGCAGTCCTTCGTAGTCGACATCGATTTATCCAAATACGGAGACGATTTTCATACCGGAACCATCGGCACTGCTGATAAAGCGGTGGTGATGTGGAAGGACTATTTGGAGCTTCAGGAAAACGGGATCACGATAGCCGATACAGAAGCGGGTGCCATTGCTTATATCTGCGGGAAGAACGATGTGGAGTGCCTGATTATTAAAGGGATATCTGATTTTCCGACAGAGGAAAGTAATTCGGAGCAATTCGTATCGAATGAGGAACAAATGAATGTTTATGTGGGGAACACGCCTAAAGTGATGAAGAGAATCTTTGGTGAGTATGTAGAGCGATTCATTTAAAGATTTTATACATAAGTGGAATGCCGAATGCAGAGACAGATGAGGATTAAATAAATGCCCGTCCCACATCGTTGGTTATGGATACACTGTGCAGGGGAAGGGTTCTCAAGTGGAAGGAGTCATTATATGATTAAGCGTCCGTTCGTGAATTTTTTGTTGTCTTTTCTATTACTATTAAGCGCAGCGCATGACATAGACCGAATCGTTACAGACGAGGGCTGGCTATGGCTGAATATAGTGTTCTTAACAAGCTCGATGCTAGCTGCTGCATACTTCTTCTGGTCGGGTATCGTAACGAAGAAGAATTTTAATCGTCATACTCAATAGACGATGTTTACAGCCTTTCTGTAATGTATGCAAATACTGAAAATGACGGTTGGGAAGGGGCTCGAAAATGATTTTTAAGGTGGCACTTCTAGCTGCTCTACTTTTTCAAATCGTTTATTTACTGCTGAAAATTAATACCTGTAAACAAAAAAGATATTATATACCTGCTTTACTAGTAAGTCTTATTACCATCTGGTTGATCTATAAGACTTATACGATGAGTGGATTCGGAGCTATAAATTCAGCTGTTTTTTCTGGTTTTGGTCTACTTGTTTCATTGATTTTTACAAAGTATCCTCCTTTTTCAAAAGGGGAAAATGGATGCTTTTTTAATAGTGCCTGACTCCAACCTCTTTATCACTGTAAGGATTGGAGTTCAGGCATTTTGTAGGGTGAAACCTCCGTCAGCTATCGCCCGATTTCATTCTTCAACTTAAACGTCACCCGTTCGCTCTCATTTCCAACATAATCCTCATGGTAAAGTTCCACCGAAATCGGACCACTCTTCAGCTGAGTCACTCTACCTAAACGCACCTCAAATGTTCCATCCTCATCTACAGAACGATAGTCCACAGAGGTAATCACGTCCTCACCGTCCGACATTTTATATCCGACGTCCGAGCCAGGAGTGCCTGTCCCAAAAATCACCGGATCCCACCGGCGTTCTTCCGTTATATCAAGCAGCTTCGTAATCTTGGGCTTTGATGGTGGTGTCACATCTTTCCGCACCTTGTCGGAAAATCGCTTCACGTTTCCGGAAGAATCCTCAAAGGTCACGTCCACCTCAATCGTCCCCTCCTCAAACCGACTCAGGTCAATCGTCCGCTCGAGTGATTTCTCATCTGCACTTTCAAACGTCTCTGTCATCTCCATACTGTCCTGAACAAATGAAATCGTCACCGTCGCATACGGGTCAATAAATGTCTCATACGGATAATGCTCTTCATTCTGTTTGTTCACCGAAGCGTTTGGCCAATAACTTGTACGCAACTCCGTCTCTTTCACAAGTTCCACCGACGCCTCTTCGACCACATTCCAGTCCTCATCAAGTGTCTCAACCGTGAACGAATGTGTCCCTTCACTCAGCTCCGTCAAATCATGCTCGAACGAAAACCGACCGTTTGCGCCAACATAACCATCCGCACGAACATATTCCCCAACAGCCTTCCCATCAATACGGGACAATCGGACCTTATAGCCAGGCGTCCCCATTCCTTTGAAAAAGTAGTGGTACTCGTTCTGATTGTTGATGTACCCCTCATTTTCCATTCGAAACGGCTGCTCTGCCTGGGAACCCGCTGCATCATCAGGGCGGAATCCCACATCCAGATTACGCGCCATGAAAGCCGCGAACTCCTGTCGAGTGATCGACTGATCCGGTCGGAATGTATGGTCTGGATAGCCGACTGTAATCCCGTTGGCGGCAAGAGCGGTCACGAACGGATAGGCACGGTGATCCGACGGCACATCCGAGAAGGTTTGATCATACGTACCCGCAATCCCGTATGCATTCGCCAGTATTTTTGCCATATCGGAACGCTTAAGCTGACCCGCAGGGGCGAATCGCCCATCTCCAAGGCCATCGATAATCCCTTGCTGCTTCGCAAGAGCTACTGCTTCATAGCCTGGCGCCCCTTTTTGTAAATCTGTGAACTCAGGGTCCTCCACGTTCGTGGCGTCCATTCCTTTTTCGCGCATTATCATCCGTACCGCATCAATCCGCTTAATGGGTTGCTGCGGCGCAAATTTCACTGGCGTAAAGCCGTTGATGATCTCATTTTTCTTCAAATACTGGATTTCCTCTTCAAACCGGACGAGATCCTGAAAGCCAAGTCCGACATTGGTTTTCTTAAATTGAAGCGTCTCGTGCATAAAGCCGTAGTCTACGTAATAGAGATCCAAGTCACTATCTAAATAATGGTTAAAAGAAGCCGTCAGATCCTGTATTTGCGACAGTGTCTCACGATCATAGATGCCTGCTTCTGTCACTATAAACCGATCGCGGAATTGCAGCACCTGTTCTTCCAATACGCCTTTCACGTTCGACAAATCACCCGCATCGATCAGATAGTTCCCATAAGCAATCGTGTCCCCATCCAAATATAAATCACCTGACCCTTGAAAACCTTCAAAGTCACGCATTGTACCGACTCGTTCCAGCGTATCCAAATCAAACATGTAGACGACGGGCGAGTGATGACGAAGGTCGGTTTCGGCCATATAAATAAAGCCCCGCTCTTCATCGATTTCGAGCGCCGGACGGGAGATATGGTACCAACTCTCTTCGAATATCGTAAGCTCACCTGACCCCGTATCATGATAACGTAGCCGCGGTACGACATGACCCTGCTTCGTTCTTTCATGGCTGGCCATGTACAAACGGTCATCGACAAAAGCGATTTCCCCCGCATTCGGCGTGGAGAGATAGTGGTCGATGACATCGATGTCTTGTCTCATCCCCGGGTCATAGACAACAACAGAATGGCCGTTCGCCACATAAACAAGTCCTTTATGTACGAGCAAATCTGTGGGTTTGTAACCCGTCCCTCTGTCCACATTAGAAAAATTGTGAAGGTCGAGCACCTCCATCGTCTCCGCATCCAGTGTCGCTAGCACATTCGCCCGGTCATAGTCGCGATCACTCCTAGCCGTCAATGCAGCAAATACCAGTTCACGTTCCTCATCATACGTCCAATCGACAAACTTATATCCTGATAACACTTTTGAAGATTTCTCCGCACTCACGGGCTGAGAAGACAGTACAATCCCCAACAACATTCCAATCAACACAAAGAACATAACCTTTCTCAAACATTCGTCCTCCCTATTTTGTACAATAAAACAAGTGTAAAGGGAATCTAGGACTATTGGTATAGTGGACTAATGTTAACAGGACCATGAAATGGAAGGACAGCTCTCGCTGTCGAAAAAATCCCCCATCCATTATAATAAGGGGGAATTACATCAACCTATAAGATTGTACAAAACAAGGAGTGTTTTTTTCATGAAAAAAATGATAACAGCATGGATGCTGGTCCTGACTTTACTCGTACCTGCCCATGCGTTTGCCCATACAGGAAAGGAAGAAGCCGATCCGTCTGAAGGTTCCGTCGTAACGGAGTCGATCAACGAAGTGACGGTCCTGTTCACGACACCGATTTCAGAAGGGAGTACCGTGACGCTGACGACAGCGGATGGCGCAGAGCTTCCGCTGCAGGACGTGGTGGTCGACGGAGATACGATGATCATCAATACCGTCGAGCCGCTCCCGAATGGAACGATCAACGTCGACTGGGCAATTGTCGGGGAGGATGGCCACCCGATCGAGGATGGCTATTCGTTCGAAGTGGACGCCCCTGTCCAGGAAGCACCAACTTCTGAAGAAGAAGGACAAGCTGAAGCGGAGGAAGAGCCTGCCGATATGGAGAATACACCGGAAAGCGAGACAGAGAGTGCCTCTGAAACGGCATCTGATGAGTCCAGCGATGATTCGAACCAGCTGAGAAACTCGCTTCTGATCGCCGGTATTGCAGCGCTGCTTCTGCTCGTGGGAGTGGTCGTGCTCTTCATGAGAAAGCCGAACCGTAACGAATGATGGCCCTCCTCATGGTGACGGAGGCTCTGATTTATGTTTGTTTCGCCGTCCTGATGGGGCACAGCATTCTCGGACTCGTGCCAGCGGACAGGCGTCCGGCGTTCCGTGTCCCGAACGGCCTGCTGCTTGCGAGTGCGCTCGGCATCGGAATCCTGAGCTTCGGACCCGTACTCAGGATCCTGCTTTTCTTTTCACAGAATGGAAACTTCCCGTTCGCGAACGTCGTCCTCGACTCGAGACCCGGGATGGTGTGGCTGATCACCTTCGTGGCGTCAGTTCTGTACGTCGTGTTCCTCGCGATGAGCGAAGGCGACTCGTCGAAGCGCACATCGATCCTGTCGCTTGCAGGCGTCGTCATCCTCATCGTGATGACGAGCTTCTCCGGACACGTCGCGAGCACCGCACCTGTCATCGGCGTCATCGCTCAATCCATGCACATCACTTCGATGGCAGCATGGGCGGGCATCCTGCTGATTATGGCATGGTTCGCCCGCAATAAAGCGAACTGGAGCGCCTTTCTCAGCTGGTACACGCCCTTTTCAATCGGCAGCATGATCCTCCTGACAGCCGCGGGACTCATCCTGATGCAGTACACCGTCCCGGAATATTGGAATTCCTGGCTGCTTCCGTACGGAGAAGCCCTGCTGCTCAAGCATTTACTATACGCCGGAGTGCTCACCATCGCCGCAGTCAACGCCTTTCTTTTGAAAAAAGGGATGTTCCCCAGCTGGTTGCGGGCTGAGAGTATCGTAATCGGACTCATCTTCCTCGTCACTGGGTTTATGGGGCAGTCGTCACCGCCTCTGGACGTCAGCGAGACGGTCCAATCCCAAGGCGTATCGCCCTTATTCTCCGCCCTCTACCAAGGCATCTGGCAGCCTGCCATGTCGGTGCAGGTCGAGCTCACGACCTCATCACTCTTCTGGCTCGGCATCACCGCCGTGCTCGCCATCTGTCAGTATCTCGTGCTGAGAGAGAGGAAGTCCGCATTCCTGTATGCACTGCTTGTCTGTGGCATCGTGCTGTCGTTGTTTATGACGATCATGCTTGCGATTGTTCCATCATAGAAAGAAGAGCCTGAGTACTATCGTTGTGATAGGGCTCAGGCTCTTTTTGTTTTCGAAAAAGAAGGAGGATGACCTGTGGGCGTCAAAGTAGTAAAGAAATGTTAAAGAGGAGGCCGTATCGTGTCTATGATGCTTTCCTTGAATAAATTATTGGCCTTATCGATAGTCGGACTCGGCATCAGTGGCGCCGCCTTGGTGCTGTCAGTCCCCTTGTTATTCAGGTCCCCAATCGAAACCGTTGATCTGATGTTCGCTGCTGGATCAGTGGGGGCATGCATGGTTTTCGCTGTGTCAGCACTGGTTTGTAGAAATTTAGATGAATAGAGTAAGCAAAAGGAGTGAGGCGCTATGGGAGTGATCATTAATTTGCTTCTGGTCCTGGGTATCATGACCATATCGGTGACTATGACCATGTTAGTCGGTAAAGTGAAAAACACAAGTGGTAAAAATAATCATACTCTCACGTATGTCTTTATCTCTGTGGTTAGCTTTCTTGCCTATACAGCATTTCAGTCGACTGGATATAGTTCGATCATGCTAACGCTAGGGGGAGCAGCTGCCATTTTACTAATGATTAATTTGACCAAACTAATGTTTCGGCGTTCTTAAATTGATCTCGTATCTATTCCTCTATGCAATTAAGTAGCTTGAAAATGTGGTGACGGTACTCATGTTTGCTCATAACTTCACAAATGCAAAACCGTCCCCATGTTTGTCCATTTAAACACTTCAAAAAGTACCTGACCCCCAGCACTTTACTATAGTAAAAGGTTGGGGGTCAGGCATTTTCCTATCAGCAGCCGAAAAATTCAATTTTTTATCATTGGTCATATTTTCTAATTTAATCTCACCTTTAGAAAATGGAGAAAAGTCCGGCATTCCGTTCTTATACTCAACTCCATCAACACCAGCTTCATCAAGATATCTTTTAATTTCACCGATCTTGTCGGAAATAAATATCGATTCTGCTCGTTCGTTACTCCATGCACCTTTATTAACAGGGGTAGTTTTTACCCTTTGCTCATATGAACTGTACTTAGGATCCACATCAAAACCTTTGGTAAATTCTACCTCAGTACTTACACCACTACTCTCACCCTTCGCAAACCGATACGTATCCTCAACCGAACGCCAGTCCATCCCACCACGAACCCCAGCCATCTGCGTCTGAGGCATCGTACTATCCACCATCGAATTCACCGTACGAGAGGTGAAGCGACTTACTCGCGATACAGGCCCCTGGATAACCTTGTCATACGTCGATTGCATCACGTTCTTAATCCGATCTGGATTGAAGACGTTGCCTGCTCTGGTGTAAAGGTCTCGGGCCCGATTGGACAAGGCTTTCATCTGAATGGCGTCTCTTACCGGTTTACTTCTCGCAAACTGCAGAGCTTGATCTTTGCCGTTTGAGAGCGTGTTCCGTAATCTTGTTTCGATATCTGTTTTCAAAGAGTCGGTCTTCATGGTGTTGTAAGGAATGCTGGATTTTCCGTCTCGTCGATTGGTTTTACTGAGTTTTCCGAGACTTCCTGCTTAAAAAAGGTGCCTTACCTCCAGCGTTTTCCCTTTGTAAAAGGTTGGAGGTAAAGCACCTATTTTTAAATCAACTCTTCTAGTGATTTTTCTGCCTTGTGTAATTCTTTTAACAATGGATTTTGGTAGTCATTATAACTATCCATATAAGCTCTTACACCACCGATAATATTTATATTCTTCAAATCTCCATTACTTTCAATGATTTTTAGTCCGTCCTTGTATCTTTTATAAATTAATTGTAGAGTACCTTTGGTAATTTCATTGGAGTATTCCTTCTCAAGAATATTTATCACAGTTTTAATTTGTCTGTTCAATTGCGCTTTTTCATCCATAGTGTGCATCCTCCTATTTACTCGGAACTTCTCTAATATCTTTTATCCATTCAGGTGGCCATCCTTGAGGTAGAAGTACTTGGTCAGCATCACCTTCTAGTGGGGCACCTGTTTTTGTATATTGCTTTTCAACTCTACCTATATTTAAAATTTGCCCTTTTGGAACTTCTATTATTGCTTCATTCTCTCTAGTGTTTTTCCAATCTGGAACTAATGCAGTATCTATTTTTGCATTGATTCTATTACCTGCTGAACTAGTAGTTACAAATGAACCATTAGCTCTTGCTGCACCACCATAAGTTCTGTAGAATGTAATATTTTCTTCAGTTACCACGGTCCTATAATTACTATCCTTAAAAGAATCACTTATCCAGTCGGGTAATTCTACTTTTTCAATTACCTTTACCTTATTGTCGATACTTGTTGAATACTTTCCGAAATACACATCTTCATTTAAGACCCTAGTACTTTCACCGTTACTCTGCCTTTTCGCAAACCGATACGTATCCTCATCAACCGAACGCCAGTCCATCCCACCACGAACCCCAGCCATCTGCGTCTGAGGCATCGTACTATCCACCATCGAATTCACCGTACGAGAGGTGAAGCGACTTACTCGCGATACAGGCCCCTGGATAACCTTGTCATACGTCGACTGCATCACGTTCTTAATCCGATCTGGATTGAAGACGTTGCCTGCTCTGGTGTAAAGGTCTCGGGCATGATTGGACAAGGCTTTCATCTGAATGGCGTCTCTTACCGGTTTACTTCTCGCAAACTGTAGTGCTTGATCTTTGCTGTTTGAGAGCGTGTTCCGCAATCTGGTTTCGATGTCTGTTTTCAAAGAGTCGGTCTTCATGGCGTTGTAAGGAATGCTGGATTTTCCGTCTCGGCGCATGGTCTTGCTGAGTTTCCCGAGCTTCCCGACTTTATTGAGTCCTTTCAATCCTACGATGGAGACAAGGCTGTAGGTGAAGAATTCGGCTCGGGATCTTGCATCTCCATGAATGACTTTGGTTGTCCATGAATGTTCGAGTGATTCCCACATATACGTAAGCGTTCTTTGTGGATGGGAAACCGCATCGTACATGCCTTTCGTAAACTCGACGGGGTGGACGAAAATTTGTTCAACGGTTTCGGCAAGTCCCATAAACGTATCTTTAAGTACGTTAACGAGGCCATCGAACATTCCTTTGAACGTATTTTGGATCGTTTCCAAAAATCCGCCCGATTCCTCCGATGACTCTTTTGACACTTTCATATGACCTCCAACGTTTCCCCTTTGTAAAAGGTTGGTGGAGGTAAAGCACCTATTTTTAAATCAACTCTTCTAGTGTTTTTTCTGCCTTGTGTAATTCTTTTAACAATGGATTTTGGTAGTCATTATAACTATCCATATAAGCTCTTACACCACCGATAATATTTATATTCTTCAAATCTCCATTACTTTCCATGATTTTTAGTCCGTCCTTGTATCTATTATAAATTAATTGTAGAGTACCTTTGGTAATTTCATTGGAGTATTCCTTCTCAAGAATATTTATCACCGTTTTAACTTGTTGGGTTAAACATGCATTATTATCCACTTTTTGTATCCTCCAATTCACTCAAAAAGTGCTCACCCCCACCGCTTTACCATAGTAAAAAGGTTGAGAGTCAGAGATCTTTAAATTCTTGCTATTTATCTTAAAAATCCTCTTTCCAAGCTTCTTTTGCACGCAGTAACCTTTGTGACAAAAACTCATAAAAATTTTCTGCCGTATTGTAGTCATCCAGTCCTCCCTGCTTATTCCAGGCTATTATGGGGCACTCATTATTCTTCATACTGCTTGTATCTAAACAATAAGCATATTCATCTATGTCCTCAATAACTATCAAATTCTCACTCATCCCTAAACCCCTATAATTCTCTTTACCATAGTAAAAGGTTGGGGTCAGGCACTTTCAAATAGTTGTACAACCACCATTAGTTATGAACATCATACAAATTGTAGAATTACTCTTCATACAAAAAGCACTTGTTGTCTATAAGACAATCAAGTGCTCATTGAGAAAAAAGAAACTCAACTTTCCGTTATTTTCTTAAGTATTCAGCCTCCCATTTATCCTGCTTCTCGTCTAAACTAATTTCTGAAATGTCATCATATTCATAATTAAGTTTCATTTTCCCCAAGTTATCCAAAATATATGTTAACCTTGTCCATGGTTCCTGGCCCTGAACTATAAATTCATTCCAAAGTTCTTCAAAACAGTCATACAGTTCTTGTTTTAATTCTTTATGTCGAGGCTTATCAATATTAAACATATCAACAATATCCAAGCTATATACTGGTTGTTCTTGGTTTATTGGATAGTAATAAAAAAACACTTGAGAAAATCCCTCTCTTACCTCAGCATATAATAAAATTTTTTCCCACTCTTCTGGTATCATCTCAACTAAAATATTAGCTACCTTTTGGTATGTGACTTCCATTTGTTTCGTTTCCAAATTCAACCACCTCCATTGTAATTACTTAAATTTAGTTCATACTTCTTGCTATTAATTTTGTATTCAACTTCAAATTTTGTAGGACGAGAAGAACTACCTTTATAGATAGGTTCAATTTTAACTTCAACTGTTTTCCCTGATTCTAAAGCCTTTTTCCAAGATGTTTCTAAGGATTTGTATTCTTTTCTATTCAGTGTAGCATTCATTGGTAGTAAGTTGTCAATTTCCCCTGAACCTTTGAAAATGCTAGCTATTAAATGCCCTCCATCATCATCAGGTAACCTATCTTCTCTACCTACTGTCCTTTGTGCATAATTATTACGATTTGTTTTTCCGAGTTGTAGCGTCGCTTCTGCATTTGATATTCTTCCTTCACTATCTGTTTTATAATGGTAACCTTCTTTAGTTTTATATTCTATGTTTGGTTTCAATGCTTTTCTCCCATTAATCTTAGTGAATTGCTCACCATAGTCTACATTGTTAGGAGTATTATCCGTTGCATTTGTATTTACACTTTTATTCTCACTCTCCGCAAACCGATACGTATCCTCATCAACCGAACGCCAGTCCATCCCAGCACGAACCCCCGCCATCTGAGTCTGGGGCAATGTGCTCTCAACCATGGAATTCACCGTACGAGAGGTGAAGCGGCCCACTCGCGATACAGGCCCTTTAATGACCTTGTCATACGTCGACTGCATCACGTTCTTGATCCGATCTGGATTGAAGACGTTGCCTGCTCTGGTGTAAAGGTCTCGGGCCCGATTGGACAAGGCTTTCATCTGAATGGCGTCTCTTACGGGCTTGCTTCTCGCAAACTGTAGTGCTTTATCTTTACTGTTTGAGAGGGTGTTCCGTAATCTCGTTTCGATGTCTGTTTTCAAAGAGTCGGTCTTCATGGTGTTGTAAGGAATGCTTGATTTTCCGCCTCGTCGATTGGTTTTACTGAGTTTTCCAAGACTTCCTACTTTAGTTATGCCTTTCAGCCCTATAACCGAAAGTAAACTATAGGTGAAAAATTCGGACCGGGATCGTGCATCACCGTGGATCACTTTTGTGGACCATGAATGTTCTAAGGATTGCCAAATGTACTTAATTGTTTCATCTGGATTTACAACCGCATTGTAGATGCCCTTCGTAAACTCAACAGGGTTGACAGCAATTTGATAAAGGAGGTCGGCGAGCCCGCTGACGGTATCAATGAGTAGGTTGAAAAAACCTTCTAATATTCCCATAAGCGTTTTTTGGATGGTTTCTAATATGCCACCAGATTCCTCTTTTGACACTTTTGCACTGGCGGCTGCTGTTGCGGGTTGTACTTCGACTTTTGCATCCCTGGTAGGTTCCAGTACTCCGAGGGCTCGGACCCGGTAATCCAACGTTTGATGGTGATAGCGATTCTGGAGGTTCTGGATAAGAATTTGAGTCCCTGGAGAAAGTCGCGCCAGTTCGTAGCGATTCATGCCCATCATATCACGAGGAATAGAATGGGTTGAAACCGTATAGGACCTGACCGCCGTCAGTAAAGCCTCGTATTCTGGTTCTTCCCTTAATTGCCCTTGGTATTCATCAATCTGGAGCTCGCCTGATTGGAACATCACTTGAATGCGTGTCAAAAAGCTCCGAATGACAGCGAGATCACGCCCTACAATCTCTATTCTTGTTGCGCTCATCGCATCAAATTGATGAAGGTCCGTCACAGCTTTTCTGGACAGCTCCTTCGAACGATCGACTTGGTCGAGGACACCGCTGTCGTCTAATTGTGGAGTCGATACAAGGTGGCTCACCGAGCGAAGCGCTGCATTTGCTTCTTCGGTCAACGTGGACGTGAGGTCTTGTACCTTGGAAAGTGAATGCTGCACTTCGCTTTCCAGATAATCCTCCCGCAGAAATGCCTGTCTGGATGAATCCAGCCCAGACAAATCGCGTAGAATATCGCCAAGCGCCTTTTCATAGGAGGATAAGAAGCCTTCCATCAGTAAGAGAAGAGGGAGGTGACATTCTTCGTAAAAAGAACGGATCGCCTCGCCGCCTTTTCCCTTGAACCCGTCCTCCAGCCCTACGAATGACTGGATCGACTGCTGGATGTGAATGATTTGTTGTCGGAGTGGCTTGATGCCATCCTTCGTCTGCTCGATTCCTTTATGCAAAGATTCAGCATCTAAAACTTTGATTCTCATCCTCCCCTTTAACTTGGAAATTTTTCTATTTTCATTGTATAGAAAATACTACCAATCTCAATAGGAGAATCTAACTAAGAGAAAAGTTCCCACCACTCTCAGGAAAGGGTTTGTGATCGAAAGCATTTGAACGAATAAAAAGGGTTTTGTCTATTTTTATATAATATAAAAGTGACCGAACCCGCACCATCGTCTCATGATAAAAGGTTGGGGGAGGCATCATACCGTGAATAGAGAGAAGGAAGTGACGACATGAAGGAACCCGTCTACAATACACATTATAAAAAAGAAGATTATTTCGGAGACCCATACCCAGGGCTTGTGTCATTCTTCGAGGCGTACGAACCGAAAGGGCATGTTCTTGACCTTGGGTGTGGACAAGGGAGGGATGCATTGTGCCTGGGGAGGTTAGGGTACACGGTCACGGGTGTAGATGTCTCCACGGTTGGAATCGAGCAGATGAATCAAGTCGCACATCGTGAGGCGTTGAATGTGAATGGGAAAGTGGGAGATGTTAACTCGTTCAAGATTTCCGATGAGCATGATATCATCCTCCTGGATTCCATGCTGCACTTTTATAAACGAGATGTCGAGAAGGAGACGAAGTTTCTCCAGCGTATGGCATCGGATTTGAAAGGTGACGGGGTATTGGCGATTTTCATGATAAAAGGTGAGCAGAGGGAGAATCAATTGAAACGCGTGTTGAATGAGACGCGTTTCGGGTGGGAAGTGCTTGCGGACCGTTATACGGACTATCCTGAATTCGATGCAGTTTATCATATGTATATCATAAAAAAACACGGATAAACCATCTTATTTTACGGGGGCAGGCACCAACCGTAAGAAAGTCATTCTCGTTTCTCATCATACATAACAACGCATCATTCCTACCTTTTATGATGCGCCTGTAACTCTTTCCTGATTCTAACGACTAATTAGACATCAAGGGGGGACGGGATAGATGAAAAAAATAATAAGTCTTTCATTCTTTTGTGTACTAGTCTTATCAGCGTGCGGACAGGCCGAACAACCTGAGGAGAAGAAGGCGTCAGGGAGTGCGGGAAGTTTAGACAGCTATCAGATGCTTGTAGAATCATGTCCTGAGCCGGACTATGAAGGCCAGACGTTCAGTGATTTATCCGAAGAAGAGCAGAAGCTTTACGATGTAGACCAGATCTCAGATGAAATGAAAGAACACAATCCGATGGTGCTGGAAGTCGCTTCACTTCAAGGAGAGCGCCAGGAGTTTTTAAGAAAAAGCATGGCTGAAAATGGCTACTCGTTCGATGATCTAAGGGAAATTGGTGACATGTATATGGTGAAGGGGACCATCGTTCTTCAATTCAAGAAGCGATTGACAGAGAAAGAGCTGAAAGTGAAAGAGGCTTTTCTCGATACAGCAAATGACTTGAAGCAAGCCTTTAATGAAAACGCCATTCGTATTGAAGAAGTGGAGATGTCAGCAACGGAACTTAGAAACCAGCACGATGCATTATCACAATTATTAGAAGGGTCTTCGATAAGAAGTAAATTATGGGGGTATGGGACGTGTACGCCTTCCAAACAGTTGAATATCAATGTTACGGAACAATTGACGGAAGAAGAACTCAACTATTTGAACGAAAACACGGAAGTGAAAATTGCGATCCGAGTCACGCCGCCGAATCTGGTGAAAGGTTACGTAACGGATGTGAGAGAAGATGAAATGCTTGTCGATATGACTTGGTTCAGTAATCGGCCGGAGGAAGTTCAGGTTGGCGATTATGTTAACGTTTCTTATACGAATGTAATGGAATCTCTTCCTGCACAAGCGGGAGCGAGGGAGACGGAAATTCTGAAAGATGCCCAGCCTGAGGGTGCGGACTTGAAAGCCTCTGAGGTGATTCTAAAAGCGGTCGATCAAGCAAAAGAAGTGGTGGAAACCCCTGATCACCGGGGTGAATATTTTAATGTGAAGGAAATAGAGTACGTCAAAGACGGTGATCGATGGGACGTTGTGTTTGAAACTACGAGTCAAGAGGAACCGGTGAAGGTTGAAGTGAAGGATGAGTAAAAAAACAGACACTTGCTGCGGTCAGCGGCAAGTGTCTGTTTTTTGTTTGTTCGTAACAGTAAAGACTTATAGTGTTCTGTATCGAACGACTGTAAATCACTTGTTTTTCATTTCTCGATATATACTCATCCCACTAGCTAGAGAAAGGAGTAGTAAAGTCACTGTGGTTATATCAAGTCCATTTCCAAGCTCTATTGCACTTACATAAGCAAGTATAAGGGCTACTGCTAAAAAAATGGTGTTAAGAGTTACATGAATTTTACGCTTTATGGCCAATCCTTTTCCTCCCTCCTAGAACGCTCCACTCAAGTTCCCGTCCAGAACGAAATTGCCAAACGGGATGACTGCCGCAATCAGATTGCCGAGCATCCATTTTTTTGACCCTCGGATTTCATTTCATATAGAAGACGACGAACATATCAATCACGAACAGAAGGTCACCCCTGCTCCCTTTTGAGGGGGGGCGAATCTTACACTCGAGGTGAAAGTCTCTTCCTAGTCCAATTGACAAGAAAGATTCCTACAAGGATCAGTAGCCCTCCACCTAGAGTAGAAGCCTTCAACTCTTCGCCTAACAACAACCACCCGAAGAGCACACCAAAGAAAGGTGCCAGGAATAAGAATGCGCTCGTTTTTCCAGTGTCGCCTTTCTGTAAGAGATAGAACCAGATGGTGAATTGGACGACAGAAGCCATGATGGCTAACCACAGAGTCAGGCTGACGGATGCAGTGTTGATAATCAATTCCTGTTGTTCAAATAGGAAACTGGACGCTAATAAGAAGAGACCGCCGAACAACATTTGATAGCCTGATAGAACCCATACATCAAATCTTTTTCCATATACGTTGATGAGAATGGTCGCTATAGCCCATGATACGGCAGCGAGTAAGCTGAGTATGGTGCCGATCTCTAAGTTCAATTGACCTCCTAATGTGATGAAGACGCCTAAGAATCCCAAACTTACGCCGAACCAATGCCTCATGTTATACCGTTTTTTCAGGAAAATGGTACTGAGTACAATCACAAGCAGTGGATTAGTGAACGTCAAGATAGAGGATTCGCTGGCTGGTATCGTCCGTAAACTGATGAATATGAAGCCCATTACGCCTGCCGTTTGGAAGAGGCCGATCCATCCGATCAACAACCAATCTTCCCTGCCTTCAGGCTGAGGTCTTCTTAAGTAAAAGACACTGATCACCATGATACAGCCCGCTAGGATGAATCGGAAAGCACTCAACAACAATGGAGATATGTAATCAATCGCGATTTTTCCTACAGCAAACGACGAACCCATCAATGCAGTGGTAATGACCACCAGGATTCCGAATACGAATCTGTTCATGGCTATACTCCTTCTATACATACATAAAAACAGAAGAAGGGGACGGTGCTTCCCCTTTTTCTGTTTTTATTATTCCATATTATTTTTTCAAATGCATGAGCATTTCTCTCGGTTCTGCCCGGTACATATAATCGACATTCGCACTGGACTTGATGATTGTGCCATCTTGCCCGATGACGACCGTTCCGGATACGGGTAACTTCCAAGGGTTTTGTTGATCATTGTACTGACTCAAGTCGATATTGAAATCTTCCTTATACGTCTTCACGAGGTAGTCTGGCAATTCGAACAAGAGGTTGTATTTCTTGATGACCTCTTGAGTAGAATCACTGACGACGTGATAAGAAAGATTGTTCTTCTCGCTTGTCGTCAACGATTGATCTGGTGTTTGAGGGGAGATGGCGATCAATTGAGCTCCCTCTGCTTTGATTTCATCCAAGATTTCTTCATATGCCCTCAATTCCAAGTTGCAGTAAGGACACCAACCACCTCTGTAGAAGTTAAGGATGACGGGACCGTCTTTTAATTCCTCGGATAATGTAATGGATTCCCCGCTCGCATTCTCCAATGTGAAATCAGGGGCTTGGTCTCCTTCTTTCAGACCAGTCGCTGCTCCTGATTCGATCAGTTCATTGGTCGCTTGGTTTACGTTATTCGTCACGTGTTCGGGAGCTTTTGAAAAAAACTTCTCCCTGACGGATTTCAGTTCGTCCTTCAGCATGCTATCACCTCTCCATTCTTCTTTATGTCCAGCTTCCCGCTGTTAAATATCGAATACTTCCTTCAAGTGTGCACGAAGCTCTGTTAGATATTTATCGATATCAGGGTTCTTCATGACGTCATGCGCCCCAAAACTCTTCAACGGTTCAAGACCTACGTATTTGTTCATGTTGTGTAAGTGATCAAGCGCACCTTCGATATCCTGTCCCTTGAAAAACTTGTTTTCATCATTGAACGCATATTCTGGTGCATTCCATGTGGTAGAGAACATATATTTCCCATCAATCATACCGTTATGGCCGTATTCTGCGTCTCCTCCGAAGAATACACCTGGTTCATACACGGCATCGATATAGGATTTGAATGCCCCTGGAAGACCAAACCAATTAATCGGTGTTTGGAAGATGATCGTGTCAGCCCACATGAATTTTTCCTGTTCTTCTTTTACGTCATATCCATCCTGAACGACAGTAGTTTTGATATTGTAGGACCCTTCTAATTGGGTGACCATTTCGCCGAATAATGTCTTGTTCAATCTTCCGGGTGCAAAGGACCAATATTCGTGGCCGTTGATGATTAATATATTTTTCAATATGATTCCTCCTAAACAGTTTTACAGTTCGAAAACCATTGAACTGTTATGAATCGTACCACCGTTTTTTTGAAATTGCAATCCATTCGTTCCTTTTTCACAATGAATCGTCTGACTGTACTTGGTTATGAAAACAAAAAAAAGAGCCCTAAACAGGCTCTTGCAGCATTAAATATCCTCTTCGTTTATTTGAGTGACCGTGTGGATCAACCCTGGGAATTTCGCTTCGATTTCTTCTCTGCGAAGAGAGTAAAAATGCTCCTTTCCTTCAATTCTAGCCTTGATCAATCCGGCTTCCCGGAGTACCTTGATGTGGTGGGAGACGGTGGATTTCGGCAATTGCAACTCAAGAGAGTAGGCGGTGCAATTATTTTCAAACCTCTCGTTTAAACAACGTACGATTTTCACTCTATTGGGTTCACTTAAGGCGTGAAGCACTTTAGTGAATGGGATGGATTCTATGGGTGGATAGTAAGGTAATTTCATACACGCCATTTTAATATGTTCCAAGGGTAAAAGCAAGTCAGTGGTAGTTAAGTCCTGAATACAGGTCATTCTTGCACGAGATTCGATAAATAATCGGCTTCAGGATGAGAGGGCAGTCTGCTTTTATCCTGCCATCTGATTTTCTTCTTCGTGGAACGTCCCTTTCAACTTCTTATCCAGAACGAAATTGCCGAACGGGATGACGGCCGCGATCATGGCGCCGAGCATCCATTTTTTCGACCAGCGGATTTCATAGGTCACATAGAAGACGACGAACATATAAATCACGAACAGAAAACCGTGGATCATTCCGTTATAGGTGACGAACTCCGGGATATCCCAGATGTATTTGAGCGGCATGGAAAGGAATAAGAGAAAGAGAAACGACAGTCCCTCGAGCAATCCGGTCAATCTCAATTTGCCAATGGTAGTGCGGTACATATGCTGGCTCCTTTTTATAAAAAATAATAGGTTTCTCCGCATTATTCTACCGATTCAGAAGCGGACTCTCAATTCTTTGGTGCATTTGTTAACAAAATGTTCTTTTTTTACATCTGTTCAAGAACGGTTCCTCGCTCTCAAAAATATAACTTAATCTATTTTTTTATCGTCCAACTAGAAAAGGGGTGATCCAATTGAGGCATGTATTAGTCAGTTCTATATTCATCTTGTTGCTTGTGGGCTGTAATCAAACAGGTGTAAGTACGTTTGTCGATAACCCGGAAAAGCCTTATCCATCAGAAGAAGCCATTGAGAATGGTGATGTTGTTGTAAATCTTGATGGTGAGACGGTCCATTTCGATCGTTTCGAGTCTTTTGTAAAAAGTGTGAGGAATGGTAAGGAAGACGAGGTTCGAGTGACTAAGTATACGATTGAAGGCGATCCGATCTTCTATAACCTGCAATTTAATGGAGAGAAGATCATGTACACGCTGGATAATACGGAAGATGGGTATGCGGGTTCCGGCAAAGGGCAGAGGACGACCAGCTGCTCGGGACTTCGTTTCAGTGAGACAGAGAAGGGAGAAAGGTATGGTTTGGAGGGTGTTCGGATCAGGAATTAGCGGGTAGTTTTGGACTTGTGGCAAAGTAGTGGGGGAGTACATAGAGTAATCTAATTTAAATAGGTTGAGGTAAAGGGTGCTAACCCGAGGTGTTCCACTTTTAAAAAATTGATTTCAGGTGTTGTTAAGTGTATTACATTATTTGTAGGGGGTTTTTTAGGTTAAAATAGGGGTGAGGGGTTTGGGGTGAAAAGGGGAGATGCTCCCTTTAACCTACGAAGAGCGGTTATCCATAGGATCTACTATAATCATACATATAAACCAAAATGGTGGGGTAATAATGGAAAATCAAAAGCTGAAAAGAAGTTTAGAAAACCTGGAGCGTGCATTAGATAGATTGGATGAAGCGTTACAAGAGGATGATACCAATAGTTTAATTGTTGATGCTACAATCCAACGTTTTGAGTTCACTATTGAACTTTTCTGGAAAGCTTTGAAAAGAGCTCTTTTCGAAGAAGGTATTGAAGCAAAAACGCCTAAGGAGGCGCTGAGAGAAGCGTATCAGGCAGGGTGGTTGAATGATGAAAAGGCTTGGCTCCAAATGCTGAAGGATCGAAATGAAACATCGCGTACTTATGACGAAGAGAAAGCTCTTGAAATCGTCGGTCATATTAAGTGGTATTACCCGGAGTTTGTTCGCACATTCGACTTCTTAAAGCAGAGGTTTGATTTCAATGATTCCGAATGAAGTGAGTAAAGATTTGAGGCTATTAGGGGAAAAGTATAAATTGGAAAAAGTGATGGTATTCGGGTCACGTGCAAGAGGGGACCATGATGATCGATCGGATGTCGACTTAGCAATCGTAGCTCCTAATCTATCGCCGTCCAATTGGCTTCATTTATTAGAGGACATCGAGGGCTTAGAAACGCTGCTAAAATTCGATGTCGTGTGCTTTACTCAGGCGTCAGACTCATTGAAGGATGATATCATTGCTTGCTATAGAACGATTTACAGGATGTGAGTGGGTAAATAAGAGGGAGGGATCCAGCGCTTCATGAAACGTCGAAGCGCTGAATCCCTCCCTCTATTTCCTGCCATAAAAAGAGAAGAGCACATCAGCTCTCCTCCTAAGGCTAGATCTATTTCAGAACAGAAAACCCTTCCTGTTCCTGCACGCCGCCTTTTTCTGCGAATTCATCAAGCAGTGCGCGTACTTCGTCGGTCGAGTTGGTGCTCATCAAACGGTTTCTCAGCTCACTTGCTCCACGGAATCCACGGACGTAGATTTTGAAGAATCGACGGAGTGGTTTGAAGAGACGCGGCTCGAGTTCTTCCGAGTATTTATCGTGAAGATCGAGTTGAAGGCGAAGCAGGTCGAGCAGTTCTTCGCTTGTGTGCTCTTTCTTCTCTGTTTCGAAGCAGAACGGATTGTGGAAGACTCCACGTCCGATCATGACGCCGTCTACGCCGTATTTCTCAACGAGTTCGAGTCCCTTTTGACGGTCGGGGATGTCGCCGTTGATGGTCAGCAGCGTATCCGGGGCGATTTCGTCACGGAGCTTCTTGATCTCCGGAATCAGCTCCCAGTGGGCGTCGAAGTTACTCATTTCCTTCTTCGTGCGAAGGTGGATGGACAGATTGACGATGTCCTGTTCGAGAAGGTGCTTCAACCAGTCGTACCACTCTTCGACCTTCGTATAGCCAAGACGGGTCTTGACGCTGACAGGCAGTCCACCTGCTTTGGCAGCTTCGATGATTTCTGCTGCCACCTCAGGACGGCGGATGAGGCCGGATCCTTTTCCATTCCCTGCGACGTTCTGTACAGGGCAGCCCATGTTGATATCGATTCCTTTATAGCCCATTTCGGCCATACCGATACTCATTTGGCGGAAGTTCTCCGGTTTGTCTCCCCAGATGTGAGCGACGATCGGCTGTTCATCTTCTGTGAACGTCAGACGTCCGCGTACGCTGTCCCTTCCATTCGGATGGCAGTAGCTTTCTGTATTCGTAAACTCCGTGAAAAACACGTCAGGTCTTGCGGCTTCAGTCACGACATGTCGAAACACAACGTCCGTGACGGCTTCCATAGGCGCCAGAACAAAAAACGGCTTCGGCAGCTCATGCCAGAAATTTTCTTTCATAGTATATCTGAACCCTTTCCTTAAGGGGCTTCTTGGTCCCCAAAATTAAAAAGTAAAAAAAGCGTCTCATTTATCTATTACCATTTCGGTTGAATTTCAACCAGTATATACTTTAATAGTATTAGGCGAAAAGTGCAAGGGAACGGGCATCTTCAATCCAATTTAGGAGGAAAAAACGATGAGCGAGTATGCCTTACATATGAAAAAGGTTTGGGAGGATGACGATTTCTTCGAGGTGAACCTATCTTTAGCAAGCCCGCACTGCGAGGTGAATCTGGACCTCTATCTGGATGATGAATCGTTATCTAATTGGAAGGATCAACTTGGCGCATTCACAGCTGCTCATGAAGCCTTCCGGTGGACAGCAGGACTGCGCACGGATGAGGTTATGCTCACCTTTTTCCTAAAAGAGAAGCGGGGGATCGTTGGAGTGAAGGTGGAGGTCGACAATCAGCTTGAGCCTCCGTCACTCGTCCAGTCCACCTTCTTCATCGTGACGGAAATGAATCAGCTGGACGATCTGTCCGTGAAGCTGGAGGCGTTCGTGCAGGGGAAAATAGACCGGTTCGAGGCGCTCATCCAGGTGTGAGTCGTCTTCTGTACAATTTTAAATGCGGCTTGATTGCACCGCGATGGGTGCCTGTAATATATGGAAATAATTCGAAAAAGGTCAGGGTCGTCGCAAGGATACTATAGAGCGATTTGATCACTACGCTTTCTATTTTTTCTAGTATAAAGATAAGGTATGAGAGAATACAGAAAAGGAGTTGATGGGGATGAGTAATGGACTGGCAAAAGGAAGGTGGCGCTGTGAGCCTCGTGAGTGGGAGTGGAAGGACGGCGCGTTAAGCTTCAGAACGGAAGCGGAGACGGACTACTGGCAGAAGACGCACTACGGATTCCTTGTGATGGAGAGACAGGAGGTTCAGTTTGAATTCTTATCGATCGAGCCTTTGTCGAGGGATCCGGAGGAAGCATATGTATAGGGGAGATTGGAGTGCGTGATGTCATAGCAGGTATCGGGCTCGCGTTGATTCTATCCACCTTGTTCGGATGTTCCGGGAATTTGACGGATGAGCAGGTAATTCAAATCAAGAACGCCGAAGCGAGTGGTTCGGGGTGGGATTATGATGCGCCCGTTATACATAAAGAAGAAGTAGAAAAGGGAGTGTTGGCGTTTTTCCGGGAAGACGGTGCATTGAGCACGGGATTCATGGAGAAGACGCTCTTTGGATGGAGGCAGACTCTTGATCGAGCTGGCGGAGGAATGTCACTCCCTGGGAAGGATATCAGCGCGATGTACGCTCCTCTGATTAAAGACGGGGATTGGTCTCCTTTTCCAATGTTATTTGGGTTGGTGGAAAACGAAGAGATAAAGGAAATACATGTCTCATACAGGTCGGATGATGAGATGGAAGAGCTTGAAGCGGAAGTGGTCCATGAGGAAGGGTTGTGGTTTGTTTTTGTGGAAGAGCCTGATGAGGTGCTGACGTACACGATCAGAGGGTATGCTGAGGACGGGGATTTGCTGGAGGCTGTAAAAGAAGAGGCGGTCATTCTTCCTGATTTTTAACCTTTGATGGATTGGGACATTGTGAGCTAGAGCGCGGTGCTGAGAGTTCCGATAAAGTCTGAATGGGACAGGGAGGAAGCGAGGGTGGATACTGTGAGTCCCAATATGGTCTTAATGGGACAAGCTCTAGATCCAAGCGAGGTCTGCTTGTCTCAATAAAAGTTTAATGGGACAAGTATGAGAGGGAAGCAGACCCTGCAAGTCCCAATATGAAAAAATAGGGACGAGTGGATGAGGCGAGAGAGTTTCCGCTGTCCCAATTGATCATCAGATAGAATGAAATTCCATAAACAACCACTAATTCTTACACGATCTGGTATTTGTAGAAAAGAAATTCTTTTCTACCCGAAAGTAGCCGAAACCCTTCTACCACCCTCTATGAAATCCTTCTCATGAAGGCGTTTGACCGGCCTCACCCAATGGTTACCGTCGAACCAAATCGTCAATAAAACTTCCAAAACTTTGGCTTTTAGTATAGAATATTTATTATTGAGAATTTTTTAAAATTGGAATTACCTGGGTCGGGATCATGGATTCCGGCTGGTTGATTCACTTATCTATTATTTAGGAGGGGTTATTTATGTTGTTCAAAAAAAGTACATGGTCCGTGCTGGTCCTTGGGTTCCTAGCATTGGTCCTTGCTGCCTGTGGTGGCGGAACAGCTGAACCTGATGAAGGCGGAGACAGCGCTTCTGAAGGAGACGGCGGTAGTGGTGAGACTCAGTTCGTCAATATTTTGACTGGGGGACCTCAGGGTACATATTACCCTCTTGGTGGATCCTTCGCGACGATTATCAATGATAACGTAGATGGCGTGGAAGCGAACGCGACATCGACGGGGGCTTCTGTAGAGAACATGAAATCATTGCGTGATGGCGATGGGGAGCTTGCTTTCGTTCAGACGGACATTGCTTCTTACGCTGCTGAAGGTCAACTGATGTTTGAAGGTGACCAGATTGATAGTGTCCGTGCAATCGGAACGCTTTATCCTGAAACGATTCAAATCGTAACGACGAAAGAATCCGGCATTGAGACGGTAGCAGACCTTGAAGGTAAGGTTGTTTCTGTTGGTGCTCCTGGTTCTGGTACGTATGCGAACGCAACAAACATTCTTGATATCCACGGTCTTTCAATCGAAGATGATATCCAAGCGCGTAACCTATCTTTCGGTGACTCTACTTCAGGTATCCAGGATGGTACGATCGACGCTGCGTTCATCACATCTGGAACGCCTACTGGTGCGGTAGAAAGCTTGGCTGCAACAGCTGATGTTAACATCGTGAAGTTCGATGAGTCTAAGATTCAAGAATTGATCGATGAGTATGGTTACTATGCAGAAGACGAGATTGCTGAAGGTACGTACGGTCTTGAATCAGCAGTTAAAACGGTTGCTGTTCAAGCGATGCTTGTTGCAAACGAAGATCTAAGCGAAGATCTTGTTTACAACATGACGAAAGCGATTTTCGAAAACACGGATCAGGTGCAGCACAGCAAAGGTGAAATGATCAGTGCTGAATCTGCTCTTGATGGAGTTGGAATCGAGCTTCACCCTGGTGCGAAGAAGTACTTTGATGAAGCTGGTGTAAGCGCTGAGTAACCTCAGTCTTTTTACTGGGACTGCCCTTTAATAGGACAGTCCCTTCTCCTTTCAACTATGATATAAAGGAGATGCATCATGAGAACGAAATGGATTTTATCAGGCGTCACGCTTCTTGGTGTGGTCGTCTTTTTGACTGTATTCTGGTTGTTTTTTGTGGAGCGGTCTGTGCTTGCTTTTCAAATGATGCCGGAAAAAGAAAAGAATGCTTATTTAACCGTATCGGATGAAGATCACTTTCAATTGAAGTTCACTCATTCCGTTCATCTATCGGATGTTTTTGAAGAGTATGTTGTGCGTCAAGATAAGCTTGAGCCGGTTCAGCTGGTGTATGAGGATACAGCGATCGGGATGCCTTCCAATGCAGAAGAGGGCGAAACGTTCGAGCTTCATGACGGGAAGTACTATATCAAGAATATCAAGGGCGATTATGATTCGCTTGATATTATGATCGGACAGGTGAGGGCGGACCATACGATTCTCTATCAAGGAGAAGCGTATCCGTTAAAGGATTACTTGGAAGCGGGTTCATGGATACGAATCGAACCATTACATATCTCGAATTGGCAATGGTTGAAAGGAGTGAAGCTTAAATGAGTGAATCAGTCGATAAACAAAAAGAAATTATGGAGAAATATGATCCAGACTCCCAGGTCAGGCAGCTTACAGGATGGCTTGCGAAGGTTGCTTTCATTTTATTACTTGCTTTTTCTGTATTCCAATTGATTACCTCCACCGTCTATCCGCTCCCTGCTCAAATCCTCCGTTCTGTTCACGTTGGGTTTGGTTTAACGTTGATTTTCCTCTTGTTCCCTGCGACGAAAAAGAATCGGTCTAAGGGAAAAATTACGTGGTATGACCTCGTATTATCTGTTTTAAGTATTGGTGTCGGACTTTACTGGCCGGTATTCTATGATCAAATCGTCATGCGTGCGGGAGATATGACCCAGCTTGACTTTATCGTCGGAGGACTCGCCGTCGTGCTCGTACTCGAAGCGACGAGAAGGGCGGTCGGACTGCCGATTACGATCATCGCCGTGCTGTTCCTTGTGTATGCGTATTGGGGACGCCAGATGCCCGGCTTCCTTATTCACCGTGGGGTCGATTTGGACACGCTCGTTCAGGCGATGTTCTTCACGACAGAGGGTATTCTCGGTACTCCGATTGCGGTATCGTCCACGTTCATTTTCTTGTT
Organism: Halobacillus litoralis; assembly: GCF_020171725.1. Lineage (GTDB taxonomy): Bacteria > Bacillota > Bacilli > Bacillales > Halobacillaceae > Halobacillus > Halobacillus litoralis_F. Next base: position 94,978 of record NZ_JAIVAJ010000008.1, on the reverse strand, counting down.
CCTCTTATTCGGTTCTTTTCTTGTAAAAACCGGAGTGGGGCAGTATTTCAATGACTTGGCTGTCGCGCTTGCCGGTAAGCGGACGGGAGGACCTGCTAAAGTAGCCATCTTCTCGAGTGCGCTTCAAGGAACGATCAGCGGAAGCTCGGTAGCGAACGTTGTGACATCCGGTTCCTTCACGATCCCGATGATGAAGCGTCTCGGCTATCGTCGGGAGTTCGCAGGTGGTGTAGAAGCCGCTGCCTCAACAGGTGGCCAGCTGATGCCACCGATCATGGGGGCGGCTGCGTTCCTGATGATCGAATTCATCGGAATCGATTATTGGACGATTGCCAAAGCGGCGACGATTCCTGCGATTTTGTATTTCACCGGAATTTGGATCATGACTCACTTCGAAGCGAAGCGTACAGGTCTAAGCGGCCTGGATGATGAGGATATTCCGGACAAGAAGGAAGTATTCAAAAAGCTGTATCTCTTACTTCCGATTTTGGCGATTGTCTTGTTCCTGGCGTCCGGCGTCAGTGTTATGCGATCCGCTCTTTATGGAATCTTCACGGTCATCTTAGTTGGATTACTTCGTGAAGAGAAATTCCGCAAAATTTATCCGGTTGTATTCGGGGCAGGCTTTATCGCTCATGCGATATACAGCGTTTCGGCGGGTGGATTCAGTCTCGTATCGTCGTTAGTTGCGGCGACCCTCGTTACGATTGTGGTCAGCCTGTTCTTTGACGGCAACTTCGCGGATATGATCGATGCACTCGTGGACGGTGCCCGTACGGCGCTCGGCGTTGTAGCGGCGACGGCTGCGGCGGGTATCATTGTCGGGGTTGTTACGAAGACGGGACTCGGCTTGAAGCTAGCGAACAGCTTAGTTTCGATTGCAGACGGCCAAGTGCTGATTACATTGTTCTTCACGATGCTTGCAGCCATCGTACTTGGTATGGGATCGCCGACGACGGCCAACTATGTCATCACATCGACGATTGCCGCACCTGCGATTATCCTGCTCGGCATTGAAGATCTCGCTGCGCACTTGTTCGTGTTCTACTTCGGCATCATCGCAGACATTACGCCACCGGTTGCCCTTGCAGCCTTTGCCGCATCCGGCGTGGCCTCGTCTGAACCGATACGAACCGGGGTGAACGCCGCCAAGCTCGCCATCGCGGCCTTTATCATCCCGTACATGTTCGTGCTCGAGAATCAACTGCTCATGATCGACACGTCACCACTCGAGCTTACCTGGATCCTCTTTACAGCGGTATCCGGAATGATTGCCATCGGTGCCGGGTTGATTGGGTACTGGTTCCGGAAAGTGGAATGGTACGAACGGATTCCAGCTTTCCTTGGCGGTTTGTCGTTGATTTATCCGAGCACGCTCAGTGACATTATCGGCATCTCGGTTTTCGTAATCCTGCTTGCTCTTCAGTTCCTTGTGAAGCGCGACATGATCGGAAAGCCTGTTGTGAATAATCGTCAATCGAGTGAAGCGTAAATGTTAATAAAGGCTCGCCCTACTGGGGCGGGCCTTTTTAGTATCACTAGAGTGCATTCATAGGAAAAAAACACTTCATTGGGTGCCACATAACGACTGAGGTGGACATCATGTAAGTATATTAAAAAGCCAGTATCAAATACTGGCTTTTCACTACGGTCTAAGCAAGGAATTCAACAACCCGCTTCATCACAAGTTTTGTCGCGTCGGCATCATAAGATGGTAAGCTGCTGTCAGTGAAGAGATGTTCTTCCCCTTCGTACAGAAAGAGTTCTGCGTGATGGGCTGATGCTTCAAGCTCCTGGGCAGCGTTGAGGTCGCCACCTTCCACAAAAAAGGGATCGGCACTCATAGCGTGGATCTGCACAGGCAGATCGGCTGGCCACTTAGATTCAAATGCCGAGGTAGACAGGCAGGCGTGAAAGAACAGAGCGCCCCTTGCCCCTTCACGCGTTTGAGCAAGCTGCTGAGCTGCCGCTACTCCCAGGGAAAATCCAGCGTAGACGATGCCCGTTGAAAGCTCACTTGCTGCACGAACCCCGCGCTTCGTCACTTCACCGAATCCGATCTCCTTCACAAATGCCAAACCTTCCTCTAACGAATCAAACGTGCACCCCTCGAACAAGTCCGGCACATGCACAGTATGGCCTTCGTTTCTCAATTGCTCGGCGATTGCTTCAATCCCATTTGTCCGACCTAAAACATGGTGTAACAACAAGACTTCTGCCATAATTTTTCCTCCAAGTAAAGTATTCTATATAGGCTTCTACAAGAAGGTCTGTTTGCCCTGCATGGGTGTATTGATTACCTTTTGGGTTCATTTGTAAAGATGATACAATTGGAAAAAATGGTGAATGAAATTCGGTTTGTTTGATTCTTAAACGTAACGGACTAGCACTCATGTTAAGTTGGCATTACAGACTGTGGGGGGAGACGGTGAAAAGAGTCATTACTGGTATAGCGGTTGTTGTCCTAACACTTGTATCGTCTCATTACTTTCTAGAGAACAGTAAAAAGGATCAATCCTACTCTACGCCGGAAGAAGCGTTACGTCATGCTGAGAATTCCGAGTTCGAAGTCTTGAATATCAAAGATAGAAAACTGTATGAAGATACGGCTTATGTCTTTTTCTACTCAGAAATCGGCGATTCTCCCAAGAACTATTTAGCGGCGGGTATAGTCAATAAAAATACATATGGCTGGCGAGTTGACGAAATAAACGGTGTCGGAATGATTGATAAGGATAACGTAGGAAGTTCATCGGGTAAGGATGATTTTATCGTTGGATTTGTTTCAGGAGAAGTAGCAGATGTGAAGCTTGGAACTCTTGAAGCTGACTTGATCCATCTTGAGGAGAGAGGTGTCAACGCCTTTCTGCTTCATGGTGTAAAACCTCGTTTAATAGAACACACGGACTTTGAGTACCTTGATGGAGAAGGTCATGAAGTAAGTTATTGAAGAGATATCGCAAAAGGGTAATTCCTATGCGAGGTAGTTCCGCAATCGATTCAAGTTTTGGGTTTTCGTAGTTTTATTCTTGTGAAACAAAAGAGAAGAAGGAGGGATTCATAATGATCAAAACGCTAAAGTTTGGATGGATGCTTATTTTGAGTCTTTTCATCATATCCGGTTGTCATGCAACCCCCGAACAGGATACCAGCCGTGATGAGGTTGTTGACTATGAGAATTTATCTTTAGATGAGCAGTATTCCGACGAAGTGAGTCATTGGCTGAGTCAAGCTGATGAATCGGAAGGGAAGTTACATCACCTCAGTTTGGCAGACGGTACCGAATATGTGTATGCAGAAGGTTTCACTGAAGCTAAGGTATCTTATACATACGAAAATCATGATGGCAGCATCGTATCTGAAGTAGAAGCTACTCTTTTAAAGGGCGAAAGAAATGATCATGTATTCATTAAAGTGACTTATCCTCATAATGTTGATGTCGTTACGTTGAATGCCGTAGAGGATCAATCTCAATTCTATTAATGAGGAATCTTTCTTGTATTAAGATTTGAAATGCTTTAAGTCATACTGTGGAGGACCGTAAAGTGATGAAAAAGTGGAGTTTCGTTGTTTTTGCAATACTACTACTTATTCTGTTTACTTATCTTTTCATCGACTCCCGTGCGTTAGATATTGATGAATCGGACTTACCAGTTGATCGAGAACTAGCCATTCATATATCCCAGCGCAATTTGGCAGGGGGTTGGACGCCTCGAACAAGGTTGGATGGATCCCAATATGAGATGAAGAAAATAGAAGAAACAAGATTAACATTTGAGGTCTATATTGTGGATGAAAGTGACACCAGTTGGTGCAAAGGGTATAAATTTATTATAGAGAAAAGTACAGGTGAAATCATAAATAAAAATAGAATGAACTATTGTAACTGATTGTTGGGCTGGAGGGCTTTGCTCATCGTCGGTTACGTGTAAGTGGCTAAGCTATTAATGGAAAGGGGTTTCTTTTCTTGAGACTTGAACACTATTGAAAAATCAGGTGCCTTCAATAGGGGAGGGGTTATTTATTAAAGATCTATTCAAGACCTGGTCAGTCTGGTGTGGTGGTATAGTTGCGGCTGTAGTGCTGATAAATTTGATTGCCGATGAAGCATATGGTTGGGGACGATTTATTGGCATGTGTGCTGGTGGCTTGATAGGGATATCGATTGGAGTCGGAATAAAGGGAGCGGTTAAAAATAGTAGGCCTTAACATGGTGGACCACGATGAAGTATGAGGAATTGGTATTTACATAGATTGGGACAGAAAAGGTGCGAGATCAGGTACTGGGAGTCCCGATAAAATCGTAATAGGACAGCTGTGAGGCGATAACGGTGCCTTTGAGTCCCAATAAGAGTTTAATGGGACAAGCATTGAACGAGACGGGATTGTGCCTGTCCCAATAATGATTTAATGGGACAGGCAAGAGGATGCACTCGCCTCTGTCAGTCCCGATTCCAGTTAATTGAGACGGGTAGATGGATGGATAGAGTACCGCTGTCCCAATCCGTTTCGCACCTTCCAGGAATCAGACCATCGCACGACAAAAAGGAAGCGTCCCTAGCGTGAGGGCGCTTCCTTTTTTTATTGAAACAATGAAGGCAGTCCAAGCGTCAATATTGGAATGAACGCAAGTAGCAGGACGACAAGGATGCCGGCTATGAAGTATGGGAAGATGTCTTTGATCGTTTTCTCGATGCCGATCTTCGCGATGAAGCAGGAGATGAAGAGTGTGGCTCCTACGGGTGGCGTGAACATGCCGAGTGCGAGTGAGACGAGCATGACGATCGAGAATTGGATCGGGTCCATGCCGATGTCGGTCGCGATTGGGAAGAAGATCGGGATGAAGAGGAACAGGTTCGGGACGAGTTCCATGATCATACCGGCGACTAACATGATGGCGATCAGGACGAGAATCAGGGCCCAGCCGGGTAGTCCGAGGCCGTTAAGGGCGTTCGCGATCATGCGCGGGATGCCTTCTGAGATGAGGACCCACGTGAAGATCATCGATGTACAGACGGTGACCATGACGACGGCGGTGCCGCGTGCGGTCTCTTTCAAGGAAGAGTAGATGTTCTTCCAGTTGAGCGATCGGTAGACGAATAGTCCGACGAGCAGGGCGTAGACGACGGAGATCGCTGCTGCTTCGGTTGCTGTTGCGATGCCGAGCAGGATTGAACCGAGCAGGATGATCGGCAGAAGCAGCGCCCAGGATGCTTTTCTTATATGGTAGAGAAACTCTTTGAACGTCGGCTTCTCTTCTCTCGGGTAACCGCGCTTGATCGAGATCAGGACGGTGGTCGCTAAGTAGATGATGCCGATGAGAATGCCCGGGATGATGCCGGCGACGAACATTTCGGCGATCGACAGGTTCGCGAGCCAGGCGATGATGATCATCGTGCTGCTCGGTGGGATGATGATGCCGACTACGGAGCTCGATGCGTTGATCGAAGCGGCGAAGGAGGCGTTGTATCCGCGTTTTTTCATCTCGGGGATCAGGACGCTTCCTGTTGATGCCGCATCGGCTACGGATGAGCCGGATACGCCGGCCATTCCCATGCTCGTGACGACCGATACGCACCCGAGTCCACCGGGTAGCTGTCTGACCATCGAATCGGCCACGTTGATGATGCGCTGGGCTATTTTTCCTTGAATCATCAAGTTCCCTGCTAAGATGAAGAACGGGATGGCAAGGAACGCGAACGACTGGGTGTTGGTGAAGAATCGTTGCGAGAACATTTCGAGCGGGATGCCCTCAATGAGTATATAGAATAGTGCGGAGGCGCCCATCGCAAAGGCGATCGGGACACCGAAGATGATTAGTAAAAAGAAACTAATGACCATGATCCAGATCATCGAACATCTCCTCCTCTTCTGGAACGTCACGTTTACCTAGTATGATCAAGATGAAGTGGAACAAGAGGATCAGTGAAATGATCGCAAAGGATACGGTGACGGATGTGGTCAGCCACGTCTTTGATATGCGCAGAACGGGCATGACTTGACTGGCTGTGTTCTGTCCCATTTTGAATGCCGAGTAGGACATATACCCGGAGAAAAAGAGCATGACAAGCTTTGAGAAGGCGAACATCCACCGCTGGACAACTTTGGGCATCCGGTTTCTGAAAAAATTGATGGATAAGTGCTCTTCGTGGTGGGTCACCGAAATCGCAGCTAAGAAAATCACCCACGGAAACAACAGCAGGGTCATTTCATTTGAAAAGACGAGCGGGAAGTTGAAGAAGTAACGGCTCAACACTTCGGCAAATACGATCACCGTCAGTGCGATCATCAGAAGGGACGAAATGAAATCGAGGCCGTCTACTACTTTGTCCAGCCATGTTTTTTTATGTATGGTTGTTTCAGCCATGTGCTGGTCTCCTTTCTTTAGTAGAAAAAGCGGGACAACCAAGCTGTCCCGCATCATCCGTTACTGTCGGTAATCTTCAAGGAAGGTTTCGATGTCATTGATGATTTCTGCACCCATGACGTCTTCTACTTCTTTATAAACGGGCTTTGCGACCTCTTGGAATGGAGCTAAGTCCGGCTCTGTGACTTCCTCGAATTCTTCAAGGGCGCGCTCATAATACTCTTCTTCACTCTCGGCTACGATATCGCGGGAAGCTTGACGTGCTTTTTCAGCACCTTCCATGACGATTTGTTGAAGCTCCTCATCTAAGTTGTTGAATTCTTCCTGGTTCAAGATCATATAGCAGTAGTAGTACGTGAAGTTGGTCATAGCCAGGTAATCCTGTACTTCGTGCATGTTCTGGTCAAAGATGTTCAACAGCGGGTTGAACTGGCCGTCGATGACCCCTTGGGACAAGCCGTTGTAAAGCTCTGTGTAAGCCATCGTCGAAACGGAGGAACCGAATGCTTCGAATGTTTCGATCAATGTTACATCGTTCGGGGATCTCATTTGCAAGCCTTCCAAGTCTTCAGGCGTGTTGATCGGGCGGACGTTGTTCGTAATCTGTGTGAACCCGAGTTCTGTATCAGTCAACGCGACGAATCCATGGTCTTCCGCTTTCTGTCTCATGTCGGCACCGATTTCGCTATCGAGTACAGCGTGGGCTTCTTCTGGTGTCTGCACCATGAACGGAAGGGACAGGGCTGCGTATTCCGGTACGATATTCGCAAGCTCGTTCGCACCTGGGATCGCCATTTCAAGCGCTCCGACTTGTACGGCTTCGATCATCTCAGGAGAAGTGGCGTACGTTTCATTCGGGAAAAATTCGATCTCGATCCGGCCGTCAGATTCTGCTTCTACGTATTCTTTGAAGGCGATCGCGGCTTCCCCTTTGGAGTCTCCTTCTTCACCGGAGTTCCAGCCAAGCTTCCATTGGTATTCCGCTTCTCCTGAATCACCGCTCGCTTCTTCGCCTCCACATGCTGTCAGAAACAGCGCGCTTCCCAACATTAAACCGGTCATGACGCCTTTCAACTTTTTCATAGTAATTCACTCCTGTCTTTTTGATCGATGGCTTCCAGTGTCTTCTTCAAGGCATGAATGGTTTCCACGCAGTGCTCTAGAGTGGACCATTCCTTCGGGTTGTGGCTGATGCCGTCTTTGCTGTTTGTGAAAAGCATGGCGGTCGGAACGTAGCGTCCCATCACCATTGCGTCGTGTCCGGCACCACTCGGGAGGTGGTAGGCTTTCTTGCCGGTCACTTGTTCGGTCGCTTCCGCTGCAATCTGCTGCATCGTCTCAGGCAGCTTCACCGGTGTGACGTTCAGCGTTTCCTGTACGTCGACGGCGACACCGTGCTTTTCTTCGACTTCCTGAATGAGTGCTCTTGCTTTGGCTACGATTTGATTCTTCCATTGTTCATCAATGTCTCTTATATCCGCGGTGAGTTTGACTTCACCTGGGATGACGTTGACGCCGTTCGGAGTTACCTCGAGCTTTCCGACGGTTGCGACGCCGGAGGGGCTGACTTGCTCCGGGAGGTCCTTCAGCCTGAGAACGAATTCGCCGGCTGCGACGAGTGGGTCGATTCGGCCGGGCATCGGCGTGTTTCCGGCGTGTCCGGCATCTCCTTTGAAGGTGATGGTCAGCCAGGATGGACCTGCGATTCCGGTTACGACACCTGTCGAGAGGTTCCGTTCCTCAAGCTGTTTGCCTTGTTCGATGTGAACCTCGACATAGGCTTTCACTTTGTTTAATGAACGCTTCGAACCGCTAAAGCCTTTGAGTGTAAGTTGGTGATCCTCGAGGACCTTCTCGAAGGACTTTCCGTTGAAGTCTTTGAGCTTCACTTGGTTCGCCATATCGATTTCACCGGCCATCGCGCGGCTACCAGTCAGGCCTCCGTTGAATCGTGCACCTTCTTCGTCTGTGAAAACGACGACTTCGAAGTTCGTCTCCGGCACGTAGTCCGTTTCCTGCCAGGCTTGGGCGACTTCTAGTGCCGCTAAAACGCCGAGTGGACCGTCGAAATGACCGCCGTTCGGTACGCTGTCGAGGTGGGACCCGGATAAGATCGACTGTTCCTGATCCTTCCCTTGCAGGGTGCCGAATACGTTGCCGGCTCCGTCTTCATAGATGGAAAGCCCCGCTTCCTTCATCCATACCTTCACTAATTCTTTTGCTGCCCGCTCTTCATCTGAAAAAGACATTCGATGACTGCCCTGTTGTTCCGTCAGACCGATTTTGGAAAGTTGGGCCAGGCGACTGGCTACCCGCTTCCCTGATACGCCTTCTCGATCGAGCGTTGCAGGATACTGATGCATGAGTCTGGATAAGAATAATTTCGAAAAGCTTGCTGTGGCCTGCACCGCCATGTGATCACCTCTCTGTTTTTTTGTGATAAATCAAATTATAAGAGAAGTCTGAATATTTTGTAATGTAGATGACCGACAAAGATAACGGTGACTTTTTAGCTGTGGTGGACAGTTAAGCGTTTTAATCCAGAAAACGGTCGATGTTGACTGCCAGTTGAAGCTCAAAAGCGGATTCGCCTTCAATCCCATCGAGATCGAGGATGTCCTTGATCAGCCCGAGTCTGTATTTTACGGTGTTGACGTGGATGAACAACGATTCGGCGGTCTGCTTCATGCTTTTATTCAAATCCAGGTACACACTGAGCGTGATCAATAAGTTGGCGTTATGCTCCTCATCGAAGTGCTTCAGCTTCCCGATCGTATCGTCCACATAAGCTTCGAGCTCTCCGGATTCCGTTTTCAAAAAAAGACGCTGGAAGCCGAGTTCGAAATAGGCGAGCAGGGAAGTGGTTTTGTTTTTTGTAAGCAGATAGTCGACGCACTTGGATGCATCGTTCGCGGATGTGCGGACGTCCTCGAGTTCCGTGACAGTCCGTCCGATGCCTGCGATGAGCGACAGTTCCGCTGATTGTCTCACTTCCTCGATAATCTGGGCGAACACGATGCGGATCCGTTCGTATACGGCCGATTCACTCATGTCGTCCGGCGAGGAGAACATGAAGATCATATCGAGGTTCTGATCGAGAATGAACGTCTTGAACGGGAGTTGGTCCATCTTTCTCCGGATGATCCGGGTGACGGTCTCTTTTTTCCGAGAAATGTCCATTAGGGAGAGCAGTCCTTCTTCGATTGTGAGCTGGACGAGGATATACTGCCTGCCTTCGCCGGTGCCGGAGGTCGTTCGGATCAGCTCGTTCACGGTCAGCTTGTCCACTTTTCCAAATAGAAGCTGGTCGAGTATGTAGCCGGAGTAGGTGAGGGCGTCGTACGAGTTCCGTTCCCGTCTCGTAATCTCTAAGGCGAATATCGTCGCGGTCTGTTCGACGGCGAACTGGTCTAACGGGTCGAGCACGTCGGAGTCGGTCAAGTACATGCAGATCAGTCCGATCGAGCGGTGATCGGTCCGGACAGGGAAAAAGTACACACTCTCTTCATGGTCTTCGAGCTGGATGGTTGTGGCTGATCCTTTATCGTGGGCCATCGCATGCTGGAGCTTGCCGTGATACTCCTGGGTGAGGACCTTTCCGATCGTTGCGGCGTCGTCACTGGAGGTTGCGAGCAGGTCGAAGAAATCGTTGAACACCATGACCTCTGCATCCACGAGCGTAGACAGAGCTTTCGTGATCTCCTCAAGGCCTCCTTGGGACAAGGAAACATCACTCAACACTTCATGCACCCGCTGCGTCCGCTCGTTCCGGGAATATAGGGTGGCGTTCTCGATCGCAATCACGGCCTGAGCGGCGAAGGTTTCGAGCAGCTTCAAGTCCTGCTCGGTAAACGTGACGCCTTCTTTGTAGATATCAACCGTCAAGACGCCGATGCATCCTTTCTGTGCCATCAGTGGAACGCAGATCGCACTTGCCGGATATTCGAGGTCGCCGCGCGCTTTAGAGTAATACTCCCTCGTCTTCGGATTGATGTCCTGCATTCCTTCGAGTGTATCGTGCTGTGTCGAGAAAATCTGTCCTTCCTGAGTGAGAAAAGCCTTTCCACTCATGCCTTCGCCGGGATCGAGGTAGGCGAATTGCAAATAATCCATATCGAACCCTGCCGCTGTTTTGGCATAGAGCTTATCGATTTTTTCATCGTAAAGAAATAGGACGCTTGCGTTCGATCCGTCAATGACGTGCAGCACTTCTTGAATTAATTTTTCGAGGACTTCGTCTAAATTCAACGTGGACGTCATCATCTGAACGGCGTTGATCAGACTCCGTAGTTTTCCTTCTGTATCCATAGTTTCATCACTCCGCAGGATTTTGGACTAATCATACATGGAAGCCTCGAGAATGAAAAGAGGGATCGGGGAATTACAAAATTTGCCCTTGATTTTAATTTTCAGAATATTATAATGACTGGTATTATCCTTTACTTGATAAAAGGAGCCCACTACATAAGGAGGAATTCATTTGAAGCAGCAACTGACGAACATATGGAAAGACTGGCGTCTCCACGCGATTGTACTCGGGATTGTATTGATTACAGAAGCGATCGGGACCCATTCCTTCACCGTAGGACCTGGTGTTGTACTCTTACTGCCTATGCTTTATGCGATTCTGATCGGCCTCGGACTTTTCTTTACGCCATTGGTTAAAGACAAACAATCGAAAAATGCAGAACCGCTGATTGTGCTTGGGGTCACGCTCCTTATTGCCAAAATCGGCGTCATCATCGGACCTTCGCTTCCGCAGATCATTGAAGCAGGACCAGCCCTGTTACTTCAGGAATTCGGAAACCTCGCCACGATTCTCGTTGCGCTTCCGGTCGCTGTGCTGCTTGGGCTGAAGCGTGAAAGCATCGGCATGACGCACTCGGTCGCCCGTGAACCGAATGTAGGACTGATCATGGACAAGTACGGGTTCAGTTCGCCGGAAGGGCGCGGCGTCATGGCCATCTACATCTTCGGGACCGTCTTCGGAGCGGTCTTCATGGGGCTCATCTCTGGGTTCCTCGCTACGTGGACACCGCTCCACCCGCTCTCCTTTGCGATGGCATCAGGAATAGGAAGTGGAAGTATGATGGCCGCCGCAAGTGGCTCGCTCGTCGCTGCCTTTCCAGCCATGGAAGGTGAAATCATGGCCTTTGCCGGAGCGAGTAACCTGTTATCCTTATCGACTGGGCTTTACATGAGCATCTTTATCGGCCTTCCTCTGACGGAAAAGCTGTATCAACTCATGACACGCAATAAGCCGGAAGCCAAACAAGAAATGAAGGAGGGCGCTTAAGATGTTGAAGAATATTCAGGAATGGATCCTGCTTCTCGGAATCTTCGGAGTGGTTGCACTGTTAGGAAATTGGATCGGATACGATATCTTCGTAATTGACGCGATTCCCGGCATACTGATCCTCATCGGTATCTGCCTGATCGGCCTTGTACTTGGAAAAATCATACCCGCCAACATCCCAAGCGTCGCGTACGTCGCCATCATCGGTGTCCTGTTCTCGATGCCGTGGTTCCCGGGCTCGGACGTGGTTGTGACATACACAAATGAAGTGAATCTCCTTGCGCTTGCGACACCGATTCTTGCCTATGCAGGTATCGCCATCGGGCGGTCCTGGACAGACTTCGTGAAACTCGGCTGGCGGAGTATCGTCGTTGCGATGTGTGTCATGGTCGGGACGTTCCTCGGCTCTGCGCTGATTGCTGAAGTAATCTTGAATTTCCAAGGAATCATATGATGAGTGAGCCCGTCTCCTTGTAAAGGGGTGGGCTTGTTTTATGTAGCTCAGTCCGTGATTTTGTTTTTGGGGAATATCGATTGGTTGATTCCGCTGATTGGGACAGGTATCGGGTAGAGCAGGTGCTGTGAGTCCCGATACGAGTTTAATGGGACAGGCATGAGGCGAGCGCGTTTGCTGTGAGTCCCGATACGAGTTTAATGGGACAGGCATGAGGCGGGCGCGTTTGCTGTGAGTCCCGATACGAGTTTAATGGGACAAGCATGAGGCGAGCGCGGGTTCTATCAGTCCCAATACAAGCCAATTGAGACTGATAGATAGTGGATCGTGCCCTCGCTGTCCCAATGGCAAGCCAACCTTCTAACAATCTAGCTGCCTGACAAAATAAAGAAGCGCCCTGACTTCAGGGCGCTTTACTCATTCAACGATTCGGTACAGCGGTTTTCAGGTTGGCATAGGCGACTGCGATTTGTGCACCGAGATGGGCGTTTGATTTCACGAGTTCGATGTTGGCGGCGAGGCTTTTTCCTTCTGTCGCTTTGTTCACTTCATCAAGCAGGAACGGGGTGACGTCTTTTCCCTCGACACCCTCAGCCTTCGCTTTGGCGATCGCTTCGTCGATGACGGTCGTAATAAAGGTTTCGTCCATCGCATGCTCCTCTGGGATCGGGTTGGCGATGACGGCGCCTCCTTCTAAGTGGAGGTCCCATTTCGCTTTCAGGGTTCGGGCGATGTCTTCCGGCGAATCGACTTGATAGTTGACGTGGAACTCGGATGTTCTTGTGAAAAAGGCTGGCAGGGTCTCGGTTTGATAGCCGATGACAGGTACGCCTTTCGTTTCTAAGTATTCGAGGGTCAGGCCGATGTCGAGGATCGATTTCGCTCCGGCGCAAATGACGCCGACGTTGGTTTGGGCGAGTTCTTCAAGATCTGCTGAGATGTCCATCGTCGTTTCGGCTTCGCGGTGGACGCCTCCGATTCCGCCTGTGACAAACCATTCGATCCCTGCGAGTTCAGCGCAGATCATCGTTGCTGCAACCGTTGTCGCACCGGCTTTTCTCGTTGCGAGCAGGTACGGAAGGTCTTTGCGCGAGGCTTTAGCGACATCGCTGCGTGTTCCGAGGTCATCGAGTTCATCAGCGGTCAGTCCGATTTTGATTTTGCCATCCAGCAGCGCAATGGTCGCAGGAACCGCGCCGTATCCACGGATGATGTCCTCGACTTCCTTGGCTGTCTTCACGTTTTGCGGATAAGGCATGCCGTGTGAAATGATGGTCGATTCAAGGGCGACGACGGGTTTGTTCTCTTCAAATGCTTTCTGTACTTCAGGGGATAGGGATAAATATTCGTTCATCGTGAGCCTCCTATTGATTGAGTAATTGAGATGATAGTTCCGGCAGAACGGTGCTGCTCGATTGGATGCAGAGTGAAGCGCTCTTCAAGCCTGCTTCGACGGCATGCTCGATGCCTAAACCTTCGAGCCAACCGTGGATGACGGCGGCGGAGAAGGCATCGCCCGCTCCTGTCACGTCTTTCACTTCCTGAACCGGCGTCGTTCTGAACAAGCGGATACCTTCTTTACGCGATCCGACCATGACGCCGCGGTCGCCCCACGTCATCGTGACGTGTTCGACGCCCATCGAAAGCCAGCGCTCTACCGCTTCGGACCACTGATCTTCTGTTTCGATTTCCTTGTTGAAAAATGAGGCACTCTCTTCGGCATTTGTCATCAACCAGGTGAGACCGCCCACGTCCTCCGGAAGGTGCTTCATCTTCGGCGCCGACACGGTAATGAATGCTACGGGCGTCTCATCCCTCTTTGCTTTTTGTAAAAGATGGGCGAGGGTTTCCTTCGGACAGTTGAAATCTGCGATGATGCATTCTGCCTGCCTCAGCTTCTTCTCATTCTGATCGATGAGCTTGGGGATGATGGCGTCGAAGATCTGCATGTCAGCGAATCCGACGTTCATGTTGCCTTTGTCATCGAGAATGGCGGTGTAAGTTCCGGTTGTTCCATAGGGGACGTGCATGACGCCTTCCAGGTCGATCCAATGGGAAGAGGCGCTCTCGATTACGTCCCAGTCTGCGTCGTGGCCGGCGGCTGTGATCAGGCTGGGTTGAAACCCGAGCCGGCCGAGGTTTTCGGCTACGTTACGGGCGACACCGCCTGCGCTGTAGCTGGAATGGACGGGGTTCGAGGTTTCGAGCTGCATCTCTTCTATGCAATGGAATTTGCGGTCGACGTTGGCGCCGCCGATGCATACGATGTTCCTCGATTGGTTCAGGACGTATGCGCGTCCAAGCAGGACATTCTTCTGGACGAGTGTGGAAATCAGATTGGCTACGGTCGAACGCGACAGCCCGAGCTCGTCGGAAAGCTGCTGTTGTGATATGTAGGGATTCTTCACGATCCGCTCATAGACGTCGCGTTCACGGTTGGTCAAATTCTCGGCATTCATCCTAAGCCCTCCCAAACTTTTGTTTGAATCATCAAACATATGTCTACTTCCAAATTACGCTTACCAGCAAACAATGTAAAGGCTTACAAATAAAGTCAAACGTCTGACTTTACTGGACAAAGGGTTTCTTTTTATTTTTTCTTGAAAGGCGTGACGACGCCTCATAAGACCAGCTTCTGCTTATAAAACAAACTAAACATAGTTGACAAGTCGGAATTAAATGTAGTTTAATACCCATAACCTTACAATTCATCAATTACGGAAAACGATAGAAAGAAGGCGAAACGATGGAACAGACGTATCCTGTCATCAAAAACGCGGACTCGTTCTTTATAGATGGTGGTAAGTCCGGCATTTTGATTTGCCATGGCTTTTTGGGGACGCCTCAAAGTGTATGGGATTTCGCCCATGGCCTGTCTGCTCACGGATATACCGTATCCTGTCCTCGGCTGCCGGGTCATGGTACGCACTACAAGGATCTGGAGCTCTATACGTATTCGGACTGGTATCAAACGATCGAGCGCGCTTTTTTAAACTTGAAGAAAAGGTGCGACCGGGTTTATGTGGTCGGCCAGTCGATGGGTGGGACGTTGACGCTGGATCTTGCTCGTCAGCATGCTGGGATAGAGGGCATCATCCTGCTTAATCCGGCGATTCGGATTCCGGGATTTGAATCGTATCGGGACAAACCGGCTGTAGGCTATGTTCAGGAAGGGCGACCGGATATCAAGCGGATGGACGTGGAGGAAATTACGTATGACTATGCGCCGGTCTCGGCATATCATCAGCTGCTGGATTATATGGATCTTGTCCGGGGTCGACTGCACGAGGTGGACTGTCCGGTGTCCTGCTTCCAGTCGCTTGAGGATCATGTCGTCCCGCCGGAGAATTCGGATTACATTCTCGAGCACGTTCGTTCGAAGGTGAAGGAGAAGCATGTGCTTGCGGATTCCTATCATATCGCTTCAATGGATTTTGAACGGGATCAAATCGTCGAGCAGGCCGTTTCGTTTATGAAAACGGGTGCCGAAACGTTAACGAGCACGTAATGTAAATATTGTGTTGACATTCCATTTTATGCAAGGTAAGATGAGTCTCATAATTGAATCTTCTTATCCAGATTGACGGAGGGACCGGCCCGATGAAGTCAAAGCAACAGGCTGCAGCGTGCGGCACTGTGCTAATTCCACGTACGTCACAGTACGAAGATAAGAGAGGCGATCGGTGATGAATTCCCCTCTTCTTGTCTGGAAGAGGGGGATTTTTTTATGCCTAATTCCGATTAAAATGATAGGGATAGTAGAAAAGGAGGAAGGAATGATGAGTGTGAAAGAGATGATCGAACAACAGCTGGAAGAACAATTTGATGAGGTCGTTGAATGGAGACGGTACCTGCACCAGCATCCTGAGCTGAGCTATCAGGAATCGGAGACGGCGAAGTTCATTGAAGCGAAGCTGAGGAGCTTCGGTTATGAAGACATCCGCACGGGGCTCGGTGGACATGGGCTGACGGCGACGCTTCAAGGAGGAGAACCTGGTCCGACGGTGGCACTACGGGCGGACTTTGATGCACTAGCCATTATCGATGAAAAAGAGGTTCCGTATCGTTCGAAGAATCCCGGGGTGATGCATGCATGTGGTCATGACGGGCATACATCCGCTTTACTTGGCACGGCGAAGGCACTGATCGATTACAAAGACCATTTGAAAGGGACGCTCGTCTTTCTCTTCCAACCTGCGGAGGAAATCCCACCTGGTGGTGCGCAGGCGATGATCAAGGACGGAGCCTTGGACGGCGTCGATTACATATACGGGGCACACTTGGATTCGGCGGTTCCGGTCGGTCAAGTCGCCCTTGGAGAAGGGTTCAGGATGGCTGCGGTCGATAAATTCCAGATTACGATCAAAGGGGTGGGGGGGCACGGTGCCGCTCCGCACAAAGCGATCGATCCGATTGTCGTCGGAAGTGATGTCGTCAGTGCCCTTCAAAAAATCATCAGCCGGCGCATCAATCCGCTTGATTCAGCCTTGATTACGCTTGGAGTCTTCCAGTCTGGTAATGCGTTCAACGTCATTCCGGATACTGCGAAGCTCGAGGGGACGGTGCGCTCGTTTGACCCGGACGTCCGTCAGAAGGTGAAAAAGCAGATTCATAACATCGTAGAACATGTGACAGAAGCCTTTGAAGCCGGGCATGAGATCGATTACCTGCACGGATATCCGGCTCTTTACAACAACGTCGAGGAGACGAGAAGGCTGGAGACTTTATTCAGTGAAACGTTCGGTGAAGACAACGTCGTGGAACTGCCGACTGGCATGGGAGCGGAGGACTTCTCATACTACTTGCAGGAAAGACCGGGCAGCTTCTTTAAAGTAGGCTCGCAAAATGAGGACGAGGCGACGCATTATGCCCATCACCATCCTCGTTTTGACATTGATGAGCGGGCGCTGTTGAATATTGAAAAAGCGTTTGTCACGATTATCGATTCGATACTAGGTTTAGAGGGAGGAAAATCATGAAGAAACTATTATTCTTACTTGTCAGTGCCGTTGCCTTATTCGGCTTGATCGGATGCTCGAACAGTGAAGGAAGTGCCAATACAGAAAGCTCTGGGAACGATTCCGGAGAACCCGTGGAAGGCGGAGAGCTGAATGTCGCCATCAGCGCTGACCCGAATACGCTGGACTGGATGTACACGGGAGAAAGTGCCGCCCGTAAAATCGGCTGGCATATCTTCGAAGGGTTATTTGCGCTCAATCAGGATTACGAAGCGAAGCCGCTTCTCGCAGAGAGTTATGAAGTGAGTGAGGACGGCCAGACGTACACGATCAACATCCGTGAAGGGGTGACGTTCCATAACGGCGACCCAGTGACGGCAGAGGATGCGGTCGCATCGCTGAACCGCTGGCTGAAGGTATCGTCTGTAGGTGAGATCACCAATGAACACGTGGAGTCTGTTGAGGCCGTGGATGAACATCAGTTGAAGATCGAGCTGAACAAAGCGTACACGTCGCTTCTATCTGACCTCGCAGCGCCGAAATCATCAGCTGTCGTGATTCCGAAATCGATCGCAGAAGCAGCAGGTGAACAGCCGCTGACGCGTGATCAGCTGATTGGAACAGGACCGTTCCAATTCGACTCGTGGAAACGCGGTGACGAAATCGTCATTACGAAGTATGAAGACTATGCCTCAAAAGAAGGGGAAACGAGCGGCCTGACCGGTGCGAAGACCGCTTATCTTGATGCGGTCCATTTCAAAGTCGTCAAAGACCCACAAGTCATTTTGAATGGACTGAAGACGGACCTTTACGATTACGGCGAGGGCATCCCGCTCGACCTTTATGAGGTGATCGAAACGACACCAGGCATTGAGGCAGAGACGTCCAATAACGGCTACTCGATTTTGACAACGGATAAGTCTGAAGGACCGTTTGAAGACATCA
Source organism: Halobacillus litoralis (assembly GCF_020171725.1). Classification (GTDB taxonomy): domain Bacteria; phylum Bacillota; class Bacilli; order Bacillales; family Halobacillaceae; genus Halobacillus; species Halobacillus litoralis_F. Next base: position 76,958 of record NZ_JAIVAJ010000008.1, on the reverse strand, counting down.
AAGTCCGCCAAGCGCTGAATGCTGCGCTCGATAAAGAAACGATTGCGAAAGCGACGTACGGAAACGAAGACTTCTACGGACTGGACGGGGCGTTGTTCACGCCGAACCAGACCGCTTTTTATTCAGGTGAGAACATCGAGGACTTCTCGAACTATGACCCGGAAAAAGCGAAGCAGCTGCTTGAAGAGAGTGGCTATAACGGGGAAACGATCCGTATCATTTTCGCCAACGACTACAGCGACTATAAGAAAATCGCAGAAATCACGGAACAGCAGCTGGAAGAGGTCGGCTTCGACGTTGAGCTCGAGTCGTATGAATGGGCGACCTATCTAGAGAAGTGGGGCGAACCGTCCAACTGGGACATGGTCGTCATCAGCTGGTCGCCGTTCTTCTCGCCGAACCAGGCCGGAATGGTCGGTCAGGATTCCAACAGCAGCGGCTGGTATAACAGTGAGAAGTGGCAGAGCCTCATTTCCCAGTGGGCAACCGCCGAAACGGAAGAGGAGAAACAGCAGATCCTTGCCGACTTGAACGGCACACTTTATGAAGAGCTTCCGTTTGAAAAAATCGCGAACGTCTCGAATCTTGATGCTCGTTCCGAAGATTTGAAGAACTACACGAGCTGGTACGGCCCACGCTTCTGGAACACGTGGAAAGCGGAATAACGAAGAGGAGAAAATCGTCGTGACAGGCGATTTTCTTCCCTTTTTTTAAAGGAGGAAGATCGGTTGCTTACATATATCATCCGACGTTTACTATCTGTCATTCCCGTCATGTTCGTCGTCAGCATCATCGTCTTCATGATCGTCCACCTGACGCCCGGCAACCCGGCTTTTCTCATTCTCGGAGAGGACAGCTCGCCTGAGGCCATTGCCGATCTTGAAGAACAGCTCGGCTTGAACGAACCGCTCTATGTCCAATTTTTCACCTGGTTGTCCCAAGTCGTGACGGGTGACCTTGGTACGTCCGTCTACTCTGAACAAGCCGTGACGGACCTGATCTTTGCCAACTTCGGTCCGACGTTCAGTCTGATGGCTCTATCGATGATTCTGTTACTGAGCATCGCCATCCCGACTGCTATTGCGATTGTCGCGCTCAGAAAAACGGTGCTCGATCCGATCTTCACTTCCGTCTCCCTGTTCGGCGTTTCGATCCCGGATTTCTGGCTGGCGATCCTGCTCGTGCTCGGATTCGGTGTCGCTCTGCCTGTCTTTCCTGTTGCGGGCTACATCCCGCTCGCAGAAGGCTTCGGGGGCTGGCTCTATCACCTGCTTCTGCCGTCATTCGTGCTGGCAATCGTCGAAGTCGGCATCATCGCAAGGATGCTGCGCGACAGCATGCTCGAATCCGTCAACCAGGACTATACGAAAACAGCCCGGGCCAAAGGCATACGTGAGCGGGACGTCCTTGTCGGCCACGTCTTCCCGAACGCCCTGATTCCGACGACCACCGTACTCGGCGCAACCGTCGCCGGACTGCTCGGCGGCACCGTCATCATCGAAACCCTGTTCACCATCCCAGGCATCGGACAGCTGTTGATCGACTCGATCCACCGCCGCGACTATCCCGTCGTCCAAGGCGTCGTCCTGTTCATCGCCGCCATTTATGTACTCGTCAACCTGCTTGTGGATCTGCTTTATACATTCCTCGATCCACGCATCCGCTATGACTAACAAACCGAGGAGGAGCAAATGATGTTTCAGAAAAAAACAAACGTGCTCGCCCTGACGATGCTCGTCATCATCGTCTTGGCTACGATCACAGCCCAGTGGTGGCTGCCGGTCTCCCCGTCGGAAATCGATCCTGAACAGCGGCTGAGTGCACCAAGTGTCGATCATTGGTTCGGGACGGACGACTTCGGTCGGGACGTCTTCGCACGAACGGTTGTCGCCGCCCAGGTCTCCCTTGCGGTCGGCGTCCTAGTGGCGGTGTTCGCCACATTGATCGGGACCGTCCTCGGACTCGTCTCGGGCTATTTCAGGAAGGTCGACTTCGTCCTGATGCGGATCATCGATGGCTTCCTCGCCTTTCCGGCTTTACTGCTTGCGCTGGCGCTCGTCGCCGCGCTCGGAGGGAGTCTCGTCAACATCATCATCGCCCTGACACTCGCCTTTTTCCCTGTGATGGCAAGGGTCGTCCGTTCAGCTGTTTTACAGGTGAAGAATGAGTCCTACGTGGAAGCGGCGAGAACGACAGGGGCTGGTCATGGTGTCGTCATCGGACGCTATGTTCTACCGAACGTCCTTTCGCCGATCATCGTGCAGACGACGTTCATTTTTGCCAAGGCGATTCTCGCGGAAGCGGCGCTCAGCTTTCTCGGTGTCGGTGTCGATCCGTCCACTCCGACATGGGGAAGCATGCTGCAGGAGGCGCAGATCTATTTGACCCTGGCGCCGTGGTACTCGATCTTCCCGGGGCTTGCGATTGTCATCACCGTCCTTGCCTTGAACTTACTCGGAGACGGCCTGCGTGACGCCTTTGACCCGCACAACATCAAACGGAAACGGAAAGTGAAAACGAAGGCTGCCTAAAGGAGAGGATACGGAATGCTTCAAGTGAACAACCTTCATGTACATTTAGATACGCCGGACGGCACCGTCAAAGCCGTCGATGGCGTCACCTTCTCGATCGAGGCAGGGGAAACGGTCGGAATCGTAGGCGAATCGGGCAGCGGGAAGAGTGTGCTTGCCCACTCGCTTATGAAGCTGAACCCAGAGCCTCCGGCTGCCTACCCGGAAGGGGACGTCTATTTCAATGACCGGAGCGTCTTGAAGATGAATAAAAAAGAACTCCGAAAACTGCGCGGCAGTGACATCGCGATGATTTTCCAGGATCCGATGTCGAGCTTGAACCCGGTCTTCAAGATCGGCAAGCAGCTGATCGAAGCGATCCAGGCTCACCGCAAGCGGCCGAAGAAGGAAGCGCGCGAGAAAGCGATCGAGCTGCTTCGGGATGTCGGCATTCCTGATCCTGAGGCACGCATCGAAAGTTACCCGCATCAATTTTCCGGCGGGATGCGTCAACGTGTGCTGATTGCGATGGCGCTCGCTTCAGAGCCGAAGCTTCTGATTGCAGACGAACCGACGACCGCGCTCGATGTTACGATTCAAGCTCAGGTGCTGGAGCTGCTGAAGGGCATTCAGAAAAGATACGGGGCCGCGATTATGATCATCACCCACGACCTCGGCGTCGTCGCTCATCTGGCGGACCGGATCCTCGTCATGTATGCCGGCCGCCTCGTCGAGTCCGGCAGTGCGGAGGATATCTTCTACCGGACGGCGATGCCTTATACGTGGTCACTGCTGCGGTCGATTCCGTCCGTCGGTGGCGGAGAGCGGCTCGTCCCGATCGACGGACAGCCGCCGAGTCTGATCGATCCGCCTGCTGGGTGCAGCTTCGAGCCGAGATGCCCGTTCGCAACCGAGGCGTGCCGTCACGTCGATCCGGATCTTAAGGAACGCGGGAGCGGACACGAAGCGGCCTGCCTGCTTTCTTTTTCTGAGTTCGAATCTTTGAAGGAAGGAGTGGTGTCCTCATGAGTGAGTTGCTCGAAATCAAGGACCTGCACGTTCATTTCCCTGTGAAAAAAGGGCTGTTCCAGCGCCCGAAGCAGCATGTGAAGGCGCTCAACGGCGTCGACCTCACCGTCCGGGAAGGCGAGACGCTCGGCATCGTCGGAGAATCCGGCTGCGGAAAAAGTACACTCGCCCGCAGCATCATCGGTCTCCAGGAGCCGACGTCCGGCGAAATCCTGTTCAACGGGAAGGACTATACAAAGGCGGACGCCAAGGAAACCCGTGAGATGAGACGCGACGTCCAGATGATCTTCCAGGACCCTTATACGAGCCTGAACCCCAGGATGAAAATCGGCGACAGCATCGCCGCACCACTCAAGGCTTACAACAAAACTGACGGCCTCGAGTCGCGCGTCAAAGAGCTGCTCGAACTCGTCGGGCTCGATCCGGATACGCACTACCATAAGCTTCCGCATGAATTTTCCGGCGGGCAGCGACAGCGCATCGGCATTGCCCGGGCGCTCGCCCTTGAGCCGAAGCTGATCATTTGTGACGAACCCGTCAGCGCCCTCGACGTATCCGTGCAGGCTCAAGTGATCAACCTGCTGCAGGACCTACAGAAGAAGCTCGGCCTCACCTACGTGTTCATTGCCCATGATTTGTCCGTCATCAACCATATGGCCGACCGCGTCGCCGTCATGTACTTAGGAAAAGTGATGGAGAAATCCGGTGCAGGCTCCTTTCAGACGAAGGCGCAGCACCCGTATTCGCGGGCACTCCTGTCAGCCGTTCCCGTCCCTGATCCGGTCGAGGAGCGGAGCCGCGAAAGAATCGTGCTGAGCAGCGAGCTGCCATCACCCGCCAATCCGCCGAGCGGCTGCGTGTTCCATACAAGATGTCCGCTTGCGACTGACCGCTGTAAGACCGAGGTCCCTATCCTTGAGGAGAAAAATGAGTCCGGACAGGAAGTCGCCTGCTTTTATCCGATAGAGGAGCCGGCTTCAGCGGGGTATGCTGCTCGATAAATAGGTTGAGCATGATTGGGACAGGTGGCGTGAGAGTAGCGGATTGCTAGTCCCGATAAAGTCTAAATCGGACAGGCAGAGCGAGAGTAGTAGAACTGGTAGTCCCGATAAAGTCTAAATGGGACAGGCATAGTGAGAGTAGTAGAACTGGTAGTCCCAATAAAGTCTAAATGGGACAGGCAGAGCGAGAGTAGTAGAGCTGGCCGTCCCAATAAAGATTTAATGGGACAGGGGTAGCGAGAAGAGCAGAGTAGGTCGTCCCAATAGACTTTTATTGGAACAGAGAGAGCGAGAGTCGTAGGTTCCCAGTCCCAATTAGCATCCTGAACTCGAATCAGCCGTTGCGGCAGTCGTCTTAGACAGGCGGCTGCTTTATTTTTTCAAATGGGTTGTGTATTGTAGAAAAGAATGATAAATTATAGTAACGATTACGATTTACATTAGATCACCGGGGTGGTTAGGATGAGTGATTATTTAATAGAGCAGTGGACCGATTGGATTGTCGGGTCTTTGCCGGAGGAGCAGCAAGCCCTTTATACGTATGTCATCCATATGGAGGATCGTCTGGCTGAGGTTGTGGCGACCGAGGGGGAGTTCATGGATCGTCTGAAAATCGAACGTCCTCACCAGCTTGCGGCGGACCGTTTCGGGATGACGTTGTTTGAGTTGCTGCAGACGTTACGGGATATCGAAGAGCACGTTTCAGAGCGTCTGGAGCAGATGCTTGCTGAGGTGAGCTGGGTGGATTGTACGCATCTCGTGAATGGCGGGGATCGAAAGGTGTTTTACGTGTCTTTGCCGAGCGCAGGGACGGGGAAGGAATAGGAGTCGAATCTGGCTCCCAAAATTTTTTTGAATAAATTAAATCGTAATCAATACGAATTAAAGAAAGGTGAATGTGAAAATGGCTAAGAAATCTAAAGTAGCAAAAGAGAAAAAGCGTCAGGAAATGGTAGCGAAGTATGCGGATTTGAGAAGAGAGTTGAAGGCGAAAGGGGACTATGAAGCGCTTCGTAAGCTTCCTCGTGATTCTTCTCCGACTCGTCTGACTGGAAGATGCGAAGTGACGGGGAGACCTCGTGCTTATATGAGGAAGTTCAAGATGTCCCGGATCGCGTTTCGTGAGTATGCGCATAAAGGTCAGATTCCTGGTGTGAAGAAAGCAAGCTGGTAATGGGTGATATAGTTGGAAGTCTGTCCTTGAGTTAATGGGACAGGCTTTTTTTCATGAATGGGAAAAATGGTGCAGGTGATATAGAATGGGGATATCTGGTTTGGCGAGAGGAGGAACAGTTTGCTGAAAAGAAGGAAGCATACGCGAACGGAATGGGCGCTTTTATTCATTATTATCCTGATGGCAGCAGGAGGGTCCACCTACTATGTCATGTTCTACACACCCAAGAGTTCACTGGAGCTTTACCAAAAGATAAATTTCGTTGATGATAGCCCGGAGAGCTTTATGCTTGAAGGATATGAGCACAACCTTGACGAAGGAGACTTGGAATACATCCGAAATAATCGGAACAAAGGAATAGGTCAATTCACGGTGTTTGAATATGAAGAAAAATCCTATGTGCTTGCAACGACGCTTGGGGCAGGAAGACTCCACGTAATGGCGGTAGAGGAATTACCGGAAGAGATGAGCACGTTCCTAACCGACTTATACGAAAAAGAATAGAGCGATACATAAAAAAAGACGGCGCCTGGATTCTCAGATCCAAGCGTCGTCTTTTACGTGCAGATGCTTTTCAGGTGGTGTTCAAGTACTTCGATTACTTTTTCCTTTGAAAAAGAATCAGGGTGCATTAAATGGTGCATCGCCATCCCGTCGACGAGTGCGTGCAGCCTGGATGCTTCCATCTCCAAGTCTGCGTTCTCATGCAGGAGTCCAAGTGAATCGAGCAAACGGAGCACGTTGGACATTCCGCCCCTCATCTCTTCGTACACCTCTTCTCCCAGTGCTTTGAGCTTCTCATCAATCAGCATCTTAGAGGAGAAGGCCAACCACACCTCCATTTCCAACCTTTTCTCTGAATCGATCGGAATCAATTCGCATAAGGCCTCCATGACGGTTTCGAAGGGAGTCCCTGTATAGGAGTTCGATTCGGCGCGTGTTCGGACGCGTTCTGATACGAGCTCCATGGAAAAAGCGAGAAGCTCGGACTGACTTGAGAAATAATGTCGCAGCGACCCGGTGGAAAGTCCTGCCGCATCAGCAATCTTACGGACTGTCGCCTTTTCGATGCCTTCTTCACGGATGACCTTCCAAGTCGCTTCAGCAATATGAATTTTTCTTTCTTCATGATCAATAAATTTTGGCATAGCTATATTTTAACACACTTGTATTATAAAATTTAATCTGCTATTGTTTTTATAACACAGTTGTACTAAAAAGGGGTGGCAGAATGATTGGGTGGTTGATTATTGCCTGTGAGATCGGGTTCTGGGTGTTTGTTCTGGCGGGGCTGTTCTCAAGGTATATTTTGAAAAAAAGGAAGCTCGGCGCGTTTCTGTTGATTTGTACGCCTGTGGTAGATGTCGTTCTACTTGTTGCAACGGTCATCGACTTGAGAAATGGTGCCGAAGCGTCGGTTCTGCACTCTCTGGCGGCGATCTACATCGGGGTCAGCGTTGTCTATGGGCACAGGATGATCAAATGGGCCGACCGACAGTTTTACTACCGGGTTTCCGGCGGGGAAAAGCCTGTGAAAGAGAAGAAGTATGGAGCTGAGCGGGCGCAGGAGGAAAGGGCAGGATGGTATCGACATCTGCTCACCTGGATGATAGGTGGGGGCTTGATGGGAATCATCATTCTTATGATCCAGGATCCGCAGCAGACGGAAGAGTTATGGGGGACGCTTAGGCTTTGGTCGATTATCATTGTGGTGGATTTCTTGATCAGCTTCAGTTACACCGTTTTTCCGAAGAGGGAGAATGCTTAGCCCACTTCAAGTTAAGGTGTATGGTCCTGGGTCCCCATATCGACTATCCATTCAATGCAGTAATCAAGAAGCAGATGGCTGTGAGCAAGGATAAAGGCGTCATGACGAGCTTCTCCTTCTTACTTCTGGAGAAGAAGTTCATAACCGTATTGAAGAACAAGTACACAGCGAAAACGTAGCAGACTTCTCTTGCGATAGGAGCTATAAAACTTATTGAAACAATCTGCCCCGTTTGTAATAGAAAGATCATGGCTGCCACTTGAATCAATACAGAAATCGAACACGCTATGCGTAAGGATACAGGCATAACTGTATATTTTCCGCCCATGGCAAAGTCGCCATAGGGTAAACCGAAAGCTAATAAGATATATAAAACAGCTACGAACAAAAGAGAAATGCTTCCAATCCATGCAGTAATCATAGCAATACCTCCCAGAACTTTCTCCCTTAACTATAAAGGATAGTCCAGCACAATGCAGGATGTTCACTCTGAATCAATGACTCTCTATCTGTAATCAACGGATTTAATTTCCGCTGATTGTAGTTCGGCCCCTTCCTCCACGCATTTCGATAGATTATAAGGTCGCTTCTATAGGAAAAGATGAACACGAGTCTGCAGCACCCATGGCGTGACCGTGAACGCTGTGATCAGTGCAATCACAATCAGCCCCGGCACCATAGCAGCGACAGGTTTTTGTGACGTAAGCTCCATCAAGTATTTGTAGAACAGTAGCCATCCGATGAAGATGCCGATCGGAATTAGAACAAAGAAGTTGATCCCCACCATCACAATGAACCCATACGCAAAGAACAAGGCAACGCCGCATATTAACGCACCGGCAAGGATGTTGACGATATAACTCACTTTTTTCAACCGACGAGTGCTGCGGTCATTTGATTCTTGAAGCGAGTAAACGTACGAATTGCGGATCACGAATACGAGACACAGCCCGATCAGGACAGCGATGTAGATGGTAAAAAGAATCATCTGCACCTGCGGAAATTGGGTGACGACAAAGGCGTTGAACCCATTCCATCCTGCTGTGAGGAAGACGAGCACGTTGACCGACCAATAATATTTGCCGAGTAAAGAGATGTTCATGGCGGTAAGCGTGACGAGTGTTCCGACTACAAGCTGTATCGCCAGCCAGCCGAACGACGGCTCACCGAAGACGTTCAGAAGCGCAAAGTGAAGAAAAACGCCGAGGGCAATGGTGGCAAGGCCGATCACATATAATAAGCCGCGCTGGTAAGGGTACATCGTCTCCTGCATTTCGTTGCCGACGGAGTCCGCCTCCCCGAAGTCCTCGATCGCTTTCCGCTCAGCCACCTCAGACTCGAAGCCTTCTTCTTCGTATTTCTTTTTCAAAGCATACAAGTGTGAAAGAAAATCCTCTTTCATCTCCTCGCGCTCTGCCTGATTGCTTTGTGTTTGATTAAGAATGTGTTCTACATGCTTCTCTAATCGATCCATGATTCTTATCCCCCCATATAAACGCACTTTACTGGAATTTAATGGTGATTACATTGTAATACGATGTACTTAGGAAAACAAGAAGGATTTGGAAAAATAAAAATTCAGCTGAAACAAAAGTCCAGTCGAAAACGTAAATACATGATAGAAATCTACTTTGGAGGGATGGGTATGTTCGGTTTGAAAGTGAAAGAGAACGGTGACACTGTCGTCATCTCATGGCAGCTTAGCAAAGTCGAGATTCCAAAGGATGAAATCACGGCGGTCACACTCGATGAAACGTATGGTGGTGAAGAGAAAACCGCCATGCGCATTGGTTTTCCCTATGCGACAACAGAGAGAATCCTCATCAAAACAACGAAGCAAAACTATCTCCTATTTACGAACAACAGGTCTATCAAAGATAAAATCGAACGAATTCTTTCACAAAAATAATGAAAGTGTAAGATAGAGATATGTTTGAAGGAGGAAGAGAAAATGAAGATACATATTCGCTCTGCGGAAAAGAAAGATTATGAAGAACTGCTTCCTTTATTCCGGCAGGTTCACGAATTTCACGTTTCGGTCAGGCCGGACTTGTACAAAGAGAACCCCATTCCCGTCGAGCAGGAATTCTTCGAAAACCAATTGAAAGATTCCAGGCAGCATATTTTCGTCGCTGTCGTGGATCGCGAACTAGCAGGTGTTATCGTGACGAAGGAAGAGGAGGTAGCAGAAAACTCTTTTGTTAAAGCGAGGAAAATACTGCTGATCAACAGCTTGTGCGTCGCTGAAACCCATCGAAGCCGTGGCATTGGAAGGAAGCTGACGCAATATGTCTTCGATAAGGCGAGGGGTCTTGAAGTGGACAGCGTGGAGCTCGGCGTGTCTGAGAAGAATACCTCTGCCATCTCGTTTTACGAGTCGCTTGGGATGACGACCAAGAGCAGGAAAATGGAGATTACGTTGAAGGATGAAGGAGAGGTTTGCTGTGAATAAGGATGTAAGGGAAAGGTGTTTCTATGTGGCTGTTACATAAGCAATTGATCAGGAGTTTGCTGTTGGTAGTTGCGTTGTCTTTGTTGTTGGTGTGGGATCAGGTTTTATTATTCGTTCTCAGTATCGTTGTCCTTGCTGTCATAGAGGGAGTGGTTTATACGACAAAAAAGAATCACAGACAGCGAAGTCGTTGAGTTGGTTCTAGAGGAGGGGTGTTGTCGTGAAATTTGTGATGGCAGTATCTTCAGTTGCTATCCTTGCTTTAGCCATTTATGTCCTCATGGTCCAAGATGCCAAGGAGGTTATGCCCTATCTAATGCTGCTTCTCGGGGTTCAGATGTTCATTCTTGGGGTTAAGGAGTTCAAGAGAATAACGAATTCTTACTTAGGATATTCCTTATTTGCCATTGGTATGTTTATCCTCTATATCTCTTACCAAGGGTTTACAGCTGTTTGAGGACACAAGAGTTGAGGAGATGGATTTATGTAAAAAAGCATGATTCCTGATGGGTATCATGCTTTTTTCATACCAATCCGAATTAAGGCGTGAACAACTTCCACTGCCCTTCAAAAATCATTTCAATGATTGCGTTCGAATCCTTAATGGCCGTTTCGTCAACCGTGCCATATCCTGGACAGGCAGGATCCCCATTTTTCATACTCTACAATTTACGAGTAGAAATTCAGCCACCCTATTGTTATCATTATTGATAACAATAACAAAAGGAGACCACAACTATGAATTCAAAAGCTGATATGATCCTGCATCCTGTTCGAATGAAAATCATCCAATGCCTTGCGCGAGGTCCCGCTACGGTGCAGGATTTACGAGAATCGTTGAAGGAGATTCCACAGGCGACGCTGTACCGTCATCTGCAGGCATTGAGTGAGAACGACATTATCAATGTGATTGAGGAAAGGCAGGTCAGAGGAGCGGTAGAGAAAACGTATTCGATCGAGAAAGACGCCGCCCACTTTTCAGCAGAGGAAGCGGAGAAGCTGACTACGGATGAGCATATGGAAATGTTCATGATGTACATGGCGATCATTATGAGGGATATGGAAGCTTATCTTGAGGGCGAGACGCGTATGGGGGAGGACTTGTTTGGCTACAATCAGCTGGACCTTTACGTTTCTGACGAAGAGTCCACACAGTTACAAAAGGACATTAACAACCTTCTCCATTCTTATGCACAGAATAAAGCTTCAGTGGATCGACGCAGAGTTTCCTTATCGACGATTCTTGTCCCAGAAAAAAAGGAAAGAGGAGATCATCGTGAAAAATAAATGGACGATCATCAGTTTGTTCACATTAGTCGGAATCATGGGGGGTTATCTGGTTGGATTGAATACTGCCGCGAATCCGCCCGTCCCTGTTCCGGATCCTTCTGTCCTTGTCATAGCCTTGACGATCCAAACCGGAGTTCTGACGTTTCTACTAAGCTTAGCGGGCTGGTCGCTTGTGAAGCGTACGGAACTTTCGCTATGGAAAAAAAGCGGGTGGAAAGCAGCGCTGATCAGTGGTATTGTCGTTGGGTTGATTTTACAAGGGTCAGATCGTCTCTTGTTTACCGCTCTGATTCCCGAGCTCGAGGGTCTTTCTTCGTCGTTTTCCTTCCAAGCGTTACTCATGGGGCTCTTTTACGGAGGAGTCGTAGAGGAAGTGATGATGCGGTTCTTTCTCATGTCACTCATCATTTTCATTTTGACTAAAATTCGAAAGCGCAAAGACTTGTCTGACGGGGCATATTGGGTTGCGATATCAATCACGGCGCTCTTGTTCGCGGTCGGTCATTTCCCGGCGAATATCATGTTGTTCGGTGAACTCTCGCCGGTCGTCACCATCCGAGCTCTTCTCTTGAATGGAATTGGAGGCATCGTTTATGGTTACCTCTTCTGGCGTTACGGACTCGTGTTCAGCATAGCTGCCCATATGATGACCCACGTTACGATGCAGTTCGTGATGCTGATCTTGTAAAAAAAGCCCTCCCGAGAGTCTCAGGAGGGCTTTCCTATGACTAGGACCATACCGCTTCCTTCTGCCGCACGTGATGGCGTCCGATCGGGATGACAGAAGGAGATCCCGAGACCGGATCTTCAATCACGGTGGAGTGAAGGCCGAAGATGTCATGAATCAACTCGCTCGTAATCACGTCAGAAGGCGCTCCCTCTGAGATGAGTTCGCCTTGACGGAGGGCGAAGATATGATCGGCATAGCGGGCTGACAAGTTGATGTCGTGAAGGACCATGACGATCGTCGTGCCGTATTTCTCATTCAAATCAGTGAGAAGATCGAGAATCTCCACTTGATAGGTGATGTCAAGGAAGGTCGTCGGTTCATCGAGAAAAAGAATATCGGTTTGCTGGGCGAGTGCCATGGCAATCCACACCCGCTGGCGCTGTCCCCCGGAGAGCTCGTCAATGTGATGGTTGGCAAGCTCGGTCACATTCATGATTTCCATCGCTTCCGCCACGGCCTCATAATCCTTCTTCGACCAGCCGCTGAACATCGACTGGTGAGGAAAACGACCTCGTCCGACGAGGTCTGAAACGGTAATGCCTTCGGGTACAATCGGCGACTGAGGGAGAAGACCAAGGACACGGGCCAGCTGTTTGGACGGGATACGGTCCAGCGATTGACCATCCAATGTAATGCCGCCTGAAGTGGGCTTGATCAACCGGGCCATCGTTTTCAGCAGTGTCGACTTTCCGCAGGCGTTGGCGCCGATGATTACGCTGATTTTGTTGCTTGGAATTTCAAGGCTGATGTCATTGAGAACTTTTTTCTGGTCGTACCCTGCGACGAGGTGTTCCGCTTGAAAGTGATGAGTCGGTTTCATTACAAGTCTCCTTTTTGGTTCATTCGAATGAGCAGGTAAATGAGATAAGGGGCCCCGATGATGCCGGTGATGATGCCGACCGGATAGCGGACGTCAAAGGCGAATTGCCCAATCAAGTCTGCTGCGAGCACAAGGTTGATGCCGACGAGTCCGGACGGAATGACGTTTGAGAGTCCCGGCCCGACCAGTCTTTTCGCAATCGGACCTGCTAAAAACGCAACGAACGCGATGGGTCCTGTCGTAGCTGTTGCCAAGGCAATCATGCCGACTGCGCTCAAGATCAATGCCATTCTCACTTGATCCGTTCGGACACCGAGTGATGTGGCGGACTGTTCCCCGAGCTCGAGAATACTTAATTGTTTTCCAAAAAGAATCAGGATGGGTGCACAAAGGAGTACGGCCCAGAAAAGGGGACCGATCTCGTGCATTTGGATGCCGTTCAAGCTTCCACTCAGCCATCTGAGAGCGGCGGGGATGTCCTGCTCTGCTCCAATCAGAAGCAGATACGAGACGGTGGCATTGAGCATCGCCTGAATCCCGATACCGACAAGAATGATCCGTCCGATGGAAAACGAGGACCCTTTTGAACGGGAAAATAGATAGAGCAGGAGCACCGTGACGAGACCGCCGATGATCGAAGCGATTGAAACGACAGCGTTACTCGCCTGCAGGATGATGATGCAGAACACTGCCGCTGCGCTTGATCCAGACGTAATGCCGATGACGTTCGGGTTTGCTAGCGGGTTGCGCAGCATCGTCTGGAAGGTGTTCCCGGCAAGACCGAATGCGAATCCTGCGAGAACGCCTGAGAGCATCCGCGGGAGCCGGAGTGTTCCGATGGTGAATGAAGCACCACTGACGTGTTCGCCTAAAAGAACACGGACGACATCCTGAACTGGATAGATGGTATTTCCGAGTAACAGCATCGCTCCCATCAGCACAAAGGCGAGCAGGCCCATGATGCCGGTGACGAGCAGCCACCTTTGTTGTCGTTGACGTCTTCCGGATTGTATAAATTCAATAGTTTGAGTTTTCATAGTGAACGCACTTTCGCTTTCATAGCTAGAATAATAAGAATCGGAGCGCCGACAAAAGCCGTGACGACCCCGACTTCGAGCTCCCCAGGGCGACCAACCAACCGTCCGCAAACGTCCGATATCGTCAACACGATGGCCCCTGTAAGGGCGGACATCGGAATGAGATAGCGGAGGTTGGAGCCGAGAATGAGCCGTACAACGTGGGTGGCAAGAAGCCCGACGAAGCCGATCGGTCCAGCTAACGCTGTCGCCGCTCCGCAAAGTAAGACGGCTGCAATGGCCGCGATCAGACGCAGCGTGCTTGTTTTGACCCCAAGGCCTGTGGCGAGTTCGTCTCCTAACGCCATGGCATTGAGGGCGGAAGCGGACAGGACGGCGATGACCAATCCGACGACGAGAAACGGGCTGAAGGTCTGGACAGAGCTCCAGTCCGCCGCTCCAACGCTGCCTACCTGCCAGAACCTGAACTGATCCATCACGTACGAGCGTGGAATCATGATGGCGATGACGAGTGAGGAAAGGGCCGCACTCGTAGCCGCACCTGCCAGGATCAGCTTCAGAGGCGTGGCCCCACCGCGCCCCATCGACCCGACGCCGAATACGAGAATCGATGTGAGCAATGCGCCGGCGAGGGCAAGCCAAATGTATTCTCCAGCCGTACTGATGTTAAAAAAAGCAATGCCGATAACGACGAACAGTGCCGCCCCCATATTGACACCGAGGATGCTTGGGTCTGCGATCGGGTTACGAGTCACCGCCTGCATAAGCGAGCCGGACACACCGAGCGCCGCTCCGCACATCAAGCTGAAAACCGTACGGGGAATGCGGCTTTCCACGACATTCGCTCCATACGAACCAGTGCCTTCTGCAAATAATCCATTCATGATTTCTTGTAAGCTGACAGGACGGGAACCGAGTGAGAGCGATGCGGCCACACTGATTATAAGCAGGATTGCACCCACCACAAGTACCGGAGTGAAATACTTCGGTACGTGAGGGCTCACTTGCTGTTTTTTCAATTCAGCGAGACTACTCATCTAACTTCGCAGCGGCATCTCCAATTAATTTCAAGTACTCATCCAGCGTGTACTGAATGGAAAGAGGGTTCGGATTGCCTGATGCAGCAAGTGGTGTGCCGTTCCCGATGAACACAACAGAACCTCTTTGAATCGCTGGAATCTCTCCAAGAAGTGGGTCCGCTTTAACCGCTTCATATAAGCTTTCGTCACCATATCCAATCAGAATGTCCGCGTCGTTCAGCACGTCTGCATTCTCCGCGCTCAGCGTCAACGCAAAGTTGGACTCATCCTCAATCGCATTCAGAACGCTGTCCGGGTATGTCATGCCGAGCTCCTCCAGGAACTTGCCGCGTGGATCGGCCGGTGTGTAAACGTAAATTTGAGACATGTTGTCTGCAGAGAAGCTTGCAAAGGCAACGGTTTTCCCTTGGATTTCCGGATACTCCTCCGCTTTCTCCTGAATGAACTTCTCGGTTTCTTCAATCAACTGCTGTCCTTCTTCTTCCATGCCCATACCCTTCGCGTTCATCAGAACCTGTTCACGCCAAGTCGTGACCCACGGGGCTTCCTTGTATGCGACTACGGGAGCGATTTGACTAAGTATATCGTAATCTTCCTGTGTGATACCGGAATACGCAGCCAGAATGACATCCGGGTTCGAATCCGCTACCGCCTCGAAATCAAGGCCGTCGGTATCCTGGAATATGTTCGGGTCTTCAACACCAAGCTCATCAAGCTTTTCCTTCGTCCAAGGCAGCATGCCACTGTCATCCTGAACACCATAGTTCGCAGCTGAGAACCCAACAGGCTCAACCCCCAGTGCCAACGCTACATCGTGGTTGGCCCATTGAACCGTCGCGACACGCTCCGGTTTTTCTTCAATGACCGTTTCACCAAACGCATGTTCAATCACAATCGGGTACTCAGAAGAGCTTTCCTCGGTTGATTCTGAACCGCCCTCGGCCTCTTCACCAGATGTTGCATCCGTTTCCTGTGACGAACAGGCCGCCAGTACAGACAACATAAAAATAGAAATGAATAACGTGAACAAAGAGATCTTTCGTTTCGTCATTTTATATCCCACCTTACATAAAATTTAGTTGATAATGATTATCATTCACAATGATATAGAGACTTTTCAGAATTGTCAACTTGGTTTTGGGAAAAAAGGCCGTGCTCTTTTTGACGGGGGGTAATGGAATAAATTATGATAAAGGTAACAATTGAGCGGAGTGGAAGGGGTTGGGTGGGTGGATTATATTGTACAGTTTCAGCTCAATATTTACGCTTTTATCGTTTTAATGGTGCTGTTTATCATCATTAAAGCAAGAGCAAGAGTAGAGAGCTTTGGCAAAAAGCTTTTAAGAATGATTATGTATGCAACAGCTGTAGCGATCGTCATTGAGCCGATCACTTGGATTTTGGACAATAAAGTATTCCCTGGGGCTTACTTCCTGGGCTATTCCACGAACTTTATCCTTTTTCTCATGGGACCGATTCTTGGTGGTTTGATGCTTTCCTATGTAGATTATCATTTACTTAAGCAGCCGGCCCGCATCTATAGAAGGGGTTTCTATCAACATGTGAGCGTGGTCACGTTCTTCATTCTTCTCATCAACATTGCGTATCCTCTATATTTTCAAATACTGCCTGAAGAGAACCGATACATAAGTGGTGATTTTAAAGTCGCTCATTACGCGGTCATAGCAGCTCCTTATCTCTATATGCTCATCTTTTCCTTTCGAAACCGCCAGAGGGTTCCGGCTTACGTTTCCTATGTTTTCATGATCTTTTATGCTCTTCCGATTATCGGATTGGCTTTGCGATTATTCGAACCTGAGCTGTTCTTTGCTTGGACAACCATCGTCATCGGCATCCTGGTATCCTATACGTTCCTTGAATCGAGCTCTACGGAATTAGATTCCTTGACGAAGCTCTATCATCGTCAAAGCTATGAAACGTACCTCCGAAACCTGATTGAAACCAAGCGGTCTTTTGAGGTGGTGGTGCTGGATTTGAATCGATTCAAAGCGATCAATGATCAGTATGGGCACCAGAAAGGAGATCATGTATTAATCGAGTTCGGATGGATCCTTCAGAAAACCTTCCACCATAATGCGTTAACCGCCCGCCTGGGAGGGGACGAATTTGTCATCGTCATCGAAAAAGACGAAGACGCCACGGTCAAGCGTGATATGGAGGTAGTCGCTGCCCTTCTGAAAAAGCATCCCGACCCGCTCCTGTCATCCTTAACGTTCAGCTATGGCTGCCAGTGCTATGAACCAGGGATGTCGATGGACGAATTGTACAATGCAGCAGATAAGAAAATGTATAAAGTGAAAAGAGAGAGTCGACCTGTTTAAGAAGGAGGGAGGCAGATGAAGAAGTTCCTGCTTCTAACTGCTATCTTGTTCCTCACTGCCTGCACGGAACAGGAGGAACAGACGATGAGCGAAGCGTTTCATGAAAATCCTGCAAAAGGAAGCCTTATTTACACACACGCTATCAATGAAAAGGAAGGAATCGCCTTGTTCGAAATAGAGAACAGATATGGCGTTCACCATCTGAGAAAAGAGGAAGACGGTTGGCACAAATCAGGTGGAGGCAGTTTCGGTCTGGAGGGACCTGAGCCGACAGAAGGGGTAAGCAGTTCGTCTGTCACAAACCCAGTCGGCACGTCTTCTTTAGGCGGGGAGTCTGTCTATAGAACGACGTTTGTCGGTCGGATCTACTCTAAAGATATCGATTCGGTATTCGTCCGCTACGATGGTTCTGAGGAAGAAGCGGAACTGGTCGAGTATGAAGGCCGAACGTATTATTACATATCGAAAATCGGAAAAGATTTGGGTGTGACTCAGGTCAGGGGACTGGATGCTGAGGGGAAAGTTGTATATGAGCATACCGAGTAGGTTTATGGAAGTTTGACATAAAGGGAAGCCTGGTCCAATCATTTTTGCTGGACCAGGCTTCTTTTCTAGTTTCTATGAAGTGTGTAATTTTTGATAAGTCGTTTGTAATTGACTCGATACGTCTTTATAAATGTTGAAGAGTTCCTCATAGATTTCTTTATTCTCGGCGTTCGGCTCGAAACGCTGTTCCATTGGAATCTTTTGTTTTATATCCTCTAACGAAGAAGCTTGACCGGTGCTGCATAATGTCAGCCATGCTGCTCCCCACGCAGAGCTTTGGTGACTGGTAGGAATGTAGACATCCTTCTGCATCATATCCGCGAGCATTTGAACCCACACAGAGGAACGGGCGAAGCCGCCGCTTGCATAGATCTTATCAATGCTGTTACCTACGCGGTTCAAAGCATCGGCGATATGTACGATGGAGAACAGAACACCTTCCATCGCTGCTCGCGTCATATGCTCTTTTCTATGAGAAGGGGTGAGCCCGATGAAGGATCCTTTCGCTTCAGACTTCCAGAACGGAGCCCTCTCACCGTTTAAGTAAGGTAAAAATAACAGTCGGTCTGACCCAGCAGCGGTTTCTGCTGCCATGTCACTGAATTGCTCCATTGTGTAATGGTCATTTTCACCGCTCCATAGCTTCTGCAGCCATGAAAGGACGAGTCCGCCGTTATTCGAAGGTCCTCCAGTGATCCACAGGTCATCTGTGAAGCTGTAAGAGAAGATTTCCTGCTTTTCATCCAGTAGGGGACGATCAGAAAATTGGCGGATCGCTCCACTTGTACCGATGGTGACGGCTGTTTCCCCAGGTTGGATGGCTCCAATCCCCAAGTTGGCAAGCGGTCCATCACTCCCGCCGATGACGAATGGCGTTTCTTCAGCCAAGCCTGTTTCCTTCACGACTTCATCAGCCAATCCGGACATTTTGTAATCTGGTGAAACCGGTGTGAAAAGCTGTTCCTCTTTTATCCCGGCAAGCTTTAGGGCTTCTGGTTCCCATTTATGTTCATGGATATTAAATAATCCTGTAGCTGCTGCGATGGAATAGTCGACGGTCTTTTCCCCGAACCACCGATAAGTCAGATACTCCTTAATCGAAACAAAATACGTCGCTTCTCTATATTCTTCTGTCTCCCTGTTTTTCATCCAGACTAATTTGGCTAAGGGTGACATCGGGTGAAGGGGAGTTCCCGTTGCCATATAGATTTCCGGATGCTCACGCTTCAGCCATGCCGCTTCCTCAACACTTCTGCCATCTGCCCAGATGATGGACGGGGAGAGGGCAAGACCTTCTTCATTCATACATATAAGAGAATGCATGGCTGCTGAGATCCCGACTCCGGAGATGTCCTTCGCTTCTATCCCACTTTTCTCTCTACATTCTTTCAAAGCTGTTCGTGCGGCTTGTTCGATTTCTGCAGGATCCTGCTCTGCATACCCTGTTTGTGGGTGAAGAAGGGGATACCCTTCTTCATGTTCCGATACGACATGTCCGCTTAAGTCAAACAGAACCGCTTTAGCGCTGGTCGTACCGATATCTAGTCCAATGACGTGTGTACCCATTTGTTTCATCCTTTCTACATGCGCTTTCTAGATATAGCTTTTCTTACTTTCTTCGTTGCTTCCTGAGCCTGTTCTTTCCTTCTTACACTATAATTCACAAAAAGAGAATCAATGATGGAGAGGGCAGCAATCCTCGATGCCAATGCTTCTGAACGGTACTCCGTTTCTTGTGAAACCGTGTAGAGGCTGACATCCACAAGCTTTGTGAGTGGAGATTTAGAGAAATTTGTGATCGCGATGGTTTTGGCTCCATTCTCCTTTGCTTCCTCAACGAGGTCGATCATGTCCTTGTTCGCCCCGGTATGTGAAATGATGATGCAGACGTCGCCTTCTCTTAACTGGGTAGCCGTCATCAATTGAAGGTGGGAGTCCATGTAAGCATGGGATTCAATACCTGTTCGGACAAATTTGTGCTGAGCATCCTGAGCAAGCACTCCAGACCCGCCACTTCCATAGAAGAAAAAGCGTTTCGCTTCAATGAGATAACTCATGACTTTTTCAATGGTTTCTTTGTTTTGGATATCACGCGTAGATTCCAAAGCCCTAATGTTTGCCTGAAATATTTTTTCATTGATTTCTAAATCATTGTCATCCGGGCTGATCGTTTCATGAATATCCTCTATTTCATTTACAATCTCGGATGCTAGTGCAATCTTCAGGGCTTGAAATCCTTTAAAACCTAAGCGCTTACAAAAACGGAAAACCGTAGCTTCGGCAACCATGAGGTCATCCGCAATGTGGTTAATGGTATAATGCACGATCTTCTCACGATTCTCGAGAATGTAATCGGCAATTATTTTTTCTTTCTCGCTGAACTGGCTGTAAGATGAGCGAATACGACTAATCACGTGCTTAGTAGGTGCTTCAATCATCAATTTTCCTCCTATAATTCGTCTATTTCTAGTATAAATGAAAAAAATTTTTTTGAAAGCGCTTGAAACGAAAAAATATTCTTGTATAATCGGAATTATAGAAAAAATATTTCATAAATTGCTAACTACATATGATCACTATGAATACGCATTCATCAATTGCCCTTCTTCAGACGAAGACAGGCAGTTACTTCGGTCTTGTTTGAAAGCGTTTAACCTGAGAGTGGATGATCATTCTCTTGGAGTCATTGTTAGTGAAGCAGTTAATAATTAGAAAAGGGAGTTTTCTTAATGAGAAAGTTATTCGTACTCGTTTCTGCTATCTTATTGATTGGTATTCTAGCCGCCTGTTCTGGGAACGATTCCGCATCTGGTAATTCTGGAGATGGAGAAGGAAGCGGTGAATCAAAAGTTATTAAAGCCGGTATCGGTCTGAACCAGGATCACCCACAATATAAAGGTCTATTGAAGTTTAAAGAAATCGTTGAGGAAAAAACAGATGGTGCAATTACAGTTGATACATATCACAGTGGTCAGCTAGGTGACGACCGTTCTATGATGGAAGCCCTTCAACTAGGTACACAGGAAGTCGTTATTCCTTCTACTGCTCCTGTAGCAAACTTTGTAAAAGAGTTCAGCGTGTTCGACATTCCTTTCTTGTTCCCGAATGAGGAAGTAGCGGACAAAGTGCTGGCAGGCGAAACAGCACAAGGACTATTAGACAAGCTTGAAGAGCAGAACCTTGTAGGACTATCTTATTGGGAAAACGGATTCCGTGACTTGACGAACAGCAAGCGCGCAGTAGCTTCTATGGAAGATTTCGAAGGTCTTAAGATCCGTACAATGGAAAACGACCTGCACCTTGATGCCTTCAAAGAGCTAGGTGCTAACCCGACTCCAATGGCATTTACTGAATTGTTCACGGCCTTGCAGCAAGGTACAGTTGATGGACAGGAAAACCCTTATGCAACAATTTATCTACAAAAGTTCTATGAAGTTCAAGACCATGTTTCAAACACTCACCATATCTATAGCCCGTTCGTATTCATGATGAGTAAGTCTTTCTATGATGGCTTGACTGAAGAGCAACAGACGATTGTACGTGAAGCTGCTGTAGAAGCAGGGGAGCACGAGCGTAAGTTGAATCGTGAAGCTAACGAGAAGTATCTGAAAGAACTTCAAGAAGAAGGTATGACTTATACAGAAATCACTCCAGAAGCTCGTCAGGAAATGGTTGAGGCTGTACAACCTGTAATCGATGAGTACAAGAGCAAAATCGGAGAAGAAACGGTAGATGCAATTTATCAAGAAATCGAAGATGCAAAGGAATAAGGAAGTAACGTTGCGGGGTTTTCCCGCAACGTCTTTCTACATAATTTGAAAGTGTGCTGAGGTGACATTATGAACATCGTACGAGCGATCGATCGTAGACTTGAAGAAGTATTACTCGTTCTATTCTCAAGTGTTATGGTAAGTGTGATTTTTCTTCAAGTGGTAATGCGTGTATCAGGAAACTCGTTGTCCTGGTCGGAGGAACTTGCCCGTTATTGTTTTATTTGGCTGGTCTATATCGGAATCAGCTATGGAGTGAAAAAGCAGCGTCATATTAAAGTAGACGTCATGCTGCTCTTGCTGAAAGGAAAAGGGAAACTCGCCCTTTCCATTCTTGCCAATCTATTATTCTTAGTTTTCAGTCTGTATGTCGTAGTAAAAGGGTATGGAATTGCCAGCCAGCTGCTAAGCTTCGGCCAACAGTCTCCTGCTCTTCATATCCCAATGGGACTTGTCTATATGGCGACACCGATTGGATTTGGACTGACATCCATCCGATTAGTACAAAATTTGATTACACAATTTAAGATGTTGACCGGAAAACAGCCACTTGATGTAGAAAATGAGCGCGATCGTTTGCACAAGCAGGAAGGGGAGGATGAATCATGACATCTATCGTACTATTTGGATCGTTTGCTATCCTCTTGCTTCTCAGTGTCCCTATCGGAATCTCCTTAGGTTTAGCTACAATGGTCACGATCTTTTATTCGGGAACGATTCCAATTGAATTCTTGATGAAAGAGCTTGTCACAGCTGTTGATTCATTCCCGCTCATGGCCGTACCATTCTTCATTCTTGCCGGTGAAATCATGGGTAAGGGTGGAATCTCTGAAAGGTTATTCAACTTTGCGAATGCACTCGTAGGTAACAAAACGGGTGGGTTTGCCATGGCGACGATTGTTACTTGTATGTTCTTCGCAGCCATTTCAGGTTCAGGACCCGCAACTGTTGCGGCGATTGGTGGGATCATGATTCCAGCGATGGTCAAGCAGGGTTATGATAAAAAGTTCGCAACGGCAACTGTTGCAGCCGCAGGCTCTATCGGGGTTATCATTCCTCCGAGTATTCCGATGGTTATTTACGGAGTTGTCGGCAGTGCTTCTATCGGTAACATGTTCATCGCAGGTATTATTCCTGGACTACTTGTCGGAGCTGCCTTAATGACATGGGCTTATATCTATTCTAAGAAAAACAACTACAAGGGATCTGATAGTAAGGTCTCCTTGGCAGATGTCGGCCGTACCTTCTGGGAGGCTAAGTGGGCCCTCGTGATTCCTGTCATTATTCTTGGCGGGATTTATGGAGGAATCTTCACACCTACAGAAGCTGCTGTTATCGCTGTTGTTTACGGCTTAATTGCTGGTTTGCTATTGTACCGTGAGTTGAAGATCAAAGACCTTCCGAAAGTCATTGCTGATTCAGCACTAACGACGGCTACGGTATTGATCATTGTCGGTTCTGCAACTGCTTTCGGTCGCTTACTTACAATTGAACAAATCCCTACTCAAGTAGCTAATTTCTTACTCTCTATTTCTGAGAATCAGATTGTAATTATTCTATTGATTACTCTATTACTACTCGTCGTAGGTTGTTTCATGGATACGCTGGCAGCCATTATCATCTTGACACCGATCCTTCTACCGATCGCAACGAACCTCGGATATGATCCGATCCACTTCGGTATTATCATGGTCGTTAACTTGGCTATTGGATTTATTACACCGCCACTTGGCGTAAACTTGTTCGTAGGTTCCGGAATATCCGGTCTTTCAATCGAAAAGCTTTCCAAAGCGATCATTCCGTACTTCCTTGCTATGATCTTTGCTTTGTTAATGATTACGTTCATTCCTGAGCTGTCCCTATGGTTGATCGGCTTCACGGAATAACATGTTCTGAAATGTCCCTCATGAATCCCTTGCTTAACGCAAGGGGTTTTTCATGACTTTAAGTCACTCTCTCTTGTGTGTAACTCGAGTCAGCGATGTTCGGGTCTACCACTTACTCTTGTTAAAAGGAAGGGAATACCATGGCTGTATTTATTCAAGTCGTGTTTCCCGTATTGCTCATCTTCGGTGCGGGATTCATCATTCAAAAAATCGCAAAGCTCGATATCAAATCCATTTCAACAATCGCTCTTTATGTCATGCTTCCCTGTCTGGTCTTCGAAACGTTTTACGAAGCAGATTTGAACGGGGAGTACGTCATGATGATCATTTTCTCAGGACTTCTTCTCGCCAGTATCCTGATCATCAATAAAATTGTCGCAAAGGTGAAGAAATATGATACCAGCATGGAAAGTGGTCTCATCCTTTCAACAGCCTTTATGAACTCCGGAAATTATGGAGCGCCGATCATTCTATTCGCCTTCGGTGAAGAGGGATTCGTGTACTCTGTTTCCTTCCTCGTTCTACAGGCGATCATCATGAATTTCTTTGGCGTGTACTATGCAGCCAGAGGGAATGCAGGCTTGAAAATGGCCATCACTGCTGTACTTAAGATGCCCCCGACCTATGCTGTACTGGTCGCTTTAATCATGAATGTAGCAGAAATACCGATGCCGGCTAACTTGATGAACAGTGTGAGCTTGTTGGCTCAAGCAACGATTCCGATGGTCATGGTCGTGCTCGGAATGCAGCTTGCTGACATTAAGATGAAGCAATTTGAGTGGTCGAAAATTACATACGCAACAAGTGTCCGACTGATCATTTCACCACTCATTGCCTTCCTGTTGACGCTCATCCTGCCTATGAGTCCACTCATGGCAAGTGTGCTCATCGTCTCAGCAGCGATGCCGTCAGCAGCGACAACGACGATCTTTGCCGTACAGTTCAAGTCGAAACCAGACCTTGTCTCAAGCATCACCTTAGTCACGACGCTCTTTAGTATCGTCACCATACCTATTATGTTGTCGATCATATTATAAGAAATCCAGGAGGTCATGAAATGGAAGCCATTCAAAAAAACGTCACCGTACATCTTGATGAGAATCAAACGATTGTAGAACTTTCAGGGATCGTTCAGAGCTATGATGCAGAAATCTTGATAAAAAAAGATGTGCAGGGTAGCTGGTATGAGATCAACCTGAAGAGTATTTTAGGACTCATCAATCTTCAGTTGAAAAATGGAGATGTCATTCTTTTAGAAAGTAAAGGGAAAGATCGACAGCAGGCGATGGAAGCGATCGAATCGTATTTCAGTAAATAGAGGTTTGATAACAATAAAGAAGGGCGGCACTCATACGGTGTCGTCTTTTTTTCCGCTATGTGAGAAATACTAAGAAAGAGCCGTTTCAAGGTGCTGCTCTTTCTTCATATATGATGAACTTCTTCATAGACGATTTTGTTGGGCATGATAAATAAATATTGAAAAAATTTGTAAATGCACGCCCATCTAACCGTTTTCATATCCTTCTCATAATGATACACTGAAATTACGGAAAATTATAAAAAGTAAACCAAAACGGGGAGTATGAAAAGATATGAACAAAGACCATATCGAAACAGACGTCATTTTAATCGGAGCCGGAGTCATGAGCGCTACTCTCGGTACGATGCTGAAAGAACTGGCTCCTGAATGGAACATTAAAGTATTTGAAAAGCTCGACAGCGCAGGGAAGGAAAGCTCGAACGAGTGGAACAACGCCGGAACAGGGCATGCGGCTTTATGTGAATTAAATTACACAAAGCAGCAGGAAGACGGTTCCGTTGATATCAGCAAAGCCGTCGATATCAATGAGAAGTATCGTGTGTCCCAGCAGTTCTGGTCCTATTTAGCTGCCAAAAATGTCATCGATCAGCCACGGAACTTCATCACACCGCTTCCGCATATCAGTTTTGTCCGCGGAGAACGTGATATCGACTTCTTGAGCAATCGTTTCGAAGCGATGGTGAAGAACCCACTGTTCAGAGGCATGGAATTTACCGATCAATACGATACGTTAAAAGAGTGGATGCCACTCATGATGGAAGAACGCGATCCGAATCAGCCGGTTGCGGCAACGAAAGTCAATGCAGGCACCGACGTGAACTTCGGCGAACTGACGCGCCTCCTCATGAACCATTTGGAGCAAAGTGACGTAGACGTTCAGTACCAAAGTGAAGTGTACGACGTCGAGCGCCAGGACGACGATTCATGGGAAGTGAAGGTAAAGAATTTTGAAAACGGTACCATCGAACATCATAAAACAAAGTTCGTCTTTGTTGGCAGCGGCGGCGGAAGCCTACATCTGCTGCAGAAATCACGAATCCCGGAAAGTCGCGGAATCGGCGGCTTCCCAGTCAGTGGTCTGTTTTTGGTGTGCGATCAGCCGGATGTCGTGGCAGGCCACGGCGCCAAGGTGTACAGCAAAGCCCCAGTGGGCGCACCACCTATGTCCGTCCCGCACCTCGACAGAAGATTTATTGAAAATAAAGAAACCCTGCTGTTCGGTCCATTTGCAGGCTTCTCTCCGAAGTTCCTGAAGACCGGATCGAATGCCGATCTATTCACTTCTGTGAAAAAAGATAACCTGGTCACCATGTCGGCAAGTGGACTGAAGAACGCTTCGTTGACCAAGTATCTGCTCCAACAGCTCATGCTTTCGAAGGAGCAGCGAATGGAAGAGCTCAGACAATTCGTCCCGCAAGCCAAAGACGAAGACTGGGAGCTCGTCGTAGCCGGCCAACGTGTTCAAATCATTAAAGACACAGAAGAAGGTAAAGGCACACTCCGTTTCGGAACCGAAGTCGTTTCCTCAGAAGACGGAACGCTTGCTGCCTTACTCGGCGCATCCCCAGGAGCCTCAACGGCCGTGTCCATCATGCTCGAGCTGATGGAAAAATGCTTCCCGGACCACATCGAGTCGTGGGAAGACAAAATCAAGGAAATGGTCCCGTCATACGGACTGTCCTTATCAGAAAATCCAGATCTGATGAAAGAACTCGAAGAATCCACCGCCAAAGCCTTGGGGTTGGATAGCCAGGATTCATCAGGAAAACTCTATAGCATGCAGTAAACAGAAACAGCGACATGATGTGTGTCGCTGTTTTTTTGTGTGCAGCGGCGTGACAAAGTCTGATAAACAACGTTTTGGTGCGCTGAAGTGGTCAAAAGGTAGAATAAAAGAATATAAAGGACGTTCTGGTGAGTGGAAGCGGTCAAAAGGTAGAATAAAAGAATATAAGCGACGTTTTGGTGCGCTGAAGTGGTCAAAAGGTAGAATAAAAGAATATAAACGACGTTTTGGGAAGCGGAAGTGGTCGAAAGGTACATAAAACGAATATAAGCGACGTTTTGGGAAGCGGAAACGGTCGAAAGGTAGATAAAACGAATATAAGCGACGTTCTGCCGAGTGGAAACGGTCGAAAGGTAGATAAAACGAATATAAGCGACGTTTTGCCGAGTGGAAGCATTCAAAAGGTAGAATAAATAGATATTCCTCATATGCCTGGAGGAAAAGCCAAAACAATCGTCCTGCCACCATGATCCTGATGTTTTGTTTTTCCTGTAACTGGCTATACAGTGGTAGATTCTATGAAAGGGAAGGTGAGCATGATGAAGTCGTTACAAGATGCGCTTAAACATAGAGTGGGGCTCGGCACAGCTCCGCTTGGGAATATGTTCAGAGAGGTTCCGGAAGATGAGGCGAGACAAACGATCCAGACCGCTTGGGATCAAGGCGTCCGCTACTTTGATACAGCTCCTTTTTACGGGGCGGGGCTTGCGGAGATGCGCCTTGGGAACGTATTGTCGCAGTATGACCGGGACGAGTACGTACTCAGCACGAAAGTCGGCCGGTATGTCACGGATGAAAAAGAGGAGAAAGAAGGGCTCTTTTCCCATGCACGCGACAATAAAGTCATCACCGATTATACAGAGGATGCGACAAAGCGATCGATTGAGCAGAGCTTGGAGCGTCTGAAAACAGATCGTCTCGACATCGTATTCGTGCATGATGTGTCTCCTGATTTTCATGGTGACGAATGGATCTCCAAGTTCGAGGAAGCGAGAACAGGAGCATTCCGCGTTCTCTCCCAGCTTCGTGAGGAAGGAGTCATCAAATCGTGGGGACTCGGCGTCAATACGACCGAACCGATTGAACTGGCTATGGAGCTTGAGGAAAATCGTCCTGATATCAGCTTGTCTGCTACGCAGTACACCCTCCTGCAGCACGAACGTGCGCTTCAGCGTCTGATGCCGACCGCGGAAAAACAAGGCGTCGACCTTGTCATCGGAAGTCCTTATAACTCAGGAGTCCTCTTTGGCGGAGATCATTACAACTACGCTCCAGCTGACTCTGAGATCATCGGACGGGTGAACCAACTGAAAGAAATTGCGGACAAGTATGGGGTTAGTTTGAAAGCTGCTGCTCTGCAATTTTCCACGGCTCATCCTGCTGTGAAGTCTGTCATTCCAGGATCTACAAGACCGGATCGAATTAAAGAGGATTTGGAAATGATTCAAAAAGAGATCCCGCGTGATTTCTGGGCGGAGCTCGTCGACCGGGGCTTTATCTCTGCTGATGCTCCTCTTCCTAACTAAAAAAAGAAGGTCCATCCCAAGCCGGGGTGGACCTTTCTTTTTGAACTAAACTGGTCCTATGGCTTCCTGAGATCAGGGACCTTCACGACTTTTGTTCCCCCAATCAGGTCGTGAACAGCTCGCTTATCCTCCCGGAAGATAACCATGAAGAAACTCGCAATCGCCGCAACGCCGAAGGATAAAGCATAGACCAGTCCGCCTCCAATGATGCGGCCGATCATGTTCGACCAACCGACCTTTTCCCCGGAGACCTTCACAATACGGATATTCGCTGCTTTTTTCGCCAAGGTGAAACCACCCCAGAGAGCGGGCAGGGTCATGAAGTAGGCGATGTCCAAGAGATACCCGTAAGTATTTGGATACACTGGGGAAAAATCAATTGAGAATAGGTTAATGATAATAAAAACAGTCGTTGCTAAGATGACGTTGTCAATGATCAGTGCGATCAACCTTTCAACCGTTCCAGCAAGTGGCTGCATGTTCTCACTCCTTTTCAGACGCTAAAACATCCGCTCTTTAGACCTTAAATACTCCTCGTAAACCCTGTACACAACGCCCATTCCAAGCATCGTCGCAAGGACTGAGCTTCCTCCGTAGCTGATCAGAAGCAGCGGAATTCCGGTGATGGGCATCACGCCGATCGTCATCCCGATATTCTGAAAAGCATGGACGGAAAGCATGATAAGGAAGCCGAAACAGAAGTAGGCACCGAACGGGTCCACCTTGTGCACGAGCAATCCCAGTGTCATCAGTCGATAGATGAGATAGAAGTAGACGAGAATGAGGATCGAACACCCGACAAATCCGAAACTTTCTCCTATGATGGCGAAGATGAAGTCGGTTTGGGCCTCAGGTATGTACACTTCAAGATCTCCGATTCCTTTTCCAAAAAGCTGGCCTGAGCCGATGGCGACAAGCGATTTCGAAACCTGATAACTCTCGTCGGCCTGCTGTTCCTCCCCAAGAATCCATGTTTCGAGCCGGTCGACTTGGTATTTATCAATCGGCAGGTTTTCTGTGGCAAACTCTGTGTACTGAACCGCTACAAACCCAAGGCCAGCCGCAATCCCTCCAAAGAGGACAGCGGTCAGGGAAATGAGCTTCCAGTTGATCCCTGAGAAAATGACAGCCGCTCCGAGAATGACCAAATAGACGACAGAGGTTCCGAAGTCCGGCTGCTGCATAATGAGTGCGACGGGCAGCGCGATCACGCCGATTAATTTGAACAGTAATAAAAGGTCGGTCATGAACTTGCGCTTTTCGTATTTATTCTTGTGGTTCACGATGACAGCGGACAGATACATAATCGTGGTGATTTTCGTGAATTCCGAAGGCTGCAGTGTCATTCCTGGCAGGGTAAACCAGCTTTTCGCGCCATTTATAGGTTGGGCAACGACAAGCAGGACCGCTAGTACGACCAACCCGAACAGGTAGGCGGGAAGGCTCAACTTATACAATTGATGCAGATCGAAGAAACGTACACCAATGACGAGCATCGTACCAACGGCGTACCATACCCCTTGCTTAAAGGCATAATTGTCGCTGGCCTGCGTGAACTGTTCCATGTTGTAGAGGGCCGCGATGCTGACGGCCATGAAGAATAGAAGAACTAGAATAAGGTCTGATGGAATTCGGCTGTTTGCTGTGTTGTTCATGTATTTCATCCTTTTTTACTCTGGCATTCTAGTTGGCACATTTAACTCGATCCATTTTACATATTAACAACATTCTACCAAAAATCGTAAGAAACGACAGGGTAACCACTTATATTGCTCGGCAAAATGATATAATCATTTTCGTAATAGGAGAGCAGGGGGGACAAGTATGAGAATGACGAAAATGACCATACCGGTCGCGATTCTATCCTTGGCGGTCTTGATTTACAGCGTTTATGTACACGTGCAGCACACGAATCTAGTCAATCGGATGGAAAGTTCGAATGAAAATCGGGTAATGATGGTCGGGGTCCATGGCGATGACATAGCCACACCTCTCGAACAATTCATTGAGATATCTGAAAGAGAGAATCCTGACCTGGAAACACTCGCGAAATATTGGTCGAAGGTGAATTTTTATCAAACGAATATGAATGCGACCCTTTCCAGCATCACGACATTTGAAGACAGCACCCAAAGTACAAACAGAAGTAAAATGGTACATATTTTGCACAACGTCAATAGAACGATTGACTACATGAGCGAAGACTTTTTGTTCAATGAAGATTTCACCATGACGCAGAAGGATCAACAGCAATTGAAAGCAATATTGAAAATCTATCAAAATGTCGCCTTCTATATTGATGAGGATCTTCCTGACTTCGAAGGACTCTTTGGTGCTATTCGTGGACCGCTCAGAACAATTGACCCTCAAACTGCAGATTTGTTATATCCGAGAGGGTCCTGACTGGCGTGCTGAGGCATGCCGGTTTTTTTATGTACAGGCAACCTTCATGATAGTACCGGTTTAAACCCCTATCTATTAATACGATACAGCGCGAAAATTGTTTCACATCGTACGTATTTTCAGACAATTTTTCAGTTAATTTTCAAATAAGTGTTGAAAAAGCGCTTACATCATGTTTTAATTTAACTAAATCGATTTACTAAATCGGTTTAGTAATTCAATTTATTGGAGAAATGACTATGAAAAAAATAACCATCGCAGATGTCGCGGCTCATGCCGGCGTTTCCAAGAGTACCGTTTCACAGTATTTGAATGAACGCTATGACTACATGGGCAAGGCGACAAAAGACAAAGTCAAAGCTGCGATTGAAGAATTAGGATATCAACCAAACGCCGTAGCGAGAAGCTTGAAGCAGAAATCCACGAAAACCATCGGCGTGATTGTAGCCAACATTCTGCACACCTTCTCTACAGAGGTGAGCCGGGCGATTGAGGATGTCTGCAATGAAGAAGGCTTCCATACCATCGTATGTAATGCCGACGACGACCCGGACAAAGAGAAGCGGTACATTGAAATGCTTCGCGCCAAGCAGGTGGATGGCCTGATCGTTTTCCCGACAGGTAACAACCGAGATCTTTACAGAAAGATGGTCGAAGAAGATTACCCGATCATTCTGCTGGATCGATGGTTCCCGGATATTCAACTGCCGGCCATCCTGCTTGAGAATGAGCTTGCTTCGATGCTTGCCGTCGATCATTTTGTAGAAAAAGGCTACCGGAAATTCGGCCTGATCACGACTTCGATTCTGAAGCACATCACACCGAGGCAGGAGAGGCTGAACGGATTTGAGAAGGCGCTTGAGAAGCATGGGTTACAAGCAAACGAACAGTTCATCCGAAGTGCTTCCAAGGAAGACATCCAAGCTTCCTTGCACGATCTGCTTCAACAGCCGGAGCGTCCTGAAGCGATTCTTGCAGGGAACGACCTAGTTCTGACTGAAGTCCTGAAATATGTGAAGCAGCATCAACTGTCGATACCTGAGGATCTGGCTTTAATCGGCATCGATGACGTACCCTATGCCAGCTTCTATACACCAGCGATTACTACAGTGGCACAGCCCACATTCAAGATGGGCAAAATGTCAGCTGAAATTTTATTAAAGAAGATTGTAAAAAAATCATTCGATCTGCCAGACCATGAAGTGAGGTTCCAACCTACTTTGATGGTTCGAGACTCAGTATAA
Source organism: Halobacillus litoralis (assembly GCF_020171725.1). Lineage (GTDB taxonomy): Bacteria > Bacillota > Bacilli > Bacillales > Halobacillaceae > Halobacillus > Halobacillus litoralis_F. The sequence goes on along the minus strand of NZ_JAIVAJ010000008.1, from coordinate 45,283 downwards.
AAAGGAGGGGGAAGGATGTTCGATGTCATCACGATCGGAGATGCGATGATTACATTTAATCCATCTCACAAAGGACCACTCAGATTCTCTTCATCTTTTGAAAGAAGCGCAGGTGGGGCGGAGTTCAACTTTGCTATCGGAAGCGCACGCCTCGGACTGCGGACAGGGTGGATCAGCCGCCTCGGGCACGATGAATTCGGAAAATACATCCGCAATTTCGCGAGAGGAGAGGGAGTAGACCTCACAGGCGTCGAGCTGCTGGATCAGTACAGCACGTCGTTGAACTTCAAGGAAGTCCGCGAGAGTGGAGAAGGAAGTACATTCTATTACCGCTTCCCGTCACCGACAGAAGCGTTGACGGAGCAGACCCTCGATGAGCAGCTGCTCCGCAACACGAGAGTCCTGCACATCACAGGCGTGTTCGCAGCCATCGACCCGAAGAAAAACATTCCACTTTTGAAACGTGCGATTACGATTGCGAAGGATCATGGTGCCTTGATCTCCTTCGACCCGAATATCCGCTTGAAGCTGTGGAGCAAAGAGGAAGCGCGGAAAGGGATTTTGGAACTGCTTCCTTACGTGGATCTGATCTTAACAGGGTTGGATGAAGCGGACCTGCTGATTGGCGAACGAGAGCCCCGCGCCATCATCGAAGCTTTTAAACGTTACGGCATTTCAATGATCGCCATTAAGCGCGGAGAAGACGGAGCAATCGGCTATGACGGCCGCTCGACGATCGAAGCCCCGGCCAAACCGCCGGAGAAAGTCGTCGATACTGTCGGAGCAGGAGATGGCTTCGATGCAGGGTTCGTCTTCGGTATTCTTCAAGGATGGGGACTGAAACGGACACTCGAATTCGCCAATACGATCGGCTCGATGGTCGTAAGTGTCAACGGAGACAACGAAGGACTCCCAGAGCTTGATGAAGTATTGATCCGCCTCGGTGAAAAAGAATTCGTAGAAAGGTAAAGGTGACCCGCTATGAATCTGCAAGTGGCATTGGACCGGTTGACGGAGGAGGAATGTGATCGAATCCTCGCAAGTGTCGATCCATCAATCGATTGGATTGAAATCGGTACAGGAGTAATCAAAGAGTATGGAATGGACATCGTTCGTTCTATCCGAAAAAAATACCCCGACAAAACGATTGTTGCGGATATGAAAACGTGTGATGCAGGTGCCCACGAAGCACGCCAGGTGTTCGAAGCGGGAGCCGACATTACAACCGTGATGGCCTTTGCAGCAGACCAGACGATCATCGATATGCAGGAGGTAGCCGAGGGTTATGGTGGCCGCGTGATGGTCGATCTGCTCGGCGTTTTTTCAAAAGAACGCGTGGCTGAACTGGTTGCGTTAAACGTCGATCTCGTCAGCCTCCACTTCGGCAAGGATATGCAGCAAAAGGCTGGGATGGACGTCGGGATGTTCTCGATTGTCCGCGACTTCCCGGATCTCGATGTGGCGGTTGCCGGCGGGCTGACGCTCGAGACGCTGCCTGATGTGTTAAAGCATCAACCTGACACGCTCATCGTGGGAAGCGGCATCACGAAGAGTGATGACCCACAACAACAAGCTGCCAAATTGAAAGGAGTGATGACAAGCTATGAAAGAGACCATGCAGACCGTCGTTCGTGAAATCGACCATGTATTGAGTCAGATTTCGGAACAAGAGGCGACCGACTTATCTAAAGAGCTGCTCAAAGCGAAGCGCATTTTTGTTACAGGAGAAGGACGTTCTGGATTTATGGGGAAAGCAGCCGCGATGAGGCTGATGCACGGAGGCTTCGATGTTTACGTTACAGGCGAAACGATTACACCAAGCATTGCAGAAGGCGATTTATTGCTCGCCATCTCTGGATCCGGCACGACCACTTCGATCCTGCATCAAGTGGAGAGTGCGAAGAAAGCGTCAAGCCGCGTAGCGCTGGTGACAACGAACCCGGATTCTCCGATAGGCAGGGAGAGCGATGTTCACATTCAGGTTCCTGCCGCAACAAAAAAACGACTGGCGCACGAGCCGGAAACGATTCAGCCACTTGGAAACCAGTTCGACCAAACGGTCCACCTTTTACTGGATGCCATCATCATTTACACCCTTCAGCACGGCTCATCTCTGACCCATGATGAGATGACAGCCAACCACGCAAATATGGAATAAGGAGGCGAGAGAGATGCACACCTATCAAGACGTAAAGAATTCGAAAGTCATTCCAGTCATTCGTCAAGCGGATCCCGCAACCATCGGATCCATTATGGAAGCGCTGTATGAAGGCGGCATACGTACCGTCGAGTTGACAGCAGAAACAGCGGGCATTGAACAGCTGATCGGGGACCTGAATAAAGAATGGGGCGACCGGATGATGATCGGGGCAGGGACGGTGCTCGATTCAGAGACTGCGAGAAGTCTGATCATGGCAGGCGCATCGTTCATCGTATCACCAGTACTTGATGAAGCGACCGTCAAGCTCTGTAACCGTTACGGAGTGCCGTACATTCCTGGCGTATTCACCCCTACTGAAATGGTGCAGGCCTATGAAACGGGCGCGCAGATGGTGAAGCTTTTCCCGGCTTCGAGTCTCGGTCCTGAGCACATCAAGAGCATCAAAGGACCTCTGCCTCAAGTCTCCGTCATGGCGACGGGCGGCGTGAACCTCGCCAATATGATGGACTACATCCATCATGGTGCCGATGCCGTCGGTGTGGGAAGTCAGCTTGTGAATCCTAAGTTGCTTCACACGAGAGAAGATTTTCAACGTTTGAAAGAAGAAGCCACTAAATATATGACCAAAGTTCAAGAGCTTCAAACTATTTTGTAATAAATGTAAGCGTCTTCAAATTAAAAGGAGGAATTCCATTATGAAAAAAACCTTTACGTTTGCTGCCTTCCTATTACTAGCTTCGATGATGATTCTCGCAGGTTGTGGTGGAAATGGAGCCGGTGCTTCAGGAGAAGATGGAAAGATGAAGATCATTGCCGCTCATAACCAGACGTCACCAGAAAACCCTTATCAATTCGGGATGGAAGAATTCAAGAAAGTCGCTGAGCAGAATGAGGACATTGAAGTGGAAGTCCATGCTGGAACACTTGGGACGAGTGAATCAGAGCTTGTTGAGAAGCTGAAGCTCGGTGCGGCGGACGTCGTTCTTGTATCCCCAGGCTTCATGTCTAAGACAGGAATCAAAGAAATCGAACTATTCGCCCTTCCTTACGTATTCGACAGCTATGACCACTGGGAAACAGTCGTAGACGGGGAAGTCGGAAGCGAAATGGCTGACATCATCAACGAGAAGTCCAATAATGACTTCAAAGTGCTGGGCTACTGGACAGCAGGTGTTCGTCACTATTACGGAAAAGAACCGCTGGAATCTGTAGATGGTATGCAAGGATTGAAGTACCGTACGCAAACGTCTGGTGCCGTAGCGAACTATTGGGAGCAGACAGGAGCCGTTCCAACCTCTGTTGCATGGGGTGAACTGTATCAGGCCCTGCAGCAAGGCGTAGTGGATGCCTCTGAGAATGCGTACCCATACTTCGTACAGCAGAACCACCACAAGACGGATAACGGAAAGTACATCACGGAAACAGGTCACGACTACACAACAAGATTCCTACTTGTAAACGGTAAGAAATTCGACTCTTATACAGAAGAACAGCAGCAAGCTGTACTTGATGCTGCAGATGCCGCTGTGAAAAAAGAACGCGAAGTCCTTTATGAACAAGAGGGAGAATACAAACAGCAGGCGATCGACGATGGTGCGGAAGTGAATGAAATCGACCGCGCGCCTTTCATCGAACTGGCTGAACCGATTCAAGACCAAACAGCGGAAGAGAATGGATTCACAGATCTATTAGAACAAGTGAGAGAACAAAAGTAGAGGTTGACGGGGCGGACACTGTTCGTGTCCTTCCCTTTCATCTTCTAGAAGGAGGTTTAACATGTTAATCAGACTTCTTGAGCGCACGCAGACAACCATTGGCATCCTGTTCCTGATCGTCTTTTTCATCACGATCGTCTATCAGGTCATAACAAGGTTTATAGGAGTTTCCGCTATATGGACAGGGGAAGTCGCCACCTATTCCTTCATTTGGGCTGTATTTATGGGAGCATCTGTCATGCTTAATCGAAGAGAACACTTCCAATTTGACCTGCTTTTAAAGAAGCTGAAAGGGAAAGGCAAGAGCAGCCTGACACTCGTCAATGACGTGATCATCCTTGGGTTCAGTTCAGCCATCACAGTCTTCGGTGCACAAGCGATGATCAATTTCTGGAATTACAATTGGGTATCGATTCCACAGCTCAAGATGGGCTATGTGTGGATTGCCGTACCGATTATGGGACTCACGATGTCCATCTACACCTTGAACCACATCATACAAAATCTTAAGCACTTCTCTGGAAAGGAGGTACAGCAGTGATTGGAATTTCACTCGTCGCCTTATTCGTCATTTTGATGATCATTGGTATCCCGATCGCATTCGTCATCGGAATCGTCGCTATGCTCGGAATCTTCAACCTGCCTTACACACCGGCGGTCACGATTCCGGTGAAAATGTTCAACGGACTCGATTCCTTCGTCCTGATCGCTGTACCCCTCTTCATCCTTGCCGCCAACTTGATGAACAGCGGTCAGATTTCACAGAAGCTGATCAACTTCGCCCTTTCCATCGTAGGTCACATCAAAGGGGGACTTGCTCACGCTAACATTCTCGTATCGATGCTGTTTGCCGGCGTATCAGGTGCTTCCCAGGCCGATACAGCGGGTGTAGGAAAAATCCTCATCCCGAATATGAAAAAGCAGGGCTACGATAACGAGAATGCCGTCGGAATCACCGCCGCTTCTTCAACGATTGGAGTCATCATCCCTCCGAGTATTCCGATGATCATCTATGCAGGCCTGACCAACGTATCCGTCGGCGCCCTGTTTATGGTCGGAATCATACCAGGCGTACTCGTCGGACTCGGAATGATGACCATCGTGTATGTTTTAGCGAAGAAACATAACTACCCGACCTATCAGAAAGCGTCAATGAGTAACTTCTTTAAACAATTTCTAGACGCGGCACCTGCTTTGATGACCCCGATTATTCTTATAGGTGGAATCATTACAGGAATCTTCACCGCAACAGAAGCGGCCGCATTCGCTTCCCTGTACACGATCGTTGTCGCCATGTTCTACTACAAAACGCTGAAGATCAAGGATTTTCCGAAGATCTTATTTGATACACTGACACTCAGCTCCCTATCACTGTTCGCCCTCGCAGCCGCCAACGCACTAGGGGAACTGATGAGCTACTATCAACTGTCCTCCTGGGCCGAGCAGTTCTTTACGAACAACATCCCGAATAAATGGATCTTCCTGCTTGTCATCATCGCCTTCTTCCTTTTTGTTGGAACGTTCATGGATGCCATCCCAGCAATGATTCTATTCATTCCAGTCGTACTGCCCGTCGCCCTGAGCTTCGATATCAGCCCGGTACTTCTCGGAATCGTCACAATCATGACACTCGCCGTCGGACTCGTTACGCCACCGTATGGATTATGTCTGCTGCTCGCTGCGAAAATAGGAAAGCTGCCGATCGAACGATCCTTTAAAGCCGTGATCCCGTACATCGCTGTCGTCTTGTTCGTGCTCTTGCTCATCGCATTCGTGCCAGGCGTCGCCTTCTACTTACCAGAGATGCTGAGCCCGAACTTGTTTTAACCAATCAGCCCTTCTAATTGAGGGGCTTTTTGTTTTTTGAAAAAAGAAATGTGCGTACGCCGCTTGCTTTGAATGGAATGAGACAGGGAGGACCCTGTCAGTAGAGGGAGAAGTCCCGATAAAAGAGAATTGGGACAGCGAATCACCTGTCAGTAGAGGAGGTAGTCCCAATAAGAGGTAATCGGGACAGCGAGTCATTCGTCAGCACAGGAGATAGTCCCAATAAGAGATTATCAGGACAGTGAGCCCTTCGTCAGCAGAGCTGGTAGTCCCAATAAAAGATTATCGGGACAGGGAGCCACCAGCCAGCAGTCGAATCAGTCCCAATAAGAAAATAATGGGACAACCACCCCTATGAACGCGCACTCCTCTGTCCCAATCAAAGTCGCAGCCCCGCAGGGTATAAAAAAATCCCTCTCCACCGAAATGGAGAGGGATTTTCATTAGTTACGGATCAAGTAGTCGAATGCTCCAAGAGAAGCATTGGCTCCATCACCCATCGAAATGATGATTTGGTTGTGCGGGCTGTCTGTGCAGTCTCCTGCGGCAAACAAGCCAGGTACGTTTGTCGCGTTTTTCTTATCGACGACAACTTCACCGATACGGTTTTTCTCAACCGTTTCGTCCATCCATTCCGTGTTTGGAACAAGTCCGATTTGGACGAAGACGCCGTCGAGCTCGACGTGCTTCTCTTCTTCCGTTTCACGGTCGATGTACGTGAGACCATTGACATTCTGGTCGCCGGTGATTTCTGTTGTTTGGGCGTTCGTGTGTACAGAGACGTTTGGCAGGCTGTTCAAGCGGTCCTGCAAGACGTCGTCCGCTTTCAACTCTGCACCGAATTCAAGTACTGTGACATTCTTCACAATGCCGGCCAAGTCAATGGCTGCTTCGACACCGGAGTTTCCGCCACCGATGACAGCGACATCTTTTCCTTCGAATAGAGGACCGTCACAGTGAGGGCAGTAGGCAACGCCGGCATTCTTGAATTCTTCTTCTCCAGGGACACCAAGTTGACGCCAACGGGCACCTGTTGAAACGATGACGGTTTTACTTTTCAGCGTGCCGCCATTGTCGAGTTCGATTTCGAACATGTCATTCTTCTCCAGGCGTTTCACGCGTTGAAGGTTCATGACATCAATTTCGTAATCTTTCACGTGCTCTTCAAGGTTCGCGACGAACTTCGGACCTTCCGTCTGTCTTACACTGATGAAGTTCTCGATACTCATCGTATCAAGGACCTGACCACCGAAACGCTCCGCTACAATACCTGTGCGGATTCCCTTACGCGCTGCATAAATCGCCGCGCTGGCACCTGCTGGGCCACCGCCGATGATCAGCACTTCGTATGGGTCACGGTTCGTGAATTCCTCCGGATTCGGCGCTTCGCTGATTTTGCCTACGATTTCCGCAAGCGTCATACGACCGCCACCAAAGAATTCGCCGTTCAGATATACAGAAGGGACTGCCATCACATTGTTCTTCTCCGCTTCTTCTTTAAAAGCGGCCCCGTCGATCATCGTGTGCGTGATGTTCGGGTTAAGAACACTCATCAAGTTCAGTGCCTGTACAACATCCGGGCAGTTGTGACAGCTTAAGCTGACATACGTTTCAAAGTGGAATTCGCCACTAATATCTTGAATCTGGTTGATCATGCTTTCTTCTTCCTTAGGCGCGCGCCCACTTGTCTGAAGCAGAGCAAGCACGAGAGAAGTAAACTCGTGACCTAAAGGTACACCAGCGAACGTGATGCCCGTCTCTTCACCAGGACGGTTCACGCTGAAGCTTGGTGTGCGCTTCAGTGCTGCATTCTCAACTTTGATGTTAGATGACATAGATGCCAGCTCATCCGTTAGAGCTGACATCTCTTTAGAAACGTCGTCCTCGCCTGCACTGACTTTCAGGACAATGTCACCTTCCATCAATTGAAGATATTGGTTTAATTGTTCCTTAATTTGTGCATCAAGAACCATTTATAGACACTCCTTAAATTTTACCTACTAGATCAAGGCTTGGAGTCAATGTGTCGTTACCTTCTTCCCATTTTGCCGGGCAAACTTCACCTGGGTTTTGGCGAACATATTGAGCTGCTTTGATCTTGTTGATGATTGTGCTTGCGTCACGACCGATTCCGCCAGCGTTGATTTCTACTGTTTGAACAACACCGTCTGGGTCGATGATGAATGTACCGCGGTCAGCAAGGCCAGATTCTTCGTCAAGTACATCGAAGTTACGGGAGATCTGCTGAGATGGGTCACCGATCATTGTGTATTCGATTTTGTTAATTTTCTCTGAGCTGTCGTGCCATCCTTTGTGTACGAAGTGAGTATCTGTAGAAACAGAGTATACTTCTGCACCTAGTGCTTTCAGGTCTTCGTACTGTGCTTGAAGGTCTTCAAGTTCAGTTGGGCATACGAAAGAGAAGTCTGCAGGGTAGAAGCAAACTACGCTCCACTGACCTTTGAAGTTTTCGTCGCTTACATCAACGAATTCACCATTTTTGAATGCTTTAGCTTGGAATTGCTCGACTTGCTTACCGATTAGAGACATAACAAAATTCCTCCTAATATGTTTTAGCTGCAAGAAGCAGCTTATTTATAATAATTCTAATACGACAACTATTATTAAATAAAATGCGTTTTTTGTCAACAGCATCACAAAGTTGTCGAAAATATTTCCCGAAATGCCTTGTGGCAAAATTCCCACAATAGCTAGTATAAACCGTTTCCCACCTATTTTAAACTCAAACGGGTCGCTTTTTTCTCAATTACCATCTTTAAAAAAGAAAATCACGCCACCAAAAAAAGCCCGCTCCTACGCATGAGGAGACAAGCCCTTTTTGTTGATCGTGGATTTGTCCAATGGCGCCGGGTCCGATAACACTCTTGCAATAAACCAAATATCAGCCTGAAGGCTCGGACGCCAAAGCTCTTCTGCAAACCACCGGTCTTCTTTCTCTTCATATAACATATAGACTTCCCCAGATTCACAAACTTCTGCAAGGTAAATCGTGTCAAATGTATGAAGGAACATGAAATGGGCTTCACAATCAGGTGAATAAAAGCGGAAGCCCTCCCGTACACGCAACGTTAGAGGCTTTCCTTCATACGAAATCAACTGCATCTCCTTCTTCACGAACGTGCGGAGCTGATACGTATTCAGCTTTGCTTCCAAATCCCGGCGCTCATCCGTACCCATCACCTTGAGCGACTGGGCAATCTTCCGCAATGGAGAGGACAACCGGATCGTCTCGTCGTCCATCAGCTTCTCAACCGGCTCGCACTCCCCACCGGCACTATCCGCTATTCGCTGCAACTGCTGGATGAACGTCTCATTCGGCTGGTAGTCTGTACTTTTTTTATGAATCGAAAACTGCAGCCAATCGGACATCAGCTCAGCATTCGTATAAAAAAGATACACGTCCGTATAATCGTGGGCTTCCACGAGACTCAGCCGTGTGACCTGTCCGAATCCGAGCTCGAGGTCCGGTGTCTCAATCCTGCGCCGTTCATAGTCGATTCGAATCGTTCCAGCCTTCATCTGGTCCATCCACACTTTATACCCGTCGCGTTCCACATCACGCTTCTGAACCGAAGATAAGCTGATCGCTACAACCGAAAACAAAAACAGCCCCAAGATTGTAATGATGAAGAAAGCAGTAAGCATCAACGATACTCCTCTCAAGAGGGAACTACTTCCATTATAGCAAACAACTTTGGAATTTTAAGTAAATTGCTTGCCTGCTTGGCGTGATATAATAGGGTGAAAATGGTAAGGGAGTGGTCGTTTGAAAGGATGGATTACGCTGGTCTTACTATCCATCGTGCTCTTTGGATGCCAGCTTGAATCAGAAGATAGCTTTGTTGTTTATTCGGACAATATGGATAATGATATCTTAAGAGAATCACTAGTCGAGCGTTTACAGCACGCAGAACTAGATTACAAAGTCGATGACGAAAACAACGTTCTCATTAAAGAAAAAGATTTAACGAGAGCGGTTATGTGCTGCAGTTAGGAGGCTGAACCATGAACGTAACCATAATCGGAAGCATCAACATGGACCTGACCGTAACCACCGACCGCGTCCCCGACCAAGGCGAAACCGTCTTAGGAAAAAAGTTCGCGACTTATCCAGGTGGGAAGGGGGCCAATCAAGCAGTCGCTTCTGCGAGGCTCGGTGCAGACGTCCACATGATCGGAGCTGTCGGCCATGATCCGTTCGGGACCGACTTGAAGGCGCACCTGCTGAACGAAGGGGTGGACGTCACCCACGTTTCTACCATACAAGAGGCTTCGACCGGAACGGCCACGATCATCGTCTGTGACAACGACAACCGGATCATTGTCGCACCTGGTGCAAATGCTTACGTCACACCTGAATATATGAAGGGGTGTGAAGCACTTCTCAAGGAAAGCGATATGCTTCTCGTCCAACTGGAGATTCCAATCGAGACGGTGGAATGGATCGCGGGCTTTGCGCGGGCTCACCATATCCCGCTGATCGTCAATCCGGCACCGATTCAGCCTTTACCTGAATCTATCGTCGAAGGGGCTTCCTTTTTCACCCCGAATGAAAGGGAAGCGGAGAGTCTGCAGGTGAAAGAAGAGAAGCTGATCACAACATTAGGCGCTCAGGGTGTCAGCTTTACGGTGAATGGGAATAAGAAAATCGTAGAGGGCTTTTCGGTCGAGGTCAGGGACACGACGGGGGCGGGCGATACATTCAACGGAGCGCTTGCCACGCTTCTTGCGTCCGGCTCAGGTCTGGAGGAAGCCTGTCTGAAAGCGAACGTGGCGGCCGCTTTGTCTGTGCAGAAGGAAGGCGCGCAGGGCGGCATGCCGACACTAGAGGAAGTAGAAGCATTCATAAGGAGGAGATCGACATGAAATGGGGTATTCTAGGGGCAGCGAACATTGCCAAGAAAGCGCTGATTCCAGCGATGAAAAGAACAGACGGAGCTGAAGTGGTGGCCGTTGCGAGTTTAAGCGGCAAAGAGGAGGCGCTGGCTGAACAGTTCCAGATCCCGAATACATACGACAGCTATGAAGCGCTACTCGAGGATTCAGAAGTCGAAGCGGTCTACATTCCCCTTCCGAACCACCTGCACAAAGAGTGGACGATCAAAGCAGCTCAGGCCGGAAAGCATGTGTTGTGTGAAAAACCAGCTGCCCTGAACCGTCAGGATGCGGAAGAAATGATCCAAGCTTGTGAAGAGCACGGCGTTTATTTCCTGGAAGCGTTCATGTATCAGTTCCACCCGCAGCACGATAAGGTGAAACAGCTGGTGAACGACGGAGCGGTGGGCGAGGTTGCGATGATCCGCGCAAGCTTCTCCTTCTTCTTCGACCGTTCCTCGTACAACATTCGTCTCGATCAAGAAAAAGGGGGCGGATCGCTCTGGGATGTCGGCTGTTACGGCGTTCATTCTGCTTTGAATATCATGAATGAGAATGTGATGGATGTTCAGGTGACGAAGCGGATCGACCCTGAGCACGGTGTGGACACCACGGCTGCCGCTGCGCTTCTACTTGAGAACGGAGTCGTTGTTCAAGTGGATTCAAGCTTTGATGCTGTCATGCGGAATGAGTACGAAGTGGTTGGATCAGAGGGCGTCCTTAAGGTACACGACGCTTATCGTCCGGATAAGGAAGACCACATCGGGAAGATTACCGTACAGAATGATCAAGGCGAGAAGACGTACACAGAAGAAGGCGATCAGTACAGTCTGCAGGTGAAGACGTTCATGGAAGCGGTGAAGAACGGCGATTCGTTGAAGAAGTATCATGAAGCTACGTTGACCTATATCGAGATTATGGAGCAGTTGACTCGGAAACCATAGCGCCCAGCGCTGTGGTTTTTCCTTTTTTATTTAGGAAACAAGAATCTTCAACATAAAAAATTTAAAAAAGTACGAACCTTTATGCTTAAACAATGGAAGCGTTTAAATAGGTAAGTTTAGTAGGTCATCCCTCCTAATAAGTGGTGAAATATTCTGAAAATTATGTTATATTTTCTAACATCACTAGATAAGAAGGCTTACATACTTAGGGGGAATGATGGTGGAAGCGGTGCAGCTCAACTTGAATTTTGTTTGGATTATTGTAGCTTCGATCCTGGTCTTTTTCATGCAGGCGGGCTTTACGGCTCTTGAAGCGGGGATGATCCGGGCGAAGAATTCAATCAATGTCGCGATGAAGAACATCTCGGACTTGCTGGTAGCGACGCTTGTTTTTTCGCTGGTCAGTTTCGGACTGATGTTTGGGGAAAGTCAGAATGGATGGCTCGGCATAGGGCCCTTCTTTTTTCAATCGATCGAGGATCCATGGACGTGGGCGTTTCTATTGTTTCAGACGGTCTTTGCGGGGACGGCTGCGACCATTGTATCCGGTGCGATTGCAGAGAGGGTGAAGTTCCACGTCTATTTATTGGGGACGTTTTTCATCGTGCTGCTTATTTATCCTGTTTTCGGTCACTGGGCTTGGGGGAGTCTCTGGACAGGAGGAAGCGGAGGCTGGCTTGAGCAGCTTGGCTTCATTGATTTTGCCGGCTCCACCGTTGTTCACTCGATTGGCGGCTGGGTTGCGCTTGCTGCTGCCATTGTGATTGGTCCTAGAATCGGAAAGTACGACCAAGATGGAAAAAGCCAACGCTTCGCCCCGTCGAACACCGTGATGGCGACATTAGGTGTGTTCGTCCTATGGCTTGGGTGGTTCGGATTTAACGCTGGTTCTACAACAGTTGGGGATGCAAGCATTGCCATGATAGCGCTGAATACGCAGCTCGGCGCTGTTGCAGGAGGGTTCTTTGCGATGCTGACGAGCTGGCTGCTGGACTCCAAAGCAGGCGTTGAAAGTATCTTAAACGGTATATTGGCAGGCTTGGTGTCTGTTACAGCAGGAGCCCACATCCTGTCTCCGTTGATGGCCCTGCTAACGGCGGCGATCGGAGGCGTTGTCGTCGTCTTTGCGTTACGTTTCATTGAAAACGGCTTGAAGGTCGACGATGCCATCGGAGCTATCGCCGTCCACGGCGTCGCAGGGGCGTGGGGGACGCTTGCACTTGCCTTGTTCGCACCCGTCGAGATGCTTCAGCTGAGTACAAGACTTGGACAAATCGGCGTGCAGTCTCTTGGAATTGCGACAGCCTTTTTTTGGGGGTTCGGACTTGGGTTTATCGTCTATAAAACGATGGGCCGGTTCATGACGCTGAGACCTGAGCGGGAAGAGGAGCTTGCCGGACTGAACGTCTCTGAGCACGGTGCCACGACGGCAATGGTCGAGACGATCACGGCGATGCAGGATATCGCTCAGGCAAAAGGCGACCTGACGAGGCAGATCAAAGTGGAACAGGGTTCTGATACAGCTGAAATCAATTCGGCATTCAATGAGCTGCTTCAAACGCTCGATTCGCTCGTCGACCAAGTAAAGAAGGACACTTCGTTCGTTCATGAGTCCTCAACGAAAATGCTCGGCATGGCGAAGCGATTAAGGGAGAATTCCCACGACCAATTTGAATTCATGGAGTCCACGCACGCACAGATGCAGGAATCAGAGAAGTGGCTGGCTGCCGAAATGGAAACGGAAGATCAAGTGCTCGCTACTGTACAGGATTCATTTGCGGGGATGGAGCAGATCGGTCATCAAGTCGATTGGATCAAGCAGGAAGTCGATCAGATGGCTGGCTTCATTACGGAGATTACCGCAGTGAACGACGGAGTGGGGCGCCGTGTCGCCGATGTGAACGAGAACATGGAGAGCGTCGCTTCTTTTTCAAAAGAGAGTGAACAGGTCGTCCAGTCCATTAAAGAGATTTCGGATCAAATCAACCTGTTGTCACTGAACGCGGGGATTGAAGCGGCGAGAAGCGGGGAGCACGGCAAAGGATTCGCCGTTGTCGCAGAGGAGATCAAGAAGCTCGCAGGCGAGACGAAGACATCAACCGATGATATACAAGAGATGATTGGACAGACGACAAGCACGATTCATTCCAGTAGAAATGAGCTGAACGGATTTACAGATGAGATTCAGCTTCTGAACGGGAAGCTCAAGGAGATGCCGGAGCGTTTTCAACTCATGGATGAAAAAGTGAAGGAAGTCCACGAGTATATGGATTCCTTTGTGACGCAGCTTCACGTCGTCAACAAAGAGACAGCCGCGATGCAGAACACCCGGAGCAGCCAGCATGACCGTTACCTTGCGATGAGCGAACGTGTCGATAAGTTCCGAGATCAGATGAAGGAAAGCTTCACGATGACGGAAGATATTACGGAACGCATGACGAAAATGAAGAAGCAGAGTCAGTCGCTGAAGCAAGCTGTCCATCAATTCAAGACGACTTAAGCGACGGGAGAGGTTGAATGTGAACTGCCTGAAGCGGTGGTTGACTCCTAAGTCATGTGCGATTTGCAACAAAAAACCGAAGGATCCAGAGCGTTACGTAGATGATGCCGGCCGTGAGGTGTTGGTATGCCGTAAGTGTGTGGGCTATGCGGAGCGACGGGCGATGAGGAAGCGGTGAAAAGGTTGATTCCCTTGATGGGGGAATCAACTTTTTTTGTGAATGAGGAGTGATGTTCCTTTCTCAACTTTCTTTTAAAAAGTGATTTGTGTTGAGAGCGTTTACTTTAATTTTTTGAAGTTTTTTTGTTTTACAGCGTCAAAATATGTGCTAAACTCCAAAAATGCGCGCAATTCTATAACATAATTTTTCGGACAATTCAAATCTTTATAACAATGTTTGGAGAGTGACATCATGAACAATCAACAAGCCTTGATTCAAGAGCCGATGGCGATATTCGCGTATTTGATCGCGATTGTCGGCGCGGTTTTTATGCTTTCAACAGTCAATAAAAAACCAGTGCAGAAATTTTTCGGATATTTACCGCCATTGATCTGGATGTATTTCCTGCCGATGCTTTCCACAACGTTCGGAATCATCCCGCAAAGCTCAGACTTGTATGGCTTCTTGGGAACCTACCTGTTGCCGGCAGGACTGCTGCTTTTGATGATCAGCACGAACGTTCCGGCTACCTTTAAGCTTGGAGGTAAGGCCGTCTTAGTTTTCCTAGCAGGTACTCTTGGTGTCGTCGTGGGTGGACCGGTTGCTTACGCACTCTTCCAAGGTATCCTTCCTGACGAAGCGTGGCGTGGTGTCGGAGCGCTTGCCGGAAGCTGGATTGGTGGATCGGGGAACCTTGGTGCGATGGAGATCGCTTTCGATACACCTGATTCGATTATGAGCCCGATCATTTTGACGGATACCATTGTCGGGATCGGCTGGATGGGTGTTATGATTTCTCTTGCCGGTTTCCAACAGCGTTTCAACAAATGGAATAAAGCGGACAACTCGACAATTAAACAAGTGAACGAGGAAATCGCGACGGATGTAGAGCGTAATGCCAAGCCGCTTCAGCTTCCGCAGTTGTTCGCAATTCTAAGTATCGCATTTGCGGGTTCTTACTTGGTTCGCGTGTTCGCAGACCTTCCGTTTATTCCGAAGTCTGATGTGTTGAGCACGTCAACATGGACCTTCCTGCTAGTAACGGCTGTCGGAATCGCACTGTCCTTTACAAAAGTTCGTAATCTAGAATACTACGGAGCCAGCAAATTCGGATATGCGGGAATCTACCTTTACCTAGCGGCGATCGGTTCACGGGCGAACTTGATGGACATCGTAGACGCCCCGGAATTCATTCTGATGGGTCTTGTCTGGCTGTCGATTCACATCCTGTTCCTGTTTACAGCAGCCCGTCTGCTGAAGGCTCCACTGTTCTTCGTCGCGGTTGGTTCACAGGGGAATATCGGAGGGACGAGCTCTGCGCCGATTGTAGCGTCTGTCTTCCAACCAGCCCTTGCGCCGGTTGGTCTATTGATGGGTATCCTCGGTAACGTCGTCGGAATGTATGCGGCGTTGCTCTGTGGTCAACTGGCACGGATGGTTGCCGGGGGATAAGTTGACAACACGTTTATGTACAAATAAATAATGCGTATGATGTGGTTGTATAGTGAATAACCTCTTTAGGAGTTCGCTATTTCCTATTCAAAAAAGCCTGGTTCTTCAATAAGAATCAGGCTTTCTTCATCTTTAATTGTTATTGGAGCTCTTACATATTGAAATATCCAAGTTTGAACGCCCTCCATTAAGTGAAAGAAAAAGCAAGGAGGTGCAGGCGATGTGGTGGAAGCATCCATACTTTAAGTTCATAAGTGCCGCAATACTGGCTCTCATACTTATTTTCTTCATGAGGGAATTGAACATGATCTCTCCGTTGATCACCGTGTTCAAGACCCTGTTTTACCCGATTCTGATTGCGGGTTTTTTATTTTATATCATACGACCGATCGTGGATTGGTTAGCGAAGGTGTTCACGATTCCAGTGGTGGTTTCGACCTCCATTGTGTTTGCTGTGATTGCTGGGATCCTGGCTTTACTTGGACGGTTGTTGTTTACGACGATTCAAAATCAAGTCAACGATTTATCCACTCTGCCGAGCAAATTGCAAAGCATGACGGAAGAGCTGCAGCAAGAGGTGGAGAAGAAGGATATGGGCATGCTGTCGGTACAATCCATGCAGCAGGAGGTCACGCAATACTTTGGTGATCTAGGGCAGCGGATTACGACTCATATGACCGATATTTTCACAACGGTTGCCGGGGCTGCAACCACGTTGTTGATTATTCCGTTTCTACTGTTTTTCTTTTTGAAAGATGGGAGTAAGCTCGTTCCTTTCTTAACCCGCGGTTTAACCGGGCGTAAAAACGAAGAAGCGTATCGTGTGTTGGAAAAATTGGACCGCACGCTTTCGAATTACATCATTGGGCAGATTACGGTAGCGACGGTTGACGGAATTCTGATGTATATCGCGTATCTCATTATCGGACTCGATTATGCGCTTGTGCTCGCCATTGTTGTCGTGTTCACAGCGGTGATTCCGTTCTTCGGACCGATTCTCGGCGTTGTTCCTGCGGTGTTTGTCGCCTTAGTGCAGGACCCGATGATGGTCATCTATGTATTGGTGGCTCTCATTATCGTGCAGCAGCTTGAAGGGAACCTTGTCGCACCAGTCGTGCTTGGTCAAAAATTGAATGTGCACCCGCTTACGATTATTCTGTTACTCGTCGTATCGGCGCCACTTGCTGGATTTATTGGAATGGTCATTGCTGTTCCGTTGTACTCGGCTACGAAGGTGTTGGTGAAGAGTGCATATCGGTATTGGCATTTACATGAAAAAGGAACCACCTGAGTTAAGAGGAGTGGTGGTTCTTATGTATATGAACGCGCTTTCAATTGTGGTAAAATAGAAGTGTAAGCAAGTTCCCACACTCATAGGAGGGTTTACCCATGACGGTGAAAATACTCGTTGCTTATGATGGAAGTGAGTGGAGCCGTAACGCTTTGAGAGAAGTGCGGAATCAAGCTGTTCATGCGTCGGAAAAAGAGGTTCATATTGTGCAGGTCACGAACTCTGCAGGACCCGTCACGTATGCGGCTGTTTCAAACGAAATCAGTAAGGAACTGGCTGCCAAGCTTGAAAGCGAAATGGAAGAGATTAAAAAGGAACTTGCTGAAGAAGAGTATCAGGTCGTCTCGAAGGTACTCGTCGGAGATCATCCTGGTTCAAGCATTTGTAAGTATGCAGAAGAGAACGATATGGATTTGATTATCATTGGGAACCGGGGGATTGGCAGTGTGAAGCGGCTCTTCCTCGGAAGTGTCAGCAACAATGTCGTCCAAAACGCGACTTGTCCGGTTCTCGTCATGAAATAACCGCTAAGGCAGGTGTTCAACCTGTCTTTATTTTTGGTCTTTCTTTCTTACAAAAAGAGGAAATGCGGGCGTACTTGTCGAAGTATAGACCTGAACGAAAAAAAGGAGGAATGTGAATGAAAGAACGAAAGAACGTGATCCAATTAAAGCGAGCAGGTTCCCCTACCTTCTCGAAAGAAACGTCATACTCAGATGAATGGTTTGATTTGGTCATGGGGGAATGGTTTCCTGATTTTGCCCAAACCATCGCAAGAGAACACTTCATCGATTCACTCCCTGCCATCGATGAATTCATTGAGCCTCATCATATCGCCCCTCATAAGAAAGATACCCTCAGACATAATCTTTTCTGGTGCCGGATGAACTATGTGGCTTTTGTTTCACAAGAATGGAGCTACATTGATGATTACATTGAAGCGAATGCCGATGTTCTTTCTGAAGTCCCTCCATCGCGGTCATGGCTGAAAGAGTGGACATCCATTGCTCATCGCTTCTACTTTGTCGGGAGTAAGTTGAGCGACCGTGTTCTCGTACTTGTAGATATGATTACGGAACAGCCGGTTGACGTTGTAGTGTGTGATCCCCATGCTGTGACCCCCGTTCAAGGCTCGATCGTAGCCGGCGCGCTGGTTCCTTTAGGCGATGACCTCTACTTTCCTATCGTCGATTTCTATCACTTCGAATATGAGGCGAGAAGGCCGCTTGGTATTGCCATCCGTCATTACTATCCCCTATATGAAAAAACAACCCCTCATGAAACCTTTATGGATGTCTTATCCATCGCCCTTCAAATTGAACACAAAGTGTGCTGTGATGGTGAAAAGGAATGACGTTTTCACGTGAAACATCAGCGGTCTGTTTTCCAGGTGGCAACGTACAAGATGAGGAAAGCGATTGTCAGAATGGTAAACCAAGTTTTGTAGATATCATAGCTGACGATGAGCAATGACAACACGATTCCAAGGAACCCGATTTTGTGTAAGAGAACACTCGTTTCAGGTTTTTTGTTCCTTAGAATGTCTCTTATCTCAAGCATGATGAAAAATAAAGCGATGACGCCGATCAACGACAAAAACCATATATTGAAATCCATATTTTCAACTCCTTTCCCGTAATAGGCTACCATATATAAGGAGGTCGCAACATAAATAAAAGGTCAGGCCGACCTACGACCTAACCTGAGCAACTATTCATGGATTGTTGTCTTGTTTTTTTATGATGACTTTCAACAATGACTTCATCTCATCCACATCTTCTTGTTGCTTCTTCATTTTCTTCTCGAGATGACTGATGGTAAACGTGATATACAACGTTAATAGAAACACTAAGATGATTAATACCATATGTTCCTCCGACTACTGTTTTTTTCTATAAAGAGTTAGCTTTCGCAGGAGACAGACCAATTGAACAGGCTCACTTCATCCTCGGTGATCGTACCATTGATGTTCAAGCATGCCTCTTTAGCTTGTGCGTACCCGTAATAATGGAAAAAGATGACGAGCGAGAGGGTGAAGACAATCAGCGCGCTGATTACCCATTTTTTTCGGTGATTCATTTGGTTTGTTCACCTCATTTTCACGAATGGCTGAAGTCTAGATTATCAGGTCTCTCTGGAAGAGCCTCCACTCCAAGAAGGTTGGTGTTTTCCACGTTGTCGCTGACTTCCTGGAACTGAAAACCGTCCATCCACACCTTACCTGACCCTTGGAGCAACACACCGAAATAGATGGCATCGCTCTCTTCCGCAACATCCAGGATGATGGAGTAATAGTTCCAGTCTGTATCCCCTTCGATTGGGCGGGGGTCCATGTTATCAAATTGAAGGACGTCTCCAGAAGCGTTGTCCACACGCATCCATGCGCCGCACTTATGCGCTGCTTCCGTTTTGATAAAGCAGGACATCTTCACCCTTTTTCCTTTATAAAACTTGGACTGGAACCCTTGCATAACCGTGCCGAATTGGGCAGGGACAGCCTGTTTCTGTCCGAAAAGGTAACCGGATTGTTTGCCTGTGTGAAAGTGGTTCGCATCCACTCCGAATTGATACAACTCTGGATTGGATCCGCTCAAGGTCCATCCGTGTATTTCTTTTTGATTGTCCATTCCTGTTTCCTCCTTATTCATGTCAAGCAGTCTCAGCATTTTCCGGTACTTTGCCGGTGGAAGGTGGTAAACGTCCTTGAATGCCCTCGTGAACGCCGCCTGTGACTGGAAGCCGAACGCGATGGCAATCGTCAAAATTGATTCGTCCCCTTCAATAAGCAGGGATGAGGCAACGGCAAGACGCCTGTGCTTCACATACTCTCCGACCGTTTTGCCTGTTTCGCTTTTGAAAATACGAAGCAGGTGGTATTTGGAGTAACCTGTAGCGGACGAGAGGTCGTCTGCGGTGATGGTGTCTTCGATATGAGTCTCGATATGAGCAATGGCTTTCTGCGTCGCCGTACTATAATTCATAACAATCACCTCACCTTCAGCGTACCGTGATGTTGCTCCTTTGTTTTGATTTCAATTGCTAACATGGAGGAGGAAATATTTTATGGCTGTCCGTTGGTGATGGAATTGACTAAATACCCACCAAACATCAACCAGAAGAAGCTGAAGAGCATGACGGTATTGCCGATAATCAGCCACTTATGCTTGAGCATAGCTGCGAGTACAATCCCGACTGGAGCGACAAGGAAAGTAAGCAGCCAGAGAGGTGATGCCACTTGGAAAACGAGGTTCGGAACCCAAACGAGCACACAAGCCATAAAGCAGGCTAGAGCAGTGATTTTCATGGTCTTTTTATTCATGTGAAACCCTCCCTTATATTCCTATAAAGATTGCGGAAAGCGCCATAGCGATCGCGCAAACTCCGAGTAGTACAAAATTTTTATGTAGCAGAAAATAAAGAGAGAATAGGATTCCTGTTCCATACCAAAGTAGAGATTCGCCTTGTTCACTCAGGATCTCAAAGAAAAACATTTCGGTCGTTGAGATGGCGAAGGTGAGGAGGGCGAGGAATGGAAAGATGAACGATCCCTTTTGACTTCTGTTTTCTGTGTTGTCGTGTTGCAATGCTATAAGCCTCCTTATACATGTTTTACGAAGAGTACGCGGAAACACTCCGTTCTACTATACGTATTTACTTGTCATCCGTTTCATTTTATTAGGTAATTCTTCCAATTGCCAGAAAGAAAAGAACGGTTATCTTTAAGACAGATAACCGTTCTGCAAACCTTTCAAATGCTTAAACCCACGTATAATCCCGGCCCCAGCTTTCCTTCGCCAGTTCATAGATTGATTGCACAATATGCGAGTCTACCGCGTAGGCATCGCCCTGCTCATACGGGTTGTAGTGGAACGCGTATAAACGGGATGTGAACTCATGGAACGGAAGCGAGCTTTCGCCTTCTTCTTCTCCATTTTCCTGTACGCTCGGTTCGATCGACTGTCCCCAATTTTGAGAGCCGTCGTTATTCGGATTGTAAAAATAGACACGATACTCGCCTGACGGGTCTTGAGCGATTCTCGTAATGGAGATCGCGTGCAGACCGAGCAGTTTTCCGTGTACGTTCGTAATGAAAATGCCGACAGGGTTCGGATAAATCAACTCATAATCATCGTTGAAATCCGGGTGGTGTGTGGCATAAAACAACTTAACGAACCCTTGGTAATCCATAACATATCCTGTCAGAGGATCAAAGGCAGAATTGAACCCTTTCTGCACCCAGTTGCCGTAAAAGGCAGGGTTCACCCATCTGTGACCATCATCTCCGCGTAACGCGACGCGTGACATCATTTCACTGTAAATCCGGTCTAAGTGCGGGACGAGCACAAGCGAGACGGGATCCAGCTCAGTGTGAAGGTTTGGCGCGAGTCCGCCTGTTAAGTTCTCAGAGTGAATCGCCTGACCTTCGAACATGAAGTCGATGTCTCCGTCCCTTGCTGCACGAGGGATGATTTCAAGTAAGAATCCGGGTGCGTGCTGGGCCCATAAGCTGATGCCGCGGGCTGCCTGACACGTCGGGTTGAATCCCTGACCGACTCCGAGCGGCTGTCCGAGCACTTGAATCGTACCGGCAAGAAGAATACTGTTGGCGGTCAGTCCTTCGCCTGTCTGCACCGCTTTATTCAAGTTCTTCCTTACTTCAGGACGGATGTCGAGCTCGACGAGACGTCTCAACCCCGGTGGAACAGGTGAATGGGATAATACCCCTCGTTCAAGCATCAGAGCGAGTCCGTAAATCGCCTGTCTTGTCGCAGGGAAAATCGACGCTTTGATCATCTGCTGCACGAGCTCCTCGTTCTCTTCGAGGTTGGCAAGCCCTTTGCTGTTTAAGGCGAGTGCATACGTCAGCAGCCCCGGCATGCGTTTGCTGAGGAAGCGGATCAGCGTTGCGTGGTGGGGAGCGACGAGCCCTGTTGTGCGCATGGATTTCGCGAGCGACACACTTTCAGAGATCAGGTCGTTCCGTTCGAGCTCCTTCAGATTGGCCCTGTACTCACTCAACTCTTTATATTTGTGACTGAGAGGGGATGGCCCTTCGAGTGCTGCAATGTATTTCTGAAGAGCCGCTTGGTCTTCAGGATCACTCTCGGAATCGGTCATCTTCTTCGCCGTCTGAATCATGGAAACGATCCGCTTGATCATAATCGGACGCTGAGCAGTCAAACGGTCGATTTCTTCAATAAGCGTTTTGACAAGCGCTTTTGATGATAAATGCTGAATGAGAAACTCAAAAAGCTTCTGTGCTTTTTCACTGTTCTCATTATCCTCTACACGCGAGCTTTCGCTTGCATCCGGAAACAGAATGTCCAGGTTCAGGACCATGACTTCATTGAGGAAGTCCTCGGCCATTTCCTTAGAGACGGTCGGATTGGTCGCTTTTCCTTCAGCGATTGCGAGCATGCGTAAATCACTGAGGACCTCGATGATCATCGGAAGCCCTTTGGCACGTAACGAGCCTGCCACTAATGGAGGCTGCAGCTTATCGGCTGATTCCCATGGTCCATCTTGAAACACCCCGGCCTGCTCGAAACGATCGGCGTGACCGAAGAGATGTTCGAGACCATTTTCCATCTCGATCAGACGGTTCGCCTCCTGATAGACGTCCGTTTGGTATTTCGACTTTACAAAAGAAGCGGCCTGGTCCAAGTCATCCAATGCTTTCTCGAAACGTTCTACAATGACACCCGTTGATTGCGGCATGAATACTCTCCTTTAAACGTAAAAATCGTATTCTTCGTATTCCTTGAGTAAATGTCTCATCTCATCACTTTCTTCACCGAAGAAGAAGATGGTGCCGTAGTGGTTACCAAATCCTATGCGCTGGGCAACCTTTCCCTGAGCTGGTGTGAAGAGGTCGTGTTTTTCGAAATAACCGTGCTGTTCAAGCTCATCCGGTACTTCCAAGTCATTGACGTAATCCTTCTGTGGGTGGACCATCAAACAGCCGGCATATCCTTTGTAATCGTATGGGCTTGGGAAAAACTCATCCAACTCTTCCTGCGTCGTTTTCGGATCGCTGCATAGAATTTGAGCTTCATAGGCGCTGAATCCATATGCCCGTTCAATCAGTTCGAAAATGTGGCCACCAGGAACACGCGCAGCCACTTCACCGAAGTGGAGTGTTCCGTTCGGTGTAATGAAGTATTCCGGATGGATGACACCGTATTCGATTTCAAAGGCATCGACCAGCTGTTGAACGGCTTCTACGATCTGCGGTCTTTTTTCCATCAGGGAAGGAGACGCTGGAACGAAATTCGAATAGCCGAGTCGAACGTATTCCGTAATATTCAAAAACTGTACTTTTCCTTTATGGATGAATGCTTCAACAGAGAATTCTTGTCCGTCTAAGTGACTCTCCATCAGAAGTGGAAAGGCGTTATCGTCGATTTCTTCGATTTCGTCCACTGTCCGAATCGCCATATGACCGACAGACCCGGCTTTATCGAGTGGTTTCACGTGGATCGGATCCATGACATCACCTTCGATTTTAAGGAGGGCGTCATTCACGCGTCTTAGGAAGCGGACAATATCCTCTTTGTTATGAGCTTCCTCGAACACACCCACCTTGATTCCGGCAATCTGTGCTTTTCTTTTCATCATTCCTTTGTCACGAAGCAGAAGGGAGCGGTTGAAAACACGCGGCTCGTTGCGGAACCTTGCGTTCAATGCCCCTGCCCACTCGACACACTCCTCATACAATGGAATCGCCACTTCAACGCCGAGAGCTTTCAATTTTTTGTACAACTGATCCGAGCCTTCGTTCAGCTTGTTGAAATCCCAGCCGACAAAACCGATTTCATGCTTTTCTGCGTACGATTCGAATTCAGGGGGACCGACAACAACAAATGGGCGTTCCATACGCGCCGCTACTTCAATCGCCTGCAGACTCCATCCAATTAATGCCGTCAAATAAGGCTTCGTTTCTGGAGATGTGACCTCTTGTTCGACAGACGAATTTACTTCCATTTGATCTAATTCCATTCTTAAATCTCTCCTTTATAAAAAAAGAATGTGGCAAGTGGTGCTGACCTATCTTAAAAGTACCAAATTCTGAAAGGAACTGTAAGTATTAAATATGGTTTCGACAAAATTTTTCAAAAATAATGACCATTCGTGTGTATAATGGAGAGTATACATATGTGAAAGGTAAAGGAGGATGTATGATTTGAGTTGGAAAAGATCGAGTATTGTCGCTATTATTGTCGTTTTAAGCATGATCCCCACCACGATTCCTACAGAAGCTTCTCCTATTAAAGACTACAAATATTCCTACAAGGTGATGCATGGCATCGTTCAAGTGCTGAAAACAGAAGAGGACTTACACGTTTTCGAAGCGATCGAATGGGCCCAGTCTGTACCACAGGCAGAAGCGATGGACCTTTATCTGGAAAAACTAGAACCACGGATTGATGGAAGGGACTTGCGCTTTACCGTACGTGAAGTGTTCGGGATCAACCTGCAGGCCGTGTCCGACTTGGAGGCTGGCAAACAAGTGAAGGAGTATCCGGACTACATCAAAGACGCACTGGGACAAGAAGACCTTCTTTCTTTATCGAAATCCGAAGTGATGGACCTGTATGTTGAAGCTCTACAAGGCGAACTTTCAGGACCAGAAATCCGAACGCTCATCAATGACATTTTCGGCATCAACCTGGACGGCATTTCCCGTTTGGAGAAATCAGGTATTTCCCTGTTTTCGAAGGAGCAGTGGATCATGCAGGGAGAGCGTGACCTGTTTGCAGTGTACACCGGCTTGAATGATGTTGACGTCTATATCAAGCCGACCGCCTATTTCACCGAGCAGACAGGCATGGAACAGCTACCGGAAGAATTGCAGCAGCTTCTTGAGGAAGTCGGCTACTGGTATAACGAGGACCTCGGCGAGTATTATTATGAGCATCCTGACGGCGAGTCTGTTCCTGATGCATTCAAAGGTCAGACGCTTGGCACGCTCGCACAATATATCCAACAGGAATACTTGGATCTTCTTCAATAGATGGCCACGCGTGAGAACCTCTTTAACTAAGAGGTTCTTTTTCTTTGTAAGCACCAAATCAACTCTCCGTTACATACTTTGATATAGTAATAGGAGAGGTGAAAGTATGAACGCTGAAGAAATCATTCAAAAAATGAAGTCCCATACGCCGGACGTCCTTGGCCAGACGTCTTACCGGAATTATTCCATCCTCCTGCCTTTGATTGAAAAAGAGGGCGAGCTCCACCTCGTCTTTGAGGTGCGTTCGTTGAACATGCGCAGACAGCCGGGAGAGGTCTGTTTTCCGGGCGGACGAGTGGACGAGGAAGATCGGATCGAGAAAGACACAGCTGTAAGAGAAGCGATGGAGGAGCTCGGAATCCATAACCATGACATCACCAAGGTTTATCCATTCGATTACATGGTGTCTCCATTCGGGATGAAGGTGTCCACCTATGTTGGGTTTATGAACTGTTCGGAAACAGACATGGACCCGAACCCCGCTGAAGTCGAGGAAGTGTTTACCGTGCCACTGTCTTTCTTTTTGAAAACGGAGCCGGATACACACTATATTCGGATGAAAATCGAGCCTGAGGAAGGCTTTCCGTTTGATCTCATCCCTGGAGGGGAGAACTACAACTGGAGAACGCAGCGTTTTCCGGAATACTTTTATCAGTACGGTGATAAAGTGATCTGGGGGCTCACAGCGAGCGTCATTGTCCATTTTGTAGAGATGATTCAAGGATCAGGAGAATAACAGAATGCAGAGACAGGGACAGCTTCAGGCTGTTCCTGTTTTTTAGTAGGGATTGGTCTTTGTAAGGGGTTCATCTATAATTGGTAGAAAAAGGAGGGTTATCTATGCCAAGTCACAACCTGTCATGGTAGATTCTAATGAAAGAGGAGGAGACAAGCATTAACCGACTTACTTACGAAACAGATTACTCAAATAATAAAAGCCTTCGGGAAGGGTTGTATCCATTGTTCGAGACCGTGTTTGATATTCCTTTTTCCACCTTCAAGGATTTCCACTCCAGAGGTTTTTGGGACCCGTCCTACAAGCCTTATTCATACTTTGTGGAAGGGCGTGCCGTCGCCAATGTGTCCACTTTTCAATGGCCGATTCTTTTGGACGGAAACCACAGGCAGGCGATAGGGATTCAATCCGTCATGACCCATCCGGAATACAGAGGAACCGGACGAATGGCAGACCTGATGAACAAGGCTGTAAAAGACATAGATGCTGAAGGGCGGCTCGCTTTTTTAGTGACATCCGACCCTGTTTTATACGAGAAATTCGGATTCAGTGTACTTAAAGAATATTATTTTGTGAAAAAAAGAACTCATCAGGGTTCAGGAAGCAGTGACTTGCGGCCAATCGACCCTTTTGATGTGGAAGATTTGGGGATTATCCAAAGGCTCTTCAGAAACAATACGCCCAGCTCATCGGTGTTCTATCCCTTAAACTATGAACATTCCTTTTATTTGAATGTGTACAATCCTTTTCTTAAGGAGCTGCTCTATTATTCTCCTTCGCGTGATGTGCTTGTTATGTATGAAGTGCTCGAGGGAAGGCTTGAGTTGTTTGATGTCATCGGGGAGACACTGCCTGAATTGGATGAGGTCTGTTCATGGATCCGGGAACCGTTTGAAGAAGTCCATTTGTTTATGTCCCCGGACAAGTTTGATGCGGATTTTGAAGTACGGGAGTATTCGTCGCCTGACTGTTTGATGGTTCGAGGGGAAGTGAACGAAGACCATCTCCAAGTGAAGTTACCGGTCTTTGCAGAATTTTAGTAACAGGAGTGGAGGAGAGGTATATGAAGGCCGGAAAGGTCCTCAGCATGTGTTACGTTTATACGTGTAATCATAGTAAGGAGGAAGACCATTGAAACCAAAAGTATCTGTCATCACAATCGGGGTCGATGACCTTAGAAGAGCTTTGCATTTCTACAGGGACGGCTTAGGCTTTCCGACTGAAGGGATCGTTGGTGAGGAGTTTGACCACGGTGCCGTCGCGTTTTTTGATATGCATGCTGGTCTGAAACTGGCGATCTGGAACCGTAAGGACATTGCTCACGAGACGAAGGTGGAAGTCGGAAGCCCGAGTCCGACCGAGTTCACTCTTGGGCATAATGTGAACAGTAAAGAAGAGGTCGACGCGATCATGCAGCAAGCGGAGAATGCTGGAGCGGTCATCACAGATCCTGCCCATGATACATTTTGGGGTGGTTATTCCGGTCATTTTCAAGATCCGGATGGACACCTTTGGGAGATCGTATGGAACCCGGAGTGGGGAGAAGTAGATTGATCTTCTAGAGAGTAGAGAAAAGGTTGATTTCGATTAGGAGATCAACCTTTTTCTATGGATAATATTGAGACTATGTTAAGCATATGTTCCTGTTTTGAAAAGATCCTCGTAAAAAGCAGGTATACATTCATTTATCTCGAATAGTATGTACGCACGTTATTACATAGGCAAGGAGTCGAGAAAAAATGAAGAAGCTTTTCATGGTTTGTTTTGCGTTTGTATTGATGACGGTAGGTACCGTTCATGCGGCGGGAGCGTTGACGGTTCAGGAGACCTTGTATCAGTCGAATGGTTCTAGTGTGACGGTAGAAGGGTACATCGTGGGGGTTCCGGTTTCCACAACTGAAGTGCAGCAAAGTGGTTTTACGAGTAACTATGCATTGGCCTTGGCGGACAGTCCTTCTGAAACCAATATGAACGAGATGGTTCTCGTGAAGCTGGATTCCGCTTATCGCAGTGAATGGGGGCTGCAGAGCAACCCTGGAAAAATGGGCGAGCTCATTCAAGTCCAAGGTGTAGTCGACCCCTATTTCAGCCACAAGGGTATTGAAAATGTAAGCTCGATCACGGCAGCGACTACGGATGATGGAGGCAGTGACAATGGGGGTCCATCTGTAAGTGGGTACTATGAAAATGCAGACGGCCTGACAGGGTCTTCGCTTAAGGCGGCCCTGCACAACATCATTGATGATCACACAGAGCTTTCGTATAGTGACGTTTGGGGAGCGCTTCGTGACACAGATGAAGACCCTTATAATGCAAACAACGTCGTCCTTCTTTATTCAGGTGATTCCATTTCCAAGTACGAAAATGGCGGCTTCGTCGACGAATGGAACCGTGAGCACGTCTGGGCTAAGTCGCACGGTGATTTCGGCACATCAAGAGGACCTGGAACAGATATTCACCACCTACGCCCAACGGATGTATCCATCAACTCATCCCGCGGCAACTTAGACTTTGATAATGGTGGAAGTCCTCTAGCAGAAGCACCAGAAAACTTCTATGACTCTGATTCCTGGGAACCGCGCGATGAAGTGAAGGGCGACGTAGCCCGTATGATCTTCTACATGGCTGTGCGCTATGAAGGGGGTGCAGGAGAAGTTGACTTGGAAATCGCTAACTACACAGGTACAAACGGTCCTTATTTAGGGAAACTGTCTGTTCTGAAACAGTGGCACGAAATGGATCCGGTGAGTGAATTCGAACGTAATCGTAACGAAATCATCTACGCGGATTATCAAGGCAACCGCAATCCATTCATTGACCATCCTGAATTTGTTGAATACATCTGGTAATACAAAAATGATGTGTTATCTCAATAAAGAAGAGACCCTTAATTGAAAAGGGTCTCTTCTTTATTGGGGGAACTTATATATTTTTATACATGCCAAAAGGAAAATAGAGGGAATTGTTGAAGTTTTAATACATGAGTGGCTGATTGATCATTATGTAAGCAGGAGGTTGGAGCATGTTTTATCTTTTCTTATTTCTCGGCTTTCTTGTCAACGCCGGCATCTTACTTGGCGGCATGGCCTTTTTCAAGGTCAAGGGAAAGAAAAACGAATTCTCGAAGTTGCTTATCGTAAATCTGGTGGTTTCAGCGCTGGCTTTTTCTTATGGGATGGCAGGAGGAACGCTCAACTCCTTCAATGATCCTTATTTTGTTCAAACAATTGGACTCATGTCTTTCGGGATGCTCGCTTTTTGTATGATCCCACTTATCCTTTACCTGAATCAAATCAGGCAATAACCATTTTAAAGAGGGGCTTCGTTATGATTCGTTTTTATAATCGAGATGATTGTGAAAGTCTTGAAAACTTAATGAGCAAACTAGAAACCGGAACAGGGGAGAAGTTGAAGGAGGACATCGGAAACGCTGAGCAGGTGTTGGTTTATGAACAAAGCGGAGTCAAAGGGGTCTCTTGCTACTCTACGTATGAAAATAGTGAGGAATCCATTGCGCAAATGAGTTTGTATATAGATCCAGAGTACCGACGAAGTGGCTTGGGTGCGAATCTGTATAAAGAAACCGAGAAGCTGATTGCTGAAAGGGATTCCGATTTTGTAAGCGTATATCTCAGTGAGAGCCAGGAGGATGGTCTTCAGTTTGCGGAAAGCATGGGATTTGTGAAGTGGTGGAGTTCTCCGGAATTGATCTATAGAGGAAAACCGTTCTCTAAAACGAACGGTGAATTTGTGAAGTATGACAATGTGTTGTATGAAAGCTTTCGAAAGGTCGTGCAGGATGCCTATTACGACCTCCATGAGAAGGTGGACATCAAACCATATACAGCCTCAGATGACATTGTGAAACAGTATCAGCTGAAAAACAAAGATAGGGTGTATGTCGTCGTTCAAGGTGAGGAAGTTGTGGCATCCGTGACAGTAGGTGATGGAGAAATCGAGAACCTGATGGTTGCGCCTGATCATCAAGGGAAGGGATACGGACGGGAAGCCTTGAAATTCGGTGTGAATACATTACTGAGTGAGGGGTATCCGGAAGTTCGGCTTTGTTATGTGACGGGAAATGAAGCTGCTGAAAATCTGTATTCCTCTATAGGTTTCGAACGCCTGCATACGACTCATGTTTGCCGCAAGTTTATGTGAGAACAGCTTACAGAATACAAAACTCTCAGAGCGTTGAACTCTGAGAGTTTTGTGTGAAAAGTTTTCGTTGCCAGCTATAATCGTTCGTCCCGCTCCTCGTCACTGATCAGCGGACACGTCGGGCAGCATTTGGCTTTGTTGGCGTTATGAAGCATATATTTCATACAGCAGTGTCTTCGTACATACGTTTCTTTCCCGTTGTCCGCCGTGTAATAGCGGAAATCGAAGTGAAGCGGATTGCGGCGGTTTCGGCTGAACAGTTCGTGTGAAGTCATCCAATGAAACAGCTGTTCAATCATTTCCTCTCGCTCCGGATACTGCTTCACGAGTGCACACTTCCGCTGATGAAGGTTATGGGACACGATGGAGCGCATGTGCGTCGACTTGCATCGTGAGACCTTCGCAACCTGCTGGAATAGCGGCTGGATATGACCCGTGATGAAAGTGAGGATCCGCTCTTGAACTTCCTCTTCCGAAAGCTCCTTCAACGGCTTTACGGCCGCTTCAGGTAACACGTAATTCATTTTGTTTTTCTCCTCGAGCTCAATCCCGACTTGAGACGGGTCTGCATCAAGAATAACCCCGTGCGTCACCATCATCTCAAAGAACCCCATGGCAAAAACAGAGTACATTTTCCCGAACAGCAGGCCGGTAATCGAAAGGCTCGGGGCCTCGATGCCTTTGTTCTGCTTGTTCAAAAGCTCCTTCAGTGCGATACGGTCGTTGATCAGATCGTCGACCCGGTAATCCATATGTTCCGAATACTCATCCCCTATATAAAGGCGGTGGTCGTTTTGAAGTTGTTCGAAAATCGTCTTCATAAAAAAACTCCCACTTTTCAGAATGATAACTATTATCAATTATAAAGGATTTCCTTAATCGGGACAACTTTGGGCAGGCATACTGGCATATTGATGCGATCTCGGTTCGTACACTATGTAAGATGGATTGTTTTTTTTCGTAAGCAGACAGTTTCTGAAATCTTCGCTTGAACCTTTATGGGACAGGTCGGATGCCGGTTGCGATGGTCCCAGTCCCATAAATCTCTTAATGGGACAAGCAACGCGCCAATCTGGAGTCTTGCAGTCCCATATATCATTTAATGGGACAGCCCACGCGCTAATGGCGGATCTCACAGTTCCAATTCTCTTTTAATGGGACGTCCAACAAGCCAACAGGGAATCTCACAGTCCCATAACTCATTTTATGAGACAAGCAACACACCAAATAGGCCATCATAGTCCCGATCCTTCCACACCCCTAAGCCGATCAGAATGCTTTCCCCGACCCGTCAGCTTGATTATAATAGTTCTAATCAGGGAATAAGAAGATCATAGACAAACGACCCCATTGAGGTGAAAGAAAATGAAGGAAAAGAAGGAAGCCGAAAGATCGGTGCTTCACCAGCTTGTGCAGGCCTTGATCCGTGAAGAGGTCATGCCGTATGAGTGGGTGACCGAGCATACGCTGAAGTGGTCGTTAGAGGATGATATTTTTATCCGTATCGATAAAAGATATACACTGGGTCATTTGGATATTCAATCCGTTTACACAAAAAATAAAACTCTCTCATCTCCGGCGGAACTGCTGGAACGGCTCTCTTTGGAGAAGAGGTTCGAGGATGAGATTCATAATAGCGTACACAACTATGCCCTGGCGTTAGAGAGCGCTGAGAGACGCCGTGCTGAGCTTGGGGTGTCATCGAATGTGTTTGAGTATATAAACCAACAAAAAGAGGACGAATCATTCAGTCCACTCACGTTCCTGGAGCAGTGGGTCATCCAAGGTCATACGATCCATCCGGGCTCGAGAACGCGGCTTGGTTTGAATGACGACGACCTTAAAGCATACGCCCCCGAGTGGGAGGGACGGCCGGAAGTGATTCCGGTTGCTGTCCGGCAAGGGCTTTACAACAAGACAGGGGCTTCGCCGAGGGAAATCCTGTTCGAGGAGTATCCGGAAGTGGAGCATGCCTTCTATGAACGCGGGCTTGATCCGGAATCGTATGAGTTGATTCCTGTCCATCCTTGGCAGTGGGAGCACACGATTCAAAAGCGGTATCAGGAAGCCTTGCGTAGAGGGGATCTTGTCGCGCTTGATCGAGCACGAATCCCAACAGCAGCGCTCATTTCATTCCGGACATTGGCGCCGCTTCACAATCGAAAAAAACACCACATCAAAACGGCGGTCAATATCCAGATGACGAGCGCCGTACGGACGGTGTCTCCAGCGTCTACGAAAAACGGCCCGACGCTGTCGAAGGTACTGTGCGGTGTGTTTGACGAGATGGATCATCCGGTTTCTGTGATGAAGGAGTCTGCCGGCATTCATTATGTGCCGGGAGATGAAGTGGACCAGAAGAATCTGGCTGCCATTCTACGTGAGAATCCGGAACGTACATTGAAGGAAGGGGAAACCGCCATTTCGGCCGCTTCTCTGATGGCCGACTCGCCGTTCACCGGTGACCTGATCCTTGAAGATGCCATCGAGTATCAGCAGATTGAGCCGGAAAAATGGATCAGGCAGTACGCCTCGGTTCTTCTGCCCGGTCTTTTGACACTGATGACGAAGTACGGGGTGAGTATGGAAGCGCATTTGCAAAACGTTGTCGTCGTTTTCGAAAACGCCAGACCGAAACGAGTGATACTGCGCGATTACGGAGGTGTGCGTGTGATGAATGACCGCCTTAAGCAAGTTGCTGACACAGAGATTGATCCGAGTACGAACCTTCTGACTGACGATGTCTCCGAGTTGATCAGCATCTTTTCTCATGCGCTCCTTCATAACCATCTGGGAGAGATGATCGTCGCCTTGACACGTAAACGAAACCTAGAAGAAGCGGATTTGTGGGCACAGGTCGTAGACGTCATAAAGAGCACGTACCTGACCCTTCGAGAAGAGACGCCGGATGCAAAAGAAGACGAAGCGTTGTTATTTTCCGATACACTGCCGATGAAGGCGCTCGTGAAGATGCGTCTGTCGGATCGGTATACAGACAACATGTACGTTCAAGTTCACAACCCATTGCGGTTGGGAAGCGAGGTGCCGAAACGATGACGATGCCATTACAAACGAAACAAATGACCGATCTGCTTCCGGAAGAACAGAAGTGCCTTCGCTATCTAATGGAGCACCACCCGGACGATGCACCGGCATTTATGGACCAGCTTGACCAAGGGCGGCGGAGCATCCTTCATAAATTGGCCTCTGCCATCCTTCGGGAAAATATAGACGGCTTGTATTCGAAGGCAGTGGATCTGCGGAGCGGCGTTGCGACACCGTATGCCCAGCAGCTTGAACGGTATCCGCTTCGCTCCGATCTCGTCTATAAGCTGGTGCCTCTTGAGGGGTACGCTATCGTATTTCCGATTTTGAACGAGTACTCCTTCAGGCGCGTCGAGACGTGTGAAGATCTTTTATACGTGGATGACCACGAGGTAAAGACCATTCAGACGGCTTCTGAGCTGGTGGACCGTCTGTTTCAGGAACACGACTATCCGAATGTCACAAGGTTCAAAGAGGAACTGGATAACGGGACAGCCAATATGACGCTAGCGTTAGTCAGGAATCAAGTGTGGAAGAAGCCTTTTGATGCGCGGAACACGATGGACGTCGTGCAAAAAGAGCGCGCCTTGAATCCGGCCTTTTCTGCTAGTCTCTTTTATGAACAGCTGGTACTTGAAGGGCATCACCTTCATCCGGGGGCCAAAACAAAGCTCGGCTTGTCTTATGAAGACGTGGAGCGATATGCGCCGGAATACCACAGGCCGTTCGACGTGCGTTTCGTTGCGGTCAAACGGACGCATCTCGTTTCGACGGACGCCACTCCTGTGCTGAGAGATGATTTTCCTGGTGAGTGGGAGAAAGCACAAGCGGAGCTCCACGACCGCGGGTACAGGGCAGTGGATTATGACGTTCTGCCGGTGCACCCATGGCAGTTCGAGCATGCGATTCCGGACATCTACCGTACGGAAATCGAAGCGGATGAAGTCATTTTATTAAAAGAGGTCCGGCTGATGGCGGATGCGACGTCTTCGTTCCGGACGGTGAGTCCGCACGGGGAGGATACGCCGGTGTTGAAGCTTGCGGTGAACAGTCAGATGACGTCGACGGTGCGATCGATTTCTCCTCAGACGGCGCTTAATTCGCGTGTGTTTACGGAGATGATGGAGCGTATCTTGGAACGGGATCCGCTGCCTCGTTTTGTTCCGTTGAATGAGACGAAGGGGGCTGCGTTCAAGTCTTCTGATGCGTTGAAGAAGCGGAATTTGACGATGCTGATCCGTGAGAGTGTGGATGCGAACTTGGAAGAGGGGGAAGTGGCGGTCGCTGGGATGGCGTTGTATGCCACGTCGCCGATGAGTGGGAAGACGGTTCTGGAGGAGCTTGTAGAAGCCTCGGGTCAGACGCCTCTTCACTTTTTTGAACAATATATCCGGACGGTGCTGCCGGGTTATCTTACGCTGATGGTGAAGTACGGGGTGGCGCTTGAGGGGCATTTGCAGAACAGCGTGCCGGTCTTTCGGAACGGGAAGATTTCGCGCTTCTTCTTCCGAGATTGGGGTGGCTCCCGTATTTATAAGCCGAGGCTCTTGAAGCAGGGAATCGAGGCGGCGTTTGCGGAAGGCTCTGTTTCGGTGACGGATGACGTGTCCGATATGCACAACAAGCTGTATTACACCGTTTTTCAGAATCATATCGGGGAAATCATCCGTCAGCTTGCGGATGACGAGTCGGTGTATTGGGAGCTGGTGAAGAAGGTGTGTGAAGAGACGTTGGATCAGCTTGAAGGCTTGGAAGAAGAGGTGGCGGTGGATCGTGGCTTTCTGTTTCAGCCGACGGTCATGCACAAGTCTTTGACGAAGATGAGGCTGACCGACCGGAAAGAATACGACTACACAGAAGTACCGAACCCTTTATCATAGAAAGAGGAATGAGTTATGAATGCAGTAGAACATTATCTAATGAATCGAACATCGGATGAACCCGTTTGTGCTTATGTGTACGATTTGAACGGATTGCGTGACCATGCGGAAGGATTGAAGTCGAGTCTTCCTAGTGGATGCCGTTTCTATTACGCGGTGAAGGCGAACTCTGATCAGCCGATTCTCGAGGCGCTGGAACCGATCGTGGATGGATTTGAGGTGGCCTCTGCCGGGGAGATGGATAAGGTCGAAGCGGTGTCGGAAAAGCCGATGATATTCGGCGGTCCTTCTAAGAAAAACGTAGAGATTGAAGCGGCAATCGAGTCTGGCGTAGAGTACTTGAATGTGGAGAGCTTCCATGAGCTGCGCCGGCTTAACTTTATCGCGGAGCAGAAGGGGACCACGGTTCCGATTTTGGTTCGGGTCAATCTGAGTGAGAATGTCAGCAACAGTCATTTGCGGATGTCGGGCGTCCCGACTCAGTTCGGCGTGGATGAGCGGGACATCCCCCCGTTTTTAGCTGAAGCACTTGAAATGAGCCACGTTGACATTGCCGGCTTCCATTTTCACGCGATGTCCAATAACCTCGATGCAGAGGCGCACGTGGCATTCGTCCGTCTCTGTTTGGAGAAGTCAGCGGACTGGCGCGAACGCTTCGGATTGGATGCGCGTGTGGTGGATATCGGAGGCGGAATCGGCATCAACTATTGGAACCCGGATGAGCCGTTTGACTGGGATACCCTTGCTGAAGGGTTGAAGGAGCTTGACTCCGCTGATGTGGAGCTGATCATCGAAATCGGTCGTTACATGACGGCGGCCTGCGGATCGTATGTGACCGAGGTCGTGGATGTGAAACGTAACCACGGAAAGAATTTTGCCGTCATACGCGGTGGGACGCACCATCTGCGTCTGCCTGCAGCTTGGAAAATGAGTCACCCGTTTCACGTCCTGCCAGTGGAGGAGTGGTCGTACCCGTTCCTGAGGCCGACGGTTGCGCGGGATGAAGTGACCATTGCGGGAGAGCTCTGTACGCCGAATGATGTACTTGTCCGCGGTGAGTATGTGGATGAGCTTCGGGCGGGCGACGTGGTCGTGTTCGAGTATGCCGGCGCGTATGCCTGGACGATTTCCCACCATGAATTTTTGAGTCATCCTAAGCCTGAGATCGTTTATATAGAAAAATGAAGAGGCCCACCTGTTTTTGCAGGTGGCTTCCTTTTTTTGAAGGATTTTTTTTCCTAATCCCGAATACTGTTAAGTGGAAATATAAAGGAGGAACAAACATGAGTACCATCTACATAGAAAAACACGATTTACAAAACACAGAAGCGATTCAAACCAAATTAGAACAACTTCTTCAGCAAGAGCTTTCAACCGTTAAGGAAGTGGAAGGATGGCTGAAGGACGTATCCGACTTCTACGATGAGCTGAGAGAGGCGCTGGATGGACATTATATCGACTTCCAGGCTCATAATCAGGACGCAGAAGCGAAGGCGAAGTTCGAGCATGATCAAAAAGAGATTGAACCTTTGATTAAGATCTATGCAGCGAAGCTTGATGAGAAGCTGATGAGTTCTCCGTTCAAAGACGAGCTGGATCAGGCGCATTATGGCCGTCTGTTGCGCAGCAAAGAGAACGCACTGAAGCTTTTCAACGAAGAGAACGTGCAGCTTGAGGTGGAAGAAGACCGCCTGGCGACGCGCTACTTCGAACTGACGGGTGGGCTGACCGCCGATTGGAACGGGGAAGAGAAGACGATTCCTGAGCTGTTTCCGATACTGGAGGACTCGGACCGTCAGGCAAGGCAGGCCGCTTTTGAAAAAATATTCGGCGCGCTTGAAACGGTTGAAGAGGAACTGCAGGAGATTATGGATCAGCTGATGGAGCTACGTAAGAAGAAGGCGGCAAACAGCGGACTGGAGAATTACCGTGATTACATGTTCAAAAAGTATGAGCGGTTCGATTATACGCCGGAAGACTGTAAGCGACTGGCGGCATCGATTCGGGAACACGTCGTCCCTGTTGCACGAAAGCTTGATGAACAAAAGAGGGAGAGGCTCGGAGTCGATACGCTCATGCCTTATGACAGGAAAGCCGTCCCGGCAGATGAAGCCCCGCTGAAGCCGTTTACGACCCGTGATGAGCTGGTCGAGAAAACGTCAAAGGCACTTGGTCAACTGGATCCACGCTTCCAGGAACTGATCGATACGATGAACGAGAAGGGCATGCTTGATCTTGAAACACGGAAGAACAAGTCACCTGGTGGGTTCTGTACGCCGCTTCCGGTTTCTGAGCTTTCGTTTATTTTCATGAATGCGTCACAGACCCATGATGATATGTTGACGCTTTTCCATGAGATGGGCCACTGCATTCACAATGATCTGAATCGTCACCTTCCGCTATCCTATGATCGTGATACGCCGATGGAATCGTCGGAGCTTGCCAGCATGACGATGGAGCTGATCTCGATGGATCAGTGGGATCATTTTTATTCGACGAAAGAGTGGAAGCAGGCGAAGCTCGATGTCCTGCGCGGCATGATCGGATTCCTGCCGTCCGGAATCCGTGTGGATGAGTTCCAGCACTGGATGTATGAGAACCCGGATCATACGAAGGAAGAGCGGATGGAGAAGTTCGCGGAAATCTCGAAGGAGCTGTCCTCCGGCGTTGTCGATTGGAGCGGCTATGAAGACGTGCGCAAGAAAGAGTGGTTGTTTACGCTTCATATCTTTGAAGTGCCGTTCTACTATGTGGAATATGTCATCGCGCAGCTTGGTGCGATGCAGATGTATAAGCAATACAAAGAAGACCCATCAGGCACGCTTGAGCGTTACAAATATGCGCTTTCCCTCGGGAATACCAAGTCACTATATGAAGTCTATGAAGCGGCCGGCATAAGGTTCGACTTCTCAGCCGACATGATTCAGGAGCTGATGGAGTTTATCCAAAAGGAAATTGCTGAGCTTGAAGCGATGACGGTTTGAGGAAACTCTATACGTTATGGATGGTGCTGCTGCCGATTACGGTAGCAGCTATCGTTCTTTATATCGAAGACAATATACTGAGTGAAACAGAGATTATCGTCACCGATCAAGAACTGCCGGAAGCCTTTGATGGATATAAAATCGTGCACCTCTCTGACCTGCACAGCAAATGGTTCGGAGAAGATCAGAAGCGGTTGATCGAGAGGGTGGAAGAACAGAATCCGGACCTGATCGTATTCACTGGTGATCTCCTCGACCGGAGTCGAAATCAACTGGAACCAGGTGTAACGCTTTTAACCCAATTGAAGAACACAGCTCCTGTTTATTTTGTGACAGGAAATCATGAACGGGGGTCCGGTAAAACAAAAGAATTGATAGAAGAACTTGAAGCACAAGAGGTTCATGTCCTGAGGAATGAATCTCTCGAGCTCCAAAGGAAAGGTGAGGTGATTTCGCTTGCTGGGGTAGAGGATCCCACATTTTCAGGCTCTTTCAGTGAACGGGTGGTACAAACACTAAGTGGAGAATCGTACACCATTTTGTTGTCCCACCGACCTGAGTTCTTTTCCCTTTATCAGGAGCAGGGAGCGGACCTCGTATTTTCTGGTCACGCCCATGGGGGTCAATTCCGAGTCCCTTTCATCGGAGGACTCGTGGCCCCGGGACAGGGCGTATTTCCGGCTTACACGTCAGGGAAGCATGAAGAGGTCGGTACGACAATGATCGTGAGTCGCGGCCTCGGCAACAGCATCTTCCCCCAACGTCTTTTCAACCGACCGGAAATCGTGTCAGTCGAACTGAAAAAGTGAGTGAAAGGGGCATTACTTGAGGGTGTCCGTGGTATGAATCATCTCTTTGTACATCTTCACTTTCTTTTCCAACATGGCCTCGGTTTCTCGTAATTCGGCCATTTGCTGCTGGATGTTCTGCATGTGGACTTCAAGTAAATGTAGCCGGTCCAAAGCTGTATGGTCCCCTTCTTTTACATAATGCGTGTACTGCTTGATTTGAGAGACTGGCATGTTCGTTTCTCGTAGCTTCAAAATAAAACGCAGCCAGCCCACTTGCTGCTCGGTGTACCTTCGAATGCCTGATGGAGTTCGTTCGGATTGCATGATCCCTTCTTCTTCATAGTAGCGGAGGGTATGGGGTTTAATCCCTGTTTTTTCAGCTACCTCGCTGATTGTGTACATCGATCTGTCCTCTCCTTCTGTGTCTCCAAGTGACCAAGCTTGACTTCAAGTGCACTTGAATTTGTATGATGATAGCGTAACACATTCTAAAGTGGAGGGTTCACCTATGACTTATACGGTAATTACAGGAGCTAGTTCTGGAATTGGATATGAAGCTGCCATCGCATTTGCTGCAAGAGGGAAGAATTTGATCCTCGTTGCACGTCGAGAGGGAAAACTGGAAGAATTGAAAGCGGACATTCAAGCGAAGTATGATGTGGATGTCATTGTGAAGCCGGAAGATTTGACCGTTAGTGAACGCGTCCATGGTCTTTATGAAGACCTGAAGCAATATGAACTGGAAACACTCGTGAACAATGCAGGGTTTGGAAACTTTGATCCTGTAGCAGAACAGGATTTAAATAAGATTCAGAAGATGATTCGATTGAATGTGGAAGCTTTAACGGTTCTTTCTACCTTGTTCGCACGGGATTACGAAAATAAAGAAGGAACACAGCTGTTAAACATCTCATCAGCAGGCGGCTACAACATCGTAGGAGGAGCGGTCACCTATTGCTCCACCAAGTTCTTCGTCAGCGCCTTTACAGAAGGACTTGCTCAAGAGCTGCAAGGGAAAGGTGCTGAAATGAAAGCGAAAGTCCTGGCACCTGCTGCAACGGAAACCGAGTTCATGAAGCGTTCGTTGGATGTAGAAGACATTGAGTATGAGGGCAATGTGAAGCAGTACCATACAGCGAAAGAAATGGCTCAGTTCCTGCTTGAGCTTTATGATAGCAGCAAAGTCGTTGGAATCGTGGACGGGGAAACGTATGAATTTCACTTGAAAGATCCCCTGTATCCGTACGTTCAGCGTTCATTTAGTGAATAAAGCATCAATCATGACAATAACCCCGACGAGTGCATGGATGGACATGCTCTCGACGGGGTTCATTGTATGTTTCGGCAGTGAATGCTTAACGCAGAGACGTGCGTATCACTTTTCTATAATGCTGAATGGATAGGAGTCCAAAAATAGAATAAAGCGATGCGTAGATTCCCATGACGATAAACATCGGTGCCCATAGCTCTGATCCGAAAATGAACCACCCTGATTGGACAGCGAAATAGCTGTGAAGCAGTCCGATGGCAAGCGGGATGCCGAAGTTGAAGAGCTGCTTCTGGATGATGCCTCGTAGAAGGTCTGTCCGTGTAAAGCCGAGCTTTCGTAGAATCGTGTAGTTCGCTCTCTCTTCTTCGCTTTCATCCACCTGTTTAAAGTAAAGAATACAACCTGACGTGATCAGGAAGGTCAGCCCGAGGAATCCAATGATAAACAAGGATAGACCGATGCTTTGTTTTTGATCGGTGGTCATGTTCAAGCGGGAGTACTGGGGTAATTCTCCGCTTTCCATTTCGTTGAACAGTTTGTTGGCTTCCTCTAACTGTCCATTTCCATCAATGTTGACCGTTACCTGAACGTTGCTTCCGAACTGAAGCTCAGGATCACGAGCCTCTTGGATTTGAGTGAAAGTTTCCGAGTCGACAACAGCCGCTGGAAGACCACCACTGGAGAAAAAGTAACTGATGTAGTATTCGTCCTTTGTTGCGGTGAGCTGCTTCTCTCCGACTCCCTCGAACAGGACAGTACCGGTATCTTCAAGCGACACAACCTTCTCCATCAAGTCGTTTCGTCCAGAGAACACCACTTCATCTTTTTCCACGTTGAGATTTGGAACGTCTTCGTCACCAATGACCGCGACAATCATTTCAGAGGCATCAAAATTGAACGAGTCAAGGTCCGCTTGGACGAGCTCTTTGACATTCAGGTTGGAACGGACGATTTCGATTTCATTGGCCTCAAAGTCGATGCCATTCTGCTCAAGCTTTTGAATGAACGC
Organism: Halobacillus litoralis; assembly: GCF_020171725.1. Lineage (GTDB taxonomy): Bacteria > Bacillota > Bacilli > Bacillales > Halobacillaceae > Halobacillus > Halobacillus litoralis_F. The sequence continues at coordinate 4,447 of NZ_JAIVAJ010000008.1, read as the reverse complement.
TTCTGAACCATCGGGGTCCATAAAGGCGAAGTCGCCCGCAACAATATCCTTTGCGGTCTCTTCTGCAGAATAATACGTGATGTAGCTCAAGGAAAGCAGCCCGATGGCAAGGGCCGAAACCGTTGTGATGACCGTCAGCATAAGGGAGTTCGATTTCATCCGGAATAGGATGGAGGATAGAGAAATCACCTCTGTCACATTCAAATAGCCGCCTTTTTTCTTCCGGATCAAATGTCCGATAAATGAAACAGACCCTTTATAAAAGAGATAAGTCCCTAATATGACGGTAAATAAAATGAACAGCATCGCTCCGAAGATAAGTTCGACACGTACAATATCTCCATCGAACAACACGGACGAGACGTAATAACCAGTGCCAATAAGCAGGATTCCGAGAACCCCGATGATCACTTCGACCACGGACTGTCGCTTTCCTTCACGAGTGGCACGGACATTGAATAAGTCCAGAATGCTCTTTTTTCGAATGAACAAGGCGTTTGAGACCATGATGAGGGCGTAGATGATGGTGAACAGAATCAGCGTCTGGACCAGCGCCTCAGTCGAGAACACAAGGGATGCTACCGCCGTTTGCCCGGTGATGTTCAGCAAAATGAGCTCGAGAAACTTCGAGCCTGCAAAACCGATGAATACGCCGACGGCTAACGAACTGAAATACAACAGGAAGTGTTCGATACTGAGAACACGGAACACTTGATTCTTCGTCATTCCAATCAGCTGATAAAGACCGATCTCACGACTTCGTCTCTTAATGAAAATACGGTTGGCGTATAACAGAAACACCGCAACAATCGCGATCAGTACGATGGAAGCTAGTCTGATGCCGACGCTTCCTGTTGTCGTCTGCTGAGCGGACGAGGTATCCGGAGATGCGCTCATCGTCACAAAGGCAAAGTATAGAGATACGCTGAAAATCAGGGCAAAGATATAAAGAGAGTAGTGCCCTATATTCTTCTTAAAGCTTTTCCATATGAGTTGATTAAGCGTCATGGTGAACGCCTCCCAATACGCCCTGGGTCTTCATGATGTCTTTCAAGAAAGCCTCGCGCGTCTGCTCCCCTTTGTAAAGCTGAGTATACATCTGACCGTCTTTGATAAAAATGACGCGCGAGCCATAACTGGCAGCGACAGGGTCGTGGGTCACCATCGTAATGGTTGCGTCCCTTTTGCCGTTCAATTCGCTCAGTTTGTCCAAAAGGCTGGAGGCAGACTTCGAATCCAGTGCGCCCGTCGGTTCATCCGCAAATATGATGCTCGGTTCGTGAATGAAGGCACGTGCCGCTGACGTACGCTGCTTCTGTCCACCGGAAATTTCATTTGGATATTTATGAGCGATATCTTCAATGCCAAGATCCTTTGCAATTTGATCAAACTGCTTCTGTGCCGCCTTCTTTGAAATCTTCGCCACAGAGAAGCGGAAGAAGAATGTTTTCCTTCACCGTCAACGTATCGAGTAGGTTATACTCTTGAAAAAGAAAGCCGAGATGATGCTTTCTGAACTCGGCCAGTGCCTTCTCCCTCTTCGTCGTGATCTCTGTATCTCCGATTTGAATCGAGCCCTGGCTGACTTGATCGATGGAAGAGAGCACGTTGAGAAGCGTCGTTTTTCCTGAACCTGACGCACCCATAATGCTGACAAACTCTCCTTTTTCAATCGTCAGGTCGATGCTTTTCAGCACTTCCTGTTTCGTGAATTTATTTCCATAACTTTTATGAATTTTCACAGCTTCAAGTAATGGCATGTGCATTCCTCCCGTTTGATGATACGTTCAGTATAGTAGGCTTTCTGCTTTGTTTCCTTCGATTGAACGAACAAAAAAGGGAAAGCATGTGACGTTTTTGTCACATGCTCGTGGTCGGTTGTACGAAATTCTTTTGCTCCGTAAAATCGTTCGGCTTAGAGAACGTGAGGGTGGCGGTCGTTCCTTTGTGGAGTTGGGATTCAATTTGTAAATCGATTTTGAGCGTCCTTGCGATCCGGTCAGCTAAATAGAGACCCATTCCTGTCGAGTTAGAGTCGTGGTGATGGGAGGTGGACGTGAAGCCTTTCTCAAAAATGCGCGGCAGGTCACTAGGGTCGATGCCTCGTCCGAAATCTTGGATTGCAAAGTGAACATGTTGATTCTGAAGGCTTGAGGTGATGTGAATATCCGCGTTCTCACTGTATTTCACAGCATTGGTGAGCAGCTGACGGATGAGGAACGTCACCCACTTTGCATCGGTCAGCACGGTCGTTTCCTCCAAATCGATCTCGATGCCAATCCCTTTCTGTCTGCACCAGGATTGCAGGGTCTTAATTTCGTTGAATAAGAGCGGCTTCAAATCGACTTGTTCCATGTAGATATCCTTCTCCATAAAAGGCAGGCGCTTTTGGTGGAGCTGCTGCTCGAGAAGGAGATGGATTCTTAGCCATTCATACTTCAACGGCTGTTTCAGCTCAGGGTCCTCGATATCTTGAAGCATCAAGTCCATCGCCGTCAGTGGTGTTTTCACTTCATGAATCCATGCCAGCAGCTCGTCTTTTTCTTCCTCGGTCTCCCGCTGCAGTGTAGAAGCTCTGCGCTGAAGCTGGTGCATTTCATCTTTCAATGTCGTCTCCACGATTTTTTCAAACGGACGAAGCCCTTCTGGAATACTCGTGACATCCTGATCCATCACACGCTCCTTCAACTGCTGGTAGAAAGCCGATTCTCTCTTGTACCTTACAAAAAGAAACACGAGGAAAGCGCTCGTTGAGAGGAAGACGTAATAAAGGACAGACTCGAATGGAATGGTGGCATCGAGCGCACTGAGTAGGAGGAGGAATCCTTGAAGTGTGCCTATGAACACAATCCAGCTCATTTTTTCCCTGAGATAGGCGGGCATCATGGTTTCACCTTCTCAATAGCTTTATATCCCTGCCCGGTTTTCGTTTCAATGGTTTTCTCAAGACCGATTTCACCAAGTCGCTTGCGCAGGCGGTTGACATTGACCGTCAACGTATTGTCGCTGATAAAACGTTCATCCTGCCAAAGCTTTTCGATCAGCGTATCGCGGCTGACCACTTTATTTTTTTGTTCGATGAGCAGTTTCAAGATCAGCGTCTCATTCTTCGTCAGTTCGATCGTTCCATGATCGCTCGTCAGCCGGTTCTGCTCGAAATCGACGTTGGCTCCGTTGAACGTCTTGAGTTCGTTCGATTCCGCATTGTAATTATACGCACGGCGAAGCAGCGCCTGGACTTTGGCGATGAGGACATCAAAGTGGAACGGTTTCTGAATGAAGTCGTCCGCTCCAAGATTCATCGACATCACCATATCGGTCGGGTGATCCCGGGAAGATAAGAAAAGAATCGGAACGCTGGAATGCTCGCGGATAAGCCGGCACCAGTGAAACCCGTCATACTTCGGAAGCTGAATATCAATCACTACAAGTTCTGGCTTCACCGATGTGAAGGTTTCCATCACTTGGCTGAAATCTTCAATGCCATATACGTCATAAGACCACTGCTTAAGGCGGTCCCGGATTTGTTGGAATAAGGTCAGGTCGTCTTCGATGATGAGAATTTTGAACATATGATCCACCTCAGGTTTGATAGTACCCAAATTATAGCAAAGTTATCATCCGGACACCTCCTGTTCGAAGGAAAGTGAAGTGTAAATTGTGTAAAGGTCAAATTAAGAGTTAATGGATAATATTGACTCATTTGTTAGAAAGCGTTATCTTGAAAGTGCCACGACTGATGAAAACACTCTTGGAGGTGAGAAGAACAGGTTCACCATCTTCAGGATTCCATTTTTTAAGATCCCTCCTTGAGAAATGGGGACTACTGAGATGATACTTACAACCGACTATAATGACGAAAATAAGTTGATTATCGTACGCAAATCAGGAGTTAGTTTTATACGTCTGGAATCCATTATTTTTATGGAAACATCTCAACGTTGTACAAGAATTATTACAAATACTGAAGATTACTATACTCATCAATCGCTAAAAGACATCGGCCGCGAGCTTCCGGATGAATTTTTCAGAGCACATAAATCCTACATTGTGAACATGCACCAAATAAAAGATATCGAGTTGTTTGCAAATTGTACGTTCAGCGTTGAATTCTACGGAAGTTCGGAGAAAGCATATATGACCAAGAAGAGGTTAGAAGAGATGTTGACCAAATGGAGAGACTAACGCCGTCGCGTTAGTCTTTTTAGTTGTTGAGAAGGTTCTGAATAAAATAGAGTGAGTCGTGGGGTGGAAAATAGCTCGCTTTCCGCGGCGGACGCCGAGCTAACTTAGGCTAAAGCCTAAGTGGATCTCGCCGTGGTCCGTTAATCCCGCAGGAGATTCCTGTGGGATTGTATGAAGGGGTCCTTGTAAAAAAAGAAGCCCTCCGATATGATGCGTTTGTACAACCAAATACAAACATCAAAAGGAGGACTTCCCTTTGAAT
>NZ_JAIVAJ010000007.1 GCF_020171725.1 Halobacillus litoralis | reverse complement strand
TTGATTATGTCCACTGGTACAATAACATTCGAATTCACGGGACATTAGACTACCTTACCCCGGTCGAATACAAACAGAAGAACCTTAAAAAAGTTGTCTAATTTTGTGTTGACAATCCAAGTTGGACCCGCTGCAATGTGAATGGGTGGTGGAAGGGAACCGGGTGAAGCTGACTCCGAAAGAGTACGCCTGCTTGGAAGCCCTCCTTGTTCAGGAAGGTCCCTACATCTCGAAACAGCAGCTGATGAACCATATATGGCCGGTACGAATGGCTGACCCGCCAAGTTCTGAGGAGTTGAACACCGTTCTCTACCGCCTCCGGAAGAAGGTCGATCCGTGGCTACGTATCCGCAACATCCGCGGCAGAGGCTACAACGCGGAAGTCTCTTAAAATACCATACCGAAAACGGAATAGCCAGCTTGAACAGCGTTTTGGCACTTGGGATAGTTGGCCCTCAAAACCTGTCTTTAAGGGTGTATATTTAGGGTCACTATCCCAACCCCGATTTAGCAGGAAATCCTCCGATTTTTAAGAATACCTAGAGTATATCTTTTTAAGGAGGAATAGAATTTGAAGTTCAAAAAACTCGCTACATTGTCCATCGCTGCCACACTCGCCATCCTGCCAACCACGACTACGGCCTTCGCGGCCCCACAGGTCGACGCTCCGAAGAAGGAGACGAAGATCAACGTGACCGAAGAGGTCGGGAAGTATAAGAAAGGCGAAGTCGTTGTTAAATTCAAATCGAACAGTAAGATGGCGAAGAGCCAGCTGAACAAGTTCGGTGCTGAAGTCATCGATGAAAGTGAAAAGGTCGTCGATTCCAAGGTCAAAGTACTTAAAGTCGGAAACGTAGAAGCGGTCGTCAAAGCGTTGAACAAGAACCCGAATGTCGAATACGCAGAGCCGAACTACATTTTCGAAGCGGCGTTCACGCCAAATGATACTTACTACAGTGGATACCAATACGGTCCACAAAACACGAGCACACCAGCTGCCTGGGACATCACACAGGGTAGCAGCAGCCAGGAAATCGCCATCATCGATTCCGGTGTCGACTACAACCACCCTGACCTGGACGGGAAAACGATTCTCGGCTATGACTTCGTCGACAACGACTACGATCCAATGGACTTGAACAGCCACGGTACACACGTTGCCGGAACAGCAGCCGCTGAAACGAATAACGGCGCAGGTGTCGCAGGTATGGCTCCTGATACGAAAATCCTTGCCGTTCGTGCCTTGAACGCACAAGGAAACGGTTCTCTGAACGACATCGCCGATGCGATCCGTTACTCTGCGGATACAGGTGCAGAAGTCATCAACCTTTCTCTAGGATGTAACTGTGATACGCAGACGCTTGAAAACGCCGTCGACTATGCGTGGAGCAAAGGCTCTGTCGTCATCGCCGCTGCCGGTAACGATGGCGTGTCCACAACGTTCGAGCCTGCTTCCTACGCCAATGCGATTGCCGTCGGTGCTGTCGACAGCTCCAACAACGTCGCATCCTTCTCGAACTTCGGAACGTGGGTCGATGTAACGGCACCAGGTGTCTCCATCGCCTCCACTGTCCCGAACGGCGGATACGCGTATAAGTCTGGTACGTCCATGGCAGCCCCACACGTAGCGGGACTTGCCGGACTCCTTGCTTCCCAAGGCCGCTCCAACTCTGACATCCGTTCAGCCATCGAGCAAACAGCGGATCCGATCAGCGGAACAGGCTACTACTTCGAGCACGGTGTCATCAACTCTCTTGACGCTGTACAATACTAAGAAAAAAGAATGACCTCTCCCCGCCCCGCTTCGTAGAGAAGCGGGGTTTTGCTATGTGGAGGTTCTGCTGCGGGGAGCAGTGAACCGTGATTTGCGACGATTAGTGGAAACAGAATCTCTGTTATCCATTCTAATAGGACTGAAGGAGAGGTGGATCTCGTTTACTCTCTGATTGGGACAGCCTCTCTGAATACGAGAGTCTGTCAGTCTCAATAATTTTTTATCGGGACAACCTGCTCTGCCTGCGAGTGTCTGCTAGTCCCAATTCCGTCTTATCGGGACAGCCTGCGCTGCATACGCGCGACTCACAGTCCCAATTCTCTCTGATTGGGACAAGCCGCTCCGCATCCAGGAGTCTACCAGTCCCATTACTCATTTATTGGGACAGCACACCTCGGATACGAATAACCACAGTCCCATATCTCTTTTTCAAGAAAACCATCCAATCAAAAGGCTGTAAGATCACAAGAATGGCGGCCAAAAAAGCCCGGACGATGCATTCATGTACGAATGCACCATCCGGGCTTTTTTAGGCTGAAACACGAATGTCCCAGCCTTCACCATTCCTATTGGCTGCTTCTAAAAAGCGATGAGATTCGTAATCTTAGAATCCACCTCCAACGTAAGAAGCTCCAATAATAACTAGGAGGATGAAAAGAACGACAATCAGCGCGAATCCAGATCCTGCACCATATCCTGCACCCATGATTCCACCCCCTTTTTTTACGAGACATAATTATAAGATATGTCAGGGGGAGGGAGGGGGAAGGGCGGATGTCCCGACCTGCGAAATTATCAGGTCAACTTGCGAAGTCGCGCTCATAGGTTTTATGTAACGTATAGCGCTGCAGACCACGGCACGACTCGATCGCCTTCTCCATATGCTTCTGTCCGGCATCCGGATTTCCGGACTCCTTTTCCACCTCGGCAAGCACCGTTTCTCTCATCCAAGGCTTCTTGAACTGCCCCGCGAGCACCCGGGCTTCTTCGACATGACCTTCCTTCAACAGCACCGCCGCCTCATAATAGGCACGGTATTCCGCAAGCGTAATCTGTTCAAGCTGCGCCTTCGCCTTGACTACATCATCAAAATAAAGCGCCTCGACCACTTGATACAACGCTTTTCGCGTAGGGTTTTTGGACTTTTTAATCAGCTTTTCTGTTAGATTCTTTACCTGGTCGTCCTCTTGATGAGCGAGCGCATAAATCATATAGAAGTTCAGATTCTTTTTATTCCTTAATAAAAACCGTTCGACCTTATCGACATCGGTCTCAAACATCGTAGTGAATAATAGGGGGATAAAGAGGACGGCCATAATCAAAATAAAGACGCCTGCGATGCTCCATACCGATAGCAAATCAAAAGCCTGCAGCACGAAGAATGAAGCAAACGAAACCAAAAATGACATAAAATATCTCATAACGACGTGTTCTCTCCCTCAAAAAATGATATGATGCGTGAGTAGTTTTCTAGATTATTATAAACCGCTGTAGAAAAAAATGGGAGGAGAATCGAGGGATGAGTGGACAATTTTTTGACAAGATGGAACAGGTGACGGGAGTAAGACTAAACGACGTCCAGAAGCAAGCCGTCACACACACGGACGGCCCGTTGCTCTTACTGGCTTCACCTGGATCCGGAAAAACGACGACACTCAATATGAAAATCGGCTATCTGCTGCTTGAAAAACAAGTACCCGCAGACCGTATCATGGCCGTCACGTTCAGTAAAGCGGCCGCACGCGACATGTCCGAGCGCTTCGACCGTTTCTTCTCGACCGTCACGAACGAGAAGGTCCATTTTTCAACCATCCACAGCTTCGCCTTCCAAGTCGTGCGCGAGTCCCTGAACGCATCCCGCGTACCGTATCAGCTCATCGAAGGCAGTATCAGCGACGAAGAGCTGAAGAAAGGATGGGACGGCCCGAACGTTCCGCTCCACAAAAAGTTCATATTGAAGAAACTCTACTGGGAAACGAGTGGCAAGCAGATCTCAGAAGAAGAGATGGACGAACTGATGACCTACATCAGCCTCGTCAAAAACAGAATGGTCCAGCACAAAGACCTGGACAGTATCGAATGCAGCGTCAACCAGGCCGCCACCATCTACAAAGCCTACGAGCGGTTCAAAAAATCACACGACCCGCTCCTCCTGGACTTCGACGACATGCTTACCTACTGCCACAAGATTCTCGACGAAGACGCCGGCATGCTCGCCAAGTACCAGCAGCAGTTCGAATACCTGCTCACCGACGAAAGCCAGGACAACTCACTCGTCCAGCACGAAATCGTCGAACTCATCGCAGGCCCCGCCGCCAACATCTGCGTCGTAGCCGATGACGACCAGTCCATCTTCGCCTGGCGCGGATCCGACGTCACCAAACTTCTTCAGTTTGAAAAAAGTTATCCCGGCGCGGCCGTGTTGACGATGTCGCAGAATTACCGCTCGACACCCGAGATAGTGGGCGCCTCCAATCAATTCATCAAGCGCAACGAGAAGCGATATGAGAAGGAGATGTTCACAGACAACGACAGTGGAGAGGCGATCCAGATCAAAAGCACCCGGACGTACGATGAGCAGTTGCAGCACGTCCTTCACGCCATTCAGAACAGTGGAGACGAAGACATCGCCGTGCTCTATCGCAACAACACATCCGCCGTCCCGCTCGCGGACAAGCTCGAGAAATCCGGCATCGACTTCTATATGAAAGACATCGACCCGAAATTTTTCAAACACTGGGTCGTCGAAGACATCCTGAACTTCATGCGCCTGTCCTATAACGACAAGCGCACAGACATTCTCGAACGCATTCACACGAAGTGCAACGCCTACATCTCGAAAGCGCAGATCGCTTTTCTGAAGAAACAACAGAGCGAGAAGTCCGTCTTCGACCGGCTGCTGGATTCAGACATCCCGTCCTATCAGGAAAAGGCGCTGCCACGCGTGAAGAAGACAATCCGTGACATGAACGACATGGCACCAGACCGCGCCATCCGGACGATTCGCGAGAAGCTCGGTTACGACGCCGCCATCAAAAAAATGGCCGAGAAATTCGGCTTCCAGCTCGACCAGCTGTTCAGCACGCTCAGTATCTTAGAGAACATCGCAGAAGGCCTCGGCACCCTGAAGGACTTCGCCTACAGGCTGAAAGAACTCGAAAACATCATCCAGACATCCAAGTACAACAAAGGCACAAGCCGCCTGACGCTGTCCACCTTCCACAGCGCCAAAGGACTCGAATACGACCGCGTCTTCATGATCGACCTCGTCAACGGCGTCATCCCATCCGACGACGACATGGAACGCTTCCGAAAAAAAGACACCGACCAGATGGAAGAAGCCGTCCGCCTCTTCTACGTCGGCATGACCCGGGCCCGCACCCATCTCGAACTGCTCACGTACCAGTACAAAGCAAACGAACGGCTGACCGAATCCATTTTCGTCACCAACGTCAGACGCATCCTGAAGCCCGCAGAGGCCGCCGCAGCAGGCGGTCTGACCCAGGACGACATCGAACTCGGACTCGAAGTCATCCACCGCAAATTCGGCCCCGGCCTCATCACCGAATACGGCGGCGACTCCATGGGCATCCAGTTCGAGGAAGCCGGCTACAAAGAACTCCTTGTCGACGTCTGCATCGACAACGGACTGCTGCAGAAGGCCTGAAAGAGGTTTTATCGACGTTTCTTCAGTGGCGGGAGGCAGAAACGTCGATAAAAAAGATATAAACGACGTTTTAGCAGTGGTGAAAGCAAGAAACGTAGATTAAAAGGATATAACCGACGTTTCGGCAGTGTGGAGAGGTCAAAACGTCGATAAAACCGAGATAATCGACGTTTTGGCAGTGAGGAGAGCAGGAAGCGTCGATAAAAGTGAGATAACCGACGTTTCGGAAGAAGTGAGAGCAAGAAACGTCGAAATAATCGACCTTCTACCGGCGTCAGAGTGAAAGATGTCGATGATCTTCTTTTTATAATTGGAACGTATAATTAGATACATGGTTAGAAAAGAGGCAGGCCAACTGTCTCTTTCTTTATGCAAATTCCCAGAGCACCATCAAACCTGATTCTTTGGGTTTTTACTGAATGCCCTTTCAATTTTCAGATCATTCCCTCTATAATGAAAGGAATACTAAACAGCTGGAGTGAAGCCAATGGGAAAATGGGGGATACGGATGGTAGTCATTTTGTTCTGTTTTATAACGGCTTGTTCCAGCGAGCCGGAGCAAGTGACTTCTGGAGAGGACAAGGTCGTATTAGAGTTTTACAGTCCAAAAGTAGAGACAGAAGCGGTATTCGAGACGTTGATTGAAGAATTTGAGTTTAAAAACAACGGAATCGATATTCAGCAAGTCGTAGTGCCGAGAGGGATGACGGTCTTGAAGACAAGAATGGCTCGTGGGGATGTTCCAGACTTGTTTATTACTTACCCCATTGAAGAGGATTATCTCATCCGTGCAAGAAAGGGGTATCTAGAGGATTTAACGGATGAGCCGTTTTTAAAGGATATTGAATCTCATATTCAAGACCGCTATCTTGTAGACGGGAGGATGTACGGAGCCGCTTTGACACAAAATGCTGTAGGCGTTCTGTATAACAAGCGCCATTTTGAAAAGCTGAATTTATCCGTTCCGTCTACTTGGGAAGAATGGATCGACACGATGCATCAGATGGAGGACGAAGGGTACACGCCGTTTATCATGCCAAACGGAGATGTAGAGCAGACAAGTGTGTTCACACTGAATTTCGTAGCAAATGCTTTCTCTCAAGAGTACTGGGAGAAAAGGGACTATGAGATTGTGAATGACCCACAGTGGAATGAGCTGGCAGAGAAAACACTTCAAGTTCTACCTTTTACACAAGCTGATGCCTTTGAGGATAGCTATCAAGATGCTATTGAGAAGTTTGCAAAAGAGCAAGGATCTATGATGGTGATGGGAACATGGGCATTGCCTTTGATCGATGAAGTAAACCCTGAATTGGAGTATGGCATTTTCCCTTTCCCAGCAGATCAGTCTGAACAGCATCCTGTGCTTGGGGGAGTGGACATTGGTATTGCCATCTCGTCGGCCACTGAGCACCCTGAAGAAGCGAAAAAATTTCTTTCCTTTTTGATTCAAAAAGATCAGGCATCCAAGCTTTCAAACTATGAAGGATCTATCAGCACGATAGAAGGAGTTATGGTAGAACGTGAGGAGGTAAAGGTACTTGAGAAGAAGCTTCGTGCCGATGAATCGGTAAACTGGCCGAACCATTATTGGGACGGTGGGACCGCAGCAGAAGCCGATTACAGGAAGTACACGCTAGAATTTTTAATCCATCAAGATAGTAAGGCCTACTTATCCAACTTAGAGAATATGTTTGAGAAATATGAGCAGGACAGTGGTGAACGCCCATGAGTTTCAGAACGAAGATGCTTCTTGCTTTTGTCGGGTTCGTCTTGCTCCCTATAGCTTTGATAGGGGGAATTTCCTATTCAATATCCTCTACCACTTTACAATCGAATATTAGTGAACAGACTGTGCAGACACTGAAGGCTGTCGATCGTAATATGCAGAAATCTATTTCTGAGGTGAATACGTTCTCGGATTTTGTGATCTCTTCTAATGAGATCCAATCCTTCTTAGAAGATGAAGATTCAGAATCGATTATCGAGGTGTATAATGAGCAACAGTCGATGGCTGGGCTAATGTACGGAAACGCTCAAGTAGACGATTTTACGGTTTACGCCCAAGAAGGGCAAGTCGTTCATCTAAAGGAATCTTCCATTCCTAGCTTCAGTCGTTTCGTTACTTCCCCTTTTCATAGAGGGCTTATTGAACAAAAAGGAAGACCAGTGTGGTTGTCGCCATTGGATAATCAGGGATGGGCCGATGAAGGGGAATTCCTGTTGACACAGGGGCGTGTCATTAAAGACATTGATACGTTAGAAAACTTAGGATATTTGATAATAAACATCAAGATGCAGTTGTTTGACGAACTTTTTTCGACAGAAGAGTTCATTGCAACACCTGAAGGTGAAATCTTGTATGCAAAGGATTATGAACAAATAGGGGACAACTTGGATATCACTTCTTTAAACAGCAATCAACCTGGGTATTTCTTGACGGAATCAGGTGGGTACCAAAGCTTGGTTACATACGTCCCATCAAGCTTTCAAACGTTTCGTCATGATTCACTAATGTTGGTATCAATCCAACGGTGGGACGTATTGGCTAGTGAAGTCTTTTTAATTCGGAACACGACAATCGCCCTCCTAGCAGTTGCGATTCTCTTAGCCCTTTTATTCAATATCTTTTATCTGCGAAGAATCTCTCAATTCATTCAAGAGTCTCTCATTCGTATGAAGCAGGTAGAGGGAGGGTCCTTGGATGTGGAAATGGGGGCGTTCCAATTACGGGAACTCCGGAACATTTCCAAAGGCTTCAATAAAATGATCGGAAGAATACGTCATCTGATTGAAGATGTGAGAAGGGAACAAGAGGATAAACGTGAAGCTCAGTTCCAAGTGCTGCAAGAGCAGATCAATCCTCACTTCTTGTACAATACGTTAGAATCCATCAATGCTATGGCTGCCATGAACGGACAGAAAGATATCAGTCGAATGACCATCAACCTGGGAAAATTACTTAGAATTAGTATAAATGGTGATTTTGAAGTGACTGTGAAGGAGGAACTTCGTCACGTGACCAGTTATTTAGAAATTCAAAAAATCCGTTTCGATCATCGTTTCGATTTTCAAGTGGATATTGACGGATCACTTAAACAGGAATGGATCTTAAAGCTTGTCTTGCAGCCTTTGGTTGAGAATAGTATTAAATATGCCTTTACCGAAGAAATGAGCGGAGAGATTAAGATCCGTGGTCATGCTCATGAGGGACGAGGGTTCATATTTGTTGAAGACAATGGTTGTGGAGTGTCACGTGAGGTCTTAGAGAGTTTGAATAGAAAAGGTAGTGAACCTTTAGGGCACGGCCTTCTAAATGTCCACAAAAGACTTCAACTTTATTACGGGTATACATTTGGTTTAATGGTGTGTGCCGAAGAGAATCAAGGAACGATTATCAAGATGTCGTTTCCTATTGGGAGGAGGAAGCCGGAATGATTCGAGTCATGATTGCAGACGACGAACCTCTGATTTTAAAAAATTTAACGAGCATCATCCATTGGGAGGATCTTGGATGTGAAGTGGTCGCTACAGCAAAAAATGGTATGGACATTATCGATATCTTGAAGAATGAGCCAATCGATTTACTGCTGACCGACATTTCGATGCCAAAGATGACAGGGGTGGAGGTATTAAAGACTATTCACGATTGGAAGTCACCACCTCTTGCTATTCTCCTTAGTGGATACGATGAGTTCTCTTACGCAAGAGAAGGGTTAAAATATAATGCCCTAGATTATTTCCTGAAGCCGATTGATTACGAAGAATTGGAATCTTGTATTCAAAAGGCTGTGGACGAGATTCACTTGAAAGAGGAACAGTGGGAAAAACAGGCTTTGTTTGAACGCATCATGAAGGGGACAAATGTTGTGGATGAGGAAAGTCCATTCTCCTATGTTGTGATGGTAGTGAAGGATTCGGATCATGAAATGGACGTACCTCCTTCGTCTGATATTAAGGTCTATTCCTATCCATTGAACCCAACCCATATGTTTCTTGTTCTCCGAGGAGAGGAACAAGGAGCGTTAGTTGAACAAGCTGAACGTCTAGCTAGTGAGATGGTGGCATCTTCAAGAAACGTCATATTCGCAATTGGTCGTGCCGTTCGTGGAATTATGGACTGTAAGAAATCTTTCGAAGAAGCGGAGTCTATCTTGAAATTTTCCTCTTTTGCACAAGAACGCGTGCTGACAAAGTCGCTGGTGGATAAAAGGTACGGGGCAAGAACGTCTGCGATTGATGCCGTCGATCAGGCTGCGGAAATCGTATCCCGCCAATTTCAAGAAGACTTAAGCATCGACCAAGTAGCCGACGAGGTCGGAGTGAGTGTAAGTTATTTCAGCCAGCTCTTCAAGAAGAAATATCACATGACTTTCTTGGAATACCTTAGAAGAACCAGAATGGACCACGCCTGTCTCCTGCTCACGACTTCAGAACTTGAAACATATAGAATCGCTGAGAAAGTGGGGTACACCGACCAGCGTTACTTCAGCCAGGTGTTCAAAAAAACGCTAGGGGTCACGCCCACACAATATAGAAAGCAACACCAATCCTGAAGCCCTCGCTCAATGCGAGGGCTTTTTGATTTGTTGCAAATCATCAGAATGCAGTGTAATTATTTCAACATCAATCACAGGAATGCCTCATATAAAAAGCGCTTTCATTATCATACTATTAGGTTATGAAAACGCTTTATAAAAAGGGAGGCAACAAAAATGAAGAAAGGGTACTTGTCTTTATTGTTTGTATTGTTTGCAGGTGTTTTGATTGGATGCAGTTCGGGCGAAGAAGCTTCTGGAGAAGGGGGAGCGGTCAAATTATCCCTTTGGCATCCGGAAGGCGATACATCGGAAGCCTATAAAGAAATTATTGAAGAATTTAACAAAGAGTATGCTGGAGAGATTCAAGCAGAGGCTACTTTTATCCCACGTGGAAACAAATATGCATACGAAGATAAAGTGTCGGCGGGAGCTACTAGCAGTACTCTTCCAGACTTACTTGCCTTAGACGGACCCAATGTTGCGAACTACGCTGACTCCGGAATCATTCAGCCTATTGATGGGTTAGTAGAGAATCAGGAAGATTTTGTAGACTCGATCATTCAGCAAGGTACTTACAATGACCAACTCTATACGGTAGGTCCTACTGAGTCGACCGTAGCGTTATTCTACAATGCTGACATGCTAAACGAAGCAGGAATTCAACCTCCAAAAGCGGGTGAGGAAGCGTGGACATGGGATGAATTTTATAATGCAGCACAGCAACTGACGGATAAAGAAAAAGGAATCTATGGTGTCAACTGGACGTTGGACTATGGGGAGTGGATCATTTACTTCACAGGACCGACTGTTTGGAGCAATGGTGGACAGTTCATTGCAGATGATGGTTCAGCAGTTGAAGGGTATGTAAACGGACCCGAAACAGTGGAGGCCGTCGAATATTTGAAGAAGTTTACAGAAGAAGGTTTAGTTAACCTGCAACCTACACCTACAGAATTTGAAGATGGCAACGCGGCAATGATGCTGATGGGATCGTGGGAGTGGGCGAAACTTCAAGACTATCCAGAAACAAATTGGGGCATTACGTATTATCCGAAGAGCCCGAACGGTGATCAGGTATCTCCGTCCGGTGACTGGAACTGGGGAATATCGACCAATACAGAGCATAAAGAAGAAGCGGCAACTCTGTTGAATTACATGATGAATGAAGAAAATATCGTAAAAATCTCTCAAGTTGAAAATAAACCTGCTGCACGTATCTCATCCTTTGAGTCTATGGAAGAGTGGAACGAGGAGCCTTTAAATGTATTGAAAGATCAAGTCTTAAACACGGCTCATCCCCGTCCGACAACACCATCTTATCCAGTCTTAACGACGAAGTACGGTCAGGCTGTCCAAAATATATTCCTAGGTGGGGATGTTCAAGAAGAATTGGATAAAGTAGCTGACGAAGTAGAGAAGGATTTAGAACGTAAAGGTGTGAAATAAGGGGTGAACTTGGCGGTTTCCCGCCAAGTTCCCAATACATTTTTAAAGAGAGGTGACACATAATGGAATGGTTGTCCGGTAAAATTCAACAAAGACGATCAATTGGCCTTTCCCTAACCTACAAGCAGCAAAAAAGGTGGCTCGGCTTTCTTTTTTCTTTACCTGCTTTGATATTGTTGTTTACATTCTTGATCCTTCCCGTCGGTTTGGCCTTTGTGTACAGCTTTATGGAATATAATATGTTGAACCCAGACGGCAAAACATTCACTGGGCTTAACAATTACGCAAGGTTATTTCAAGATGCTGTGTTCTTCACAGCTCTGAAAAATACGATGTACTTCTCGGCCGTTGTAGTGCCGTTACAGTGTGCCGTCGCATTAGGGCTTGCTATTTTAGTGAATAAAAAAGTGAAGACGGCTGTCATCGGAAGAGTATTCTTCTTCAGTCCTGTCGTTACATCCATGGTTGTCGTTGCCATTCTGTGGACATTCCTTTACAACGTCGATAGCGGTTTAATCAACAGCGGCTTGAACTTCTTGGGCATCCCGGACCAACCTTTCTTACTTAGCGAAGGACAGGCGATGAACTCCATTATATTTATGTCCGTTTGGCAGGGAGCAGGTTTTCAGATGATGATCTTTCTTGCCGGACTAAAAGATGTCCCAGAAACATTGTATGAAGCAGCAGATATCGATGGCGCCAATGCCTTTCAGAAATTCTGGAACGTGACACTGCCTTCCTTAAAGAATGTAACGGGCTTTGTATTGATGATAACGACCATTCAGGCCTTCCGGTTGTTCATCCAACCCTATGTCATGACAAACGGAGGACCGAGCGATTCAACAAAGACTCTTGTCTTTATGTTGTATGAGAATGGGTTCCAGTTCAGGGACGTCGGTTATTCTTCTGCCATCGCTGTTGTGTTCTTCCTGGTTGTGCTGACGATTTCATTAATTTTGAAGAAAGTATTGAAACAATAGGAGGGAAGAAGGATGGATCGGAAAGCGAAAAATAAAGCAAAGAAACTCGCGCTATCAATTGGAATTGTACTTCTCGGAATCTTATTTATTTCTCCTCTTCTGTGGATGATCGTCGCCTCTGTCAAGCCAGAGACCCTGATTTTTAAAGACATGGGGCTGCAGTCTTTAATTCCCAGGCAGGCGACGCTTGATAACTACGCATCGATCTTGTTTGATGACAGTGTTAATTTTCTCCGTTACATGTGGAACAGTCTATTTTCAGTCGGAATGATCGTGCTGCTTGGAACAGTTGTGAACGCTCTATGTGCTTACGCTCTTGTGAAATTGAAGTTCCCTGGAAGCGGATTGATTCTGGTTGTTATTATTGCGTTATATGTCGTGCCGTTTGAAAGTGTACTGATCCCGCTTTATGTCGTTGTGAACAGCTTCGGGTGGATCAACGAATATCCATCGCTTATTGTCCCATTCATAGCAGAAGCCTTCAGCATATTCCTTTTCATTCAATTTTTTAAAGGCATTCCGAATGAACTGGAGGAAGCGGCTCAGATTGATGGAGCGAACCCGTTCCAAGTCTTTTGGAAGATTGTTGTTCCCAATTCAAAGCCTGTATTTGCGACAGCTGCCATCTTGGCTTTCGTTACCCATTGGAGCGACTTCATGTGGCCGTTGATTGTCGCAACAGATGATTCAATTAGGACCGTGCAAGTAGGCATACAGTATCTATTTACCGACAATAACATTGAGTATGGACAGATTATGGCGGCCTTGACGCTCACGACTATACCGGTCGTTCTGATCTTCCTGTTCTTCCAACGTTATTATGTTCAAGGCATTACATCAAGTGGAGTGAAAGGATAAGGAGGGGTTGCAGATGAACGAAACAAATTATCGTCCAGCGTTCCATTTTAGTCCAGAAAAGAACTGGATGAACGACCCAAATGGATTGTGTTATTTAGATGGAGAGTATCACCTTTTTTATCAACACCATCCAGAAAGCCGCATCTGGGGACCGATGCACTGGGGGCATGCCGTTAGTCGGGATTTGCTTCACTGGGAGCACCTCCCCATTGCCCTATATCCAGACGAGAACGGCATGATTTTCTCAGGGAGCGTCGTGGTGGATGATGACAATACAACTGGGCTTCAGGAAGGGGAACAGAAAGTGATGGTCGCTCTTTTTACCTACCATAAAGAGGGCCATGAAACTCAAGGAGTTGCCTTCTCAACAGACAAAGGACGAACGTGGGAGAAACATCAAAGCAATCCTGTCATCCGAAACCCTGGTCTCGAGGACTTTAGAGATCCGAAGGTTACGAGGTTTAAGAACCATTGGGTCATGTCACTCGCATGTGGAGACCATATTCAATTTTATCGTTCTGAGAACCTCCTTGAATGGACGTACCTCTCGTCGTTTGGGCAAGAATATGGTGCGCATGGCGGGGTGTGGGAATGCCCGGATTTAATTCGGTTTGACGATAAGTGGGTACTGATTGTAAGTATCAACCCTGGAGGACCAAATGGAGGCTCAGCGATTCAATACTTCACAGGTGAATTTGATGGAGAACGTTTCAACTGTGATCAGCCACAAGACGAAATTAAATGGGCCGACTATGGTCGAGACTTTTACGCAGCTGTCACCTGGAGCGGGACGGAAGAACCCTTATGGATCGGATGGATGAACAACTGGGAATATGCAAATGAGGTACCGACTCAACCATTCAGGGGCACGATGTCGATTCCGAGAGTGCTGAGTCTTAAAAAAGGCAGGCTCATTCAAAAACCAATTTCTCTTAGTCCAATACAGAATGAAAACTTGACGAAGGACGTTCAACTTCAGCCGGGTCATTCTGAAACTTTGACTTCCTCTAAGCAGATAAGCTTAATCGCATTGTTAAAAAACGATGCCTCTGCGTTCACTTTGACAGTTGGAGGGGACGATGGAAAAGTAGACATTCGTTTCGATTCAGAAGAACAGGTAGTTCAGATGGACCGCACGAAAAGTTCAGAGACGACGTTTTCAAAAGTATTCCCAAGTGTCGATTCGATGACGGTGGAGTCAATTGAAGAAATCCAATTGATCATCGATGAAGGATCAATTGAACTTTTTCTAAATGGTGGTGCACATGCAATGTCAGAAATCGCATATATAAAAGGGGACGAATTGACAATCACACTCCATGCCGCATCGGATGTAGTAGAGTTGGAGATGGGCCTCATTGATACACAGAAGGCTATAAGTGAAATTTGAAAGAGGAGGTGCGAGGATGTTCGCAATGGATGGAAAACTATCAACCGTATTGAGTAAAACGATGAACTTCTTAATACTGGGTGCCCTTTGGTTCCTGGCATCCTTGCCTGTCCTCACTATTGGACCTTCCACATTAGCGATGGTCAAGGTGATTCAAAATTGGGAAATAGAAAATGATGACACGGTGTTGAAAGCATATGTTGCAGCTTTTAAAGAATATTGCAGAACAGGGTGGCTCAGTACGCTATGGATCGGGTTCGGCATTCTCTTGATGATGGATCTAATCATTTTCTATCAAATTGACCACCCTATTCAAACGTTATTACTCTCCCTGACTGGAATCGCAAGTTTTATTTACTTGATCACGAGTGTCTTTTTCTTTCCTTCATTTGTTCATCAGTCGGTGAGAGGGATTCAACTCATTAAGTTTTCTTTTGTGAAGGCCTTCTATAACGCCCAAACGTCCTTATCAACAATTTTAATATGGATTACAGGAGCTACGATTATTTATATTATGCCTGTCTTAGTGATTGCCGTTGTCGTAATCGTCAATCTGATTACTTTTAAGCTTTACCTACGATCCGTTAATTCGTAACCCCGACACTCTTACATGTCGGGGTGTGTTTTAACGCCTAGCCGCAAACCCCTGATTCAATTCACCCAGCGTTTCCTCATACCCATCCTTCTTCCGCACATTCGAAATCTCAAACCCACTCACAGGCGACGTCGGCATCCGTTCCATTGAAAACGAAAGATCCTGATCCGGCACATCAAACGCCACATTCTTCGCCAAAAACTCAAAGAACGAACTCATCACAATCACCGTCAGCCACTCACCCGCACAGCGGTGTCCTGTGTGATGATCGCCGCCGCCCTGCGGCACAAACGAAAACGGGCTGCCTTTCCAGCCGTCGAACCGCTCCGGAATGAACGCATTCGGATATTCCCAGCTGTCCGGGTGGCGGTTCGTGCCATACAAATCCAGCACGACCCGCGTATTTTTCTTGAATTCATAGCCCTGCCACAGGAAATTCTTCTGCACCTTGGCAATCATCGCGGGCACAAACGGGTAGAACCGGCGCGTTTCCTGGGCGAACCAGTGACTGTATAACCCCTCGTCTTTTTTTAACCGGGCATGCGCGTCCGGATGCTCATGCATCGCCACCATCCCGAGGACGAGCAGGTGCACCGTCGCAAGCAGCGGGCGGAACGAATTACTCAGCTCGACCGCCGCCGTCTCCACATCCCACAGCTTCCCGTCCGGCTCACGGTGATGCGCCATAATGTAAGCCGCCGTGTACGGCTCAGGCTGAAGCCTGCCCTTGCGCACATCCTTGATGATCCCCTTCAACCACGCCTCGTGGCTTTCCCGCGCCTTTTTCCCGTCCTGGAAGCGCGACAGCGAACCCCCGAACGACTCCACCATCTGAACCATCTCCCGCGTCCGGACTTCCACCTCATCCTCGTGAAGCGGCACACCCGCCCACGCACAGCCAGCCCGCGTCAAGATCTCTTGGAATTCGTCAAATAAAATCACCTTGTCGCGCCCCGTCCATTCTTCCGCCTTACGGTCCAGCTCCTTCAGCGCAATCTGCTTCATCTCCTCCACCCGGTCCGGCGTGAACATCGAAAGAAACGTGCGCTTCCGGTGACGGTGCGCTTCCCCGTCCATGCCATGCAGACTGCCTTCACCAAACAACGACATCTTCAGCGGCTTCGGCATCGCCCCTTCGCGCTTGAATTTCTCCGTATCATAAAAAATCCTCGACGCTTCTTCGCCGACGATGCAGACCGCCTTCCGCCCGATCAGGCGCGTCTCAAAGATATTCGTGCCCAGCTGTTTATGACGATCGATGAAGAAATGAAAACCGTCGTTGATGAGAGAAAGCGTATTGTCGAAACCTTCTGCTTTAGGAATTTGTTTAGTCATGGGTTCAGCTCCTTAAATTATGTAGATATTACCTTCATGTACCCATGGGAGAGACGCCACAAACTTTTCCAAAGAGGAATCCTTAAGGAAGGTAGCGAACTTATTTTTAGAGGAGGAAGGACTATGAAACTACGATTTATGCAGAACGTCCCGCTACAAGAAGCGTTAACGGCCATGAACGAAGGATTCCAAGATTACGCGGTGAATATTCAGATGGACATGGAGGCCTTTATCCAGACTTTAGCCTCTAAGAAGCTGTCGCCCGAATATTCCTTCGTGGCATACGATGACGATCGCCCGGTCGGCATCATTTTAAACAGCATTCAACAAATCGACGGGAAAAAGACCTCGTACAACGGAGGGACGGCCGTTCATCCCGATTACCGAAGCAAAGGTGTAGGAAGGGAGCTGATCCAGAAATCGGTGGACCTTTTCAATGAGAAGGGAGTAGAGGTCTCGACGCTTGAAGCGATCTCGGACAATGACGGGGCAATCCGTTTGTACGAAAGGTTCGGGTACAAAGTGTGCGATCGGCTGTCGACGCTCAGGATGAAATTCGAATCAACGGAATCCTCCTGTACCGTTCACCACGTGTCCATCATCGAGTGGAAGGCGCTCGGAGTAGAAGAGGAGCCGGTCCCATGGCAGAATAAAGTGCCGTTTGTGGATGGAAGAGAGATCTACGTCATCAAAGAAGGGGAAGAGGCTGTTGGATACGCCGTGCTTTCCAAGCAGCCCAATAAAATCATGACCCTGTTCCAGCTGCAGGCCTTGGACGGATTCGGCCACTATGACGCCCTTCTTTCAGCACTGGAAACCCATTTTGCAGGCTGGCGCGTGGCGGCCTTCAACGTGCCCCATCAACATCCAATCTATGAAAGGTATCAATCCAGAGAAAACGAACCCGTCATAGAGCAGGTCTGGATGAAGAAGGAGTTTAATCATGGTTGATTACATAAAATGGATTCGCAGCAAAGTCGGACACGACCCGATCATTCTAAACTTCGCCGGAGGCTGCGTGGTGAATGACCAAGGTGAAATTTTACTACAGAAGCGCGCGGATAAAGGAGTCTGGGGGTTCCCGGGAGGAGCACTCGAATTAGGAGAGTCTGTCGAGGAAGCCGTCAAACGTGAAGTACAGGAAGAAACAGGTCTCAAAGTAGAGTTGACCAAGCTGATCGGGATCTATTCAAAGTATTTTGATGAGTACCCGAACGGAGACCAGGCACAGACCATTGCTTACTTCTTTGAGCTTAAAGTATTAGGAGGAGAGTTATCAGCTCATGACAAAGAGACAATTGAGCTGCAATTCTTTCGTCCAGATGACATGCCAGAACTAGTTAATCAGCAGCACAGGGATGCTCTATTGGATTACATAGAGGGAAAACGAGGAGTCGTTCGTTGATTGTAAAATATGGCATGATTTGAATGGATTTTATTATAGACAAAATGAATGATATAATAGAAAATTGTTTGTAAAGTGAAATGAATATTTGTAAGTTACGAAACAAAGTACGTGCTTTGTGAAATAAAACTATGATATTATAAATGAGAACAAACGTTCGTGTAGTCTTTTATGACTTAGAAAGGGGCTTACTGATGGTTAAAGTGAACCAAAGAGGGCGTGGAAAATACAAGCCTGCTTCAAACTATGATGCCAATGAAGTCCAGCGAGTATTAATGAACAAGATCGAAGAGGCCAAAAAGAAGGCAGTCGAAACAGAAAGTGACTTTGATATTGAAGATATCCAATTGAGTAAAGAAAAATATAACATTACCAGCCTGTTTTGTGGGGCAGGTGGACTTGACTTAGGCTTTGAATTAGCTGGTTTAGAAGCTGTTCATGGAAAAGAAAGTGCACGAAAGGCTTTTGAAGACCGTAAAACATTTTCAGAGCTTGGAATGAGAAACATCTTTCATACAGCCTATGCTAATGATTTCTTTAAAGAGGCTCTGGAGACTTATGGACTGAATATGTCTCCACACACGTTCCTGCACAATAAAGACGTTTGTAAGGTCAATCAATTCCCGGCAAGTAACATTGTACTTGGTGGTTTCCCGTGTCCAGGTTTCAGTGGTGCTGGTCCTCGCTTAGTGGATGATGACCGGAACTTCTTATACATCCAATTCATACGTTCACTTATCCAGACCCAGCCGGAGTTCTTTGTAGCTGAAAATGTAAAAGGGATGCTGACGCTTGCAAATGGTCAGGTGTTCGAGCAAATTGTCCAAGATTTTGAAGCAGCAGGATATAGAGTCTATTCAAAGCTTGTCAATGCTAGGGATTATGGAGTCCCCCAATTAAGAGAGAGAGTTTTCCTAGTAGGGGTAAGGAAAGACTTGGATTTTGTATATGAATTTCCTGAACCCACTCATGGAGACGCACCTGAATTGTTAGATTACGTCACGCTGAAGGATGCAATCGGAGACTTGGAGAATGATCCTGGTCCGTATTACACTGGTGGGTATTCTACGATGTATATGAGCCGAAACCGGAAAAAGACTTGGGATGAACAGAGCTTTACGATTCAGGCGAGTGGAAGGCAAGCACCCTTGCATCCTGGTGGGAACCCGATGGAGAAAATCGACAAGGACGAATGGATTTTCCCTGATGGGGAAGAGAACCATCGTCGGCTTTCTGTAAAGGAAGCAGCACGGATTCAAACATTCCCGGATTGGTACTCTTTCAGTACTGGTCAAAATAATTCGATTAGCTTAAATAGTCAAATAAACAAAGCTTACAAACAAATTGGAAATGCGGTTCCTGTGAAATTGGCGAAGGAGATCGCGAAGCCTATTGCAGAGTATGCTGTCAGCCACTCCAAACAACCGTTCCAATTCTCTTTATTGTAATAAAAATCACCTGAGTCAAAGAGTGACCAGGTGATTTTTTAGTTTCTACAAGTGTTCCTTTATTTTATAGTCACAGGCAAGTTTCATAGATGACCATCCATGTTGCCCGCCTGAACCAAATTTGATTCGTAGATCAAGCTCTTCTTTAGCATTATTCCAGGTTAAACGATTTTGAATAGAAGTGGGAGTATCTCTTAAAACGGTTATTTTGCCATTGACTTTTCCGTGTTCCACGACATGTGCTTTCTGTTCCAAATAGAAGCTGATAATAAGTGGTCTTGTCCCCAGTAGTGCTTGGACGCCTTTAATTAGTTTCTCATTTGCCGCCTCGGACAAGGCTTCACCAATGCGTTCAGAGACTGTCTCCAGAGACTGTTGTCTATTTGCTGGTTCGTAATTCTCTTTAAGATTTTTAAGTAAAGGTTTCAACGTTCCTACATCAAAGTACTTTTCTCCAAGGATTTGGCCAGCACCGGGATTTTTAGATGTAATCTTCGCCAAGGTTCTTTGATACGCTTTCAGTGAAAAGCTTTCTTCATAATAGCGATTCTGACTCCGGATCAGAATCTTGATATCCCCAGTTTCATTCGTATCTTCTATATATGAATCACCTGTCAGCTGAACGCTTTCCAACTTGTAATCAGAATACAGTTTTGTTAGAAAATGATTAAGCTCATCCATAGCAATCTGCGCGGTCTTCATGATATTGAATAATTCTTTTTGAGCTACTCTTGGGGCATAAGTTCTCAACACACCTATACATTCATCCTCAGTAACTTGTATGACGCTTGGATAGTTTTTAATGATAGCGTATTGTACAGCAGCTTCGTTGCACTTCCCAATTGCATTACTCTTGTTTTCCTTTTCGGTTTCGTTGTGATTACTTACAAAATTTTCAAACTCTTGAACCGTTTTTAAGTTGGTGACTTGGCTTTCATCAGGACTCGGTAACTCCTCGTAGCTTGTAGCGAGTTTAATAGAGGACAACGGTGAGCTCTCGAATTTAAAACGCAGATTAAGGGCGATACTATGGTAGCCGAGTGACAAAGAGTATCCGCCTCTTTTATGAATTGAAACATCATGAGACTGATATTCCCCAGGTTCAAATGTTTCAATACGAAGAGTTTCGCCATCTTTCTTATATCTGGAAATCACATTTAATGCATTTGGCATCAATAGGGCGTTAAAAGCCGTCTTGAAACCCTCCGACCCTTCGTTATATTCTTCTATGAAGATTGAAAAACAGTAGTCCCTAATACCCGATAAGAACTTCTCACGATAGGGCTCAAGCTCATCGGTGAAAGACTGGTAATGCTTCTTAACGTGCTGTTTCAGTTGCCTGATACTAAGAGTATTTAATTGAGCACTCTTGTATCCTTGTAATTCAATGAGGATTTCAATGAAGAACTTACGATGGCTTTCTTCAAAGAAGCGATTGAATTTCTTTTGCAGAGTTTCAGATTTGAAATATTGCTTTAAAAAGCTTTTTGCTCCCAAATTTTTTGGTTGAACAATCCCATTGCCTTTTACCTTAAACAAGTTAACCTCAGTTTCATCTTGGTTCTCACGAATCATTAGATCTGGAAAATGATCAGGGGCACCGTCTTTTTCAAATTTGGTATAAATCGATGTCGCAGCAGGAAATCGTTTATAAATGTATTGAGCAGTCTCGTAGGCAAGCTTGTCCTCTGTAATAATTGAATGAGGGTTCTCATCTTTAACCAGCTTTTTTATGTACGATGCCACTTGCTTAACGTGCTGATCACCACTTTTTTTATGTTCACTCATCGAACTCCCCCTAGTACCAGTATTATAGGTTCTTTTCTCTATATACAATACTCAATTCATAGCTACAAAGCATTCTTGCTACTTTTTGAGTGGTTTAAAGTTAATTATTTCAAAAACTTGTTCGAAAGACAAATTCAGTTAAGGTCTCTTTGAAAAAGATGCGTCAACTTATTATTTTAAACATGTCATCTAACATGTTCGCATTCAGAAGAGTAATGATAATTCCTGATTAAATAGATTTATTAAAGCAGGTCCTTTTGGGGGCCTGTTTTTTTATGAGTTTTGTTGACATTGATAATCATTATCAATTATAGTGTTACTAACACAAAGAGAGGAGCCATCCCCATGCCAAACTGTCTGTACGTACTCAAACCCTTCCGTTACGAGAAAGGAAACAAAGGGTGTTCCTGCCATGAAATCGTCCGGTTCCAAAAAGGCGATCACCTTCATATCATCGGCGAACCCTTTTTCGTCGATCACATCGGATGGTACGCCTGTGTCCAGCAGAACGAGGAGGACCCGTATCCGATGTCGGCAGAATTTATCGATGAACTGTATCATAAAGGAGCGCTTCGCACGTCGATGGATCTCGACCTGTCAATCAACTATCATCAGCACAAGATTGATGAAGCCCTTGCCAATCGAGAGGAAGCCGTTTTCCTTTCCCATACACAGCAATTGAACACGATACAAACCATCATCTCCGGGATGACAATGGTGAAGGAGGGGTAACGGTGGCAAGCATCCTGATTTGTTTTGCCAGTATGTCCGGCAACACCGAAGACATCGCCGACCTTCTCGAATCGCACTTGTCAGCGGAACACGAGGTGACGCTTGAAGAAATCGATGACGTGGAGCCGTCTGACCTGACCGATTACGATGCCGTTCTGATTGGATCGTACACCTGGAACGACGGCGACCTGCCGTATGAAGTGGAAGACTTTTATGACGACTTAGAAGAGGAAGATCTGAGCGGGCTTCCGGTTGCCGTATTCGGTTCCGGCGACAGCATCTATCCGATGTACTGCGAAGCCGTCCACACGTTGGAAAAAAGGGTGAAAGAGTGCGGGGCGGAGTTGGTGTGTGAAGGGCTCAAAATCGAAATGAACCCGGATACCGAGGAGGACCTTGCATCCTGCCGAGCCTTTGCTGCAGCTGTTTCAGACCATTTGAAAGTTTCCATTTAATTGAAACGAATCGCCGTTTCATTCGTATAGATAAGTAACAACGAATCAAAGGAGCGATTTTTCATGTTTGGATGGATTGTACTTGGTGTCCTCGCTGCCCTGATTACGACCGGATTATTGATAGACCGCAACCGCCGTGTGAAGAAAATTGAGGAGCAAGTCGAGTATAATGACAACCGTTCGAATGCAATCGGTGAAGCTTCAAGGTACAACGACATGAACAATCATGGAGGTTTTTAACATGGTTATTTGGATCGTTCTTGGCTTCACCAGCGTAGTTATTGCATTGGCCATATGGCTTGATCGAAATCCCGATAAAAATAAATTGGCTGAGAAGATTGAACACAATGATAGAAGAACACAAGCTTTTGAAGAGGTGTCCCGCTATCATGATATGTAAGGTTGAGCTTCCGATATAGGGGGCTCATTTATTTATGTACGACGTTTATAGACATAGAAAAAGAGCGGAAGTATCCGCTCCAATGATCAATTCGAAACCATCTGCCCCTGCGTGTACGTCTGATCCCCGTCCCATTTCACACGAATCGAACGACCGTCCATTAACTCCGGCGTGTCCGAAACATGGAAGTGGATATGAGGTTCACTCGAGTTTCCGGAATTCCCGGCCGAGCCAAGAAGATCGCCTTTTTCAACCTCCATGCCTTCCTCCACTTGAATTGTCCCTTCTTGGAAATGGGCGAGGAAACCATACTCCTCGTTCCCATGATCGATGACCACATAGTTGCCCGCTGGTTCGTCAGCATTCATCGCACCGACCGGCGTATTGTCCTGGATGCCGTCCACCACCTTCACGACGGTACCACCAGCAGGCGCGATCACCTCTTTGCCGAACGCACTGAAGCTTTCATTTTTCGTGGCGTCTCCTGAGAAGGATTGGCCATTCTCAGATACAAGGAAGTCATAGGCGTAGCGCTGCGATTCATGTTCATAATGATAGTTCAACAACACATTCGTTCCTCCCCAATAGACCAGCCATTCTCCGTTAAAAGGAAGCTGAAAACTCGTATCCGTATAGGATTCGTCTGTCTCGGGGTGACTTTCGAGTGGGAGGAGCTGCAGTCCAACAATCGTTTCAGTCTCGTCAAAAACAGCGAGCACACCTTTGTCACCACTTCCACTGATCCACGTATCTCTGTCCTGTCCGTTTAATGAAAAACTGGACTGCCGCGTCAAGTTGGTATCACTCGGCAGAAATTCCTTTCCAAGCTTCTCAAAGTCCTTGAAGGGGACTTGATTCTGAAATTCCCCGCTCGTTTCATCATAGACCGTTTGGTAGTGTCCATCCTCTAAATGATTCCCAAGCTCCGCGCGTTCAAATGATGGGTTTTCTTCTGTCATCGTTTCCTCCTCGCTGCATCCTACAAGCGCAATCAACAGCATGCCCGCAGCCGCCATCGCTTTTTTTACCGTCATCCATTTTCCTCCTCCATACGTTCATCCGGTTCCAAAATCGTACGCTGGACCGGAACACCGCCGACCGTCTCGATGATCGGATTCAACTTATATCGCTTTCCCTCCACAACAAACCGGAACTTTCCCATGTAATAGGCTTCTTTCCCTTGCTCCCTCAGTTCCTTCTCGATCGCCTTCACATACTTCCCGTGATCCTTATACCACTCATCCAAATGAAGCACAATATTGCCTTTCCGATATCCTGAATACTTAAAGGCAAAGTAAAACAAGAGGGCGAAGGGAAGCAGTGGCACAATATAGAGTAACATCTGCAATCAAAGCGCCTCCTTTTCTTTCCATACGAACGAGAGGGTGAGAGGGTTCCATATAATAGAAAAATCCCGGCACCAAATGGCACCGGGACTCTCACTTATTTACCGTTCATAATGTCAGACACAAGCTGGTACGAGTGAAGACGCGCTTCCTGATCGTAAATCTGAGAAACGATCATCAGCTCATCCGCATCTGTTTCAGCCTGGAACGCCTCCAGCTTACGACGAACCGTTTCCTTACTTCCGACAATCGAAGCACCGAGCTGCTGCTGAAGCGCCGCTTTTTCACCAGGCGTCCACACTTCATCCATATCATCGACAGGCGGCTGAAGAAGATTCTTCGTGTTGCGCACAAGATTCAAGAACGCTTGCTGCTGAGACGTGGCCAGCTTCTCCGCCTCTTCGTCCGTATCCGCCGCGACCACATTGACCCCGAGCATCGCATGCGGAGCCTCCAGCACGTCAGACGGCGTGAAGCTGCTTCGATACAAGTTCAACGCCCCGTGCGTATTGTTCGGAGAGAAATGACTCGCAAACGAGAACGGAAGCCCCAGCCGCCCCGCCAGCTGAGCACTGAAACCACTCGAACCAAGTAGCCAGATCGGAACATCAAGCCCCTCACCCGGCACAGCATGAATGATATTTTTCCCCTCGAAATAATTACGAAGCTCCTCCAACTGATTCGGGAACTCCTCCGCACGACTATTCAAATCACGACGCAGCGCCTGCGCTGTCATCTGATCCGTACCCGGCGCACGAC
The DNA here is from genome assembly GCF_020171725.1 of Halobacillus litoralis. Classification (GTDB taxonomy): domain Bacteria; phylum Bacillota; class Bacilli; order Bacillales; family Halobacillaceae; genus Halobacillus; species Halobacillus litoralis_F. The sequence continues at coordinate 275,820 of NZ_JAIVAJ010000007.1, read as the reverse complement.
CAAGACCCAAATCAATTCGATTCGGGAAAAGGGTGGCAAGCGTCCCGAACTGCTCTGCAATCACAAGCGGGGCATGGTTCGGCAGCATGACGCCCCCGGAGCCTACACGAATGGTAGACGTATGATGCGCAACGTGACTGATCGCAACGGCTGTCGCCGAACTAGCAATCGCCGGCATATTGTGGTGCTCCGCCATCCAGTAGCGCGTATATCCCAAGCGTTCCGCATGCTGGGCAAGCTCGACCGTCCGCTCGAATGAATCAGCGGGCGTCTTGCCCTCAAGCACAGGGACAAGGTCCAGAACAGAGTATTTTGTATCTTTTAGAGACATGATGATGAACTCCTTTTTTTCAATGATTAACTTGTCTCATCTTACCAAAATTGTTTCGGGGCTCAAAATAGTTTGTTTATCAAAAAAAGCACGCTCTTCTATATAGAAGAAACGTGCTTCCAAATTGTCAGAGAAAGTCCTATCGGTTCTTTAAAAGTTTGAGAAGCGGTGTTAGCGAAACAACTCGCTTTCCATGGGCGTCCGCTGAGTCTCCTCGCTTCCTTCGGTCGCTGTGGGGCCTCATCTGTACTCTGCTCCCATAGGAGTCTCGCAGTTTCGCCAACACCTTTATTGAAGTGGGGGTGGAACCTCTGATGCTATCATTTTTAAAAGGCGATGTTTGCACAGAATAACGTTCGGCTTCTATATCTCTGATCGATTCTGTTCCCACTACTTTCGTACAGCGGGGTGGAAAATGGGGAGACTCCTACGGGATTTACGGACCACGGCGAGATCCACTCAGGCATAGCCTGAGTTAATAAATGAAAAAGGATGTTCGAACTAAAACCGCCACGTCCTGTGGCAACGTCGAACGACCCAACGTCCTGTTGGGCCGCCGTGGAAAGCGAGCTATTTTCCACCCCGCTGTCCACCACATTTGTAACAGAAGCGTTCTCCAAACTTTTTACTAGATGAACATGGATACGAATATAGCTGTAATGAAGCTTGCCAGCGTTCCGCCGATGATGGCTTTCAAGCCGAGTTTTGCGACTTGGGACTGTTTGTTCGGAGCAAGGGAACCGAGTCCGACAATCAGCTGACCGATGGAAGAGAGGTTGGCAAAGTTACACAGTGCAACGGACATGATGGCGATGGTCTTAGGAGACAGGCTATCCATCATATCGGTCAGACTCGCATAAGCGAGGAACTCGTTTGCTGCTAGTTTTGTACCGATCAGGGAAGCGGCTTGGAACGCATCTGCGACCGGAACACCGATGACGACAGCGAACGGGTAGAACAGGTAACCGAAGATGGTGGATAAGTCTGTGTTGACCCATCCTAGCATTCCATTTACAAGAGCGACCATACTGATGAACGCAATCAATAGTCCACCGATATTCAGGGCAAGCTTCACACCGTTGACCGCGCCGTCAGAGATGGCTTCGAAGACGTTGGCATGTTCTGAACGTGACATCGTTACTTCTTCATTGTCGTTAAGTACGCTCGTTTCGGCTTCAGGCTCCAGCACCTTCGCGATGACGAGGGAAACGAATGGAACGCTGAAAATCGAGATTAATAGATAGTTCAGGTCGATGCCCATCTGAACGTATCCGACCAAGATCGCACCACTCGCAGAGGCGGTTCCTCCGACCATGATGGCGAACGTTTCAGAGCGCGTCATGCGTGCGAGGTACGGTTTGACGAGAAGGGGCGCTTCCGCCACACCTAGAAACGTATTTCCGACAGCGCTGAATGATTCCACCTTCGACGTTTTCAAAAGACGTCCGACGATCGTTCCAAGAAACTGGACGATCAGAGGGAGCAGGCGGATGTAATAGAGAGCCGAAATCAAAGCTGAAATGAAAATCAATGCGCCTAGCACATTAATGGCAAAAAGGAAGTTGATATCCGTCTCGCTGAACAGAGCACCAAAGACGAAGTTGATTCCTTCTGAACTGTAGTCGATGACCCCTTGAATAAAGAAAGAGGCTTTCTCAAGAACGAACTGTCCGGCCGGCACATTGAGCATTGTGAAGACGAAGATCCCCTCAAGAAGCAGTCCGACGATAATCGTGTGCCACTTGATCATTTTGCGGTTGCTCGATAACAGCCAAGCTAACCCGATGATGAAGAGTAATGATAATAATCCTGTGAGTAAATCCATAAATATATCCTCCTTGATGAGGCTCCTTATAAAGTAAGACGTCAGACCACTTGATTGAATAAAAAAACGCCCTCTTTCCAAATGAAAAAAGGAAAGAGGGCGTTCACCTATAATGATCAACACGTTCTTTCCTTATAGTCCGGCCGTTTACGGCAGCCGGGTAGAGACTTGTGGACCCTATTTCCACGTATATATAAGGAACCTATGAAATTATGATGTTTCGAATTGTAGCAGAGCCCGCAGCGACAGGCAATAGAAGAAGGAGAAGTGGAAAAATAGACAATATTACTATAGTTCTGTTTATTCCAGTCCCTACTCATGTTGGAACACGTCGGCACCGGTCTCGATCATCATCTGCCTCTGATTCCAAAACGAATTATTTGGAAAGTGTGGAAAACATTACATACTTGTAACGAGAGTGTTACTGTTTTGTAACTATCTTCAAATTGAGATGTAATATTGTATACATTTTCATCCAAGTTCTCAGGGAAAAGGAAGTATACATCTTTATTTTTTCTCCAGCATAAGTCACATTTTCGTCACAATATGTAATCGATTCCATGTAAAAAGTAAGAGGTTACATACAGGCTGAGACTGCCCTTGTAAGCCGAATAGCCCTCCACAAATCAGCGTTTGTCAGGAAATGTTACACGATATAAGCTTTGAAGCGTAACGAATCTTTCACATTTTCGAGGAGGGAAACGAACATGAAATGGAACAAATCGCTTGTGAAGACAGGAGTTCTGTTCACACTTGCTGCCAGCATCGCAGCAGGATCGAATGTACCGGCATTCGCAGAAGAAAATGATGCAGCCAACTGGACGCGTGAAATGGCGCAGAACTATGAAAACACGCCTGAGAACACGCCGAGCAACATCGACAATTTTGAAGACGTGGCCCCGGACTACTGGGTATGGGACACGTGGCCGCTGCGCAACCGCGATGGTTCACTCGCTCAAGTGAACGGCTACAAAATCGTATTTGCCCTGACGGCATCGAAAGACTACACGTGGAACGGTCGTCACGACGTTGCACAAATCCGTTACTTCTATTCGAAAGACGGCAAGGACTGGACACTCGGTGGACAATCCTACGATCCGGACAAAGCCTTCGGTTCCCGCCAATGGGCAGGATCAGCGATGCTTGAGGAAGACGGAACGGTCAACCTTTTCTATACGGCGACAGGACGTAAATCAAACGAAGAAGTTACATACGAGCAGCGTCTTGCCCGTACAACGATGAGCCTAGTGACCAATGAAGATGGTGTTGAAGTGAAGCCATCTGGTCAGCACGAAATCCTGCTTGAAGCAGACGGAAAGTATTACGAAACACAGGCACAAAAAACGGGAAATATCATTTACTCGTTCCGTGACCCATGGTTCTTCCAGGATCCAGAGTCCGGCAAAGAGTACTTGCTGTTTGAAGGAAACACAGGTGGAGACGCAAAAGCGTGTGAGCCTGGTTCTCACGGAAGCGAATCCTTCCGTGAGAACCATGACGTACCAGCAGGCTCAGAAGACTACAACGGTAATGTCGGAATCGCCGTTGCATCTGAAGAAGGTTCACTAAGCAAGTTCAAGCTTCTTCCACCACTGCTTGAGGCGGATTGTGTGAACCAACAGCTCGAACGCCCTCATATCGTTTATGAAGACGGAAACTATTACTTGTTCACAATCACGCACGAGTTCACATTCGCACCAGGTCTTACAGGGCCAGACGGGCTATACGGATTCGTGAGTGAAGACCTTTGGGGCAACTACAAGCCGTTGAATGACAATGGACTTGTTGTCGCAAACCCAGCTGAAGATCCGTTCCAAGCTTATTCGTGGGCGGTCCTTCCGAATAAGAACGTCATCTCATTCGTCAACGAATACAAAGATGAAAATGGCAACAAACAGCTCGGAGGCTCATTCGCTCCAACGGTGAAAATCGACCTTGATGGAACGGAGACGGAGATCGTCGACGAACTAGCAGAAGGTCAGATTGAATATCCAGAGCAGGAAGAGAAAGAGACGACACCGGTTTGGTCAGCCGATCAAGTCGAGAAGTTCGAACGCACGGAAGACAACACGATGGAGAACATCGACCGTGATAAGCTTGAGAAAATCGCTCCAGAACTGCACGTATGGGACACATGGCCGTTGCGTAACCGTGACGGATCCGTTGCCACAATCGACGGAAAAGAAATCATTTTCTCCCTGACAGCACCAGCAGATGTTCTGCCAGGTAAGCGTCATGATATCGCAGAGATCCGTTACTTCTACCGTGAAAAAGGAGAAGAGTGGAAGCTTGGTGGCGAGGTATTCCCTGAAGGGGACGCGCTCGGTTCACGCCAGTGGGCAGGATCTGCCATGGTCGATGACGGCGAGCTTCACATGTTCTACACGGCAACAGGTCGTAAAGGCGAGCAAGGATTGACCTACGAACAGCGTCTGACGAAAGCTTCTGCCGACATCGAAGCAGAAGACGGCGCGATCACATTCGAAGACTGGTCCGATCACACCATCATCCTCGAGCCGGAAGGTGACGTGTACCAGACTGAAGCACAGGGCGCACAAGGTGACATCGCCTATACGTTCCGTGATCCATGGTTCTTCCAGGATCCGAAGACAAAAGAAGAATACATTCTATTTGAAGCGAACACAGATGGTACACCAGCAGAGCGTGCCAAAGAGAACTTCAAAGAATTCGATCAGTCGATTCTATTCAACGGAAGCATCGGAATCGCGAAAGCTGATAACAAAGAGCTGACAGCATTCACAGCACAGGATCCTCTTCTTGAAGCAGAGGAAGTGAACCAGGAGCTTGAACGTCCACACATCGTCGTGAAAGGCGGCAAGTACTACTTATTCACAAGCACACACAAAAACAAATTCGCACCTGGCCTTGATGAGAAAGCTGAAGACGGCCTGTACGGGTTCTATGCGAAAAGCCTGAAGGGTGACTACAAGCCGTTGAATGAAAGCGGACTTGTTTTGACAAACCCTGAAGATAACCCGTATCAAAGCTATTCCTGGATGGTGCTTCCGGACGGGAAAGTGATCAGCTTCGCCAACTTCCTAGACCTTGATGGTCTGACGATCAACGAAATCGGCGGCCAGTCCGAGAAGTTCCAATTCGACCACTTCGGCGGCACATTGGCACCGACGGTTGAACTGAAGCTGAAAGGCAAGAAGACAGCCATCAAAGATACCCTTGAGCCGGGCGTCATCTCAGACTTCAAAGGAAAATCTGAGGACAAAGGCAAAGGAAAAGACAAAGATAAGGGCAACAAGAATAAAGGCAAAAAAGACGATGACAAGTATGAAAATCGTCATCAAGAAGAGCACAACAACAGCCACAACGTGAACAACAATCACGAAGAAACGAACATCGATCGTGAAGAGAACAACGTAAACCGCGATAACTCTCACGATAACCAGACGAATCTAATCGGAGACATGAACGGCAATGGCAACCAAATTCAACAGAGCCAGCAGTTCATCGACTTCTTCGATAACTTCTTCTTCATCAACTTCGGTGGAGAAAACGCAGAGGACATGAATAAGGACAAGTTCCTTCAATGGTTCCTTCGTTAAAAGCGACGAGAGAAGCTCTCTCACAGCGTTTTTTTTGAAGTGAAAACATGCTGGAACGGTCGTGACGGAGACGCTCACGACCGCTTCCGAGCAGTCGGTCGGCCGAAACGGTGGTGAGACGGCCATTCTCGACCCTTTTCATAGACCGACGGGCTGCTCACAACTAAACTCTCCCTAATCAAATACCGAAACCACTCCACAGCACGGGGTGGTTTCACTTTTTCAAAGAAAGTAGGAATGACGATGCCAAGCAAAAAGATCCTTTTATCAACGTCCGGTCTCGTGGCTCTTCTCTTATCTCTCATCGTGATTTTCTTCGTGAACTCTCCGAATGACCCGCCGAAGCAATTGGCAGAAGGGACGGGGGAAAACGTAGATTACGATCAGACCTTCCGCCCGCAGTTCCACTATACGCCGGCTGAGAACTGGATGAACGACCCGAACGGGATGGTGTACTACGAAGGAGAGTATCACCTTTTCTATCAATACAATCCGAAAGGCGACCAGTTCGGAAACATGAGCTGGGGACACGCTGTCAGTGAGGACCTTGTGCACTGGGAGGAGCTTGACGTCGCCATGACGCCCGATGAACACGGAATGATTTTCTCCGGCAGTATCATCGCCGATGAGGAAAATAAGAGCGGCCTATTCCCAGATGAAGAGGGCGGACTCGTCGCGTTTTACACTAGTGCAGGGGACGTTCAGGACCAGCGGATCGCCTACAGCACGGATAAAGGGCGTACGTGGACGAAGTATGAGGGGAACCCGGTCGTGCCGAACCCTGGAATCAAAGACTTCCGCGATCCAAAAGTCATCTGGCATGAAGAATCAGAGAAATATATCATGCTGCTTGCCGCCGGGAACAAAATCATGTTCTACGGCTCTCGTAATCTGATCGACTGGGATTACTTGAGTGAATTCGGTGAAGTCGGCGCACAGGGCGGCGTGTGGGAAACACCTGAACTGTTCGAGCTTCCGGTTGACGGGAAGGAAGATGACACGCGCTGGGTGCTACAGGTCGACATGAACCCGGGAAGCATCGCCGGCGGTTCCGGAGGGCAGTACTTCCTCGGGGACTTCAACGGCACTGACTTCATCCGCCAAGAGAAGACCGACGATATCAACTGGACCGATTTCGGAAAGGACTTCTACGCCGCCCAAGCCTTTAATGGAAAAGAAGACCGGCTGATCTGGATGGCGTGGATGAGCAACTGGCAGTACGCCGGCGACGTCCCGACCGAACCGTGGCGCGGCGCAATGTCGATCCCACGTGAAGTGACCCTCGTCACAGATGAAAAAGGAGAAGTCCAGCTCGCCCAGCAGCCTGCCGAGGAACTCGAGGCGTTGCGCGGGGATGTGCTGTATGAAGCAGAAAATAAAACGATAAGTGGACCAATCCAGCTTGAGGACTTCAGCTCAAGCACCTACGAAATCGTTGCGGAGTTCGACGTCGGAACAGCAGGCGAATTCGGCTTCCGTGTCCGCAGATCAGAAGACCTGAAAGAAGAAACCATCGTCGGGTACGATACAAAGAACGATCTCATTTTCACAGACCGCATGAACTCAGGAAAGACCAGCTTCCACGAAGGATTCCCAGGCGTCTACCGAGGTCCGTCCCCGTCTAAAGACGGAACGGTTACACTCAGAATCTTCGTCGACCGCTCTTCTGTCGAACTGTTCGCAAACGGAGATCAGCAAGTCATGACGAACCGGATCTTCCCCTTCCAGGAAGCCGACGGTCTCGAAGTCTACAGCAAAAACGGAGACGTGACGCTGAAATCTATGAAAATATATGAGATGAATTCGATTTGGAATGAAGAATAATTCGTTTGTTACAGAACCTTTCACCCTAACGTGAGAAAGGTACTGTACGGAATAGAGTGCTGCGTGGGATGGAAAACAACTCGCTTTCCGCGGCCCAACAGGACGTTGGGTCGTTCGACGTTGCCACAGGACGTGGCGGTTTTAGTTCGAACATCCTTGATCACTTTGAACTCAGATTTCGTCTTCCGGGGTCTCGCCATTTTCCACCCCACTGTGCGAAAGTAGTGGAAACAGAACGGAGCTTAATATGAAAGGCTGGATGTTATTCCGTGAAATCATTCATCGCCTTTTTTAGGTGATAGCATAAGAGGTTCCGTCTCATTATCATAAAGGTGTTGGCGAAACAGCGAGACTCCTGTGGGAGCAGAGTACAGATGAGACCCCGCAGCGACCGAAGGGAGCGAGGCGACTCAGCGGGCGCCCACGGAAAGCGAGTTGTTTCGCCAACACCGATTCTCAAACTTTATATGAACCGATAGGACTTTCTCGACATCCTGAAAAAGCCCGCTTCTTAGAGGAAGCGGGCTTTTTTTATGATTTCATAAGCAGATAGACAAAGTAGACACCACCGACCGCAGAGACGACAAGTCCGACCGGGATTTCGGATGGTGACAAAATGTTCCGTCCGACCGTGTCCGCGACAAGCAGAAGCAGCGCGCCCATCAAGGCGGAAATCGGAATCACCGCGCCGTGCATCACACCGACCAGTTTTCTCGCGAGGTGAGGGACGACGAGTCCGACAAACGCAATGCCACCTCCGACCGAGACACTGGCTCCGGCAAGCGCAACGGCAACCAACAACAGAATCCGGCGTTCACGCTCGACCGCAGCACCGAGTCCCGCCGCCACGTCATCTCCGAAGTGGAGAGCGTTCAGCGTACTGGCCTTCGACATCGCAAGCGGAATGAGCAGCAGCACCCACGGAAGCAGGGTCAGGACATACACCCAATCCGTGCCCGAGATGTTCCCCGACAGCCAGACCGTTGCACGCGTAAAGTCTTTCGGATCCATTTTCAACTGGAAAATGATGATCAGCGCCGAGAAGGCACTGTTGATGCCGATGCCGACAAGCACGAGTCTCATCGGTGAGATCCCGTTTTTCCAAGAAATCGCATAAATCAATACAGCGGCGATCGTCGACCCGACAAGGGACGCAATCGGCATCAGGAAGACCGACAGCTGCGTGCCTTCGAAGGCGTTTCCTTGGAAAAAGAAGAGATAGAGAATGACCGAGAATCCTGCACCGGCGTTGATGCCGATGATGCCGGGATCCGCTAGATCATTCTGCGTCACACTCTGTAAAATCGCGCCTGAGACCGCCATCGCTGCCCCGATCAGAATCGCAATGACCATTCTCGGCAGCCTGAAATGGAACAGCACCATTTCGTTCTGATCCTCGCCGTTTCCTAAGAAGGTTTGGAGCACCTCAAGCGGTGAGATATTGATGACACCTAAGTTCAAGCTGATCAGCAGTGTGGCGAAAATACCGATGACAAGTCCAATCGCGATCAGCCAGTTTTTACGTTCATTCGTCATGATGTACTCCCTCCATCGTTACGGGCCAGGTAAAGGAAGAAAGGGACCCCGATCAACGCCGTCACCGTTCCGACCGGCGTTTCGAATGGTGGGTTGATCATGCGGGACGCCGTGTCTGCCACGACAAGCAGGATTCCGCCCAGAATAGCCGAGCACGGAATGATCGTCCGGTAATCGGCTCCGACGAGGAAGCGGGTGATGTGCGGGATGACAAGTCCGATAAACCCGATCGTTCCGGATACCGAAACCGCAGCACCCGTCAGCATCAAGACGACGACCGTTCCGATGAACTTCGTCAGCCTCGTCTTCTGTCCCAATCCGCGTGCGACATCTTCACCAAGGTTCAACGCCGAGATCGATTTTGCCAAAATCAGCGCAATGACAAATCCGATGATTGAAACCGGCGCAAGCAGCTGTACATGTACCCACTGAATGCTCGATAAACCACCGGCATACCAGAAGCTGATGTCCTTTGCGACGTTAAAATGAATCGTGATCGCCGTCGAAATCGATTGGAAGACCGCGGTCACCGCCGTCCCTGCAAGCGCGAGCTTCACCGGCGTCAGCCCCGACTTTGAAATCGAGCCGACAAGGAAGACCATGGCCGTTCCAAGTCCGGCACCTAGAAAGCCCCAAATCATCATCGTGAAGTTCGAAGGGGACGAGTTGATGGTGAACAGAATCGCAATCGTAAACATCGCCCCGGCCGTAACCCCCATAATGGAAGGGGACGCGAGCGCATTACGCGTCATCCCCTGCATGATCGCACCAGACATCGCAAGCGCCGCCCCGATCATCGCAGCCGCAAGCGCACGCGGAATCCGCAGATTGCGGATGATCTGGTGAGCAGGTTCCGTGCCATTGAAGCTCATCAAACTGTTCCAAATGGTCGAGAGGTTGATATCCGCCGCTCCGTACATAATCGAAACAATCATCGATCCTATTAATAAAAGAAAGCCGAGCGTCAAAATCAATGTTGCGGTCAGCCTTTTATTTCTCTTCGTTTGGTCGTTCATCGCTTGACCTAAGGCCTCCTCATAAACTATGATTCTACAAAAATAAACACGACCATTATATAATAAGGAGATCGTTTACACAACGAACGTACACGAATAGGCTGACTCGAGAAGAAAACGCTTGTAAATGATATTGATAATTGTTATCATTCAATTATTGAAAACAGACACCTTCGAGGAGGAGAAACGTTTATGAAAAAGACGAACTGGTTCTACATAGCTCTTGCTATGTTCGGCCTTATTTTGTTCGCAACGGCATGCAGCGGTGGCGACGATACAACGGAAGAAGAACAGCAGGAAGATGCACAGACAGAAGAAACAGAAGATACATCTGGTGAAGAAGCAACGGGTGAGCGCACTGTAACCGATGCAATGGGCAATGAAGTCACGGTACCAGCAGACCCACAGAACATCATCGCGTCTTACTTGGAAGATTACCTTGTCGCACTTGATGTGACACCAGCGGCTCAATGGTCGGTCCAAAACGGTGAATCAGTACAGGGATACCTGCAGGATTCACTAGGTGACGTTCCGACAATCCCTTACGACCTGCCACTTGAAGCGGTAGCAAGCTTCGAGCCGGACCTTCTATTGATGGACTCCGCCGGAATGGTGGAAGGCAATAAGTACGATCAATACTCCCGCATCGCTCCGACCTACGTCGTCGGCGAAGCACAGAACAACGACTGGAGAGATGAACTGCAGCGCGTAGCAGAAGTACTCGGCAAAGAAGACCAAGCCCAGCAGGTTCTCGATGACTATGAACAGAAAGTCGAAGAAACGAAAACAGCCGTCCAGGATGCCATCGGAGACGAATCGATCGCAGCCCTTTGGCTGACAGGCGGAACCTTCTACGTCGTGAACGATCAGCTTTCAAGCGGTGACGTTCTTTACAACGACCTCGAAGTCACAGCACCGAACGTCGTTCAGGAAATCGCCGACAGTTCAGAATCGAACTGGTCCGAAATTTCCCTTGAAAAACTAGCCCAGCTTGATGCCGATCACATTTTCTTGCTTAACGGTGACGGAGAAGAAGCGGAAATGCTTCAAGATGACATCTGGCAGAACATCCCAGCCGTCCAAAACGGGAACGTATACGAATACGATTCCGATGATTCCAGCTGGTTGTACACGGGCCCGATCGCCAATACGAAAATGCTTGAAGATATTCAAGAAAGTCTAGTTGAATAAAGCCTAAACAAAGAGACCTTTGGATGCCCTGAGGTCTCTTTTCTTTTGAAAACCTTTATCGGAACTTCTGGCGAAGAAGAATCCAGCCTGTATGGGACAGGCGTTCAAGGTGTAAGGCCCATCATAGTCCCGATAAATCGTAAATGGGACAAGCATCCAAGGCGGATGCGCCGTCATAGTCCCAATAAAAGTTATATGAGACAAGCATCCAAGGCCGAAACCCCCTGATAGTCCCAATAAATCGTAAATGGGACAGGCATCCAAGACCGAAGCCCCATCATAGTCCCAATAAAAACTTATATGGGACAATCACCCAGACGTAAGCGCCGCCATCGCCCCAATAAAACCCGGATGCGAAAATTTCACGTCCAACAGCGCCCCCAGTCCCAATCCACACCTCCACCCGAATAACAACAACTCTCAAGCAGACACTACAATTGCCGATTGACTGTAGAAGCGTTAGGATGAGAGAAGACTAACAAGGGAAAGGTGATCGAATGACCGATACACATAGAACGCCGAACTGGAATTTGGAAGCGACGTACTCGCATCTGCCGGGCGCCTTCTTTTCGCGGATCCAGCCCGAAGAAGTGACAGAGCCTGAGCTCGTCCTATTGAATGACGCATTAGCCGAGTCGCTTGGGCTTGATGCAGAAGCATTAAAAACAGAAGAAGGCACACGGGAGCTTGCCGGAAACAAACGACCGGAGGGATCGATGCCGATTGCGCAAGCCTACGCCGGGCACCAATTCGGCAACTTCACGATGCTTGGCGATGGCCGCGCAGTTCTGCTCGGGGAGCAGTTGACGCCAGGCGGTGACCGTTATGATGTGCAGTTGAAAGGATCCGGACACACTCCTTTTTCAAGAAGTGGAGACGGCCGCGCGCCTCTTGGAGCGATGCTGAGGGAATATATCATCAGTGAAGCGATGCACGGACTTGGCATTCCGACTTCAAGAAGCCTCGCTGTCGTGAAAACAGGGGATAAAGTCCAGCGGGAGACCGAGCATATCGGAGGCGTACTGACGCGGATTGCCTCAAGCCACCTGCGCGTCGGCACCTTCCAGTACGCGGCTTACCAAGGTGACCAAGAGAACATGAAGGAGCTGGCCGATTACGCGCTGGAACGGCACTTCGGTGGAAAAGATCAGGACGAGCCCTATCTCTACCTGCTCGAACAGGTCGTCGAACGGCAAGCTTCATTGATTGCCAAGTGGCAGCACGTCGGCTTCATCCACGGCGTCATGAACACAGACAACATGACGATCAGTGGCGAGACGATCGACTACGGCCCGTGCGCCTTCATGAATACGTACGATCCGGACACGGTGTTCAGCTCGATCGACACCCACGGCCGATACCGGTACAACAACCAGCCCGGCATCGCAGAGTGGAACCTCGTCCGATTCGCCGAAGCCTTGCTTCCTCTACTCGATGATGACCAGGACAAAGCCATCAAGAAAGCAGAGCAGACACTCGGACAATTCGCCGCTTCCTACAAGAAGCACTGGACCACCGGCATGCGCCAGAAGCTCGGCTTTTTCAACGAAGAGAAGCAGGACGAACCGTTGATGGAAGACCTGCTTGATATTATGAAGAAAAAAGAAGCAGACTTTACGAACGTATTCCGCGGGCTGACGCTTGGAAAGCCTGAGGTAACGGGGCTCAGTGGTCACGTCGCGTTTGATCAGTGGTACAAGCAGTGGCAGCTGCGTCTTGACCGTCAGGAAGAGAGTATCGAGGAAGCTCAGGCGCTCATGAAGCGCTCGAATCCATCCATCATCCCGCGTAATCACCGTGTTGAGGAAGCCATCGAAGCGGCTGTCTCGCGAGGAGATTACACAGTTGTTGAGCGTCTGCTCTCTGTACTCGCAGACCCTTACGCATACACGAGCGAACAGGAGCCTTATACAGAACCACCCGAAGCATCAGATGAACCGTATCAAACGTTCTGCGGAACATGATTGAAACGATAGGCGAAGAGAGGAACTCCTCTTTTCGTCTTTTTTTACATCGTCTCACCGTCATCAGTTCCCAAGGTTCCTTCCTTTATGTGGTAAGATGGTGTCAAAAGGAGGCGTTCCATGAAAAAAGGAATCATCTTATGGATCATTCTTGCGGCCTTTCTTTGTGGCTGTGCACAGCCGTCAAAGGGTGCAGACGCTGTCAGAAAAGAACCTCCAACGCTGACGATTTCCATCGGAGACGAAACCATCAAAGCGGATCGGGGATCATACAGTTGGTCCTATGAAAGGGACGATGGATCAGGTGTCGGCCTCCAGGCAGATGGGCCCGTTCCCCCTGTCATGGTGGAAGACTCTGATGCTCCGGAGGTTTCCAGTAGTGCAGATCTTGATCTCCATTTTGATCGGGAACCTGAATCTTATGAACTCAGAGTGTGGAAAGAGAATGGGGGCTCAGACCCGTATGAACAATTAGAGAGCTACAAAGGTCGGACGATATTCGGAGTGATTGCCGAATGGGAACAGGGCAAAGCCGTGTATGCCTTTGCCGTTAACGTTAAGGACGAATAACCTTTTAGGAGGCTGATTATGGCGTTACTGACATGCCGTGTTTTTTCAAACGTATTAGATTTACATACATCCATTGAAGTCGTGCTGCCGGATCAGGAGACGGAACCGCCCTTTCCTGTCCTCTATCTTCTACACGGATACAGTGACGACGAGACCGCCTGGACGAGACAGACCTCGATCGAGCGCTATGCGAAAGAAAAGGGGCTGGCCGTCGTCATGCCCCGCATGGATCACAGCTACTACGCCGATATGGAATACGGAAAGAAGTACTGGACATTTCTTTCAGAAGAACTCCCAGCCATCGTCCACGCATACTTTCCTCTTACAAAAAAACGAGAAGAAACGTTTGTCGCAGGATTATCGATGGGCGGATATGGTGCACTGAAGTGGGCGCTCAACAAACCTGCTCAATTCGCTGCGGTCGCAAGCTTATCTGGCGTAACCGATCTTTCCGGTTACGTGAAAGAAGTCAGGCAAACCGGAAGCGACAAGTTCGCTCACATCTTTGGTGACAGGGAGCTTGCAGGCACGATGGATGATCCACTGTGGCTGCTTGAGAGAGTAGACGCTTCAAATGGAGCTAAGCCTGCTATTTACCAGTCATGCGGAACAGAAGATTTCCTATTTCATCATAACTTTACCTTTAAGGAAAAATGCGAACAAACAAGTTTGGATTTCACCTACGAATTCGATGCGGGTGATCACGAATGGAACTACTGGGATCGGCACATCTTGAAGGTCTTGGACTGGCTTCCGCTCAACAAGTAAAGGAGACTCTGTCATGGGGCGTTTCATATTCTATCAACTCTTCATCTTTAGTGCGGCCATCACGACTAATTATTTTATCGATGATTATCTCGGTCCACCATTCACCTGGATCGACCTGGTCGCGGCGGCTGTCGCACTCCTGATTTTCGGGACATTATTTCCCCTGTTGCTCAAACTTTATCAGAGAGAGGACGCGTCGTTGCCGATTAAGTTGACGCTTTCCGCCATTACCTTTCTCATCGCCGCGATCTCTACTTCTTTCCTATTAAGTTTGGGCGGCTGGTATTAGGATGAATATCCGATGAACGGTGAGGAGGAGTTCACGATGAAAAAAGGACAGATCCGTTAAAGAACCTGCCCTTTTACTCATATGATACACGTTCTTAATAAGAACTAAGTATTGTCCACTCGTGGGAGTGTAATTAAATGATGTGATTCAAATCGATGACGTTGGCAACGAAACTGATAAGCATCGTGATGCCGATCGTGATAGAGAACCCTAATACCCCGACGCCGATGTTCAACTTGCTTTTTCCACGGTTGACGTAAATCGCAAAGACTGATGTGATAAAGGCTAAAGCGAGGAGTGTGAAGATCAGTTCGACCGATCCGCCGTTTCCGCTCACAATAGAAAAGAAAATAAGGACAGGGATGATATTCAAAAGCAATGCCATCCAGCTTGATATACTTCGGACCCAAACGTTATCCAGCATAGCACATCCTCCTTTTTAAAAGTTATAGTAAAATACCCTTACCACTACGACAGTAAACCGATTTTTGGTGAGTGTTGGATATTTATGGATGTTTGCTGTCGAATTAGAAAATGAGGCAAGTCGCGCTCGAATCGAGAAAGTCGCGCCCGAACTGGGAAAGTCGCGCCCGAACCGGGAAAGTCGCGCCCGAACCGGGAAAGTCGCGCCCGAACCGAGAAAGTCGCGCCCGAACCGGGAAAGTCGCGCCCGAACCGGGAAAGTCGCGCCCAAACCGAGAAAGTCGCGCCCGAACCGGGAAAGTCGCGCTCGAACCAGGAAAGTCGCGCCCGCATCGAGAAAGTCTCACTCGAACAGCGCTGTATGGCATGAACGCATCTTTTTCTCATAAACTAATTTTGGGGTGAGAAAAAATGCCAAGAGTCAAATATACCGATGCAGATGTTGCTTTAATGGCACGAATGATGAGGGCGGAAGCGGAAGGCGAAGGGAAACAAGGCATGCTTTATGTCGGAAATGTGATTGTGAACCGGGCAGCAGCAGACTGTCTGGACTTTACCGATGTCAGAACGATCCGGCAGGTCATTTATCAAGTGCAGGGTGGGAATTACTCATTCGAAGCGGTTCAAAAGGGAAACCTGTTCTACAACAGAGCAAGATCTGTCGAGAAAAGGCTGGCAAGAAGAAATTTAGAGTCATGGAGAGAACATCCGGCCAAATATGCGCTGTGGTATTTCAATCCATACGAACCCTGCCCTCCGACGTGGTACGGTCAGTTGTTTACAGGACGCTATAAGAACCACTGCTATTATGAACCACAACCTGGAACGTGCGCGAGCGTCTATAGATAGGAAGAATCGGTTCTCGTAACTAAGAAAATCGGTTTTGGAGAAACGACTCGCTTTCCACCGGCGGTCGGTGAGCTTCCTCGCTCACTGCGAGATCGCCGTCCTCTCATCGGGGTCTCCCCGTTTCTCCAAAACCTTTACAACAAGAAAACGGAACCTCTGATTGTTATCATATATTCGCTTATAAGAGCAGAACGGTTCACACATCGAAGTTGATTATGGACATCATCACATCGCATAGGCTATGATCACAGGCTGAAGCACGTATGTTTCAGCCATTTTGCTATTACATAAGGATAGGAGGAAGGAACATGGGAGTGGAACAGAAATTATTTGAGGAAGCGAAGCAGTTGCTTGAGCAGCGTTACCCGGAAGGATGGGGCGGTGCGGCAGCGATGTACACAGATGACGGAAGAGTGCTCACAAGTGTCGCACCTGAAGTCGTCAATGCTTCCACTGAGCTCTGCATTGAAACGGGGGCTATTTTGGAGGCACACAAGTGGAACGCCGCCGTTACCCATTCGATCTGTGTCGTAAGAGAAAATGAAAGCGAAGACGTACGGATTTTGACGCCTTGCGGGGTATGTCAGGAGCGGCTGATGTATTGGGGAAGAGAAGTGAAAGCAGCCGTTTCGAACCGTGGCAATGAGCTTTTATACAAAACATTAGATGAGCTTCAACCCCATCATTGGTCTCATGCTTATTCGGACGAAGAGTTCTTTGAATGATCTATTTATAAAACAATGGCCAGGAAGCTTTGTCCTGGCCATTCGTATGAGTTTATTTATCGTCATCGTCATAAGGGAACAATTCTTCAGACGTTTCGGTTCTAAGCTCTGGTGAAGGCTGAATGCTTCGGTCTTCCCGACTCTCTTCTTTCTTCTCTTGATCCAGGCTTCGTGCTACAGACTGGTGGAAGAAATATTCAAAGATCGTTAAAGAAACCGTGGCAATCAAAGTCGCTGAGAACACATTATCGCCGACTGTCAAAGCGTCTGTCATAAAGTAAATGACAGCAAAGGCGAGAATGAAATCCGCAACAGTCGACCCTGTATTGCCCGTATTCTTCAAAAGAAGAATATCAACGACTGCATAAGACACCGCCGCAAGTACAAGGGATATCAAGAAAAAGTTCCCGAAAGATACATCGAAACCAGCTCCGAGAATTACCCCTAAGAGCACAAGAGTGACGACGAACTTCAGCATAAACAATTTAAAGTGGGTCATATTCAACACCTCCTACAACACTATCTTGTCCATTTCACTCAAGCCCACACTAACAATAAATGGACTATCGTGATGGAAGCATAGTACACGCGATTTTCCATAAAATAAAAGCGGACGAGAATGGCTTCCGTCCGCTCTTACGTCTTATTTAATATGCTGAAGATCGTCATTCATCTTCTTCGACTCATTTTTGAAATAGAAGTAAAAGCACGTCCAGATGATGATGTAGCCGATGAGCATGGATGCAATGAACAACAGCAGGTTCCCTACTCCCTGTGGCATCCAGCCAATACCGTAGGCGAGCACGCCGTACACGATCATGACGGTTACGAAATGGAGAGCCGTCTGCTTCGGAAGCGTCAGGGATTCCATTTCAAAATACAAAGGGGAGACGGTGAACAACCAGCCACAGAAAATGGAGCCGAGCGCATTTTTTACAAACAGGGCAGAATCAAGCGTCTCCAGGTTTCCGAAATAAATGGCCGCGAATGTCAGCATTACACCGAAAAAACCGCCAAAGAATAATCCAATCATACTTCTGTATAAGAATGTTTTCATTTAAGCGTTCCTCCTGTTTAATTTCAAGATTTCTTTCATCTTGCCTACATAGTGCCGGGATGCGTATTCGACATTCCCAGATTGGAAATGAACAGCCAGCGTCCCATTAAACGATGGTTCGAAGTGGCGGATCTCATATAGATTGGCCAACACGGACTTCGAAAGCCGGATGAACGTAGTGGAGGGCAGCATCTCCTCAAGCTCATACAATTTTTCCTTCACTTTGAATGACCCTTCTGCTGTAGTTGCAATGACAACCTCTTTTTCCGTGTGAAAATGGTGGACGGTATCAGGTTTCAAAATATGCTGCTCCTCGCCTTTTTTTCCTACGATAAATTCAGTTTCTCTTTCTTTTAGAAAGTCCAGCATTTGTTTGATGGTGTCATCCATTTCCCTGCAGTGGATGGTGACATGTGTTTCCTCGTACTTACGGTCGACGTCGAGTAAGACTTTCACTTGATTTCCCCCTTCTCTGTGCGGCTTTCTTAAGGTTAGTATAGAACGGAATCACAGGGGTGTCATGGAGAATCAGGTAAAAGGTGTAAAAGAAGAGGTCAGTGGCATAGAAGAAGGGGTAAGTTGCGGAGGGATTTGTGGGGCGGGCTGGGCGAAAGAGGAGCTGAACGCCCAGGCTTAAAGCTCTTTTTCCAGACACGTCACTTCGTTTTCCTCTACTTGGCTCATCCCGTAGTACGTAAACCCCATGCGCTCCCAGAAGGCATGGCCCCGTTCATTGTTCACAAGAACCGCAAGTCGTACCGATGTGAAGCCCCGCTCCTTCAGCAGGCTTTCAAAAGATTGATACATAGCGGACCCGATTCCTTTTCCATGATGATTCTGATCGACCATCATCAAGCCGATCCACGGATAGCCATCTTTCGGGTTCCTTGGTAAAAAATCGACGAGCCCGACCGGGTCCTCTGCCTCGTACGCGATATAGCTTTCCGTCGCCTTTTCATCGAGGAATTCTCCGCGGACCTTTTCCAGCGTCCTTGTCGCCTGTCCGTTTTCAAGCAGGTTGTATGCGGGATTCGCATTGTACAGCTGATGGGCCATATGTATATTTTCTTCCGTAATCCGTTCAAAGTGCATGATGGTGGCCTCCTGTTTTCTAAATTATCTCTCACTCATTGTAACGTTATTTCAGTGGGAGCGACTAATGGAATAGAAGAGGGGGTCAACAAAAATGAAGAGAGTGAAATGGATCGGACTTTGTGTGCTGCTCTTGCTTACAGCTTGTGGACAAGGAAGTACCCAGGCAGCTTTGCCTGTTGATAAAGAAAAAATCGATCAACAGGTACTGAAAGGGAATCAGCAGTTTGCCTTTGAGCTGTTTCAACAGATGAAAAAGGACAATCAGAATGTGTTCATGTCTCCTTACAGCATTTCCGTCGTCATGTCGATGGTCCTTGCCGGAGCGGAGGGCGAAACGGAAACGGAAATGAAGGACGTCATGAATTACGGTCCACTCGAGGACCCGTTGATTTTGGATACGTATCACAACTACACGGCACACCTTCAGAATGCCGGGGAGAAGGTGGATATCCAGTCAGCGAACTCGATTTGGCTGGACGAAGCATTCTCTGTGAAGGACGATTTCAAAAAAGATATGACAGACGCATTTCGTTCGGAGGTCTTTCAGCAGGAGTTATCGAATCAGGCCATTGTAGATGATATGAACGGCTGGGTGAGTGATAAGACGAATGGCATGATCGACACTTTGATTCAGAAACCCTATGACGGAAGCGTTCGTATGCTGTTGAACAATGCGATTTATTTTAACGGGAAATGGAAAAATCCGTTTGAAGAATCGATGACGACCGAGAGGGACTTTACGCTTACAGACGGGACGATCCAGAAGCAGAAGCTCATGTTCCAGGAAGAACGTTTTGATTATTTGGAGACGGAGGGCTATCAGGCCGTACAAATGCCTTACGGTGAGGGGGATTACTCGATGTACGCCTTCCTGCCAAAGGATCAACCCATCGATGATTTTGTGATGACCTTTAATGCGGAGGAATTCCGGCATACAAAAGAAAGCATGCAGTCAACTCTAGTCGAACTGACCCTTCCGAAGTTCAAGGTGGAGTACGGAGTTAAATCCGTCAAGGAGCCACTTATGAACCTCGGAATGGAGAGCGTGTTTTCCAATGCAGACTTATCCGCAATGTCTGATGCAGGCTTATATGTAGACGACGTAATTCATAAAGCGGTCATCGATGTGACGGAAGAAGGAACGGAAGCGGCCGCTGTAACGCAGGCGTCTGTTGAAGAGTCCGCTGCCGTAGAACCGCAGGCTGAAATATTCAAAGCCGACCGCCCATTTTTCTATGTGATTGCCGATGATGAATATGACTCCATTTTGTTCATGGGGACGTATGAAGGCGAGCTGTAGCGCGCAGATTAATAGCGGGAGGTGCTTTCGTATGAAGAAGTACACCGTAACAGGCACAGATATCGAAGAAGTGAAGAAACGTAATGCAAACTCAGGTCTGTCCTATACAGAAGTGAAGAAAAAACTCGTTGAACAAATGAAAAAATCCTGATAAAAAAGCCTGTCCATCCAATGAGGGAGGGACAGGCTTTCGATTAGTCGCGGCGTTCTTTTGTTCCGTTGCCATCTTCTGCATTGTACGGCTTGCCGATTCTAGGCTGGTCGCGTTGGTTCGGATCGTTTTCATCGTTCATATACATGTCACGTTGGTTGTCGTAGTTCATGTTCTCGTTATAACGTGTCGGCTGATAGTTCACGTCTTCAGGCTGATTATTCATGTCATTGCCGGCACAGCCGACAAGAAGTCCAGACATGAGAACAGCTGTCGTTCCTAGTAGTCGAATTTTCATTGGTCACCCTCCATTTCTTGTCGAATTGCTCTTACTTTCTGCAAGGAGAGGGTGAATTAGTCGGTTAATATTTGGAAAGGCGCTCAGGAATAGTTCACCGCTTAACGGCTCAAACTACTTTTGTTCCGTTGATAAGGAACAGTCGGGAGGGAATGACGATGGCACGAAGAAAAAGAAACTGGGTGGCGCTTGGTACAGCAGGAGCTCTTGGAGCGGCTGCGATGTACGGCGTGACACGTATGAACCAAAACGGTGGATTCGGCCAGCTGGCTGAGAACACCCGTGAGGCGATGGGCCAAGACCCGATGGAGCGCGTCGGAGAACAAATCCAATCTGCGCACCAGGCGTCGATGAACCAACTGCAGAACACATTCAATCAAGAAGAACTATAAAAGAAGAAATGAGCCAAGGAGTGAAAACGGTTTTGAGAAACGCGTTCATGTCCATTTTATCCCCAGATGGAGGGTGAAACAGCCGAGACAAGACCGCTCTCAACCACTTTCACGCTCATGTAACAGGAAAACAGTCGTGAGGAGAATCCTCGCGACTGTTTTTTCTAAGATAAAAAGCGTTTACGCTCATCAGGCGTCGGAAGCGGGCACTGTTCTTTCGTTCCGAACCACTTGTAGCGGTTTTTCGCTATCACGTTATACACAGTATCCCGGATCGGTTTGGGGATAGCCGTCAAGAAATGCAGCGTTTTCCACAGCCCGTTCAATTGTCTGCATACACGAAGGGCGGCAGTGGACTGCGTGTACATACGATTTTTTTCGATCAAGATAAAACTGTCCAGCTCAACCGGGGCTCCGAATTTTCTCAATAATTCCTGACCGGTTTCACTTTGCAGGGAAGCAAACTGGAACATAGCCTTTGGATCGCGCTTCATGATGAACTGGACGCTCCGGTCGCAGAAGTGGCAATCGCCGTCGAATAAGATGATCCGTTTCATGAATATCCCACCTTTTACCTGTAGTGTACCATCTTGTTCAACATTTCACAATTCAGTAGGGAGGATAACTTTTCTCGATTCAGGGTATGAGAAATGGGAGGTGATGATAATGAGAAAAATGAACAGAGGAATCATGACGGCGATTGCATCCATAGGGATTGCGCAAGGACTGAAGATTTTCACACATAAGAGGTTGACTGGGGATTGGGACGTGAAACAGGTCCTCACGACGGGCAGTATGCCGAGCTCTCACTCAGCAGGCGTCTCCGCTCTCGCTTCGTATATCGCAGCGAACAAAGGCAGCCGTCATACCGAGACGGCGCTCGCCACGGTCTTTGGCGTCATCGTCATGTATGATGCGCAGGGGATCCGCCGCCATACAGGAGAAATCGCCCAGCTGGTCAATGACTTGGAAGACAGCATCGCCGGAATCGCCGGTGATTTCCCAAGCATCGAATTCGTCGAGCGTGAAAAAGAACTGAAGGAACTGCTCGGGCACCAGCCTGTTGAAGTACTGGGTGGAGCGATGCTCGGGATTGCATTAGGCGTTCTTTCCGCAAAGCTTGAAAACAAATAAGCGAGCCGGACAGGCTCGCTTAATTTTTTCTGGATTGTACATAGTAGGTCGTGGGGTGGAAAACACCCCGCGATCCATGGTTCCCCGCCTTATTGCAATTCCGGCATATCAATGACCCATTCTTTGTGTTCTCCGGTTTCCGGGTTCAGAATCCAATATTCATTGTCCGGAATCCGTTTGGCAAACTGCTTGTTGATCGTCACAAGGATTTCCGGACTCTTTTTGAAAAAGACCGGCTCGCTCACGTGTTCGTGGAGGTTTGTCACCTGTTCAATATTAGAACCGTCTCGGTTCATCATAAACAGCTCATACTGGAAGGTCCCGTTTTCCGATGTCGATCCTACGTCTGAGAACGCGATGTGTTCGCGATCCGGTGAAGGGGTGGGACTATAGAAGATAGGCATCTGTGACGGTGTCTCGAACGAAGCATCCGGCTGAATCGTTTCGGACTCTCCCGACTCCACATTAAGAACTTTCATGACATCATGCCCTTCAAACGCTTCTCCTTCAAACGAACGATAGGAGACCGTATCCTCGTCCCAAACGTGTAAAGAAGACATATCATAAGCATCGGTCTCCGTCACCGCCTCTTCGACCTTCGTTTCCAAGTTCATGCGATAGACATCCATTTCGTGCGGATGCTCTTGAGAAACCGTGGAGTAGTTCGTATATAAATCAGACTTCAAATAGTACAGGTATTTCCCATCAGGAGAGAACGTGACCTCTGTGATGAACTGCTCCTCGCCAAGCAGCGCGCGCTCTTCACCATTTTCAAAAATCATCAACTGCTTATAAGGCGTCTCTTCCTCGGACCACGATTGGATGAAGGCGATCGTTCGATCATCAGGAGAAATCGCCGGGCGAATGTAGGAACGGCCTTCCTGATCAGGACTTGCGAGAAGCTCCGCCTCCTGCTGGCCGGTCGTCATATACAGGGAAGCTTGATCATTTTGAAAATAAGGGAAGACGATGGTTTCATCATCCCCGGCAAGCGCCGGGGACTCCCCAAGGCCGGTGTAGCCTGTTTTTCCTTCCGTTGCCGACTCACCGAATCCGACTAACACGAAATAAACCAGAGCCATACTTACGACAAACCACAAACTCTTACTTTTCAACAGTTTCATGATGTTCTCCTTTCTTTATCCAAACACAATCGGGACCATAGGAACGGCGATCACGACACACACGAACAGCAGTCCGGTGAAGATGGCAGCGACCGGCTTCTTACCGATAAAGCGCATTTGGAATTTGTAAAAAATAAGCCAGCCAACAATCGCGGTCAGTGGAAGGAACAGTTTCCAACTATACTCGCTGAAGGCAAGCCCCGCCCATGTAACAAACAGCGCCGCAGCAGAGATGGCGAGACCAAGCAGAAGATTGATGATATGACTCGCCGTTTTAATACGGCGCTTCTTTTTGCTCGGGTCGCCACGGTTTGTGAAAAACGAAGCGTTACGGACCATGAACAGAAAACTGATCACCACGAGCACCGCAATATAAAGGAGCAGTGGAATACTCTGTTCAGCTCGGAAGCGGATGACGACAAAATAATTGAAGCCGTTCCAGCCGGCAGTCAAGTAAATCAGCACGTTGATCGACCAGTAGAACCGCCCAATCCATGAAACGTTGAACGCGGCCAGACTGACTACTGTTCCGAGCGCCATTTGCACGAGAAGCCAGTCTGTCCCAGGCTCCTCAGCGTTCATGATGAACACGAAGTGGAGGAGGATGCCGAACAGAATCGTCCCGAGACCAATGACGAAAAGCAGTCCCCGTTGATACGGATACATGCTTTCCTGAAGTCCGTTCCCGACAAGCTTCGGCCCGCCGAACTCCTCTACAGCCTTTTGTTCGGCCTTTTTCTCCGAGTGACCTTGTGCAAGGAACTCTTCCTTCAGACTTTTCAGGTGGGCGAGGAGCTCCTCTCTGAGTTCCGCGCGCTCCTCAGGATCACTCTGCATATGGTCCAACGTTTTTTCCACGTGCCTTTCCAAACGCTTCATGATCCGTCCTCCGATGTCCTCGTAATCAAGTCGTTCACATGCTTCCACGCACTCCGTTTCTCCTCAAGCATAGCCGTACCTTCAAGCGTGATTTGATAATACTTCCTCCGCCCGCTCGCAGTCTCAGCCCAATACGAACTGACCCACTCCTTTTTCTCCAGACGTTTCAAAGCAGGATAAAGCGTCCCTTCACTCATGTTGTACAAATCATTGCTCTCATGCTTCAACCGCTTTACAATCTGATAGCCGTACATGTCTTCCCTGACTAACAGGTTCAGCATCAGAATATCGATGCTCCCTTTCATAATTTCCCGATCCATACGTGTCACCTATTTCTTTAATTGGTATTTACATCCAGTGACATTGTATAACGATGTGCATCGAAAAACAAGGGTTAAATTCCAATTATTGAAAATAGAAAGGAGGTCTTTATAAACTAGTTTTAACCCCCCACGTATCCAAAAACACAAAAAAAGCAGCCTTCTAAGAAAGGCTGCTTCGCAAAATGTCGAGAAAGTCCTATCGGTTCTCTCTAAGCTTGAGAAGCGGTGTTGGCGAAACAACTCGCTTTCCATGGGCGTCCGCTGAGTCTCCTTGTTTCGCCAACACATTTATGAGGAGGGGGACAGAACCTCTAATGCTAGCATCTTAAATAGCTATGTTG
The DNA here is from genome assembly GCF_020171725.1 of Halobacillus litoralis. GTDB lineage: Bacteria > Bacillota > Bacilli > Bacillales > Halobacillaceae > Halobacillus > Halobacillus litoralis_F. The sequence goes on along the minus strand of NZ_JAIVAJ010000007.1, from coordinate 250,837 downwards.
GCACGGAATGATGTTCACCTTTCCGTATTTCAGCTCGGTTCGAACTAAGACCGCCACGTCGTGTGGCAACGTCGAACGACCCAACGTCCTGTTGGGCCGCGGAAAGCGAGCTATTTTCCACCCCACTGTCCACTTGTTTGTAACAGAACCGTCCCTCCATACTTTTCAAGAGTATAAAAAGCAGCCTTCCAAAGAAAGGCTGCTTTATGATAGCTTATTTGCCGATGAACATTTGCGTCCAGTAGTTGCCGTCATCCGTGTGTCCCACACCAATGTGCGTAAAGTTCGGGCTCAGGATATTTTGACGGTGACCTTCACTGTTCATCCATGCATTGACCACCTGCTCAGGAGACTGCTGTCCCATCGCAATGTTCTCACCCGCGGCCCGATAGTCGACTCCATATGCCTGCATCATATCGAATGGAGAACCATACGTCGGACTCGTGTGAGAAAAGTAGTCGTTATTCAACATATCGAGCGATTTATCTTTTGCAACAGCGGCGAGCTCCGTATCGAGTTGAAGCGGCTCAAGGCCACGCTCCGTACGCTCATCGTTCGTCAGTTCGACAACTTCCTGTTCGAAGGCGGACACTTCTGAGTTTGTTTCGTCATCCTGCTCCTGTTGTGGCTCTTCCACTTCAGGTGCTGGCTGCTCAGCCTCAGGTGCCGGCTGTTCTGTTTCAGGTGCCGGCTGTTCTGTTTCAGGAGCTGGCTCTTCAGCTTCAGGAGCCGGTGCTTCCTGTACAGGCGTTTCCGGCTGTGGCTGTTGTTGAACCGGAGCTTTCGGTTCTACTTGGAATTGATCCAGGAAGGAATTCAAATCGAATTCTCCATTACGGATCTGATCTTCATTCTGTTTGAACCAGTCAAAGACGTGGTTGACCTCTACTTTATATGTTTCTGATTTTTGTACGTGTCCATCGTCACTCGAAGCGAATGATGTGGCTGGTGCAGCTAATATAGACGCTGCAAGCGCTCCTGTGATCAGCAGTGATTTTTTCTTCATGAAAAATCCTCCTTGGTGTGTAGGTTTGGTACAGCTCGATTCTATCATTGGATTCTCTGTAATATTTCAGGATGAATTTTACAATAGTAGGCTGATAGAAGGAGAGAGGAGGTCAAGGAAGTAGAAAAAGACTTAATTATCGAGTGGTTTTACATTTACCCGATTCTACAAGATAATGGGAAATAGATGAAAAATAGATAGGATTTTCTATAGATTAGGGATTGACAGGTTTCTGGAATCGTCTGATTTTTACGAATGTGACGTTGGATTTACAAATGTTTCAACAGAGGAGGGAGGAGGATGGGGGTGCTGTTAGTCAGTCTGTCGCTGTTGTTCGCAGCGCTGATCATTCAAGTGGCGAGCGGCCCGGTCATAAGCCTTCTATCCATGGTATTATGCGTCGTCGTACTGTTGATTGGGGTCGAGCGAATCTATCAGGATTACAATCGATAAAAAAAGGTTCTGTTCCACCTCAAGCGCGGAACAGAACCTTTCTTTTATTGTTTCAGCAGATCCATCTCTTCACGGATCCTCGCCCATGCATCGGTCGACGTGTCTGTCAGCATAAAGTGCTCGGCCTCGGAGATCTCGACGTACTTGATGAAATCCCCCATATTTTCAGCCCACTGGAAGTAGTGATCGCTGATGCCTACCGGGACGTGGACATCGAGCGATCCGTGTACCAGCACTTGTGGAACACTTAATGGAAGAAGTTCGATGGGTGATGCTTCTTTATACCGCTCTTCTAGATGATCTGAGAGCAGTTCAGCTACTGGATTATTCGGCTCAAGCGAAAGCGTATCGTCGCGGAATTGATGAACCTCGTGCATACGGGAAAGGTCGCTGACGCCGGCCAGGCTGACGGCTGCTGTAATCGGAAGCGGCTTTTCTGTGTAGAGCTCGCTGTTATCCGGCAGTCGGTGACGTGCGGCGGCCCAAAGCGCAAGGTGTCCACCAGCCGAATGTCCGATCGTGACGACTTTTTCTACGTTGATCGGATACGACTCTGAAAGTGTTCTGAGATGGTCGATGGCAAGAGCAGTGTCGAGGAATGTTCCTGGCCAACCGCCGCCTTCCTGTCCGGTCCGTCGGTATTCGATCGACCATGTCGCCCATCCGTTCCGGCTCAGATCCTCTGCGACATCTTCGACCAGGTCGAGACCGAATCCCGAACGCCAAAATCCGCCGTGGATGACGACCGCTACAGGGTGCGGCCCTTCCCCTTCCGGCAGTCGCAGTTGTCCAAATTGATTTTCGTTTTCTCCATAATAGATGGTTTCCATTGTCCTCACCTCTGCCGTCTATTATCTCATATTCCGAAAAGAAGTTCTCTTTTTCATAAGCAAGCATAGGCTTAGGATGGGAGTTTTTCTAAAAGGGGGAGAATCCATGCATTATTATGACAATGCAGATCAAGTAGCATGGCAGGCGGCGAAGTATGGGATGCTGGCAGATTATTATAAGTATATGGATCCTCGGTTACACGTGTATTATTATCAAAAACACTTCGAGTGCATGCAACGCTGGTGTATGATGGAGCAGCAACGCGGAGAGCAGATGGGCATGGGCGGCGGTAATCCTGCTATGGTGCGCGTCATCCATGCCTCACCTGATGCGCCGGCAGTGGACGTGTATGTAAATGGGCAGAAAGTGCTGTCTGACATATCGTATAAACAATCCAGTGACTACCTGCAGGTTCCGGGCGGACAGTATCAGATCGATGTCTACCCAGCTGGTAAAACGGACCAGGCTGTTGTGACGCAGAACCTTGCTGTTGAAGGTGGCAACATGTACACCGTCGCTGCAGCCGGTACGCTCGACTCGATCCGTCTCATTGCGGCGCTGGATAACCAGTCTGTTTCATCCGGCAAAGCGAAGGTCAGGTTCTGGCACTTGTCTCCGAACGCCCCTGCTGTCGACATCGCGGTCAAAGGGGGAGACGTCCTGTTCCGGAACGTACCATTTGGAAAAGCGACACGCTATATGACGCTTCCGCCGACTACGGCCGACTTGGAAGTTCGTCAGGCGGGAACGAATCAGGTCGTGAAGACGGTGCCGGGTGTTAAACTTGAGCCGAATCAAGCCTACACGGCCGTCGCAGTCGGCCTCGCCGGCAAACAACCGCCTCTCGAAGCACTCTTTTTACAACCATAAACAAGTATGCAGGACGGTTCTGTTACAAATGGAATGGACAGTGGGGTGGAAAATAGCTCGCTTTCCACGGCGGACGGCGAGCTAACTCAGGCGTAAAGCCTGAGTGGATCTCGCCGTGGTCCGTGCATCCCGTAGGAGTCTCGCCATTTTCCACCCCACTGTACGTAAGTAGTGGGAACAGAACCTATCGTGGAAGAAGAAAGACGAACGTAATGCTGTGCAGTCATCGCCTTTTTCAAGTGGCAGCATAAGAGGTTCCGTCTCCTTTTCATAAAGGTGTTGGCGAAACAGCGAGACTCCTATGGGAGCAGAGTACAGTTGAGACCCCACAGCGACCGAAGGGAGCGAGGAGACTCAGCGGACGCCCATGGAAAGCGAGTTGTTTCGCCAACACCGCTTCGCCATCTAAAAAAGAACCGATAAGACTTTCTCGGGCAATCTGAAAATACAGGCATTCGCTGCCTGTATTTTTTTGTTTTTTATTCCGAATGGCGAAAGGTTTAGTTTCCATCTGATATGTGAAAAGTAGGAGAAAAGGATGGTGACGGTTATGACGAAAGAATCGTATATGGAGCGTTTGAAAAAGTTGAACCCAGCAAAGGCTGTGCAAATCGGGAGGAAGCATTTTTCAGAGAAAGCTTACGTAGAGAAAGTCAGGAAATATGGCGGAAGGATTGGGACGAAAATCGTTTATTACAGCCTCGTATTATATTACGCCTTTCAAAATCCGAACACCCCGAAAAAAGCGAAGCTGACCATTGCAGGGGCGCTTGGCTATTTGATCCTGCCGACAGATGTGATACCGGATTTTCTACCTGCCATCGGGTTCACCGACGATAGTGCGGTCATCATCTACGCTTTATACCAAGTGCTCAGCCAAATTGACGAACCAGTGAAGCAGCAGGCGCGGGAACGGATGGTCAAGATTTTCGGAGAGGGGGCAGAGGAAATCGAACTTCCGGCCCCTCCAAAATAATTTTTAAATAAATGAACACTTTTCAGCAAAAATCTGCTATAATCTGCTAAAATAATATCAATCCAGACAGGAAAAAAGGATGACATGGCGTCATCCCTTTTTTACCACTCATTATAGCCCGCCACATCATGATAATGGATGAAGCGGTTCGCTCTGGAGAGCATTTCACTTTGCTTTTTCTCTTCGTTTGCGACGGTCAAGACTTGAATGCCATGTTCCTCACGAGCTTTTCTCAGTTTGTAAATTTGATCGTGGGCCCATTCGTCGCCGACCAGATTCGAGAAGTGAAAGCTTTCCCACATGATCGCCTCTACATACGGATGCGTCGAGGTGGTCAACGTGTCGAAGCCCCAGTTTTGAATCATAGATATGCCGGGGTGCTGTTCCTGAACGCTTTCCATCCAACTGACCATCCCCTGTCGCTGCTCATAGAGAATCTCAGCATTGTCACTATGTTCATTGTCGATGTTCCCCACTGTATCTAAAAACACGCCGTCCAAGTTTTTTGAAATGATCTGCTTATCGACTTCAGCCTGCAGGACCTGCTGGTAGTGAGGAGACGTGATATCAGTCAAATAGGAGTCCCACTGGGGGTAGTAGACGCGCTTGCCGTCCCGGTGGAAGAAGTCATCTTCGTTCAGCTGCTCAATGAAGGAGGTGTTCCAATTATCGGCTTCCATCGTATTGATATAGCCATAGACGAGAGTTCCTTGTTCCCTGATTCGTTCAATTTGGTCTGGTGAATAGAAGACAGGTTCAATGATGACTAGGTCGTAGCTGCCCATTTTGTCAAGAATGTCAGGGGTTGGGGAATCGTAGTAGATTTTGTAGTCATACACTTTCTGAAGCTGGCTTTGTTCTGTGGCGTTCGGCTTGGTGGCGTAGAAAATGGCTGAGCTGAGTAGCAAGAGGGAAGACATAACGCTGAGACGAATAAAGGTTTTCAAAGGCAGGATCCTCCTGATGTTCTTTTTATTAGTAGTATACCATGATTTCATATTTTTCTAACGTATTACGAGAGGTGATGCACATGATCTATAGACAAACCAGTACAATTCGAAAGATAGTAGAGCTCATCATCATTGTTTCTGTCGTCGGCTTGATCGACCAATGGTTCGCCCTGAACGCTACAGAGTGGCTGTTCAACCCGTTTATTTTTATTATCCTTCTATTTTCTCTTCGTTACGGGCTGAACATTGGATTGCTGACCTTCTTCATCACGACGCTCTATTATGTAGCTGATGAATCGTTCAATGGAGGGGATGTCTTTCTATTATTCTATGACGAAGGGAATTACATCGAACTTCTATTCCTGCTCGTATTAACGATTATTGGCGGGATGTATGGGACGGGTGCGAAGGAACGGTATGAGTCGCTTCACTATTCGTATGACGAAGTATCGGACGAAAACAAAGAGATGCGTGAAGTAGTGGAGATGATGGAGGAATCCCAGAAATCGATGCAGGAGCGGATGCTTGAAAGCGAGTATTCCTTGAAACGGATCTACGAAGTGGGGAAATCGCTCGATCAGCCGAACGCGGACTTGATCCGGAACGAAGCGATCCGCATCATTTCAGACTTGTTCCAGGCGAAGGAAGTGGCTCTTTATCACGTGGACTCTTCCCAACATGCGATGAGGCTTTATGTGCGGAAAGGAAGCACAGAAACATTCCCACAAACGATTTTCATCAACTCGGATTCTTTAATGTATCAACGACTTTTCACGAATCAGACGATTACATTGAGGACCGTTCAGGATGAAGAGGGGGCCCCACTGCTTGCCGGCCCCGTCGTGACAAAAGGCGTCGTGAAGGAAGTGCTGCTCATTGACCACATGGATTTCGCGCGGCTGACGAGTTATGAAATTCAAATTCTATCGATCCTTCTGGACTGGCTGTCCGACCGGCTTGAAAAAGCTCATAAGGTGGCGTTGAAGGAAGAAGAGAGTCTGATGTACCCAGGAACACGCATTTATTATAAAGAAGCCTTTTACGATAAAGTGGAAATCCAGAAGAAGCGAAGCCAGACGTATGGCGTACCTTACAGCATCATTCAACTTGGGTTCGATGGAAGTGGAAACATGTCGCTGCTTGAAGTAGAGGTCATTCTTCGAGCCTATCTCCGTGAGATTGATAGGATTGGATTTGATGAAGAGAACCAGCAAATCCTCTTCCTTCTTCCTGGTACAGAAGAGTCGAAGGCGTCTGTCGTGGAGAACCGGATCCAGAAGTATCTGAATGAAAAAGGTGTTCACTATGTTGAATGAATGGCTTCATCCGCTTTCGGTCGGGCTGTTTTATTTGATTCATGCGATTGTCGTACTCATCGTTTTCGCAGTCGTAAAGAAAAGGTTGAAAGAAGTGGAGCAGTCCGCCTGGGAATGGATTGTTGTCGTATCGCTGTTTCTCCCGTTGATCGGAGAGCTGTTCGGTCTTATCGTTTGGCTTGTTTCGAAAAGGTGGGGCACGAACGATATGCTGACTGACTATGACGAGTACGTCACCTACAAACCGATGATGCTCGAACAGCTTCGTGAGGAAGTCCGGGTCAGCGATGAACTTCTTCCGTTCAGTGAAGCTTTCTCTGAACAGGCAACGTCGAATCGCAAGGATCTGATTATTCGCCTGATCAATTCCAATATCGTCGACAAAGGGAAATATCTTTCACTCGGACTCGCCAATTCAGATTCTGAGACCGTTCACTACGCGGCGACCACGATGAATTTTCTCATCGATACCTTTGAAAAAGAGCTTCAACTGAAAAGACGGGAATATGACGCGGGAAGTCCGGAAGCACTGCTGCCGCTCCTGCAGGTATATGACCAGTATTTAAAGAGCGGGCTGTTGCAACAGGCCGCAGGGAAGAGATTGATGGAGGACTATGTCCAGCGGATGGAAAACGCCATCGCTTTCGGCATACGGGAGAAGTGGCTGTATCAGATGCTCGGAGAAGCATACCTGGCTAACGGCCAGACAGAGAAGGGGATTCAGACGCTCGAATCCTTGATTGAGCTGTTTCCGACGGATTCAGAAGGCTATCTCAGTTTGGTCCGTTATCATTATGACCAAAAAGACTGGCAGCGGATCCGCTCGATTCTTTCGGATATGCGCGAGCGTGTACCGGAGGATAAGGTTCCGGCTAACCAGAAGTTCACCATCGATCAAATGTGGGGGGCTGTTCAATGAAGAAACAAACCATTCAACTCAGCTTATTTCTATTCATTCTTTTAATCGGGATGGTGGCTCTCCTTCAGTTGGTCCGTGTGGAGCAGTTCCATCGCTGGCTGTCAGCTCAAGCTTCCCCCAATTTGGAAGTGGAGACGATGACAGCCGAAAAGACCACGGCTGAAGGGGAAGAGCTGATGATTTACATCCACCAAAACGATAGTGCGCTGTCAGAAGGTGCTATTGAGAACCTGACGTATTCGCTCGATTACGCCAAGGTCCCACACCAGGCTATTACCGTCGAAGAAATCGAAAGCCTGGAACCGTCACCTTACTCGGTGCTTGTTCTGGCAGGGGAGCACTCAAGAGAATGGCCGAAAGAGGCGGTGAGCCGATTTGTCGAACAGGGAGGGCGGTTGTTCATCGCCGGACGTTTTATCAACCCTGAATGGAACGACTTGATCGGACTTACCGACGTAGAAGATTTCAAGGATGACATTTTTGGAATCACCTTTGAACAAGAACTATTTCCGGGATACATCGATCTCCCTTCTTCTTCAACGCTTTTCTCACACAGTATTGCGGATGTAACCCTTTCTGAGAACGCGGAAGTGTACTTGAGGACAGAGGGTGAACCGTTGATGTGGACGCATCGCTTCGGAGAAGGAAAGGTGCTGTTCTGGAATACGACAACGGTGGCGGACAAGAACTCCCGCGGTCTGCTGCTGCAGTCGATGTCGCTCCTGCCGCCAACATTCGTGAGTGCTCAAGCTGCCATTAAAGTCATGCATATCGACGACTTCCCGGCTCCTGTACCGTTTAATACATCTGCTGAGTTCGAGGCGGAATACGGGATGTCGGTCAAAGACTTTTACAGCCATGTGTGGTGGGAAGATATGAGGGAGTTAGGTGAGAAATATGACTTCACTTATACCGGATATATGATCGGTACTTACCGTGATGACACAGAACTGGAAGGAGAACCACTCCTTGATGTCTCGCGTTTTCCGATGTTGTATTTCGGGCGTAAATTATTGAAAAATGGTGGGGAAATCGGGCTCCACGGCTATAATCACCAGTCGCTTGTAACAGCGGATGAACCGATTGATCCGGGTCTTGGGTATCGTCCATGGGAGGATCAGGAGCAAATGGTGAAAGCGTTGAAAGATGTTCAAAAATCTTTCTCTTATTATTTTCCTGAAGAGGAATTAAAGACCTACGTTCCACCGTCTAACGTATTGAACCGAACTGGAATTAACGCTTTGCATGAGGCTCTGCCAGAAATGGGCACGATTGCCGGGTTATACATTGGTGGGGAGACGGGCAGTTTTGTACAGGAATATGAGTTTGATGAAGTGTACCCTGACTTGTATCACTTCCCACGGATTACGAGCGGTTACATCGATGAAATGGATGATCCTTTCCTCCAGACCGATGCGATCGCCAACATGGGCGTGTTCGCTCACTTTATACACCCTGATGATGTGCTCGACAGCTATCGCTCACTCGGTAAAAACTGGACAGGTATGAGGGACAAGCTCGGGGAAATCGGTGAGCATATTCAAAGCAACTACCCCTATTTAGAAGCGATGACCCAATCGAATGCCACGAAAAAGATGGTGCAGTACCAGCAATCAGAGCTTGATGTATTTTACCGAGAAGGGGACATCGTCATCAAAGGGGAAGGCATTGTAGAGCCCTCCCATCTATTCATTCGTGTCGAGGAAGGAAAATCGATCGATACAGGAGAATTTTCGTTCGGGAAGGTGGAGTCCTACGGTGATCGCTTATACTTGCTCACCTTGACGGAACCGGAAGCAACGATTGAAGTAAAGGGTGAAGAATCATGAAAATTGGCATGGTCGTAGAAGGGAGCTACCCTTATGTAAGTGGAGGCGTAGCAAGCTGGGTACAGATGATCATTCAGAAGATGCCGGAGCATCAGTTTGAGATCATCGCCATCACGCCTGAGGAAGTGACGGACAAAGAGTACCGGTACGAGCTTCCACCGAATGTGACGGGCGTGACGACCCTTCCGCTTACGATGAAACAAAGACCCCACAGCCGAAAAGAGGCATTAACAGCCAATGATCAGCAAGCGGTTACGGATTGGATGATGTTCAAGAAAGCGGACACAGAAGCGCTTCACGTCCTGGGGCAGAAGCTCGGCAGTACGGATGTTTTCTTTTCCAGTACCCTGTTCTGGGAGCTTGTCCAGCAAAGCTACGAGGAAGAACAGCAATCCGGGTCATTCATTGAATATTTTTATATGTGGCAGGGGATGTTCAAGCCTGTCATCGAGCTTCTGCAATTTGATTTCCCGGAAGTGGATCTCATTCATTCAGCCTCTACAGGGTATGCGGGTTTGATTTCTTCGTTCATCAAGCGCGAGCAGAAGGTGCCGTTCCTGTTGACCGAGCACGGCATTTATTCGCGCGAACGAGAAGAAGAGATCCTCCAGGCGGGCTGGATTGCGGATTACTACAAGAATCGCTGGATCCAATTTTTCCATCATCTGTCGAGGCAGGCTTATGCGGAAGCGGATGATGTGATCACGCTGTTTGAGCGAAACAGCGAACTACAAGCCGATATCGGAGCGGATCAAGAGAAACTCCGCATCATCCCGAACGGCATTCAGTACGATCGTCTGTCATTAGTTGAAAAAGACAGAAGCCAGCGCAGTCATCTAGTCATCGGAGCCATTGTCCGAGTCGTTCCGATCAAGGACATCAAGACGATGATCCAGTCGGCCAAACTGCTGCTGGACAAAGGGGTCCCATTTGAGATGTACATTATGGGACCTCTGGATGAAGATGAAGAATACGCGGCAGAATGTACGGAGATGATTGAACAGCTCGGCTTGTCCTCCGCTGTTTTCTTAACAGGTAAAGTGAACATCATCGAATACTTACCGAAGTTCGACCTCTGTCTGTTAACGAGTATTTCCGAAGGACAGCCGCTTGCGGTATTGGAAGGAATGGCCGCAGGACTCCCTTGGATTACGACCGATGTAGGGTCTTGTGCAGAGCTGATTTACGGACGAGAAGATGATCCTTACGGGCCGGCTGGGTTTGTCGTACCACCCGTTAACCCTGAACAAGTCGCTCAGTACTGTGAATGGTTTTATGATCATCCGCATGAAGCCGTCAAGTTCGGGAGAAACGGTCAGCGTCGTGCAGAGCAGTTCTATCAGGTGCATCAATTTATAGAGGAGTACAGGGAACTGTATCTAGAGAGGAGAGAGGCATATGGCGGGCATAGGGTTTAGGTTGCAGAAGCTCTTTCAGGAGGATTATTTTTCTTCCCGGTTCAAGGCCTATGCCTTTGCGGGTCTCGTCACCGCCGGTCCATGGCTTGTCGTCATCACGACGATTGCCTTGATCCAGTGGATCACCTCTCATTTTGCCGACCTCAGTCAGGAGGAGCGGGAGCTGTTCAACTTATCGGTTTCCTACTGCTTCATTTTTTCTCAAGTCATCTTCGGCATCCAGCAGCTCGTCGTCACCCGTTATGTCGCCGATCTATTTTACCAAAAAAGATCTTCAGAAGTGTTCGGGACTTTTATCGGAATGACGAAAGTGACGCTTGTCCTGACCGCTTTGTTGTGGGGCGTCTTCGTCCTCATTTCTGAATTGCCGTTTCTTTATGAGATGCTCATTTTGGCGCTGTTCATCACGATTAACCTGATTTGGGTGATGTTCCTCTTCCTGAGTGCTGCGAAAAACTATCAGGCAGTAGCGTACAGCTTTCTGATCGGTGCCGTCGTGGCGATCGGGTTTGTCGTCTGGGTCGGACAGCATGCCAGTCAATTCATCGCACCACCTCACTCTAGCAGCTTCATGCTCCTGCTCGGCTTTACGAGCGGGATGGTCATCACGCTGTTCGGCCTGTTGTTGTCGATGTTCATTACCTTCGGGGAAAGAGGGATGAATCATCAATTCCAGTACCTCAGCTATTTCGACCGTTTCCCGTCCTTGTTCTGGACAGGCTTTCTTTACAACACGGGCATCTGGGTATGCAACTGGGTGATCTGGTTCGGAGAAGGACGGTCGGTACTGTTGGACACGTTTGTGTATCACCGGATTTACGACACGGCGATCTTCTGGTCATATTTGACGATTATCCCGTCGATGATTATTTTCGTTGTATCCGTTGAAACCCGTTTTTACGAAAGGTACCGGGTGTTCTACGGGAACATCAACTACGGAGGTACATTAAAACAGATCCGCGAATCGAAAACGAAGATGCAGCGGGTGCTGAAGCAGGAAATGGAGCGATTGATTCGTAACCAAGGTGTGTTCAGCCTGTTGGTTATCCTGTCGATCGGGTATATCAATGCGCTGGTTCTTCTGGATCCGAGACTGATATCCATTTTCCGCTTTACGACCATTGGCGCCTTCTCCAATGCGATGGTACTCGTCATTACGCTTGTTCTTCTTTACTTCGATGATCGACGAGGCGCGATGTACACGTCCATCTGCTTTTTCAGTTTGAACCTTTTGCTGTCCATCGCTTTTCTACCCCTTGGGTATGACGGATACGGACTGAGCTTCTCCATCGGTTCAACTTGTGCGTTCCTGTTTTCGGTGATCCGTCTCGTTACGTATATCGAAAAAGTGGATTATTACGCGTTCTGTCAGCCTCAGGAAAAGAAGGTAGGGCGGCCACGGACGTTCTTTACACGAACGGGACGTCTCTTGGACCGCAAGTCTGCAAGCTGACTTGGACAGGTGGCCACAATAAAAGAAGACACAGAGAAGGAACGCTCCTTTTCTGTGTCTTCTTTTTACTGTGGCTGTTCTTTTACAGCTTCAGGTTTTGCCTTTGTCTTTTCTTTCAGTGGAGCGGTCATGCCGCTTTCTCCTTCGAATGTGGCGCCTTCTTCGATTTCAATCGAGCCCATAGTCGCTTTGCCTTTGAAATGACCAGAGGAAAGGATGTGGAGTTTTTCGGACGCTTCGAGTGTTCCTTCGATGCTACCGGCAATCGTAATGTTGCGGGCAGAGACGGTATGATCGAGGGAGCCTTCCTTTCCGACGGTCACATCGCCATCCACGTGAACGTCGCCATGGATTTTGCCTTCGACGCGCAGGCTCGTTTTGGAATGGATTTTTCCTTCTAAGGTGGTGTCCGCTCCGATGATCGTATCAACGGAATCGACTTGTGGTTTCTTGTTAAACATCTGGATGCCCCTTTTCATAGATTATTGATCGATAAATACATAAGGTACCGGATCCACGGCTCTGCCGTTTTTGTGGACTTCATAATGCAGGTGGACGCCCGTACTTCGTCCCGTCGTGCCCATTTCGCCAATCAAATCGCCCTTCTCGACGACGTCGCCGCTCTCCACATGAAGCCTTGTCATGTGTCCGTAGCTTGTCTGGTACTCTCCCGGGTGGTTGATGCGGACCATATTGCCGTACGTGCCGTTGTAATCAGCGAAGGTGACCCGTCCATCTGCCGCCGCGTAGATTTCACTGGCATAAGGTCCTGCGATATCAAGCCCGTCATGGGAGCTTGTTCTTCCTGTGACAGGATGGATCCGATTGCCGAACACCGATGTGATCCGTCTCGCTTCGGTCGGCCAGATGGACGGAATCGAGGCCAGCTCCTCCTGGACCGCCTGGAGGTCTGAAATGGTTTGTTCGTAGTTTTGAACGAGGGTTGGAATGTTTTCCTGAATGGTCGAGAGCTCCGACACTTCATCGTTCGCTATGCCATCTTCAGGAGTGAAGTTCGTAAATTCCGCAGAGCCACCGATCGCCAACGTCTCATTCGACTTTGCCGCTTCCGCCAGCTGATTCATCGCGCCTTGAATGGAAGCCAGCTGCCGGATCTTTTCTTCCGTTTCCTCTGTGCGGGATGCAATCTCCTGATAATGATCCTGCAGGGTAGTGAGCTCTTCTTTTTTATCGGCAATCTCTTCCTTAAGCTGACTCGTCCGCAGCCCGAGTGAATTCGCTTCCTGATAAGTGACATACAATCCCGTCCCGAGCCCGAGAATGAGCATAGGCAGGAAGTAGCCGAGCGCTTTCGGAATCTTGATTTGAAAGATACGAGAGCGTGCGTCAGACATAATGACAAATGTCCATGTATCTAGTAAGTGTGCAAGTAACCGCTTAAACATAATGTCCTCCATAAATGCTTGATAATCTCCAACACTCACCTTTCGACAAAAATCTACAATGTCCTTTTGAAATGCATAGAATTAGTTAAAAAAGACTAGGTAATATTAATTATTTTCCATCAGATGAAAAATCAACCTATGCTGAAAAAGCCCTCCCTGATCCAGGGGGACTTCATCATCACGTTTCGATATACTCTACTAAACTCCCATCCTTCATCCTGTAAAAATAACTGCGCCATCCCAGTGCATACAACGGACCTTCGACGTACGAACCACCCGGTGGACAATGAGACGCATCCGTAACTTCAAAGCAGATATGCCCCTCAGGATCCGGCGATTCAATCAACTCGATCAGCCACTCACCCTGCCTGACAAACGCGATCGACTCCTCCCCGAGCTCAAGCCATTCCACCACCCGGAACCCGAGGTGTTCATACACATCAACGGATGCCGCCAAGCTATCGACCGGAACACTGATATGATGCAGCTTCATTTCAAGATCAAATTCATATCCCCGAACTCATGCCACAAATATCCCTGCAGAAGCGCCTCGCGATAAGCATTCATCAACTTCTTTTTCGGTAAAAAAGCGGTGAGCATATGCAGGTGGCTGGCTTCCGGCTCATGAAAGCCGGTTAAGAGTCCGTCTACTGCGGAGATCGTGTAACCCTCATCCACATATAGATTCGTCGTCCCTTCAGCTGACTCCACCTCACCATGCGGGTTCACAGCCGATTCAAGTGCACGAACGACGGTCGTCCCGACGGCAATGACACGGTTGCCCGCTCGGCGGGTTTCCTCGATGAGCCTAGCTGTCTCTTCTGGTACAGCGAAGGCTTCCGGATGCTGCTCGGGCGATGGCCAGCGGTCCTTCTCATAATAGCTGAGCCCGGCGTGCAGTTGAATGAAGGCTGTTTTTACGCCTTGCTGTTTCAGTTTTTGAAGCAGCTGCCAGGAGAAAGCTCTACCGGCTGAGGCCATTTCGACCGAGCCGGGTACGGAACCATAAACGGTTTGGTACGTTTCAAGTGGGAACGGCTCCTCAATGTATTCATAGCGGACTGGCTCTCCGTGAGAGTAGATAAAGTCGAGCAGGGCGCTGCCACCGATCGAGAATTCCAGTACGATCAGCGGGTGTTCACTTCCGTGTCCAATCGCGACCGCTTCCACGCCATCATTGAACGTGAGCGGTGTATCAAGGGAAAAGAAGTCACAGGCAACCAGTGCTTCCCATTGATCGTCCGACCTTTTCCTCGATAGTCGAATCTCAATGGATTGGTTTCCTTGCGATGCCTGCAGAACGGGAGGAATCGTCCGGCTGTTATTCAAAACGAGCAGATCTCCGGGACTTAGAAACTCATCTAATTCTTGAAAACGGCTGTGCGTAATGGAATGGTGCTGATCAATGGCCATAAGCCGGACTTGATCCCGTCGATCGTGGACCTGTTCAGCAGGGGTTTGAGCGTTCAATTCGTCTGGTACCGTGAAAGCATGCATGTTAAACCGACGCTCCTTTCACATCAAAAGTCTGCGCTTCATAACGTTCGCCGTTGTCATCACTTGCTGCCAGGTGGAGGAAGACGCCTGTGACATCTTCAGGCTGAGCCAGCTCATAATCACAGTCCGGCAGGGCGATGTCGTGCATGACGGTATCCATTTCCCCAGGGTCGACCGTGTTGATGCGGACGCCTGTGCCTTCGAGTTCATCAGCCCAAATCGCAGATAAGCCTTCGACCCCGAATTTCGATACGCTGTATGCGCCCCATTCAGCCACACCGTATTTCCCGACCTCAGACGATACGTTGATGATCGAACCGTCCCCGCGTGTGAGCATGCCGGGCAGGACCCGCTTCGTGACGAGGAACGGGTTCATGATGTTCGTTTCGATGACGTCACGAAATTCCTCTGCTGGATAGTCGGCGAGCAGTGTCGGTCCTGGGCCGAATGTGGAGGCGTTGTTGATGAGCACATCAATCCGACCGAAGCGGTCTTCGACAATCGAGATGAAGCGCTCCACGTCTTTCGAGTCGGTCACGTCAGCCTGGACGGCGGCGACTTCTGCCCCGAGCTGCTCTACTTCACGTCGGGCGTCCTTGAGTCTTTCTTCCCCACGGGCACAAATGCCGAGTGCGTACCCTTCTTTGGCGAAAGCGAGGGCAAGCGCCTTTCCGAGTCCTTGGGACGCTCCTGTAATGACGGCTGTTTTTTTGTTCATATCATCAAATCCTTTCCTGTAACATGTGTTGATTTTATTTTATAAAGAAAAGGGTCTGGTGGAATCGGGGGATGGGAGGAAGTGCGGGTCATCCATTGAGAGGGGAGGGGAGTCGGTCTAAGGTCGTAGAGATACGTGGTGGGTGGCGAAATATGATAAACTGTGGTCTGCATAGTAAAGAGTAGGTGAATGTTATGAACATCAAGACAACAGGACGATTCTTTCAGTCCTTGCAACGAAAAAATCAATATGACGAGGAGAGCCGGGCGTGTATGGTGAATACGACTCGGCAGCTTCTCGATCGACATACGAATATCGATCATCCCGGTATGCTGCTCGGGAAGATCCAGTCCGGGAAGACGCGGACGTTCATCGGCATTATGGGGCTTGCTTATGATCATGGCTTTGACGCGGTCATTCTTTTGACGAAGGGAACGAATGCGCTCGTCCGCCAGACATTCTCGCGGCTGACCGAGGAGTTTGCTGAGCGGATCGAAAGCGATGACCTCAGAGTGTACGACATTATGGCGATGCCGGAACAGCTTCGTAAGTATGAACTGTCGCAGAAGCTTGCGTTTATTGTGAAAAAGGAGACGAAGAACCTCGACCGGATTAAGGAGACGTTCTTCGAGACGTATCCTGATCTTGCGAAGCGCAAGGTGCTGTTCATCGATGACGAGGCGGATTATGCGAGTGTCGCGTATGAGCACAAAAAGGATCAGAACGTGACCCACATGCGTGTGCTGGCGACGAAGATCAATGAACTGCGGGAGCGTCTGACGTCGTCTGCTTTTCTTCAGGTGACCGCCACGCCGTACTCGCTGTATCTCCAGCCGGATGATCGGACGATTCACGAGAATAAAGTCTATCAACCCGTGAGACCGGCTTTCACAGAGCTTGTCCCAGTGCACGACCGTTATGTCGGGGGCGACCTCTATTTTGAGAAGGCACAGATTAAAGGGCACTTCGCTTCCTACTTGTACCATGAAGTGTCGGAGAAGGAACTGGAAGCGATGAAAAGAATTGATCGGCGGAAGATCAAAATGGATCAGCTGCTCACGCAGAAGTCGATCACGAACATCAGAAGCGCCGTCGTGAATTTTATCGTCGGAAGTGCCATCAGACGCTGGCAGCAGAATCAGATGGACAAACCACTAGAGAAGTATGCGATGGTCATTCATACAGAGCGCGGCAAAGAGGCGCATGCCTGGCAGAAGGAGCTGATCCGGAATATGGAGGATCAGCTGATTGCTGAGGCTCACCTTGAATCGGATCTTCTGCGCACATTGACCAAAGGGTCCTATGATCAGTTGATCCAGTCGGTCGCTGCCTTCGATTCTCTCCCGCAGCCCCGCTTTGACGATGTGTGGAAGGAAGTCGTCGAGTCCTTGCAGGAGGAGTACGTCATCAGTACGGTCGTCAATTCGGAAAAAGATGTCCACGAGTTGCTCGATCACCGTGGCGAACTCAAACTCCGTGCCCCGATGAACATTTTCATCGGCGGTCAGCTGCTTGACCGTGGCGTCACCATCCGGAATATGATCGGCTTTTTCTATGGACGGAATCCGAGGTCATTCCAGCAGGATACCGTCCTTCAGCACTCGCGCATGTATGGAGCGAGACCGCTTGAGGACATGGCGGTGACACGCTTTTATACGAGCGGACGGATCTATGACGTGATGAAGCAGATCCACGAGTTCGACACGGAGCTTAGGCGTGCGTTTGAACGAGGTGGGCACAAACAGGGTGTCGTCTTCATCCAGAAGGAAGAGAACAATCAAATCCTTCCGTGCAGCCCGAACAAAATCATGCTGTCGAGTCTGACGATGATCCAGCCTCACAAACGGATGCTTCCCGTCGGATTCCAGACGGGCTATAAAACGTACATCCAGAAAACGGTCCGCCAGATGGATGAGAAGTTGAAGTCTCTCGTTGATGGAGCGGTGGATGAAAAGGAAGGGGCCTATCTTGTACCCGCAGAGGATGTACGCTCGTTGGTCGGCTTGATTCATTCCACGCTTGAGATGGACGAAGGACGTGATTTTCACCTCGACGAATATGAGAGTGTGCTGGATTATTTGACGACGGAAAATGAGAAAGGGGCTTACGTGTGGCTGGTCATTCGCGGGAGACGGAAGATCCAGCGCTTCAACGGTGCCGGACAGTACGAGAACTCCCCGGATACACCGGGAAGCGGAAAAGGAGAGCTCAGCATCGCACGTCGTGTAGCTGAGCATCATCCTGCGCTGATTCTGCTGCGGCAGGAAGGGAAGAAGGAACACGGCTGGCGCGGTACGCCGTTCTACTGGCCGGTCCTCGTCGCTCAGCGCCATACGACTCCTACGGTTTTTGCCAAGAAGACGGTGAAGGGATAGGTTCTGTATGGATAGGAGTGTGCCGCGGGGTGGGAAATAGCTCGCTTTCCTGCGGCGGACACAGAGCTAACTCAGGCATTGCCTGAGTGGATCTCGCCGTGGTCCGTGTATCCCGCTGGAGTCTCGCCATTTCCCACCCCACTCTACCGAACAGTGTGGACAGAACCTTTCAACACTTGGTTGGATAAACGCGTTAGGAGATTCTGGATTCCGATATACATCCAGTTAGCGTATTTTTAGTATGCTGAGAGGATCTATAATACTTTCTGAACAAAAAAGCGCCTGCCATCATACGTTGATGGCAGGCGCTTTTTGCATATGGTAGATCTCTTAAGTGAATCAGACGGAACACTAAACACGTTACAGAACCTTACGCTAGTGCTGCAGAAGGTTCAGGAATTTTTTCGTTCGTTCCTGCGTCGGGCGTTCGAAGACTTCTTCTGGAGCGCCGCGTTCGACGATGTAGCCACCGTCCATAAAGACGACTTCATCCGCCACTTCTTTGGCGAATTTCATTTCGTGGGTGACGACGACCATCGTCATGCCTTCCTTCGCGAGGTCTTTCATGACTTGCAGTACTTCACCGATCAGCTCTGGGTCGAGGGCGGAGGTCGGTTCGTCGAACAGCATCACTTTAGGGTCGATGGCCATGGCTCTCGCGATGCCGACACGCTGCTGCTGACCTCCGGAAAGCTGATACGGATAGACATCAGCCTTATCGCCGAGGCCGACTTTTTCCAAGAGGCGCACGGCGGTCTCTCGTGCCGTGGATTTCTCCTGTTTCTGCACCGTGACAGGCCCTTCCATAATGTTCTCAATGACGGTCAAGTGTGGGAAGAGGTTATAGTTTTGGAAAACCATTCCGGTCTGCTTCCGCAATTCGCGGATGGCGGGCTTCGTTACTTTTTGTGAAAAATCGATCGTCTGATTGTCGATGGTCACTGCGCCACTGTCCGGCTGCTCGAGCACGTTCAGGCAGCGGAGGAGCGTCGTTTTACCGGAGCCGGATGGACCGATGACGACTACGACCTTTCCTTGGTCCACGTTAATGCTGATATCCTTCAAGACTTCGAGCGAGCCGAAGGTTTTCGAGATGTTTTTCATGGAAAGCATAGGGGAAAGCCCTCCTTTCTATTTAATGTAACGGTTCAAATGAGCTTCAATTTGGTCTTGGATGAGCGACAGGATAAAGCAGATCACCCAGTAAATCGCGGCTGCCTCCATATAGATGAGGAGCGGCTGATAGGTGGTGGCTACGATCTCCTGTGCCTTTCGAAACATCTCTGCTACGAGAATCGTAGAGGCGAGGGAGGTTTCTTTCACAAGGCCGATGAACGAGTTTGATAAAGGAGGAATCGAGACGCGCGTCGCCTGCGGCAGGATGACGCGTTTCAACGATTGGAAGTACGACATGCCGATCGATTCAGCGGCTTCCCATTGTCCTTTATCAATTGATAGAATCGATGCCCTGATGATTTCAGACGCATACGCTCCTGTGTTCAAGGAAAGAGCAATCAAGGCTCCGACGAATGGACTGAACTTCAAAAACTCGACACCTAAATTACCGAATCCGTAGAAAACGATGAATAATTGCACGAGCAAGGGGGTTCCGCGGATGATCGAGACGTAAACCCGGGCGATTCCGCTTAACAGTTTAACGCCTGAAATTCTGAACAGTGCCGTAATCACCGCCAAGAGTAGTCCGGCAAAGAAGGAAATCAGGGTTAAAGGAATTGTATAGTAAAGAACTCCTTTCAACAAAGGAAGAAAGGAGTCTTGTAAGGTTTGCAGATCTTCTGCATTTAAAAAGAGACTATTGAGTAGATACATCTTCGCCAAACCATTTCTCGGAGATTTCAGCGAGTGTACCGTCTTCGCGCATGGAAGCAAGTGCTTCGTTAACGGCTTCAATCAGTTCCGGGTTGTTCTGGCGGAACATCATCGCTGTTTCGGCAGCATCCTCTTGGCGGTCAACGATTTCTACTGCAGCATCTTCACGTTGTTTCAGGAAGTCAAGAACAGACAAGCGGTCGTTGACAGTTGCGTCAGCACGGCCGTTTGAAAGCAACTGCATCGCAGGGTTGAACCCTTCAACACTTACGATCTCAGCACCGTATTCACGTGCGATATCGCCGTAGTTACTTGTTAAGGATTGAGCTGATTTCGCGCCTTCTAAATCTTCAAACGTCTGTACGTCTCCACCTTTAGGAGCGACAAGAACGGCTGTCGTATAAGTGTATGGCGTTGAGAAATCATACTTTTCTTCACGGTCCGGACGGATACCGACTTGGTTTGCGATCATGTCGAAGCGTTCTGTGTTGAGTCCAGCGAACATGGAGTCCCATTTCGTTTCTTTGAACTCTACTTCAACACCCATGCGGTCAGCGATTTCACGCGTCACTTCTACATCGTAACCGGTCAGTTCGTCTGCGTCATTGTGGAACGTGTACGGAGCATATGTCCCTTCTGTTCCAACCGTAAGCACACCTTTTTCCATGATCTGATCGTACAGGCTTTGTTCTTCAGAAGAGCTTCCGCTATCTCCGTTCGCATCTCCTGCTTGTTCCGTATTGTCTTCAGCTGTTCCGCAAGCCGCAAGAACAACGATAAGTAATCCAAATAAAAAGATTCCCAGGCTTTTTTTCATAAATAAATGCCTCCTTAAGATTTAATGCTGACTAAATAGATAGGAATAATACAAATGAAATCATACAACGTCTTTTGCTCCGCGTCAATGTCTTTGCTTCGAATCTTTTTATTGTAAAATAATTCCTTGTGAGCTATACTACATTACATAACTAATGCACCCACGCAGAGAGTAGGGATACGCGTGATTCTGGATACAGAAGGGTTGAAGCCGATCTACTTACAAATTGCCGAATGGATCGAGGAAGAAATCCTTCATGGGAATTTGGATGTTGATGACAAAGTCTATTCTCAATACAAGCTCGCTGACATGTACACCATCAACCCGGCGACCGCCGCTAAGGGATTGAAGATGCTTGCGGATGAAGGGATTTTGTATGACAGAAGAGGTCTCGGGAAATTCGTCGCTTCTGATGCGAAAACGATCATTCTGGAGAAACGGAAGGACGAGTCGATCGATCAGCTGATGGAGTCTTTGGTCAAGCAGGCGGTTTGGCTTGGGATGAGTGAAGAAGAACTGCTGCAAAGAGTGAAGAAGGTGTGGAGGGAACGAACCAATGAAAATCGTTAAGTGCAGGGATGTAACGAAGCAATATGGCAAAGTGAAGGCACTCGATGGCATCAACCTCTCCATGGATGAGAATAAAATCACAGGGGTCATCGGGCGTAATGGAGCGGGCAAGACGACGTTCATGAAGCTGCTTGCAGGCATGCTGAAGGAAACATCAGGAAGGGTGGATGTTTTTTCACAAAGACCGTTTAACAATCTGACGGTTTCCGTCAACACCATCTATATTGACGATCAAATGAATTTCCCGCCGACGCTAACCTTAGTGGAACTGCTTGAAGAAGGCCGCAGGTTCTATCCGAATTGGAATCACGATCTTGCTTTAGGGTTGTTCGAGCATTTCGGCTTTCGAAAAAAAGACCTGCACAAAAATTTATCCAAAGGAAAAGAAAGCGCCTTTAATATGATTGTCGGAATCGCCTCGCGTTGTGCGCTTACCATCTTTGATGAACCGACAACCGGCATGGATGCGGTCGTGCGTAAAGACTTTTACCGTGCATTGCTGAAGGATTATATCGAGTATCCGCGGACGATTCTTATGTCCACCCATTACATGGACGATATGGAAGAATTGTTCGAGGACGTCCTCTTGATCGACCAGGGAAAAGTGAAGCTTCATATTGGTATGGACGATTTGCGTGGGTATGCCGTTGGGTTATCTGGAAAGAAAGATGACATGCTTCCGTGGCTGGAAGGACGCAACGTGCTCTATCAAAAAGAAACGGGATTCGACGATGTATATGCCGTCGTGGTGAATGATGATCAACAGAATGACTGGAACCGGATGGGAAACATCAAGCGCTCAGCCGTCCGCCCGTCAGATGTCTGCGTTTATTTAACGAATGATAAAGGAGGGGAATTGGAACATGTCTTTCGTTCAGGTAAAAACGAGTGAAGTCGTAGGAAAGCAGTTTTTGTATAAGTTGAAATCGTACGGCGGTGTGTTTACGTCACTTGTTGTCATTCAATTGCTCGGTGTCTTCTTCTCGCTGTCAGGGTCTTCGAGTCATGGAACAGGCGGGCTTGGCTTCAGTTTCAATATCCGAACCTATTCCGCCGACATCATTATGGCCTTTACAATCTTCTGGGGCTTCATGACGGCATTGTTGTTGACGACGAAAGCGTACCGTGAGGACGATTTCGCTTTTGTAACAAACAGGTTAACAAGTAATCTATCGACCATTTCTTTTCTCGTGACGGCGGGCATCATTGCCAGTTTAACAGCCTGCTTGTCGAGCTTCTTAATCCAGGTTGCGGCTTACATTCAAGGAAGTGAGGTTCATATGCTCTTTAATAAAGAAGATATGCTGGCATCCTTGGGGTACGCTGCCGCCTATACTGGGTTCTCTATTTTGCTGTTCAACTCCATCGGATACTTGGCCGGCATGATCATTCAGTTGAACCGGTTGTTTCTTTTCATCTTACCGACGGTGTTCATTGGGAGTTTGATAATACTTGGAGTGAATGATGGTGGAAACCCGGTGGCTGTGCTCGTCCAGTTTATCTACTTCGAGCCCGTCTTTTGGCTGTTCATCTTGAAAACATTGGTTCTATCCGTTCTATTCTTTGCTCTCGCCGCCCTTGTGTCAAGGCGATTGGAGGTGGGACGATGATCATGTTTTTACCTATCATTATAATCGTTTGCCTGCTCGTCTTACTGAGTCTCATTATTTTCCGAGTCAATACGAAGACCAAGCGTTCGTTCGCGACAGGGAAGACAGGATACTGGCTTCTAGCCGGGTACACCGGTCTTCTTATCGCAGCGGCAGTCTTCTTCGTTTTCACCCCTGAACAAAACGCTTCTTCCATGGATATTCAGAAAGCGGAAGCGTCCTATGACTGGGAGCGTTACGAACAAATGCTGTTGGTAGGTGATCTGCATGAACTGCCTGAAGACTGGGTCTTTAAGAGTGAAGAATGGAAGGTGACGATGGATCAGCTCACCGTGGAAAAAGAAGGGGAAATCGGCTACGAATTAGGAGTTTATGTCGATCAATCTGAAGACTACGAAACCATCGAAGCGATCTTTTTCCGTTCCCCGATTGTCGTCCGTGGTATGGAAGTCGTGCCGGAAGAAGTGCCTCGGTTCTCTTTAATAGAAGAGACACTCACGGTGCAATGGGAAGGTTCACGGGATATAAGGTTCAATTTATACGAACCTCCTATGATGATCCAGCGGTTCATGGATGGAGAAGGAACCGGATGGGATTATTCCGATGCCAAACGAGGTGTCTATGGCGTTTACATCAAAGCCCCTGAAGGGTTGGATATAGAAGTAGCGGATGGTTCTTCCATCCGCGTTGAACGTTAAAACCGGGGGATGCCTCGGTTTTTTTATTTCTCTATTCTCACACAATACGAGAGCCGTACATAAAATGGGCGGTAAGAGGTGGTGAAAGATGAAAGAATTTGAACATGATCCTCTTGCCGTCGAACAGGAAGAATGGAAGAAGCGGCAGTGGATGGAACGATGGAAGAAGCTGCTGACCATTTCGTCCCCCATATTGATTCTTGTATTATGGGAATTTCTATCGCGCACGGGACTTGTAGATGCCCGTTTTTTCCCGCCACCGACTGAAATCATCGGCACGTTTTTTGCCATGAGTGCGAGTGGTGAATTGTTTCAACATATCGGCATATCGCTGTTTCGTATTTTCGCAGGTTTTCTGCTTGGTGTCATTCCGGCGATCATCATCGGATTGTTTATGGGACTCTATTCTCCTATTCGTCATTTCTTATCCCCGTTGATCATGGCGCTGATGCCGATTCCGACGCTTGCGTTACTTCCGATCATCCTGATTTTGTTCGGAGTCGGCGAAGTGTCTAAGGTCGTCACCATTGCGGGGAGTGTCTTTTTCCCGGTTGTCATCAATACGGTGGCAGGGGTCATCAACATCGACCGCATCTATTTGGATGTGGCGACCAATTACGGCGCAGACAGAAAGAGTTTCTTCTTCAAGATCGCCCTCCCTGGCGCACTTCCGGTCATGCTTGAAGGCATCCAGATGGGGCAGGCGATTGCCCTCTTGACGATTGTCGCTGCTGAAATGATGGGAGCGAACTCCGGAATCGGATACTTAATCTGGACGTCTTACAAGGCATTCTTATTACAGGAGATGTTTGTCGGGCTTGTGCTCATTTCGTTCTTCGGCTACTTGTTCTCGCTGTTGTTGAGAGGTCTTCAATCGAAATTGCTGCCATGGAGATAGGAGGGCAATGATGAAAATATCGATGGATGCTCTGACGAAGGTGTTTTATAAAAAAGGGCAGAGTGTAACGGCTTTAGACGGCATTGATGTAGGAATTGAGGACGGCGAGTTCGTCTGCCTGCTCGGGCCGAGTGGATGTGGGAAGACGACACTGCTTCGAATTCTTGCAGGACTCGAGAAGCCGAGCACAGGTTCTTTTTCGATTCAGGAGAGTGGCAGGGACCGGCCGCTGCAGTCGATGGTCTTTCAGGAGCGAGGCGTCATCCCCTGGCTCACGGTAAAAGAGAACGTCGCGTTCGGATTGAAGATGCGTCACGTTCCGAAGGCAGTCGTCCAGGAGAGAACCGCGTTTTATTTAGAAAAAGTAGGGCTCGATAAGTTTGCTCATCTTTATCCGAAAGAGCTGTCAGGCGGGATGAAGCAGCGGGTGAGCATTGCGAGAGCATTCGCCAACGACCCGGAGATCCTGCTGATGGATGAACCGTTCGCCGCATTGGATGAACAGAACAAATTCATTCTCCAGGAAGAGTTGTTGAGTATTTGGGAAGAGACGAAGAAGACGGTGCTGTTCATCACCCACAGTATTGATGAAGCGCTCTTGTTGAGCGACCGGATTCTACTGATGAGCTCACAGCCGGGGCGGGTCACAGAAGAAATCTCGATCGACCTGCCGAGGCCGCGGACGATGGAGATGGTCCGGGCAGATCCGAAGATGACCGAACATTTCGTCCGGATTCGGAATCATTTAGACCGTGAAGTTGAAGGCTCACGAACATAGGAGGATATACGTATGAAAAAAAGATGGATGGTTGTGCCGATGCTGATGCTTGCGCTTGCTGGGTGTAGCGGTCAGTCTGGAAGCGGGAAAGAAGATGTCAATGGAGAGAATCCCTCTGGAGATCTGTCCCCGCTTGATAAAAAAACAACCGTTTTGATTGCAGAGGATGGGGCGGCTTCGGGGGCTGGCTTTTACATTGCAGAGGAAAAAGGGTATTTCGACGACTACAACATTGATGTGAAGTTTACGAAGTTCGCCAACAGTGATGATATGCTTCCGGCTCTGGCAGCTGGGGAAGTGGATATTGCGGGTGGCGTGTCCACAGCATCCTTCTTCAACGCCATCGCTCAGGGTATCGACGTCAAGATCATTGCCGACAAAGGCCACTACTTTGACGGGGCTTCCTATTTCTCATTCGTCCTCCATCCGGACCTCGTCAATGACGTGCAGGACTACTCGGATCTGAAAGGGAAGCGGATCGCGATTTCGTCACGGAATTCTGTCGATGAGTACATTTACGCGAAGATGCTGGAGCACGCCGGTCTCACGGAAGACGATGTTGAGACGGTGATCATGTCCGACTTCGGGAACATGCTTGCGGCGATGGGAAGCGATTCGA
Organism: Halobacillus litoralis; assembly: GCF_020171725.1. GTDB lineage: Bacteria > Bacillota > Bacilli > Bacillales > Halobacillaceae > Halobacillus > Halobacillus litoralis_F. The sequence continues at coordinate 225,000 of NZ_JAIVAJ010000007.1, read as the reverse complement.
TTGATGCCGCACTTCAAATCGAGCCTCTGATTACCCAGGGAGAAGTGGAGGACCTTCACGTCCGGTTCAAAGATGCAACCGACTTTGCGCCAAAAGCTCAGATCGCCATGGTGCTCGGGTCTCCGGATTTCATTGATAAAGACACGGATGTTTCCCTCCGATTTATGGCCGCTTATCTGAAGGGTGTCCGTGATTACAACGATGCTTTTCTAAAGGATGAAGGGAAAGATGAGGTCATCCAGATCATGACGAAGCACACCGCTCTGAAAGACCCTGCCTTGTGGGAAAAAGTAGCGGTCACAGGACTCGATCCGAACGGCGGAATGTTTGTTGAGGATATCAAAGCGCAGTACGAAATGTATCAGAAGAACGGAGCGACACGAGGCGAATTCGATTTTGAGAAATCGGTCGACACATCGGTTGCCGAGAAGGCAGTAGAGCTATTAGGTGAATACGAATAAACGGTGAAACCGCATCCTGTTAAGGGTGCGGTTTGTTTCTGAAAGAAGGGGAGTGCTCCGTGGGGTGTGGGAGCTAAGATACGGTGTATAATGGAAAAAGGGAGGGGATTGGATATGGTTGAATTTAAGCCGATGAAGGATTTTAATGAATTTATGGAGCTGTCACAGCGCTGTTATCCGGGAATGAAGCTGAACTCGAAAGAGGAAAAGGAACGATATACGGAGCATCGTGAAAAAATGAATGCGAAGGAAAACATTCGTACGATCGGACTCTATGAACATGAGAAGCTCGCAGGGGGTTACATTGAATACGATTACGTCGCCAATGTGTATGGAACAGCGGTGAAAGCAGCGGGAATCGGTACGGTTGCGGTTGACCTGGTCAACAAAAAACAAGGGCATGCGAAGCGGTTGATTCAAAAATTCCTGCTCGATGCCAGATCGAATGGCCGACCGCTCGCTCAGCTCTACCCGTTCCAGCCATCCTTTTATAAGAAAATGGGATTTGGGCTCGGACCGAAGCTTGAGACGTATCGTTTCCATCCTTCGCAACTTCCAACTGTGGAAAACGGGCTCAAAGGAGTCGTGCTCGGGGAAGGCGATGAGGAAGAGGTCAGCCGCTGTTATCATCAGTGGTCACGTCAGACGCACGGAGCTTGCGATAAGCCGGAATATGAGTTTGCTTTTTTGAAAAAAGAAGATCATCATGCAATCGGAGTCCGTGAAAACGGAGTACTTACCGGATATGTCAACTTCCAGTTTGAACAGCAGCCGGGAGATCATTTCCTACAGAACGATCTTATCGTCCGCAACTTTATCAGCACTTCCGTGAAGGCATACAGGTCTTTGCTTGCGATCTTACATAATCAAAAAGACCAAGTCCGATCCATCCTGTTTCCGACCTTTGATGAAGGGTTCTCAATGGTCCTCGACGACCCGACTCACACAGACGCTGACATCATCTTCGGCATCTATCACAAAACGAGCGAAGCGGGACGCGGATTGATGTATCGAATCATAGATGTGGATCGTTTTCGGGATGAAGTCAAAGACCATTCATTTGGAACGGAAACCGTACGAATCGGCTGGACGATTCATGATTCGCTACTTGAGGAAACCTATGAAGCAGTCTGGCAGTTCGACAATGGAAGACCACAAAAAACGGATCAGCCTGCAGATGTGAATCTTTCGCTGGGCATCGGTGAATTTTCTTCCCTGATGATGGGATGTCTGACACTGCGTGATTTGGTGTACCGGGGTTCTGTAGAGGAGCAAGACAGAGAGGCATTCCGTACCGCTCTCGATTTGTTCTCGCAGCCGACTAAGCCTGAGAGCTGGTCTTTTTTCTGATGACTTTACTAAATTATTTACTGGATTCATTTGAACAGCACTCTTTTTATTGAGAGGGCTGTTCATTATTTTTCAGAAAATTAATGAAATTGTGTTGAAAGCGCTTTATGTATCTGTTAGTATTCAATATAACAAATATATTTAGTAAATCTTTACTAAATTTTGTTGGAGGAGAGTTTCTAGTGGTCACTATAAAAGAGATAGCATTAAAGACAAATTATTCAAGCAGTACCGTTTCAAGAGTTTTAAATCATGATCAGAGCTTATCTGTGTCACCAGAGACTCGTCAAAGAATCTTGAGTATTGCGAAAGAACTCGGGTACAAAACTGTTCAGGAAAGGAGATCGACAAAGTCCGATCCTTCTACTGAAAAGGTAGGCATCCTCTTGTGTCACTCTGTAGAAGAGGAGTTGAATGACTCCTATTTCCTGTCTATACGGCAGGGGATTGAAAATGAATGTAAAAAGCAAGGGGTTCAAACGACGGAGCTGTTCAGGCTGAATAACTTGCAAACGGGGCAAATCAGCAAGGATATTGAACATTTGATCGTAGTCGGAAGGATCAACCATGAGTTGCTGGAACAATTAAGTGATCAGTTGAAGAACATTGTGTACATCAACCACTTAACCGACGAAAGCCAATTTGATTCCATTGTTCTTGACTTTGAGAAAGCGACACGACAGGCGATGGACCATCTGCTTGGTCTTGGTTACAAGGACATCGGATACATCGGTGGTCAGGAAATTGAATATTACTCTGGCAGGCAGAAAGAGTTTGAAGAAGGACGAAGAGCGACCTTTCAGAAAGTGATGGAAGAAAGAGGCTCCTTCGATCCACGTAAATGCTTAGTCGGCAAGTTTTCCATTTCGGATGGGTATCGATTGATGAAGGAAGCCATTGAGCAGGAGCTTGTACCGGAAGCCATCTTTACGGCAAGTGATTCTATGGCACTTGGGGTCATTAGGGCGTTGCAGGAACAACAATACAGAGTTCCAGAAGACGTAGCCATCGTCAGCTTTAATGATATCGAACTGGCCGAATACTCTAATCCACCTCTTACGACCGTAAGAGTTCCAACAGAAGAGATGGGGCGTTTGGGCGTGACGATGATGGTCGACCGCCTCGGTGGAAGAGAAATTCCGTTGAAAGTCGTTGTCCCGACAGAATTGGTAATTAGAGAAAGCTGCGGAGCTCGAAAAGGAAGGGGGAGGGAGGAAATCATTTAATAAAAATGCACACCCACCTGTTTTGGAGAACAGGAAGGTGCGCTCGGTAAAAGATGCTGAAGGATCTCTCGCTAAAGAACACCTTCAGCGCCTAAAGTATATCGGAAACGTGAATGACAAACAAATATTTCAATTTTTCATCTATCAAACTAGGAGGCTATTATATGAAAACAAAAGGTTTTCTGATTGGTGCGGCTGTGGCTGCAGGGGTGATGTTGACAGGTTGCAGTGGTTCGGCTTCAGGTGATGAACAAACGACGCTATCCTTTTACTCTACCGCCACTTCTGAGGAAGATAAACAGGTTGTAAAGGAAGCTGTACTTGCATTTGAGGAAGAGTATCCTTCGATTGATATAGAAGATAACTATCCTGGTGATGGATATGAAAACATGGCGCGTGTCAAAATGGCAGCGGATGATATGCCGGATTTATTCGACACCCACGGTTGGGCCAAGCAGCGGTATGGAGATTATGTTGCGGATTTGAGCGAAATGGAATGGACGGAGCGCTTGGATCCGGCGTTGGATACGATATTGAAAGACGATGAAGGGAAAGTGTATGCCTTTCCATTGAATCAGGCAAAAGACGGTATCAATTACAACGTGAACCTCCTGGAAGAATACGGAATCGAGCCGCCGTCTACGTTTGATGAGTTTATGGAAGCGCTGAGGACTGTTAAAGAGAAAAGTAACGGTGAAGTGACACCTCTCTGGTTCAATGGATCGGACAAGTCGGCATTCGGGCAATACTTTGACCAATTTTCCACACCGCTACTCGTAACAGATGAAGAGAACAGTTATGAAAGTGAACTGCTCGATGGAAGTTTTGATTGGAGCCATTATACGTACTTACCGGAAAAGTTGAAACAAATGCAGGAGGAAGGATTACTGAACGAAGATGCCTTGACTGCTCAAATCCAGCAGCGTGCTCAGCTTATGGCTCAAGGTAAGATTGCCTTTGTTTTCGGTGGAGGATCGATTGGAACAGCTGTTGAGGAACTAAATCCTGATGTTGAAGTAGGTGTCATTCCTATGCCGACGATCCATGAAGGTGATGAGTCGAGCTGGATTGGAGGCGAGCGTCATACTGTAGCGATTGCTCACAATACAGAGTATATGGAAGAAGCTAAACAGTTCGTTGAATTCCTTGCACGCCCTGAAGTGGCGAAGAAGGTAGCGGAAGGAACCTCCCTCCCAGCAGGACTCACAGAAATTGAAGCGGACAACTACTTTGCAGAATACTTCAACGAATATCAAGGTGTAAAAGTGCAACCCTATTTTGACCGTGTCTATCTTCCAAGCGGCATGTGGGACGTCATGGGATCAACAGGGCAGGAACTTCTGTCAGGTACAATGAGTCCGGAAGACGTGTCTGAAAAAATGTCCGAGGAATACACACGTTTACGAGAAGAATGAGTAGAGGGGGACACCCCCTCTGCCAATCAAACTCTACGAATAGGAGTTGTATGTAATGAGTGAATGGGTTCGTAAATCCCAGCAGTCGATTTCCAGGCAGAAAGTGAAAGTAGACACTCTCAGAAAACCGAAGCGGGAACAGTCGCTCTGGTGGATGTACCTGCCTGCCTTACTTGTAGTCAGTATCTTCATCCTTTATCCATTCATCAATGGAATCCGTGTCTCGTTCACAGACTGGAACGGCTTCTCCCAAACGAAGAACTGGGTAGGAATAGAGCAGTATGTTCGGATGTTTCAGGATCCAACGACATGGCTTGTTGTCAAGAATACATTGTTATATGGAATCGGAAGTACGATTCTTCAAAATGTGATCGGTCTCTTGTATGCCCTGCTATTAAATCAAAGCATCCGTTTCAAAGCCGTCACAAGAACTATCGTGTATCTTCCAGTTATAATTAGTCCACTCGTCATGGGATATATTTGGTATTTCTTCTTTGCTTTCCAAAATGGCGCTTTGAATGATGCCTTTCTTCTTTTCGGTTTAGATAAAATCAACGCCTTGGGTAATCCTGATTTGAACCCTTGGATCATAGTCTTCGTCAATACGTACCAATTTGTCGGAATCGCTATGATTATCTACCTTGCCGGACTTCAAAGTATTTCTAAAGATTTCTATGAAGCGGCTGTGATTGACGGTGCGTCGGCGTTTCAGAAGTTTAAAAACATTACGCTGCCACTCTTAATGCCTGCGATTACAATCAATATGGTGCTGAATATTATCGGTGGACTCAAGTTGTTTGATGTCATTCTTGCTCTGACGGGTGGGGGACCGGGTAATGCCTCCCAGTCTATGTCTACGTACATGTATTCCTTGTATTTTGACAGACAGGATGCTGGATATGCCGCCACTCAAGGGGTATTGATGGCCTTCATCATCTTAATTCTGAGTTTGCTTGCTCTCGTATATTTCAAGCGTAAGGAGGTCGATGCGTAATGAAAGGGAAAAAGAATAAAAGAGGTTGGACGACGTTAGCTATCGTTATATCTCTGCTTCACTTGGTTCCATTTTATATCCTGATCACGACTTCCTTAAAGGCGAATAATGACTTCAGTTCGAAGTGGCTGTTGCCGACAGAATGGAGATGGGATAACTTCACGTCTGCCTGGGAGAATGCCAGTCTTGGGACAGCTTTTTTCAATACGACAGTGATTACAGCTGTAGCTGCGGCTCTACTGATTGTATTCGGCTCATTAGCCGCCTATCCACTAGCGAGAATGAACACGAAGCTCAATAAATTCATATACTTCTTGTTCATTGCCATCATGATCATCCCGCCTTTGACGGCATTGGTTCCACTTTACCAGATGGTCGTCGACATGGGACTCATGAATACGCGACTTGTCGCGGTTTTGAATAATTTAGCCGCCTTCTTACCACTGACCATTTTCTTGTATGCCGGATTCATCCGCTCTACAATACCGAAGGAGCTGGAAGAAGCGGCCAAGATTGATGGGGCGGGTACATTGATGATCTTTTTCCGTATTGTCTTTCCGTTACTTAAACCGATCACAGCCACAGTACTTATTATTTCCTGCGTATTCATTTGGAACGATTACCAGTTTGCAATTTTCTTCTTGCAGGATAAGGAAGTTCAGACACTCACGGTCGCACTGTCCAGCTTTTTCGGGCAGAACCTGAGTCAGCTCAACCTTGTTGCAGCGGCGGCATTGATGTCCATGCTTCCGATGACGATTCTGTTCTTGTTTTTACAAAAATACTTTGTTGCGGGTCTTTCGTCAGGCTCAGTAAAAGGATAAGACTAGTAGAGGAGTGGAGATATGTCGAAAATTACATTTCTAGGTGCTGGGAGTACGATATTTGCTAAAAACGTTCTAGGAGATTGTATGCTGACACCGAGCCTACAGGAGTTTGAGTTTGCTCTTTATGATATTGATTATAAAAGGTTGAAAGAATCAGAGAGTATGCTTGAGAACCTTAAAGAAAGTGTAGGAAGTGGTGTTACGATCAACGTCTATACGGATCGGAAAGAAGCTTTGCGCGGAGCAAAGTACGTCGTGAACGCAATCCAAGTTGGCGGTTACAAGCCGAGTACGGTCATCGACTTCGACATCCCTAAAAAGTATGGGCTAAGGCAGACGATTGCAGACACAGTCGGAATTGGGGGGATTTTCCGTTCATTGAGGACCATACCTGTCATGTTGGACTTTGCAAAAGACATAGAAGAAGTCTGCCCGGATGCTTTATTCCTGAATTATACGAACCCGATGTCTACTTTGACAGGGGCTATGCTTCGCTATACGAATGTGAAAACGGTCGGACTTTGCCATAGTGTTCAGGTTGCGGTGCCAGAGTTGTTCAAAGCGTTGAATATGGACGACGAAGGGGTGAAGTGGAAAATCTCAGGTATCAATCATATGGCTTGGCTCCTGGAAGTCTCCAAGGATGGGAAAGACCTTTATCCAGAAATAAAACGTAGAGCAGAAGAGAAGCAGCAGGAGAAACACGAGGATATGGTGCGCTATGAGTTAATGAAGCGTTTCGGTTACTATGTCACCGAGTCCTCTGAACATAATGCCGAATACCACCCGTACTTCATCAAGAGTCAGTATCCGGAGTTGATTGACCGTTTCAATATTCCACTCGATGAGTATCCGCGGCGTTGTGTAGAGCAAATCGAGAACTGGGAGAAGATGCGTGATCAAGTCGTTCACGATAAAAACCTTACACATGAGCGAAGTCATGAATATGCTTCTTACATTATCGACGCGATCGAAACAGACAGCCCATTCCGTCTTCATGGAAATGTGCTGAATAAGGGAGGATTGATTGAAAACCTTCCGGAAAAATCAGTTGTCGAAGTGCCGTGTCTGGTTGATCGTAATGGAATCACACCTTGCCACGTCGGCGAGCTCCCGGAACAGTTGGCAGCTTTGAACAGAACGAATATCAATACCCAGCTTATGACGATTGAAGCGGCCGTGTCAGGTAAGCGTGAGCACATTTACCATGCCGCTATGCTCGATCCTCATACGGCAGCAGAATTATCGATGGATGATATCGTCTCCATGTGTGACGATTTGATTGAAGCTCATGGGCCGTGGCTTCCGAATTTTAAGAAAGAAAACATTCTTGTCTAATGTTGTTCCCCTCCTTACAATAAGTAAGGAGGGTTTTTTACGTTAGGGGGACAATCATTTTGAGGAATCCTATAGAGGTTTATGGAGTGGACGTCGATCAAGAGTCAAGGTGCACGCACTATCATTCGCAAGTGGATATCGTCGCCCTCAAATTTCGTTGCTGCCGGAAATTTTATGCCTGTTATCAATGCCACCAGGAAACAACCGATCATCCACCTGAGAAGTGGCCTCTGGACGAAAGAGATCACCATGCTATTTTGTGTGGCCACTGCCGGAAAACGATGAGCATTGACGAATATATGAATGTGAACGAGTGTCCTCACTGTCAGCATGCATTCAACGCAGGTTGCAAGAATCATTATCCTCTTTATTTTGATATGGAATGAGAAGGGAAGCGCAGTGGATTCGCTGCGTTTTTCTAATGGCTGATGGGAAGCATTTCTGCTTGATAGCAAGCGGAATAATATTGTAGAGTGTAAACGTGCTTTAATAGGGAAAAGAATAGAAATCATGGAGGGAGGATCATCAATCATGACAGAACAACCAAAAGCAAATCCATGGGCACTGATCCCGTTTGGCGTATTCATTCTTTTATTTATTGGATCAGGTATTGCGACAGGGGACTTCTACCAAATGCCTGTGCTTGTTGCTTTGTTTGCGGCGATTCTCGTCGCTTTATTCATGAATCGTAAAACAGACTTTCAAACGAAAATGCAGCAGCTGACCAAAGGCGGGGGACATCCCGATATCATCCTCATGGTCATCATCTTTCTATTAGCAGGTGCCTTTTCTTCCGTTGCAGAAGGAATGGGAGCTGTTGAGTCGACGGTTAACCTCGGGCTCTCAGTTCTGCCGGGTAACCTTCTTGTTGTCGGACTGTTTATCATTGCCTGCTTCATATCCATTTCTATGGGGACGTCTGTAGGGACGATTGTAGCGCTTGCACCAATTGGTATGGGCGTGGCAGATCAGACTGGAATCAACGTTGCCATTACAATGGGATCCATCGTAAGTGGGGCGATGTTCGGGGATAACTTATCGATTATCTCAGATACGACCATCGCGGCTGTTAAAACGCAAGGGACTCAAATGAAGGACAAGTTCCGGGCAAACCTCTTCATCGTTCTACCTGCAGCTATCGTGACCGCGGTCATTTTTGCATTCATTACGGCAGACGCTGCGTCACCGGTGCAGGAAGAGACACCTTATCAGCTTGTGAAGGTTCTTCCTTATCTAGGCGTTCTGATATTTGCTGTGATTGGCGTAAATGTGATTTACGTATTGATGGGCGGTATATTGTTCGCAGGTATCGTAGGGCTGTTTACAGGCGATATCGGGCTTTCCAGCTTTGTAACCTTGCTTGGCGACGGATTCCAGAGTATGCAGAACTTATCTCTGCTCGTCATTCTACTAGGTGGGTTAGTAGAATTGATTCGTCAAAATGGAGGTATACAATTTATCCTGCAGGCCATCAGTAAGCGTGCGAATTCCAATCGGGGAGGAGAATTCGGCATTGCTGGACTAGTGAGTGCTGTAAACTTCTCAACAGCGAACAATACGATTTCGATCATTACAGCAGGCCCACTTGCTAAGCAGATTTCGGACGAGTATGAGATCGATGCTAAACGATCCGCCAGTCTGCTCGATATTTTCTCAAGTTCTGTCCAAGGGCTGCTGCCTTATGGTGCACAGATCTTGTCTGTAGCTGGTGTCGCCAGCCTTTCGCCAGTTGCGATTGTACCGTTCTGCATCTATCCGATGCTGCTTGCTCTATCCGGTATATTAGCGATTACGTTCCGTTTTCCTAAGTTTACACTTTAATCTTTTCGAAGGAGGGATGATGTTATGGTTGAAGTCGTCGACGTACAGCCTCATCACCTTGATTCCATGCACAAATGGGAAATGGATGAGGAACTGCAATCGAAGACGGGAATTGAGAAGCCAAGGACCTATGAACAATTCTTCCATTCCTATCAATCCTACTTTCGAGGTGAAAAGCCCCGTCTGATCATTAAGGTCATTGAGTTAGACGGGCGGCCGGTCGGGAAAATCGAGCTTTATCAAAGTCCTGAGGAAGTGTATATCGGGATGCTTGTCGCTTGCGAACGAGGAAGCGGTATCGGCTCCGAGGCCCTGGAATTGTTTTTGGAAGGTGTAAGAGAACAATGTAACCTCCAGGCCGTACAAGCTGAAGTTTATCAAGACAACCCAGAGAGTCTCCGTTTTTTCGAAAGACATCATTTCAGGAAAACGGGAGATATGACGGTCGAGTGCTTCAGGGGAAAAGAACGAAAATTGCATGTGTTAGAGCGTTTATTGTAACAGCTTCCTTCTTTGAGGGAGCTGTTATTTTTTTCTATGGAAGGTATCTTTTGTAGTGAATCTTTAGTATGAGAAAGGTAATAAGAGTAAGTGGAGGTGAAGTCGCTGATGGAAGCCAAACCATTGTTTTATGACGGAACACTTCATGATGATGCGAAAGAGAAGGACCTGGAACAGCAGGAGCCTCTAACGGTAACAGACGAAATGCGAACATTCCTTAGCGGGAACCCTTTTTCAACGATTTGAGACATCTTCTTCGGAAGGTGTTTTTTTCTTTGCTCAAAAAGAAAAAAATTCTTGTGAGCATAACTCTTGAAATTTTGTTCTCTTTTTCACATAATATATCTCAGATTCACAATAAATGATTCCGAGACAAATTCGTTTTGGAACTAAAAGATATAACATGTGAAGAAAGGATTGATTCAAGGATGAGTAAAGTATTGTATATCACAGCACACCCTCATGATGATAAGGCTTCTTTCAGTATGGCGGTTGCGAAGGAATTCATAGATACGTACAAGGAAGTAAATCCATCAGATGATGTGGTTCATATCGATTTATATAAAGAGGACATTCCTCAAATCGATGCGGACGTATTCAGCGGCTGGGGTAAATTGCAGTCAGGAGATGAGCTTTCTGCAAGTGAGCAGAGAAAAGTGGAGCGCCTGAGCGAGCTTTGCGAAGAGTTCATTTCAGCTGATAAATATGTGTTCGTCACACCATTCTGGAACTTCTCCTTCCCACCGGTTATGAAGGCGTATATCGACTCCGTAGCTGTGGCAGGAAAAGCATTTAAATACACGGAGCAAGGCCCTGTAGGTCTTCTTACAGACAAGAAAGCACTGCACATTCAGGCGCGAGGCGGTATTTATTCAGAAGGACCGGCAGCTCAAATGGAAATGGGTCACCGCTACTTGGATACCATCATGCAGTTCTTCGGCGTGCCGTCCTTTGAAGGGCTATTCGTTGAAGGGCACAACTTGAACCCGGATCAAGCGGAAGCGATCAAAGAAGACGCAAAAGCACGTGCTAAGGATGCTGCGCAAACATTCTAAGTAAAAGGTTCTGAATTCATGTAGTGCATCGTGGGGAGGAAAATAACTCGCTTTCCGCGGGCGGCGCCGAGCCTCCTCAGACTTCGTCTTCCGGGGTCTCGCCACAACCGCTGATCCCGCAGGAGTCTCGCCATTTTCCTCCCCACTTTACGACAAATGTGTGTTCAGAACCTTACGATGGTGAGAGCAACGTTTAATCATTATACTTTGACACGTCCAGTAGATTGCCGGACACTTGTGTCGAAACTTTAAAAAAGGAGAACTCCCATGGTGGAGTTCTCCTTTTATTATTCTATTTCCTCTTTAGTTCAATGCGTCTGTTTTCTTTTTGAGAGAGGGCGGCGGCTTCGTTGACGGCGGTGAGCAGGTAGGCATCTTCACTCGTAATCGTCATCGGCTCATTGCGTTCGATGGCATCAGCCCATTGCTCCATCGGCATCGGAAGGTCCTCAGGAAGTTGTTCAGGCTCCTCCCAATCTTGGCCGCGCTTCAGGCGGATGTTGTCATCTTCGATCATAAGAGTTCCGTTGGTGCCGTAAAGCTCAAGCTGGAACGGACTTCCGCTCGACACGAAGCTCGTTTCAATGATGGACAAAGCGCCTGAGTCGTAATCAAGAACCGCTACAGCATGATCATCGACACCAAGGTCTCTGACCTGTGAAAGGCGGCTGCTGACAGCGGTCGGTTCTCCCATTAATCGGTTGGCGAGATAAATGGGGTGGGCACCGAGGTCAATCAAAGCTCCACCACCACACTGCTCTTCATTATAGAATCGCTCAGGGAGCCAGCCATTCGGGTGGTCTTCTGTTGGGACAGCTCCATTATGAGCGACTCTGCAACGCATCATTGTAATCTGACCAAGCCATCCTTTGTCGACGGCCTGTTGCGCATATAGGTAATAATCCTTCGTCAAGCGAGGAAGCGAAATCATAAACTCGACTTTCTGCTCTTCCAACGTTTTGAGCAGTGCCTTACATTCTTCAGATGTGAACGTCAGCACTTTTTCTGTGAAAATATGCTTTTTATGTTCGGCTGCCTTCTGGATGATTTCTGTATGTAAGTTCGTTGGTGTAGACACAATCACAGCGTCAATCGTGCCATCCGCCAGAAGACGGTCGATGTCTTCCTCAAACGGGACATCCAATTCATCAGCCCATGTTTTTCCACGCTCAGGATCCTCATCCCACACTTTAGCAATCTCTAAGGAAGGGTTTTCCCTTGCCTCCCGCTCATAATCTACAGCATGCACGTGCCATTTACTTAGTAGAGCCACTTTGATCATAAGAGCACCTCTTTCATAGGTTATATGGTACCTATTCTATCATGGGATTAAAAAAAAGACCCCAATGAGGGGTTACACATCCGTCTGTCCAACAACAGATACGTATTGATTGTCTATGAAAAGCGTAAAACCGTTTTTTTCGAAGCTGAGAGGTGTCTGGACAACACCGAGCTGGTCGGCATTGTACTGACCGATGATACGCTGGTACGCATCCAGCTCGTAAACACCGTCACCATTGAAATCAATCGGATAGAGTTGGTTCAGACCGGATACCGAGCCCTCGAGCGGTTTAATCAACGTTCCATCTTTGTTATACAAGTCAGCCAAATACTCCGGATTACGGTTGCTCAGGTCAATAATGAAACTGAGGTTCAGCGTCTGATTCACGACTTTGACTCTGTAATCATCCTGATAGATGACATCGTAAAGAAACATTCCGTTAAACGTTTCATAATCAAACAAAAGCGAAACTTTGTTATTTACAAATGAATAGATAAAGAAATATCCATAGCCGCCACTCCCGCCAGAGTTGATCCGAATGAAAATGTCATCGATGCCATCGCCAGTAAAATCTTGAAGCGTGACTCGTGGGTCGTAGCCCTGATCTTCTTTCAGTGGAATTGTGAAAAATTCATTGGTTTTCCCGTCTTGTATGACGAGCGTGATGGCTGTCATGTACGGACTATCAGGTAACGGCTGCCCAACCAGATACACATAGTCCTGGATGTGATCCCCGTTCACATCACCCTCTGCAACAGACAAAATCGTGGTCTGATTCTCACGGTTTTGAAAAAAAGGATACACTTGAGTCCCTCCTTGAATACGTCTACCCATACTGTATGTTTCCTGCACCATAATGGCACAAGAAATGTTGCATTGATGTATGAGAGTCAAGAGGGGGAGAGAATCGCTTGCAACTACAAAAAAAGAGCCGCATTTGCGGCTCTTTGGATATTATAGACGGTGGAAGCCTTCCTGTGTGAGGAAATCAGCGGCTTGATCATAGGAGTTGAAAGTTCCTTCAAGCTGTTCGTCTGCGTACACGTTGTACCCATCATCTTCCTTCATCAGTACTAACGCCTGATCATTTTCGTTCAGCCATTCCTCCATCACCGGATCCTTCTCGGCGGGGGAGAGCGCTAATGATTCGATGGACTGCTCAATGATCGAACGCAGAGCGTTCGCATTAAAAGCACGGATGTTAACCATGCCTTTGTCGTCTGTCGGGTAGTCTTCGATCTCTCCGGCGTAAACGAAGCCGTTTCCGTTCGGGTGAAGGCGATAGACGACAATTTGTTTTTCGTAGAGGCTGTCTTCGAAGTGGAAGTTGACGCGCCCCATCGATATATCGTGTCGCGTTAACTCATCGAATTCTTCTATAATGGAAATTTTTTCTTCAAAAGTAAGCATGTGATCCTCCTTGTAATGCACATTGAAATGTCGCACCAAAAAAGTGTATCACAGCCGGTTCTACTTTCCAAAGTTCATCTTCTGATATCGACCTCTGGCAATTTGGTAAATGCCGTACAAAATAAACCCTAACGCTACCATTGCTAAAAGCCACTGACCAAATGGTTGTTGAGCAATTTTCAATAAGGCAGCATCGAGTCCTTTCGCTTGAGAAGGGTCAGCTGTTAAGGCGGTCTGCACGAAGAAGTATCCAATGATGCCGAGTACGACGCCCCGAGCCATTAAACCGACTTTACCGGAATTTCTGGCGACTTTCTTTTCGTGCGGATCCATATCGCTTAAATGGAACTTAGACATGAATTTTTCAGTGAAACCTTCATACAATTCCTTCAGTCCATATCCAATGACAATGATGCCTAGAATACCGACTAAGTACCGGCCGAATGGCTGAGCCAAAAGCATAGCGGAGATCGTTTTATTCGTATCGCCTCCACCGGATCCGGCATGCGATGCAATTTGAATGGCGTTTATGGCAAGACCGGTGTAGATGATGCCGGCGATAGCATAGGCAATTCTTGAAATGGTCCCGACATTATGAGGATTGTTGATGGCTTTGATAAAGGACCACAGGATGTAGCCGAAAATACCAACGCTGATAATCCAAAGTAGAACCTCACCAAAAGGCATTCTGGCCATAGATTGGAATAAACCGCTCGTTCCGGTCGTCTTACCCCCAACCCCAAGTGCGGCCATCAGTGTAAGTAGTCCGACAAGACCATACACAATGCCTTTGGACATGTAACCGAACCGTCCTGTGCGACGAATCCAAGGTTTAATTTCTTCTTTCGCTTTCTCAGGTGTATTATGGGACTTCAAAGAGGTGTCCATAATCATCCTCCCTTTTGGTTAATAGTAGTAGATTCCCTGAAGTGTCACAAAGGAAACTAACGATGTATCCTATGTATCGGAGGGCGATATGGAACTGCCGGGCATAACGGATACCGGACTACCTGACCAATCAAGGATATGCTATAGTAGAAGGGAAAAGGGGATTACGATGTATTTAACGATTAAGGAAACAGCGGAATACCTTGAACTTCCGGAAGAATATATTGAACAGAAAATTAGACAAAACCGTATTCGTGCCGTACATGATGGTCAGCAGTACCTTGTGAACAAAAATCAATTCCAACGGCACTTTGAAGAAATGGAACAGTACCGAATTATGATTCAGGAATACCTGAATGAACCGATTCCGGAAGACCCGGATGTAAAAGATGAAGATTAAAAAATCAGCGCTCAGATTCTTAAGCGCTGATTCCGGGTTATTTTTTAACAGCAATCGCTTCAATTTCGACTTTGGCTCCTTTAGGAAGCTTGCTCACTTCGACAGCAGCCCGTGCAGGATAGGGTTCGCTTAAGTAACTCGCATAAATATCGTTCACCTTCGCAAAGTCATCCATAGAATCTAGGAAAATAGATGCTTTAGCGATATGATGATAACTCAGTCCAGCTTCCTGAAGAATGGCTCCGACATTCTTCATCACTTGATGAGTCTGTTCTTCAATATCATCAGAAACAAATTCCATTTTAACTGGATCCAGGGGGATTTGCCCCGATATAAAGAGAAGGTCACCAAGATCGACAGCTTGAGAATAAGGTCCGATAGCAGCAGGTGCGTTACTTGTAGATACTGGTTTGAACATGTTCATTCCTCCTATGTAAGGTTGCATTTATCCTACCACGACTTTGATAAATGTTAAATCTAAAGATATTTCCGGGGAAATGAACGGTTGTACGACAAATCATGACTAACGTGTTTCGAAAGGCTGGGGAACTATGAAAGACGACAATCAATTAGAAGACCAAATCGAGCAATTGAGAAAGAGAATGTATCAGATCTACGTGGATGACCCCGAAGATGATCAATTATTGAAAGTTTCACAGGAGCTGGATGTCCTTTTGAATGAATTCGCTAAAAAAGGACCGACGAGTTAGGCATTATGGAAAACAGTGCGATGGTAGTTCACAACCTATGTAAGCCTCATCCGAAAAGACCATGTTTGCGTGGTCTTTTTTCTTTTTGTCCTGTGTAAACGGTTTAAAATTGAGAAAAAAATGATAAAAATATAAATTTTCAGAAAACGTGTTGCGTAAATCGTATGATGTCGCTAGAATACTCCTTACATTCATTTTTCGAGAGGAGGCTCAGCGATGATCACATTTATCGCATCTATTCTTTTATTAATTGTCGGCTATCTAGTTTACGCAAAGGTGGTCGAACGAATTTTCGGCATCAGTGATCAACAGAAAACACCTGCCTATGCGAAACAAGATGGCTTTGATTATATGCCGATGAGTTGGTGGAAAGCGACGCTCATCCAACTATTGAATATCGCAGGTCTTGGACCGATCTTCGGTGCGGTACTTGGAGCGCTATACGGACCGGTTGCTTTCATTTGGATCGTAATCGGAAGCATCTTTGCCGGAGCGGTTCACGATTATTTCTCAGGGATGCTTTCCCTTCGTCACAACGGAGCGCAATATCCATCCCTTGTAGGAAGATACTTAGGGAAGCCGGCGCAATCAGTGATCAATCTCCTGTCCATCGCTCTGATGGTGCTCGTCGCTGCAGCCTTTACGGCCGGACCAGCACAATTGATGGCAGAAATCACACCGCTTGGGTTCTTCACATCGGTTGTTGTCATTTTTGCATACTTCTTGGTAGCGACCTTGCTTCCGATCAATAAAATCATTGGAAAAATCTATCCGATTTTCGGCGCGATCTTAATCTTTATGGCTGTGTCAATCGGAATCGGGATGTTCTTCTTTGAACAATCCATCCCGAACTTGACGGTTCAGAACCTTCACCCAGACAATCTGCCAATCTGGCCGATGTTGATGGTTACGATCTCTTGCGGAGCAATTTCCGGCTTTCATAGTACGCAGAGCCCAATTCTTGCCCGTACGTTGAAGAAGGAAAGCGAAGGGCGTAAAGTCTTTTACGGTGCGATGATTGCAGAAGGAATCATTGCCTTGATCTGGGCGGCTGCTGGTATGACGTTCTTCGGCGGAACGGGTGCCCTTCAGGAAGCGCTGAATGCAGGTGGACCAGCGGGCGTCGTCAATGAAATCAGCAGCACAACCCTTGGAACACTTGGAGGGATTCTTGCTGTCCTTGGTGTCATTCTTCTGCCGATTACGACAGGTGACACAGCGCTACGTTCATCACGTATGATGCTTTCGGAATTGTTCGAACAGCTTCGTAAGAAAAAATTCGAAAGCAAGTGGGCGCCTGCTTTGTTCGCGATTCCAGTTGCAGTCCCAGCCTTTCTATTGGCTCAGATTGACTACAGCTTCCTTTGGCGTTATGTCGGCTGGTCCAATCAGGTCGTCGCAACGGTCATGCTTTGGACTGGAGCCATGTACTTGATTGAGAATAAAAAGTTCCACTGGATCTGCAGTGTACCTGCCTTGTTCATGACAGCCGTTGTCAGTTCGTACATCTTCTATGCACCAGAAGGATTCGGGCTCTCCTATAACGTCTCGATGGTGATCGGAGCCATCATATGGGTCATGGTAGCAGCTTGGTTCGTATGGAGACTGAACAGAGCGAAGGACAATGTGAAAGTCGATGTTGTCCCTCAGCAGAAAGCAGGTTAAACATACTAATCCCGCATACAAGGAAAAAACGTCCACAAATCGTGGACGTTTTTTTAATGGTTGGTATTCAAGCGCTTGTGTTTCCACATCATATATCGGAAACGGATTGTGCAACCAATGCAGTATCCCATAAGAGCTGTGCCCGCTGCTGCCATCACCATCATGCTGAAGGCATAGCCAAGTGTCTGCCATCCTATTCCGAAAAAGAGGAGGGATAGACCGAGGCAGACGGTTGCAATCCATTGGTTAAAGCGTTGTTGATCGGGGTCTTCTGGTATATAGCTGTTCATCGGTTTCTTTAAGAACCGTTTCCCTATGGCAATAACGGGGTTTTTTCTAGTGATTAAAGTGATGGCTCCAACGGCAAACGGAAGGGCCAATACAATAGGTTCGAACAGTCCGATGAACACGGTCAGTACAATAAAGGTTTGATTCAATTGAACGAGTGGCTTTGGTATGCCCATTCGTATCACCATCCTTAATTCCTTATTATACACAGTGTATTACTCGGAATAAAGAACGGTGCTTATCAGGTTCCCGAGGACGGTTCCGAACGTAAGAAAGTTTTCAGTGTGATGGAAAATAATTCGCTTTCCCTGGGCGGCGCTGAGCCTCCTCATTCCCTGCGGTCATTCCGGGGTCTCACCTGACCTTTTTTTCCCACAGGAGTCTCATCATTTCCACCACACTGTGCGATAAACAGTGTATACAGAACCTTATGGCATCAGGTTATCTAACTGAGTAATCGACTTCCTATCGTCGTAGAGGGCATGTATTTTGAAAGTGTACGACTTGTCTATTAGTAAGTAGATTGATTTATTTTGATTTCTCACCACTTTGAGTAATGCCTAAGCTGAGGACTTTTTATAGAGAATCCATGAAAGAAGGAGAGTGGCGGCGAACCCTGCTGCAGCTGTGATGAGGGCTTGAACGACTCCTCCGAAGAAAAGACCTCCCAGGAATAAACCTACTGCGATTCCTAGTGGAAATACCCAGTTGAATGATTTCATATCGATTCCTCCGCAATTGTAGTGATCATCTATTCCCTTTTTCTGGAGCATCTAACTTATAAAAGTGTTTCGTGTTCTTGTACATGATTTCGTAAACTCGATCGATGGGCAGGTGCTTGATCTGTGCAATCGTGGCGATCGAGTCATGAATCATTTTGGGATGGGTGAGCTGACCCTCGTATTTCCCTTCAAATTGCCACGGTCCGTCTGTTTCCACCATCAACAGCTCAATTGGGTAATGTTCGATAATCGATTGTATCTCCTGTTCGTACACACAATCGGGTGTTACAGAAATTCGGTAGCCCTTTTTCTTCATTCTGTCGAGTGTTTGCTCTGAACCTTTGAACCAATGGAAATGAGCGTCCGTTACCTCGTGTTTTTCAAGCAGGTCGCAGGCGATGTCTGCTCCTTCGTAGATGGCATGCAGAATCACGGGCTTTTGCAGTTCCTTCGCCAGCTTAATGAAGTGTTCAAGCAACGCAGCATAGTTCTTCATATCCCCGTGGTCCGTGTAATAGGGGAGACCGACTTCCCCGATTGCCACGATCGTGGAGCGATTATTGCGAATAAGTTCTGTAATCGCTTCGAGCTCCTTCGTTTCCGGAAGCGCCTGTTCGGGATGGTATCCAAGCGCGTGCTTAATAGAAGGATGCTTGTAAGATAGGGTCTGAAGACAGGAGCTCAAGTGAAACGAAACCGCAAGGAGCGAGTCGACTTGATAGAGAGGGAGCTCCCTAAGAATTTGCTCCCTCTCATTTCGATCATACAGGTCGAGGTGGATGTGAGAGTCGATAACCGGCTTCATGTCATCACCTTCAATTCGGCGTGAACCTTCTGCTTCATTTTCAAAAATTCTTCGGTCAGTACGATGGACGGGTCGCGCGGCCGTGAAAAGGGAACGTCGAACTCCTGCTGTACGGTTGCGGGTCTGTCGGTTAACAGAATGATTCGGTCGGATAAGAAGAGTGCTTCTTCGATGTTGTGCGTAATGAATAGAATCGATCGTTGGTGTTCCGACCAGGTGTCGAGCAGCCACTTCTGCATTTCAAGTCTCGTAAACTCATCCAATGCTGAGAAGGGTTCGTCCAGGCAGATGAGAGACTGCGGACTGAGCAGGCTGCGGATGAAGGATGCCCGCTGCTGCATACCACCGGAAAGCTCGTGGGGGTAGGCGTGTTCAAAGCCACCAAGTCCGGCTTTTTGAATCATCGCCTCTGCCTTTGATTTGTCGATTTCTCCCTGTACCTCAGCGCCGAGGACGACATTTTCACGTAATGTACGCCACGGAAGAAGGGACGGGCTTTGAGGCATGTAGCTGATGGAGCCTTTCCGACCTTTAATCGATTCAGCATCCAGCACAATGTCACCCGCGTCCGGTTCATATAACCCACCGATCAAGTGGAAGAGCGTACTTTTCCCACTTCCTGACGGTCCGAGGATTGAGACGAATTCTTTCTCCTTCACGTGAAACGATAAATCACTCAACACTTGGTTGTGACGGAATGCTTTTGAGATTCCGTGGATCTCCAGTTTATTCATAAGCTTTTTCCCCTTTCCATCGTGTCACCCGCTTCTCAATTTGTGTAATCAATAGGAAAAAGAGCAGGCTCAACATCATAATGAAGAAAATGGCGACAAAGACCCGGTCTGTCCGGAATGAGGAGGAGGCGAGGGTCATGTAGACACCGATGCCTTTGTTGGCCCCGAGCCACTCCGAGATGACAGCTCCCATCACGCTGTATGTAGCTGAAATTTTCAATCCGGAGAAGATGGAAGGCAGCGCATAGGGCCACTCGACTTTCCGGAAGATCTGTCGTTTCGTTGCGCCGGCCATCTTCATGTAGTGGATGTATTCAGGCTTCGTCTGTCGGAATCCGTCCATTGTAGCGACAGCAATCGGGAAGAAGCAGACGAGCACGATGATAATCAGTTTCGGCAAAACACCGAACCCGAACCAAATGACGAGTAATGGCGCAAGCACGATGATCGGGATGTTTTGAGACAAAATCAGAAGGGGGTACACCGCTTCTCTCAATCTCGGAATCAAGTGAAGGAGGGTGGCTACCGCAAGACCGACAAAAGAGCCAATCGCAAATCCGATTGTCGTCAGTCGAATGGTTGAAAGGAGGTGCGGCGCGTAGGCTCCCCAACCAGCTCGTGCCTCCTCGAGAATGGCCGTTGGCGCAGGAAGAAGCCACTCCGGGATGCCCATCCACCTGCTGGAAAGTTCCCAAATCATGAGTAAAAGGATGAGGACCCCAGCGGGTCTCCATCCTTTTTGAATAATCTGATTCATGGACGATATTTCTCCGTCAGCTGATCCATCGATGCGCCGGATGGCTGATAAAGGACTTTGATCTGCGAGATGACGTTCGAGCTGCCACGACGGATCATCGCTTCATTCATGTTTTCAATCAAGCCGAAGATTTCGGTAAGGTTCCCTTCGATAGTCGTTTCTAAAGGGTGGACCTCATAACGGAAGCCGGACGATTCGATGAGGGAGATGGCCTCGTCGACGTACGGAATGACGTCTTCTCCGTCCTTCGTCTTCGGGATGATTTGAATACTCACTAATGCGTTACTCATTTTATTTCCTCCTTATTGTGGCAAGAATTCGTTTGTAAAGGCACTTTCTGCATCAAGCTCTTCTTCCAGTAGATTGTTTTCTACCATCCATTCGGCATAGTTCTGCCATACTTCGAGCTTCTGTTCGCCCCAATGTTCAGCATCTGCCTTGTATTTAGGGGACAGCCATTCCTGACTGGCGCGTACAAGCTCAGGATCGAGGTCCGGGACCGCTTTGATCAGATGTTCGGCCGCTGCTTCTGGATTGTCGATGGAGAATTGGTAACCCTTTGTCACGGCAGCCATGAAGGCTTCAACCGTTTCCGGGTGTTCCTCGATCATCGTTTCATTTGTTGTCAGAACGGGCGTATAGTAGTCGAGCTTCTCCGAGTAGTCGGTCAAGTACTGCATATTCAGCTCCTGACCACGAAGCTCAGCTTCCACGCCTGTCCAGCCGTAATAAATCCAGGCGAAGTCGATGTCACGCTCGACCGCCGTGAAGAAGTCGGAATTGCCCATGTTGACGATTTCAACCTGTTCGACATCCGCACCTTCTGTTTTCATTAAAGAATCCAAGACCGCTTTCTCGACAGGGGCGCCCCATCCGCCGTATGCTTTTCCTTCATAGTCGGCAGGGGAGGTGATCTCTTTTTCAACGGGTGAAGCAAATCCGGATGTATTATGTTGGATGATGGCCCCGATCGATACGACGGGGATGTCCTGGATGCGGGCTTCGGTCAGGGTTTCCTGAGCGCTCACTCCGAAATCGGCCTGGCCGGATGCAACGAGTTGATCAGCTCCTGCTTCACCAGGCAGCATGATTTCAACATTCAAGCCTTGTTCTTCGAAGTAGCCCTCCGCTTCGGCCACATACAACCCTGTATGGTTCGTGTTCGGGGTCCAATCAAGGACGAGTTTCAAGTCTTCGGTTTCCGTTGCCGCACCTTCTGAGTTCGAGCACGCTGTGAGCACAACGGCGGTAAGTAAAAATAGTAAAACCTTTTTCATCTGTAGTCCCTCCAAAATAGTCATTTTCGTTTACAAATGGTGTTGGAAGGGGCACCTGATGCATACAAAAAAGCACCCTGGTACCATACCTAGGGTGCTGACATATCGTAAACGAATGATGTTTCGTCTCGGATGTTCCCTACGCTGGTCTAAACCAGATCAGGTTCTAAGGGTCAGTATCAAAAGGATACAATCTCAACCAGCTAAACTGGTCCCCCTACATATAACCTATTCCATTGTAAAACGAATCTTTCATTCATACTTTGACACAGTTTCATAGATTTATCAAGCTCGGATTTAATGCAGAGTCAAACGGTCGGTTATATGTTACGATAGGAAGAGGAGGGTTTAGCATCTATGAGTAAAATTTACGTAATCCATGAAAACAATGAGTGGACCGACCATTTGACAAAGCGTCTGGATGAACTGGCGCTGCCTTATGAATTATGGCATTTAGATACAGGCCAGCTTGATTTGATGAGTGAACCGCCGGAAGGCATTTTCTATAACCGGATCAGTGCTTCCTCTCATACGCGTGATCACAGGTTCGCACCAGAATATACAGAAGCCGTACTCGCCTGGTTGGAGCGACATAACCGAAAGATCATCAACGGACCACGGGCTTTACGGCTTGAAGTGAGTAAGGTGAATCAATACATGGCCTTGCAGAAGGCAGGAATTCAAACACCGGATACAATGGCTGCTGTTGGAAAAGAAGAGATTGTGAGTGCAGCGGATCGACTTGGTCACGCCTCTTTCATTACGAAGCATAACCGTGCCGGAAAAGGGCAGGGCGTCCAGATGTTTCATTCGAAGGAAGCCTTGAAGGGACATCTGGAAAGCGGGGACTTCGAAGAGCCGGTCGATGGCATCACATTGCTGCAGCAATACATTCAGGCACCTGAACCTTATATCATCCGTCATGAATTCATCAACGGGACGTTTCTGTACGGCGTGAAAGTCGACACGTCAGAAGGGTTCGAGCTTTGCCCAGCAGATGCCTGCTCGATTGAAGACCAATTCTGTCCGACTGACGCACCCGACAAACCGAAGTTCGAAATTCTGAGCGATTACCGTCCGGGCTTTATCGATACGTACGAACAGTTTTTACAGCAGAATGACGTTGATGTTGCGGCAATCGAGACGATTCAAGACGCGAGTGGAAACGTCTATGCCTATGACGTCAATACGAATACGAACTACAACTCGGACGCCGAAGCTGTGGCTGATGTCTACGGGATGCTAGAGCTTGCGAAGTATTTGAAAAAAGAGTTGGAGAACAACAAAAAATCCTGAACCGAGCCTTCGGTCAGGATCTTTTTGTTTTGATTAGTGTCGCTTACTCAGCCATAGAACGCCGGACTTCGCTAAGCGGGGAAGTACGCCGGTCATCGGCTTTTGAAGCATGTTTCCGAATCCATCATTTTTACCGAGTGAGCCGAGTGCGCCTTTCAGTTTCACTCCACCTGGTCGCTCTGGTACTCGATCATTTAATACAGCAGCCAGGATCTCAGCAACGCTTTCCCCTTGCTGTCCGGCGAGCTGTGCACTTGGAGAATGTTCGGATGAGGCACAGTCTCCGACGACGTAGACATTTTGGTGGGACGGTACTTGATAGAAGTCGTTGACGATGACTTTGTCCTGAGAGTCCTTATCGAAAGGAAGTTCGCGGACTAAGTAGTTCGGTCTGACACCGGCCGTCCAGACGGTCACATCATTCATGTAGCATACGCCGTTATTGCATACACCGTCTCTTTCGACGTATTCGACGTTCGCTCCGTGGATGACCTCAACATCGTTCTTCTCAAACCATTTCTCGACATAGTTTTGAATCTTTGAATCAAAAGCTTTCAGCACGGTGTCGCCACGGTCCAACAGACGGATGTTCAAGTCTGACCGGCTCTCGCGTACTTCTGATGCGACTTCGATTCCGCTCAGTCCGGCCCCGACGACCGTTACGTTTTTGTAAGCACCGAGGTTGCCGATTGAGTAGCCTGCGCTCCGTGCTTTCGCGAACGTCTGGACGCTTTCTGTGAATTCAGATGCGCCTTCGATTCCGTGATAGTTGTCTTCACATCCAAGACCAATCACCAAATAATCATAAGTAAGGCTTTCTACTTTGCCTCGCAAAATGATTTGTTCATTTTCGCTGTCAATTTTCTCAATTTCATCGAACACATATTCAACCTGCTCGTGAGTAGGGAAGTCAACGCGTGCGTGCCTGTCCGACTCCGTCCCTGCAGCGATTGTGTAGAATTCCGTTTTCAAAGAGTGGTATGGATTACGATCGACGACGATGATTTGAACATCATCCGGCACTTCTTCAAGCAAGCCGTTCAAAATGTTGATTCCGCCATATCCTCCACCCAGTATGACTAACTTCCTCATCCCTGCACACCACCTTCTTCAATTTCCAATCTAGCTGTAACCAACGCAAACGCTTACGCATTCTTTCTCATGTTTAAGATTACCAAAAAATACACCCGAAAACTACAGAATCCGAGCATTTCTTTTTTTATATTGAAACGATGTCCCGTTTCTGACGTAAAGAGAGTGGGAGGAGGGTTTGTTTGAAGCAGAAGAATACAGCGCTATTGGATGTGATTTTCTATCTGATTTTTCCGCTTGCGGTCTGGCATCTGATGCGGGATGTGATCGGGGATTATTATGCGATGCTGCTGTCATCTGTCCCGGGCATTCTTTATACCGTTTATCGATTCTACGCTTTGAAAAAAGTGAACGTATTCGGAATCTATATGATTGCAACGTTAGTAGTGGGAACACTCATTGATGTGCTGTCTGGTTCTGCCATCAGATTGCTGTGGAATAACGTCATCTATGCGTACGTCATGAGTGGTCTGTTTCTCGTAACGATTCTCGTCAGAAGGCCGATCGCTTTGTATTTCGGTGTCGACTTTGCTGAGATGCAGGGGTATGACCGAACTTTCAGCAAACGTCTCTTTTTTAAAAAGAAGCTGCTTCGTATCTTTAACTGGATTGTCTTCGGGTTCGCCCTTCAGGACATGCTGCTTGCGACCTTGAAAGTGTGGCTGATCAGAGAGTATGGCGTAGATGCCTTTGATGAAGGCCTGATTCTGAGGCAGGTTGTAAGCTGGGGCCTGACGATTCCGGTTGTGCTCGGATTCTTTCATATTGGGAAAGTCATTCAAGAATCGCCTCACTTGATTAAGGAAGTCGAAGAGGAACTGAAGGAAGAATCTTTAGCACAGGGAGAAAAAGTGGTAAAGTGAATCCATAATCTAGTGGAAAGAAGGCTTGTACATGCAGCACATCTACAGCGATATTCTACAGTTCAGAGGAACCCATTATGACTTTGGATATAAACAAGGCGAGCAGCTTAAAGGTTCATTGACCGTTCAAAACAGGGAAAAGCAGTGGAAGGTGAGGATCCCACGTTTCAAGGTGGCGGAACAGGAAGTGAAAGAGGCGATCACCCGGTTTGCCCCAGGGGTGTGGGATGAACTTCTCGGACTGCGGGACGCGTTGGAATGGCCGATGGAACGCGTCATGATGGAATTCGGCGGGTATCGCATCGACTACAAACGGTCCGGGTGCTCCATTATGACGGGCGACGGGTACATGATTCGAAATTATGATTACATGCCGAAAACCTATGAAGGGCGCTACAGCCTGTTCCAGCCGACCGACCAAGGTTATGCCATCATCGGACCGACGCAGCGCATTACAGGAAGAATGGATGGAATGAACGAGAAGGGGCTCGTCATGGGCTACAACTTCATGCACCGCAAACGACCGGGCGACGGATTCATCTGTTGTATGATTGGCAGGTTGATTCTTGAGTCCTGCGCAACGGTACAGGAGTCGGTAGACATGCTGCGGGAAATCCCGCATCGTCATTCGTTCAGCTACACGGTTTTTGACCGTAGCAATCAGACATACGTCGTCGAAGCTTCTCCGCGTGGAGTGGAGGTGCGACAGTCGGATGTATGCACGAACCACTTCGAAATCATGACGAAAGAGAATCGCCATCATCTCGTGGATTCGATGAAGCGGATGGATGCCATTAACGAAAATCGCCCCGGCCTTGAAACAGCCTACGATGCATTCCGCCTTATGAACGATTCGGACAAAGGCGTGTTCTCGAAGCAGTACAGCAACTGGGCTGGGACTATCCATACCTCAGGCTATTTACCGGAGGATGGCAAAGCTTGGTTTGCATTGGGAGGAGACCGCAAGCCTTACGAGATCGACTTTGCAAGCTGGTTAGCAGGTGAAGAACTGGAAGACGAGAGAATCACCGGCTCTGTAGACACGGACATTCCTTTCGTTCACATGAGTGATCAAGCCTACTGGTCTGGCAAAAAGTAATTTGTGGTACACTACGAATAGATCGATTTTTGGGAGGTACATCATGGAAGATTTATTGCAAATGAAAAATAAAAATATGGTCGTAATGGGGGTTGCCAATAAGCGGAGCCTTGCCTGGGGCGTCGCCCAGTCGCTTCACCAGGCAGGGGCCAACCTCATTTTTACATACCGTAAAGACCGCTCTTTGAAAAAGCTCGAGCAGCTGCTCGATGAGTTCCAAATCGAAGCGAAGCAGGTCATCCAGTGTGATGTCAACGATGATGAAAGCATCAGTCAGGCATTCAAGGAAATCGGGGAGAAGCAGGAAGTCATTCACGGCGTCGTCCATTCGATTGCCTTCGCTCACGCTGGAGATTTGAAAGGCGACTTCATCGATACGTCACGAAGCGGGTTCTCTTTTGCACAGGATACGAGTGCCTATTCTTTAGTGGCTGTAGCCAAAGCTGCACAGCCTTACATGACAGAAGGTGGATCCTTGACGGCGATGAGCTACCTTGGCGCAGAACGTGTCGTGGAAGGGTACAACGTCATGGGCGTTGCGAAAGCCTCCCTTGAAGCGTCTGTACGCTATTTAGCGGCTGATCTTGGGAAGGACAACATCCGTGTCAACGCGATTTCCGCAGGAGCGATCCGCACGCTGGCGGCTAAAGGTGTTCCTTCCTTTAATGAAATCCTCCGCAAAATTGAGGAGACATCTCCGCTTAGGAGGAACGTCACGAAAGAAGAAGTCGGCGACATGACGCTCGCGATGATGAGTCACTTGTCGAGAGGCGTGACGGGCGAAATCGTATATGTCGATTCCGGTTATAATATTCTAGGATAAGCACACGAAACGCTCAGGATTATCCTGGGCGTTTTTTAGAGCGCAGATAACGTTCTATCGGTTCCTTTAGAACGTGAGAAGCGGTGTTGGCGAAACAACTCGCTTTCCATGGGCGTCCGCCGTGGAAAACGAGCTGTTTTCAACCCCGCTGTCTACATCATTTGAAACAGAACCGTTCTCCATGTTTTTGTGTGAGGGTATCCCCTTTGGGAAACCCATTTTTTGTATTGTAAACGTTTCATACTTTCGAATTAGGGAAACCTATCAATAGATTACGTAAACGGAGGGGTTGTCTATGCAGAAGCAGCAAACGATTATTGAAGAATCACTCAAAGCCTTGATGAAAGATGAAAGCTTTCTTCCTGATCTACAATCACAAACAAGGGAACAGGCGTTCAAATCTCTCGTCGCCCTTTTATCCACACCGAACCACATACATAAGTCCTTCTTAAGGATCACTCTTGAGAACGGCCGTATCGTCCGCATCCCATCATTCCGTGTCCAGCACAGTGATACGGTCGGTCCTTATAAAGGCGGAATCCGTTTTCACGAATCCGTCAACGAGGAAGAGGTGGCGAACCTTGCCAAGCTGATGACGCTGAAGAACGCCCTGCATGAATTGCCGTTCGGTGGCGGAAAAGGCGGAGTCGGAATCAATCCTAAAGAATTCACGGTCAAAGAATTGAACCTCATTTGTAAAAAATATGTCCAATACTTCAACGATATCCTCGGACCTGACAAAGATATTCCCGCTCCGGACGTCGGAACGGGAGAACGTGAAATGGACTGGATGATGGGCGAATATAAGAGTACCCACCCTGGTCAGGCGTACCGCAATAGTTTTACCGGAAAAAGCATATTGAACGGTGGTTCGCTCGGCCGGAGAGAAGCGACCGGTAAGGGTGTGTATTTCACGTTCCGCTATATGATGCACAACTTTGTTCAGGAAAATAAAAAGTGGCTGAGGGATACAGAGAATCCGTTTGCTCACACAGCACTCGATCACGCTGACAAGAAGTTGAAAATGGCTGTCCAGGGATTCGGTAACCTCGGTTCTGTTGCAGCGCTTGAAGCCTCACAGTGTAACTATTTACAAAATAAAATCGTCGCTGTAAGTGACCATAACGTCATGTTGTATAATGACGACGGACTGGATATTCAAGGGCTCGTCAAGTATGTCGAGGGCCACGATGGTGACCTGCCGACCGAGAATGGTCAGCTTGAGGAGCACGATATAAAAGCTGAAATAAAAGGAAGGGACGACCTGCTCGAGCTGGACGTCGATGTTCTTTTACTTGCCGCACTGGAAGATCAAATTCATGAGGACAACATGGAGAACATTAAAGCACGCTTGATTATCGAAGGGGCGAACGGTCCCATTACCGAAAAAGCGGATAAGTATCTAGCCGACAAGGGCGTCCTCATTGTTCCGGATATTCTCGCTAACGCAGGTGGTGTGATTGTTTCCTTCTATGAATGGGTGCAGGGAAGAGAAGCGCAGTTCATGACGGAGGACGAAGTGTATCAACGCTTGTTTGATAAAATGAAGGGGACGATGGACACGATTCTCCCGCAGTTCTTCGGTGATCCCTTCCCGCTGCGTCAAAACAGCTACATCCACTCAGTGAAAAAGCTGTCGACCATCATGTATCGACAAGGTAAATTATATTGAGGCTCGGATCTCATTAATCCCAGTTGTAAAAACCCGGACGTCGCATTTTACATAAATGCCTCGTCCGGGTTTTGTTTTTATGAGATCCAGGCTGCATAGCTTACCGCTCGCTATCTTTTAATGCATTTGGGGGATTGGAAATCACTAGTTTCAGCGTAGGAATGACTGAGGCTGTTGAGCTCTGCAGTTCAATTCGGTCATTTGCGATGGCGAGTATCATGCCAACCGCCGGGATGGTAATGATCATAAATAGAATATCAAAAATCATATAAGGTCCTCCTTCAACAGTTAATACTCTATACCCTATTTATTGGGTGTGAAACTATTTTACTAAATATTCAGAAATTTACAAGAGAGGCGTGTACCTTTGATGGTGGGAATCTTCTTATTTTTGGAAACATTTTAGTAAATTTGTGTTACACTATATGAAAATCCAGAGGAAGGGAGAAACGTTGTTGATTGTCGAATTGGCAAAAGATGAGTTTTACCGTTGCACATCGTTGTTGGATCGCGCGAGAAGTATTGAAGTGAATGCTGTCATCAAAGGCAGTCATCCAGGACGTGTTTTTGTCGATGATCGATTCGAACCGAAAACAGCTCTGGTCTGGCTCGGAAATATAGGTAGGTCTTTTCTAGT
Organism: Halobacillus litoralis; assembly: GCF_020171725.1. Classification (GTDB taxonomy): domain Bacteria; phylum Bacillota; class Bacilli; order Bacillales; family Halobacillaceae; genus Halobacillus; species Halobacillus litoralis_F. The sequence continues at coordinate 195,592 of NZ_JAIVAJ010000007.1, read as the reverse complement.
CGGAGACGAACAGAATAAGAGCTTCAATGAGGGTTTGAACGATTTGATAGACGAACACATCAGCGAAGAAATCCAGGAAGATTTCGAGATTATGGGGCGGACGATCAAGTGGGACGAGCTGGCTGTTGACCTGTTCCGTCACAGGAGTGTGGGGAACTGGAAGCGGCAAGTCTATAAGCTGCATTCTCAAAACTATTTGGCAGAATCTGAACCGTTGCTGCCAGACGCCTATCAAGTACAGCCCTTAACAGCAGAGCGATTAAAAGCCTTCGATCAAGATGGCGCTGCACAAACCAAACTATTGAATTTCTGGCCCACCTTAGAAGCGTTTGAAGAGAAGGGGGTTGGAGTCGGAGTGTTTCACCAAGGTGAATTGGTCAGCTTCTGCTTTTCGACCGTTATATTTGAACGGACGCACGCCGTACATATGGAAACAAAAGAAGAATATAGAGGGAAGAACCTGGCTCAAGTTGCCGCTCATACCTACGTCAGAGCTTGCTTCGACAAGAACGTGATCCCGTACTGGGATTGCCGAGAAGAGGACTCCCCATCAATTGCTATCGCAGAATACATAGGCTTTACCAAGGTGTTTACATACACTGGATTCCGCTTTCCGTTGAAAGCATCAAAAAAGAGCAGTGCCTTTTAGGGGCGCTGCTCTTTTTGTATGTTCATCTATAGTATAGCATATCCAGATTGGAAAATTCAGTCTATTAATTTGTCCATCCAGCAACTAGTATAGAGGACATCACGAAAAAAGGAGCGCATCACATGATTGACTACCGAATTGTTGCACTGGAACCGTACGATCAAAAAGTAGGAGAGCTTGTTTCGATGTTGGAACATACGAGAGGCGTCACGCTTGAAGAGGTGAGAGACTTGTCTATCGACGAATTGGACGAGGTGCCGGAAGACGAAGGGAATTCGATCGGGGCGCTTCTGTTACATATGGCAGCGATTGAATTCGTGCATCAGCTCATTTCTTTTGAAAAGAGGGATGTAAATGAAGAAGAGTGGAAGGAATGGAAAGTGGCCCTTCAGCTCGGGGAAGAGGCAAGAAACTCAATTAAAGGCAACCCTCTTTCGTACTACCTCAAGACCTTAAATGATGTAAGGGAGAACACGTTGAAATACTTGTCGGACAAGCAGGATGACTGGCTGCTTGAAGAGGACCAGTGGGGGAATGGCGCCGCCTACAATCAGCGCTATCTTTGGTTCCATGTCTTCGAGGATGAAATCAATCACCGAGGTCAGATCAGAGTCTTGAAGCGCCGGCTGAGAACTTGAAAGAATCCTTCGCAGAATCAATCAAAAAAGCCACCCGCACTTGGGTGGCTTTTCAAAATCGATCAACCTGTATTACGAAGTCCTGCTGCAATACCGCTGATTGTCAGCAATACTTCCGTCAGTAAATCATCATGAGGGTCCTCAGAGCTTCGCAGTTCCTTGATCAGTTCGACCTGAAGGAAGTTCATCGGATCCACGTAAGGGTTACGAAGTCTGACAGATTCTTTGATTGTCGGCTGGTGATCCAGCAGTTCTTCGTCGCCTGTGATCTTCAGGAGGATATCTTTCGTCAAGTTATACTCGTTGACAATGGTCTGGAAAATACGCTCGCCGATTTCAGGGTCATTTACGAGTGCTGTGTATTCTTTAGCTGTTTGAATATCCGCTTTCGTAAGCGCCATCTGCAAGTTGTTGATGGTCGACCGGAAGAACGGCCAGTTTTCATACATATGTTGAAGCTGTTCCAGGTTCTCAGAGCTCTTCTCCGCATAGCTTGCCAGTCCTGAACCGGAAGCGAACCACGCTGGAATCAGCTGACGACTCTGCGTCCAAGCGAATACCCATGGAATCGCACGAAGGTTTTCAAACTTCGAACTGTCTTTACGTTTCATTGGGCGCGATCCGATATTCAGCTCGCTGATTTCTTTAAGTGGTGTGACTTCGTTGAAGTATGTCAGGAAGTCAGGGTCCTCGAAGACAAGGGACTGATATTTCTTCAAGGAAACATCAGAGATGTCTTCCATCGCTTTCTCCCACGTCTGCTCACGGTGGTGTGCCTGCTCGGACTCCTGCGAAATCTTCGCGGCCCCTTCAAGAAGCGTAGAAGCACCCTGCTCCAAGCTTCTGTAGGCGATGTCTCGAAGCAGATAACGGGAAGACAACACTTCACCCTGCTCGGTGATTTTCACACCTTCACCCAGCGTTTCTGCTGGTTGAGAAAGCAAGCTGCGGTTCAACGTACCGCCGCCTCGTCCTAGTGAACCACCACGACCGTGGAAGAACTTGAGGTTCACGTCGTATTGACGGGCCATATCATGGATTTCCTGCTGGGCTTTATATAGGCGCCAGTTGGCTGTTAACGTACCGCCGTCTTTACTACCGTCAGAGTAACCCAGCATGATTTCCTGGTGATTGGCACGCTTCGTCAAGTGCTTATTGTAGACGTCCATCTCGAATAAAGTCTTCAAGATTTCAGGTCCGGCCACTAAGTCGTCGACGGTCTCAAGAAGAGGCGCCACATTCAGGCTGCTCTCAACCGAACCGTCCGCATGAAGGCGGTAAATGCCGGCTTCCTTCGCAAGGACAAGCACTTCAAGCAGGTCACTGGCAGATTCGGTCATACTGATTAAGTACACTTCAATGGAACGCTTTCCGAATTCGAGATGCGCATTGCGGATCATGTGGAAGACGTTCAACATTTCCTGGGTCGACTCAGAATAGTCCTCATTCAGCAGGGAAATCGGACGAGGGTCCTTCAGTACCTGCTCGAGGATATGCAGCTTCTCGCGTTCTGAGCGTTCGCGATAATCGGATTCAATGCCGACCTTTTTCAAAAGTTCAGCAACAGCTGATTCGTGTTCACCACTGTGGTTACGGATATCTAATGTCGCTAAGTGGAATCCGAACAGCTCGACCTGGCGGATCAATTTACGCAGCTTCTTCAGTTCACGCTGGCTTGGCTGGTGCGTCGAAGCACTGGCTTTGATCTGGTTCAAGTCAGCAAGCAGCTCGTCTGCATGGCCATAACCGATGTCGGACTGCCCTACTTGGCGCAAGCGCTCAAGGATAATGGCGAATTTACGACGATAGATTTCTTTTTCAACGCGCCATTTCTTATCTTTTCCGATCCGTTTTTCGCCTTCCGTTACGGACTGGGTAAGCTCGTCCGTCACATTTACTTGTTTTGTGGAGTGGCTGAATCGTTTCATCAATTCAATGAGAACACCTTCATATTTTTCAAGAATCAGTTCGCGGTGCTTCTGGAGCGTTTCCCATGTCAGGTCCGGTGTTACGTTCGGGTTCCCGTCACGGTCTCCTCCGATCCATGAGCCGAAGCGAAGGAAGTTCGGAACCGTCCAATCTTCTCCCGGGTACGTCTCATCAAGTCGGACTTCTAATTCCTCATGTACATCTGGAAGTACGTCGAACAACGTCTGGTCGAAGTAATACAAGCCGTTGCGCACTTCATCCATCACCGTCGGCTTACGCTCGCGAAGCTCATCTGTCTGCCATAGGACTGTCACTTCATTTTGCAGACTCGCCTGCAGGCTTTCCCTCTCCCTCTTCGTTAATTGAGGGTGGTCAAGTCGTTTCAGGATCGTCGCAATCCGTTTCTGGATCTCGAGAACGGTACGCTTCGTCGCTTCCGTCGGGTGAGCCGTGATGATCAGCTCTAGTGATAAATGATCCAATACATTTTGAATGACGTCTTTAGAGAAGTCATTTTCTTTCAAATGATGGACGGCACTTTCAAGAGAGAAAGGCTGTGCTCCATGGTCCTCCCGAAGCTGGTATTCGCGTCTTCTGCGAATGCGGTGGTTTTGTTCTGCGATATTCACGAGGTGGAAATAAATTGAGAATGCGCGGATGACTTGAGAGCGCATAGGAGGCTGGAGGCTGTTTATCTCTTCTTTTAATTGATTGTAAGTCGTTTCATCCGGCTCGTTCCTTAGCTGCTTCGTCAGCGTACGGATGCTTTCGACTTTGTTTAATAGTTCTTCTCCACCATGATGGACGAGAATGTTCCCGAGCATTTCACCGAGAACACGAATGTCGTGTCTTAGGGGAGTTGTATGATCGTTCGTTTTAGATTGTGTTGTCACAATGTCACCTTCCTGTTATCTTCTATTTTTGTCGATTGAAAAAATAGCCCTATGTTTTCATAATATTATCAGAATTATTTGTATAGTCAAACGGAAGCACGTCTGATCAGACAGGGTTCACAAGGTTTCCACTCTATTCATCATGACAAAAAATGACGTATCGACAACGATGTAAGCGCTAACTAAAGGGGAGGTTTAATATTTTGAAAGCGCGGTTAATTTTGTCCGACCTAATCCGTTTCAAGGAGGCTCATTTCGACAAGGTTCCAATATTCATTTCCGATCCTCCGGTGGTCCCTGAGTAGACCATCTTGCTGAAATCCGATTCGTTCGTAGCAGCGGATGGCAGGCGTGTTGAAATCGAAAACGCCGAGCGTCACTTTATGAAGGTCCAATTCTTGAAAGGCGACATGAAGAACGGATCGAATCATGTGTTCAGCGATTCCTTTCCCTCGATAGTCGGGGTGGACGATGACTTTTCCAATCCGTGCCTGACGGTGCAGCTTGTCTATTTTTCCTAAAGCGATGTGTCCGACGATCTGCTGGGAGTCTTCTTTATCTTTCGCACTGAACAGTTTCTGGTTTTCCGTTTCCATATAATGCGTCCACTGTCCGGTGTCGAGTGGGTACTGGAAAGCGGGACCTGCCCACTGAAAAAGAGACGTCTCAGAGTCGATCCAGGATTCTATCAATCGTGCATCTTTCAAGGTGAAAGGAGTCATAGTAATCAAGGGTGCGAACCTCCTTTTTGGTGGTTCTATCATACAGGAATTCCCTGTTGCGGCGCACGTGATAAGCCTTCCACTTATTTACTTTAAAGAATTAAAGATTTCTGTTTATTTGTGACCGTTTACCGTGGTAGAGTATAGGGTATGCCATAGTCTGAATAGTTAGGGAGGGATTAAAGTGGCAGATCAAAAAAACAACGAAGAAATCAATGAAGCCGTTGGTGAAAAGTCAGTCGAATGGCTTCAGTTCCGCGGAGGTGTATTCACTGCGACAATCCCTTTGGTTTTCTTTATCATATGGGCCATCACATTAAGTGTCACGCAAATGGTGACAGAAGAAGCGTTAGTTTTAGGAATGGTCATCGGGATTGTACTCGGTCTGTTTTTTGTTAAATCGAAATGGGCGGATTATGCTCAAAGCTTGATTTCAGGAATGGCTCAGCCAGTCGGTGTCGTAGCCATCATTGCTTGGTTCTGGGCAGGAATGTTTGCTCAGCTGCTTTCAGCTGGTGGACTTGTCGACGGATTAATCTGGTTAGGGTTCCAGACAGGACTTGAGGGCGGCGCCTTTGTCGTCATAACGTTCCTATTATCTGCACTTTTCGCTACCGCTGTCGGTACAGGATACGGAACAGTTGCGACGTTCGGTCTTCTCATGTATCCAGCTGGTATCATTCTCGGGGCGGACCCCGTCATTTTACTTGCGGCGATCTTGAGTGGTGCCGTATTCGGAGATAACTTGGCACCTGTGTCCGATACGACGATCGTATCCGCTACAACACAGGAGGCGGACGTGCCGGGTGTTGTACGTTCCAGGTTTAAATATTCTGTAGCAGCTGCCATTCCAGCGATCATCTTATTCTTTATTACAGGAGGTGGCGGAGAGGAAGGAAGCCTCGAAGTCATCAATCAATTGCAGTCAGAAGTCTCTCCGGACGGACTACTAATGTTGATTCCGTTTGCCCTTGTTTTATACCTGGCGCTTAGCGGACAACATCTATTAACTTCGCTTTCATGGGGGATCGTTGCGTCCATCGGGCTTATTTTCTTAACAGGGACACCCCTTACAGAAGTCATTCATATCTATATGAATGAAGCAGGGGACCCGGTCATTGAAGGGGCTCTGATGAGCGGAATCTCCGGTTACTTCAATATGGCGATCCTCATTCTGTTCATCATGGCTTCTGCCTATCTTCTGGAAGTGGCCGGTACGATGGAAGTCATCAAGAACTTCTTCCTTCGTATTATTAAAAATGTGACGCGCCGTGCAGAGTTCTCGATGTTCGGGATTGTGGCCTTCCTGAACATGTTCATCACAATCAACACAGCAGCAGAGATTGCGGCTGCTCCGTTTGTGAGGAAACTTGGTAAGGAAATGAACATCCACCCGTACCGTCGTGCGAACTTCCTGGATACGGTGACGTCTTCACTCGGATATATTTTCCCTTGGAGTGCAGGTGTATTGATTGCCTGGACGACAATCCAAGGAGCTGCGGAACAGTACGAGTTCGTACCTGTCGTCAGCCCGATCGAAGTCTTCCCGTTCGTTTTCCAAGGATGGGGCTTACTCATTGTCATGTTCATCGCAGCGTGGACAGGCTGGGGGCTTCGTTACTCCGGAAAAAATGGAGAAGAAGTGAAGCCGGAAGACTATCATCAATCCAAGAAGTAAAAAAATCCCGCCTTGTGCGGGATTTTTTACATTTTGAAGAGAAAGTCTTATCGGTTCTTTGTTAGTAGGCAAAGCGGTGTTGGCGAAACAACTCGCTTTCCATGGGCGTCCGCCGCGGAAAGAGAGCTATTTTCCACACCACTGACCTCCACATTTGTAACAGAACCGTTCTCCATACTTTTTCAACAGTCTTTGTTTCAGTAAGGAACCACCTTCATCCTTTAGACTACAGCGCTTGTTTTACTTCTTTCATTTGATCCAGGTGACGGAGTTCGTGCCAGCCGATGAATTCGATCCATTGTTCTAAGTTCATGTCGCCGAATGCCGGGTGAGGGAAGGCGCGTGTCTTGAGCGTCTCTTCGTCTTTATTGTGGATGAGGAAAAGGGTGGCTTCGCGTGTCTTCTCAAGTCCGTCTTTCGCTTTTTCAATCGATGTGAATTCACCATTCGGCTGGACAGCTTCAGGTGCTTCGACTTTATAGCCGCGGTCTGTTGTGTTGTGGATCGGCTTGGATGTCGTCTCCTGGATGTCGCCTTCTTTGATCGCCCGGTTGATCTGATACACGACAAGCTGCTCCATCAAGTATAAATGCTCCAATACCTCTAAAATCGACCAGCGATCTTCTGCGGGCTTTTTCTTGGCCTCTTCATCGGATACGTTATTTACAAAGTCTAGTATTTGATTTCTTTTTTCATCTAATCCATACATATACGTGAACACCCTTCCTACAAGATTATAATTCGAGTCTACCCATTTCACCCATCCTGAAACATTTTCCAATTGAAAGGTTTTCATCTGATAGACTTACGATTAGAATAAAAGAAAAAGGTGAGGAGCGAAAGCATGAGCAACTATTCGATTCAACAATTCATACAACAAACGAAACAGGATGAGTCTGAGAACGACTATTTTGAGCTGGAGACACCGAGGATTCTTGAGGTCAATCTACTTGATCAAGTGTGGGCGAAGGCGGGCTCGATGATTTCCTATAATGGAGACATCAAGTTTGAACGAGAAGGGCTGCTGGAGCATGGAGTCGGCCGCCTGTTCAAAAAAGCGATGACAGGAGAAGGCAGTGCATTGATGAAGGCGACGGGACGTGGGCGCCTCTACTTAGCCGATCAAGGGAAGAAGATTACGATTTTCGACCTGGATAATGAAACGATCACGGTGAACGGCAACGACCTTCTCGCCTTTGAGCCGAGCGTGAACTGGGATATCAAGTTAATGAAGAAAGTGGCCGGTATGGTTTCTGGAGGGCTGTTCAATGTCACACTGAGCGGAAGCGGCCGTGTAGCCGTCACGTCTCACTATGAACCTCTTACCCTGCTTGTGAAACCAGGCGAGCCGGTCATCACGGATCCCCATGCTACCGTAGCTTGGTCCGGTCATCTCGAACCGGAGTTCAAAACGGACATCAGCTTCAAAACCTTCCTTGGCCGTGGAAGTGGGGAATCCATTCAAATGGAGTTCAGCGGAGAAGGGTTCGTCATTGTCCAGCCGTTTGAAGAAGGTCACGCCACGACGGAATAATTCAGACTAAAGTCGTAGAGAAGGTTCAACCTTTTTCTCGACTCGTGAAAAAGGAATCCTTCGTACAATGGAAGAAAGGAGGGGCGCGGCATGTTTACGAAACAAAACGAACTGCACACACTTCGGGTGATTGCGGAGACTTTGAACCAATCGAATGATATAGAGTTTATGATGCAGACGGTGCTCGAGAAGCTGCTCAACTTGACGCAGCTGCAGGCAGGGTGGATTTTTTTGACCGATCGAAGGGGTTCTTACACCTTGGCTGCCGATCATCGATTGCCACAAGCCCTGGCCCAACACGATAAGCGTCCGATGTGCCAGGGATCTTGTTACTGCTTGAATAAATATTGGAACGGTGAACTCAAGGACCCGATCAACATCATCGAGTGCAAGCGTCTGGACGAAGCGGTCCAGTTTTCGACTGGAGATACAGAAGGCATCACACACCATGCGACCATCCCACTCGTTGCGGGTGCAGAGCGGTTCGGGGTGTTGAACGTCGCCTCGCCGGGGAAAACGCATTTCGACGATGAGGAGCTGACCCTGCTGCAGTCTGTCGCTTATCAGATCGGAACTGCCATTAAACGGACGCGGCTTTATGATGCCAAGCAGCAGCGTGCCGATTATTTCGCCAAGCTGAATGATGTCGTCCGCTTACTGTGGAAAGCAGATGACCACGCCTCTCTTCTAAAAACAGCTGCTCAACGACTACGAGAGGCGTATCGGTTCCAATCGGTCTGCACCTTTACGAATGAAGGCGGAGAGCTCGTCCTCCGTTCCAGAGAAGGCGCCCCTTTAGAAAACGCCGCAGCTCAAGTAACAGAATCGTTCCGCCGGCAGGAGCGCATCCAGGAGAACCAGACCGTCTCCTTGCCTTTGACGGTGAAAGAGGAACGACTTGGCGTATTGCTTGTCAGAGCCGAACAAGAAATCAAGGATGTAGACATAGAAGTATTAGAAGCGATAACCGGCCACGTTTCGCTTGCGTACGAAGGCATTTCTGTTCAGGAAAAAAGGGCGGAAGTATTGTTGTATGAAGAGCGGAACAGACTGGCACGTGACTTGCACGATTCTGTGAATCAGAAGCTATTTTCCTTATCTCTTACAGCACGCGGAGCGAAAGAAATCGCACGTGACCACGAAGAAATGAAAGAGCTCCTGACCGAGATGCAGTCTCTGTCACAGGAATCGATGCGTGAAATGCGGTCGATGATCTGGCAGCTGAGACCGGTTGGTATTGAAGATGGGTTGTTGTCGGCGCTGAAGAAGTATGCGGTTCATCTGGGGATAAACGTTCACTTCGACGTAGAAGACATTCCTCATCTCTCTCACGCTGCACAGGAAGCGCTTTGGAGAATCAGTCAGGAGTCCATGAACAACATTCAGAAGCATGCGGGCTCAGGGGAGGCGTGGATGAAGCTTACCTCTGGTCCGGACGGTGTCCAACTGTTGGTGGAGGACCACGGAAGAGGCTTCGACCCAGAGGAGAAGACCTGTCGAACCCTTGGGCTGACCAGTATGAAGGAACGAGCTCAGCTGCTTGGAGGAACGCTTCAAGTGGATAGTGAAAAAGGGAAGGGAACAACAATCCACGTATTCATTCCCTGGGTGAAAAAGGAGGAGCACAATGGCCATACGCGTACTATTAGTCGATGATCACCTAGTTGTGCTTCGTGGACTGCGTTTTTTTCTGAACACCCAAGAAGATATCACCATTATAGGGGAAGCAGAGAACGGGGCAGAAGCGCTCAAAGCTGTGAACGACCTTCAGCCGGACGTCGTCTTAATGGATCTGATGATGCCGGTTATGGATGGAGTGGAAGCGACGAGAAAGGTGAAAGAGGAGAATCCTGAAGCCAAAGTGGTTGTGCTGACGAGTTTTTCAGATCAGGATCATGTCATCCCAGCCCTGCAAGCAGGTGCAATCGGCTATCAGTTGAAAGACGTAGAACCAGACCTACTGGTCGATACCATACGAAAAGCCGCTGAAGGTGAAAAGTATCTGCATCCGAAAGCAACGGATTTACTTCTCTCGGAAATGACGGTTGGAAAGGAAGCAGAGACGCCGCTCTATACGTTAACAAAAAGAGAGAAAGAAGTGTTGGAGCAGATTACGCTCGGCAAAAGCAACAAAGAAATCTCCAGCGATCTGTACATTACAGAGAAAACGGTCAAAACGCACGTAAGCAACATCTTAAGTAAGCTCGACGTCCATGACCGCACTCAGGCCGCCATCTATGCGATGAAGAATCGATTATTTGAAAAAGCGTGAATCGTCCATGCATGAGCGGCGTGATTGTGAATACAATGGAACAAAGAGAGCTGGATGTGCAGAAAATCTCGAAAAAACGAAGCACACTCCTTTACTTCGCTATAAAATCATAGTATAGTATGAACCATAATAAAAATCATAACGGAAACTTCTTATCCAGAGAGGCGGAGGGACTGGCCCTTTGATGCCCGGCAACCATCGAATCAATCCAAGGATTGACGAGAACGGTGCCAATTCCTGTAGAATGTGTGAGCATTCTAAGAGATGAGAGGATCGTACGGATATATCTTTACGACCCCTTTTCTTACTGGATAAGAAAAGGGGTCTTTTGGTTGCAGTCATGCACCGTAAGGCTCTCGGTAGAAGTTGCGTTAACAGAAGGGATAGATGACAAATGGCAACAGCTATTTTTGGAGCAGGATGTTTTTGGGGAGTAGAAGCATTCTTTGAAAGATTTGAAGGAATTACGGCGACTCGCGTCGGTTACACAGGTGGAAAGGTAGAAAGCCCATCCTATGAACAAGTGAAAACCGGAAAGACAGGCCACGCAGAAGCGATTCGACTGGAATACGATCCAAGCGTCATCACGTACGCGGAACTCGTCAATATTTTCTTCGAAGCTCATGATCCAACGTCCCGCAACAAGCAGGGGATTGACGTTGGACATCAATACCGCTCTGCCATCTTCTATAAAGATGCAAGCCAGAAATACATTGCAGAAGAAAAAATCAAAGAATGGGACGCAAAAGGCATCTTCAAGCGCCCAATCGTCACAGAAGTCACAGCGGCTTCTACGTTCTACGAAGCAGAAGAATACCACCAGAAATACATTCATAAAAATGGTTCCGTTGCATGCGGAATCAGCTGATCGAGAGAGCTTCCACAATTGGAGGCTCTTTTTTATGGTTATGGTTGAAAAACGAAAAAATAGAGAAAAAGCAGGAATTACAACAGAAAACATCGAAGAAAACCATAAAAAGAACCGTACGAACAGGAGGGATGGTCATGATTCATATCGTCAATGGCGATGCTGTCGGGGAACGACTGAGCGTTGAAGGAGAAGTCATCGTGTGGTGCGAAATGTACGATTGGGGACCGCTCAATCACGAATGGCATCACAATGACCTGATCGGGCGGAGGGCTGCCTTTTTTGAAGAAGCTCTGGAACTGCCCTCTCCATTATTTATCCAGACAAGTAAAGAACAATTACATGCCCTCCACAACATCCCACCGGAGGAAGAAGTCGTACTCTGGTTCGAACACGACCGCTATGATCAAACGATGCTCATGTTCCTGATCCACGAACTATCCAAACGAGCGCTCAACCTATCCATGGTTACGCTCGATGCCCATCCGTCTGCCGATCCATTCTATGGAATGGGACAGCTCGACGATGACCACCTGAACGACTTAATCAAAACAAAGCAGACGGTAACACCGGAACAAGTGGAAGAAGCGGTCCGAGGCTGGAGGGCCTACGCATCCCCGTCCGTTAAAGGAGTGGAGAAATGGGTCCGGGAGTCCCCTCACCCGCTTCCATACTTGAAGGAAGCGATGAACGCTCATTTGGACTATTTCCCTGACCGCGACACAGGCGTCAATCGTGTCGAAAAGGACGTTTTGTCTTTCTTGAACGGAAACATTCGCACCTTCAAGGAAGTCCATCAATTCCTTCGCGAGAATCGGATCCGTGATGGCATCAGCGATTTATACGCTTCTCATATCCTTCGTCAAATCGATCTGCTCTTGGAGAGGGATGGACCACTACCGAACTTCAATACCCCTGAGCGAAATCCGGAGATCACGTTAAGCCAGTTAGGACAGCGTGTTCTTCAAGGAGAAGTGAGTCGGATCGCCGCTTGTGGGATCGACACGTGGGTAGGAGGCGTGCGTTTATTTTCGAAGAAACGTGACATCAAGGAGAACGCTTATGTGGATCAATAATGCCTTACTCATCATCATGTGCTTTTTTATGGTGCTTGGTGCCCTCGACTATTACGTATTCAACCACCGACTGTCTCTAGGGTGGCGATTTTACGAAGCGTTTATGATGATGGGCTCGCTAGCGCTTTCAATGGTCGGCATCATTTCCCTAGCGCCTGTGCTGTCAACGGTTCTCGCGCCCGTCATCACACCACTCTATGATTGGTTCGGAGCAGACCCTTCGATGTTCGCCTCGACCCTGCTCGCAATAGACATGGGGGCCTATTCGCTCTCGCAGTCGCTCGCTTCGACAGAAGAAGCAGCGATTTTTTCTTGGGCTTTTCTAGGTACGATGATGGGTCCGACCCTTGTCTTCACCATTCCCGTAGCGCTGTCGGTCATTCAAAAAAAGGATCAGCCTTACTTTGCCAAAGGCATCCTGATCGGCTTGATGACGATTCCGATCGGATGTCTCGTCGGGGGCGCATTAGCCGGTTACGAATGGTTATGGATGCTTCGCAACTTGATGCCGACTTTCCTGCTTTCACTCTTGATCGCTTTCGGACTCATTTTCTTTTCCCGCGTTACGATCCAGCTGTTTGCGAAGTTTGGAAAAGGAATCGAACTCATCATCATTGCAGGGCTGATCGCGATCATTATCGAGACCTTGACCGGGTTCACCGTGATTCCCGGGATGGCGCCGATTTCAGAGGGAATGGTGATCGTCGGTCAAATCACCATTACATTGGCGGGCGCTTACCCGCTGATTGCTTTCATTAACCAGAAAACAGAAAAGCCGCTGCTCCGTATCGGGAAGAAGCTCGGGGTGAACGGCAAAGCCATTACAGGGTTGGTCGCTTCACTCGCCCACCATTTACCTATGCTTGCGACGATGAAAGAAATGGATGCGAGGGGAAAGGTGATGAATGCGGCATTCGCCGTCAGCGGAGCCTTTGTCGTCGGCAGTCACTTTGCTTTCGTGGCAGGGGTGGAGAAGAGTATGATTCTCCCGGTCATCGTCGGCAAACTAACAGCAGGCTGCCTCGCCGTACTCCTGGCCTTACTCATTCAGAAGCCGGAGAATTGAGAGTTAGTAAACCAATATAAAAGGCATGGAGCGCACTAGACGCACCATGCCTTCAGATTGCCAGAGAAAGTCCTATCGGTTCTTTCAAAGTTTGAGAAACGGTGTTGGCGAAACAACTCGCTTTCCGTGGGCGTCCGCCGAGTCTCCTCGCTCCCTTCGGTCGCTGCGGGGCCTCATCTGTACTCTGCTCCCACAGGAGTCTCGCTGTTTCGCCAACACCTTTATGAGGTGGAGGCGGAACCTCTTATGCTGCCAACTGAAAAAGCTATGTTGGCACGGAATGAAGTTCGTCTTTCCTCATCCTAGCTCGGTTCTGTTCCCACTACTTTCCACCCCGCTGGTCCACTCACTTGTAACAGAACCGTACTCCATACTTTTTATGACCTTTAAATTAAAATCGATCCGCGGAAGCCTCTGGCTGCGTAATAGGATTCCGCACCGTTGTGGTAGATAAACACATGTCCGAACCGGTAATCTCCGAACAAGGCGCCACCGAGCTCTCTAATATCGGAAGGGGTATGTACCCAGCTTGATGTTTTCTGATCGAACGGACCGAGCGTCTGAAGCTTGCGGTACTGCTCTTCGGTCAGCATCTCGATCCCCATTGATGCAGCTAAATCTACAGCGCTGTTCTCAGGCTTGTACTTCTTGCGTGACTCCAGCGCTTCACGGTCATAGCAGACACTTCTTCTGCCTTTGGGGCTTTCCTTCGAGCAGTCGACAAACCAGTATGCCTGTTGTGACTCTTCGTAGCCGACGACATCGGGTTCGCCTCCTGTCTGCTCCATTTCGTGAAGGGACCATAGTTTTTCCGGCTGTTGGTCGAGATTAGCTTCGACAGACGACCATTCCATCCCTTCGTGCCGTTCAGAGTGCTTCTCAAAACGTTTCTTCAATGTTTCCACGAGTTCGTTTCTTTCTTCAGCGGACAACTCTCTTGCCATTTATACTCCTCCTTATATCGGTTGTTTAAGGGAAGATCTGATGGAACGATGAGAACAAGAAGTAACTGATCAATGCGATGATGAAGATGACCCCTTGAATGGCGAGCCCGATCGCACTGCACGTTTTACCGGCGAGAGCATACGTGCGCCCGTCTTCTCCGGTCACTTCTATTTCCTTCAATCCACGGTTTGCATATAGAATCCCCATGATTCCGAGTATCATGCCCACGAGCGGAATGAAGATCGACATGATTCCGACAATGAATGATGTCATCGCTTTGCTGTTCATCACGTAATCCCCCTTGAATCTTTCCAAGTAAATCCCAATAAAAGATACCTTTCTCTGTCTATACGATTTATAATGGGAAAAGGATTCATTTTTTCAGGAAGAAGGTTTTCAGATGAACAAATATACGGCGCTTATTGGACTGAGTTTCATATGGGGCCTTTCCTTCGTTTTTATAAAATATTTAGTCGAACCTGCCGGGGTGTGGGGGACCGTCTTTCTCCGCTGCTCTGCTGGAGCCCTTGTGCTTGTGCCGTTCGTTTGGAAAAAGAGAGAAGAAATGAAAAATGGCCTTCCTTGGAAGGCGCTGCTTCTGGTCGGTATCTTTAATGCCGGAGTGCCCTGGGGATTGATTGCGCTGAGCGAAACACAGATCAACAGCAGCACAGCCGCTGTACTGAATGCTCTTACACCCATCTGCACGGCACTGATCGGCTTCGCTTTTTTCTCAGTCGTCCTGAAGAAACAGCAGTGGGCGGGGGTGCTCCTCGGATTCGTAGGTGTGCTGGCGATTATCGATTTTCAAGTCGGGGCGCTGTTCACTAATAACTTGGTCGGGATCGGAACGATGGTTGCGGCTACCGTTTGCTACGGGTTCGCTTCTCAGTACACGAAGCGTCATTTGCAGCATACAGGCATTCTCGTTGTCGCAACGGCAACGTTACTGGTTGGTGCTGGGGTCGGACTGCTGGGAATGCTCGTTTCGGGAAATGGGTTATCCTCAGCTTTAATCACCGATCCTTACGCCGTCATTTCTGTCGTTGGACTTGGATGTCTAGGCTCAGGAGTCGCTCATCTATTATTTTTCTATATGGTCAAAGAAGGGAGTGCGGAGTTTGCGACCTCCGTCACGTACCTGATTCCGCTGACTGCGATGGTGTGGGGATATGTATTACTCGATGAGCCCGTTTCCGGCCATCTGATTTCCGGACTCCTTCTCATTTTTATCGGAGTCTTTCTTGCAACCCGCGGAAAAAAAGCCTTCGCACCAGTCGGGAAGGCAAGAAAAGTCAGTTGATTATTTGGTGAAACGGTTGGCGTAACTGCTCGCGACAATCGAATCGGGTTTGATTTTCGGTTCCATCCCTAGAGATTCAATGCGGGCTGCCATTTCATTTACAAATAATCTTGTCCGGTTCCGTTCACCTGCACCGATATCAATGTGACCTTCGATACTGAACGTCGCCCCTTTGTAGATATGCGGGAGAATGATGTCGATCAATTCTCCCTTGTGCGCTTCTGAAAAAAGGGTTGCGACTTCTTCCGTAAGAGACGTTTCATAGGATATTCGTTCGTGCAGTGTTGTCATCTGCCTGTTGACGATTTCTTTTCGGTAACAGGCCCAGGCTCCTTTGCCGATCCTCTGAATGACGACACCAGTAATGAAGCGGGTATAGGTTGGGTGAACTTGAGAATCGGTCCCAAGCATCAGTTTGTATTCGCCGATTGGCTCATGCTGCATAAAGGTTCTGATATGATCAAATACTTGCTCAAATTCCATATCTTTATGGGAAAGGTTTTGGAATTTTATCGCACTCATCGTCTTTTCACTCTCCTTAAGCTGCTTTCTTACGTACTATATTAGATTTAAATAATCGGAAGAACGTGACAAATAAAAGAATGATAACAAACCCTGCTGTAATGAACCGGATCAGCTCGTTTGTCTGGTAGGCGAAAATCGCGCCATATCCCCATACAAACACGAGCGGGTAGACGGCATCGTTTTGGGCGAATGAGAAGGCGATGGCAATCAGGCCTCCAAGGGTCAGCATAATGACGGACCAGCCGAGCTCACCGATTCCGAACAATTCGGTGATTCCGTTCGCCTTCAGTACAACGAATGCGTCCACAATGGTCGCAATGGATGTCCAACCTAAGTAAAGAGAGAAGGGAATCCGCTGCCAAACCGTCGGCGCGGTCATTTGCTGGTTCGTGTACACGACACATAGAGTGACGAGCGAGAGGGAGAGAAAGAGTATCGATGGTGTCGTCCCGAGGATCACGGACGTCCCGGACAGGATCATCGTAATCGGAAACCAGAATCCGATCTTCTGGATCTGCTCATTTAACGATTCATCTGCAAAAAAAGATTTCATGATATAGAGGAATAAAAGAAGGTAGATGAGGCCCCAAATGGAAAAGGCGAAAGGCGCGGGCATGACGAGCACCATATCATTCGGGTTGTAAAAGTCGCCGGCTAAAAATAATGAGGTCACCAGTAGATACATATAGCTCGCCAAATTGAATAGTTTCAATCCCAGTAAACCCATGTTGTCCACTCTCCATCTCTGTTGTATTTACTTTTCCCGTTTGTAAGAGCCCCTATGCAGGGGAGCTGGTACATTTTATGTGAGGATAGAAGATTCATGACAAAAGGGGGGATATTCGTGAAAAATATCATCTATTTGCTGGGGCCGACCGTGATGATTTTCATAGGGTTGTACGTCTTCTCCAGCGTGCCGGTCACCTTCGTTTTGTTTTATGGGTGGCTCACTGTGTTCTGCCTTTTACATAGAAAAGAAGTGGGATCTTTCTCCATGACGAAGTCCGAATGGCTTGTCGGGATCGGATCCGGTGTACTGTTTTATATCTCCATCTTTGCGGGGGTCTTCGTGTTTCAGGATCATGTTACCGACTTTGAGGAAGTCCGGGTCTTAACAGAAGAGTGGGGATTCACGGGTTGGGGACTTGTGCTCGTTCTGATTATGATCAATCCTTTCCTTGAAGAGGTGTACTGGCGAGGTGTGATGCTGATGAGGCTGAAAAGGGAAGGAACAGAAACACGTGCCATCGTCACGACTGCATTCTATTATTCGTTGTATCATATTCTCTCGATGGTGCTCCTGTTTACTTGGCCGCTGAACGTCGTTCTCGTTCTGCCAGTATTCGCAGCCGGGTTATTCTGGGCGTATATCCGGCTGAGAACAGGCTCCTTAGTCGGTGTCATCATCAGTCATCTTCTGGCGGATGCCGGGATTATGAGTATTTATTGGTTCTTTGTACGGTAAAACTTACATCACGAAAAAGGAGAGGGCAACAATGAAGAAACAACTGACAGGATGGATCATCCTTTTATTGCTGATGACAGCCTGTACATCATCCCCGACGTTCACTTCAGTACAGGAAGTGAAAAAGGCGGAAGAGGGAACAGAACAGACGATCCAGGGCTATATCGTCGGTGTTCCGACACAGGTCGAGCATGTCGAGACGAAGGATTTCTCCAGTGATTACGCTTTAGCTTTAGCGGATCAGAAGGGGACGACAAATCTTGACGAAATGGTTTTTGTGCAGCTGAAATCGGAGTACCGACAGGAATTCGGCCTCATGAGTAATCCAGACTTGATGGGGGCGACGATTGCTGTGTCTGGGGTGAAAGAACCCTATTTCAGTCACGATGGGATGAAGCAGGTGTCCAAGGTGAGCCTGCAATCCACCCAAACGCAAACGGAAGAGGAGGGAGGCGAGGATTACTATCAAGTGACAGAAGGCCTTACAGGGGAAGCTTTGAAAAATAAGCTGAATGACCTGATTGATGCTCATACCGAACTCTCCTATGACGATGTGTGGAATGCGCTCAGGGAACTGGACGAAAATCCCGAGAAAAAAGGAGACGTTCTGCTGCTTTATTCAGGGAAATCCCTATCTAAAGACGCAAATGGAGGGGATGTGGATGAGTGGAACAGGGAGCACGTATGGCCGAAGTCGCACGGTGATTTCGGAACTGCGATGGGACCTGGAACAGACCTTCACCACCTGAAGCCGACCGATATGACCATCAACTCTTCCCGGAACAACCTCGATTTCGATAATGGCGGAGAGCCTCAAGGAGAGGCAGCCGGTACGTTCTCCGATCAAGATTCATGGGAGCCCCGTGATGAAGTGAAAGGCGATGTCGCCCGGATGGTCTTTTACATGGCGGTCCGATATGAGGGGGAACGGGACGGAGAGCCTGACTTAGAGCTTGTGGACCGTGTCGAAACCGACGGGCCCGCGCTCGGGAAGCAGTCGACGTTACTGCAGTGGCACAAGCAGGACCCTGTAAGCGAACCAGAAATCCGTCGCAATGACCTCATTTTCACCAAGTATCAAGGCAACCGCAACCCGTTTATCGATCATCCTGAATTTGTCGAGAAGATATGGTAAAAAGAGCAGCGGGGTGGGAAACGACAGACGATCCTTGAAGGATTCAGGTCGTTTTCCACCCCGTTTTATGTATTTTCATTATTTTTTCACTTCCGCTGTACCTGACCAGCTTAGGACCGTTCCGATGAAGTTTTTGATATCGAGTCCTTTCATGTTGTAAGTATCCTCATCGTTCACAGTAGCAGTTGCCTCTTCCATCAATGTCACCTCATAACCGCGATCGAATGCAGCAATCGCTGTGAACAGACAGCAGAACTCTGTGTTGAAACCGGTGATGGTCACCTGATCCACGTCTTGCTGCTTCAGTAGGTCGTCCAGGTCGGTTTGGTAAAAAGAGCTTGGCGTCTCCTTTTCAAGTACAGGCACATCATAGTGTAGAAGTCTCTCATCTAGTTCGACTTCATCCCCGTATCTGTAAAACTCACTTTCCTCATCTTCATCCACGTGCTTCATGAATACAACGGGCTTATGGTCACGTTGATAAGATTCAATGAGTTCTACTATTTTATCCAGTTGGTTTGAAAAATCTCCTTGCTCGACGAGTGCTTTCTGTACATCAATGACTAATAAAGCTTTCATCTTTTATACCTCCTCATGCTTCTATCGTAGCACGAAGGGAGCATAACAAAAAGACGCTGGACAAAGCGCAGATAGGCATCGTCCAGCGACAGGATATAATGTTGAGTTAGAACCATACAAATAGAGAAATAAGAACAGTTAAGAGAACAAAGAACACACCATAGATCACGACGAGAAGCGGGATGTTGGATGGTTGGTTCTCGGCCATCAGCTGACGGATATCATCTTCAGCGGAGGAAGCGCTTTGCAGCTTTGTCTGATTCATAGCAATCGCAAAAGTGCTCACCAAAGCGAACAAACTGACCACGATAATGATCCCCATATAAATCGAACCCACGTTGATCTCCTCCTAAAATCAGGTTAGTTTCTTATACCCTGTAAGGTAGGAAGAAAACAGAAAAATAAGAGTAAAAAGCTGCCCTCATAGAGGACAGCTTTTGGAGTGTTTACATGGATTCTGCAACTTCTTGTTGTTCATCATTGTTTTCTTTTTCAGGCGTCGCTCTCTTGATGAACAAGGAAACGATGAAGCCGATTGCGGTAATGAAGAAGGCGATCAGGTAGACGAATTCGACTCCGACTACAGTCGCTTGCGACATCGCGGCTTCGCTCGCTGCGTTATCAGCCTGACTCAAGTACGCTTGTTGTCTGCTCGTCAGCAGGCTGATGAACACGGCCACCCCTATTGCACCGGAAACAGGTTGAAGCGTGTTCATGATCGCTGTTCCGTGCGGATATAACTTTTTCGGAAGCTGGTTCAGTCCGTTCGTTTGCGCCGGCATCATAATGGCTGAGATCGACAGCATGATGAACATGTAGCTTAGCACCATCTGCCAGATCGGCGTATCGGCTGTCACCCGGCTTAAGCTGAACATCGTCGCTGTCAGTATTCCTGCAGCCGGGATGATCATCACTCGTGGTCCGAATTTATCGAACAGTTTCCCCATGACAGGAGAAAGCAGTCCATTCAACAGTGCTCCCGGAAGAAGAATCATTCCGGCCGTTTGAGGAGACAAGGCTAACGGCCCCTGCATGAACATCGGCAGGATGATTTCAGACGAGAACATCGCCATGATCAAGATGATGAAAAGGACGACGGCAATCGAGTACATCGGGAATTTAAATACGCGTACATCGAGAAGCGGCTCTTCTAATTTAAGCTGGCGGAATGTGAAGAAGACCAGACTGATGAGACCCGCAATAAGCAAGGTGAGCACTCCTGGATCCAATAGGCTGGAGTCCCCTTTACCGGCTAGGCTGAATCCTAATACAATGCCACCGAATCCTAAGGTTGAAAGAGCGATGGATAAGATGTCTACTTTCGGTTTTGTCACTTCCCCGACATTACGCAGGTACTTCCAGCCGAATAGGATGGAAAACAGGGCGAACGGAATGACGGTAATGAACAAGAACCTCCACCCCAGATTATCTACAATCACACCAGACAGCGTTGGGCCGATCGCGGGTGCGAACATAATGACAAGTCCGACCATCCCCATCACACCTCCGCGTCGTTCAGGAGGGAAGATCAACAGGAATGTGTTGAAGATAATCGGGATCAACAGCCCTGTTCCGACGGCCTGAAGCAAGCGTCCGGTCAGCAGAACGCCGAAGTTCGGCGCCACCGCACAGACCACTGTCCCTACCGTGAAGATGGTCATCGTCCCGAGAAACATCTGTCTCGTCGTGTAGGTCTGCAGCAATAGCGCGGAAACCGGAATCAAGATTCCCATAACGAGCAGGAAGCCCGTCACCATCCACTGTACGACAGGTTCAGGGATGTCGAATACATCCATTAATGTCGTTAGAGCAATATTTAATAATGTCTCATTTAAAATAGCAAAAAAAGCACCAATGATCAGTGAAAACATAATCGGCTTCACTTTGAAATTCGGATCGTCGGCTAAGTACTCATAGTTGGTGTCACTCATATATTTATACTCCCTTTCTTTAAATGTCCACAAGTATCTATTATATAGATGAAAAGCGGGAGATGTAAGAGATATGCCACCCTTTTACATACTTTTTTGCTTACATATTTTCAGGCGCTTCGATCCCTAAGAGGGAAAGCCCTTCGTTCAGTATAACCTGGACGGCATAGATCAATGTAAGGCGGCCTTTTTCCTGATCGCTGCCCAACACTTGAGTGTGCGCATAGTATTGGTTGAATGATTTGGCGAGATCAAGTAGGTACTTCGCCAATTTCGACGGGTCATAGGCTTGGTAAGATTCCTGTATGACATGCGGGAAAGAACGAACGTGTTTGACAACGCCCCACGCCTGTTCATCACTCAGTTCCACTTCCGCATGTTCCAGTTCAAATCCGGCTTTCTTCAATAAAGAGAGTGTACGGACATGGGTGTATTGTACATAAGGACCTGTATGGCCTTCGAACGAGAGCATTTCATCTAGAGAGAACTCAACGTCGTTGGTACGGTTATGTTTCAGGTCATGGAAAATGACAGCGCCGACGCCGACTTGACGAGCCACTTGGTCTCGTTCTTCAAGACCTGGATTTTTCTCAGCAATATTCGCCCCTGCACGTTCGATGGCTTCCTGCAGCACTTCTTCAAGAAGAACTGTCTTTCCGGCGCGTGTCGACATCTTCTTTCCATCTTTCAAAATCATTCCGAATGGCACGTGGTGCATGTTGGCTGCCCACGGAAGGTCCATTTTGTCTAAGACGTGCTTCACTTGCTGGAAGTGGAGGGTCTGCTCATGACCGACGAGATACAGCGCCTCTGAAAACGAGTACGTGTTGTAACGGTCGACTGCCGCTGCAAGGTCGCGTGTCGCATACGTCGTGGTTCCGTTACTCTTGCGAACTAAGCAAGGTGGTAGCCCCTCCTCATCAAGACGCACAACCTGGGCACCATCTGATTCTTCTAACCACCCTTTTTGTTTAATGTCCTCGATGATGGGATCCATCTTATCGTTATAGTAAGCTTCTCCACGCGTCAGATCGAACTCGACTCCGAGAAGGTCATAAATACGGTCGAATTCAACTAAGGAGACGTCTTTGAACCAACTCCACAACGCGACGACTTCTTCGTCACCGTCTTCAAGCTTTTTGAAGTAGCTGCGTCCTTCGTCAATAAGAGAAGGATTCGTTTCGGCTTCTTCGTGAAACTTCACATATATGCGTGTGAGCTCCGTCAAAGGATCCTCCTTGATGGCTTGATCATCTCCCCAGTGGGTATAAGCAGCGACTAACTTCCCGAACTGGGTTCCGTAATCGCCGACATAATTGATTTTGACGGTTTCGTATCCGCACTTCTCAGCAAGGTGACTGATGGTGTTGCCGATGATGGTCGAACGCAGATGTCCCATCGAGAACGGTTTGGCGATGTTAGGGGATGACAGATCAAGCACGACGGTTTTCCCTTCGCCAATCGTATGCGCGCCATAGTTCTCTCCATTAGAAAGGACTTCCTTTAATGTATGGGAAGTGAAGAAATCCTGGTCGAGGAACAGGTTCACGTATCCTCCTTTGGCTTCTGCTTTCGAAATGTGTGGATGGTTGATCTTGGACGCTAACTCTTCCGCAATGCTTTGTGGGCTTTTGCGGAACGTCTTCGCCAATTGAAAGCAGGGGAAGGCCAGGTCCCCGAATGAATCCTTTTTAGGAACTTCAATCAACGCGTGTATCCATTCACGTGAGAACTCCTCACCTAGTAAATGCGCAATTTGCAGTGCTGTTACATGTTTCTCCATTAGAATGCCTCCTTTTTTTCATACAAAAAACCTCGTCTCTACAATGAAGAGACGAGGTTAGACCCGCGGTACCACTCTTGTGGCTGAAAAACAATCAGCCGCTCAACGTTGATAACGGGGAAACACCCCGGCCATTCCTACTCATCTTCAGAAGGGCTTCTCAAAAGTCCGGTTCACCGACAGAAGGACTATCAGGCTCACACCAACCCTGACTCGCTGCAGTCTTCTGTCCGCTACTCTCTTTTTCCACGAATTTCATAATGTTTTAAAAAAGTATAGCCGACCTATGGATGGTTTGCAAGAGGTTTTCACATGATAAGAAGAAAAGAGGAGAGATCATATGGACATGGATTGGATTTGGAAGGCCATTCTCATTATAGTAGTAGGAACCTTCATATTGAGGGTGGCCGGAAGGAAGTCGATTTCTCAAATGACGCTTTCCCAAACCGTCATTATGATCGCCATCGGTTCTTTACTGATACAACCGGTCGCAGGTAAAAATATTTGGGTGACCTTCGGGGTTGGGGGCGTTCTCGTCTTAACTCTAGTCGTCGTGGAGTTTCTTCAGGTGAAATTCGACTTTATGGAGCGGCTGCTGACAGGACGCTCGACCCTCATTATCATGAACGGAGAGATTCAACAAAAAGAAATGAAGCGGCTTCGTTTTACCATCGATCAATTGGAGATGAAATGCCGCCAGCAGAATATCTCATCCTTACGTGATATTCAAACCGCGACACTTGAGCCTAATGGGCAAGTGGGTTTCGAATTGAAGGAGCAGAGTAAGCCGGCAACGAAAGAAGATATTGAGCAACTGAAGCAGCAGCTCGTCCTATTGAAGAACCAACTGCCCGCACCTCCTGAACAAAAAGAGAACATTTTTCAAGAAATAGAGGACGGATACCATCAGTACCCCCATCCAGATAATCTGCAATAAGCAGAAAACGGGATTTTGGAATCCAAGTGCTGATACAATGTTGGGGAGGTGAAGAACATGCAGTCATTACATTCAATAGAAGAGATGGATCCATTTATTCAACAGGAAGCGATCACCCTCCTATACATTTCCCAGCCGAACTGCTCCGTTTGTCATGCACTCCTTCCTCAAGTGGAAGAGCTGCTTGAGGACTATCCCTCCATACAAGCGAGGCATATGGACGCATCGGAAGTACCGGAAGTCGCTGGAAGTTTATCCGTCATGACCGTACCCGCCGTACTGGTTTTTGTAGAAGGGAAAGAGATGTTTCGCAAAGCCCGCTTTGTACCCATGGGGGAGCTGAACCAGCAGCTGGCTAAACTGAATCACTTTATGAACGAATGAATTCTGCCTTCTTACAGGCAGAATTTTTTTATTCTCTAATAACGCTCGAACAGAGAAAGTCGCGCTCGAACAGAGAAAGTCGCGCTCGAACGGAGAAAGCCGCGCTCGAACGGGGAAAGCCACGCTCGAATGGAGAAAGCCGCACTCGAACGGAGAAAGCCGCGCTCGAACAGAGAAAATCGCGCTCGAACAAAAAAAGAACCGCCCACCCACAATAGACTCTTCGAAACAGTCAATCCCAGAGAATGATGGATTCAGTTCCTCTCCTACAGCCTGAAAACCCCGCCCTTATCCTATTTTTAGGAGATATTCCTGATTCATCCTCACCACCAACCAATTAATTTAATATTCAGTCAATTTTGTTTTTCGGAAAATTCAACCCGCAAATAGTATCCTGAGACGGAAATATTGCCGATGAGAGCCGATGAAAGAGAAATATCTCCCCATGAAACCGTTTACACTCACTAATTGGCTCTTATAGGCATGACTTGCAGAAAAGCTGTTGATAAAGATTTTTCCAGTGTTATGATGGATAACGTCTTGCAAAGAGCGAACAAAAAAGCGAACAACAAAAATAAAAACGGGAGAGATGAACCCACATGATCAACAAAACGATTGCTTTTCTAGGTGCCGGCTCAATGGCAGAAGCGATGATTTCTGGAATGGCTGAATCAGGAACCATTGCAAAAGAAAACATCATCGTAACGAATAGAAGTAATCAAGATCGCCTCAATTCCATCCACGAAAAATACGGCGTACGCACAGTATTAAAAGATAATCTTGACTTTTCTGAAGTCGACCAGTTCATTCTGGCGATGAAGCCGAAAGATATCGACACGGTGCTAGCCGATCTCAAAGATAAAATCCAACCGAACCAAGTTCTTGTATCTGTATTGGCCGGAATTTCTACGTCCTATATGGAAGAACGCCTGAACGAAAACCAACAAGTGATTCGAGTGATGCCGAATACGTCCAGCATGCTGAGAGAATCAGCCACGGCCGTCTGCCCGGGTCGATATGCAGATATGGAGAAAGTGGAAGTAGCGAAAGAGCTTCTACAATCCATCGGAGAAGTATTCGTCATTGAAGAAGATAAAATGGATGTCTTCACGGGCATCGCTGGAAGCGGACCTGCTTATTTCTATTATTTAATGGAACACATCGAAGAAACAGGTCTTCAAGAAGGAATGGACAGCGAAACACTTCGCGAAATCGGAGCACAGACACTGCTGGGTGCAGCGAAGATGATGCTTGAGCGTGATGAAAGTCCAACAGAATTAAGAGAAAACGTAACGTCACCAAACGGTACAACGGCAGCAGGTCTTGACGCACTGAACGCAAACGGCGGAGGAAGAGCGATTTCCGAAGCAGTAAAAGGTGCAGCAAGCCGTTCGAAAGAATTAAGTAAAGAAATCGAAGGACTCCTCGTCGGAGCCAAATAAATAAATTAACGTCGCAAATATGTCTATTTCAGGAGTGATATGTTGACTAAAGAAACAAAACGAATCGTAATTAAAATTGGTAGTAGTTCCCTTACAAGCTTGCACGGTGAAATCAGCCGCCGTAAGCTCGAAAAACTAGTTGATGAAGTCGTCCGCTTGAAAGACGACGGCCACGAAGTTCTACTTGTATCCTCAGGAGCTGTCGCGGCTGGGTATCGTAAACTCGGATGCCTGGAACGCCCTAGCTCTCTTCCAGAAAAACAAGCCGCTGCATCCATCGGCCAAGGGCTGTTAATGGAGTCGTATTCCGACCTATTCCTGTCTCACGGTTACAATGGATCACAAATCCTAATCACACGCAGTGACTTTTCGGATGAAAATCGTTATAACAATGCTCGTAACACCATCAACGTATTACTTGAACGAGGCATTATTCCGATCGTAAACGAAAATGACACGATTACAATCGACCGTCTGAAGTTCGGAGACAACGATACCCTATCTGCTAAGGTAGCCGGTCTTGTTGACGCGGACCAGCTCATCATCCTTTCCGACATTGACGGACTATATGATGATGATCCACGTAAAAATCAAAATGCCGAGCTTCTTGAAACCGTTCATGACATCACACCAGAAATTGAAGCCGTTGCAGGTGAACCTGGAAGTGACGTCGGAACAGGCGGCATGAAGTCTAAAATCGACGCCTTCAAAATCACAATGGCATCCGGTATCTCTTCCTTCCTAGGTAAAGCCGGAGTCGAGGATATCGTATACGACGCCGTATACGGAGATGCGAGAGGAACGTACTTTGAAGCAAATCAAGATAGTGAAAACCTTGATCAGAAGAAACAGTGGATTGCCTTCAACTCTGGACCTGAAGGTGAGGTCATTATCGACCACCGTGCGAAAGAATCGGTCGTTGACATGAAGAAGAGCCTTCTGGCTATGAACATCCACCATGTGAAGGGGCGCTTCAAAAAAGGAGCGGTTGTACGCATCCATGACCTGCACGGAGAAGAAATCGGTCTAGGAGTCGTCAACTATTCTTCTGAACAACTGAAAGAAATGATTGAACTGACTGAACCTGAACTTGAATCGTATGAAAAAGCTGCAATCGACCGTAAAGATTTTGTTTGTCATTTAGAAGTTTCTATGCCCGTAGGTGTGTAAAACAATACTAACAGGAGGTCTTTGATGACTGTAAAAACAAATGTGAACGTTGAAGCACAAGCAATTGAAGCGAAGAAAGCATCTAAGAAACTGATGGTACTTTCCACAGAGGAACGAAACGAAGCACTTCTTCACCTTGCCGATGTACTTGAGCGTGAATACGAAACGATTTTAGCGGCAAACGAGAAGGACTTGGAGGCTGGACGTGAAAAAGGATTCACGGAAGCCTTCATGGACCGCTTGTCTCTATCCAAAGAGCGAATCTCAGACTTCGCTCAAGGACTGCGCGATGTATCCAAACTGGAAGATCCAACAGGTCAGGTACTGTCTGACTGGACATTAGAAAACGATCTTCGTGTAGAAAAAGTGACTGTACCACTCGGCGTAATCGGTATGATCTATGAAGCACGACCGAACGTAACGGTGGATGCAACAGGTCTTGCACTGAAATCAGGTAACGCCATTGTATTAAAAGGCGGATCCAACGCCATCAATTCAAACGCAGCAATCGTTGAAGTAATGCACAAAGGTCTGGCAGAGACGAAGGTGCCGAAAGAAGCGGTACAGTTCATTGCTTCGACAGACCGTGCAGCAACGAACGAACTATTTACAATGAAAGAACACATCGACGTCTTGATCCCACGTGGGGGCGGCAAACTGATCCAAGCCGTTGTGGAAAACGCAACAGTACCTGTGCTTGAAACAGGTGTCGGAAACTGCCACATCTATATCGACAAGGCAGCAGATGTTGAAAAAGCAATCAACATCCTGGTCAATGCGAAAACAGACCGCCCGGCTGTATGTAACGCAGCGGAAACGCTGATCGTGCACAAAGACTGGCTGGCAGAAAACCGCGAGGCTCTTGTCAAAGCCCTACAAGAAAACGATATCCAAGTTCACGGTGACGAGCACGTACTGGATGTCCTGCCAGGTTCTGTACCAGCTGGAGAAGAAGACTGGGCAAACGAATACTTGAGCACAGACATCGCTGTGAAGTCCGTTGACGATGTACTAGAAGCGATTGAACACATCGAAACGTACGGCACGAAGCACTCAGAAGCCATTGTTACGGAAGACGAAGAAGCAGCACAGAAATTCTTCGCACTTGTTGATGCGGCTGCCCTTTACCACAATGCTTCCACTCGTTTCACAGACGGTGGTGCACTAGGATTCGGAGCTGAGATTGGAATCTCCACTCAAAAGCTTCACGCACGTGGTCCTATGGGACTGCCTGCATTGACTACAATCAAGTTCCTTATGAAAGGTACTGGCCAAATCCGATAAAAGATACAAAAAAGGAAACTCTCTTTTGAGGGTTTCCTTTTCTGGCTGTTGAAAAAGTATTGAGAACGGTTCTGTTACAAATGGGGTGGGCAGCGGGGTGGAAAATAACTCGCTTTCCGCGGCGGACGCCGAGCTAACTCAGGCTATGCCTGAGTGGATCTCGCCGTGGTCCGTGCATCCCGCAGGAGTCTCGCCATTTTCCACCCCACTGTACGAAAGTAGTGGGAGCAGAACCGAACGAGGTTCTGGAAAGACAACGTTGTGCTGTGCAATCATCGCCTTTTCAGATGTTAAGAAAAAGAGGTTTCGCCACACTGCTTCTCTACTGAAAATGAACCGACATGACTTTCACCAAACAAAAAAGGAAACTCTCTTTTGAGGGTTTCCTTTTTTGGTTAAAGATGAATGGTAGACCCTTCTCGAAGTAGAAACAAAAAAACCCCTCGAAAATGAGGGGTTATTTGTTGTAGATTGGGTCTTGCGCGAAAGCGGTGGCTAATGTATTGGTAATCGAAATTCGCCCAAAGTCGATCCCAAGCTGAGTGGCCATCTGCGCCATTTCCGGGCGGATGCCTGACAGTGTGCTGGTAACTCCGATCAGTTCCAAGCCTTTTAGCAGTTGGAAGATTTGCTGAGCGACGAGCGTATCGACTAAATAGACACCCGATAGGTCGATGAACAAATGATCAATCGACTTGTTTGTGCACCCTTGCAGCGTATTTTCCAAAATGGCTTCCGCTCTTTCTGAACTAATGTCCCCGACCAAAGGAAGTAATGCACGACCTTCTGGTAAGAGGATAAGAGGAGAGCTCAATTCGTTAATGGTCTGCTGCTGTTTCTCGATTTGGTCGTTCAGTTCGTTCGATTTTTCCTCGACAACACGCATGGTTATGGTATCGATGGCTTCGACTAAAGCTCTGCGCCACTCTTTCGTAACCTCTGAACCTTCCGCGTGCGCATGATGCTCAATGTATTCCTCCAGAAAAGTTAAGTACTGTTCGCGTGTCCGGAAAAACTCTCTCATAATAAGGTGGGTAGGAGTTTCTAAATGTTCAGGGTCACTACCTACTTCATTGATCCATCCTTCAAATTGTTCATAGAAAGCCTCTCTGTCCATAACGAATATCTTGCAAAGGCGTCTGTGGAACTTGAAATTCTGACTCTTCAAGTTTTCAATGACGGCAGGATTTTTTGAGGCATACACCCCGGAACCGGTTTTATCCAGACTTTCATACCATTCTTCGGTGAGCTGCTCGGCTTTGTTTAATAGAAAATCATGTAAGGATTTATTGATCTGCATTGTAAAACTCCTCTCAAACTCCCTGTTTAACCGAATTTATGAAATTGTAAACCTATTTCCTGTGTCAAAATTCGAGCTTTGGGGTAATAGAAGAAAAGGGGTGAAAATCATGAGGCAATGGGTGCTGGAACAGTTTGCTGCAATATATGATCGTGATCAGTATTTTGCTTGTTTCTTAACAGCGGTCGATCAGCTTAATGACTACGAGGCGCACTTCAAGGCAGAGGTCGGGCAAGCCAACTCGATTGCAGAAATCATCCACCATCTGGATTTTTACAATGACCGTTTTTTGTCGAGGTTCAGAGGAGAAGAAGTAGCGTCTTTGCCAAGCTCATACAACACATTCATTCTCGAACATAAGGATTGGAGGAGAATGGTAAAGGAAGCAGACCAGACGTATCGGCAATTCCGGAATTCTCTCAGAACCTGCAGTGATGAAAAACTTCAGAAATGGACAGCCGATTTAGGTCAGTTATGGCTTCATAACGCTTATCATATCGGTCAGATTGTCCATGTTCGAAAAGAATTCGGTGCGTGGAGTAAACGTGCAGTGGTAAAAGGGTAGGAGTTGATTCGTTGAAGCAGTTGGGTTCCGCCGCGGCTGCACTAGCTGTTGTTCTATTGTGCAGCCTTTGGTTTGGCAGAGACGAAGTGAAAGAGTACGCATTGAACGAAGACCATCTGCAAAATACGGTATTGAAAAAAGGGGCGCAGGTCTACCCACTTGTTCCCGGCTTCAGTTGTGTGCGAGAAGCCTCCTGTGACTTGAATGGCTTTTTCAGAATGTCGGAGGACCGGGCTGAAGAATTGGGAGCACCGACCATCGATGTGGAACAAGGGGATCGGGTTCAGTTTGAATTCGATACAGAAACCCCTGGGAGCTTCACCTATTCAAAAATTGATTTGTTGGCTCTTGAGGGTGGAAGAATCGAGGATCCTAACGAATTCGAGATTGAAGGAGCACGAGGGACAACCATGTATTATACATTCAGAGCTACGTGGGAGAACAGTGCCGGGCTTCAGACGTATGTCATGTATCCTGTATTCTTTCAAATAAAATAAAGCCTGCGTCATCAGACACAGGCTAACTTATTACATATACGATTCAGATTCGTCTAGATCCGTGCGAGCCGCAGTCGGGCTGAACGGTTCTGGTGTGGTCGCATCGAGGCAAGTGATGCCGCAGAAGCAGCTGACATCGACAGTTGTGCAGATTCCAGTAGATTGGAAGCTTACTACATCGTCCAGTACGGAACAGACGCTCTTCTTGTCACATTTGTGCCAAGAGTGTCCGCCGTGGTGGTGGACAGGCTTCAGCAATTCCAGCTTCACACAGTTATCATCCACGAATTTTTTCGCTTTGAAGACTGGTGTTTCGATGCAGTGGTATCCGTGGGAGGAAGCTTTCTTTTTCAGTCCGCTTGCGAAGAAAGGTTTGCAGTCTTTGCAGTATAGAACGAATGGAACAGTTGTATTTCCGTTGCCTGTAGAAGGTGAGATCAAGTCGCGGATTGATTGTTCGCAGCTTGTGTCACAGCAGTGGTCGGCCACCTCATTTTGTGCACGAATAATCTCCTTAAGAATGTTTCTTACGCAATGGCTATCTTTCGAATGACATGAACCCATTTGTTATCCATCTCCTTTATTATTTGGTCATTCCATATCATTCTATGGAAATAGAAGAAAGAGGTCTGTATATCTGTCTATGTAGTATAAAAATAGGTTTTTAGATTATGTCCATCAGCCAATGCAAATGGCGGAGTTCATACATAAGATACACTATCTATAACAATAGCGTTATAGAACATGGCGGACCACACCATGAAATTTCCCTGCTTCGAACGACAGAAGGATGCAACATTTGGATAGAAGTTTTGTCAGAGAGGAACAGAGGGAGAGGGTTCTTTCACTTCTGTGAGTTGAACAACAGAATCAATTCTTCCAGATAGAAGAGCTGCCCCGTATGAACGCGGGCAGCTCTTTGTTTCGTATTACTTCTTCCGTTTGAACGTTTTATCCTTCAGGTTCCGGAACGTCTTCGATGAAGCATCTACTGTTTTTCCTATCGCTTCATTTCCTTTGTCCGAGATATTCTTCACGACCTTACCGGATGAGTCCACCGTTTTGCCAACGAGTCCGCCTTCTCCTGAAATGGACTTCACGATTTTCCCGGAAGCATCCACCGTGTTGTGGATGATGTTGTTCGCTTCCTTCGATACCCCTTTGACAAGACCTTCGTCTTTCGAGGAATCGTGTTGATCTTTTGCCATAGATGATCTCCTCCTTGTGTATGGTCACTCATATCATCTCTACGCAACAAAAAGAAAAAAATGACAAATGAATAATCGTTCATTTTTTATTGAATTTTCAGATAATCAGGGTTAAAATGTAAATTACATACTAACCGGTCGGTATGTTCGGCCGTGGAGGAGGTGCCCTGTGCATTTCGACAAGAGTGAAAAGGTGAAGCGCTTGGAGCAGCGTGTCATAGCGTTTATGGATGAACATGTCTATCCGAACGAAAGAGCATTCGAGCACCAGCTGAATCAGCAGGAAAGCCGCTGGTCTGAGGTTCCTTCCATCATGGAAGAGATGAAGGCGAAAGCGAAGGAAGAAGGATTGTGGAATTTATTCTTACCTGATGAGGAGTATGGCGCTGGATTGACGAACCTGGAATACGCTCCGTTGTGTGAATTGATGGGACGGTCGATGATCGGTCCTGAAGTGTTCAACTGCAATGCTCCTGATACAGGGAACATGGAACTGTTGGCGCGCTACGGAACAAAGAAGCAGAAGGAGGAGTGGCTCGTTCCCTTGTTGAATGGAGAGATCCGGTCCTGCTTCTCTATGACGGAACCTGAAGTGGCATCCTCCGATGCGACAAACATTGAGGGGGAGATTCGCAGGGAGGCTGATGAATATATCATCAACGGGACGAAGTGGTGGTCATCAGGAGCAGGGGATCCGAGGTGCAAGGTCGCCATCTTTATGGGAAAAACAGATCCTGATGCCCCACGGCATGAACAGCAGTCGATGATTTTAGTTCCGCTCGACACTCCAGGAGTACATATCAAGAGGATGCTGCCCGTATTCGGATATGACCATGCCCCGCATGGTCACGCCGAGATTGACTTTCGAAATGTCAGGGTGCCGGCAGATCACATCATCTGGGGCGAAGGAAAAGGGTTTGCCATTGCTCAAGGGCGCCTGGGTCCCGGGCGGATTCATCACTGTATGCGGCTGATTGGAGCAGCAGAGCGTGCGCTTGAAGATTTATGTAAGCGTGTTCAAAACAGAGAAGCCTTTCATCGTCCACTCGCCGAGCAGGGTGTGATCAGGGAATGGATTGCCGATTCGAGAATTGAAATCGAACAGGCCCGCCTGCTCACGCTAAAAGCAGCCTACATGATGGATACCGTAGGCAGCAAAATGGCGAAGACGGAAATTGCGATGATTAAAGTCGTCGCTCCGAATATAGCGCTCAAAGTCATTGACAGGGCCATCCAGGCTCATGGGGCGGCAGGAGTGAGTGATGACTTTACGCTGGCGGCCCAATGGGCGAACAGTCGAACGCTAAGGCTTGCGGATGGGCCGGATGAAGTTCACCGGAGGCAAGTGGCGAAGCTCGAACTATCAAAATATAAGGAGTGACAGCATGCACGTACAACAATTATTCGATCTGACCGGCAGGACCGCGATCATCACCGGAGGCGGAAGAGGACTGGGTGAGCAGATGGCCGAGGGACTGGCCGAAGCGGGGGCGAACCTCGTCCTTTGTTCAAGGAAAAAGGAAGCCTGCGAGGAAGTGGCGTTGAGGCTCAAGGAGGCACATGGGGTCAAAACGATGGCGTTAAGCTGTGATGTTACACAGGAGGAGCAGGTGGACGCCGTAGTAGAACAAGCGATGAATGCATTCGGGCAGATTGATATTTTGATTAATAACAGTGGAGCTACCTGGGGTGCGCCGACCCTGGAGATGCCGGTTGAAGCCTTTCAAAAGGTGATGAACGTCAATGTAACAGGCACCTTTCTCATGTCACAGAAGGTAGGGGCCGTCATGAACAAACAGAAGTCCGGAAAAATCATCAACATCGCTTCCGTGGCAGGACTTGGAGGGGCGGATCCTCGTTTTATGGAAACGGTCGGCTACAACGCAAGTAAAGGAGCCGTCATCACCCTTACGAAAGACCTGGCAGTGAAGTGGGGAGCGAACAATGTCCAAGTGAATGCTCTGGCTCCGGGCTTTTTCCCGACGAAAATGTCGAAGGTCGTGCTGGAAGAAGGAGGCGATTTCATCCTTGACCGCACGCCACTTGGGCGATTCGGAAGTGCAGAAGATCTGAAAGGGGCGGCTTTGTTCCTGGCATCCAGGGCGTCGGATTACGTGACGGGGGATGTGCTGGTTGTC
The DNA here is from genome assembly GCF_020171725.1 of Halobacillus litoralis. Classification (GTDB taxonomy): domain Bacteria; phylum Bacillota; class Bacilli; order Bacillales; family Halobacillaceae; genus Halobacillus; species Halobacillus litoralis_F. Next base: position 161,676 of record NZ_JAIVAJ010000007.1, on the reverse strand, counting down.
GATGGGGGCATGCACGCATCCTGCTGAGGAGGATGTGGAATGAAGGAGAAGATTTTGACGACAAGTACAGAGCTGTTTGGAAGACACGGGTTTCCTGAAACCTCGATCCAGGATATCGTCTCGTCCAATGACCTGACAAAGGGCACCTTCTATTATTATTTCAAAAACAAAGAGGATGTCCTCGTCCAGATTCACGAGCAGTTTATCGATCTGCTGCTAGCGGGTCAGAGAGAGATTATGGAAAGCGGGCGGACGTATCGGGAACAGCTCGCGGGGATTGTAGGAATGTTGATTCAGAACATCCGCACCAATGCGAACAGTGCCATGGTGTTTTTCAGGGAAATGCGGCACTTGAGTGAAGAGAAAACGAAGACCATCCTGCCGAAGCGGCACGAATTTCAAAGGAACATAGCCCACGTCTTAGAAGAGGGGATGAAGGCAGGCGAGTTCAGATCCGATTTGAGGGCCGATATGCTTTCTTTCGGTGTCCTCGGCATCGCGAACTGGAGCTATTTCTGGTATGACCCGGACGGAGACGTATCGGAAGAAGAGTTGACGCACATTTTTATGGAATTGATATTCAAAGGAATCGAGGGGGATCATCATGACCGTTAAACGAATAGCAGTGGTCGGTGCAGGAGCGATGGGACATCAGATTGCGATGTTAAGTGCTCTCGCAGGGTATGAGACGTATTTACAGGATATCAGTGAGGATTCGCTTGAGGCAGCTGATCGTAAGCTTAAGGACATTTTGAACAGATGGATCGAGAAAGAAAAGCTGACGGCGGAAGCGTATGAAGAGGCTTTTCATCATCTCCACATGACGACGAGTCTCGAGGAAGCGGCAGGGCAGGCGGATCTTGTGGTTGAGGCGGTTGTGGAAAAGCTGGACCTGAAGCGGGAAGTGTTCTCCAAGTTGGATGAGATCACACCACGCCATGCGGTGCTTGCGACGAATTCCTCGACCATAGTCAGCTCCCTCATAGCGGATGCTACGACAAAGCCCGAGAAGGTGTGCAACATGCACTTCTTTTTCCCGGCGCTTGTGATGGATTGTGTCGAGGTCGTAAAAGGCGAGCATACTTCGGATGAGACAGCTCAGACGGTGATGGACGTCTGCCATCAGATGGGACGGACCGCCATTCTTCTTCATAAAGAAATTTCAGGTTTTGTCGCCAACAGGATTTTGTTTGCCATCCAAAAAGAAGCGATGCATCTGTATGAAGGAGGATACGCTGACTTTGAGGATATCGATAAGATTGTACGTAATGCGTTGAACCATCCGATTGGCCCGTTTGAATTGATGGATCTGTCAGGTCTTGATGTCGGGTATTACGTGATGGAGCAGCACTATCAGGAAACCGGAGATCCGGATGACCGGCCGTCCCAGACGCTTGTCGAAAAGGTAGAGGCTGGTGAACTCGGAAGAAAGACCGGCAAAGGGTTTTACACGTACGACCGTAAAGTGAAAAGTTGAATGGAGGAAAGCAGCATGCATGAAATAGAAGTGAACGTTCGGTTTTGTGAAACAGATTTACTTGGACACGTAAACAATAATAACTATTTTGTCTATATGGAGGATTCCAGGATTCAATTTTTCAATGAACTCGGGGTAGCGGGAGACAACTGGAGCTTCATTCTAGCCTCTACGTCCTGTGATTTCCTGAAGCAGGTCTATTTCAATCAAACGCTGATGATCAAAAGCCATGTCGTCAAAATCGGCAACTCAAGCTTTCATCTTGAGCAGGATATGTACGAAAAAGAATCCGGAGATCTCGTTGCAAAGGGGAAATCCGTTATTGTGCAGTTCGATTTTGAAGAGCAGAAGAGTAAACCGATGTCTGACGAAATGAAGCGAATACTTGAAAGTCACCAACTGACGGTCAAGGAGGGATAAGGGTGACCAAAACCGATACAAGGTCCGTCCGACAAGGGGAAGAACTTGATCTTCAGGTCATTGAACCTTTTCTGAGAAGCCATATGGAAGTTCCGGATGGAGCGATGCAGGTCCGTCAATTCGGAGCCGGCCACTCCAACCTGACGTATGAGCTGTCGGTTGGGGATTGGGAGGTGGTACTGAGAAGGCCGCCACTTGGACCAGTGGCTCCGAAAGCGCATGACATGCAAAGGGAATTCAAGGTATTACAAGCACTCCACCCGGTCTTCCCGTCAGCTCCGAACCCCCTTCTTGTAGAGGAGGGAGACTTGATCGGAGCCCCCTTTTTCATCATGGAGAGACGAGAGGGGCTGGTGTACGATACAGCCTTCCCGGAAGGTGTGGAGGAGACGGCGGAGCTTGGTCGGGCGCTCTCCGAAGAAATGGTCGACCGGTTAGTCGAGCTTCATGCAATAGATTACAAGGAGACTCCGTTGAAAGAAATGGTCCGACCTGATGGATTCATGGAGCGGCAGGTGCATGGGTGGATCCATCGATTTGACCGGGCGAGAACCGACGATGTCGTAAGCGGGGACCGGCTCAAGCGATGGCTGGTCGAACATATTCCAAAATCAAGGGATGCCTCCATCATCCACTACGATTATAAATTGAACAATGCGATGTTCAATGCCGAGAACCCACATGAGATGGTCGGGTTGTTCGACTGGGAAATGACGACCGTCGGCGACCCGCTCGCAGACCTCGGAGCGGCGATGAGCTATTGGATTCAAGCCGATGATCCCGAGATTTTGAAAAACGGGTTGGGTCAACCGCCTGTCACCGTTAAAGAAGGATTCTACACGAGAGAGGCATTCATCAGCCGTTATGCAGAGAAAAGTGGTCGTGACGTTTCAGACATCCACATCTACGTCACATTCGCTTATTTCAAACTTGCAGGCATTGTGCAGCAGATTTACGCCCGTTATAAAAAAGGGCAGACGAACGACCCACGCTTTGCTGGCATGCATGAATTTGTGAATCACTTGATTCAGCACGCAGAGGAAACCGCCGGCCTGTCTGATTGAAGAAAAATAAAGGAGTGGACAGATGAACCGACTCAAGCATTTTGTAGAAGGTGGAGACTTTCTCATTGAAGAAATTACGCCCGAAGCTGTATTCACACCGGAAGACCGGACAGATGAACATAAGATGATGGCGGACACCGCTCGACAATTTATTTCCCGGGAAATTCACCCGAATATCAAGCGGCTCGAAGAAGGAGATTTCTCCTTCGTAGCGGAGAAAATGAAAAAGGCGGGAAATTTGGGGCTGCTGGCGCACAGCATACCGGAACGATATGGCGGGCTTGGTCTAGACAAGATGAGTAAGGGGATTGTCGGGGAAGCGTTGGGGAATGCCAGTGGCTACAGTGTAGCGCATTCAAACCATACATGTATTGCGACCCTGCCGATTACGTACTTCGGCTCCCCTTTTCAGAAACAGAAATATCTGCCGAAACTCGCTTCCGGCGAATACTTAGGAGCATACTGCCTCACTGAACCGGAAGCGGGTTCCGATGCGCTTGCGGCTCAGACGACCGCAGCGCTCGATTCATCCGGAGAATTCTACCTGCTGAATGGTACGAAAATTTATATCACCAACGCCTCCTTTGCAGACACATTCATCGTCTACGCCAAAGTGGACGGACAGCACTTCACCGCTTTTATTGTGGAAAAAGATTTCCTGGGATTATCGATCGGACCGGAAGAAGACAAGCTCGGCATTAAGGGATCTTCGACGTGCTCTGTTCACATGGAAGACTGCCAGGTTCCAATCGAGAATGTCATTGGAGAGGTAGGAAAAGGTCACTTGATTGCCTTGAATGTGCTGAACCTCGGACGCTTCAACTTAGGGTTTGCCACAATCGGAGCGGCGAAGCACAGCTTTCAGCTCGCTCTTGAACACAGTACCGAACGGAAGCAGTTCAATAAGACCATCTCGGAATTCAACGCCAGCAAAGAGAAAATTGCGGACATGGCAGCGAAGCTATATGCTGCTGAATCGTTGGTATATCGAACGGCAGGGCACATTGAATCGGCGCTTGCGCCTTATGAAAACTCGGAAGATTTCATGTCTACCGCGAAGGCGATGAATGAGCATGCACTTGAGTCCGCCATTTGTAAGATCGTTGGTTCTGAGACATTGGATCAAGTCGTAGACGAGTCGCTTCAGCTTCACGGAGGAGCGGGCTACATCAAAGGGTATCCCGTCGAACTCGCTTACCGCGATGCCAGAATCAACCGAATCTTTGAAGGCACCAATGAAATCAACCGTCTCTTGATTCCCGGCGCCTTCTTCAAAAAGCTTGCCAAAGGATCATTTGATGCGGAAAGCCTGATTGAAAAAGCCCAGCAGTCCTTGCGGTCAGGCTCATTCAAGCAACAGACGGGTCCTCTGAAGGAGCTGAGGGAACCACTCGCTTTATATAAAGACTTATATCTCGTTTGTGCTGGGCTTGCTTTCAGTAAGTATGGAGACAAGATTAAGGACGAGCAGGAGATGCTGTTGAGGATGGCAGATCTGGCCATTGCAATTTATGCAGTGGAGTCCGTTATCGTTCGGACGGAGAAAGCGGGAGAACGGGAGTGGAAAGAGTCGTTAGCCTATACCTGCGTAGAACAAAGCGTGTTCGATGTCCAAAAAGCCGTTCTTCCGCTGTTGTCCAACCTGATGAATGGAGAAGAGAGGGCGAAGACATTGGGTCAGGTTTCACAGCTTCTGGCAGGGTACCATTGGCCGGATGCAGTAGAGCGGAAGCGGAATCTCGCAGACTATTATCGTGAGCGTAAACAATACCAATCATAAAGGGAGATGGAAAAATGCGTTTAGGAAATGAACATGTTGTTGTCCAAGTAAGTGGTCCTGTGATGTCCTGTGTACTGAACCGTCCTGATTCATTGAATGCCTTTTCGGATCAAATGATTCTCGGTCTGCACGAAGCGCTTGGTGAAGCAAAAAAGAACGATGACATTAAAGTTGTCATGCTTTCAGGAGCCGGAAGAGCCTTTTCCGCAGGTGGCGATGTGAAGAATATGGGAGAAGCATCCGCGCAGGATATTTATGACCATGTTGGCCTGCTGAACGAGCTGATTCTGATGATCAAGCAGCTTCCGAAACCCGTCATTGCCGTCGTTCATGGCTACGCAGCAGGAGCTGGATTCAACTTGGCTTTAGCCTGTGATCAGATTTTGGCAGGGGAAGAGAGTAAGTTCGTGTTGAGCTTCGCGCAAGTCGGGTTAGTCGCAGATGGCGGCGGTCACTATTTCTTAAGCCGTATGCTTGGACCGTACCGAGCGAAGGAGCTGTTGTTCCGTGCAGAGCCGATTCCTGTTGAAACGGCCGTCGAGTGGGGATTGATCAACCGCATTTTCCCATTGGATCGTTTGGAAGATGAAGCGATGAACTATGCCCTTTCCTTATCGAAAGGTCCCGGACGTGCAATGGGGATGATGAAGCGGATTGTCGATGAAGCGGAGAAGGCGGATCTCGCTGCCATCCTCGAGCAGGAACGAGTGACGCAGACGATGATGGTGACAACCAATGACCACCTGGAAGGCGTCCAAGCGTTCAAGGAAAAAAGAAAACCTGTGTTTGCAGGTAAATAAGGAGTGCCTAGAATGAGAGCGATTCAATTCAAACAGTACGGCGGTCCGAGTGTCTTGGAGGAAGTCGATGTAGAGAGGCCTTTTATAGAAGAGGATGAAACGTTAATTAAAGTGACCGCAATCGGCGTGAATTATGCCGATACGGCAAGGCGGGAAGGCGCCTACGTTGTGCCGACGCCTCTCCCTTTCATACCTGGTGCCGAAGTGGCAGGTATCGTCGAAGAGACAGGTGAAGACTCACGGTTTAAGAAAGGGGACCGCGTCGTTACGCTTGTCGGAGAAGGTGGCTACGCAGAATACGTAGCGGCCAAAACACAGACGCTTATTCCGATACCCGATCACATCGATGAGCAGACGGCCGTCTCCCTCCCTCTTCAAGGACTGACAGCCTATCACATCCTCTTGACGATGGGCCGTATGGAAAAAGGGGAAACCGTCCTCATCCATGCCGCGGCGGGTGGAGTCGGATCCCTAGCTGTACAATTGGCAAAGCACTACGGAGCAGGGACGATCATCGCGACAGCAAGTTCTAACGAAAAACTCGCCCTCGCGAAAGAATTAGGCGCCGATTATGCGATCAACTATACAGAAGAGCATTGGCGGGAAGCCGTGCTCGAAGCAAGCCAAGGAAGAGGAGTGGATGTTGCGCTTGAGATGGCGGGCGGTGATGTATTTAATGAGACCATCAAGTGTATGCGGTCGTTCGGACGCGTCGTCACTTATGGCGTCGCCAGCGGAGAACCGCCGACACTCCATGCCGCAGGCTTAATGAACCGCAACTTATCCGTCATCGGATTCTTTCTGCCGCAAATTATGAAGAAGCCGGTCCTTTTCGAAAAAAGTCTACAGGATCTACTTCTCCTTGTGAAAAACGGGGATTTGAAGCTGACGGTTGGCGGCGTGTATGGTCTGGAAAAAGCAGCCCACGTCCATGAGATCATGCAGGCTAGGAAAACAAAAGGGAAATTGGTGCTGACTCCCTGATTTTGCTTGTAACAGAGCTTCCTTATAGGAGGTTCTGTTTTTTATTGGGACTATACCCAAACAGGAGGCGGACATCAAGTCCCGATAAAATCGGATTGGGACAAGGTTGACTCGCACATAGAGTCTGAGAGTCCCAATAGAGGTAGGATTGGGACACAGGTGCATCTCAGGTAGAGTCCGTGAGTTCCATTAAAGGTTAATTGGAACACGGGGTGCTCGAAGGTAATGGCTGAGAGTCCCGATTAAAGAAAAATGGGACTCTCAGGTGGCCGGTAAGAAGATTACAGTCCCATAACGAGTCGAGCAGAAAAATAATGAAGAAGTCGTTGTCCAGGCAGGAATCGCTCTATTTTTTATGGAAAATGATAGAGTTCGACACTTATAGAGGAGGGACGAATTTTGTTTGTACATAAAGTAGATGAAGAAATTACGCTCAAAATCATAGGCATGGAGGATGCGGAAGAGCTTTATACTCTGGCCGATCAATCGAGGGAGCATTTAAGCACTTGGCTCCCCTGGATCCATTTTACGAATTCACCTGACGATACCAGACAGTTTATTAAGTCTGCGATGAAACGTTACGGGGAGGCGGATGGCCTGACCGTATGTATCCTTTATAAGGGGAAGGTTGCTGGAACCATCGACCTTCATGCGATCGACTGGAAAAATAAAAAGACGAGCATCGGGTACTGGATGGGGGCAGGGTTTAAAGGGAAAGGGCTGCTTACGCGTTCCTGCGACTCGCTGTTCACGTATGTTTTTGAAGAGATGGGCTTGAACCGGATTGAAATCAGAGCAGATGTAAACAACGTGAAAAGCCGGGCTGTACCGGAGCGTCTTGGATTTGTCCAGGAGGGCATCATTCGAGAAGCGGCGATGCTGTATGATCAACCATCCGACCATGCCGTGTACGGGATGCTTCGGAAAGAGTGGAAGCGTGATTAGAATAGAAACCTTGCAGCGGACATCTCCATACAAACGTGAATGTGAGGATGCACTCGTTATAAATGAGCGCGCTTCTGTCTACGCAGTACTCGATGGTGCGACGCCATTGGTTCCATTTAAAGATGAGGATGGTCATAACGGAGCTTATCTTGCCGCTAATCTGTTCAAGGAAACGCTCGGATCTATGTCGGAGAACGATACGTTGAAAGACACGATTCAAGAAGCAAACCAAGCGTTACACTGCCAAATGAAAGCATACAATGTCGATGTCTTAAAAGGGTATGAGCGCTGGACGACTTGCGTGGCTGCTGTTCAACTCGATGGGGACGATCTTCATTTTGCCCAGCTCGGAGATAGTATGATCGTCGTGACACATCATGACGATTCAGTTCAAATTCTCACGAAGGATACGGTAAAAGGGATAAACGTCAGAGCGAAAAAGAGGAGGGGAGAGGACCGGAAGAAGGGGATCTCCGTTCCGGATGAAGCGTATTTCGAAGACCGTCTGAATGCCCTTAAGTACAATCGGACGCTATCCAATGAAAAAGACGGCTACACGGTTGCGGATGGAAGACCGGAAGCCATCAAAAGGTTGCAGGTAGGGCGGATTCCAAAGGGTGACATCAAAGAAGTTATCATTTTGTCAGACGGCTTATTTCACCCGGAGTGGTCTCTTCACGATGTCATCCAGCACATTCAGAGTGTAGGACTCGCCTCTTACATCGAAGGGCTGACAGAGCTTTTACAAGAGAGCGGAGCTCATATTGACGACCGGACAGCCATAAGATTAAACATCTAAGAAACGCTTGATGGAATCATCCACCAAGCGTTTCCTCGCTATCTATTTGACTATCGCTAATAGAAAGCCGTCATATCCTTTGCTGCCGACCGTTTGAATAGCGGTGGCATCAAGGCTTTCATGACCAGAAAGAAAATCAAACATGCTTCTGATTCCCTGAACATCTGAATCGTCACTATTTTTTTCGAGGACTTTTCCGTCCCGAACGATGTTATCGACGACGATGCAGGTGCCGGGATGAGACAGCTTCAGGGCTTCTTTAATGTAATGAGGATTGTTCTTTTTGTCCGCATCGATAAACACAAAATCGAAGTCATGAAACCCCTTCTCCGGAAGCTTCGGAAACGAGTCGAGCGCTGGGCCTACAATGACATCCACTTTATCATGAAGACCGGTATTCTTGAGGTTTCTCCTTGCCACTTCAGCGTGCTTCTCAGAATACTCCAAAGAAACCAGCTGGCCGTCTTCCGGTAGCGCGCGAGATAGCCAAATCGTGCTGTAGCCACCCAGCGTGCCGATCTCCAAGATATTTTTGGCTCTGGAGAGTGAAGCGAGCAGATGAAGCATTTTTCCTTCTGCAGGGGAAACATCTATGGAAGGAAGTCCTTCCTCCGCGTTTGTTTTTAATACCTCGTTCAAAACAGGATCTTCTGAGAACAATTGGTCAAAAGCATACTGGTCGAATGCTTTCCATGTATGATCAGTGCTCAAGTGAATCTTCCTCCTTTTATGCTCGTTCTATTACTACTTATACACGGAGGAGTAGATTCCTGCATGATGAAGTGGAATGTGTTCTTTAGAAAAAAGCATCGGTATATAGAGGAAAGGAATGGTGACATGCTGACAGGTACGTTCATTATTTTGTTGCAGTGGGTATTGTTGTTCGCGGGGATTATGGTCTCTGCCCTTGGGTTATGGGAGTTTAGAAAAGGGACGGATAAGCGCCGCTTCCTTGCTTTTGTTGCAGGGGGAGCGCTGCTCATTATTACAAGTCAGGCCCTGCTTCAGTTCATCGGACTCGTAAGCTTTGGATCCTTTGGCGGACAGTGATCTACTAAAAACGTGTTTACTTGTGTAAGTTCTGCGGTAAATAATAACCAGGAATTTCAAATAGAGGAGTGAAGGAAATGCCCTGGGACACGAATGATTATCCAAGCTCGTTCAAAAACTTGGATACCGCTGTGCGAAAGAAAGCGATCGATATTGCGAATGCTATGATTGATGAAGGGTATGATGAAGGAAGTGCCATTCCCATTGCGACAGAGCAGGCAAAAGAGTGGTATGAAAATGCCGATCAAAAAGAAAGACGTGCCATGAAGCAGGCGGGAGATCAGCAGCTTCGTGACCATGAAGAGGACGAGTATGAAAGTCGCCCTGAACTGTTGGAAAAAGGGGAACATGTCGTGGCTCATGAAGACGGATGGGCTGTGAAAGCAGAAGACGCCAAGCAGCCTTCAGATGTAAAAGACAACAAGCAGGATGCAATTGAACGAGCAAAGGAAATCGCGAAGAATAAAGAAACCCAAGTGATCATTCATAAAAAAGATGGATCCATTCAGGATAAAAAAACGTACTCAGATTGATAAAAAAGTGGTTTGGTAAATTTATCCATGTGGTATATAGTAAGTAAATCTTAAAAGGAGGCATTACATTGGCACAAACTCGTAATCAGTCTGAACATGTTGTGGCGCACGAAGAAGGATGGGCAGTAAAGGCAGAGGGAGCCGATCAGCCGACAAAGGTTTACGAAAATAAGCAGGATGCGATTGACCGGGCTAAAGAAATTGCTGAGAACAAAGGGACGATTGCTGTCATTCATAAGAAAGACGGAAGCATTCAGAACCAGTTTTCTTATGAAAATTAAGTCGTCACGCACTTCTTCTCTACTTATGGTATGATGTGAGAAGAATTGAGGTGGACGTAGAATGGATGGACAAACACGAAAGAACATTCAATCTGGTCAGGAAGTCGATATTGTACTGAAAAAAGATCAGCGCACGGGCACGTTGACCCGTGGAACAGTAAAAGACATTTTGACCAAATCTCCTTCGCATCCTCACGGAATCAAAGTGAGACTTGAGGATGGACAGGTAGGCAGAGTGAAACATATCATTGAATAATGATCAGCCTGACGGGAATATCCGTCAGGCTTTTTTTATGCTAAAGGAAAACGTAAGGTGAAGGTTGTGCCAGATTCAGATGTTTCGGTGACGAGCAGCTCTCCCTCCTGCGCTTTAGCGAGGAGGGAACTGATGGAAAGCCCGAGCCCAAGTCCTCGTACCCTTAACTTTTTATTAGATCCTCTGTAGAAGCGTTCGAAAATAAAAGGGAGGTCCTGATCCGGAATACCCGATCCTTCGTCTTGTACATGAATGAGAGCCATTCCCTCTTTCGCTTCCAGCACAACCGTAATGCCACCATCATCATCCTTCATGGCCTGTTTCGCATTCAACAGTAAATTCATGAGGATTTGTTTCAGTCTGTTTTCGTCGACAGAAACGATGATCGAATCCTGCGGAAGGACTATGTTTAGAGGAGTAGATTCTTCCGTTCGTACCCATTGCTGTTCAATCTCTTTTAAGACATCATTCATCGCCTGCCGTTTAGGGTAGACGGGTAAAGAACCTGCAACGAACGTATTGAATGTCAACAAGTCTTGGATCATGATCTTCAGTCGCTCCGTCTCTTTCAAGGATAGATTCAGAAACTCCTGCGCTTCCTCCTCGGATACGACTTCATCGCGAATGGCTTGCAGTAACCCGCTGATTGACGTTACGGGTGTTTTTAAATCGTGGGTTACGCCAGCGAGTAATTCAGAGCGTACCCGCTCTAAATTTTGCAGCTTCTCAGCCATGTCTTGAAACGTTTCAGTCAGTTCAGCCAGTTCTTTTTCCTTAGGGTGCTGAGTAATCGTCACTTCGTATTCGCCTTTACTGACCTTCCTTGCAGCCTCAACGGTCTCTTTAAGGGGTTTTGTCAATTGTTTCGTCAGGTAGTAAATAACGAGCCACCCTAGGAGTCCGAGTGTGAGTAATAGGATAAAGAGGAGACGGTACTCCTGGTTGCTCTCAGCGAGAACCGATTTGTATTGTACAAGGACGACATAACCGACGGTCTCTTCATTATTCAAAATAGGCTCACTGATGATGAAAGCTGTCCGCCCATCGAGGCTTATGGTCGATTCCTTTTCTTCATAGAGAGAGGAGGGGACTTGCTCTCCTAGCCGTAGGTCTCTACCTGGTCTTCTGTTGCTTGTGAGGATTCTTCCTTCTGCATCCACTACGACAGCAGTCGGAGCCTCAGGGAAATTAAGAATCTGGCTGCGGTCGTTAAGAATGGTCTCGAATAGAGGTCCTTCCAGTATGCGTCCGTTACTGCTTACAATCCTGTCTGCTATTTCCTGTGCCACCAGATGCGTGATGTTGAGTCGGTTCTCTATTGTGGTCTGCCGAATCCATAGTGTTGAAACAGTTCCTATAATCACCAGACCAATAAGAAGGGTGAGTAAGTACCTTTGGGACCAGAATCTTAAAATGGAACGACGCTTCTTATTGCTCAACATGGAATTGATACCCCAATCCTCTGATCGTCTTGATTGCACCGTTAGGTAGGCCGTTCGCTTTTAGTGCTTTTCGAATACGTTTGACAGCCAAGTCGACAGCTCGGTCACTTCCTTCGTAGTCCATCCCCCATACATGATCTAGTAATTGGTCACGGGTGAAATTCTGGTTAGGGTGATGCCCTAAGAATAGAAGAAGGCTTTTGTCTTTCGGTGTAAGATCTATTTCTTTTCCATTCAGCGTAACGTAATGCGAGTTTGGGTATAGGTGTAGAGGGCCATATTTCAGAATATCTTCCTCTTGATACACGGTTTGAGGTCTTCTTAATACAGCTCTCACACGAGCCACTACCTCTTCCCCGATAAAGGGTTTCGTAATGTAATCATCTGCCCCGGTTTTGAAGCCTTTTAAGCGATGATCGACTTCACCTAGCGCTGTCAACATAATAACGGGACATGTGCTTTGTGAGCGTATCGTTTTTAAGATCGACCATCCATCAAGATCGGGCAGCATAATATCGAGGAGAACGAGATCGGGAGGGGACTGTGTGAAGGAGGAAAGAGCCTGTTCTCCGATTTCAGCTTCGGCTATAGCATATCCATTTTTAGTTAAGTAGGCCTTCAGAACACGCATAATGGTGGGTTCATCTTCTACGATCAGTATCTTTTTCATTGAAAGGCTCCTTCCATGAATCTCTGTCCATTATATAGGAAAATAGAGAAGAACCGCCATAGTGGATAGCGGTTCTTCTACTATTACAGATCCGTTTCGATGTCTGATTGCTCGCCTGTTTCGGTTGGAGCCTCAAAGTGATGTCTATGATGGTGATGTGGCCCTTTGAAGTTGATCCCCAGTTCTGTTAGTTGTTGTCTCGCTTCTTCTTTTGTCAGCTCTCCTGCTTCAACTTGGGAGCGGATCTCTTCCAATTGTTGTTTCTGTTCCTCAGTTAATTCCTCATGAAAGGGAGGTGGGGTGATTCCGATCTCTTCCATTTGTGTCTTTGCTTCCTCTACGGTTAATTCACCGTCTTCAACTTTTTGTTTGATTTCTTCAAGTTTCGTGCGTGTTTCCTCATCAAGATTAGCTGAATGACGATGAGGACCATGTTCCGGCCGCATATCACGAAATTTCTCTAACAGCTCGTCTGCTGTAAGGTCACCGTTTTTGAAGTCTTCCAGCAATTCGTAGCGTTTGTCCTGCAGTTCTTGTAGCTGATTTTGTACTGAGCTCTCTTCTGTTGTGGGTTCTGTAGAAGCAGCGAACGAGATGGTGGGGATGGCTAGTGCCATTGCCACAGCTCCTACAATCGTTTTCTTTGACCAAGTATTCATTTGCATGACCTCCTGTTATTGGTTGGTACATTTGTATCTTACAAAGGAAATGTGTCAGGCAAATGTCAAAAATAAAAAGCCCAGGCAGTAGTCTGGGCTTTTGGTTAATGCTGCTCTTTTTCTTCAACGTAGAAGCGGTATGGCATTTCAATGGTGAAGAACGGGCCATCAGCGTCGTTTGTTGCGCTTGCGATCGTGTATTCCGGACCGAAGATTTCCTCCATGGCATAGTCACCATTATCAAAGGGTTCGCGGTCAATAGAGAAGCCGGAATTTAGAATGAGGTGGCGCTGTTCCTCGTTCAATTTGCTGATTTCTCGAAGCTTGACCATAGGACGGATGATTTCAGCACCCGTAAAGTCTTCCATCTGATCGTAACTGATCTCGATGGTGACCAGGTCTTTCGCCTCTCCGAGCATCTCGACGACCAATTTCTCAAGTTCGGTAAAGTCTAGTAAAAATCGGACCTCTTCAGGTTCGATGCGTTGTAAGTAACGGGACATACAGGTTCCTCCTCTATTGCTTCTAAGACTTATATTACCATGATGAAGGGAGCCTAAACGTCTGATCCATTGAAAAAGCGAGTCGGACTAATCGTCCAACTCGCTTTTTATGAAGGGTTGTCTCACTGTATGTGGTTCATATTCGTGCCTTCTGTTCCACTGTTCTCTTGCGCAACCCTATGAACAAGAGAAGGGTTATATTCGTCGGAAACACTTGTTTCTTTATCAAGTGGGGGTTCTGATCCCCATTTTGCCGCGGTTCATTAAACTTCTACATGGTAGTTTTATCAACTTAAACGACGCAATCCCTACCTCTATTGCATCCTTACAGCTCCGAAGCTGATCCAGTGTGATTAAGTTGTATCAAAACGTAGCAGAATGCCAGTCTCATACAATCACTCTTTTCTTTTCCGATTACCTTCTAAAAGGCACAATAACTAATTATATCCCAAAAGTGTTAGTGAGTCAAGGTTTCATCCTGCTTATCCAAATTTCACAATCGTTCTTCCCCGCGTTTGTCCGGCAAGAATCTGATTCAGGGTTTCCGGTAATTCCTCTAAGCCAATGACGACTTTTATGTCATCGAATAGTTCCTTCGTCTTCAGGTCGTTGGCAAGTCGATGCCACACTTTCTTCCGCTCATCCATTGGAAACTGCACGGAATCGATGCCTATCAGACTGATTCCCCGCAATATGAACGGATAAACCTGTGTAGGTATGTTTGTTCCGCCTGTCAGTCCACTGACGGCGGCTGCACCATTGTACTGAAGTTGACTCAGGACAGAGGCAAGCTGTTCACCGCCTACTGGGTCGACTGCGGAAGCCCAGCGCGCACTTTTTACCGGTTTCAGATTCCCGTCATATACATCTTCGCGTGAAATGACGCTCTCCGCTCCTAACCGTTTTAAGAATTCGGTGTGTTCTGCGCTTCCGGTGCTCGCTTCAACGTGGTAACCTCTCTTGGCCAGCATAGCGACGGCCATACTTCCGACTCCGCCTGACGCTCCTGTAACGAGGACAGGACCATCCTCCGGCTTCAGCCCGTTCTGTTCTAAACGATGAATGGATAATCCTGCTGTGAAACCGGCTGTGCCGTAAATCATCGATTCTTCAAGGGTCAGACCATCAGGTAAAGGTACGACCCACTCAGCTGGCATTCTTGCGTACTCACTGAAGCCGCCGTGGTGATTGACTCCGATTTCATAGCTTGTCGCAATAACGCGATCTCCCTTTTTGAAAGAATCATGATCGGACTCCACGACTTCACCCGCAAGGTCAATCCCGGGAACAATCGGGTATTCCTTCACCATCGGGTTATCCGGCTGTGAAACGATTCCATCTTTAAAATTGACACTTGAGTAATGGACTTTGATCAGGACGTCGCCTTCTGGAAGGTCTTTAAAGGATAACGTTTCGATTCCGGCTTGCTGCTGACCCTCATTTTTATCGATTCGATAGGCTTGAAAAGTTGTCATCTTATCACCTCACTATGGTCGTAGGTCTTCGTCATACTGCTGTTCAGTCAACGAGTCATTTTTCGAATGGGTACCATCTTTCTGTTCTTTTTCTTCCTTACGAATTTCTGCGTCAGGCATGCCATCTTGTAACTTTTCTTTCTTTAACTTTTCTTCAAAGTCTTCTCGCTTCTTCTTTTCGTTACTCATCGATGCACCTCCCTGTCATACGTACAGGAGAAATATTCCTTTTTTTAATGCATCTTAAA
The DNA here is from genome assembly GCF_020171725.1 of Halobacillus litoralis. GTDB lineage: Bacteria > Bacillota > Bacilli > Bacillales > Halobacillaceae > Halobacillus > Halobacillus litoralis_F. Next base: position 146,290 of record NZ_JAIVAJ010000007.1, on the reverse strand, counting down.
CACATGAATTTGCAGAAAAAAACCCTTTTCCGATGTGGAAAAGGGTTCAACGATTCAAACGCTGCTTCATTCTTTCAGCGATGGATGACTGAAGGAGGTAATCGACAGCTGTGCTGAGGATGAGTCCGTGCAGAATGACACCGAGGATGGTGAAAAGGACGATGATGACCTGTCCGACCGCTGTTTCAGGCTCGAATCCACTCCGTCCGAAAAACGTCAGAGAGAGGAGGGCGCTGATCCACGCTTCCCCGTAGGATTCCAATTCGGTCTCCGCAAGATGTAAAGGAATGATCAATAGGAAGACAAGCCCGAATGTTATGCCGGATACGAGGAGGAGGTGCTGTTTTTTCAAAAACCGGATGAACGGCATCGTATAGTACTTGGTCATCGACTTCAATCGCAGGAGGTGCAGGATACGTGCGACACGTGCGAATTGAAAGACGGCATCAAGCGGAATGGCTGCGATGACGATAAAGGGATTCTTCTTCACGAATTCCCACTTGCTTTCGCTTTGGAAAAGACGGTATAGGAAGTCGAGGAAAAAGATCGACCAGGTTCCCCAGACGATGTAGCTGTTGTATCCAGTTTGTTTCCATATCGTTGCGACAGAGAATCCTGCAAGTACAATCATCAGGATTTCATAGATCGTTCGGGTCGGTTTTTGTCGAAAGCGTCTCACTAGGTGCCACTCCAATTCTCTTAATCTATTCCTATTATATCATGCTGATAGGAAGAGAGTAGGAGTCCTTACCACAGTCCTTCGTCACTCTGCCTTTCTGACAGAGTGGAATAGACTCTTCAACCGGTGGATTTTATTGGATATGAGAATTTTCTTAGGTTTTACAAATCCGTCTCTGAATTGGTACGTTCGTCCCTCTTCTTCATAAATCCCCAGCACCTCAGACTTCACTTGCTGCTTCATATATTTTCGGAAAGGGAAGGAACGGTATTTTTTCGGCTGATACCACGAGTAAGAATGAAGGAAAGGATACTCGTATAGAGGCCCTTCATAAATCATCACTAAATCTTCGTGTCGCCTGAAGTCATCGGGTGTGACGAGGGCGCTGTTTTTTTCGAATAGACGAACCCCGCTCCGGTTCAACACCTCTGCAACGAATTGAGAACAGAAATAGCTTGCCGGCACATCGATCGGCTGATTCACAGGGACGCCGAGAAGGCCGATATAGTTGTAGAAAAGGGTTTTGTAATTACGGCTGAAAGCCTTGATGATTCTCTCGAGCTTTTGATACGTGCGTCTTGTTACCCTCAATTCATAGACAGCACACGTACTGTACGGGTACCAGCTGAACGTACCCTGGACAAAATCCTCCTCTACAAAGCCTCCCCAGAAAGGATTGGTCGGTCTGCGCCTGCCGAAACTGTAGATGCGTTTCATGTCTTGGTCAAGCGCAAGGGATGCATGGTTATAAGGAGCGGATGTGACAGCTTTTATGGCTCTGGTCGGTAAAGAACCGGTGTTTGATAATAGAATATAAATAGATTTCATAGAATCGCCTCAGTTTTTGTTGGTATATTTTACATTTTATAGGATGGATTTTTCAGTCACAACAATTTCTATCAATCTTTTTATATGGTATTCTTAATCATAGAGACTACATCATAGAAAGGACTGTGTGCGTGAGGATTCTCTCGAACATTGTAGCATTCGCCGTATTTATCGGCTGTGTAGCCTTGCTTCTATTATTCATGTTCCCCAGAATAGACCCGAACCCTGCACCCGTCGTTCAAACGAATACAGAGAACTCAGAAGAAACGCCCCTGCCGACGATGCTTCATCCGTTGGTGGAAAAATATAAAGATGACCTTGTCGCTCAAGCAGAGCAGAAGGGCATCGATGTCGTCATCACGGAAGGACATCGAACGGAAGAGAGACAGAAAAAATTGTATGCCCAGGGCAGATCGACAGAAGGAAATATCGTCACCTATGCGAAAGCGGGGGAGTCGTACCACAATTACGGACTTGCCATTGATTTTGCTTTAAGGACGGAGGGTGGCGACGTTGTGTGGGATACACAGCGGGATGATAATGGAAATGGAAAAGCCGATTGGCTCGAAGTCGCAAGAATCGCGAAAGATATGGGGTTTGAGTGGGGCGGAGACTGGACGAACTTCAAAGACTATCCGCACCTTCAAATGGACTTTGGTTTAACCATTCGTGATTTGAAAAGAGGCGAACGTCCTCAAATAAGTGAATATGCCGATGAATAAGCCATGCTGAAAGCTCAGCGTGGCTTTTTTAGGTTGTCGAGAAAGTCCTGTCGGTTCTTATAAAGCTTGAGGAGCGGCTTTGGCGAAACAACTCGCTTTCCATGGGCTACGCCCCGAGTCTCCTTGCTCCCTTCGGTCGCTGTGGGGTCTCATCTGTACTCTGCTCCCATAGGTCTCGCCATTTCGCCAAAACCTTTATGAAGTGGAGACGGAACCTCTTATGCTATCATCTAAAAAAGGCGATAAATGATATCAGGGGATAACGTCCAGCCTTACATATATAAGCTCGGTTCTGTTTCCACTACTTCCATCCCGCTGTTTTCCCCATTTGTAACAGAACCGTTCTCCATACTTGTTCAACAGTCTGAAAAGGAGCGCTACCGTTACAGTAGCGCTCCTTTTATTAGTTTCCGTATGCTTCGTAAGGTTTAATCATGCCGAGAATCGTTTCTGTGTAAGGCATGGAAAGATTAACTTCTTCAGCCAGACGGAGCGCTCCACCGTGCAGATGTTCGGACTCGAGCGGCAGCCCTTTGCGGCGATCCTGGTGCATGGAGGATGTCATCTCATGGTCGAACCCGCGCAGACGCTCAAAGGCTTGAGCGACATGTTCATCGGTCAAACTGATCTTATGGGCTACGGCCAAATCCTTCATTTCCTCCAGTACGCGCTCAGCGATTCGGAAGGTTTGAGGAAAACTTCTGACAACGCCGATCGGCTGATTGACCGCCGTTGTAATGCCGGAAAAGGCAGAGATGAACATGTACTTCTTCCACATATCCTCTAAAATATTCGGACTGAGTGAACTGTTCATGTTCGCTTGATTACATGCCAGCGCTAACTCCTCGCAGATACCCTGCTGAGAAGGGTGGAGAGGTCCGAATACAAGGTCGTGAAACTTGCTGGTGTGAACGACGTGTCCATTCTCATCAAGCGTTGCGATAATGTACGATAACCCGCCCATGACTGCTTCTTCTCCAAGCTCCTTCTGCAAAATAGAGATGTGCTCCATTCCGTTCAGAACCGGATAGACCTTAGCCCCTTTCTGAACGAGTGCTTTCAGCCAGTCCAACGTTCCGTGCAGGTGGTATCCTTTTACGGCAAGAAAGACGAGGTCCGGTTCCACAATTTGCTCGGGGCTTGTGGCGATGGTCAGTTCATCGACCGTATAGTCTCCCATTGCGCTATGTAACTGGAGGCCGTTCTTCTCCAACTGCTCCGCACGGCCGTCCCGAACTAAATTGATGACTTCATGCCCTGCCTGCTGCCATCGGGCTCCAAAGTACGCACCTAGTGCACCTGCTCCTAATACAACAATCTTCATCCATGACTCCTCCTTTTAATTTAGCTGCTCTGAGATTGGGGTTTCGGGTTTTTCGGTGTTGAAGGTGGAGGTGACGACTTTGTTCATTTCCACAATGTCTTTAATATGGTTGCTCAAATAGTGGATAATATCATTGAAGCCGATCGAGGCCATCACTTCATGGTAATGTTGTTCATCTTTGAACAAAGTCTGACCAAGCAACAGCTCTTCGTCTTCCTCCACTTCAATCAAGTTCAGCATGCCCATGGAACCTTGTCGACCTGTCGCTTCATGGGAAAAGAACATGTGGTGTTGAAGGGTTCCGTGAGACTCGAGTATTTCTCCAGACTGTCGTGCCATTTTCAAGAAAGAATCCAACTGGGAATCTTTCACGCGAAAAAAACAAATGACTGTAAACATAAATGCTTCCCCCTGGTAAAATAATGATCTCTAAGCGGTTTTGTCCAAGCGGGTCGAACGGCCGCCGTCAATCAGCAGTACGATGGCTGTGACGGTGTGCATGATCCAGCCGAGAATCGGGATGACAGCGATCACGCTTGTAATCAAACCGAGAATGCTTCCTGCAAATGATCGGTTATCACGAATGGACAGCACTAATGTAATGGCGTGGATGATGAACATGAATAATAGTGGTCCCCATCCGCTGCTCAGTACGAAAAGACCGCCTGCTACTGGGATCGCCAGTAACGCTTCACATATGCCTGTGATCCATTTCAGAATCGTAGATAGTTTCATAAGGGTTCTCCTTTTCCTGACAAATCTTCTATACGCCCACTGTGACGGGCTTCCACACGTCCTTATCCAGTGTATGGTTTAAGTTTAACAAACCAAGCCTGCTTAGGGTATTCCCTTCTATATTAGATTTCATTCGACAAAATAGGCTGAATCCCTGCCAAAGTATAAAGAATCATTTCGGACATATGTCCTTTTCTAACAAGTGGAAATGGGTTTCAATGGATAGAGGAAGAACAGGTAAAGGAGACGTATGAAATGAAAGGTGTACTTTTTTCGATTCTGGCAGGTCTGTGCATTACCTTGCAGGGAATCTTCAATTCAAACATGGGCACAGCTTTAAGCGGGTGGCATACAACAGTCGTTGTACACGTCGTAGCTTTCTCGTTGGCTCTGGTGGTTTATTTGAATAAGCGAGACGGAAGTATAGAGGGGTTGAAGCGCGTCCATCCCTTTTACTATGTTGGAGGATCTTTTGGTGTGCCGGTCGTATTCTCTGAGCTGACAGCGATTCAGCTGCTTGGACCAGCCGCAGCGATTTCAATCTTACTTGTGGCCCAGTTGGGACTAGCGTTCTTAGTCGAATGCAGAGGCTGGTTCGGAGAAGTGAAGCAGCGGATCCAGACCCACCAAATCATCGGGCTCGTAATGATCGTGTCAGGCGTCGTCATCTTCAAATGGTAAGGAAGGATACAGATGAAGGAAATCAAAGAAAGCAAAGTCAAGATAGAGGATTACGGGCTTGAGCGCGTGTTCACTCAGGCCACAATCGAGCGAATGAAATATTTTGAAGTGAAAAAAGGGGACATTCTCTGCGTGAAAGGCGATTCCCTCGAGCATATGTATTTTCTGTTAAGCGGAAAAATTAAAATCCATACCGTATCTCAAGAGGGAAAGGGACTGATTCTGCGGTTCAAAACACCGATGGCGATCATAGGCGATGTCGAGTACATCCAGGGGACAGAGGTGTTCCATACGGTAGAAGCGGTCACGGACGGGTATATGGTCGGCATCTCTTTCCAGGATCTCCGCATGTTTGAGCAGGAGAATACCCGCTTCCTACATTACCTGCTTGAGGTGATCAGCCACAAGTTTTATACAGAATCCCATGCTTCCACGCTGAATATGTTGTACCCGGTGGATGTCAGGCTTGCGAGTTACTTATTGTCCATCTCAGAAGATGGAAAAGGGTCGATGTTCCATGAAGAGATGAGGACGTCGAATTTGCAGGAGTTCGCTGATGTCATGGGAACGAGCTATCGACACCTGAATCGTATTCTTCTCAACTTTCACGAACAGGGGATCATTGAGCGAAAACGAGGCTCGATACGGATTAAGGACTTAGATTTATTGAGGGAAAAAGCGAAAGGAAACATCTACGAATAAGGAGGGATCAGGATGTTTGGCATTATACTTTCTGTCATTGCAGGTGTGTTGATCAGTATGCAGAACGTCTTTAACACACGCATCAGTGAAAAGGGCGGGTCCTGGGCGACGACGACAATCGTACTTGGAATCGGCTTGTTTGTGTCCATTCCGGTATTTTTCATCATGGACGGGGGGAACCTCTTCGATTTATCAGGCGTGAATCCGATTTACCTGCTCGGAGGCGTGTTCGGCGTGGGGATCGTCTTCGGGTTGATGCGCGGTATGCAGGAGCTCGGTCCTGCGTATGCTGTCAGTATCGTGATGGTGTCTCAGCTCGCCATGGCATCGATCGTCAACACATTCGGACTGTTCGGGTTTGAAGAAATGACTTTTACCGCTCAGAAAGGTCTGGGACTCGGGCTTCTCATTATCGGAGTGCTTGTATTCAAACTAGGAGGAAGGATAAGCCTTCTGAAAAAGAGCAAAGAAAAAACAAACGATGCCTTACGTGCGTAGGCATCGTTTGTTTTATGTTAAAACGTCTTATTTCGTTGCTTTCTGCAGTTTCTTCATCATCGACAGGGAGCGTCCTGTTCCGATTGCGACCGATTCCAAAGGGTTCGGCGCCATGTGGACCGGAACGAAGATCTCTTCTGAAAGCCAGTCCTGCATCCCTTTAAGGAGTGATCCGCCACCCGTTAAGATGACACCTCGATCTACAATATCCCCACTTAGTTCTGGAGGGCATTCCTCAAGCGTTGCGCGAATCGTCTCTAGAAGTTGTTCAAGCGATTCACGTAGAGCCGACTGAATTTCTTTTGATGAAAGTTCAATCGTTTTCGGAAGACCGTTCACCATATCACGGCCTCGTACTTCCATTTTTTCCTCAGGATGATCAATCAGCGCGTAACCAATCTCCATCTTGATTTGTTCGGAGGTTCGTTCACCAATCAATACGTTGTACTCTTTGCGGACGTATTTGATGATTTCTTCATCCATGACATCACCACCGGCGCGGATGGACTTGCACGAAACGACACCGCCGAATGAGATGATCGCGACCTCGCTTGTACCGCCTCCGATGTCTACAATGACATTCGCAATCGGTTCATCCACAGGCAGGTCTGCACCGATCGCTGCGGCAATCGGCTCTTCAATAAGTTGGACATCTTTAGCACCGTAACTTTTCACGGCATTGCGTATGGCACGCTGCTCGACGGATGTGGCACCAGATGGGATACATACGACGACATTCGGCTTACGCATGGAAATGCCGGATTTCTTGGACACTTTTTTCATCAGCTCTTTTAACATTTGAGCTGTCATATCATAGTCGGCAATGACTCCGTCCCTAAGTGGGCGCACAGGAATGACGTTACGAGGAGTCTTCCCGACCATTTCTTTCGCTTCTTTTCCGACGGCTACAACGTTTTTGGTTTCGGTGTTGTAAGCGACGACGGATGGTTCGTTAAGTAGAATTCCTTTAGACTTAGAATATATCAATATATTGGCAGTACCGAGATCGATACCAATTTCTGCACTAGAAAACATGAGACGTACCTCCATAGATGCTAGATTCTCTTATAAGACTTCTCTTATGATAGAAGGTTTCTGGGGGTTTCACAATAGGAAATTGGTGGTTACTCCACAGATTATGAAACAAGACCTAAGGATATGTATAATGATAGGTAACAATAAAATGCGGTCAGCCATCCAGTTTTCCCCTGTGGTGTTCCGACAGGTTTGATCGTAAGACAATATGATAAGATAAGGAGTTTTTCCTTGTGAAGACATTTTTGAATCACCAAGAAATCATAGATAAATGTGAAAAGATAAATGAGCAGTATGACATCGATCCAGGCGTTTTTGATGCGGTCGTCGATGATCTGCTTGAAAGTGAAGATCCTACGGAAGATGTGGTTCTTCGGGGGTTTCAGCGTCTTTTGGATGAAGTGGACCATGAAATAGGCCGGATGGAGTCTTTCGTCGACATGAAGCCGAACTGTTTTATGGGATGTGCATTCTGCTGTTATTTCCCGATTGTGTTGAGCCGAATGGAAGCCAAGATGATGTTCCGTTCGATTGAGCATTTTGATGAGCACAGAAAGCAGGAGATCTTTGCACATTGGGAGAATTATTTTGAACAGAATAAGACAAAGCTGTCAGAAGCCCTTCAAATGGATCCGGAAGATTCCGAAACGAAGCTCGCCTATAAACGTCTGAATCTCCCTTGCCCGATGCTCAACCCTGAAACACAGCTCTGTATGGCGTATGAAGTGCGCCCGATTCCTTGCCGTACGTACTTGAATTACAGCAATCCGACCGTATGCGCCGAGCAGCATATGCCGAAAGAACCGTTCAGCTATGAATTCCTATACACCTTTTATTTCGGAGCGATCAATGAATTGATACAAGTCCTGTATGAGAATGGAGAAGACGTGTTTGTAGACTATCCGAGTGATGCCTGGAGCTATGATTATCTTCCTGCATGGATTGCCAAGTGGAGAGAGGGGACCTTACATGAAGTATAAGCTGCTGTCGTTGAACGTCGGCCGGCCTGAAGTGTATGCAACGGAAAAAGGGGACTTGAAGAGTGCCTATCGAAAGACGCCTGTAAACGAAACGACGTTTTTGACGTATTTGAATTTCGAAGGGGATGAACAGGCGGATAAGAAAAATCATGGTGGACGTGATAAAGCGGTCTGCTTATACCCGGCCCAGCACTATCGCCATTGGGAAGAAACGTATAACAAGTCTTTTGCATTTCCCGCATTCGGTGAAAATATAACGGTCGAAGGCATTGATGAGCGCGATGTGTGCGTAGGCGATATTTTTCAGCTTGGGGATGCTTTGCTGCAAATATCAGAGCCGAGAAAGCCTTGTTACATTATCGCAAGAACACACGGCATTGACGATTTCCCTGCACGAGTGACCAAGGAAGGGTTTACCGGATTTTATTTGCGGGTCCTGCAGGAGGGGAGTGTGACACCCGGCGATATGATGAGTCTGGTGGAGCGGCACCCTGCAGAGGTTCCGGTTGCCGAAGTTAATGAGGTCCTTTATCATGACCGCAAAAATCATGAAAAGTTGAGGCGTATCCTTGAAGTCGACGCAGTAGCGGATGGTCTGAGGGGGACATTACAAAAAAGATTGGAGACGTGATCCTGTCATGCATGATGGGTTAGAAAGAGCTTTACAGCTGGCTGTTCGAAATGTCAAAGAAGGCGGACACCCATTCGGTGCTGTTCTGATGAAAAACGGTGCTGTGGTAGCAGAAGGGGTCAACACGCTCCATAAAAAGTCTGATGTTACCGGTCATGCTGAGATCGCTGTTCTAAGGAAATTGCAAGAAGAGTGGGGAACGACCGATTTGAGTGATTGTGTGATGTATGCAAGTGGTGAACCTTGCCCGATGTGCATGACGGCGATGTATTTCTCCGGCATCCAGACCGTGTATTATGCTCAGTCTGTGGAAGACGCGGCCGAAGTTGGATTAGGGTTATCTGGAGACGTGTATAAGGAACTGTCGAAGGACAAGCAGGACCGAAAGATCGAAATGATTCATCAGCCTGTAGAGTCGCAAGCTTTGAACGCCATGGCACAGTATCAAAACCGATCATAAGGGGATGAGTGTATGGGCTTTGAACATCTGATCGAAGAGAAGATTAAGCAATCGATGAAGAATGGAGATTTCGATAACCTGCCGGGCAAGGGAAAGCCCCTGCCTGAGGATGAATTCGCCCATGTCCCGGCTGAGCTTCGTAACAGCTATCGAATTTTGAAAAACGCCAACATGCTTCCGGAAGAAATGCGGCTCCAAAAAGAGATTGTTGAAATAGAGGAGCTTCTTCACACGATCAAAGATCCAGAAGAAAGACAGCCTTATGTGAAGCAACTGTCTGAGAAGAGGATTCGTTTCGATGTGTTGATGGAGAAGCGCAACATCTCACAGTCCAATGCGTTCAGGCAGTACGAGGGGAAAGTGAATCGCAAGCTCGGCTTCTGAATCGAATACGTTTAAATGAGGTGCTTTAAGGATAATGTTCCTTAAGTACCTTTTTTTGTACGCAAGTATCATCCTATCATAACAGAAAGCGTTTACTAGTATGGTGGATAGAAAGAGATATAGACAGGAGGATGAGCACCATGATGCGAGTATTCGTCTTACCTTTCTTACTTATAGTGGCTTCATTGTTGTCACCTTCAATCGAGGCAGGAGCGGAAGGAAGTCAACACCTCAGCAATTTACCCTCAGATCAAACAGAAACACTTCAGCAGCACTCATTGGAGCGGGTCAATGTGTACCGGGAACAGCTTGGACTTCCCCTCTTCAGGTCCCATGATTCTTTAAAGAAAATGGCTGAGAACCATGCCGGTTACTTGGAGCAATACCCGGATGACGGTCATTTTGAACAGCAGACGGAAAGTGAATTTTTTACGGGGTACAGTATGAAGCACCGCGCCGATCATGTGGACTATACAGGGGTTGTCGGTGAAGGGATTACGTACCACGAAGAGAGTGCGCTTACCTCGATCAATCACTTATTCGATGCCCCATATCACAGGCTGAGCCTGCTCGATCCAAGGTTTCAATTCATAGGAACAGCTCAGAATGCTTCAGGGGATTTCGTCGCCAACTACGGAGGAGAAGGGGTCTTGCAGGAACCCCGTACTGTCGTTTACCCAGCCCCGGATCAAGAACAGGTGAAGGTTTCGTGGTTTGCGAATGAATCACCGAATCCTCTCCGCTTCTTCGATGAAAACAGGATATGGACCGGATATCCGATCAGCTATCGACACTTCGGATTTCCGAACGATGAGTTGATCGTAGAGTCCGCTGAGTTACTGGATGAAGAAGGGGAACAGGTAGAAACCTATAACGTGACCCCATCGATAGAAGACCATGGAGACCGTCATCTGTTTCTTATTCCAAAAAAGAAGCTGCAACCTGGACAAAATTATCGTGTAGAGATAAAGGCAGAGGTCAAACATGCCGATGGTACTAGAAATGATGTCTCAAAATCCTGGGAGTTTTCGACAGCTGGACAATTGATGCTTGAGCATATGTATTTGAAGGATGAGCGACAAACGACGTTTTTGAAAACCGAATGGGCATCGGGGCAAGATCCGAATGCGCTCATTTCACTTCGTCAATCCGGAAAGACGCTGCTCGAGAAACAAGGGAATCAGCAATATACGTATCAAAAACTGGAACCCGGAACCTATCAAATGGAAATCGACAGCCCATGGTTCAATGAAACACAGAAGTACAGAGTAGTCATTGGAGAGGAGGAGGGACTTCTTCAAATCGAATCCTTTCAACGGGTAGAAACAGCCGCCGCAGCCTCTGTCGATTCAAGCAGTTATGACGAGATGGCTGGGATAAAAGAAGTTGATCCGGATAAGCTATGGACGATTACATTCAATGATACGATGAAGGAGTCACCGGGCTTTATTTATGTTGTTCGGGAAGATGGATCCAAGGTGGATGTGAAAGTGGAAGAGGGAAGTGAGTCTCATACCTTTCTCGTGCATCCTCCAGAGAGCGGGTACACGAACGGACGTTATCAGCTCATGATCGATCCCATGCAGAGTAATGCAGGACAGCAGATGACTACAGGGGTGAAAATGAACTTCTTTGTCAATTAATCCGAACAGGGGACGATAAACATGTGTGGAAGGTTTACGCTGACGGTTGACGACCACGAAATACGTAAAGAATTTGGAATTGAGACCATTTCTGAGGATATCGAGCCTCGTTTTAATGTTGCACCAGGACAGAAGGTGTGGACCATCATTCAGAATGGGGCGGAAAAACGAGCAGGACAGATGGATTGGGGGCTGATTCCCTCCTGGGCGAAAGATCCGAAGATCGGATACAAAATGATCAATGCAAGAAGTGAAACCGCCCACGAGAAGCCGAGCTTCAAGAGGCTGATGGCACAAAGAAGATGCTTGATCCTGGCAGACAGCTTCTATGAGTGGAAGAAGACGGATGAGGGCAAACAGCCGATGAGAATTTCATTAGCGAACCGGAATGTATTTGCCTTTGCAGGGCTGTGGGACCATTGGAAGACCGAAGAAGAGGATCGTTTTACGTGTACGATTCTGACAAGAGAATCCAATGAGTTCATGAACGACATCCACCACCGTATGCCTGTCATTCTGCCGAGGGATAAGCAGAATCAATGGATCGAACCGGTCAAATGGAGTGGGGAACAAGCCCATCAATTCGTAGAACAGCTGACCATCGAAGACTTCGATGCATATCCTGTGAGTTCTTACGTCAATTCTGCCAAAAACACAGGCGCTGCTTGTATTGAACCTCTGGCGTGAGAAGAATCTAATCGTAAACGAGGCTCTCTTTTTAGAAAAAATTGTATGCGGGGAATCCTATGAAAAATTTAATGAATCACTCAAAAATTGATATGGATACCATTTTCGATCTATACAATACGTTGAAGCGTCGTCATCTCGACGATGCTTCACGGCAGCTCGTGGACGAACTGGGGAGGCTACTCGTTCCTTATATACATACTCAACAGCACCTCCTCCGTTCTTTGAGCCATGTCCTGTCGGTGATGTTGATCGATAAGAATGGTACGATTTTGTACAGCGACGACTATTTTTCCGAGCTTGCGAACTATGAAAATAGTGAAATAGAAGGTAAGTCCTTTCATGAATTTCTAAGCTCTTCTGCAGATAATGACGTCTTTCATCATTACTGGATGGAACAGGAAGAGGTGTTTGACGGGGAGCTGGGCTTCATTGGTCAAGAAGATGTGCCGTTTTGGATGAGGACGGTCATTGTCCCTCTGTTAGATGAGCCCTCGTACATCGTGTTCGGTATGGACATTACAAGGCAGAAGCAGGGGGAAGCGAGGCAGCTGGAGAAGGCGCACAGCGATTATTCCAGAACGGTCCAGTCGCTTGTCAATCTTGTCTTTAAAGTGAAAAGAATAGAGAAAGGTGTCTTTCAGTATACCCTTTTTGAAGGAAAGCTGGCCGAAGACATCGGGCTTACGACAGATGTCGTCCAGGGACAGACGCTCGAAGACCTCTATGGACATTCAAAAGCACAATTCTATCAAAATAAATATGAACGGGGCTTCCAGGGAGAGGTACTGTCCTATAAACATAACTATAACGGCAGGTACTTTTATACGACGTTGTCCCCCATTCACCAAGGAGAGCGCGTCGTCGAGGTAATCGGAAGTTCGATTGAAATCACTTCCTACCAGGAGGCGGAGCATCGAATCCAGCATATGGCGTCCCATGACCCCTTGACGGACCTGCCGAACCGGAACAAGTTGCAGGAAGATCTGCCTGTTTTGATGGAGAAGTATGACAAAGTATCTCTTATGTTTTGTAATCTGGATCGCTTTAAATATATCAATGATGCCATGGGGTACATTGCAGGAGATCAAGTAATCAAATTAATGGGTGAAAGAATTGAAAGTGTGATTGAAAATGGAGATCGTGTGTACAGACTAGGTGGCGATGAATTCATCGTTTGTTTGTTGAATGATCAATCGAGCGAGGAGCTCACGAGACAGGGGCATTATATCTTGCAGAAGATCGTGCAGCCGATTCACATCATGGGAAAGGAAATCTTTATGACAGCACGAATTGGGACGGCGCGTTACCCTGTGGATTGTTCAACAGCCGATGAATTGATTAACTGTGCCAACATTTCCATGCAGTACTGCAAACGCAATGGCCGCCATAATTTCTTGTTCTATACACCGAATATGAATGAGTATCACGATTATCAAATTTCGATGGAAGGAAACCTTCGGGAGGCGATCAGCCGCAATGAGTTGTGCCTTCACTATCAACCGAAAGTGAACGTGGAAACAGGGTTCATAAGCGGAATGGAGGCGCTGGTCAGGTGGGAGCACGCAGAGAAAGGCTTTATCTCCCCGGGAGAATTCATCCCATTGGCAGAAGAGACGGGGTTGATCACCCAGCTCGACGAGTGGGTGCTGCAGGAAGCATGCAGACAGAATCAGCAGTGGATCGACGCAGGGTATGCGCCGGAGCGGGTTGCCGTCAACGTGTCGGCAAACGAAATTCAACAAACGGATTTTGCTGAAAAGGTGAAGAAGGTGCTAGATGAAACCGGACTCGATCCGAAATACCTTGAAATTGAAGTGACGGAAAACAGCGTGATGCAGAATACAGACCAATGTATCCGCACCATGCAGGATTTGAAAGCCCTCGGCGTTTCATTATCCATCGATGATTTTGGAACGGGCTATTCATCCTTGAGCTACTTGCGGAAGTTCCCGATCCATTATCTGAAGATCGATCAAGCCTTTATTAAAGGGGTCGATCATGATCCAAGTGATTCTGAGATTGTGAAGGTCATGATTCAACTGGCGGATGCGTTCAAGCTCCAGGTGGTCGCAGAAGGGGTGGAGAACGAGGAAGTGCTGCAGTTCTTACGTGAAAATCATTGTTCGTATTATCAGGGGTATTATTTCAGTAAGCCGCTTCCCCCTGAGGAGATGGAACAGTATTTAACCAAAAAGCAGACCTATTCTTAGATTGTGCAAAAGGTTTAGGGAGCGCCCTTTTTTGTAAAACAGAAAGAGAAGAAGCCGCAAAAAGAGCGCCCACGTTTCTAAGTGGGCGCTCTTTACTCTTTTCTTTTAGTTGTTGTAGCGGGCTTCTTTTTCTTCTTGTCGTTCTTTCTTGGCTACCTTCAGGAATTTGTTCGTTTCGGCAGCGACGACACCTGATAGGAGCAGGAGGCCGATTAAGTTCGGGAAGGCCATCAGTCCATTCATGATATCAGCAAGTCCCCAAACGACATCCAATTGGGCGACTGCTCCGACAAATACGAATCCGACGAATACGAGTTTGTAAATGCCGATTCCCTTCTGTCCAGTCAAATACCCGAAGCACTTCTCGCCGTAATAAGACCAACCGACAATAGTGGAGAAGGCGAAGAAAATAAGTCCGATCGTGACAATGTAAGCTCCGATGTCACCAAGGAAGATTTGGAAGGAAGCGGTCGTCAAGTCAGCACCATCCAAGTCTCCTTGATATTGACCGGCCATGACGATCGTCAGTCCAGTCATCGTACATACGAGAATCGTATCGATGAACACCTGCGTCATGGATACAAGGGCCTGACGCCCGGCGTAGTCTGTTCTCGCTGCAGCGGCCGCGATGGGTGCGGAACCGAGCCCAGCTTCGTTCGAGAAGACCCCTCGAGCGACACCATACCGGATAACCGTTCCTAAGATTCCGCCACCGACAGCTGAGGCCGTGAAGGCATCTGTGAAGATCGTTCCGAATGCGGGAAGAACCATTCCTGCGTTCGTAATAATGATGATTAGTGCGCCGATGATGTAGAAGACGGCCATAATCGGAACGAAAAAGGCGGTCACTCGACCAATTCCTTGGATACCGCCAAGAAGAACGAGTCCGGCGAATGCTGCAAGTAAAATGCCTGTAACCCACGTCGGAACGCTGAATGTTGATTCCATGACGTCCGATACGGAGTTGGACTGTACCATGTTTCCGATTCCGAATGCTGCGATCGAACCGAAGATGGCGAATAACAGTCCTAACGTTCTTCCGAGCCACTTCGTCTTCAAACCTCTTGATAAGTAATACATCGGTCCACCCGACATCTGACCATTTGGATCTTCTATACGATACTTAACGGCGAGAACCGCTTCCGCATATTTGGTCGCCATTCCGAATATGGCGGTGATCCACATCCAGAATACGGCTCCAGGTCCACCAAGGACAACGGCTGTCGCAACACCCGCGATGTTCCCGGTCCCGATTGTTGCGGCAAGAGCTGTGGTCAATGCCTGATAATGGGAGATATCCCCTTTTTCTTTTTCAGACTTCTTTTTCTTCGGTACAAACGCTAATCGTAAAGCGTAGGGCAGTGTTTTAAACTGCAGGAAACCGAGGCGTAACGTCAAATATACGCCTGTCCCAACGAGAAGGGTGAGCAATACAGGTCCCCATACGACGGAACTGATCTCCCCCAACACTTCTTCTAAATTCATGTCTGCCAACCCCCATTATAGAAAAATAGTAGTTCTATATACAATATTCAGAAAATTATTGACAAAAGTCAAGAAGATTTCGGATTATGGCGAGAGGAAATGTTTAGTGCGGTAATTTGGAGGAAAATATGCTATAAGGGATGTAGTGGAAAAGGGTTTCCTTATCCATTTATAGAAATAGAGAAAGATGAAATACTATGTATGGAGGAAGAAATGATGGTTCGAGTACTATTTGTCTGCTTAGGGAACATCTGTAGATCACCTATGGCAGAAGCGGTTTTTCGTGATATGGTCCAAAAGGATGGCCTATCTTCACAAATTGAGGTCGATTCGGCCGGAATCGGTCATTGGCATGTAGGATCAGACCCCCATGAGGGGACGAAGGGCATCCTTGATCAAAAGGGTCTCTCATACGAAGGGATATCGGCTAGGCAGGTGACGGAATCAGATTGGGACGATTTCGATTACTTGATCGCCATGGATGATCAAAATATGAGAGATTTGAAGGCCATCCGTGAAAAGAACGACGTCGTAGTCGGGAAGCTGCTCGATGAGATTCCTGGCGCCAAAGAATCGGATGTACCTGATCCGTATTTTACAGGGAATTTCGATTATGTTTATCAGCTTGTGAGTGAAGGGTGCTCACGATGGTTGGAAAGAATAAAAAATGAACATTCCTTAAAGGAGGAAGAATAATGGGAGAGCAGAAATTGTGGAAAGGCGTATTAGTCGGTGCAGCGATTGGAGGAGCCCTCATGCTCCTTGATAAGGATACGAGAAAATACGTAGGAGAAAAGAGCCGTTCTGCAGGAACGAAATGCAGCGGATATATCCAGCACCCATCGGAGGCTGTCCATGCGCTCAGAATGAATTATGAATATGTATCCAAGCAGGTGAATAAAGGTGTAGAAGAACTGCTTGCGATTTTGAATAAGGCAGAAGAACTGATCGATAAGATCGGGCAAATTAATCAGGAGGTGGAGGATCAACTGAAAGCTGTTGATTCCAAAGAAGCTTCTTAAAGTCTTGAGGTGAAGAAAGGTCATGAAGGAAGTCGTATCCATTGTTAAGGAACTGATCGAACGGTTTGGAAAAGATGATGTAGGGGGTATGGCGGCACAGCTCGCATACTTTTTTCTTCTTTCTCTATTTCCTTTCATGATTTTTCTTGTTACGCTGCTTGGTTTTATCAATGTGGATGAAGGGCGGGTCTTAGCCTTCATCAGTACATATGCACCGCCGGAAGCATTCGACTTGATCACAAATAATGTATCTTCATTATTGCAGAATGAAAATGGCGGCATTCTATCCATCGGAATTATCGGAACGTTATGGGCCGCTTCCAATGGTGTGAACGCCATCATCCGTGCTTTTAACCGCGCATACGAGGTGAAGGAGGATCGTCACTTCCTAATCACTCGATTAATTGCCATCGTTTTAACGATTTCGATGGTGATTGTGATCGGCATTGCCTTATTGCTGCCGGTCCTTGGACATAGTATCGGATTGTACCTGTTTTCCTATATCGGTTTATCAGACAGCTTCATCACAGCATGGGAGGCATTGAGGTGGATGATTTCTACCGTCATTTTCTTCATCGTCCTGTCTTTTCTGTTTGCCATGGCGCCGAACAAGAAAATCAAGTACAAAAACACCTCAATAGGTGCTCTTTTTTCCACAGTAAGCTGGCAGGGGACGTCTCTGCTTTTCTCCTTTTACGTAAGCAACTTAGGGAATTACTCAAGCGCCTATGGAAGCCTCGGAAGTGTCATTGTTCTGATGATCTGGTTTTACCTCACAGGGGTCATTATTATATTGGGAGGAGAAATCAATGCCATTATCTTCAGAAGAACCCACGGCATCGAATCCAAAGCTTAAGAGGATGGTCCTAGGGTTTCTTTCTTTACTGATGATATGTTCGCTGTTTCCAGGAGGGTGGATGGTAACGAAGGTCCATGCCTGTTCCTGTGTTCAACCTCCACCACCTTCTGAAGCGCTCGATCAAGCGGGGACGGTCTTTTCTGGAGAAGTCACAGCAATCAAAGAAAAGGGAATTGGAATCAAGCATAAGCAGGCGTTGATCGAAGTGGATCAGGTGTGGAAAGGGAAGAAGAACAGTGAGGTCATCGTGAAAACAGGAAGAGGTGGCGGGGACTGTGGATATGAATTTGAAACCGGGAAATCGTACATCGTCTATGCAAAAGACGGATGGGGAAAGCCTGAAGTTTCACTCTGCAGCCGAACCGATCAACTCCCTTCCGACGACCCTGAGCAGTTGGGTCAAGGAAGGGAACCGGTAAATACGGTAGACTTATCTTTGTCTAATCGATATCCACTCTACCTTTCCTTGATCGCCGCTGGCGGAGTGGCGGTATTGGGTTTGCGTAAAATCTATAAGAAAAAATAGGATTTCACGAAGTGAAAGACCCGAATGCTTCCACTCGGGTCTTTTACTTATATCTTATCCTCTGAGTAACCGTAATCCGTTCAAAATAACGAGGATGGTGCTGCCCTCGTGTCCGATAACGCCTAATGGAAGGTCCAGCAGTTGAAGGAAGTTACTGATGATCAACAAGGTAATGACGGCAATAGAGAACACCACATTTTGTTTCACTATCCTGTTCATGCGCTCAGACAGCTTCATCGCCTGGACGATCTTCGGCAGGTTATTCTTCATCAGAACGACATCTGCGGTTTCCAGAGCGACATCTGTTCCTTCTCCCATCGCAATGCCTAAATCAGCTGTTGCGAGGGCAGGGGCGTCATTGATGCCGTCACCGACCATGGCGACTTGACCGAAGTGCTGTTTCAGCTTTTTCACTTCTTCGACTTTCTGTTCCGGAAGACATTCTGCGATATAGGCGTCGATCCCGACCTCTTCGGCGATAGCGGCAGCGGTCGTTTTATTGTCCCCCGTCAGCATGATCGTGTAGACACCTCGTTTTTTAAGTCCTTTAACGGCTAGCTTCGTATCCTCTCGCACCGTATCTTTCAGTGCGAACAGTCCGACAATCTGTGGACCGCGTTTGGCGAAGATGACGGTTTTACCTTCTTCAGCCAGTTTTTCTGCGATGCCTTCCTCGAAGGCCTCTGCTTCCTCTTTGCCTACAAAGTCCGGTTTACCGATCTTCCATTCTTCCCCTTGAATCAGAGCTTTGACCCCATGACCGCTCATATCGTTCATCTCATCCACGGATACTAATTCAACGTCTTTTTCTTTTGCAAAAGCTACAAGAGCTTTCGCAAGCGGGTGATTGGATTCCTGCTCGATTGAAGCGCTGATTTTCAGGGTGTAGTCGTGGTCTGTTCCAGATGCGTAAATAGCATCGGTGATGACGGGCTGGCCGTTCGTCAACGTTCCGGTTTTATCAAAAGCGATGGCTTCAATGTGGGACAAGTTCTCGACATGGACGCCTCCTTTAAATAACAGTCCTGATTTGGCCCCGTTCGTAATGGCTGACAGCGTAGCCGGCATAATGGAAGCGACCAATGCACAGGGGGAAGCGACGACGAGTAGGATCATCGCGCGATAGATGGTGTCCATCCACGTCCAGCCGAATAGGAAGGGGGGAAGGACCATCATGAGAGCAACGACGAGCAGGACGACTTTGACATACGTCCCTTCAAACCTTTCAATGAAAAGCTGGGACGGAGACTTTTCGCTCTGAGCGGACTGTACCATTTGGATGATTTTTTGAAAGACGGTGTCACTTGAAGGCTTTGTGACGGTCACAGTCAGACTTCCGCTTATATTCACGGTACCTGCAAAAACATCTTCGTTCAGTCCCTTCGTAAGCGGAACAGATTCTCCCGTAATCGCACTTTCATCAATACTGGACGTGCCTTTTTGTATCGCACCGTCCGCCGGAATGCGTTCCCCCGCCTTGATCAAAATCTGATCTCCTAATCGGAGGGTGGAAACATGAACGGTTTCGTGACCATTTTCCGTGAGCAGGGTCGCTTCCTCCGGTTGAAGATCCATAAGGGATGAGATTTCCTTCTGGCTTCGATTCATCGTGTACGTTTCCAGGGCTCCGCTTAGAGCGAAGATGAAGATAAGGATCGCCCCCTCTGTCCAGTAGCCGATCGATGCCGATCCGATGGCTGCGAGAATCATCAACAGCTCGACATTCAATTCTTTCTCCTGAATCGTCTCTTCAATCCCTTCCTTCGCTTTAGCGAAGCCGCCAATCGTAAAGGCTATGAGATGAAGCGTAATATAAGTAGATGTTGACACACTGTCTGAAAGCAACCAAGCACACAATACAAGCGCTCCACTCAGTAATGCAGCAATAAGCTCCAGGTGTTCTTTCCAAGAATGGTCTGATAAAAAGGCTGGAAACCATGACGGATTCAATAGGGAGCGGGAATCTGTGGACATTGGATCAACTCCTTAAGTATTTGTAATTGAGAATGAGTAGCATTTAGATTATAATAATTATAATGTAGTACATATTATTATTTTAGCTTAAAAAAGTGCTTAGTCAAGTTTTTCTACTTCTTTTTTGTAATATTCAAACTTTAAAAAAGAGTGCGATACAGTTGATACGACAGCTGTCTACTTGCTATATTTAAGAGGTGTTAAATTTATTGAAAGGTGGACATACACATGCGTAAAGGACTTTTATTCATTCTTATGGTCTCTTTCACCGTTCTGTTGGCTGCTTGTGGGTCATCCAGTGACGAAAGTGAAGGAAATGCTGATAATAGCGAAGCGTCATCTGACGCGAAATGGACAGAGATACAGGAAAATGGAGAAATTGTAGTCGGAACATCCGGTACACTTTTCCCAGCTTCTTATTATCCTGAAGGATCAGACGAAATGACAGGATACGATGTTGAAGTAATGAGAGAGGTTGCGGACCGTCTTGGTCTGGAGCTGAAGTTTGAGGAGTACGGTGTCGACGGCTTGCTTGCAGCCATCAACAGCGGTCGTATCGATGCAGTCATCAATGACATGGAAGTTACGGAAGCACGTAAGGAACAGTTCACATTCACAGAGCCTTATAAGTATTCCTACTCTACGATGATTGTTCGTGAATCCGATCTTTCCGGTATTGAAACTCTTGAAGATCTAGAAGGGAAGAAGCACGGTGGTGGAGCGACAACCGTCTTCTCGGAAATTGCCGAACATTTCGGAGCGACAACGACGACATATGGTAACGTGACGAATGACGTTTATCTACGTGACGTGGAAAACGGACGTACGGACTTCATTATTAACGACTATTACTTACAGTCACTAGCACTACAGGCATTACCGGATATTGAAGTTCAGCTTCACCCGGACCTTCAATTCCATCCAACGAATTCAGCCATCGTCCTTCCTAAGGAAGCGTCAACGCTGAAAGAAGAAATCGATGCTGTACTTCAGGAAATGAGAGAAGATGGCACACTTACCGAGCTTTCTGAGGAATTCTTCGGAGGAAAAGACGCTTCTAAGAAGCCGGAAATGGACGTACGTGAAATCGAAGGCTTAGATTTGTAGGGGTTTCTTATGCTGGGAATAGAGATCGATTCCATTCAAATCGAAAAGTTGTTTAACGTCGAACGAGCATGGGACAACCTTCCTTTTATTTTGCAGGGAGTTCCGCTCACCATGCTTGTTGCTGTCATCGGAATGTTGATCGGCCTCATTCTTGGCTTCTTTCTTGCCCTTGCTCGAGGGTCGGATCATATTTATCTCCGGTGGCCGGCAAGGCTGTATATTTCATTCATGCGCGGAACGCCGATTCTGGTCTATCTATTCGTTCTATACTTTGGATTGCCAGTCGTTGGCATTGAGTTTCCGGCAACGGTAGCCGCTATCATCGGATTCGGGACAAACAGTGCCGCCTATATTGCGGAGATCAATCGTGCGTCCTTAAACAGTGTTGCTTACGGGCAGTGGGAATCGGCACGTGCACTAGGATTCTCTTATTGGCAGACGATCAGACGCATCATTATGCCTCAGGCGACGAGAATCGCCATTCCGCCGCTCGGAAATGTGTTTCTCGATTTGCTGAAAGCGACGTCGCTTGCTGCGATGATTTCGGTTCCGGAAATACTCAATAAAGCCCAGATTGCGGCGGGGCGTACAGTCGATTCCATGACGATGTATATTACAGCGGCACTGATCTACTGGCCGCTCACGATGATTTTTTCAGCTCTTCAAGATTATTTTGAAAAACGATACAATAGACATCTCTAACCAGAACCAGGGCGCATGTGCGCTCTGGTTTTTCATTGTTAGGATACATATCTGATATTTGATTCTTCCGTGTCTGTGGTTTATGATGGGGACAGGAATAATCCGTAATCATTATTATTTACAAAAGAGGGAACACGATGAAACAAAATGCAATTGTGGAGATGAAAGATCTCTCCTTTAAATATGAAAAAGAATGGGTCGTTAAAGATGTGAACCTTTCGATCTATGAAGGGCAGTTTCTTGGTCTGGTGGGGCCGAACGGTTCAGGTAAATCCACGTTGATCAAGCTGATGCTCGGCCTCTCGAAACCGGATGTCGGAAGCGTGCAGCTTTACGGAGAGTCGATTAAGAAGTTTGATAAGTGGGAAGAAATCGGCTTTGTTTCCCAGAAGGCGAACAGCTTCAATTCCGGCTTTCCGGCTACAGTGATCGAAGTCGTCAAAAGTGGTCTGGTTTCCCGAATGGGTACCTTCTCTTTCTTTAATCGAAAGCACAAAGAGAGAGCGATGGAGGCTCTTCGGACTGTTGAGATGGAAGAGTATGCCGACACAAATATCGGGGAATTATCCGGTGGACAGCAGCAGCGTGTCTTTATCGCAAGGGCGCTCGTCAGTGATCCTTCCCTCGTCATCCTGGATGAACCGACGGTAGGGGTCGATGCCAAGCACGTAACAGACTTTTACAACCTGCTTGGTAAGCTGAACAAGGAGAAGGGGATTACGCTCCTCATGGTCACCCATGATATTGGCACCATCACGGATCACGCGACTCATGTCGTGTGTATGAATAAGACGATTCACTTCCACGGTCATTCGGATGATTATAAGGAATTCAGCGAAGAGGACCTGAATCAGCTCTACGGTCATGCGGTTCAGCAGCTTTCACACAACCATGACCATAGTGGGGTGAGCCACTCATGATCGAAAGCTTGATGCAGTATCAATTTTTACAAAACGCCGTGATAACAGGGCTGTTGATCGGACTTGTCGCCCCGCTTCTCGGTGTGTTCATTGTCGTGAGAAGACTTTCCTTGATCGCAGATGCACTGTCACATATTACGCTTACAGGTATAGCGGCCAGCCTGCTGTTGGAGAAACGCGTCTCGGCCATTAACGATTGGAATCCGATTTATATGGGGATGGTCTTCTCGGTAGCAGGTGCGATTCTTATTGAGAGGCTTCGCAAGGTCTATAAACATTATGAAGAGTTGGCCATTCCGATTATTTTATCGGGTGGAATCGGCCTAGGGGTTATTCTCATTTCACTTGCGGATGGATTTAATACGGATTTATTCAGCTACTTATTCGGAAGTGTGACGGCGGTCGACCGCTCCAGTGTCTGGACGGTACTCTTCATTACGCTCGGAGTCATTGCGATTGTGATTCTCTTTTATAAAGAGCTGTTTGTTCTTTCGTTCGACGAAGAACACGCTTCGATATCAGGGGTAAGTGGACGATGGATCCATCTATTGTTCATTGTCATGGTGGCGCTGGTCATCGCATCCTCGATGCAGGTTGTCGGGATTCTGCTCGTTTCGGCATTGATGACTCTGCCTGTTGCGGCAGCGCTCCGTCTGTCCAGAAGCTTTAAACAGACAATCGGGCTTTCCATTGTATTCGGCGAGACTTCTGTCATCACAGGTCTCTATTCTGCTTACCACTTGAGCGTACCTCCAGGAGGAACCATCGTCATGACAGCCGTTCTCATTCTTATTATGACGATCATGTATAAGCGAATGCAGAAGCAATTTTTAGTAAAGGGTGAAGCATCTTGAAAATAGAAACGGCACTCGAGAAACTGAAGGCAAAAGGCTATAAGCGAACGAAACAGCGTGAAAGAATGCTTGAGATCTTCGTTAATCAGGATTCCTATATTGCAGCGAAGGAAATCATCAAGCAGTTTCAGAAGGACTTCCCTGGTGTGAGCTATGATACCGTCTATCGCAACTTGTATCTGCTGACGGATGAGGAGATCCTGGAGGCAACGGAGCTCGGAGGCGAGAAGCACTTCCGTTTAAGCTGCGATACGCACGGACACCATCATCACTTCATCTGCACCACATGCGGCAGGACGAAATCGATTGAATTCTGTCCAATGGAAAAAGTGGAGGATAACCTCCAAGGCTACGATATTGAAAATCACAAATTCGAAATATACGGGAAATGCCCGACCTGTGCTTGAGCCTGCTGATCAGCAGGCTCTTCTCTTTTCCGAAGAAAAAGAGGCTATGATGAATGTTCTAGCACTCTCGCTTGATACGAACGATTAATTTTCGGTTGGGTCTTATCGGTTCTCTGAGAAAAGGAGTAAAGGTGTTGGAGAAACGACTCGCTTTCCACCGGCGGTCGGTGAGCTTCCTCGCTCGCTTCGCTCACTGCGGGATCTCACGCTGTCCTCCAATCCGGTAGGAGTCTCCCCGTTTCTCCAACACCTTTACCTAAAGGGGACGGAACCTCTTATGCTACCATCCAAAAGAGCGATGATTGCACAACATAAAGTCCGGCTTTCCACGTCCCCACTCGTTTCTGTTCCCACTGCTTTCGTACAGTGGGGTGGAAAATGGTGAGACTCCTGCGGGATGCACGGACCTCGGCGAGATCCCCGAAGACGAAGTCTGAGTTCAAAATTGAACAAGGATGTTCGAACTAAAACCGCCACGTCCTGTGGCAACGTCGAACGACCCAACGTCCTGTTGGGCCGCGGAAAGCGAATTATTTTCCACCCCGCTGTCCACTCCATTTGTAACAGAACCTTTCTCCATACTTTTTTAACAGCTTGCCCGATCAGATATCTGCTAGGGCTTTACTATGTGGCAGGTGATTCGTGAGCTTTTCGTTCTTCTGGTCCCAAAGCCGTGGAGAGAAACACGACGACAAGCAGTCCGACGATGATGTAGAAGAAAGACAGCCCCGGGAACCAGTCGAGAAAGGCACCGGAGAAGAATGGTCCGAGAATACTGCCGACGCTGAAGGCCATTCCGCATAGGATGTTTCCTGCGGGCAGCAATTCTTTTGGTAATAAATCCGTCATATAGGAAATACCTAAAGAGAATAACGACCCGACACACAAGCCTGCAAAAGCAAACGTGGTAAACAGCCAGACGACGGAGTTCTCAAAGAATGCAGCAAATAGAAAGGCAACGACTCCTCCCGTCACAACGGTGAGGATGACTTTCTTTCGTCCGATGCGGTCACTAAGAGCGCCGAGCGGTATTTGGGATAACAGACTGGCAGCGGCAAAGCTTGGAATGATAAACGATAGAATATTCACATCGTGTCCGATTCTCATCCCGTAAACCGGAAAGATTCCGTGGAGGGTTGCCTCTAAGAATCCGTACGTCAATGGGGGTAGAAAAGCGACCCAGCTAAGTCGAAGCGCTTTTGCGAACCTTTTGATTGAACTTGTTCCATAGGCTGTGGTATGGTCTTTTTCGGGCATTTCGTTGCGGACGCGGAGCATGAACAACCACACGAACAAGCTGAGAGCGGATGAAACAAGGAATGGCGCATACAGGCTGATATCCAACAAGTTGGTCATCAGCGGTCCGAGTGTGAATCCAAGACTGAAGAACAGGCCGTAAAAGGCGATGCTTCTGCCCCGGGTTTCTTTGGCCGATGTAGCGGTAATCCAGGTCTGCGTGCCGAAGTGAAGAATCTGGTCTCCGATTCCGACCGTAACGCGAAGCATAAACCAGAACCAAAGCGCCTGCCAGAACGGGAATAGGGCAAGGGAAACAAAGACCAAGGCTCCACCAATCATAATCATCGGTTTAAAACCAAGCTTTTGCAGCGGCTTTTCCATGAACGGGGAAGAAATCAAGATCCCTATGTAAAGCCCCGTTGCATGCAGTCCATTTATCGATGAAGATGTTCCATTTTGTTCTAGAATCACGGCAATTAAAGGAAGGAGCATCCCTTGTGAAAAGCCGGAAATGGTGACAAGACCAATGAGAATCCAGAATCGTGTTTGTTTTGATACCATCAGGCTTCCTCCTTACTCACTAATCGTAAACGAACCAGATCCCACCGGGCAACTGTTTCTTTTTCGATTAAGGTTATTTCCCTGTTCAAAACGGTTATTATATGAATAAAGGCGCATCAATGACTAAAGGAGTGATTGACAATGGATTTTTATATTAAAGAGAACGGTGTCCGCACTTCATTTGAGTATGGGCAGATGAATATTTCCGGCGATGAGACGTACGGTTTCCGCCCCTTTCAATTGATGATTGCCTCCATTGCAGGATGCAGCATCGGAGTATTTCGTAAGATTCTCGATAAGCAGCGTATCGAATATGAAGATATTAAAGTAACTGCCGACATCAAACGAAACCCGGACGAGGCGAATCGTATTGAGAAAGTCAACCTGCACTTTGTCATCAAAGGCTATCGTTTGAACCAGGATAAGCTTATCAAAAACCTTGAAATTTCCAGTAAGAATTGCTCCATGGTACAATCTGTTAAAGGTAGTATAGAAGTGGAAGAAACGCTTGAGTGTATCGAGCTTAGCAAGTAAAATGAAAAGAGCGTACGTCCAAAATAAGGATGTACAGCTCTTTTTTTATGGTTTATGATAAGAAGAATTTGATTTACATGCGTTTTTAAATAAGAGGGTAGGGATGGAGATGAAGAAAGTAGCCATTAAGTCATTGTTCTTTATATTAGGACTAATCATCATAGCGCTTGGAATTACATTAACGATCAAGGCTGATTTAGGGGCTGGCGCTTGGGACGCGATGAATGTCGGACTGACGGAATCTGTTGGGCTCACGGTAGGGAACTGGGTCATGATTGTCGGTGCGGTGTTGATCGTCACGAACGCCTGGATTGCGAAAGAGAAGCCGGATCTGTTAGCTGTCGTTACGATTCTTGTGCTGGGACAGGTCATTGATTTCTGGATGCTGCGCGTATTTGATACGTTTGCTGTCGATGCTTTTCTTAGTCAGCTTATGACGTTGCTATCAGGGATCATCATCATTGCCTTTGGCGTTTCGCTCTATTTGCAGCCGAAGTTCTCTCTGAATCCGGTTGATGGGTTTATGGTCGCCCTGCAGAAGCGTTTTGGATTGAATCTGCAGATCGCGAAGACGCTGACCGAAGCCTTTGCTTTGGTGATTGCTTTCTTCCTGGGCGGTCCAATAGGACTTGGTACGGTGATCATCCTTGTTGCCATTGGTCCAGCCATTCAATTTTTCGATCCGAAAGCGAAGCACGTTATGGACAAAATGATTTCTTAAGGTATAGAGGCTGACCACTTTTCACATGATAAGTAAAAAGAAAGGTGGTTAAAGCTTTGAATAGAAAATGGCTTGTTCTCATTCCTTTCATTGTGTTTCTAACCGTTGTGAACGTGATGTCCACTTCGGCTGAGGATAAAGAACCAACTGAAAAAAATGCCATCCCGAATCATGTTTTGAATATTTCCAAGGACAACACGTATCCGAATTCAACAGACGATCAGGAGCTGCTTGAATCTGAAGAGATTACGAAAGAGTTGATGGAAGAATCGGATGTCCGTATTACGAATCCGCAGCTTATCGAGATGCTGAACGAAACGTCGTTAAAGCCTTCCCCGTTAGCCTTTGGTTACCGCGCGGAAATTTTTCTCGGTCGCTGGCCGCTGGCTTATGAGTCTAAAGAGACGAATGTGAACTGGGAATACCAGGAGATCAATACGAATGAAATTAATAACCAAGGTGGAGAGCTGACAGAGAAAATCAGCTATGTACAAAAAGAGGAGAGGGAAGTGAAGGGCGGTCTTACGTCCAGAATCAGTCACAGCGATCAAATGATGAAGCTGATTCTACTGGAAGCCCAGCAGAACACGAAACTGCCTCTTTCCTTTAACACCGTGATTGGGAAGGGAACGAAGCAGAACAATACGTATGCTGTTCCCATGAATAAAATCGGCCGTCTGCATGCTTACGCTCCTGCTGTCAATGAAAAAGGGGAGGTCGCCTTCGGTGATGTGTACATCAAGCTGAAGGGATCGAAGAAAATGCTATCTGTCAAAAACGTAACAAGACAAGGAATCGGAGCATGGATTCCTGTCCAGGATCACGTCAGCTTTTCCTTTGAATTAAAATAGGAGATTACTCTTCTTTAGAAGCCGAGTAATCGTTCAGTTCGACGCGCTGCTCCGCCATCGCGATGTTGTAATCATACATCGTCTCGGCGATGATCCGGCGCGTTTCTTTTGCTGCCGTCCAATAAACGAGGTCATGAACGACTCCTGTGACGGTGTATTGATACCCTCTATATTGATCGTTCAAGGACGTCATGCCATAGACCTGAAACGGTTCAATCGGCTCGTCCTTCAAATCCTTCTTCAAATACTCGCTACACTCTTCATTGAGCCTCTTACAGGCAGCCTCCAACGCTTCATGGACTTCTCTTGGGTCCTGTCTGAAGTTCGTTGTGACTTTTTCAATTACACGCATGAATTCGAAGTTATAATTCTCAATCGTCGTAATTTGTCCGTTGCTGATCGTCAGAAGACGTCCGCTCCACTCACGCAGCTTCAGAAAACGGAGACCGATATCTTCAACGGTTCCGTGGAACGTGTTGTTCAGCGTGATGAAGTCCCCTTTATGTAACTGCTTTTCATAAAGAAGGAACAATCCGGCGAAGAAATCCTTAATCAGGTTCTGTGCCCCGAAGCCGATGATGACCCCGATGACACCGGCACCAGCCAAGAGTCTATTAATGTCTGTGAATTGATTGATTAAGATTAAGATGAAAGCAATCACGGCCGTATAGCTGATGATTGAGTTCAGCATTGATTCTAATGTGCGTTCTTTTCGTTCTTCAATAAAATCGGTCCGTTTGAAGAAGGATCCGATCAGCTTTCTGGATAGCAAGACCATGACAAATAACAGAGCACCATAAAGCAGTAATCGCAGAGCAGAGAACTCTTCTTTTTCCAACCAGTTCAAAACAGGTGACATCCACTCCATATGCAAACCTCCTTACGTCCCTGTATTATAGCATGTTTGACATCTTCAGCCTCCATTAGACAACTCCAGTCAGTTATATTATCATTAGGCTAGTTAATTTTAACGAAAAGGGGTATGTCATCATGCAACAACAGGAAAAGCTTCAGGATCTGAAAGTGCGCCTATCTGAATTTGTAGACCGCATCGAAGCGCTTGATCCGGAAGAAACATCCGTAGAGGATATTGATCGCCTCATTTCTATGCTTGAAGATTTGGAAAACAAAATGTAATCCAGCAAAAGAGGTGACCGGATGGATACGGTACTCTACCTGATTTCTCCCATTGTCGGATTTGTTTTTATGCTGACCTTGATCATGTCATTTGTTCGAATGGCAGCAGGGCGGGCTGTTCCGAAACATATCGGGCAATTGTTGATCGGATCTTTTTCAGTGCTTGTGCTGATTCTCGTCTATGTCAACGTTGTGTGAAAATTGACTCTCTTTTTCTGAGGGTTGATTTTTTTCAACACCTGCTTTATCATGGTAAATCGTTAACGAGATAAATGATTGATGAAAAGAGAGGAGAATGCCTTATGGCTTGGGCGGTTGTTGTATCTGTCCTTGTGATGACGATTTTAAGTCTGCTTCGAGTGAACGTCATCATTGCCATTCTTGCTGCTGGACTCACTGCCGGCTTAATGAACGGCGAAACGCTGACCGGTTCATTAGAACTGTTGATTAACGGTATGGGCGGTCAGGCAAATGTGGCATTAAGCTATATATTATTAGGAGCGTTTGCCGTCACGATTACGTATTCCGGCATTACGTCGATTTTAGTGAATTTCCTGCTTGATGTACTGAAAGATATGAAGACATTACTAGTCCTTGTGATTGCGGGAATTGCGTCGCTTTCGCAAAACGTCGTACCCGTTCACATTGCTTTTATTCCTATTCTTATTCCACCGTTGCTGCACGTGTTTGATCGTATGAAACTGGACCGTCGTGCTGTTGCCGCGGCTCTGACGTTCGGTTTGAAAGCACCGTACGTGATGATTCCGGCTGGATTCGGTTTGATTTTCCACCAAACGATTCAGGATTCTTTGGAAGAGCAGGGAGTAAGCCTTGATGTCTTCTCCATCGCTGGATCACTGTTGATCCCTGGTTCAGGCATGATTCTAGGGTTGCTGATTGCTGTGTTCATTACGTACAGGAAGCCTCGTGAACCGAAGGAATCTGTACAGGAGAACGTGTTGGATGACATCGTGAAACCTGAGGCAGAGCGATTTTCATTCAAGCACTTCCTGACGATCATCGCGATTGTTGTCACGCTGGTCATCCAAGGTTTCTTTGGCAACTTGATTTTAGCGGCCCTCGCTGGTCTGATCTTAATGTTCGTATTCCGCATTGTTCCGTATCGCAAAGGAGACAAAGTGGTGAACGATGGAATCGCCATGATGGGATTCATCGCTTTCGTCCTTCTAACGGCTTCCGGACTTGCGAACGTATTGACCGAGACGGGATCGGTATCCGCACTTGTCGAAGCGAGCTCCGCGCTGCTTGAAGGTCAAAAGGCATTGATTTCCTTTGTCTTATTATTGGTAGGACTCGTTGTCACGATGGGAATCGGTTCCTCGTTCGCTACCGTACCGATATTAGCTGCTTTGTTCGTCCCGATCTGTTTAGCGGCGGGATACTCTCCGATGGCGATTGCAGCGCTCGTCGGTACAGCTGGAGCTTTAGGAGATGCAGGATCTCCGGCTTCTGATAGTACACTCGGACCGACGTCCGGTCTTAATGCAGACGGCAACCACAATCACATTTGGGATACATGTGTTCCGACATTCCTGCACTATAACATCCCGTTATTCGTATTTGGCTGGGTTGCTTCAATTTTTCTATAATGAGAAGGGTGGATAACATTTCCACCCTTTTTTTATTATGAGCATTCTTCACTCACACATACTAAGAAAAAAGTGAGTGATCGATATGCTGAAACGTGTAACAATCTTTATATGTCTCATGGCCATCTGTTTACCTGCAGCAGCTTCTGCAGAGGGCTGGGGTTATAAGAAGAGTACAGATGGAGAAGTGCCGGATGTTGGCAGGTACGGACCGATGATTGAGCAGTATGATGGGTTTTACGTGGACGACTCAGGAGATAAGACCGTATATTTAACTTTCGATAATGGGTATGAGCAAGGCTACACGGGCCAAGTGCTCGACGTCTTAAAAGAAAAGCAGGTGCCGGCCGCATTCTTCATTACTGGGCATTACATTGAAAGTGCACCGGATTTAGTGAAACGAATGGCAGATGAAGGCCACTTGATCGGGAACCACTCCTGGAGTCACCCCGATTTTACAAAGGTATCAAAGCAGGAAATGAAAAAAGAGCTCGACCGGGTAGATGAAGCCGTTCAAAAACTGACGAAGCAGGAAACGATGTCGTTTGTCCGTCCTCCAAGAGGAACGTTCAATGAACAGACGATGGAATGGGCAAAAGAATTCGGCTATACGCATGCCTTCTGGTCCGTGGCGTTCAAAGACTGGGAAACGGATAAACAGAAGGGATGGGAATATGCGTACCACAGCGTCATGGACCAGATTCACCCCGGTGCTGTCGTTCTCCTCCATTCCGTTTCTCAAGATAACGCAGAGGCTCTGTCTCAAATGATCGATGAACTTCGTAAGCGTGGGTATCAATTTGGAACGCTGAATGACCTCGTTGTGAAAAAATATATCCCGTCGCCTATATGGGCCCTGTAGAACGTCCTTATCCTTAGGGAAGATTGGAAAACCGCTGTGATCTTTTACAGCGGTTTTTTATATTGGATGTACATCCTTTCAACAAAAGAGGTTATAAAAAGGTGGATTCAGGGAAAATAATAATCACAATTTTTTATGCAGGAAGAAGGAACTTCCCGAACGATGAAGAAGATGTATAGAAAAGGCGTATGATAAATATTGGTGGTAGGAAGGACGTTTTGGCATGTGGAAGGAAACGTTTACGGCAGAGAGTTTTTACGATTTTGATTACACATTATTGAGATGGGCGTTCGATCCGCTGACGAAGCTGAACAGGGAAGAGCGGTGGGTGGATGTCCCCGTACGGTTAGGTGATGAAAGGCATGTAGTCCGGGTTACAGGTTCCGGCACAACGGCAAATCCGACCTTCGACGTATCGAGTGAAAGCGAAGAAGCAAAAGCTTCGCTGCTTCAACATATCCAGAATCTATTTCAGTGGGACAAAGACTTAGAAGTCGTCCAGGAACACTTTATGCATACCAACCTAAAAGAACTCTTTCAGGCGCACCCAGGGACGCCGATCGTCAAAGACTTTCATTTGTATGACTGCTTAATGAAAGTGATCATTCATCAGCAGTTGAACATGAAGTTTGCTCATACGTTAAGTACGCGATTTGTCCACAATTTCGGAAGCGAAGTGGATGGCGTCTGGTTTTATCCGACACCGGAAGAAGTTGCAAATCTTTCCTATGATCAGTTGAGGGAGCTGCAGTTCAGTCAAAGAAAAGCAGAGTATGTCATCGACACATCCCGTCAAATCGCAGCAGGCGAGCTGGACTTGGAGCACTTATCGACTTTAACGGACGAAGAAGTGATGAAACGCTTAGTGAAAATCAGAGGCATCGGCCCTTGGACAGCTGAGAACTGGCTGATGTTCGGACTCGGACGAGAAAACTTATTCCCTAAAGCGGATATAGGCATTCAAAACGCATTGAAAGTTTATTTCGGCATGGACAAGAAACCTTCTTACGAGCAGATGGAAGAGTGGAGCGGAGCGTGGCCGCCTTATATGAGCTACGCGTCTCTTACATTATGGAGAAGCATCGAAGGGTAATAGAAAAAAGTCATATTATAGAAAGTCGACGCGTATATTGTTGTAAACAAGCCGTTAATAATTCCAATGTAAATATTCAAAAATTTCCTATTCTACGTTATAATGAAAAAGCATTGTAAAAAATGAACGGTAAAGGAAAGAGGTCTTAATATTGGTGATTAGAGAAAGGTATTCTGACCAAGTTCACAGCAATGAGATTTTGGAAGTTCTTAGCATGAATGCAACACCTGCATGTTTACTTGACCTGCGTAACCAAACGGTCAGCATCAATCAGGAAATGCAAGGATTTCTTCGTATAGATCAAACAGAGCTGCCCCTGTCGAAGTGGATGCTTCTTTTGCCTCAGTCAGCGCAGCAAAGACTGCAGCAACTGATGCATCGACTGATGACCGAAGGGTTAAAAGAAAAGGCAGTCCATATTTCTGAGTGGAATATGCAGTGTCAGCTGATCCACCTTACAAATGGCCAAATTGCTTTGACAGTTAAAAATGTCATTGGTGAAGAGCCGGTACAGCGGCAACAGACAGAGACTGAAAGCGGACAACCTTTGAAGGAATCACCTTTTAAACAGAGCTCGATGTCTTATTTAAAGGAAAAAAGCTTTTCGGAGCGTGTCGACGTGCAAAATCTGCTAAATCGATTTCCTGTAGGAGTAGCCATCATCAGTCATGAATGGGACATCATGTATGCGAATGAAAAGATGGAAGAGCTTACAGGCTTAACGTTTAAAGAGAGCCATCGAAGTAAATTATGGGATCTCTATTCAATTGAAGAGTACTATGATTTTTTTCAGCACTACTTGAGGGCGATGGAAAAACAGGAGAGCGTCGAATTTGAAGGATTCTTAAGCGATCGTCAAATAACAGTTGAAGTGACCGTTCATCCTTCTGAAAGTGGACTACTCATCTTTCTTCAAGATGTTTCGAGTCATAAACAACAGCTTCAGGCTTTGAAGGAATCAGAGGAAAGGTTTGCTATACTTGCGAACAACATGAAGGATGTCTTTTGGATTTCTGATGAAAACTTCAGTCAGATTCATTACTTGAGCCCGGCCTTCCAAAGTCTATTTGGTATGTCGAGAAGAGAGGCATTGTCTGATCCTGAGAGTGTGTTGAAGGTTGTTCATCCAGAAGACGTGAAACGGGTAAAGGCTGGGTTAGCATTAATGCGCTCCAAGAAACATCAGGTTGAATACCGACTCAAACCTCCGAATGGTGATGAAAAGTGTATGCTGACCAAAGGGTTCCCCGTGCAGAACCACGGGACGACCTATGTGATCGGCATCCACGAAGATGTGACAGAGAAGAATGAGATGGCTCGACTTAAGGAGAAGTCTCAGCAGCTTTCCACCATTACGCAGATGTCTGCGGGAATTGCTCATGAAATTAAGAATCCGTTGACGGCTATTAAAGGATTCCTACAGATTGGAGCGGCTAATCCAGAACTGCGTGACCATTACCAAAATATTATTCTAGACGAAGTGAACCGAATCGAAGCCATTGTGCAAGATTTCATGATGTTGTCTAAACCTAAAGCCTCTTTACAGAAAGAGGAGGTAGAACCAGGAAGTGTTGTCAACTACGTGACCCGTCTCCTTCAACCGGAAGCAGATGAGAAGAACGTCCAATTGATTTACAACCCGAAAAGCCTGAATGACACCATCAACACAGAACCGAAGCGTCTGAATCAAATTTTAATCAACCTGGTGAAGAACGGAATTGATGCGGTCGAACACGGTGGAATCGTCTCGATCGTAGCAGAACTTTCAAGCCAGGAGCTAACGCTTTCCGTTAGCGACAATGGACCGGGTCTGAGTGCACAGGAATTATCAAAAATCGGTGAACCTTTCTTTACGACCAAGGAGAAGGGAACCGGCCTCGGCGTTATGGTTACTAAGAAAATTGTAGGCGACCTGAGCGGAACGATCTCATATAAAAGTAAAAAAGGGGAAGGGACGAAAGTGACCGTCCGCTTACCTCGCTAAAAACAACAGCTGCGGCTGTTGTTTTTTTTGGTTGCTGAAAAAAGTTCTGGATGAAGTAGAGTGAGTCGTGGGGTGGAAAATAGCTCGCTTTCCGCGGCGGACGCCGAGCTACCTTGACTTCGTCTTCGGGGATCTCGCCATTGTCCGTATAATCCCGCAGGAGTCTCGCCATTTTCCACCCCACTTTGCGATAACGGTGGGTCCAGAACCTAGCAACGATTGGATTCTAAAACGTTGAACTGTGCGAATACCTAATATTTGAAGGGTCTATCCAGTGTATATCTAAAAAGTTGCTTTGCTTGCCTGATTAATGAATCAACCTGAGTACATTTGCGATCACGGTGAAAAAAACAGCTGCAGCTGTTTTTTTTTGTTGCAAATTTCTCATGGGTTCGACGAGAATCATCTAACGACCTTTGTTAGGACAAGCCTCTATACTATGCGAATTGTAGCAATATTTCAGCATCAATCGCTTACAAAAACAAAATTATTTTTTTACATAGAAATCTGTTTACAAACCGAATTCAGGGCTCTATAATCCCGATTGTACTACAATTTTCGTTCGACAAATTATTCATATTTCATAGAAAAAGGAGGCTTTCTGATGCTTAAGAAATTATGGTCATTTTTACTAATGAATATCGGTGCCCTGGGGGTTGCCGTCAATGTTCATTTCTTCCTATCACCTAATGATCTGGCTACTGGTGGGGTCAGTGGACTTTCAATCGTTCTTGCGAAGGTTTTCCCTGACATGTCTTTAGGACTCATTATGCTTATTCTTAACGTAATTCTATTCATTGTCGGTTTTATCTTTCTAGGGTTCCAATTTGGTGCAAAGACGATTTATGCAAGTCTCGCACTTTCCTTTATGGTATGGGGGCTAGAAGCCTTCTTCCCGATGGAGCAGGCATTAAGTGATGATCTGCTGATCCAGCTCATCATTGGACAAATCATTGCCGCCTCCGGTATGGCCTTAGTCTTTCATCAGGGAGCTTCTACAGGCGGAACGGATATTCTGGCTATGATTTTAAATAAATATTTCTCTATTGAAGTTGGAAAAGGGGTCCTATTCTCAGATATCGCAATTGCGACTTCTTCCATCTTCATCTTTGGTCCGACAGTCGGTATGTATGCCTTCTTCGGTGTCATTCTGAATGGACTCGTCATTGATTATGCCTTGCAGCAATTTGATAACAACAAGGAAATTGTCATCATCAGTCGTGAAAGTGATCTTGTAAGGCACTTCATCGTCAACCAGCTTGGACGTGGAGCAACGATCCATTATGCAAAAGGTGCTTTCAACCAAGAAGACAAAGAGGTCATCACGACAATTCTTAACCGTAAAGACTATACGCGTTTGAAGAAGTATATGACGGATATCGATAACAATGCCTTTATTACCGTCCACTCCATGAACGAAATCTTAGGACAGAACTTCAAGCGACTAGCCTAAATGAAGGAGCGGTGTTCATGCAGGCGGCAGTAAGAGGGAATCAATCCATGACAGAGGTTGTGTACCAGGCGTTGAAAGAAGCCATATTACTGCGCGACATTTCACCTGGTACCCAATTAGTGGAACAGACGATTGGAAAGACGATGAACGTTTCCAGAACGCCGATTCGGAATGCTATGAAAAAACTGAACCAGGAAGGCCTCGTTCAGATTATCCCGAACAGGGGAGCATTTGTAGTAGAACCGAGTGTCGAAGAAATTAAGCAGGCTTTTCATATGAGGCGTCAATTAGAGAAGATGACAGTAGAGTTAATTAGTGAAACGATGACGACAGAAGAGATAGAGAAACTCGAATCGTGGATCGAACATGAGAAGGAAACGTATCAAACGAGGGATATTTTACAATATATTGAGGTCAATAAGCAGTTTCATATGACACTGGTCCGACAGACCAATCACCCGTTCTTGATCGATTTCACAGAACGCATGCTGGATCAGATAAATGTATATTTAATGCTGTATGACGTATTTTATGATGAAAACTTGGATGAGAAGAAAAGGTTCAAGGAACATGAATGGATTGTAGAGGCGCTGAAAGAGCGGAATCTTCCCCGCTTATTCACCTTGGTCGATCAGCACATGGAAGAAAGTCTGGCATACATGGCTATCGACTAATCTGTACCATCCTATCTTAATGTCACCTTGAGGTCGATAAACGAAAGGCTGCGATCAAATGATGATCGCAGCCTTTTTTCTCTTTGAATTGAAAGTATTGCAGTCCAAGTGGTTGAGGATCAGTAGTGATTGGTGTGCGGGGCTATCTGATTCCGGCTTTTTTGCTTTTGGTTCGTTTCGATTGAATGAGTCTCATGCCGACGTGTGTGGAAGCAATGGTCAGGGTTAGCAGAGAAGCATACCCATACGTAAAGTTGTTCGTCACGAAAGAAAGGATAAAGAAGAAACCTACAAACAGTGTAGAAAGAAAACCAATCATGACGTAAACATTACTTCTCATGTCGGACACTCCTCAAATGGTTATTATGAAGAGTTTAATTCAATCTTAATTATCTGTCAATTTACTCGACTCAAATGAGTTGCCTTAAGCAAATATAGTATTTGAATAATTTTGAAAATTTGATATAATAATTCCGACAGACTGAACAGTCGTTCATAATGATAAGGAGGAATGGATGATGAATCGAGAACAGTTAATCGCTCCTGAAACGTACAACGTCGTCTCGGAATTCGAAGGGTATTCAAATGATTCCAACCGGAAGGCTCTTGTTTGGTTGGATGAAGCAGGTAGGCAGGAGGACGTTACTTACACTGAACTACTCGAACGAGCGAACAAAATTGGTAACGCTTTCTTGGAGAGTGGTCTTCAAAAGGGCGATAAGGTATTAGTGATGATTCCAAGGCTGATCAAAGCGTATGAAGTGTACATAGCAGCCTTAAAAGTCGGTATGGTCGTCATCCCTAGTTCGGAAATGCTTCGTGCGAAAGATTTACAATACCGCATGACTCATGGTGAAGTGAGCGCTGTCGTCAGTTATCATCCATTTACTGAGCAATTCGAGGGAGTACCTCAGGTCGACCAAGTGAAGAAGTTTGTTGTGGGAGGTTCTAATGAAGGGTGGATGGATCTGGATTCATTGATGGACGATCAGTCCACAACCTTAACGGCAACAGAGACATCAAGGGATGACATGGCCTTCTTGTCCTATACGTCAGGCACAACAGGCAACCCTAAAGGCGTCGTCCATACACATGGATGGGGATACGCTCACTTGAAAACGGCAGCCGATCAGTGGCTCGCCATCCAGGACGGGGACAAAGTTTGGGCGACTGCAGGTCCCGGCTGGCAGAAATGGATCTGGAGTCCGTTCCTGTCTGTTTTAGGTACGGGTGCTACAGGTCTCATTTATAATGGGAAATTCAATCCTACCACCTACTTGCAGCTTATGGACGAACAGGATGTGAACGTTCTTTGTTGTACCCCGACAGAATATCGATTGATGGCAAAGGTCGATAACTTGAATGACTATAAGCTGACGGGACTTCACAGTGCAGTGTCGGCAGGTGAGCCGCTTAATCGTGAGGTCATCGATACGTTCCAAAAGCATTTTAACGTAACCGTGCGCGACGGCTATGGGCAGACAGAAAATACGCTCCTTGTCGGGATTACGAAGGATATGGAAGTCCGTCCGGGCTCCAT
Organism: Halobacillus litoralis; assembly: GCF_020171725.1. Taxonomy (GTDB): domain Bacteria; phylum Bacillota; class Bacilli; order Bacillales; family Halobacillaceae; genus Halobacillus; species Halobacillus litoralis_F. Next base: position 107,973 of record NZ_JAIVAJ010000007.1, on the reverse strand, counting down.
GGGTAGACCGACGCCTGGTAACCAAGTCGAGATTGTCGATGAAATGGGAGTACCCGTTGGAGTAGGAGAGGTCGGGGATATTGCCGTCCATCTCGATACACCTGCGCTATTCAAAGAGTATTACAAAGATCCAGAGCGTACATCGATGTCACGTCGTGGGGACTACTATGTGACCGGGGACCAAGCTAAAAAGGACGAAGACGGGTATTTATGGTTTGAAGGAAGAAGTGACGATATCATCATCAGCTCCGGTTACACGATTGGACCTTTTGAAGTAGAGGACGCCCTTGTCAAACACTCTGCTGTGCAGGAGTGTGCCGTAGTCGCCAGCCCGGATGAAGTAAGGGGAAGTGTTGTTAAAGCTTTTATTGTGCTTCGAGAAGGATACCAAGGCGATGAAGCGCTTATCTCGGAGTTGCAGCAGCATGTGAAAGAGTTGACCGCTCCATATAAATACCCGAGAAAGATTCAGTTCATTAAGGAACTTCCAAAAACAACATCCGGTAAAATCCGCCGTATTGAACTTCGGCAGAATGAGAAAGCCACACGTTGAGGTGTAGAGGAGAGGTTTCGTTTGGTTAGGAGAGCAGAATCGTCCGATGCCCGCGAGCTAGCTGAGTTGATGAGGCATCTAGGGTATGACACAACAGAAAGCGATATGGAAGAGAGGCTCACGCCTATCTTGTCTTCGGATCAGTATTTTACAGCTGTACAAGAAGAACAGGGGAGTCTCATCGGGATGATTGGGATGACACACAGCCACGCCTACCATAGTAATGAGACGCACGTCAGAATCATTGCTTTTGTCGTAAAGGAACAGGCCAGAGGTAAAGGGGCTGGGAGACAGTTGATGGTGGAAGCGGAGAGGTGGGCGGAGTCTAAAGGCGCAACCACTCTTATCTTAAACAGCGGGAACCGGAAAGAGCGTGAAGGTGCACACGAGGTTTATCAACATTTAGAGTTTGAAGGGCGGTCCACAGGTTTTTACAAAAAATTAACGTAATGCCCTCATCACCATTACGAAAAGAAGAGGCTGAGACATCACTGTCCCAGCCTCTTTTTACATCATTTCGCCCATAGTTCCATCAAGGTTCCATTCCGTCCAAGCAAAGGGTCTGCGGTTGGGTAAGGAGCATCAGGTATTTCCTGTATAGCCTGTTCATATTCGTGTTTTTCACCTGTTTTTAAATCAAATGGTTTTCCGAAAGGATAGGCTCCCAACACTTTGAAATCATCAGAGGCTCCCTGGTTTTTATGAGCAACACCAGCTGGGAGGATGAGCACGTCCCCCTTTTCGATATCAATGACTTTTCCTTGAGGGCCACCAAGGGTGATGGTCGCAGCACCTTCCAGTACCGCAAGGACTTCATGGGTTTTGCTGTGGTAGTGGTGGTAATCGAAGATACCACCTGTCCATTGGTTGGTCCATTCGTTTTGTTTAAACGTTTCCTCAATGTATGAAAAATCCTCTATGGCTTGTGAGTAGACGAGTGTTGGTAAGTATCTGTGATTTGGGTAATAGCCGTCATCATCAAAGAAATAACTGTGAAACGTAGCGTTCATTATGATCTCCTTTCCATTGACTTTCTCATATGAAAATTACCATATTATTCAACATCTAAACCTTTTCTCAAGAATCTTTGTTCCGAAATCAGGGAAAAGTATTTTATACTAGATGTGGGAAAGAAATCACTGAAGGAGAGAGCAGCTGATGAATAAATGGTTTACCCATATATTTAACCTTATAATCGGTGTCCTGATCATAGCAGAAGGCGCCGTGTATATTTTTTGGAACAACAAAGACGGTGAGTTGCACTTGCGAAGCATCATCATGACGATCCTGCTGTTCCTTGCCTGGGGGATGTCTTATCGAAAGCAGCTGACCAGTGAGAATCCAACAGCCTGGCTGATTGTGACGATCATTATTACCATTCCGATGATTCTACCTTGGCTGTTCTTCATTTAACAAAGTCAGAACAGCCATTTCACAATTCCTGCTGCCATGAACATGAGTGCCGATACGAGGTAAATGTAGCCTAGAATGCGATGCTTCGTTTCTTCGCTGAATGTTTCAGTAAATCCAGCAAATAATAGAAACAAGAGTCCTGCCAGAAACATCGTCACATCCGTGCTCGAAAAGGGAGGGCTTTTTGTTATGCTCCAAACTTCGACTGGGAGTGCGGTGTATAAAGGCACGTAAAGAGGATTAAAGGAATTTCTTATTCGTTCGAACGACATCAAAAATCGACACACCTTTCATGAAAACGGTTTTATTCGACAAATTGTAAATCTAATCTTGAATATCTTTTTTGTACAGTTTATACTGTATAATCGGTTGGAGGGAGCGGTAGTATGATACTTATTCAAACAGAGGCTGCTTAACTGGACTTCATCATTTGCGTTTGGACTACCACTATTATGCCATTAGACTGATGACTCAGGAAATATGTATTCGACGAAATCCACTACATTTTTTATTTATTTGCATGAGTCGTTATTTTCACTGAGAACAGGGTATGGTTATGTTATACCCCCTTTAAGCCTCGAACAATGCTCATTCCACTTCTTACTACTTCGGTAATTGAGTAACCTCGTATGAGTTCATGCAGAATGAACAAACTAAACAATATGGATGGAAAGAAAGGATGAAACTCATGAAAACAAGGTTGATTGATTGGCCGACATTTATCGGTGCATTCATTCTTCTGCTTGGCGTGACCATCCCATTGATTGCTTTCCCAGAAGCAGGAAAAGTAATCGTGGCGGATGCCAACGAGTTTATGACAAATAATTTTGGTGTATTGTATATGATCATGGGGCTGGTCATTTTTGCGTTCTTGATTTATGTAGCCTTCAGTAAAAATGGTTCGATCAAATTGGGAGATGAAGGTGAGAAACCTGAATTCAATACGTTCTCCTGGGCGGCTATGCTCTTCGCAGCTGGAATTGGTTCTAGTATCCTTTACTGGGCTGTTATTGAATGGGCCTATTACTATCAGGGACCACCATTCGGTATCGAGCCTAGTTCAAAAGAAGCGATTCAGTGGGCCTCTGCTTATGGAATCTTCCACTGGGGACCGATTGCGTGGGCAATTTACACACTGCCGGCACTTCCGATCGCCTATTTCTATTATGTGCGTAAGAAGCCTGTACTTAAGGTAAGTGAAGCGGTACGGCCTGTACTCGGAAAGAGTGTAGACGGTCCGCTAGGTAATGTAATTGACATACTATTCATGTTCGGTTTACTTGGTGGTGCGGGTACCACCCTTGCCCTCGGTACACCGATGATTGCTGAAGGGATCAACTCCCTGACAGGCATACCAGCAAACTTAGGGATGAAATCAGCGATCATGTTACTCTGTACATTGATATTCGCCATCAGTTCTTATTCAGGATTGAAGCGGGGAATTAAAGTGTTAAGTGACGTAAACTTATGGCTTTCAATCTTTATTCTTGTATTTATCTTTATCTTTGGACCGACTCGCTTTATTGCGGAGACAACGTTCAATTCTCTCGGAATCTTAACAGATAACTTCTTCAAGATGGCAACGTGGATGGAGCCGTTTGGAAATCTGTCTCAATTTGAAGAAACCAAATTCCCTGAGTCGTGGACGATCTTCTACTGGGCTTGGTGGCTTGTGTACGCACCGTTTGTCGGATTATTCGTTGCACGGATTTCAAGAGGGCGTACGATTCGTCAGATGGTTCTTGGTACGATGATATACGGGACACTTGGATGTATTTTGTTCTTCGGAATCATGGGGAACTTCGGATTGTACATGCAGTTAACCGGAAGCTTTGACGTTATTGCCTTTATGGATGAAAATGGGGCACCCGCCACCATTATTGAAATCATCAACCAATTGCCACTTGCGAAGTTCATGGTTCTTGCCTTCACTGTGCTGGCCATTATCTTCCTTGCGACGACGTTTGATTCATCTTCCTATATTCTGGCATCCGTTGTTCAGAAGAAAGTGGAAGGTGAACCGCTACGCTGGAACCGACTGTTCTGGGCGTTCTCATTGTGTATTATGCCTCTTGCACTCATGTTCCTCGGAGGACTCGATACACTGCAGACCGCAAGTATCGTCGGTGGTTTCCCGCTGATCTTCATTATGTTCCTGCTTGCGTGGTCGTTTATGAAAGCGTCGAATACCGACATCCGTGCTTCAGACGACTATGAACCGAGCACGATTCATATTGAACGATGGAAGAAGAAAGGCAAGAAGAAGAAGAAACGCTCCGCTTTGGAAGCGTTGGAAGACAAACCTGAGGACGATGAGCGATAAAATTCAAAAGACAGTCTCACTTAGTGGGGCTGTCTTTTTTTAGGATCTAGGAAATGATGAATTTTTGAGCCTTTACTAACGCCTGTCGGGTAAGCTGCGACTAGCTCTCTAAGCGCGTCAAACCCGCCTGGTGCCATTGTCCTTGAAAAAATTTGTGGTAAATAGGATTGTCATTTCCAGGGGAGGGAATAAGATAAGAAAAGGAGGTGGCGTTATGCTTTTGAATGCGATCGGGATGACAATTGTCGGCGTTGGTGTTCTGACGATCATGATTTTTGTAGCTTACAAGCTTTTCATTAAGAAAGAGTCCATCGATACTTCAAGTGCCTATACACCTTTTGATTACATTGCAGGCCAGTCCAACAGGGAATTTCATACGATGGAGGATTGGGTGCAGGAAGAGAAGGAAGGTGGAGACGATGCCTCCACGCCTTAACTTCTATAAGAAATCTCCAAGACTCATTAGATTGACTTCCTGACTGTCTGAAATCAACTGCTTTAACAAGTGAAGGTGATCCCCTCCTGTAAACACAAGGATCCGTTCGCCGGGGTCTGCCAAACGAAGCACATTCGCCGTTATGGCAAGATCCCGGTGGTGCCATTGCTTCAGCCAATGAACGCCTACACTATGCTGTCGATCCCCCACCTTAGCAATCTTCATATACAATTGCCTCATTCGTTCGAGGTAGTGATCCTCATTCATCGCTTGCAACTTCCCCAAGAACGTGCCGTGCTGTCCGCTCTCCGCCTGAAGTTCTTGATGGGTATGTACGATATCTTTGAACAAATGGGGTTGATGCTGCTTGGCCCATTCAAACACTTCTTCAAGGGATGGGGTAGACATATCGACGATTTCATCTACCGCGTGAAGCTCGGGGAGTTCGGCTTTCTTGGCGATTTGGAATCCGAACTGCTCGACTTCATCGTATGCTGGAGGAATCTGCCCGTTGATAAACTCGTTGTATCTCCTGTTCATTTCTTCTTCTACATAAAAGGATTTCTCAACCGCGATTTTATTCGGCTCAAATGCCGCTAAGGCTTCGTTGATTTTACGGATCTCATCTTGGTGTTCGTTGACAAGGGACGGTTCGACTGCCATGTGGACCATCCCAACGAGTAATACATCCGGCTTTTTCATGTCTTCATACCTCCTGTTGAAAAGTAAGGGATAACCTCTTCCCCGATCTCCTGCATGACATCCTTTACAGGGCGTTCATTTTTGGACAGACCAAGTATGATGTGGTTGACTCCAATCGCACGGTACTTTTCCAACAGCCCCTTCAAATGTTTGCTTCCAATCCGATACCCGGCTGGAATTTTCTCTGGTGGGTGATGGGGGTCCTCGGTTAATTCTAAGGGGAGAGGCATAACAAATGGACGAAACGTTTCGCCGTGATATACTTGCACCTTCCTTCGATATTGAGCAATGGTATCCTTCTGTTTGTCAGGGCTTTGAGGGTAGAACATCCAGCCATCACCGTGTTCTGCCACCCAGTCCAACGTCTGCTGGCAATATCCCGTCATAAAAACAGGGATATGATCGTGTGGTTTCGGTACTAGGTTCGATTTGTGGAGTTTTCCAAATGAAGACTCCCATTCAGGGTACTCGTTGTAGAGCGCTTCCTGGAAGTATCGGAACGACTCACGAAACCATTCGCTTCTTTCCATAATCGGAATGTTCAACCCCTCGAAGTCTTTCCTTCGATCGCCGGAAGATAAACCTAAAACGAAACGTCCAGGAAATAACCGGTCGATGCTTGCGACTTCCTTTGCCATCCGTAATGGGTGGCGGAGCGGGGCTACAAGGGCAGCTGTTCCAAGAGCGATCGACTGTGTGTTTGAAGCGAGGTATGTGAGGTAAATTAAACTATCAAAAATCTGACCTGTCGCAGCATCTTCAAATGTCGGGTCTTCTAGTAATACGTCCTGAAACCACAGGCAGTGAAATCCCAGTGCCTCTGCCTGTTTGGCACGTTCTACCTGCTCCGTCATTTCAGGAGGGGTATCTTGATAGTTTTCCATAGGAACAGAAAGTCCTAGTGTCAGCTTGTTTTCTTGAAAGAGTGATGGGTAAGTAATGGAATGCTTCAACGTCATCCTCCTATTTGGTCCGGTTTTCTTCATTATAAAATAGGTCCCTGTCCAAGTGCGAATAAGTGGATTTATAAAATAGAAAAAAGCGCCTCCTGAAGTCAGGAGACGCATCTATAATGGTTTGATTCTATAAGTACAGCTTACAAAAAGTAGATCGCAAGATAAAGGACTCCAGTCAGAACAGCAGAACCACCAGCAACACTCGCAATTTCAGCCGCGTCATATTGAATACGTTTTTTCATGGTTATAAGCCCCTTTCCAATTTTGAATCGTGTACTAATATAGACGGATGAGCCTGCCAGAAAGTTTCAGTTTTATTACATAATTATTTCAATTATATTTCAACAACAAACGACATCTTTTAATCCTGTCAACAAGGTCCGTGACAAAGATGGGTTTTGCTTTTATTGAATACGCTTACCTGGCGGCATTACAATAAAGACATAGAAACAGAACAAGAGACGAAGGAGGAATGGTTGATGAGTGATCAACAACAAGCAGGAGTGAGGGCAAAAGTCCAAAAGTTCGGTAGTTTCCTAAGTAGTATGATTATGCCGAATATCGCCGCTTTCATTGCCTGGGGAATTATTACAGCGTTATTCATACCAGATGGCTGGTGGCCGAATGAAACGTTAGCTGGTATGGTCGGTCCGATGATCAATTACCTATTGCCATTATTAATTGCTTTTACAGGTGGTCGATTGATTCACGGTTTACGAGGTGGAGTTGTCGGTGCAACAGCTACAATGGGGGTTATTGTAGGTTCACCTGACAGTCCGATGTTCTTAGGTGCGATGGTGGCTGGTCCGATTGCCGGTTACGCCATGAAGAAAGTCGATGAATTCCTGGAAGGAAAAGTCCGTCAAGGATTTGAAATGCTGGTTAATAACTTCTCAGCCGGAATTCTAGCAGCGATCCTTGCAGTTGGCTCTCTTTATACATTAAGCCCGTTGTTCGCTGGCATTACCGATTTACTTGGAGTAGGGGTAGACTTCCTCGTATCCGCAGGTCTACTGCCGTTGGCAAACTTATTCATTGAGCCTGCCAAAGTCGTCTTCCTGAACAATGCGATTAACCATGGGATTCTGACGCCGCTTGGCACGGATCAGTCGCTTGAGACAGGAAAGTCGATCCTGTTCTTGCTGGAAGCGAACCCTGGCCCTGGTTTAGGTGTCCTTCTTGCCTTCATGTTCTTTGGCAAAGGAACATCTCGTCAAACAGCTCCAGGTGCAGCGGTCATTCAATTCCTAGGTGGTATCCATGAGATTTACTTCCCGTATATTCTATCTAAGCCACTTGTTATTCTTGGTGCGATTGCCGGAGGTATTTCTGGTACAGCAACGTTTGCCTTCTTTAATGCAGGACTGACTGCAGCTGCTTCACCGGGTAGTATCTTTGCTGTGCTCGCGATGACAGCAAGAGACAGTTACTTCGGAGTCATTGCAGGTGTCGTTGTGGCAGCCGCCGTTTCCTTCGTTGTATCTTCTATTATCATTAAACTTAGCAGTAATGATGAGGAAGATGGCATTGAAGAGGCGACAGCTAAGATGGAAGGAATGAAAGGAAAGAAGAGCAGCGTATCGGGTCAGTTATCCGGTAAACAGACTGCTGATGCAAAGGCAGCGGTTGATGGTGTCCCTTCATTAAATAGAAAGAATGTAGATAAAATCATCTTTGCCTGTGATGCGGGCATGGGATCCAGTGCAATGGGCGCTTCCCTTCTTAAAAAGAAATTTAAAGAAGCATCCATTGACATTGATGTCACGAATATGGCGATTAACGACTTACCGCAGGATGTAGACGTCGTCATTACGCATAAAGACTTGACGGAACGTGCAGTGCAGAAAGTGCCGAATGCCCATCACATTTCTGTGGAAAACTTCCTTAAGAGTCCTAAATACGATGAGCTTGTAGAAGAATTAAGTGACGATCGTGCAGAAGAAACAGATGCACCTCTTGCAAAAGAGAACGTAGACAAGATTATCTTTGCCTGCGATGCCGGTATGGGGTCAAGCGCTATGGGAGCTTCCCTGCTTAAGAAGAAATTCAAACAGGCAGACATTGATATTGATGTCACGAACAAAGCAATCAACGATTTACCTCAGGATGTTGATGTCGTCATCACACACAAAGACCTGACAGAACGTGCGAAGCAGAAAGTGCCGCATGCACGTCACATTTCAGTTGAGAACTTCTTGAACAGCCCGAAATATGATGAGCTGGTCAATCAACTGAAGAACCAATAACCCTTGCAGCAGGAAAGGCCTTTAACTAGCCCTTTCCTGTCTTTGCTGAAAAGAAAGGAGGGGTTAGCTTTTGTATGTTTCAGCTCGAGAACGAAAAATGATTGAGTATCTGATTGAAGCGCGCGATCCAGTTCCCGTCAAAAAAATCGCTGAAGCTTTGGGGGTGAGTACCCGTACCGTCCATCGAGACCTGAATGGACTGGAGCAGACGCTCAATGATTATGACCTGTTTTTGCAAAAGCAGACGGGAAGAGGCATTCAACTCCTAGGTGAACAGGAGGGGATCAAGAAGCTCAGAGGTGAAATTCATGAGGCGCCTTCTTTGGATTATACACCTGATGAGCGGAAGGTTCTCATCTTATCTTGGTTGTTGGATGCGAAAGAACCAGTCAAACTGATGAGCTTAGCTTCGGACCTGGGAGTTACGGTAGCGACTGCGAGCCATGATCTTGATCAAATTGAGGAAGACCTCTCGGCTTTTGACCTTCAACTCGTTCGCCGAAGAGGATATGGCGTTGAAGTTGTAGGGAAGGAAGTCAACATACGCGAAGCCTTGCAGCGGATTATGATGCAGCACATGAGTGAATATGACTTTTTGAAGCTGTTGAAGCAGTATATGAGTGTTCAAACGGACCCCTCGGCCCTTGATGCCGTCACGGAACATCTGCTTGGGCTTGTAAGTAAGGAACAAATTCATACGATTGAAGAAGTCGTAGAGTCCTATCGTTCTGAACTCACCTATCCCCTTGCAGATAGTGCTTATATCGGATTGATCATTCACTTGGCTCTGGCTATGGAGCGGATTAAACAAGGTGAGGAAATTCAAATGGAACCGGAATATTTGAACGAGCTCCGTCCGACAAAGGAATTTGACGTCGCCCTTCAAATGATCAGGCAATTAGAGAAAGACTTGGATTTAGTCATTCCCGAAGCGGAGATTGGATATATTACGATGCACCTGATGGGGGCAAAAGCCCGTTACAATAAGGATTCGGTCATTGAAGAGAGCAGTCTTCGGATTGCCTTCAAGGCAAAGCAGCTCATTGAATATGTGTCGAATGCTTTGCAGAATGATCTGCAGAACTCAGAGAAGCTTCTGAATGATTTAGTCGTCCACTTAAAGCCTAGTTTGTATCGTATACAGCAGGGTATGGATATTCAAAACCCGTTGCTTCAGCAAATCGAAGAGGATTACACGGATTTATTTGTCATCATCGAGGATGCCGTGAAGCATGTGTTTCCGAAGCTTGCCTTTCCTAAAGAAGAAACGGCTTTTCTCGTCATGCACTTTGCCAGTGCTTTGTTGAATTTAGAGGAAACCAAAAGGATTCGTGTACTGGTTGTCTGCTCGAGCGGGATTGGGACAGCGAAAATTTTGGCAGCCAAGTTAAAGCGTCAGTTCCATGAAATTGAGACCGTTGATCATCAATCGTTATTCGATTTAAGAGGGGTTTCTTTGGATCAATATGACTTGATTGTTTCAACCATACCCATTGATCATTTGGACCACTACGTTCTCGTTAACCCGATGCTGAGCAAAGCGGATATTCATCGAATTGAACACAGAATCCGCAAGATTAGAATTATCGACAGCATGAGACGCCATGACGGACCTGAACAGGAAGTGAAAGACCAAACGCTTGAATCGGTCCGCCACTCGGTGACAGCGGTCCAACAATATATTCAGACGATCAGTCATTTGTTGAACAGCTTATACACCTTTCAGCCATATGAAAACGAAAAAGAGCATGTGATTGTTGAGGTGTGCCGGAAGCTAGAGGAGCGAGAGGCGATTCGACAACCAGACGAAGTGTCGGCTAAGCTGATTGAGCGCGAGTCTGTTGGTGGGCTCGGGATTCCGGATACCGGAATCGCTCTATACCATACGAGAAGTCATCATATTCCGAAGCCGTCTTTCAGTGTAGCGTCTCTGCAGCAACCGGTGGCGGTTCAGTCGATGACTGGCGAGACGATGGACGCTTCAGTATTCGTGTTCCTTCTGGCTCCTGAGAGTCTGAGTGGAGAGGGCCTGGAAGTCGTCAGCTATTTGAGCACGCTGTTCATTGAAGATCCGGCAAGTGTTGAAGTGATGAACAAAGGCAGCGAAGAACAGATGAAGGACTATGTATCCAATCAACTGCACCGATTAATGAAAGAAAAACTATCATCTTAAGAAAGGGAGAGTTCAAATATGACAAACCAAATTTTAACTGAAAAAACAATCGAACTGAATCAGAAGTTTTCTACGAAAGAAGAGGCAATCCGTTATGTCGGAGGATTGCTGAACGAGCAAGGCTATGTTGATGAGACGTATATCGAGAAAATGCTTGAGAGAGAAGAAGTGACATCAACCTTCATGGGGAACTATGTAGCGATCCCTCATGGTACAGAGGATGCGAAGAAGGCTGTAAAAGAAACGGGAATTGCTGTCGTCACCGTTCCGGATGGAGTGGACTTCGGTGGTGGTAACATCGCCAAGCTGTTGATCGGCATCGCAGGAAAAGGTGATGAACATTTAGAGATTCTATCTCAAATTGCAGTGGTTTGCTCAGAAGAGGAAAACATCGAGGCAATCTTGGAAGCTTCTTCTAAGCAGGAAATCATCGACATGTTCAGCGAGGTTGAATAAGATGAAAGCCGTTCACTTTGGAGCAGGGAATATCGGAAGAGGATTCATTGGAGCCCTATTGGCAGAAGCCGAGTACGAGACGATCTTTGTTGACGTTAATAAAGCCTTGATCGACGAATTGAATGAACAGAGGCAGTACACGGTCGAGCTTGCCGGAACAGGCAAATCGGAAACCGTAACCGAAGTCAGTGGCCTGCACAGTCAAGAGCAGGAACGGGAAGTCATCCAAGCGATTGCCGAGGCTGAATTGATTACGACAGCCGTCGGACCACACGTCCTGAAGATGATAGCACCGCTTCTTGCGAAAGGTTTACTTGAGAGAAAAGAAGAAGCGAATGTCGTTGCGTGTGAAAACGCCATTGGAGGCAGTGAGATCCTTAGGAAGCATTTGATGGAATCCCTTGATGAGACGCAGCAGTCTCACGTTCAGTCGCTTATCGGCTTCCCGAACGCTGCGGTAGACCGTATCGTTCCGGATCAAACGAATGACGATCTTCTGACGGTGAAAGTCGAACCTTATTATGAGTGGGTTGTAGAAACGAGTGCGATGAAAGGTACACGTCCTGATGTACCAGGCATCACGTATGTTGAGGATCTCGAGCCATACATCGAGCGAAAGCTGTTCACGGTGAATACAGGCCATGCTTCGACGGCCTATCTCGGTTTTAAGAAAGATTATCATTTGATCAAAGATGCCATTTCGGATGATTCGATTAAAGAGAAGGTAAGAGGAGCCTTGTCCGAGACGGGGGCTGTCTTGATTGAGAAATACGGGTTCAAAGAAGACGAACATCATCAGTACATCGAGAAGATCCTGAAGAGATTCGAGAACCCCGATCTTCTAGATGAAGTCGTCCGAGTAGGGCGGGCTCCACTAAGGAAGCTGGGTAAAGACGATCGTCTCGTCAAGCCCGCTTCTGAGTACGTTTCCTTGTTTGAGAAGACGCCGGACCATCTAGCGGAAGTGATGGCAGCTGCCTTGAGCTTCCACGTCGAATCGGATCAGGAAGCAGTCGAGCTTCAGCAGATGGTGGAAGAGAAAGGGGCGCTTCAAGCCTTTATAGCAGCTTCTGAACTCTCCTCAGAACATCCTGTCGTAGAAGCCGTCAAACAACACCTATAAAAGAAGACGAGATCAAGTAAAAGAAGCTCCCTTTTCGGTGCCGACTCCAGAAATTCTAAGATTTCCGGGGGCAACGCGAGGGGAGCTTTTTATATGCCTTTTCTGATCGGTTACGAGCTTTGTGATTTTCTGAAGGATTTCAAGGCATTGACGACATCTTGATCGTAATCTTCGAGGAAGTCGAGACCGTACCAGTACTCTCCATTCGTTCGTTTGCACCAAATGACATTGGCTGTCACACCCAATTCAACTCCAGCGAGTGTGGTTTGAATAAAGAATTGGACGGGTTTGTCTAATGGAATGTTGAAAGATGTGGCCAGTCTCATTCCGCCGGGGCTCAAATCTAAAATATGCGCCTTTCCAAAAGAGGACTGAATGGAGCGCCCGCCAAGTTTGACGATTCTATATTTCGCTTCTACTGGTTCGGTGAATTGATACCGTAACGTCTCATGGCGCCTATACCGCATCATTTTGTAATCCCCCCTGACATTCGCATAAATGTAAAGTGCTTGGAATTATAATAAATGTTACCATTAATTTCGGAATAGTTGAAATAAAAGTTAAGCAAAAGAAAGGGAATGAGTATGAAAACGTATGAGATGAAATGGGATTTGGATTCTCTCTTCAGTGGAGGAAGCGATTCAGAAGCATTGCAGCGATATGTAAAGAAGACGGAGGACGATGTTGCACACTTGGAACAGTTGGTCCAATCCTTTACCGCTCCGAAGCACATTGATCAGACAAAAGATTTCTTTGAAATTGTCGATCACATGCAGCTCGTTATGAAGGAATTGAGTGAGTTCGGTGCATTTGTCGGCTGCTTAAGCGCGCAGGATGTAAAGGATCATAAAGCAGGGCAGTGGCAGTCGAAGCGTACAGAAATGGGAGCGCGCTTCGGAAATACGGCGACGGCCTTTGAACAGAAGCTTGTCCAAGTGGATGATGCGACGTGGCAAGCCCTATTGAAGCAGCCTGAGGTGCAGGAGCTTTCTTTCGTGTTAAATGAAAAGAGAGACCGTGCCAAAGATTTGCTCGAACTCAGACAAGAGACACTCATGAATGACTTAGCCGTGGATGGTTATCATGGGTGGGGGCAGATGTATGACGCTCTTGTAGGGAGAATGACAATCGAGGTAGATGGAGAAGAATTGTCTGTCGGTCAAGCATCGAATAAGCTAGGTTCTGAGGATCGTACGGAGAGAAAAGAAGTATTTGAGAAATTGCAGAACGCTTGGGGTAGTCATTCGGATTTATTCAGCGAAACGTTGAACCATTTATCCGGCTTTCGCCTCCAAATGTATAAACATAGAGGGTGGGATAGTGTCTTAAAGGAACCGCTTGAGTACAATCGTATGAGTGAAAAGACGCTCAGTGCCATGTGGGAAACGATCAATGATTACAAACATAAGTATAAGAAATACCTCGATAAGAAAGCAGAGATGCTCGGACTTCTTAAGCTTAGTTTCTATGACGTGGAAGCTCCTGTAGGGGCAAGTCATCAGAAAATGGATTATCAGGAAGGGGCGGACTTTATCGTAGAACAGTTCCAGCGGTTCAGTCCTAAGATGGCTTCTTTTGCCGAGATGGCTTTTCAGAACCAGTGGATTGAAGCGGAAGACCGTCCGGGCAAGAGACCAGGAGGCTTCTGTACAAGTTTCCCAGATCATGAGGAGACAAGAATTTTCATGACGTATTCAGGCACTCCGTCCAACGTGGCGACATTAGCCCATGAGCTGGGGCACGCTTATCATCAGCATGTAATGAACGATATGCCGATGCTGAACCAAGGGTATGCCATGAATGTGGCAGAAACGGCTTCAACTCTTGCTGAAATGATCGTTGCAGATGCGGCCGTGAAACATGCGGAATCGGATGAAGAGAAGCTTACCTTGCTTGAGGATAAAGTGCAGCGCAGTGTCGCTTTCTTTATGAACATTCACGCCCGTTTCCTGTTCGAGACACGTTTCTACGAAGAAAGAAAATCAGGAGTGGTGTCAGCGGAGCGTTTGAACGAGTTGATGGTAGAAGCACAGAGGGAAGCGTACGCAGACAGTTTGGATGAATACGACTCTACATTCTGGGCCTCTAAGCTTCATTTCCATATTACAGACGTTCCGTTCTACAACTTCCCATACACATTCGGGTACTTGTTCAGTATGGGCATTTATGCCAGAGCGATGGAAAGTGGGGAAGCGTTTGAAGACCAATATATTTCCCTGCTTCGAGACACGGGGCGTATGAGCGTGGAGGACCTGGCGAAAAAACACCTTGATGTCGATATTGAAGAGAAGCAATTCTGGCAGGATGCACTTGAGCTTTGTGCAGCGGATCTCGATGAATTCATGGATCTTGCAGATAAGCTTTAAAATCTTTGAAAACGGGTATCTTCTAAAGAGAGACTTAAGGATATGAGGTGAGAAGATGTCTGAAGAAAAACGTATTCCAGAAGATCAGAAGGAAAGCCGTGTGCAGGAAGAACTGGACGGCTGGAAATTGACAGACGATAAGTTCATAACGAAGCGGTACCGTTTTGGGGAGTTTTTGACAGGTGTGCAGTTCGTTAATCACATTGCTGAGTACGCAGAAGATATTCAACACCATCCGTTTATAAGCATCGATTATAAAATGGTGACGTTAAAGCTTACTTCCTGGGAAGCAGGTGGACTGACGGAGCTTGATTTGAGCTGTGCGAAGAAATATGATGAGTTGTTCAAATCGATTACGGAATAAAAAAAGAAGGCGCTGATTCGAGTTCAGCACCTTCTTTTTCCTTCTATGTTCTGTTAACCGCAGTCGTCTATTTAACATTTCTCTATATACTATGTGATAGGTACAAAATCCTATATAGGTTAACAACTTTACTTTAACACAACAGAAGGAAGAAATCTAATACATTACAAGAAGAATATGGATTTTAACGAACTCCCGAAAGAAGTCTCCCTCTTCAAGCGTGTGAAGGGCGTAGCCCAACGGTAAGGGGGAGATGAATTTCGGTTGGGCGGGGAGCCCAAAAGTTCTTGTCATTTATCTCCATGTGGTATAATCAGTCTTATAACGTATAAAGGCTGATATGAGAATGAAGTTAGATAGTAATAATCATTCGGTGTTCTTGATGTATTACCATTTGGTATAGGTTGTGAAATATAGAAGGAAAGTCATTGATGACAAAATTTCAGACTATTCGAAAGAAAAGTTTGTATCATTGGGCGAGAAATACAACATTACATTGGTCAAATGGAACCATGATCTAGACCATGTTCATATTCTGTTCAAAGCCCATCCTAATACCGAACTGTCAAAGTTCATCAATGCCTATAAAAGTGCCAGTTCAAGGCTTGTCAAAAAAGAATTTCCTCTTGTGCGAAAAAAACTATGGAAAGAAATGTTTTGGTCAAGGAGTTTTTGTTTGTTGACCACTGGTGGTTCGCCTATTGAGGTGGTTAAAAAATACATTGAAAATCAAGGGGAAAAGTGAGGTGATTTGATATGGCTAAACTGAATAAAGCATACAAATTCAGAATTCATCCGACAGATGAACAGTCTCTGATGATCCGTAAAACCTTTGGTTGTGTTCGCTTTGTCTACAACAAAATGTTAGCAGAACGAAAAGAAACGTATGAAAACCTAAAAGACGATAAAGAAGCTCTGAAAAACGCAAAACATCCTACTCCTGCCAAGTACAAAAAAGAGTATGAATGGCTAAAGGAAGTGGACTCGCTAGCGTTGGCGAATGCACAATTAAATTTAGATAAAGCATATAAAGCCTTCTTCAAAGGAAATGCCAGGTTTCCGAAATTCAAAAGCAAGCGACATAGACAAAGCTACACAACAAATGTCGTAAACGGTAATATCGAGTTGTTGGATGGTCATATCAAATTACCTAAACTAAAAAAGGTCAAAATCAAGCAACATCGAGAAATCCCTTTCATGCACAAAATCAAATCCTGCACCCTTTCTATGACTGCATCAGGGAAATACTATATTTCTATCCTGACAGAGTATGAAAAAAAGATTGAAACCAAAGAGATCAAAGAAGTAGTTGGATTGGATTTTGCAATGAATGGATTGTTTGTTGATAGTGAGGGTGAGAAAGCCAATTACCCGAAATTTTATCGACAGATGCTTGATAAATTAGCAAAAGAACAGCGCAAACTTTCCCGAAAAAAGAAAGGCTCTTCGAATTGGAATAAGCAGCGCATCAGAGTTGCCAAAATCCAAGAAAAAGTCGCTAATCAACGAAAGAATTTCCTCCACCACAAGTCTAAACAATTAGTATCAGATTATGATGCTGTTGTGATTGAAGACCTAGACATAAAAGGCATGTCACAAGCACTCAAATTCGGTAAAAGTGTCGCTGACAATGGTTGGGGGATGTTCACCTCTTTCTTGCAGTACAAACTAAAAGAACAAGGGAAGCAACTTATCAAAATAGATAAATGGTTCCCATCCACAAAAACTTGTTCGAACTGTGGTTCAGTAAAAGAAATCCAACTGTCAGAGCGTACTTATCAGTGCACTTGTGGTCTAAACCTCGATCGAGATTACAATTCAGCACTCAATATCAAAAAAGAAGGCATTCGCATATTACCAAGTGCCCAATAAAAAATATAAACTTTTGGAACAAGAGGGTTAGCTTGGTCCATTTCGTCAGCTAATAAAAGTGGCGATTACCCAAGAAGCCCCCACTTCAAGCAACCCCTAAGGGTGGTAAGTGGTGGGAGTAGTTCACCGTTCTTGTAACAATTCTACATGCCTGCGTTCGATGAGTGAAAAGTCATCTAATGGGAAGGCAATGGTCGAGACTTGTTCCTCAGTAAACGGATGGACGAAGGTCAACTTCGCCGCATGCAGGGCTTGGTTGGTGTCATAACCTCGGCTGCCTCCATACAATTCATCTCCAAGAAGTGGGTGTTTTTTGTGGCTCATGTGTACCCGGATTTGGTGGGTGCGCCCGGTTTGAAGCTGCAGCTTTACAAGTGTTGCTTTCAGAGAAGGATTATAGTCCAGGCACTCATAATGGGTTTCTGCTTCCTGACCATTCGGGGACACGCGTCTTCTCGTAGGGTGGTGACGGTCCTTTCCGATGGGCTCGCGGATCGTTCCTTTCTTCGGTTTCACTTTTCCATGGGCCCAGGCTAGATAGGTCCGTTTGATTTTCCTCTCCTTTAGCTCTTCACCAAGCATGGCAATCGCTAGGTCATGCTTCGCGAACAAGACGGCTCCTGAAGTGTCCTTATCCAGACGATGGACATATTTAGGTGTTGAAAGAATCCCGTTCACCTGGAAGTACCCGGCTACGGCGTTGACCAGGGTGTCGGTCTGTTCTGAACTGTTCGGGTGTGTGAACATTCCGGTCGGTTTGTTGACGACGAGTAAATGATCGTCCTCATAAAGGACGTCGATATTGATATAAGTCGGCGTTACCTCCAATGGCTGCGGGGCAAAAACCCGAATTCTGAGAAGGTCACCGGTTTTAACGGTCGTATCTTTCCAGTGAACGACTTCATTATTAATTGTCACTTCTTTGTTTGTGCGGAAGCGGTGAATCAGCTTCCTCGGAACATTCCACCGTTTTTTCATGATCTTTTCGACGGTAATGCCGTTCCATTTCTCGGGAACCGTCACTTCGAGCCATTCACCAATACGTTTTGTTTTCATAAGTCAGCACCTAACTTTGCATAATAGTACCTGTAGTGTAGGAGATTATTCGCTTTTACGCAATCTAAATATTGTTCAGGTATCGTAGTTTATTGTATTTATGTTATAATTGACAAGTTGAATAAAAAGTGAACGAAAGAGGTGTGTGCTTCCATGCAACACAGAAATGATATTCGTAATATAGCCATCATCGCGCACGTTGACCACGGGAAAACAACTTTAGTGGACCAAATGCTTCACCACTCTGGTACATTCCGTGATAACGAACACGTCGATGAGCGTGCTATGGACTCAAATGATTTGGAAAAAGAGCGTGGTATTACAATCCTAGCGAAAAATACCGCGATTAACTATAACGACACACGTATTAACATCCTGGATACACCTGGACACGCAGACTTCGGTGGCGAAGTTGAGCGTATCTTGAAAATGGTAGACGGAGTACTTCTAGTCGTTGATGCTTATGAAGGTTGTATGCCACAGACGCGCTTTGTACTGAAGAAAGCGCTAGAGCAGAAACTGACGCCTGTCGTTGTCTTGAACAAAATCGACCGTCCGAACGCCCGTCCTGAACAAGTGGTCGATGAAGTTCTTGACTTGTTCATCGAACTGGGTGCAGACGATGACCAGCTGGACTTCCCAGTTGTCTATGCTTCTGCCTTGAACGGAACTTCTGGTGATGAGCCTGAAGACCAGCAGGAAACAATGGACCCGATCTTCAAGTTGATCATGAACAACATCCCAGCTCCAGTAGATACGAAAGAGGATCCACTACAATTCCAGGTAACGCTGCTTGATTACAACGATTACCTTGGACGTATCGGAATCGGCCGTGTCTTCCGTGGATCGATCAAAGTCGGTCAGCAGGTTTCTCTTATGAAGAAAGACGGATCTGTGAAAAACTTCCGTGTTTCTAAATTGTTCGGCTTCATCGGCTTGAAGCGTGTTGAAATTGAAGAAGCGAAAGCTGGAGACATCATTGCGCTTGCGGGTATGGAAGACATCAACGTAGGAGAAACCGTCTGCCCGCCTGACAATCAGGAAGCAATGGAAATTCCTCGTATCGATGAACCAACGCTACAAATGACGTTCTTAGTAAACAACAGTCCATTTGCCGGTCGTGAAGGTAAATATGTAACGGCTCGTCAAATCGAAGAGCGTCTAATGACTCAGTTGGAAACAGACGTAAGTCTACGTGTTGACCCAACAGACTCTCCGGATGCCTTTACCGTATCCGGACGTGGTGAACTTCACCTGTCAATCTTAGTTGAGAACATGCGTCGTGAAGGCTTCGAGCTTCAATTGTCCAAGCCACAGGTTATCCTGAAGGAAATCGACGGAGAAACATGTGAACCGGTTGAGCGTGTTCAAATCGATACACCTGAAGAGTACCAAGGTGCGGTTATGGAATCGATCGGTTACCGTAAAGGTGAAATGCAGGATATGGTCAACGACGGAAATGGACAAGTCCGCCTTGAGTTCATCGTTCCTTCCCGTGGATTGATCGGATATGCGACAGAATTCATGACGCAGACACGTGGTTACGGAATCCTGAACCATACGTTCGACGGTTACGCTCCTATGACAAAAGGTCAAGTAGGAGGACGTCGTGAAGGTGTGCTTGTTTCCCTTGATAAAGGAAAAGCATCCACTTACGGAATTATGAACCTGGAAGACCGCGGTGTTATTTTCGTCGAGCCTGGTACAGAAGTGTACGAAGGCATGATCGTCGGAGAGCATAACCGTGAAAACGATCTGACTGTAAACATCACAAAAGAGAAGCACTTGACTAACATCCGTTCTGCGAACAAAGATAATACGTCAAGCATTAAGAAAACGCGTAAGATGACACTTGAAGAAGCGATCGAATACTTGGATGATGACGAGTATTGCGAAGTTACGCCTGAAAGTGTACGTCTTCGTAAGAAGTATCTTAATGAAAGCGAACGTAAACGTGCGGCCAAACAGAAAAAGCTTCAAAACGCTGAGCAGAAGTAAGCACTCAGTTTTGTAAAAGAGCAGGATTCATTCCTGCTCTTTTTTACGTTGTCGAGAGGTTCTGGATGGAATTGAGTGTGTTGCGGGGTGGAAAATAGCTCGCTTTCCGGGGTCTCACGCTGTACCTTTATCCCACAGGAGTCTCGCCATTTTCCACCCCACTTTGCGATAACAGTGGGGCCAGAACCTAACGGCAACTGGAGTCTAAGGTGTTTTCTTATCACTTTGTAATAGAAACCTTATCCCTGTTCTAATGTAAATGTAAAAAACGCCCTGAACCAATGTGGTTCGGGGCGTTTTGGTTATTGTACTTCGATAGCCTTATCTTTGTGACCGTGGATGTCCTGGTCGGGTTTTTCATAATGGACGTTGATGTTGTAAGTACCCGGACTCGGGAATTCATAGGCTGCCTTGTACTCACCTGGGTTGGATTCTTCAGCATCGATAAATTGATGGGCTTCAAGTTGATCAGAGCTGATTTCGAAGCGGACAACCCCATCTTCAAAAGGCACTTCCATATGATTGATGTGTGTGACAAGTTCGCTCTCTTTTCCAGAGGTGAATGCTTCTTCTGTTTGGATGTGGACCATGAACTTCCCATCATTCTCACCATGGTCATGACTTTGTCCCTCGGGATGTTCAGATGGTGCAGCATCTCCTTCTCCGACCTGGAAGCTCTCTTTAGGCATGGTGTGTAAATCGGCTACTTGTGTATGAGCATAGAGTTGATAGCTTCCTGCTTTTTCGAAAGTGTACTCAATTTGGTAGACGCCGTCCCCGACATGTTCACTTTCAATGGTAGTGGAAGCCTCTTCACCATCCGCTTCATTCCAGATTTCGAAATCTACATATTCAGCATCTTCGACCGGCTCTCCGCCTTGGGTAACCGTGGCCTGAATCGTCGTCGCTTCGTTGACAGGCAGAGGATCTTCTTCAAACCCTACCTCAACTTCTGGAATAGGCGCTACTTCCTCAGTGCCTTCGCTTTCATCGCCGTGTGAGGTTGAATCCTCTTCGGAAGCGCTGGACCCACAAGCCGATATAAATAAAATGATCAATAAACTGAAAAATAATTTCTTCATTCATGTCATCTCCCTTTTCCTAATCAGGATATCATGAACATTCTGCCCTTGTAAGGAGAAGTTAAGTCAATATGATGACAATCGTCTAGTAGGGTTTTCCTGATTCGGAGAGAGGGCGGGCCTGGATAATGGTAGGTGCCCGAATTCATTGCAATAGAAAAGAGCGTCCGTTAAGAACGCCCTGGTGCTCATAGATTTTCCATCAATTTTTTAGCAATCCGATCGTAGTCATCCCGATCGATCCCTGGTGCGAATTCTTCCGGCAGATCATCCAGGTCAGGAATCGGTGCTCCTTTCGGTGTTCCTTGAATGACTTTTAGCGGCTGGCCATTTTCGGGGTTTGTGCCTTTCCAGATTTTATTGATGTCCTTGTAGTCGGTATCGCTCCACGTGTACAAAATGTTGTCCAGTCCTTGATCAAGGTAAGGACGGGCATAGTCGAATTTTGAATTGTCGAGGTCGGGGACCGGGAGCATTTTTTTCACGTCCACCCCTGTAGCAATTTCGAGTGCTTTGGCGTATGCAAGGGCATGGGTGCCGCCTCTGACAAGTAAGTATCCGATCATCTCTCTTGCGGTCGGGTGATCGGTCATTTCATAGACGCGCATCTTATGGGTCCGCGCACCGAGTTCGAGAAAAAAGTTATGAAGCAGATCGAGCACCAGGTTGCCACTGTTGAATACATTCTCCCCCGTCCAAGGCTGTCCCATAGAGTCGTAGGGGAGAGCGGTCTGAGCGGAAGCGATGAACTGGTAGGTGTCTCTTTTATTCAATCCGTTTTGTAAGGGCGTAATATCCGGATCGCCTGTAAACGTCACACCGCGAGTCAACAGGTTGATGGAGTTGTTGACGAGCTCCACATGGCCGAACTCTTCTGCTGTGATGCTTGCGACCAAATCATAGAAAGGACGGAATTTCTTTTTGTTGCGGAAACCGAAGGACTGATACATATAGTTGTTCAGCGTCGACATCTCTCCGAATTTTCCACCAAGCAGCTGTTGAACTGCTGAAGCAGCGTTTGCGTCACCGTGTTCAGGAATCGTCAGGGCAATCTGCATTCGATCAAGTCTTTTAAACATAACATCCTCCTTTATCGCCTGTCAGGGTGCACCCAGACGATTTGTTGAGTCCTGACAAAGAAAGGCGTGCCACTGACTTCCACAACAATGTGGTCCGGCATGACCGTTTTAAGGATTCCTCGAACAGAACCTTGGGTCGTCTGCGCGACGATGGCCCCGCCTTGGATCGAGAGTAAAGTATGATAGACGTAAGGATCAATCGCCGAATTGAGAGCAACGTTCTGGGAAGGGTTGTTCATCCAGTCATCTCCTTTAAAGGTTGTCTATTAGGATGTATATGTTAGATGTGAAGAATTAAGCATGATGGAATGGAAAAGGTTCGTTTTCATATAAAAAACCAAGTAACATTACGTTACTTGGTCATTCTCCCAGTCGTACGTATAGAAGCGTTCATTTGTGACCCACTTCATGGCTTCCGGATCTTTGGTTTTAATGCCTTCTTCCAGCATTTCAAGCATACGGGCCGTTTGAGAAATGTGGGCGCGCATCGCATTCAGTTTTTCTTCCTGAACGGCTTGGATATCGTGGACTACATCCGGCTCTCCGAGATTCTCTTCTGTATCGTTTGCAAAGGCGACGGCGTGGAATGTAGGGCGGTCTTCTTCGTCTATTTCACGGAGCGCACGGACGACAGCTCTTGCTGTAGCCTCGTGGTCTGGGTGAACCGCATATCCGGGATAGAAGCTGATGACAAGGGATGGATTCAGTTCATCGATCAATTCACGAACCATATTCTTCATCTCCGTGTCATCTTCGAATTCGAGCGTTTTATCGCGTAACCCCATCATACGCAGGTCTGTGATTCCCATTGCTTCTGCCGCCTTTTTAAGTTCCTTGCGGCGGATATCAGGTAACGTTTCCCGGGTGGCGAATGCCGGTTTCCCGAGGTTACGACCCATTTCTCCCAGTGTAAGGCAGGCGTATGTGACGGGCGTTCCTTGTTTTATATAGGAAGTGATTGTTCCAGACACGCCGAAAGCTTCATCATCCGGGTGGGGGAAAATCACCAGTACATGGTTCTCTTCTTTTAACATGAGATTCACTCCTTAGAAGAATTCTACTTTCATATTATCACGTACATGAGCGGATTTTGAAAGTCATTTGATTGTTGACTTTTCACATCAATCCTTCTATGATGGAGGAGGAACTGCGTGTTCCGTCACTATTCCTTTGAAAGAGGAGAATGATGTATGAGTGTGGTCGTTCTTAACTAATCCATCAATTGGATAACGTCTTGTTCAAAAGATGTGCCTCAAGCACGTCTATTTAATGTTGGACAAGAGTAGTTAAGAACGAGCATAAGCGTAGCGATCAAATCAGGAGCTATGACTGCTTTTTCAGTCATAGCTTTTTTTATGCCCAGGACGAGGTCCAGGGCTGTTGATCATCCAGTGACGGACACGTACGTCGCGGCGAGCTTATTTCAGCTTGCCGCGTTTTTTTATACTCTCAAATATTGAAAGGATTTTACCATTGAATACAAGAACATTTGAAACGCTTGAATACCATTCTATTCTTCAGGAAATCAGTGCGTACGCGATGACGGAAGAGGCGAAGCAAACCATCCTGAATATGAAGCCGGTTCGTGATACGAAGCAGTTGGAGAGGTGGCATGAGGAGGTGGAGGAAGCCGTCGCGATTCTACAGGTGAATAGTCATATTCCGGTTCACCACCTCGGGGATGTTTCACAAATGATGGAACAAGGCAGCAAAGGGCTATACATCCGCCCATCCCAATTCGGAAGCTTGATTTCCTTTCTGGATCACTGTACGAAATTGAAGCGGTTTATGGAGGACAAAAACTTAATAGCACCGACGATCCATCTGTACGCTCAATCGATTGCAGATTTGACCACACTGGAAGAGGCCATCCATGCTGTGATACGCCACGGCCAGGTCGATGACTATGCGTCAAAAGAACTGACAAAACTAAGAAAACAAATCAGAGTCAAGGAAGAACGCCGTGGGGAGAAGCTCGAATCGTTGGCGAAGAAGTATCGTACATTCATGCAGGAATCTCATCCTGTGATGAAACACGGTCGCTACACGCTGCCTGTAAAGCGAGAGAATCGCAATAAAGTAAAAGGGTCCGTTGTCGATCAATCATCTTCTGGTGCAACGTTGTTCATAGAACCTGCGGAAGTGACGGATGCTCAGGAAGAGCTTCACTTACTACAAATGAGTGAGGAGAATGAAGTGGAACGTATCCTCTATGACCTTACGAGTCAGGTGCTGGGTCACGAACATGATGTTCAGATTGCGATGGAAACGATGCATCAGTATGACCTGTTGTTCGCAAAAGCCAAATACAGTAGAAAGATCAAGGGAGTCGCTCCTGTATTTTCCGAAGGGTTCACCATTGTGCTGAATGAGGCAAGGCATCCTTTACTGGGAGAACAAGCCGTTCCTCTTACCATAGAGATGGATGAAACGGAGCAGGCCCTTCTGATTACCGGGCCGAATACAGGCGGGAAGACGGTCACGCTGAAAACGGTAGGGCTGCTATCACTAATGGCTCAATCCGGTATTCCAATCCCTGCAAAAGAGGGTAGCAAGCTTCCTATTTTCCAATATGTACTCGTTGATATTGGAGATGGTCAAAGTATTGATGAGAACTTGAGTACTTTCAGTTCAAGACTCGTCAATTTGATCGAGATCTTAAGGCAGGCCAACGACCACTCCCTGCTTTTACTTGATGAGATCGGCTCTGGTACAGACCCTCGTGAAGGGATGGGGCTTGCGACAGCAATACTCGATCAGCTGTCAGAAAAGGGTTCGACGATTCTTGCGACCACGCATTACGGAGAAATGAAGGAGTACGCGGACCGGAAAGAAGGTTTCATAAACGGGGCGATGGAATTCGACCTCGAAACGCTTCAGCCGACTCATCAGCTGCACCTCGGAACCTCAGGGAAAAGCCAGGCCTTTGATATTGCCCTGCAGCTTGGCCTTCATCCTGATATTCTCGAGCATGCTTATGAGATTTCCTATCAAGATTCAAGACCTTTCAACATTGAAGAAAGTAGACTAAAGGAAGATGGTTACAGCCAGCAGGTTGCCCGGAACCGCTATGGTCGTCAGATAAAAGGATCTTCTAAAAAAGAGAAAGCCAAACCGAAGTTCAAAATGGGAGACAACGTTCAGATTCCGTCAGAAGATGAAATCGGCATCGTTTACACGGGACCGGACGCAAGGGGCAATTACCGTGTCCAAGTGAAAGGCGAGAAGCGGACTTACAATCATAAGCGGTTGAATCTCTATATCCCGGCAGAGGAGCTGTACCCGGAGAATTACGATTTTGACATCATCTTCAAATCGAAAGCATACCGCAAAGTAGATAAGGAGCTTGGGAGAAAACACGTCGATGGTCTGACGCTTGATGAGGAAGAGTAATTTCTAGGGTGGAATGCTCCATTCGTGCTATGATGAAGGCAAATCATCGTGATAAGAGGTGAACAGCATGAAGAAATGGGGCATTTGGCTCGGACTCATTGTGTTGATCGGAATCTTCGTCGTTCCGGAAGCGTATGCCTATTTAACGAAGCGTAATTACGAGAGTGAAGCGATGACAGAGGTGCCGGAAGGGTATGAAGTCGCTACGCTTGCAGGAGGCTGCTTTTGGTGTATGGAACCTCCTTTTGAAAATTTGAAGGGCGTCAAAGAGGTTGTGTCCGGTTATACAGGTGGTTCGGAAGAGAACCCAACCTATGAAGAGGTAGCTTCAGGAGGCACCGAACACATTGAGTCGGTTCGCGTGTACTTCGATCCGGACACCATATCGTACGAACAGATTCTGGATGTGTTTTGGAGACAGATCAATCCAACAGACGACGAAGGACAGTTTGTCGATCGTGGGTATCAATATACAACGGCCATCTTCTATCATAACGAGCAGCAGAAAGAAACCGCCGAACAATCCAAGGAAGAAATCGCTTCGACTGAGCAGTTCGGTGGAGAGATCGTAACGCCGATCCGTGAGGCAGGCACGTTCTATGAGGCCGAAGAATACCATCAGGACTACTATAAGAAAAATGAACTGCGCTATGATTATTACCGCGGCAATTCCGGCCGAGATGATTACTTGAACCAAGTCTGGGGAGAAGAGCGCGAACTGGATTTACCGAAAAAAGAAAATATCGAGTGAAAAAACACCCCTTCACACAGCTGTGTGAAGGGGTGTTGTCGTTTGAATTAATACTGTTCCGTTTCTTGTGGAATGGAAGGATTAGCATCCGTATCCATTTCAGTAAATCCTACATAGCTGAAGGCTGCCACCATCAACAACAGTACAGCGAACAAAAATTTCCTCATTTCTACTTGCCTCCATTTTACCTAAAAACCGAAAGATCATTCAGCAAAAAGCGACAAAAGAAAGGGTTTACCTGTCGATTTTTGCCTGTTTCCTATTTATATTGTACGTCGAACTCTCTTTGAATTCAAGAGAGTAATCAGAATTATGAAACAAGCTTCAAACCGACGACACCTGTAATGATGCACAATATGAACAGCACTCTTTTCAGCTGGACGCTCTCTTTGAAGAATAGAATGCCGAGCAGCACGGTGCCGGCGGATCCGATTCCCGTCCAAATGCCGTAAGCTGTTCCGATCGGAAGCTGCATCAGCGATACAGATAAGAAGTAAAAGCTTGCCCCCATGGAAACAATAGCAAGAATCGTGTACCTTTTATTCGTAAAGCCCTCTGAAAGCTTCAAGAAAAACATGGCTGCCATTTCGCCGGTTCCGGCGATCAGTAAGAATACCCATGCCATCATCATCTCCTCCTTATGCACTCTCCTCAGGAGAACTTGTTAATTTCAATCCAATAATACCTATGATTAAAAGAGCAATAAAAAAGACCTTTCCGGTGTTTGTATCATCACCCAGAAATGTCATACCGATAATGGCCGTTCCTGCTGCGCCGATTCCTGTGAATACGGCATACCCGGTGCCGATATCAATTTCTTTGACCGCTTTCGTAAAGAAGTAGAAGCTGACGAAAATCAATACGACCGTCACGATTGAGATGACGGGTTTCGTGAAACCGTCGGACAGCTTCAGTCCGACAGCCCAGCCGATTTCAAACACGGCACCAATGAGTAGATAAATCCATGCCATACCATCGCCTCCCTATGCCTGGATTCCGAGCCAGAATATACTCCAGCTCGCCTCTTTGCGTTTTTCAAAAAGCTCCTCTGGATAAAAGTTTTCTTCCAGAAACAGTCCATCAATCAACGTGTAGAATGCGCTTGTCATCGTGTCAGTCGGCAGGTCACGCAGAACGTCTTCTCGTTTGCCTCGTTCTATAATCGGCTCGAGCACAGACGTCAAATATTCCTCGACTAAAAGGAAGACCCGTTTAATTTCCCCCTCGAAGTTATCCGGTGGGAAGAACGTGACGCGTTTAAAGAAAAGCCCTTCAGTGGAACTCGACATATGGGCCAGATACTTTTTGTATAGGGTCGTGAGTTGATGTTCGATGTCGTTTCCCTCATAAGTGGTCACTTCGTGTTTCAAAACTTCGACCTCGCGTTTCGCTACGTCATCCAGTACAGCCATAAAGATCGCTTCTTTATTCTTGAAATGGTTGTACAAGGATGGTTTCTTGATCCCCACATTGTCTGCAATCATGGCGAGGCTCGTGTTCTCATAGCCGTGGTTTGCAAATAAGTGGAGACTTTCATCTATAATTTGTTGTCTTTTCATACCATCACCTCATCACTAACTAACGGTTGTTAGTTTCTATTTTACCACGCGTTTTCAACCGTGTCCAGCTTCCGGAATTCGACACGTTTAGTCAAGGGTATGTTCGGGAACAATACTAGTAATGTACTTATTTACTATTACTTTGCCTACTAAGGAGCGGGATTCGTGAACAAATACAAACTGGACCGATTCGAAGGCATGTACGCAATTTTGACCCAGGAGCATCCATACCGCATTGAATTGTCTGTACTGAAGGAGCGATTAGTTGCTTTAGCGAAGCCGGGGGATGAGCTCTACATCGATTTCGATGTGATGGGGAACTTGAAAACGATTAAAGTCATTGAAGATGTAGATAAGTTGGAAAAAGCATAATAGGGAGGGCATCAGGGTTTGTAACTCTGGTGTCTTTTTTGTGTTTGAATGACCGCTTGAACCATTACGGGTGGCTCGTAGTTCTGATATAATACATACAAACAAACGTTCTTTTTCTGGAGGGTTACGTATGGAGGAGTTACTAAAAGGGTTGAACGAGGCTCAGCAGGAAGCCGTCGTTTCAACAGAAGGGTATGTACGTGTCATTGCCGGTGCCGGATCCGGGAAAACCCGTGCATTGACTCATCGGTATGCCTTTATTGTGAATGAACTCGGAATCGACCCGGGGAATGTCCTTTCTGTGACATTTACAAACAAAGCATCCCATGAGATGAGACGTCGAGTGAAGAAAATGATTGGCGGAGAACAGGATACGGGGTTCATTACGACGTATCACGGGTTCTGCGTCAGGGTTCTTCGGGAGGACATCCACAGGCTGTTCTATCCGAAGAATTTCGTGATCCTCGATGTGGAGGATCAAAAGATCTTGCTTAGAGAGATCTTTGAAGAGATGGAACTGAAGATGAATGATAAGACCTTCAAAAGAATTCTTGATAAGATCGGCGTTTTGAAGGGGAATACCCACTATGTCCATCAAATGATTCTCAGAGGGGAAATGCCAAGGCTTGAGGATGCAGGCGATTTGGACGGTCAGATCATCCAGCGTTATTTGAAAAAGCAGAAACGCGTGTACGGTCTCGATTTCGATGACCTTTTGAACTTTGTTTTCGTTCTATTTGAACAGTATAAAGAAGTGCTCGAGAAGTGGCAGGAGCGGTTGTTTTATATCCAAGTGGACGAGTTTCAGGACAGCAGCCTGAAACAGTTCGAGCTTGTCAAAATGCTTTCTGCCCAACATGGGAACTTGTTCGTTGTCGGTGATCCTGACCAGACGATTTACGAATGGCGCGGGGCGGATCCAAAATATATGGTGGACTTCGATCAGTATTTCGGCGAAGTGCAGACGATTTTCTTAAATCAGAATTACCGATCCACCCCGCAGATTCTATCGCTCAGCAACGCTTTGATTAAGAACAATTACTTCCGTGTCGACAAAGATATGACGACAGAGAACCCAGAGGGGATCAAAGTCGTGCACTATCACGGGAAGAGTGAGCTTGAGGAATCAAAGTGGGTCGTTCAGCGAATGAAAGAGCTCGTGGAGAACGGGGCAGAGTACCGTGATATCGCTGTATTGTATCGGGCGAACTACCTGTCGAGGTTTATAGAACAGGAATTGATCCAGCAAAATATAGAGTACACGATTTTCGGGGGCTTCAAGTTTTTTGACCGTCTGGAAATCAAAGATGCCCTCGCCCACTTAAGAATGATCGCAATGGAGGATGACTTGTCCTTCTCCCGTATCGTCAATGTTCCGAAACGGCAAATCGGAAAAAAACGTATGCAGTTTATCAGGATGCGGGCAGAGGAGGAAGGTCTGTCCTATTATGATACGCTGAAGAAATATGTGGACCATGACCGGCTCAGAAGAACGGGGGCACGCGATTTCATCGAAGCCATTGAATCGCTGAAAAAGAGAAAAGAAGATCTATCCGTTTCTGAACTGCTTCAGGAAGCGATGCAGCTGACAGGTTATGAAGCTTACCGCCGGGAGGACGGCGACCAGGAAAGACTTGATAACCTGACAGAACTACTTCACTCGATTGTTCAGTATGAGCAGACGCTGGGAGAGAACATCGATCTGGATGAATATTTGCAGATGATCAGCTTATATACGGATAATGAACGGGACGATCAAGTGAATTCGGTCAAGCTGATGACGATTCATACGGCTAAGGGACTCGAGTATCCGTATGTTTTTGTTGTCGGGATGAATGAAAGTGTCCTGCCGAATGTCCGTGCACTTCGAGAGCGGAAGGAACGTGCCCTTGAAGAAGAGAGAAGGCTCACGTATGTAGCTGTGACACGAGCGGAGAAAGAGTTGTACATGACGGAGTCGGAAGGCTTTCAAAATGGCGGCCAGCGCAAATACCCGTCGCGGTTCATCTTTGAAGTCGAAGATGGACTATATGAGCGTGTCGGCGATCTGGATGAGTCATTGATTGAGGAGGCGAAGGAATACATTCGTGCCTCACACCGCCAGACGAAGGAAGTGGCGGCTTCAGGGTTTGAGGTTGGAACAAGGGTTTCACATCCGGTCTTTGGAGCGGGGACTATTGAGGAAATCGATGAGAAGAAGAATACGTACCTGGTATTCTTTGATAAGATGAAAGCACCACGTCCGATCAGCCGGAATTTTAAAAAGCTGGAAAAAGTTGAGGACGCTTAGAG
This sequence comes from Halobacillus litoralis, assembly GCF_020171725.1. Lineage (GTDB taxonomy): Bacteria > Bacillota > Bacilli > Bacillales > Halobacillaceae > Halobacillus > Halobacillus litoralis_F. Next base: position 77,408 of record NZ_JAIVAJ010000007.1, on the reverse strand, counting down.
GGGGATGAATGTGTACGTTCCAGAGGATTCTCTGATTGTGTTCGGCATTGTTTTGATTGGCATTATTTTTGTAAGATGGATGCTTGTGGCATCCTTGAAGAGATGGTCGAACAAGGACCCTGATCGAATGAAGGTTTACCATATCGGGAAAAGCATCGCCAATTGGCTGATGATCTACGGAACGCTTGTATATGTGTTGTTTTACTTCAGAACGTCGGATTGGATGTTCCAGTCCCTTTTCTCGGTAGGCTCTGAACCTGTTTCAGTCTTTCTGATTCTGATTGCTGTTCTAATCATCCTACTGACGAGTCGTGTTTCCAGTCTTGTACGACGCTATATCTTTCCGGGAATCTACAAAAGGTACGAGTTAGACAGAGGAGTACAGTTCACCTTTGATAAAGCCTTTCATTACGTTGTGATGGTACTGGCGATTGTGGTCAGCTTATCGACAGTCGGCTTTGAACTGAGTGCGCTCACTGTCTTTGCGGGTGTCGTCGGTGTCGGAATCGGTTTCGGTATGCAGAATATCGCCTCCAATTTCATCTCCGGCATCATCCTGCTTTTTGAAAGACCGATCAAAGTAGGGGACCGTGTCATCGTCGACGATATTATCGGCGATGTCGAGAGAATCAACATGAGGGCTACGATTATCAAGACATTGGATAATGAACATATTATTGTACCGAACTCCTATTTTCTCGAGGAGCAGGTGATCAACCGTTCTTACAGCGATAAAGTCATGAGACTCGTCATTCCGGTCGGCGTGGCTTACGGAAGTGACGTTCAGCTGGTGAGGGAGTTACTGCTTCAAGTCGCGAAGGATGAGGCAGAGGTCTCGCCATCAGTAAGGGGGCTGCCGGAGCCGTTTGTGAACTTCAAGGAGTTTGGGGATTCCTCCCTGAACTTTGAGCTTTTCGTTTGGATTTCGGACCCTACACTTGTCATCAAACTGCGAAGCGCGATGAATTTTAGGATTGATGAAATCTTTCGGAAGCATAATGTCGAGATTCCGTTTCCACAACGTGACCTGCATGTCCGCAGCATAGACGCTTCGGTTACAGAGCAATGGACGAAATGAAGGTTCATGAGTTTCGAGATGAAAAAAGACAGGCTGATGGCAGCCTGTCTTTTCTTTGTATTAGATGGAGTTTGCGATGCTGAGTGTTTGTTGTGGTCGTTCTTCTGAATCACTGAAGTATTCAACCTGGTAGATGGTGTCTTCATCACCGTTGTACCATTCGATGTAATAAGAGTCCCCACGATCCTCAGCTCCGGCGACGGAACCCGAATTCAAGTTCAGCTGATTCTCTAAGTCCTGTAGAATATTCCCCGGCTCATAGATCGTTGTCACAACGAGACGGTCAGATCCGTCAGATTGGTATTCCACCATGGTTTCGTTTCCTTCCGTTTCAGCTGCAACATTAGAAACCGTGAAAGGTACATCATTCGGAAGGCCGAGCTTTGACTGCTGCTCTTCTGAGAGTGATTCAACGCCTGTGGCGAATGAATCAGGATACGATTCTTTTAGATCATTGACTCCGAGGTCCTGTGAGGAACAACCGATCAGGAGCAGGAAACCCAAAAATACGAGCATTTTCTTCATTATTTTTCACCCCTTGCTACTATCCTCACCATAGTTTAGCAAAGTTTTGATCGGTGTGAAAAATTTTTTGAGAATTTAATAAAAAGTGAAACGAAAATCTGTTACAATCGTATTAATCTATAGAGACGAGAGAAAAATACGACCGGTGAAATGATTGAGGGAAAATCAACAAGAAGGAAGGTACAAGCATGGAAGCCATTCAAGTACGTTCATTTCAGGAAAATGATTTTCAAACCGTTCAGCAGTTAAACAAAGAAGAGGGATGGACCAATTTAGTCGAGAAACACGATGAAACGCTCTGTTCATGGTTGAACTCAGAGCCAGCTTTAATTGCCATGGATGGTAACGAAATCATTGGATATCTCCGAGGGCTTACAGACAGTACCACAACCCTCTATGTATGCGAGCTTCTAGTAAAAAAAGAATACCGTAAAAACGGCATCGCGGAACGTCTGGTCAATGTAGCACACGAATGCTATCCAAGTACGCGAGTGGAGATGCTGGCGACACAGGAATCCCAGGGCTATTACGAAAATAATGGCTACCGGGCTTTTTATGGGTACCGAAAAGCAGCAGAAGAATTATAAGAATGAAACCCGAGGCTTACATAAGCTTCGGGTTTCTTTTATGGGCTTTCCGAGGCTTGTTGGTCGTCAATGTGGCATTGCGCCATAAACTCTAGCAATTCTTTCTCTCGTCCCTCTAAAGGTCTTTGGAGTTTGTACTCGAATTCCAACAACAGTTCGTAAAAAATCTCATCGTAGGCGTCCAAGTTATCTTCCCTCTTTCTGAAAGTTCTTAAGGTAAATAATTCCATGAGCGTCTGTAATATTATATATTCTCTCAATAGAAAGAAAATCCTTCTTATCAGAACTTGGGAAAGCCTAAATTTTAAAAAGGGCGTTAAGGAAGCTTATAAGCTCTATATTTCCCGATTCAAGTAAGATGTTCCATATAGAGGGTTTGAGTTCGTTCATTTCCTATTGGTCGATGTAGTGAGCCAGTTTAGCAGACACGGAGCGCGGCATGAACTTGGCTGCATAGGCGATGGATTGATTCGCAGACCCCGGGATGATGACACGCTTCCCTTTTACGAAACCAAGGAATCCTGCTTTGGCAACTGTTTCAGGAGCCATTGTCGTGTTCACAAGTTTGGTATGCTCAGCGTTTGCTGTTTTGAAGAAGTTGGTATCTGTTGCGCCAGGACATAGAGTGGAGAATGTTATACCTGTGCCTTTGTATTCTTCGACAAGGGCCTCCGTAAAGGATAGGACATACGCTTTTGATGCGTAATAGACGGCCATCTTCGGACCGGGCTGGAAAGCAGCCGTGCTCGCGATATTCAATACCCCTTTTGGAATATCATATAATGGAGCGGCTTGAATATCGTCTAAGAATAAGTGAGTAAGCTCTGTGAGGGTATTGACGTTGACTTGAAGCATTTTCTGTTGGTCGAGCAGCGGCAGCTCCCCGAAGTTTCCGTTCAGTCCGAATCCGGCATTATTCACGAGTACCTCGACTGTTAAATCCAATTCTTTCACTTTTTGATAAAGGACTTCAGCAGACCCCGGCGTAGAAAGGTCTTGAGGGATGACGGTTACCGTTTGGCCCTTAAGTTCTTCCTGAAGGTCCATCAATTTTTGTTCCGATCTTGCCACGATAATTAAGTTGTAGCCTGCTTTGGCAAAAAGGTGGGCCAGTTCATAGCCGATTCCTCCTGAAGCTCCTGTAATTAATGCAGTCGGTTTCATGGTTTTGAATCTCCTTTGTTAAGAAATTTGAATCACTTAACAAAAGAATATAGTTTTGCGGGGCAACAAACAACTATTTACTACATTTTGGATGGCTGTTGACATTATTGTCTGAATTTTATAGACTGTTAGAAAGTATTTTAGTTGAGTAGAGATGAGAATGAGCAGAGAAGAGTTGAGGTAGTAACGAGGATGAGTTCAGCTGAGTGAGCACAGGGAGGGGATACGTGTATCTTCATCGCCTGGCCGTATTAACCGTATCATCCACACCTTTTATACCCTCTGGCGCCTCATTCTCCATAACACAATGGAGAGGTGAGCACATGACCACATTTGAAACCTTTAAGAAAGATGCCCTTGAGCATCAAACCATCCCTTTTATCAAATCTTTTTATACCGATACATTGACGCCGATTCATATGTTTCATGCTTTAAAGGATGAAGCCGTCTATATGCTTGAAAGTCAGGACCCTGAGTCTCCTTGGTCCAATTATTCCTTCATAGGATTGAACCCGATGCTTGAGATCAAGGAAGCGGAATCTTCTTTTGTCATCCACGACTTTCAGGAAGAGACAGACCGTTCGTCCCCTTCTTTCAGGCAGGCATTCGAATCGGTTGTGGAACAGCTGAATGTGAAACAGCCCGACCTTCCTTTACCGTTTAAAGGAGGCGGGGTCGGCTATATCAGCTATGATGCCATTTCAGATTTCGAACCCGTTCCGAGACCCGAAAGCGACCCGATGGATCTCGCAAACTATCATTTACTGTTTTGCCAGACTCTGATTGTTTTCCATCACAAAACGAAAGAGACGACGATTATCGATTATGCAAGAGTTCAAGGAGATACCGAATCGGCCTACCGTGAGTCCAAGGACCGTGTGAAGCATGTGGAAAGTCGTTTTCGTTCCCATTCGCCGCTTCCTGATCTCATGCTTACAGACGATCAACCTGTCGATCAGGCGGTCACATTCACAAGCAATTACGAGCGGGAGAAGTTCAAGGAGGATGTAGAGAGGATCAAGGAGTATATCCGGTCCGGAGATGTCTTCCAAACCGTCCTCTCACAACGGTTCCATACGAAAACGAAACGAACGGGCTTTGAACTATACCGGGTTCTGCGGAATGTGAATCCATCCCCGTACATGTTCTATCTGACGTTCGGCCAACTCGAAGTCATCGGTAGCTCTCCTGAGCGGCTGTTGGAGGTCCAGGACAACCGACTGGAGATCCACCCCATTGCCGGCACAAGGAAACGTGGAGTAACTGAAGAGGAGGACAATGCCCTCGCTGAGGAACTTCTATCTGATGAAAAAGAAAAAGCGGAGCACCGTATGCTGGTGGATTTAGCCCGGAATGATATCGGCCGAGTCAGTGAGTTCGGGAGTGTAGCAGTTCCTGAATATATGACGATCGGAAGGTTCTCGAAGGTCATGCACATCATCAGCAAGGTGACCGGCAGGCTTCGTGAAAATATCTCACCCATTGACGCGATGATTTCCGCCTTCCCGGCAGGTACATTATCCGGTGCACCTAAAGTACGGGCGATGCAGATCTTGAGAGAACTCGAACCGACGGCACGGAACCTATATGGAGGCGGGATACTATACTTAGGTTTTGATGGAAACATCGATTCCTGCATTACGATCCGCACGATGACAAAGCTTGATGAGGATGTCTACATTCAAGCGGGAGCAGGCGTCGTGGCGGACTCGGACCCAGAAGCGGAGTATGAGGAAACATTGAATAAGGCGAGTGCCTTAAAGCAGACGATCGAACTAGCTGAGCAGATTTTTGAGACGAGACGAGAAGGAGTGGAGACGAAATGAAACAAGTGTTAAGTCGAGTGGTAGCAGGAGAATCGTTGAACGAAGCAGAGGCTTTTCAAGTGATGAATGCCATTATGAATGGCGAGGTCAGTCAAGGCCAGCTGATGAGCTTCTTGAGCGTCCTGAGACACCGCGGGGAAACCGTAGACGAGATGGCCGGGTTTGTGCGTGCCATGCGTGAGAATATGACAAAGCTTCCTATTGAAGATGACGGCGTCGTAGATACATGTGGAACAGGCGGAGATGGCGTTTCGACGTTCAACGTCTCGACTGCGGTTTCCATCGTACTTGCTGCCATGGGCGTGAAGGTAGCTAAGCATGGCAACCGGAAAGTTTCGTCCACGAGCGGAAGTGCCGACGTACTGGAAGCGCTCGGAATCCCGATCGACACGACACCAGAAGAAGGAGCGAGAGCGTTAAATGAAAAGGGGATGACCTTCATGTTCGCTCCTCTGTACCATCAGGCGATGAAGCACGCAGGTCCAGCTCGGCAGGAGCTCGGTTTTCGTACCGTGTTCAACCTGCTCGGACCTATGTCCAACCCAGCCAATGCGAAGCGTCAGCTGATCGGCATTTACGATACGGCTCACGGTGAGAAGATGGCAGAAGCGTTGGATCAGTTAGGGTCCAAGCACGTCCTGCTCGCAACAGGAAGCGACGGAATGGATGAGATTACGATTACAGGCGAAACAGACATTGTCGAGTTGAAAGACGGAACGATCTCCAGGTTCACCATTTCACCGGAACAGTTCGGCTTGAAGCGTGGGAAACTTGAAGACATTCAAATCGAAACGAAAGAAGAGAGTGCAAGCATCATTTCGCAGGTCATGAACGGTACCGCGAATGAAAGTGCGATGACGATTGTAACCCTGAACGCTGCTGCAGGTCTTTATGTAGCCGGAAAGGTACAGGATTTACAGGAAGGCGTAAACTCCGTGCAGCAGAAGATTATGGACGGCACAGTGAAACGCTATTTAGATTCGATTGTAGTTGAAAAGGAGAGACGTCAGTATGCTTGATACGATTTTAGCTGTGAAAGAAGAAGAACTGAAAAAACTTTACCTTCCGGAAGAACAGGATGTTCCGAGGGTTTCTTTATACAAAGCGCTCGATGAATCCCCTTTTTCGGCGGGATTGATTGCAGAAGTGAAGAAAGCTTCTCCATCGAAAGGGATCATCCGGGAAGATTTCAACCCGGTCAAGATTGCGCGCGATTATGAGAAAGGAGGCACACAGGCGATTTCTGTACTCACGGACCATCAGTTTTTCCAGGGGCATCGTGATTTCCTGACAGATATCAAAAAGGTAGTGAATGTGCCTGTATTGCGTAAAGACTTCATTATTGATGAGGCACAGGTGGTCGAGAGTGCTTTGATCGGAGCGGACGCCATCTTGCTGATTGGCGAAGCCCTTGAACCAGAGAAGCTGCATGACTTGTACGAAAAAGCTTATGAACTGGGGCTGGAAGTACTTGTCGAAGTGCACGGCGAAGAAACATTGGAAAAGGTGCTCGCTCAGTTCACACCTAAAATCCTCGGGATCAACAACCGAAACCTGCATACATTCGAAACGAAGCTCTCTCAAACAGAGCGTATGGCTTCGCTTGCGCCGAAGGAGTCCCTGCTCGTATCGGAAAGCGGCATTTTTACGAATGAAGACGTGGAGAAGGTAGCGGGGTATGGTGCTAAAGGTGTACTAGTCGGAGAATCGCTGATGCGTCAGCAGAACGTCGAACAAGCTGTTCAGCAATTGATGAGGGGAGTGAACGTCAAATGAAGGAACCGATCGTGAAATTATGCGGAAATCGATCTCTATCAGACCTTTCCAAAACATCGTCCTCGAAAGCAACCCATCTCGGTTTCATTTTTGTGAAGCGAACGAAGAGATATGTCAGACCCGAACAAGTCGGTCGTTGGTTGAAAGAAGTGAGACCGGGACAGAAATTGGTTGGTGTGTTCGTTGATCCGACCATTTCAGAGATTGATGAAGTACTCCGCTTCGTACCGCTGGATGTCATTCAGCTTCATGGGAGTGAAACGGTCGGCACGCTGCTGAGTGTAAAAGAAGCGACAGGGCTGCCGGTATGGAAAGTCATCCATCATCAACAGGACGGGGAGAAGCAGATGGAGATCTTCCAGGGCGTCGCCGATGGCTATGTCATCGACTCAAGAGTGAAAGGTGCCCACGGTGGAACAGGAGTCCGGTTTGACTGGGAGGCGATTCCCGGGTACAAGACGATGGCGGCTGATCAAGGCGTTCCTTTCCTCATTGCAGGAGGCGTGAACCCGGATAACGTCGGGGAGTTGCTCGAATTCGAACCAGACGGCATTGATTTATCAAGCGGCAGTGAAACGAATGAACAAAAGGATATTGGTAAGATTCAAAGAATCATGAAGGAGGTCGAACGCAATGTTACAAGTATTTCCTGATGTAAGAGGAAGGTTCGGAGATTTTGGTGGAAAGTATGTCCCAGAAACGCTGATGGGACCACTTCAAGAGCTCGAGGATGCCTTAGATGAAGCCATGAACGATGAAGCGTTCTTAGATGAATATCATCACGTCCTTCAGGAATACGCAGGACGCCCAACGGCGCTTACGTACGGTGATAAGATCACGAAGGAACTTGGTGGAGCGAAGATTTATTTGAAGCGGGAAGACTTGAACCATACCGGAGCCCACAAACTGAACAATGCCATCGGTCAAGCGCTGTTGGCGAAGCGTATGGGGAAAAAGAAGATCATTGCTGAAACAGGTGCTGGACAGCACGGTGTAGCTTCGGCGACCGTTGCGGCTAAATTCGGCCTCGAATGTAAAGTGTTTATGGGCGAGGAGGACATACGCCGCCAGGAATTGAACGTCTTCCGTATGAAGCTTCTCGGAGCAGAGGTCATCTCCGTATCGAGCGGGAACGGGACGCTTAAGGATGCAACGAACGAAGCGATTCGCTATTGGGTGGCCAACTGTGAAGATCACTTCTATTTGATCGGGTCCGTTGTCGGCCCTCATCCCTATCCACGTATGGTCCGTAACTTCCAGCGTGTGATCGGAGATGAATCCCGCGAACAGTTCCAAGCGGTCGAACCCGTCTTACCTGACCGGATCTATGCGTGCGTCGGTGGTGGAAGTAACGCGATGGGAATGTTCTACCCATTTCTTGAGGATGACGTGGAGCTCGTCGGAGTAGAAGCGGCAGGAAAAGGTACCGATACACCTGAGCACGCGGCTACACTGACGAAAGGGACACCAGGCGTCATTCATGGATCCCTGACGTATTTGATGCAGGATGAGAACGGGCAGATTACAGAACCTTATTCCATCTCTGCGGGTCTAGACTATCCCGGTATCGGACCGGAACACGCGCACCTTTTCAAGTCCAAGCGCGTCCGCTATGAAGCGATTACCGATCAGGAAGCACTGGACGCCCTGAAGCTGTTAACGGAAACAGAGGGCATCATCCCTGCGATCGAAACGGCCCATGCTTTAGCGCAGGCCTTTAAAGAAGCCGGAAGCATGTCAGAGGCTCAAACGATTTTGATAAACGTATCGGGTCGAGGGGACAAAGATATGGCGACTCTGATGGATCACTTCAAAGAGGAGGTCGACCATGCTCACTAAGACCGCATTTCAAGGAAAATTAACAAAAACGGAAAATTTGTTCATTCCATTCGTCGTAGCAGGAGATCCGAGCCCTGAACTGACGATTGAATACGCGTTAAGACTACAGGAACAGGGGGCCGATATCTTGGAGCTCGGCGTGCCGTATTCGGATCCACTTGCAGACGGTCCTACGATTCAACGGGCTGCCAAGCGAGCTCTGAATGCGGGCATGAGCTTGAGAAAAGCCATCCGTCTTGTCCCGGAACTGCGCAAGCACGGTCTGGAGATTCCGGTTGTTATTTTCACCTATTACAATCCCGTGTTACAAGTTGGACATGAAGATTTCTTTGAGCTGTTGGAGGAGAATGGCGTGGAAGGTGTACTAATCCCAGACTTGCCGTTTGAGGAAAGCGAAGAGGTTCGTACGCTCGCTGAAGAGAAGTCGATCGAGTTCATTTCATTAGTCGCTCCGAACTCGGATCAGCGAATCAAACAGATTGCGGAGAATGCTAAAGGCTTTCTCTATTGTGTCTCTACTCTCGGTGTTACGGGAGAACGGAACGAGATGAGCAAAGAGGCGTTTGACTTTATCGAGCGGGTGAGAGAGCACAGTTCGGTGCCGGTCGCCGTTGGATTCGGAATTTCGAACTATGAACACGTGAAGCTTGTGAATGAGTACGCAGACGGCGTAATCATCGGGAGTAAAATCATTCGTGTCATTGAAGCAGGAATAGAGAAAGTAGAGCAAGGGAGAAGAGAAGAGGCCCTTCAGGACTTTTCACAGGAAATTGAAAAACTGATCAAGGGGTAAGGAGAAGAGAGGAGCTGAGCCGAGTTGATTTATATGATCGATCATTACGATAGTTTCACGTACAATCTTGTTCAATACCTTGGCGAGTTGGGAGAAGAAGTGATTGTCAGAAGAAATGATGGGATCGATTTTGAGGAGCTTGAGGAGTTGGATCCTGATTTGATCTTCCTTTCACCAGGACCATGTTCCCCGGATGAGACAGGAGATACGCTGCGCGTCATTGAACAATTCAAGGAGCGGAAGCCGATCTTCGGAGTCTGCCTTGGGCACCAGGCAATTGCTCAAGTGTTCGGTGGCAAGGTAGTCCGTGCAGAAAAGCTGATGCACGGCAAAACGTCGAACGTCTTCCACGATTCAAGAGGCATTTTCGAAGGGGTGTCCAATCCGATGGAAGCGATGCGCTATCATTCACTCATTGTTGATTTGGAGGGACTACCTGAGTGCTTTGAAGTGTCAGCGGCAACCGTCGATGGGGAAGTGATGGCAATCCGGCACCTGGACCTGCCGATTGAAGGCGTTCAGTTCCACCCTGAATCGATCGGAACAAATGATGGAAAGCAACTTGTACGCAATATCATTCATAATCGTATGAAAACGATGATTTAAAGGAAAGGGTGGATGCTTCATAAGGAGCATCCACCCTTTTTATTTGTAGGACTTTAGATGTATTTTTGCAGACTATTCTTACCCTGCGAACGCTTTTTTTCACGGAAAGTTCTAAAAATAAACGCAATTTCTGAATCGAGTGAAGCGATAGGGATGAGCGGTCGTGGAAAAAATATACTTATAGAGAAATGGCATTCCATTTCCTTCGAAAAACCTGCTTTGATGCGGTTTTTACAAGATTTGAATTTGTGTTACGGTAGGTAGCGTCGCAAATGAGAGCGATTTATCACATCGGCCGGTTGATAAGAATACTCATCAAGATCACTATTACAACAATCTAGGAGATGATGGATAAGTCATGGAATTGACACAGGATCCAACGCTGTTATGGTTCATAGCTATTTATGGAGTCATAATGGTTGGTATCGGAATATTTATGTCGAAGAAAGTAGCGGGTAGTGAAGACTTCGTACTCGCTGGAAAAAGTCTGGGCCCCTTCGTACTTATGGGTACATTGTTAGCAACATGGACAGGTAGTGGAAGTATATCTGGTGGGGAAACGTCAATGGCGTTCAGCTATGGAATTCTTCCATCCTTGATGATGATGCTCCCAACGTTAGTCGGAATACTTATATTATATGTAGTAGCTCCTAAAATCCGTGAGTATGGCAAGTTCACTGTATCAGGGATCTTAGAAGCGAAATACGGACGAGCATCCCGGAACATTGCGAGTGTTATTATCATCCTTGCCTACGTCGGCATTGTATCTTATCAGATGAAAGGCTTCGGATTCATATTAAATCTTACGACGGGAATGAGCGTGCAGTCCGCCGATCATTTTCCTTGCGATGATCGGCGGACTGCGCTCTGTATCCCAAACCGATGCAATCAGTGGCTTTTTGATGGTCGGTGGACTCATTATTACAGTACCTACGATTATTGCCGTAGCAGGTGGCTGGGGTGAGATCGTTGCGAACGTACCAGAATCACACATGAGCGCAACAGGCGGTCTGACAACCATCCAAATGATTGGTTATTTACTTCCGTCTCTGTTCTTACTGCTCGGTGACCAGAACATGTACCAGCGTCTGGCGTCCTCTAAAGGGAACAAATCAGCCAAGCGTGCCCAAATGGGATGGTTGATCGCGATGCTGTTCATCTCACCATCGATTTCAGTCATTGCCTTTGCATCCCGTTCACTATTCCCGGATATCGATCCAGGAATGGCATTGATGGCGACAACGGTTGCGATGCCTGTCGCAGTCGGAGGTATTCTTCTGGCAGCTGCCGCATCCTTTATCATTACAACAGGGAACTCGTACCTGCTGTCAGCAGCTACGAACCTGACCTACGACTTGTATGGTAAATATGTGAACCAGGAAGCTTCAGATAAAAAACTCCTGACGATGACTCGAATCTTCATCGTTGGATTAGGATTATTTGCATTTGTCATCATCAGCTACTTCCCAACTGTGTTAAGTGTACAAATGTATGCCTACACCGTTTACGGAGCAGGATTGACACCAGCTGTTCTCGCTGTATTCTTCTGGAAACGCGTGAATGCAATCGGAGGAGTATCTTCCATGATTGCTGGTGTCGTTGCGACATTGACGTGGGAAGTGTTGTTACAAAAACCGTTTGAAGTCAATAGTGTTGTCGTAGCCGTACCGGTTGCTGTCATCGTATTGATTGTCGGAACGCTGCTGACAACGAATTCAAACCAACAAAAACGTGAAGTGGCATAGAAGGCTTGATGATTGTCATCCCCCTCGGTAGTAGAGGGGGATTATTATTTTTTGAAAATAGAGAAAGAAGGGCTTGAAATGGAAGAGGAGATTCGTATATAATAGATTTTGTCGGAAATAACAAAATACGGGGCATTAGCTCAGCTGGGAGAGCGCTACACTGGCAGTGAGCGAGCTGCACGGTCGACCTCCTAATGCTGCTGCGTAAGCATTTAGCCCTTTTATTGTACAATAGTCATTTCAAGACCATATATCGAGATAGTTGACCTTCTTACACAAATACGTAAGGAGGATTTTTTATGTTAATTGAAATGAGTTTCAAAGAGCTTATTGCAGAGAAAAGGTTTCAAGGGTTAACCGAGAACAGTGTCAGGTCATATGAGAACTTGTTCAGACACTTTGGGAGATGGCTTCAAGAGAATGATATCGAACATACACAAGACCTAACATCACAGACCATCAAAGCTTATCTGCTTCATTGTAAGGAGAACGGAAACAAGCCCAAAACCTTTAACAGTAAGCTTAAGCTTATTAGAGCGTGGGTGCGTTGGATGTTAGATGAAGAGATTATAGAAAAGGATATCTGCAAGAACATCAAGCTAGTTAGAGAAGATGACTCACCTAAGATTGTACGTGAAGAAGACATACAATTAGCTCTTAGACATCTGAGAAGAATGAAGAGGCGAGAGGACAGTCTCTACTCAATCCGCAACCATGCTATCATGATTACGCTTATTGGAACGGGGCTTAGAGTAACTGAGTTAGTCAGCCTAGATTGGAATGACATCGACTTCAATGACTGGTTAATCACCATACAAAAAAGTAAGAGTAGGAGAAGCGGTTCTGTCCCCCTTTCAGAGGCTCTTGCGAAAGAATTAAAAGTATATAAGAGTTATGTAGACAATCGCTTTAAAGATATGCCAGAAGCGGTATTTGTCAACAACGAAGGAGAGCGGCTAACAAAGAATGGTGTTCAGCTATTTATTAAACGCCTGAAGAAAGAATTAGGCATAAAGGGGACATTTTCACCACATGCTATGAGAAATGTCTTTATTAAGAGATTATTATTGAACAAGGCGAATTTGAGAGAGATACAGTTATTAGCAAGACATTCTAAGATTGAAGTTACAAGGCAGTATATCGGCTACTTTCAGCATGAGTTAAAAGAGGTGCTAGATGAACATGACCCATTAAAAGGACTGCTTTAGGATAAAATCACCCTTAAGAGGGGTGATTTTATCTATCCAGTTTCCAACTGAATCTAATTGGTCTAATAGAGGGGATGATTATTAGATAAACAATAAATATAACCAGTATTGTCGTTAGAACAATAGAGGTAATCTTTAACCATTCACTTACATCTATAGTGAATATGATTAAATTTGCTGGGGTTAGAAGCAGTGTGAAAATATTTAGACCTAATTTAAAGCTATTGTTAGTATCTCTGAGAGCATTAGTTTCACTTATCATTTTTATCTTTCTATACTCACTTACTTTCTGATAAAGTTTGTCATGCAATGTGTTTAAGACAATAATGATGTCTTTAGGATAATTAATCTTATTCATTGTAACGGATAAACAAGAGATACTAGCGTTACTTCTAACTATGAGAAGCGCTTTACTATGAATAAATACTTTAAAAGCTTCGAAATTATCTACTCTTAGAAATTTTTTTACTAGCTGATAATCTTCAAAATCTGGTTCTTGCAGTTGAACGTGTTCTTTATCTCTGAAGTAGCCTTTAATGCTTGTGTTATATATTTCAATAATTACGTCTACTGGGAGACTTTCTAAGAATTTGAAAGAATAGAGGTGATTATAAGCTAAAGACTCAAACTCATTACTCAGATAACTAGAAAGCATTCTTAGTATGTTTGCATCATTAACTATGTCTAACCAATATAAATAAAAGTTCACATTAAACCTATTACAAAAGTTAATTGTTTTTTCTGCTGTATTAGGTTTAAGAGGGTTGAAATTTATCAAAAAATGAATTTCAGAATCATCATCGTCTTTTGCAAATACAATGTATTCGTTTTGAAGTCGAGCAGTATAACCAATTTCTTTTGTATGAAATTGCAAGTTTAACTCCTCTAAGAATACCTCAATCATCTTATATGGATATACTTCAATAGTGTTTGTTCTTTTCAAGCATATTCCGTCATTCACTAGCTCATTTAGGTAAGTCATATCCTGTTCTGGGAAGTTCTTCAGAAAATTTTCAATGCCAAAAAATACTTTTTTACTAGCATGCACCTTATATGTGGTGAGAATTTCCGTAAATAGTTCATATTTACGCCCCAATATCACTTTTAATCATTCCTGCACTTTTTATTTTTGTATCCAAACTTGCAAGACAATCTCTAACACTATTCTCGAAATAAACCTCACACTCACCAATGATGTTTTTTAAGATAGTATAAATTTCAGTAATAGAGAGATTGAAAATCTTCTCAAAGAATTGCTCTGTATATGTGTTAAATGCAAGTTCACCACTATATTCTGAAGTACCCTCAAAATTGATATTATTGATTAAACAATAATAGAAAGTATTTTCAATAAGTGTTAGAAAAATAATCTTGTCATCTGGAACTATTGACTCTAAAGTGTCTTTGACATCGGAATAGCTTTTTTTAAGAGTTAGTTTTGTTAATGCCTCTGTTGAAGTGTATCTATCTCTTGCGTTTGCAAGGATTTGTTTTTCATAATTTAATGTTAAATAATCAAATTGTAAAAGTTTGGTTAATTCATAGATGAAATCGTCAATATCATGAGGTTCAAGTGTCTTTACTCTAGATACAATTTTACCTTCTTGACCATCAATCATTAGTGACTTATTAGAATGTTTTGATAAGATTACCTTTATGTGAGAGATGTCATATTTTTGATAAAGTTCTCGTACTTCGTCTTGTTCCATGGTTTCTCGAAAATCTGTAGGGTTCATTATATCTACTCCAACAGTTAGGCGTCCTTCGATTTGAAAGGTTAATCGCGAAGGGATAGATTTATCAACTAACAAAATACTTCTTAGAGAATGGTCCTGTAGAGGTGTTGGTTCGTAATTGCCCGAGTTCCTTAACGTACACTTTAAAACCGAATTAATGAACTGACTTTTTTGCTTGGCAGTGTGTGTGTAATCTGAATAATTTGTCACTAAAGCAATATAACATTCTGGGTAAACTCTAACCTCAGTATGTAATAAACTATCATTAGTATTATCTTTATAAAAATTATTGTGAGGACTAGTGAACCTTACGTCAACTACAGTTTTCTTCTCACGGGTTGAGTGGAAGAAATATTCAATTGATAAATTATCAATATCAAAATCAAGGTGATTTTCTTTCAGGTGCTCTAGCTTGTCAATTAACTCATCGTTACTATAATAATGTCCTGTGAATTGATATAGGAGACCGTTAAAGTCCTTATTAGGTGGAGTAATCATAAAAAAGAATTCGTCTACCTTTTCGAGGAACTCTTCAAAATCATTATCATTAAGTTCACTGGATATCTTGAACAAATAGTAACCATATGCATCTACATTTGCGGGGGCTTCACTTACCCATCTCTTATCCATTGAGAACAAGAAAAGACGATATAACATTGGGTTAGGTAAAATACTTAGCTTTTCCCATAAGGTATAGTTACTATGCCTAGTGAAAAATAGCTTCTGTTCTCTACTCATCAGTAACATCTTCCCTTGTAACTGTATTTGTCATTCCGTTTACAAAATCAGTAGCTCTTTTTAAGTTGGAACTACTTGCGCTTTTTGTTAATTCATCAATAGTTTTCTGAAGCTCTTCTATTGAGGTATTTACTGAATCAGAATTACTTAATAGTTTATTGACACTTGTTATTACAATGTCTCTATTTACCCTTTTTCTACCTTGGCGTTCTAGAGCATCTATAACCTCATATGAAAATACCGATGTGATAAGCTTAAAATATTCTTGTATAGTCTCTAAACCTTTTTTTGAGAAGCTAATATTAATGCCTTCTAGCTCAGCAATTTCTTTCATTAGCATCTTAACTCTTTTTTGAACTAATAGATAAGAGGCATCTTGGCTGATTTCTTCGGTTTCGTCATTTTCCTCTGATTCATGTGCCAATTGACCATCTTCTTCTTCAAAAAGCTCTTCTTTATCATCCACAAAAAATCCCCCTTTTCCACAAATTATAACATTTACTGGTATTATTGTCCTCAATTGGTTTTTGACTACAGTACAGAATGTGAAGTAGTCTATTTGTTGGTGAAGGGGGGTCCTTTACAGTTTCAATACACTCAAGAGAGAATTGTTTCGATTGAATACTTGTAGCAAGAAACCCAATATTACAAATGCCCGATACGACATTAAGAATAGAGGCACTTTATTATGAGATTGCTGTTCAAATAACGTGGAAATTATTATTCCTATTGTCAAAAGTGTATAACAGATCTGTAGGAAAACACTACAGAAAATGAGGCGCCCAAAAATGGGGGCTATTTTTATGCTTGAAATTAGGAAGGATGAGACTGAATGAGAATTAATGTAGTAGATGCACCGTGTGGTTATGGAAAAACATCTTGGGCAATTGAGTATATGAGTGAAATGAGTATAGAGTCACACTCTTTTATTTACATCACTCCATTTTTATCTGAAATTGATAGAGTAAAAGGTGCTGTGAGGAACAGGGAGTTTTATTCGCCAGCCAACAAGAAAGGAGAAACAAAAATGGATGACCTACACAAATTGCTTGGCGAAGGTAAGGACATTTGTGCAACCCACTCTCTCTTTCAAATGGCGAATGCAGAAACGAAAGAACTGTTAAGAATAAATAACTATACTCTATTGTTAGATGAAGTAATGAACGTCATTGACCAAGTACCATTAAAGAAGGACGACATTGACTTATTAATGAATGCTAGCGTGATTGATATTAAACAAAATGACAACGGTATAGAATTCGTAGAGTGGAACAACGAAAAGAAGCATTATGATACAGAGTACAACAAAATAAAAAAGTTAGCTTTGACAGGAAACTTACTATATGTGAACAGATCTGCGTTGATGTGGCGCTTCCCTATTGAGGTATTTAAATCCTTTCACGATGTTTTTATCATGACCTATTTCTTTAAGGGGCAATTACAGAAAGCTTATTATGATTTATATGATGTTAAATACAATTATTTTTCGGTGAGGCTGACACAAGATGGATACAAGCTGGTTCCTTACGTGAGGAGAGAAAGGCAAGATAAGGAGCACTTGAGCAGCTTGGTAAATATTTATCAAGGACCATTGAACAAAGTTGGTGATAAACCTTTCTCCTTGTCGAAGAGTTGGCTTGAAAAGCAAAACAACAAAGATAAAATCTCCACACTAAGAAGAAATGTGTACAATTATTTAATGAATCAATGTAAAGCCAATTTAAGTACCACAATGTGGACTACTGTAATAGGTGGAGAGAGGGAGACCATTAAAAAGAAGGTCTCTCCAAAGAGTTACAAGAAGGCGTTTGTATCAATGACGGAACGAGCTACTAACCAATATAGAGAAAAAAAACACCTTGCTTATCTAGTAAATAGATATATGAACCCTATCCATAAAAAGTTCTTTGAACAGTATGGAGTGAGTATTGACGAGAAGACTTGGGCATTATCAGAACTTATCCAATGGGTCTGGAGAAGTCAAATCAGAGACAGAAAGCGTATAGAATTGTATATACCAAGTAAGAGAATGAGACAGTTGCTTGAAGATTATCTAACTAGTGACTCATATGAAGATGCGCCTGTTGAAGCGGAAGTGGATAATTACCCGACAGATTGGCATCTAGAGTATTTAGGCGAAGATTCTGCCTAAACATTGTATTGATTGTCTGTGTTATTAGGGGATTTGAATGGCATCTCTTAAGGATAAAAGTATTAAAATATAACGTGATTCAGAAAATTGAAAGCCTGCTTTCAATTTTAGACGAGTAGCCTGCATCGCAGGCTGCGAGGCAGGGCTGAAGTTTAATGTCTTTTTAATAATTAGTTACCACTTAGAATGCAAAATACTTGGGGGTGCTGGACCAACTTCGCAAACTGCTACGTTTCACTACGCAGTTCACGAACCTACCGCACCACCCCCAAACCCCCTCACGGTTTGGAAGTTATTTTTAATATTTTAACTTATGGATTATTTTCTTTATTAAAAGATGAAAGTATTATATAATTAATATAAATAATTATAATGGGAGGATATATATGGGTGGGGATAGATGGGTGGTTTTTGAAGAGGACTATCTAAGAGTAAATTACCTTACTGTTGATATAGATATTCTAGCTAAGACCCTTGGAAGGACCAGGAATTCAGTGATATTAAAAGCAAATAGAATGGGGTTAACAAAGACGAAAATTTGGAGTGAAGAGGATTTTGAAAAATTAGTTCATTTCATTGATTGTGGTATGAGCATTGAGGAAATTGAAAATGCATTCGAAAATAAGTTCACTAAACAGCAGATAATTTCAAAAGCACATAGTAATAGTTTAACTTTTAAAGCGTGGTCTAAAAAAGAGGACGACATTCTTATAAGTGAGTATCCTTATAGTTCAATGTCAGATTTAAAGCAAAAGCTTCCAAAACGAAGTGAGCTAGCAATTAAATCAAGAGCAAATAAGTTGCAATTGAAAAAACAATTGTCTTGGACAACTGAACAAGAAGAAGAATTTAGTTTCTTATACATTAAGAATGGAATTAAGGGGGTATTAAGTAAGTTCCCTCATATGAAAAAGGGTACTATCGTCTCAAAAGCACAGAGGCTAGGACTAAGTAGTCCTAGGAATTGGAGTACTGAAGAGCTAACAATTATTCTAGAGTCTGACAATAAGAAAACCATAAATGAATTATTGCAACTGCTTCCTAATAGAACTAAGAATAGCATCTTTTTAAAAGCTAATGAGTTAGAGGTAAGTGTAAGGAAGTCTACTCACCTACTGACTTATGAATTGGAACAAAAGTTTATACTTGATTATCCTGAGCATACAATGGATGAGATGTTAGGTTTATATCCAAATTTAAATGAACAACAAATCTTGAGATTGGGTAAAGAGCATGATTGTGAACCTCTAAAAAAAGAAAGAGCTATAGAAGCAAAATGTGTTGTATGTCAAAATACATTGCCCACAACAAACGAATTCTTTAAATTAGGTAAATCAATTCGGACTTGCAGAAGTTGCATGTCAATCAAAGAACAGACAAGAACCTACAAAGAGAGGTTCGGAATAATATTAGGTTTAGGTGGAGTAGACTCTATTGACATTATTCAGTGGTATGAGTACTTATTTACTACACCAAATGGCAAAAATTTAGGTAGACTACCACTTAAATTGTGCACAGAGGAGAATTTTAAAAAAATATGGAGATATGCTATAACTAAAAAACTAAAATATAGTACGCGTAGTGAATTACTATGCTTGAGTCAACAAGAACTTCTAGAAATTAGAGTCCCCAGTAAAAATAAAGAAGGGAGGTATTACAAGGTCATAGAAATATTAAATATGGCTTTTCCAGAACTTCAAATCCAGCCATGGGAACTAACACACAAAGAGTCAAATTACTTTGATAACAAAGGTAAAGTGTATGATGCTTTAGATTGGCTTGTAAGTAAGTACAACTTTACAATTGAAGATATCTTGAAAAATAAACTAAATAGAACATTGGTTCAAGAAGAAAGTTTACACACCTTAACAGTTGATTACCAATATTTATCTGATTTAATCAATGAACAATCCTCAAGACTAACAGAAATATATAATTTTACTGATATTTTAATCTGGTATATTTCGGAAAAATATGGTCTTACAAAATCTTATTCTGATTTCAAGCAAAAACCAAAAAAATATATGAATATTAAAGACAATGCTAATTATGAGTTGAGAAAGTTTGTGGATTCCTTGTTCGAGCAGGGGATTCTTAAAAAAAGAAGTTTCAAAAAAGACCTGAGAAGTATTTTCAACCCCACAGTCCTTTCAGAGTTAGGACAGTATCAATTAATTACAGCAGTCTCTTATCATTATAATACTGTAGTTTTTTATGAGTGGCTTAATGAGCTATTTCCTGACTGGAATTTAACCCCTAAAGATTTTAAGCAAATTATTTCATTTGATGGATTTAAACTTGATTCTCAACTGGAAGCGGACTTTTATTCTTTTGCTAAGCAAACACTGAATTTAGATATTAATATTATAGGTCGAAATAATCAGCAGTATAAATTCGAGAATACAAAAGATGATGAGAATTATATTCCAGACTTCTATGTCGAGGGTATATTTGAGCATTCTGATAAGAGTTTGTTAATCGAGTTATTTGGGATGTATAAACCTTTACAAGATATAAGAAATTCTCAAGTTCTTAGAGATTATCATCATAAAACAAGCAGGAAGAACAAATTTTTCCATAGCCTTTCTGAATTTGAGTATATTGGAGTCTTTCCTCAAGATTTAGAGAATAATTATGAAGGTTTTAAAAACAAACTCAACAATTTGGAAGCTGACAATCATTCTGTAAGTTAGTTGAATGAAAACTCAATTTTATTGATTTATATACGTGGCATTTTTATAGGAGGGTAACGATGGATGGATAAATGTTTGAGGAACTCATAGAGGTTTTATTAGGAGAGATGGGGGTTGAGGCTGAATTAACTGATAAGTCAGGTGATGGTGGAGTTGACATTATAGCAACGCCACCATCACCTGTATTTAAGGGGAAGTATTTGGTTCAGTGTAAATACTGGGAGAACCAACCCTTGCAAGAAATAACAAAAGAGAATTTGCATTACACTAGTAACCCACAATTTGAGCTTGATAAATATAGATACTTAATGAGAGGTGATTAAACCCATGATTTAAAGAAAGGTGAGTTTGAAATAGACTATAGTGCTCATAAAGAGCGTTTCACTAAGTGTATATTTTCCAGATTGTTTATTGACTTAAATGGGTGACTACATTACACTTAGTTGTGTGATAATTTATTGTGAAGTGGTCAACCGCTTTTAAATATGGTCATAGACACTGTAATGACAATAACAAAATACGGGGCATTAGCTCAGCTGGGAGAGCGCTACACTGGCAGTGTAGAGGTCAGCGGTTCGAGCCCGCTATGCTCCACTATACACAAGAAAACGGCACTGAGGTGTCGTTTTTTTTGTGTGCTTTTTTATAAATGCGCTATCATTCGATCAAACTAGAAAGCGAAGTCCACTTGACACGCAACTATATGGTTGCATATGATGAGAGTATGAAAAACGAAAATCAGGATGTATTCAAAGCCCTTGCGGATCCGAATCGAAGAATCATGTTGGATGAGCTGTTCGAACGCAAAGAAATAACACTGTATGAATTGACGGTGAGGCTGACAAGCAAGCATAATCTGACCATTTCCAGACAGGCCATTTCGAAACACCTCGCTCTCCTTGAAGCCGCAGAGCTGGTCGTGTCTGAAAAGGAGGGGAAGTACAGGAAGCTCGTCTTTAATCCTACACCCCTTGAGGACATTATGGCTAGGTGGAGGGAGTAGCACATCAAGCAAGGAGGTCCACTCGTATGAAAATCATTGTGACCAGTATTTTTGTGGAAGATCAGGATCATGCGCTTAATTTTTATTCCGAAACATTAGGCTTTGTAAAGAAGCAGGATGTCCCGCTCGGCCATCACAGGTGGATTACAGTCGCTTCGCCGGAGGAAGAAGGAGGTACGGAACTGCTTTTAGAGCCGAACGATCACCCTGCCTCTAAAGAATTTCAACAGAAGATTTTTTCTGAAGGCATCCCTGCCACGATGTTCGGAGTCGAGAACGTCTATGAAGAATACGAACGATTAACTGAAAAAGGGGTGCAGTTCACGATGAAGCCTGCGGAAATGGGCGGCGTCACGTTAGCTGTATTCGATGATACGTGCGGCAACCTTATTCAAATCACGCATCAATAAGGAGGGGGCTTTTTAATGGAACAAGCGGTTCATACTTCCTTTGAAAATCTAAGTGATCCAGACAGAAATATTCAATACGGTGCTTTTATGAAATTGTTAGAGATAACTGATGGGGAAGTGGATTGGGCCTATGACGTTTGGGATCAGCTCGTTCATGACTTATCAGAAGGGGACAATCATGATCGGTCGAGAGCGGCCCAGTTGTTATGTCGATTGTCTCAAAGTGATCCTGACAAACGGATGCTGCATGACTTTCCGAAAGTGTGGGAAGTCACGAAGGATAAGAAATTCGTGACGGCAAGACACAGTCTACAATCTATCTGGAGGATTGCCTTAGGTGGTCCAGAGCAGAAAGACATGGTCATTCGCTATTTGAAAACCCGGTTTATCGAAGCTTCGGAAGAGAAGCACTCAACCTTGATTCGTTATGATATCATAGACAGCTTACGTACACTGTACGACCGCACAGATGATGAGCAAATCAAGGAACTTGCTTTAGATTTGATTGAGAAAGAAGACGACGTGAAGTACAAGAAAAAGTACAAAACGAGATGGAAAGCTTTCTATAAGTGAACTCTTGAAAACTTCTTGCGAAATGCAGGAAGTTTTTTTTAGTCTATTGGAATTAGTTCAATATACCAATTATTGAAAAATCAGAAAATTAAACGCATAATTTCCACACTTTTATGCTAAAGTTGTAGTTGGATATTGTGGAAGCGTTTGCACAAGGTTTCTCTATTCATGAAAAAGGAAATAAAAGAAGGAGAGTGGTACATATGAGGAGGAAGAAACTTGTGGCGATTATGAGTAGTGTGGTGATGCTCGCGTCCGTTTCACCAGCGACATCGATATCACTGGAGGGACAGGCTGTCGTGCATGCTGAAACGTCTGTTGAACAACCAATTCCTGAGGATCATGTGCGTATTCATTACAAGCGTTTAGATGGAGAGTATGACGGGTGGGGACTGCATCTTTGGAACGCGAACGGAGATCATCCGGCAATCGATTTCAGCGTAGACTGGGGGGCACCTGTCTTATTTGATGAAACGAGTCCGTGGGGAGCGTACGTAGATGTACCCGTCGTCGACATTGAGCATGGACTGAATTTCATCGTGCATAAAGGCGATATGAAGGATACACCGAACGATCGCAGTTTTCCTGATTCGGGAGCCAATGAATTTTGGATTGTCCAAGGAGAAGAGGACGTTTTTCTTGAACAGCCTGAAATTGGAGTAGAAGTTACTTTTGCTGAAATGCAGACCTTAACGAAGATTGATGCCTATCTAAGCCGAGTTGAACAAGCTTCTGCTGCGGACTTTACGTTAGAAGATGAGTCTGGTGCAGCGATTCCACTTGAGGGGATCAATAGGGATGGCCAGAAAGTGGAACTTCTTCTCGGCGAATCGTTGGACATTACGAAGTCTTATACGATCACGTATAAGGGAGAGAAAGAGGAGGTTCAAGTCGACTGGTCGTTACTGGACGAGCAGTTTTCCTATGATGGGGATGACCTCGGTGCTTCTCTTCATCAAAACGGCTCTGCGTCCCTGAAGGTATGGTCCCCGACAGCGGAAAGTGTATCGGTCGTGCTTTATGACAAAGACGATCAATACCATGTGGTAAAAGAGAACATCCCGATGACCAAAGAGGCCGGGGTTTGGAGCGTTGTGCTTAATGAGGACAATACGGGGCTTCAGGACTTGAAAGGTTACTATTATCAATATGAGATTACGAATGCGGGAGAGACGAAGCTCGCACTCGATCCTTATGCCAAGTCGATGGCAGCATCAAGGGATGATGACGCCGATACCGTTGGGAAAGCGGCGATCGTAGACCCTTCCTCAATTGGACCGAAGCTTGATTTTGCGAAAATCAAAGGCTATGAAAAGAGAGAAGATGCGGTGATTTGGGAAGCGCACGTACGCGATATCACCTCTGATCCTGATCTCGAAACAGAAGCACAAGTTGGAACGTTCGACGCTTTTGGGGAAAAGCTCGATTATCTTAAAGAGCTTGGTGTGACGCATGTTCAGTTACTGCCTGTGATGAAATATTACTTCGGAAACGAGTTGGACAAGGAACTTGAACTCGAGTTTTCCTCATCTGGCAACAACTATAACTGGGGATACGACCCCCACAGTTATTTCGCCTTATCGGGGATGTATTCAGAGCGTCCGCAAGATCCGGAAGCTCGTATTGCTGAATTCAAGCAGCTCGTAAAAGAAATTCATAAACGTAAAATGGGTGTCATCCTTGATGTCGTCTATAACCACACCGCTAAAGTCAGCATACTGGAGGACCTTGTGCCGGATTATTATCACTTCATGGATGAAGAAGGCCAGACGAAAACCGGTTATGGCGGTGGAAAAGTAGGAACGACGCATGAGATGTCCCGTAAATTAATGGTCGATTCGATTAAATATTGGGTGGACGAATTCAAAGTGGACGGCTTCCGGTTTGACCTGATGGGAGACCTTGATGCGGAGAGCGTCCAACTGGCTTATAATGAAGCGAAAAAGCTGAACCCTGATATTTTGATGCTTGGAGAAGGGTGGCGGACGTTTGACGGGGATGGAAGTTCAGAAAGTGAAGTGACCCCCGCTGATCAGGACTGGATGGGAGACACGGACAGTGCAGCCGTTTTCTCTGATGAGATGCGTAATGAACTGAAATCTGGATTCGGAAGTGAAGGGGAGCCGCGTTTCATTACAGGAGGCGCTCGTAACATTGAGACCATCTTCCAGAACATCAAAGCTCAGCCCGGCAACGTTTCAGAGAATAATCCCGGTGATATCGTCCAGTATATTGCAGCCCATGATAATCTGACGCTTCACGACGTCATCGCTCACTCCATCCAGAAAGACCCTGCGCATCATGAAGAAGAGATTCAGCGCAGAATTCGAATCGGTAATTCTATGATTCTATTGAGTCAGGGCGTTTCCTTCCTCCATGCAGGACAGGAATACGGACGGACAAAGCAGTGGAAAGAAGAAGGGGAGCCCGAGGCCAAGTCAACGTACATGGTCGATGAAAATGGCGAACCATTTGAACATCCATACTTTATCCACGACTCCTACGATTCTTCAGACATCATTAACCAATTCGACTGGGATAAAGTGACGAATGAAGGGATTCAGAAAGAAACGATGGAATACACGAAAGGTCTTATTGAGCTGAAACGGTCAACCGATGCTTTTTCTCTAGGTTCAGAAGAGCTGGTCAACGAGAATGTCACGCTCATCGATGCTCCGGAAATCGATGAGGAAGATCTGTTGATTGGATATAAAAATGTCACAACAGACGGCAAGAATTCCTACTATGTATTCATCAATGCCGACAATCAGGAACGAACGCTTACTCTATCTGAATCCTTATCCAAAGGGAAAGTACTTGTCGATCGTGACAAAGCAGGTACGAAAAAAATCAAGCACCCAACTGGGGTGATGTTGAAGAAGGATAAAGTAACCCTTGCCCCACTGACAACCGTTGTCGTTAAAGTAAAGAACAAATAACAAAGCTTTAAAACGCTCTCTGAATCTTTAGAGAGCGTTTTTTATGCGGTTAAAGAGTCTATAAATCGGTTTATCGTTTATAGGATGAAAATTAAGGAAATAGAAGAAAGGTTACTTATAATGGGAAAGGTGGGAAAAGAATGGCTAAAGAAAAGGTCAAAAATCGATGGTTGATTGCATTGTCGGCAGTAGGGATTCACATCTCAATCGGCTCTGTTTATGCATGGAGTAACTTTACTACTCCATTGAGTGAAGAGTTCGGCTGGTCTTCAAGCCAGGTTCAGCTCACGTTCAGCCTTGCTATTTTGTTTCTGGGATTGTCGGCTGCGTTCTTGGGCTGGTTTGTTGAGAAATACGGGCCGAGGGTCGCGGGGATTACAGCCGCTGTCTTTTTCGGAATCGGCGTCGCAGGTTCAGGAATTGCCGTGAACGTAGGTTCTTTGTGGCTGTTGTATGTCTTTTATGGCGTTCTTGGCGGAATCGGTTTAGGGGTCGGTTACATTGCGCCTGTATCCACGCTGGTAAAATGGTTTCCGGATCGACGCGGGCTTGCTACAGGAATGGCGATTATGGGATTCGGCTTTGCAGCTGCGATTGCAAGTCCGATCATGGATTACTTAATTAGTAATGCCGGCATAGCGGCTACGTTTTACACGCTCGGCATCAGTTATTTCGTCATTATGATTTTGTCATCTCTCTATATTTCCCGTCCACCAGAAGGATGGAAGCCTGATGGCTATCAAGAGGATGAGGCAGAAGACAGCGATTCTCAGGACCTGGCGAATCTGACGGCCAAGGAATCGTTGAAAACGAAGCGGTTCTATTACTTGTGGATTATGCTGTTCATCAACGTAACGTGTGGAATTGCCGTGATCTCAGCGGCTAAACCTCTTGCTCAAGGCAGTATCGGAATGTCGGCTGCAGCCGCGGCGACACTGGTCGGTGTGATGGGGATTTTCAACGGAGCCGGTCGAATCGGCTGGGCGAGTGCATCTGACTATCTGGGACGTGGGAATACGTATGTCACCTTCTTTGTCATTCAGATCGCCTTATTTATCGTCTTACCTTTTACGTCGCTGGCCTGGATTTTTGTCGCGGCGCTGGCTGTGATTTACACCTGTTATGGAGGCGGTTTTGCCACCATCCCTGCCTTTATCGGGGACTTGTTCGGAACAAAGGAACTGGGCGCGATCCACGGATACATTTTAACAGCGTGGGCGGCAGCCGGACTTGTCGGACCGCTGTTCTCTGCATGGATGCAGGATACGACGGGAAGCTATGAAAACAGTTTGATTTACTTTGCCGGGTTGTTTGTCATCGCCCTGATTGTTTCGATTTTGACGAAGCGTGATGAGAAGCAGAAGCGTGAAAAGCTCAAACAAAGTAAGAGTGCCTAATCGTCTTGTGGTTTCGGACAAGGGCGATGGGGGAATTCTCATGATGAAGGAGGGACCATCATCATGTTATACATTCTCGTTATTTTTCTCCCGCCGCTCGCGGTGCTGTTTACGGGTAGGCCATTCACGGCCCTGCTCAATTTGTTGCTGACGCTGCTGTTTTATGTGCCTGGCGCGGTTCATGCCGCTGTTGTGGTCAAAGGTCATTATGATGCTAAAAAAAGAGGTGCCTGAATGCAGGCACCTTTTCGTGTGGATCTATACACCTCGTTTATTACCCCAAACGAGCGCATGTACTTGTGGGAGGACACGCACGCGGTTCAGTTTCTTCGAGGCAACAACTTGATCTATGAGCCATTCATACTGATCCAGTAAGTGACTGGCTAAGTTGGCCGGCTGATTTTCTTCAAGGTCATCATTTCCGACTTGCAGGAAGAAAGGGACATCCGGGTATCGTTCATGTACTTCTTCAGCGTATTGGAGGTCTGTTTCGTCAAAAATGACAACCTTTAAGCTTGTATGGCTTTGACGGCCATGATCTTTTAAGCTTGCGATGATTTCATCAAGGACAAGCCAGTTCGTTTTCATTTTAGAGCTTGGTGGCTTCGGAGAGATCGTCAAATCATCAATCTTCGTAAACCAATCCTGCCAACGGCTCCCCTGGGTTTCCAGGGCAACTTCGATTCCACGTTCGTGGAGCGGTTCAATCAGCTCATGCAGATTTTTAAGCAGGGCTGGGTTTCCGCCTGAAATGGTGACGTGGTCGAACTGTTCTCCACCGGTTTGCAGGAGGCGGTCCACGATATCACCAGCTGTTAACCGTTCAATGTCTTCTTTAGCAGAGCCGTCCCAAGTGAAGGCCGAGTCGCACCAGGCGCAGCTGTAATCACAGCCGGCTGTACGGACGAACATCGTCTTCCGACCGACGACCATTCCTTCCCCTTGAATCGTCGGACCGAAGATTTCAAGTACCGGGAATTTATTCATTCGTCATCCACTCCCGTCTCGCTTCTGCAAAGCTTGTCGGCGTCTCATACAGCTTCACAAACTCCACACGACACCCTTGAGGGTGCCCCTGCAGCGCTTCCTCCATTTTTTCGAAAATCCACACGACCATATTTTCAGCCGTTGTGTTCATGTTTGGCAGCGTATCGTTCAAATAACGGTGGTCCAAGTGAACCTCGATTTGCTCTTTCCATATTGTTTTGATATCACCGAAATCCATTACGATGCCGATCTCATCGACAAACCCACTGATGCCAAAGATGGCTTTATACGTATGCCCGTGGAGGTTTTTACACTTTCCTTCATAACAGTGAAGGTGGTGGGCGGCATCAAAGGTGAACTCCTTGCTGACCATCACGCGTTTCTGGTGATACGTCAGTTCTTCCCGTTTGATGTCTTCATCGATTTTCTGCAGGTTCTCTACGATTGTAAAGCCGAACATTACGCATTCCTCTCTTTCTTATCCAAGTAGTCATTTAAACCGTTTTGTCGCAGCTCGCAGGCCGGACATTCTCCGCAGCCATCACCGCGAACTCCGTTATAGCACGTCAGCGTCTTGTTGCGAACGTAATCAAAGGCCCCTAATTCATCGGCCATTTCCCACGTTTCCGCTTTGTCGAGCCACATGAGTGGTGTATGCACAACAAATTCGTCATCCATCGAAAGATTCAATGTGACGTTCAGTGATTTGATGAACACGTCACGGCAGTCCGGATAGCCGCTGAAGTCCGTCTCACATACGCCAGTAATGACGTGCTTGGCTCCGATTCCACGTGCCAGAATCGTTGCGAAGGATAAGAATAACAGGTTGCGTCCTGGTACGAATGTAGAAGGGAGTTCTCCGTCTTCACCGTCTTTCACTTCGATGTCATCACGCGTTAACGCATTCGGCGCCAGCTGATTCAACAAGGCCATATCCAGAACGTGGTGCTTCACCTTCTGTTCTTCTGCGATTTCTTTGGCCACTTCGATTTCTGCTTTGTGGCGCTGATCATAATCGAATGTGACGACTTCTACATGATTGAACTTCTCAAGTGCCCAGAACAGGCAGGTCGTACTATCTTGGCCGCCGCTGAATACAACGACAGCTTTCTCGTTTTTTTTCATAAAAAAATTCTCCTTCCATACTAGAAAAAGAGAATTCTACTCACCCAAAAACATAAAAAAACCATACCTAAGGCAAGGTATAGTTCCATCCTTAGTTTTTTATAGAGGGTGTAGCTAGAACCTCTCCCGCTTCGAAAAACGGACTTTTATTTAATTTCATACTTGAATAGTGTAACACGTCATGAAAGGAAAAGGAATAGGAAGGGGAAGAAGAGTGGAGATCACGAAAAGTTTGTGAAAATGTTCACAAATAAGTGATTCAACGCCTCGTTTTTCCATTATAATGAAAGTATAGATTAGAGGGGTGATGGCATGGACTTTTTGCAGACAATGACGGCGCTGATGCGTGTTCTTGCTGTATTGATCTTGTTGGTGATGTTACGCTTGCCCGCTGTTAAAGCAATGCCTATTAGTCTCATTGTTGTGGGGGTTCTTTCGGTAATGGTGTGGAAGGTTCCTTTGATTCGAGTAGTTGCTGCCTCTATAGAAGGTCTCATGATTGCAGTTTCAATTCTATGGATTGTATTTGGAGCCATTCTTCTATTGAATACGTTGAAGCACAGTGGAGCACTTGAGACAATCCGGTTCGGGTTTTCTCATATTTCTTCTGATCGACGGGTGCAGGTGATCATCATTGCCTGGCTGTTCGGTTCCTTCATAGAAGGAGCGGCAGGTTTTGGTACTCCAGCTGCCATTGCGGCCCCGCTCTTAGTAACGCTGGGCTTCCCAGCTCTTGCTGCAGTATCTTTGGCGCTGATCGCCGATAGCAGCTCTGTATCATTCGGTGCAGTCGGAACACCGCTGATTGTAGGGGTCGATCAGGGGTTAAGACAAGGGGCAGACATTGCAGCGCCTGTTCAACAGGGATTGCAAGGCCAAGCGATGACGGAGTATATACAGGGAGTTGCTCAATCTGCCGTCATGATGGATTTGTTCATCGGGACATGGATTCCGCTTATCCTCGTCATCATGTTGACGAAGTTGTTCGGAGAGAATCGCTCGATTAAGGAAGGACTCGAAGTGTGGAGGTTTGCTTTGTTTGCAGGACTGAGTTTTACTGTTCCGGCATTTCTGGTCGCTACTTTATTCGGTCCGGAGTTTCCTTCCATCATAGGCGGACTTGTTGGATTAGCGATTGTCGTACCAGCTGCTAGGAAGGGGTTTCTTTTACCTGATCAAGCTTGGGACTTTCCTAAAATAGAGGAAGAGGAGGGGACGGGGGAAGTGGTCGCTATGGTGGAGCGCATGCCGTTGCATAAAGCTTGGGTTCCATACATTCTTGTCGCTCTTATGCTGGTTATCACACGCTTAGAGATCCTTCCCTTCAAGCAATGGCTGCAAAGTGTGAAAGTACAGTGGGATGATATTTTAGGAACAGGGATTTCGACTTCTTTTGAACCACTCTATCTTCCTGGTAGTTTATTCTTCGTGGCTATGATTCTAACCATCCTCTATCACAGAATGAATCGTAAGGAAGTGAAAAGGACGATTACGACTTCTGCCTCTTCTATGCTGGGAAGCGTCGTCGCTTTAGGGGCTGCTGTACCTATGGTGCGGATCTTCATCAATTCTGGTGTGAACGAAGCTGACCTTTTAAGTATGCCCATGGAGCTTGCGGTTCTGGTGTCAGAAGCCGTTG
Organism: Halobacillus litoralis; assembly: GCF_020171725.1. Classification (GTDB taxonomy): domain Bacteria; phylum Bacillota; class Bacilli; order Bacillales; family Halobacillaceae; genus Halobacillus; species Halobacillus litoralis_F. Next base: position 46,869 of record NZ_JAIVAJ010000007.1, on the reverse strand, counting down.
GAGGAGCATGGCCGCTTGTCGCGCCTGTTATTGGTGCGCTTGGATCTTTCATTTCTGGCAGCGCCACGTTCAGTAACATGATGTTTTCCCTGTTCCAATTTAGTGCAGCGGACCAAATTGGTTTATCAGGACAATCTGTCATCTCTCTACAAGTACTCGGATCTAATGCTGGCAACATGGTATGTATTCTTAATGTTGTCGCAGCTGCTTCTGTTGTAAACCTTGTTGGAAGAGAAGGAGAGATCATCCGAATCACGATGGTTCCGATGTTGTTCTACGTGGTGTCCGCAGGGCTCATTGGAACATGGTTCTTGTACATGATGTGATCTATACCGGAGGAGGGGCGCTCTTTCCTCTGGTTTGTTTTTGGAGAATGACTTTTTTACATTTATCCGTTGACATCTTGTGTTACGCATGTATAATTATAAACAACAGATAATAAATATACATTTTCAAAGACGAAGAAAGTAAGATGACGATGAATCGAACAGCGAACCGGGGGTTGGTGGAAGCCTGGTGGTCACGACATCTGAAACGCACTTCCGAGAAGTTCGGTGAACATAAGTAGCCGGAACCGGGTACACCCGTTATCAGTATCAAGTTGGTCTATACATTCATAGACAATGAGAGTGGCACCGCGGATTATTCAAATGACGAATCCGTCTCTCCCTACCCTAGGGAAGAGACGGATTTTTTTGTACCTATAAAAAGGAGGCAGTTAACATGACAAAGCCAAAGGTTGTACTAGCATATTCAGGTGGATTAGATACATCGATTTCAGTTAAATGGATTCAGGAGAAATACGGATACGACGTCATTGCATTAGGTCTTGATGTCGGAGAAGGGAAAGATCTTGAGAAGATTCGTCAGAAGGCGTTGGACGTCGGTGCCATCAAAGCGATCATGGTGAATGCGAAAGAGCTTTTGGCGGAGGAATATTTAATGCCTGCTCTGAAAGCGAATGCTCTATATGAAGGGAAGTATCCTTTATCCTCAGCTTTATCGAGACCTCTGATTTCCAAGTTGCTTGTTGAAGTAGCGGAACAGGAGGGAGCCGTCGCTGTGGCTCACGGCTGTACAGGTAAAGGAAACGATCAGGTTCGGTTTGAAGTATCCATTCAAGCGCTGAATCCGGAACTTGAAGTCATTGCTCCTGTACGTGAGTGGGGCATGAACCGTGATGAACAGCTCATCTATGCAGAAGAAAAAGGCATCCCGGTTCCAGTCAATAAAGAGAACCCTTTCTCCATCGATGCAAACATTTGGGGACGTGCCTGCGAGGCAGGAGTTCTTGAGGATCCTTGGCAGGAAGCACCGGAAGCGGCCTTTGCCTGGACGAATCCAATCGAAGAGACACCGGACACGCCGGAAACGATCGAGATTGATTTTGAAGAAGGAAAGCCTGTTGCACTGAACGGTAAGAAGATGGATCTCGTACCGCTCATTGAGTACTTGAATGAACTGGGTGGAAAGCATGGTGTCGGAAGAATCGACCATACTGAGAACCGCCTTGTCGGAATCAAATCAAGAGAAGTGTATGAGAACCCGGCTGCCATGATTCTGATCAATGCGCACAAAGAATTGGAATTCCTGACGTTGACGAGAGAGGTTTCTCAATATAAAACGAATGTCGATCAACAGCTATCCAAGATCATCTATGATGGTCTATGGTATTCTCCACTTCAGTCTGCGCTATCAGCATTTGTTGATACGACTCAAAAGGTGGTTACAGGTACGGTGAAGGTGAAGCTGTTCAAAGGTCACCACAATGTCATCGGCAAGAAATCACCACTAAGCCTGTACAATGAAGAATTGTCCACATATTCCAAAGGAGATGCATTCGACCATAATGCAGCTGTCGGCTTTATCAAGCTTTGGGGACTTCCGACGAAAGTACACGCGGATGTTCATAAGAAAAAGCCACAGGTGACGGTTCATGACTAAGCTTTGGGGCGGTCGGTTCACAAAACCGACCAACAAATTAGTAGAAGAATATACGTCATCGATCGGGTTCGACCAGAAGCTCGCCGTTCATGACATTAAAGGAAGCCTCGCTCACGTCAGCATGCTGGGTGAGTGCGGCATCCTTTCCTCAGAAGAGGTAACAACGATCTCGAACGGCCTGCACACCATCGAGAAGAAAATTGCAGCAGGCGAAGCCGAATTCAACGTAGCCGATGAAGATATTCATATGAATATCGAACGGATGTTAATTGAAGAAATCGGACCTGTCGGAGGGAAGCTGCATACAGGGCGTAGCCGTAACGATCAGGTTGCAACCGATATGCACTTGTACTTGAAAGAGAAGACACAGGAATTCATCCAGCAGTTGGAGAATGTGCAACAAGCTCTTCTCGCACAGGCAGATCAGCACGTTGAAACGATTATCCCGGGCTACACGCACTTGCAGCGGGCCCAGCCGATTTCTTTTGCCCATCACCTGCTTGCCTACTTCTGGATGTTCGAACGGGATAAGGAGCGTCTTCAAGACAGTTTGAAGCGGATCAACTGGTCGCCGCTCGGTGCTGCAGCTCTTGCCGGCACCCCTTATCCAATCGATCGTCAAATGACGTCGGATGCCCTTGGGTTCGACCGACCGTATCCGAATTCATTGGATGCCGTCAGTGATCGGGACTTTATTTTAGAATTTTTATCGATTTCTTCTATTTTGATTACGCACATTTCCCGTTTGTCAGAAGAGTTGATTCTATGGAGCAGTCAGGAGTTTGACTTCGTAGAGTTAGATGATGCGTTCTGTACAGGGTCGAGCATCATGCCGCAGAAGAAGAACCCGGATGTTCCAGAACTGTTGCGTGGAAAGACAGGAAGAATTTACGGGAACCTTATGGGACTGTTGACGCTCTTGAAAGGTCTTCCTCTCGCTTACAACAAGGATATGCAGGAGGATAAGGAAGGCATGTTCGATACAGCGGAGACGCTGGACGGCGCATTATCGCTTCTCGCTCCGATGATTGAGACGATGGAAGTGAAGGCGCACAACACACGTCAGGCCGTCAACGAAGACTATTCGAATGCGACAGACATTGCGGATTACCTGGCTCTTAAAGGGTTACCGTTCCGTCAGGCCCATGAGATCATCGGCCAGATTGTTTTGTATGCCATCAATCAGAATAAGTACCTGCTCGACCTTTCTATGGAAGAGTATCAGAAGTTCTCTCCACTGTTTGAGAAAGATATCTATAAGAAGCTTGCACCAGATCAAGTCGTGGCCGCCCGTCAGAGTGAAGGGGGCACTGGATTTGAACAGGTGAAACAACAGCTTCAATTAGCGAAAAAAGCACTCGTTTAAATGAACGAGTGCTTTTTACATATTGTCGAGAACTTCTTAGGCGAAGTGGTGTTGGCGAAACAACTCTCTTTCCATGGGCTACGCCCCGAGTCACATCACTCCCTTTCGGTCGCTGTGGGGTCTCATCTGTACTCCGCTCCCATAAGCGTCTCCTTGTTTACCAACACCTTTATGAGGAGGGGGCAGAACCTCTTATGCTACCGTCCGAAAAAGGCGATTATGGCACAGAATAACGTTCGGCTTTCCGCATCCCCGCTCGGTTCTGTTCCCACTACTTAGGTATAGTGGGGTGGAAAATGGGGAGACTCCTGCGGGATTAAACGGACAATGGCGAGATCGAACCCAAAGGAACAAGGATGTTCGAACTAAAACCGCCACATCGTGTGGCAACGTCGAACGACCCAACGTCCTGTTGGGCCGCCGCGGAAAGCGAGCTATTTTCCACCCCGCTGTCCACTAACTAGTAACAGAACCATTCTCCATACTTTTGGTGTCGCATTCGGCATTTGCCTCTGGGTGGATGAAAACGTTTGAAATGGCGGGGGAGAGGTTATTATAAGAAGTATGTATAAATAGAGGAGGACGTTTACATGACGAAGCATATCGAAGCATTTTTTCAGACGGAAAACGATGCAGAAAGCGCAAAGGCGGACTTGCAGGAGCTTGGAATTGAGAAGGAAATCGTAGAACCGATTCCGGAGAGCGTGGATACACTGCCTATTATTCCGGTAGCCGGCTCGTCGAATACGGGAGCAGCAGGAGCTTTCAGTTATGATGACATCGTTCATCCGTCATCAGATGAGACAGGGAAGAAGCATTTGACGCACGTGCTGCACTTTTACTTGAAAGACGAGCAGTTCGATCGTGCCATCGAAAAGATTAAAAAGCATAATGGTCACATGGACGAAAAGTTTCTATAAGAAAACGGCCTGATTAGGGGCCGTTTTCTTTACATATATAGACTTGCTAAAAAGATTCCGATTGTCTCCTGATAAATCTCATCGAACTGACTGAGCGGGAGTGGGTTCACGCCACGGCCGAGTTCGACTGTGAAACCGGGTTTCCGGTACACTAGGATGAACCAGTCTTTATATCCAGCGAAGCTGTACACATTACGGATCGGCTGGTATCCGCTCACCCGTTCGAATTCATTGACGATCACGAGGGACTGAGGAGGCTCCAGCCCTTCATACCCCCAATAGATCACTTCACCCTGTGTGTGGAACGCGAGCATTTTCTCGAACTGTCTTTCCTGTGCCAGCTCTGCCATGGCGATGGCTTCCGGTTCGGTGAGCGGCTGATAGCCTGGGAAGTCACGGGGGGAGGGCTCTTTCGGTTTTCTTTCCGCTTCGATTTCCCAGTTGGCAGGATACTGGTTGTTCAAATCCACTCCCCGGATATTCGCTTTCCATCCTGAGAAGGCCATATTTCCATTATTGATTTGAAGAGCCTGCTCCCCGAACGGACCTTGTGGAGGTCCATCTAAGACGAGGTCGACACCATCGGGGTCCACCATCGGCACAATCGACAGCGTGACCTCTTCGTAGAATGGACCAACATCCAGGCCACGAATCGTCTCCCCGTTTGTCAACGCCAGCAGGTAATCGTTCAAAAACTGCATGATGACCGCTGTTGTAATCCACTCGTTTGCATGGAACGAGCCATTCCAGTGCACCACTTTCGGGCCCTTACCAATCTGCAGTTCAATTAAATCCTTCCCCATGACACTTTGCCCGATGGACTCAGACCTTACAAAAGGGTAAAGAGCAAGCAGTCCATTCAAATCACTATTGAGAACGGTAGAATCATAACTCTGATTTCCGTTGACAATCCGGCTCGTCACGCGGCTCGGTACTTGAATGAGAAGTCCGATCGGCATGTTCTGTGGATTGACATTCTGATTCAAGAGAGCAAGAGAATCCATGGAGATTCTCCGGCTGCTTGCTATTTTCCAAAATGTATCGCCTGCTTCAATAGTGTATGGTTCACTTCTATACCCCGGGATTCTAACGGTCTGACCAATGGCCAGTGCGGAAGGGTCCACTCCAGGGTTCGAATCGATGATAAACGTCAGGGGAACATTAAATAACTGAGAATAATACCACAACGAATCACCGCTTCTGACATTGACGTCCACTCACATAACCTCCTACGTTAATCAACTAATTTATATATATGGAAAAAAGAAAACAACCATGATAGGAAATCATGTACAATACTAGGAGAGAGATTAAAGAAAGTAGGTACGGACATGACATCATTTGAACAACTGGGTATTACACAACATTATGTGAAACAATTAAAGAATCAAGGGATTTCTTCCCCGACACCGATTCAGGAGCAGTCGATTCCGATTATCCGAAATGGTCAGGATCTTATTGCGGAAGCTCAGACAGGTACAGGGAAGACATACGCTTTCCTTCTGCCGATTCTTGAGAAAATCGATCCATCTGAAGAGCACGTGCAGGCCTTGATTGTGGCTCCGACGCGTGAGCTTGCGTTGCAGGTTACGAAGGAAGTAGAGAAGCTGAAGCCTGAGGGTGCTCAGGCATTGGCAGTCTATGGCGGACAGGACGTAGCGAAGCAGGCGAAGAAGTTGAAGGGACAGGCCCATATCGTCGTGGCTACACCAGGTCGTCTGCTTGACCATCTGGCACGCGAAACCGTCTCATTAGATCATGTCGGAACGGTCGTACTTGATGAAGCCGATCAGATGCTTGAGGTCGGGTTCCTTCCTGACGTGAAGCGTATTATGAAGCATACACCGGAGGAGAAGCAGGTCCTGCTGTTCTCGGCAACCATTACAAAGCAGGTCCAGTCTCTTGCCAACATGCTGCTGAATAACCCGAAGCGGGTGAAGGTGGAAGCGGAAAAAGTCACCCTCACGAATATTAAGCAGTTAGTATATGAAACGACGGACCGGGCAAAGCAGCAGACGCTGATTACGATTATGCAGGAGCACCGTCCTTTCCTCGCCGTCATTTTCTGTCGGACGAAACGCCGTGCAAGTAAATTGAACGGAGCGCTGAAGCGGGAGGGGTTTGAATCGGATGAGCTTCACGGAGACCTTTCTCAGGCGAAACGGGAAAAAGTGATGCAGCGCTTCCGTGATGCTAAGATTCAATATTTGGTGGCGACAGACGTCGCGGCCCGTGGATTGGATGTCGAGGGTGTCACGCACGTCTTCAATTATGATATCCCGCAAGATCCCGAGAGCTATATCCACCGTATCGGACGTACGGGTAGAGCTGGAGGGAAGGGACTCGCCATCACATTCGCTTCACCGAAAGATCGTCCAGCACTGAAACAGATTGAGAAAGCGATCGATGAACCACTCGTTCGCCGTTCGCTCGACACGCTGTCTCCAAAAAAAGAAGAGAAATGATAAACTCCCGCCTGGTGCATTCCAAATGAATGCATCAGGCTTTTTTTATCTCATGGAGTAAGGCTCTAGAATGAACATTTTTACTAGTTGCCTGACACGTTCTTTAAATGGGCTCCGAAAAGATAAACATTGTAGACGTGATTGAAATATGATACTCTAAAGATGTAATTCCAAGTTAATTGATTGGAATTATAAACATTAAGGGGATGAGAGCATGGGAATCGAATTCGTCGACCTGTTTGATCAATGGGCGAGTTCATATGATGAAACCGTTTCTGGCCATGATCCGGAATATAGGGAAGTGTTTGAAGGGTATGAAGAGATGCTTCAGCAGCTGGCTGATTTATCGATATCTCCTGTTATGGAATTTGGTGTAGGTACAGCGAATTTGACGAGAAAAATCATCGATCAGCATAAGGTTGTGTTCGGAATTGAACCTTCCAAAGAGATGAGACGTATTGCAAACGTGAAATGCCCGGAAGCAGCCATTTATTCGGGAGACTTTCTTCAGTATCCCAGTTTGATGACCCCTGTCAGCTCGATCGTAAGTTCTTTTGCTTTTCATCATTTAACGAAAGAAGAGAAAGAACAGGCCATCGAACGATTCTTCCATCAACTCGAGCCAAACGGACAGGTCGTCTTCATTGATACGCTTTTCAAGAATGAGACACATAAGCAACAGCTGATTATGGAAGCCGAAAAGCAAGGATTCCTAAATTTAGCACAGGATTTGCAGGAAGAATACTACCCTTATCTAGAAGAACTTAAAGAGATGTTTCTGCAGCAAGGTTTTGAAGTATCTTGTAAGCAGCTCAACAAATATGCCTGGCTGATTCAGGCAAAAAAAGGAGAATGAATGATGCCACAAATGAATGTAGAAAGCTTTAACTTGGACCACACGAAAGTCAAAGCACCATATGTACGCCTTGTTGGTGTGACAGAAGGGGACAATGGCGACAAGATTTATAAGTACGACCTACGAATCAAACAGCCGAACCAAGAACATATGGAAATGCCTGCGCTTCATTCATTGGAACACTTGATGGCAGAGAACAGCCGTAACCACCACGACCGCATCATCGATATCGGACCAATGGGCTGCCAAACGGGTTTCTACATTGCCGTACTTAACGATGACAGCTATGACAACATTCTCGAAGTCATCGAAAAAACATTGAATGATGTACTTGAAGCGGATGAAGTACCTGCCTGCAACGAAGTTCAATGTGGATTCGCTGCGAGTCACAGCCTTGAGGGTGCACAGGAGCTTGCGCGCGAGCTCTTGAATAAACGTGATGAATGGACGGAAGTCTTTTAATAAGAAGGGTGAAGGAATATGGGCTATGTTAAAAATGTGCAGTCCTTGATCGGGCGCACACCTATGATTGAAATCACCCATTCCAATATCCCGAATGACGCACGCATTTTCGCAAAGCTCGAATTTATGAACCCAGGCGGCAGTATTAAAGACCGTCTGGGTTTAAAACTGATCGAGGATGCTGAGAATCGTGGGACGCTGAAGCCTGGGGGTACAATCATTGAACCTACTGCTGGAAATACTGGAATAGGCGTCGCCTTAGCTGCTATTGGAAAAGGGTATCGTGTCATCTTTGTAACACCTGAAAAGTTCAGTCGTGAGAAGCAGACGTTGATGCGTGCCTTAGGGGCAGAAGTCGTCAACACGCCGACTGAAAAAGGAATGAAGGGCGCCATTGAACGGGCAGGAGATCTTTGCCTGGAGATACCAGCGTCCATCAGCTTAGAGCAGTTCAACAATCAGGCGAACCCTGATACGTATTATGAAACACTGGGACCTGAGATTTATCAAGACATGGACGGTGACCTGGATGTTTTTCTTGCGGGTGCAGGGACCGGCGGCACGTTCATGGGAACAGCACGGTACTTGAAAGAACAAAAAGCTTCCATTCACACTGCCATTGTGGAACCAGAGGGCTCGATCCTGAATGGAGGTCCTTCAGGTCCACACAAGACCGAAGGAATCGGAATGGAGTTTCTTCCTTTTTATATGGATCCATCATATTTTGACGCAATCCATACGGTGACGGATGAAGTCGCCTTCAAACGCATGAAGGAATTAGCGATCAACGAAGGGCTGCTCGTCGCGAGCTCTTCAGGAGCGGCGTTCGAGGCGGCACTCAGAGAAGCGGAACGGGCAGAACCCGGAGCAAAAATCGTAACTATTTTTCCTGACAGCAGTGAACGCTACTTAAGTCAGGGTGTCTATGAAGAGGAGTGACGTTATGCGAAAGAAAACACAATTGATTCATGGTGGCATCACAGGTGATGAGAAGACAGGTGCCGTGTCTGTACCGATTTATCAAGTCAGTACTTATGCACAGGATGGTGTAGGAAAGCATAGAGGGTACGAGTATTCGAGAACGGGGAACCCGACTCGTTTTGCCTTGGAGGAATTGATTAAAGATCTCGAGGGAGGTCACCGCGGATTCGCGTTCGGTTCAGGGATGGCAGCGATTACAGCTGTTCTGATGACGTATAAGCAAGGAGATCACATTATCTTCACTGACGACGTCTACGGAGGAACGTACCGCCTTGTCAGTCAGGTGATCACGCGCTTCGGTCTAGAAGCGAGCTTCGTCGATACGAGTGATCCAGCGAATATCGAAAAGGCGATGACAGAGAAGACAAAAGCGATCTATGTTGAAACGCCGACGAACCCACTCTTGAAAATTACCGATTTGAAAAAGGTATCAGAACTGGCGAAGTCCAAAGACCTTCAATTGATCGTCGATAATACGTTCAGCACGCCTTATTGGCAGAACCCGATCGAATTCGGCGCCGATATCGTCCTTCATAGCGCAACGAAGTACTTAGGGGGGCATAGCGATGTCGTGGCAGGTCTTGTCGTCGTCAACTCTGAAAAGCTCGCGGAAGAGGTTCACTTTGTATTGAACTCCTCTGGCGGTGTGCTTGGACCGCATGATTCCTGGTTATTGATGAGAGGGATTAAAACCCTCGGCATTCGTATGGAAGAGATCGAACAGAACACGAAGCAGTTCGTCGAATTCCTTCAGGATCTTCCGGAAGTGACGAACATTTATTATCCGGGCCTTGCCACTCACAAGGGGACTGAGATCCATCAAAGCCAAGCCACTGGAAATGGTGGTATGATTTCCTTTGATGTCGGAAGTGGTGAAAAAGCGGACCAGGTGCTTCGGAATGTCCGGTACTTCACATTGGCAGAAAGCCTGGGAGCAGTCGAGAGCCTGATTTCCGTTCCTGCGATGATGACGCACGCTTCCATTCCACCTGAGCGCCGCAAAGAATTGGGCATCACAGATGGTTTGGTACGCGTATCAATCGGGCTGGAAGATATTGAAGACTTGAAAGAAGACTTTTTGCAGGCCTTACGTAAATAGTGGAATGTAGAGGATGCGGTCATCATTGATGACCGCATCTTCAGATGTTGAAAAGGTTCTGGATAAAATAGAGTGAGTCGTGGGGTGGAAAATAACTCGCTTTCCTGCGGCGGCCCAACAGGATGTTGGGTCGTTCGACGTTGCCACAGGACGTGGCGGTTTTAGTTCGAACATCCTTGTTCATTGATGTCCTCAGACTTCGTCTTCCGGGGTCTCGCCGTGGTCCGTGCATCCCGCGGGAGTCTCGCCATTTTCCACCCCACTTTGCGAGAACAGTGGGTCCAGAACCTAACGATAACTAGAGTATGAAGCGATTAATTGTGCGAACACTCAGTATTGGAACGCTCCATCCTCGTATAACTACAGAATTTAAGATACTCGAAAAGATGAAAGAATCAACACGAGGCGGACATTCTCAACAGTCTGAAGATGTATGGTGAACGCTTCTGTTACAAATGCGGTGGAAAGCGAGTTGTTTCGCCAACACTGCTTCTCAAGCTTTAAAAGAACGAGAAGACTTTCTCGACAACCAAAAGGTGCGGTCATCAAGGATGACCGCATCTTATTTTTTAGGACTTGAACTTGCGATGAAGTAGCTGTATAGCTCGCCATTCAAGTGACAGACTAAGAAAAAAAACCAGGAGTGACACCATGGACTATAAACATTACCAAAAGCAGCTTGAGGAACGTAAATATGAGGTGGAAAAGCGTTTGATGGAGCATGACAAATTCGGAATGGAACGTGGGTTTGCGAGCGATATGGCTTCTGGAGAGCTGTCTCAGTACGATAATCATCCAGCTGATTCTGGAACAGAGCTGTATGAGCGGGAGAAGGACATTGCACTTTTAGCGCATCTAAGGGAAGAGCTCTCCGATATTCAGTACTCTTTGAAGCAGATGGAAAAGGGGACGTATGGGGTTTGTGAAGAGACAGGTAAGCCGATTCCTGAAGATCGTTTGGAAGCATTGCCGACAGCGAGAACGGTTGCCGATGCTTCTACGAATCAAGACATTTCTACTGACCGCCCCGTAGAGGAAGAGGTGCTTCACGACATGGAAAGTGCGTATGGACAAAGCAGCTCTGACTATAATGAAGAAAATGCCTACGAGCAGGTCGCCAAGTATAATCAGTCCAGTATGACGTATGATGGCTCGTCTAATATGGATAGCGAGGACAACATTGGGTATGTAGAAGAGTTCGAGTCCTTTGTATCGACGGATATGGAAGGGAACACAGGCCCTGACAGTGTCCATTTCGAGCGGAATGTCCACTACGATCAGTACATGGATGAAATGGACGAAAAAGAATAAGGAAAAGGAGATCCTCTCTTCGGAGGACCTCCTTTTTTAGTACCCTACTTCAATAGAGGCGTTGACGATATACATCAGATCGTTTTTATCCTGCTTTTCCTCAAGGAAAATCCCGCTGGATGTCAGCATGCCGCCGTCCATCACTTCGATTTTCACTTCGCCATAAGGGATGGCTTTTCGTACTTCATCATGATCGAGCTTGTCCTTGTCACAGGGAAGGGCAAGTTTCACGTTGATTTTCATGTTATCTAATGATTGCTCAGGCAGCACGGTTCGGATACCTGGCATCGAGTTTGTATGAATGGCATTCTTGATGGCGCGCACTGAGGCTTTTGTAATGTCCTGCCCGTGCACATCGGTTCCCATTCCCGTTTGAATAAACATTAATTGATCCATGATTCAACCTCCTTCATGCGCTTATTTTATCACAGCCCTGTAGAGGATTTGTAAACAGAGGGCTCATATTATTAAAGTTTTTGAAATATTGTTGACACATCTTTCTCACTGTCTGTATAATCTAAAACTATAGTCATAAAGCATACTAAATTGATAGGAATTATGAACATAAGGGTGAGTCGTCTTGTTTTTAAAAATAAACAACGCTACGAAGTCGTTCGATAATGAGTTCGAGGTCTTCTCCGATCTTGATTTGACGATTGAGGAAAATCAATTTGTCTCTTTGCTTGGACCATCAGGGTGCGGGAAGTCGACACTGCTTTCCATGGTTGCCGGCCTGGAATCCGTAACGGAAGGTTCCATCGAACTCGATCGACAGAAAATAACGAAAGCAGGACCGGACAGAGGCATGGTCTTTCAACAGCCTTCTTTGTTTCCATGGCTGAATGTAAAAGAGAACGTCATGTTTCCGATCAAAAAGCAGAAAGATGCGGAAGAACGGGCAGAGAAGTTCCTCAAGATGGTTCACTTGAGCCGTTTCCAGAATAACTACACGCATGAACTCTCGGGAGGGATGCAGCAGCGTGTTGCCATCGCTCGTGCGCTGGCAATGGATCCCAAAGTGCTGTTGATGGATGAACCCTTCGGAGCACTTGATGAACAGACACGCCACATCCTTCATGAGGAATTGATGAAGATCTGGCAGGAGACGCAGAAAACGATTTTGTTTGTTACTCATAGTATTCAGGAAGCGATCAAGTTGTCAGACCGGGTCGTTGTAATGGGAACCCGCCCAGGACGCATCATCGCCGATTTCCACATCGATATTCCAAGACCGAGGAAGCGGGATGACGAGGAAGTTATCAAGCTAGAGAGAAAAGTGATGGATCTCCTGGAGGGAGAAATCAATAAAGTATTGAAGGAAGAACTCAGTCATGAAGGTATTTATTAAACGGTTATTATTTTTACTGGCCATAATGGGCATTTGGCAGATCGTGTATTACTCGAACGTCTTCCCGGATATCGCGTTTCCATCCTTAATACAGGTATTCGGTTCATTAATTAATGGATTCTCAGACGGAGATTTGATCAAAGCACTGGTGGCAAGCTTTAAACACTTGATTATCGGGCTGTCACTCGCTCTTGTTATCGGTACAGTCATTGGTGTGATTCTTGGGAAATCGACGCAGGCGGATGAAACTGCCGGCATGTATTTGATTGCCTTGCAGAGTATTCCGAGTATCGTCTGGGTACCGTTGTCCATATTAATCTTCGGTTTCACAGAATTTGCTGTTGTCTTCGTTGTCGCTCTTGGAGGAACATTTGTTATGGCGTTAAATGTAAGGTCTGCCATCCATAACGTTCCACCGCAGTTAGTCAGAGCGGCAAGGACGATGGGAACAAGTGGGTTTTCACTATTTTACCGTGTGGAAGTGCCATCAAGCGTTCCTTACTTTATCACGGGGATCCGCCTGGCATGGGCATTCAGCTGGCGTGCATTGATGGCAGGAGAATTCCTTAGTAATGGGCCGGGTCTCGGCTATTCCCTGAGGTTCGCACAGGACTATGCAAGAATGGATCAAGTTATTGGCATTATTATGATCATAGGTGTTATTGGAGCCGTCGTGGACCAACTCGTCTTTTCGAAATTAGAGAAGAATGTCATGAAGCGATGGGGCTTACTGAAATCATAAAAGGAGTGGAGAATTCTTATGAAAAAGCTGTGGTTATTACTCGTATTACTGCCTCTTACGGTGTTAGCAGCCTGCGGAAGCAGTACGGGTGGAGCTGAAGAAAGCGGAGATCAAATTACAATTGGATACTTCCCGAACATCAATCACGTAGCGGGAATGGTAGCGGAAGAGAAGGATCTTTATACAGAAACTCTTCCAGATGGAACAAACGTGAAGTACCAATACTTCCCGGACGGCTCTTCCTTTATGACAGCCATTGAAACGGGAGAAATTCAAGGTGGTCTGGTTGGACCAGGACCGGCTATGAACCACTTTACGAGCGGAGCAGAAGTGAACATCGTCGCAGCAGGTTCAACGGGTGGTACTGTGATTATGGCAAGAAACGGTGCTGACATTTCTTCACCAGAGGACATGGCAGGCAAGACGTTCATTTCACCACGTGTAGGGTGTACACACGACGTGCAATTTGAAACGTTGATGAAGCAGGAATACGGCATTACGTCAGACCGTGTTGATGGAGAGATGAAGCATGTGACAGGAAAGCCGGCTACGTACGCAAGCTTATTCGAAGCAGGTAAAGTGGATGTCGCAACGGTACCGGAACCATGGGCTTCATCAATTGAAGCAGAAGGAAACGGAACTGTTCTCATCGACACACCAGAAGTGGCTTATGGAGAGACACTTCCGGCAGCCGTATTTGTAACTTCGAAGGATCTTGTTGAAAATAACTCAGAAATGGTTCAAAACATCGTGGACGCACACAAGAAAGCCACTGAGTTCATTCAAGAAAACCCAGAAGAATCAAAAGAGATTGCCATTAAGAAAATCAAAGAAATCACAGATCAGGAACTATCTAAAGAAGTGATCGACAATGCCTGGAATCGTATCGACTTCACATATGAAGTGGACGAAAAGCACCTTCAGGACTTCGCCAACTCTTCTTATGACCTAGGGTTCCTTGAAGAAAAACCTGACCTGACTGGTTTGGTTGACCTTTCATTCTTAAATTAATACGAAAAAAATCCGGAGTCCATTCAGGGCTCCGGATTTTTTATATTCTACAGAACGGACTGTGAGAATTAGGTGCAGCGTCGGGGAATGAAACGCGCATAGACTCGATTTTACGCGCATAGATAGCAGGTGGGCGCCCATAGAAATCGACCGGCCGCGCATAGCCTGCGTTTGAACGCGCATAGCGTGTCAATGAGCGCGCTTAATAACAAGCGCACCAGCCGGAATCTATAAATGTCCATAAAAAAGCCGGAATCCCACCCGTATAGGACTCCAGCGTATGGCACTTCCATTCATCATGCATCTACAGCTGTTTTTTGCGGTTCGAATAGGTGCATCGTCCAAGAACCGATGTCTTTGAACCCGAGGCGTTTATAGATCGTACCAGCTTTCGGGTTATCGTAAAACAGACAGAGGCTTTTTCCTTCTGCTAGTAAATCCTCACACAAACGGTTCATGATCAAGCTCGCATAGCCTTTCTGAGTGTGATCCGGGTGTGTGCAGACACCGACAACCATAGCAGCAGCTGAATTCTCGGCAGTAGTGGAGGCGGCGGATACGAAATGGCCGCCATCTTGTATGACATATGTACGGGAGGAGTGGTTTTCCATTCCCGCTCTTAGGTCATCTTCACGCGTATCTGATTCTTCAAAGTCATCAATCTGATCATGGAGCTTAGCAATGTTCGGGACGTCGTTTAGTCCTGCCAGTTTGACATCCTGGTCACGCTTCGGGAAAGGAAACGGTTCAAGAGTATCCATCTTAGCGTAGTACAAATGACGCGAGTGCTTCTTGTTTCGGTCGATATGAGGAAGAATCAGCTTCGTCATCTCATCGAGACCGGAAAGTTCTCTGAAATCAGGGTCTTCGCTTATGATTTGTCCGAAACGTTCAGCATCAAATGGCTGGTCGGCATAACATATGTAGTTGCTGCGGTATTTCAAGAGTACCGCAATCAATTCTCTATCGTCGTTGTACTCTCCCCAGAGCTTCTGGAAATCCTGGTGGAAGCCGAAGTTCTCAATATCGCTGATAAGAAAAAGGTTCTCAGCGGGTTTTTGCAACAGAAGGCGCTCGCACGCCTTCTGGTCCTGTTCGGTTAGTAAACGAATCACCAAATCCCTCCTACGTTAAAGTCTATATATTATACCATATATTTCCTCGTGAAAGGGTTACTCTCCTTGAAAACTTTGGATCCAGGAAAGCAGTTCATTCGCAGGGAGCGGTTTAGAATAGTAGTACCCTTGAATAATTTGGTTTCCTATGGCCGTGAGATGCCGAAGTTCTTCTTTTGTCTCTACTCCTTCTGCGATGACCTCAAGGTCGAGATTCTCCGCAAGGTCGACAATCGATTGAACGATGGCTCCGTTTTTTGGGTTGCTTTCGACATTACGAATAAAGCTGCGATCAATTTTTAGGCATTGAATCGGGAACAGACTTAAATACTTCAAAGAAGAGTACCCTGTACCGAAATCATCAAGTGCCACGGTGACACCTAAATCCTGAAGGTGATGGAGGTTCTCGATTGTATAGTCTTCATGATCCATCGCCATTGTCTCTGTAATCTCCAGTCTAAGCTTTTCAGGTGAAATGCCGCTCTCGTACACAACGCGTTTTACGTGGGTCAAAAACTCCGGATGCTGAAATTCAATGGCTGAAATGTTGACTGATACGCAAATGTCTCCCATCCCTTGATGATCCAGTTCGATGGCCTGGTGAACAGCCTTCTCAAGAATCCATTTCCCTAAAGGAACGATAAGCCCTGTCACTTCAGCTAAAGGAATAAATTCGTTCGGTGGGATGACCCCTTTTTCAGGGTGGGTCCAGCGGACAAGTGCTTCTATGCCAGTGACTTCTTTTGAAAAAGGGTGGACTTGAGGTTGATAATACAGCTCGAATTCTTCGTTCTCCAAGGCCTTAGCTAAATCCATGTGGAACCATTGCTGCTCAAACTCATACTCGTCGAAAGAAGGGCGGTAGAATGTAATCATACTCCGCCCGAGCCGCTTAGCTTCTGTGTTGGCTCTGTGACCGTTTCGGACTATGGTTGCTGGACTGTCCCCGTCTTCTGGGAAGACAACCACTCCCGTGCTGACTGTAATGAAAAACTCTTGACCGTCCACCATAAGTGGCTCCTTCAAGGACTCAAGGTACTTATGTATCCTTTTATAGAGGGCATTTTTCACCTCGGTATCATTCGTTACAATGGCAAAGCCATCATAATCAAGCCTCGAAATAAATTCGCCTTTTTGTAACGCTGACTTCAGTCGCCGGGTCACGGCCATCAGCAATTGGTCTCCGATCCGGTATCCAAGTCGCTCTGTCATTTCTGTAAAACCATCTATATCTAAATAAATCAGGGCAAAATAAGATCTCCCATCCGCTTGATCCATTCTTGTATCCAAATGCTCTTCAAGGGCGTTACGGTTAGGTAGATGAGTCAAATAATCATAATAGGCAAGTTCCTTTGCCTTCTTCTCTGCTTTACGCCTTTTAATGTGTTCATTAATGAACGCGATCATATCGCCGATCGATGTCGCAAAAGCTTCTTCATCAAAACTCCAGTTTCTTGAATCGTCGTAATGTTCACAGCAAAGCACACCAATTGTTTTGCCACCACTGATAATCGGAATATCCATCAAGGCTTTGATATTGAGAGGGGCTAAGTAATCCTCCAGTAATTCATGAACGCGGAAGTCATCGGATGTCTGTTCCACCACAATGGATCGATTCTCTTCCAGGCTTGAAAAGTATGCAGGGTAATGAGCTTTCTGAAGGCCTTGAGCGTTCTTGAACTTCTTTGAAGGATGGTCATAGAGTGCACGACATTCCAACGTTGTTCGATCCTCGCTGAAGAACCATACGGCTACTCGGTCTACCTGCAGCGTTTCCGCTGTTGATTCACAAATCATTTGAAAGGCAGGGACTAAATCAATGGACGTTAAACGAGCATCCTTCATCAATCGCATAAAGTCTGATTGCTGCCTTCGTATTCGCTCTTCAATGTAAGATCGATGGTTCCAGTCCGACTTTGCAGATTGAAGGTGAGACAGGTATACATTCAGGCACGATGTAATCGTACGAAGAGCTTCTTCGTCTTCCGGGGTGAATGGAGTATGGTGGATGAGGACGAGAGCTCCTAAAGGTTGATGCTCTTCTTGCTCAAGGAGCATCGCATAACTTGCCGCATCCTCTCCATAAATCGATGCATCAAGCTGGAAAATTTCTTGAGATGGGAGATTCAGGATCGTTTCTCTTCTAAGTGTAGATAAGGGATAAATGTTTGAGTTGCGGACGAATTCTTTATAAGGGAAGATGGTCCTTCCTGATTTTTCCTCTAAAAGGTAGACAGTTGCTGCATCACATTCAAAATACAAGCTGGCCTGCTCTAATATGTAATGAACCGCATTTTTATCATTCCGACCTTGTAATGAAGCAAGTAGCTGTTTATTAAAATCACCGTGACCGTTTCTCATGGGTGATCCACTCCTTTATCAAACAAATGAACTACTCTTATAGTACCACAACTGGTCGGTGTGTTTTGCTAAAAAACGACCTTTTTCTCCCTTTAAGATTGCAGATTTGGGTCACACTATAAAAGTAGGAGGGATTATGGTGAAACGATTGATTCTTTTAGTGATCATTGGTGTTATTGTCTTGCAGCAAGCTCCTTCCGTTCATTCGGAAAGCTTATTTCAAATCAAAAGAAAAGACCAAGTCACACAGGACTGGGAAATCCACGTCGACTATCCGATATTTGATCAGTTGAAGAATAAAGAGCTTCAAAATAAGGTGAACCACTCCATAACGAGTAAACTGGATCGTCAGTTTGACATGGTTCAAAGAGGAGCAGATGAAACGCATAATGGCCCGATCCTGTACTATGAGGAGTCGGATGTCTACATGGAGAAGGATTTCTACTCTGTTGTCATGACCTCCCATGTATCCAGAAACGACCAGAATCATTCTTCCGTTTCGTCCATCAACTTTGAAAATGGAAAAAGGAGCGAATTGCTCCCGTTGACGGAAGTCGTCTATATGGATGAGTTAAATAAAGAAGTGAACAGGATAATGGCACAGGATGTGGAGACGTATTCAAGCGATACATTTGATAAGGTCCGAGAAGACACGGCTTTTTATATTGAGGACAACCATCTCGTTTTGATTTTCAATAAATTTGAGGTGGCGGCAGGCGTTCAAGGAACCCCACAAATGCAAATCCCGCTTGATGCGGTGAAGAGAGTGGAGGAGGATGTCCCGAAAGCTCCACTTCCATCGTCGAAGTATTTGTAAAATAGAAGACGCTTAGAGTGTCAGACTCTAAGCGCTTCAAGGGTTCTCATGCAAGATTATACATAATTAAACCAGACGAGGTTTTCTCCCGTCTGGTTTTTGAAATACGATAAAATTAGGCTTCCAACGCTTCTTCGCTCTCGTTTTGCTCGCCGTAGTAGTGAAAGAGATACTGCTCTTTCGTAATGACGAACAAATCGTAGACATCTTCATTACGGTTGATCCAATGGAAGACATCAACAAACGTATCGTTCGCTTCACTAATATAAGGGATTTTGAGAGCGGCTTTCATAGACCGCTGGTTGGTGCGTCTGATTTTCATAAAGATCGCTTCAATACCCAGTTGGAAGAACAACTCCTCAAAGAATGCCTCTTTCGCGACCTGATTGTAACCTTTGCCGAAGTACGGCTGGCCGATCCAAGTGGCGAGGAACCCTTTGTTTTCTGTGATATCGAATAAATTAATAGTGCCGATCGGCTGCTCCCACTCATCAAGGATGGTACGTGAGATCAATTCACCTCGGTCTTCAGCTTCTATGGTTTGCTTGGTTAAGAAATAGAACTCGTCGCTTGAAGCGGCTTTATGGCGGACATACGGAAAAACTTCTGGATGACTCATCAGCTCGAAAAGGACCGGAGCGTCATGCAAATCACGTTTTTTAAGCATAAAAAATCCCTCCTTGATGGTTGGAGGGTGATCAGAAAAAGGGCATGGACAAATAGCCAGCCGTCAGTCAGTTCGGGACCACCCTCGAATTTTTATCAATTGCACACAAAAATTCGGGGTGGGAATCGAACCCACTAGAACCAGTTAGACTGGTGGCGCACCATTTGCCTTCCCTACACTATACGACATTTACTTATACCCTTATCATAATCGATTGGAAGGAAAAAGTGAATGATTTTTTTATTTATTTTTTGGTGGTCATTTTTCGATGTTTACTGTTTATAATCACTTGCTGTAAGGGTGGTGTAGACAGCAAGGCGCTCCGTATAACCGCTTGCCTCTTGATCATAAGGACCCGTGCATGTGATCAGGTTTAAAGCCCGCTCATTTGTAGGACCGAACAGGTCACGGATAGGGGATTCCTCTACAGGATAGGCGGCCACTTTCTCAACAGTAAAAGTCATCTTGGAACCGTCTTCTCCGTAAACGAATATCTCATCTCCAGCTTTCAGTTCTTTTAAGTCATAAAATACGGCAGGGCCGCTTTGACCGTCTACGTGACCAGCGATAACAGCATTTCCGATACGGCCGGGTTTCGTACCAGGCTCAAACCAACCGACTCTCGTCACACTGTCAGGAACAGCCATGCCTCCATTATCGGTATATCCTTCAGGGCCGATAGGAGCATCTACTCCGATCGAAGGGATTTCAAGACGTGTAGGGACAATGCCTGTCTGATCGTCTTGTTGAACCACAGTCGCGGGTTCATAATTTTTCTTGATCGGTTCATTTTCTATCGTATCTCGTTTTAGTGGTGGAGGTTCTTCCGATTGTTTTTGTTCCGCTTCAAATGAAGAAAGAACCCTGGCCTCCTTGGCAGGTTCATCCAGTAATTGAAAACTGACGATGAATACAAGGAGACCCAGGGCTATTGAATAGAGAATGTGTTTCATTTATTATGCTTCAGAACGTTTACGGAAGAATACAAATCCTGCACCCATAGCCAGCACACCTAGAAGGGCTGCATATGCGAAGGCGTTATTTGTATCAGCGGCTCCACCGAATCCAGTTTCAGGCATGGAAGAAGGCATTGCAGAAGAGTCTTCCAGAAGTAGAACATCAGGACTGTCAGCTGTTCCTACAGCAAAGGCACTATAGACTTTACCAGACTCGAGTGTAGTACCTGACAGGTCAAGAAGTTGAGTTCCGTCTGTTGTACGAACTTCAAGGTCGTATGTTCCAGCTTCCAATTCACCGTAATCGGTTACCATCGGGAATTCAGCACCAGAGAATACAGCGTCTCCACCGATTGGTCCAACATCAACAGCAGGTGCTCCCGGGATGAAGTGACCGACACGAACTTTAGCCATTCCTTCACTTGCTTCTGTTTCATCTTGGGTGATTTTCAACTGAAGATTCTCAAGGTTGTCAATCGCAGCAGCCGTATAAGCCATACCAGCTTCTACTGTCGCGTTAGCAGAAAGGACAGGGTCCTGTTCGCCCATAGTTCCAGCAGCATAAATTTCGATCGTATGTTCACCGGCAGGTAATTCCATGTAGTCCGTAGCAGCTTTGAATTCTGCTCCTTCTACAACAGCACTTCCATCGACGTACACATCAACAGCAGGGGCGTCAGGGGATGCGTGGATGATCCGGACCATCGCCATGTCTCCGCCTGAATGGTTATCTGCAAAAGCAGCAGGCGCAAACACTCCTAAGACTAAAACGAACGCAGCGAGAGACGACAATAATTTCTTCATGGTATTCCACTCCTCAATTTTTTATATATGAAACGCCGAGGCATAACCTCAACTTTCATTACAAGGTTTACGGGTTATACAACCAGTAGAAAGAGTTCGTGTAACTAATGTACAACCTTTGTATAACTACTTATTCACCGGAACCCCCACCCCTAAACACAGCAATGTGCTTTTTGAAAATAAAAAAACATCGGGAGGAATTCCTTCCGATGTTAGAATGCAACATTATTCCTGATAATATACAAGATTTCCATCAATCATCGTCCAAAGCGGTTTAGAAAGAAATTCGAAAGGGTGCCCGGACCAAAGAACGACATCAGCGTCTTTTCCTTTTTCGATAGACCCGACACGGTCATCGACACCGAGGTTTTTCGCTGGAATGATCGTAATCCCTCTGAGAGCGTCTTCCACATCAAGCCCTTCACGGGCGGCAAGAGCTGCACAGATGTTCAAGTATTGAATCGGTGTGTAAGGGTGGTCCGTCGTAATGGACACTTTAATTCCATGTTCATGAAGAATGTTATACGTCTGCCATGTCTTGTTACGCAGCTCAATTTTGGATGCTCTCGTAAAGGTAGGCCCTACGCTTACTTGCAAATCTCTATTCGCCAGTTCATCGGCGATCAAATGCCCCTCTGTACAATGTTCGATTCTTAAGTCGAGATCAAACTCATCTGCAAAGCGAAGTGCCGTGATGATATCATCTGCACGGTGAGCGTGAATACGTACGGGGATCTCCTTATTCAATGCTTGCAAAATCGGCTGTACTCTCAAATCGGGATCTGGATCCTTCATGGCACAGTAAAAGGTTTCACGCAGTGTTCCCATAATGCCGAGTCTTGTAATGGATGCGTTCTTGGATTGGGAGTGAACACGCTTCGGATTTTCTCCTAGTGCCAGTTTCAACCCGGCTTTGTCCCTGATAATCATTTGATTGATGGTATGGCCGACGGTTTTGATTACAGAGGTTGTGCCTCCGATGATGTTCGCGCTCCCTGGCATAATGTGAGCAGTGGTTACACCAGCTTTTCGTGCATGGAAGAATGCGGGGTCCAATGGATGGGCGCCGTCAATGGCACGGAGGTGAGGGGTGATGGCTTCAATAGTCTCGTTCGCATCACTTCCAGCCCAGCCGGTTCCTTCATCGTATAACCCCAGATGCGTGTGGACATCTACAAACCCCGGATAGAGATCCTTTCCTTTACCATCGATGACTTCTGAGTGCTCCGGGTACGGAATGTCTTTACCGAAATCATGGATTTTGCCGTTCTGGATATGAACGCATCCGTTATAGATGGTCGGGGATGTTATCGGGTGAATCGTCACGTTTTTTATTACCGTATTCATAAGACATACAGCCTTTCAAGGTAGTTTACTTCTATTATACTGGAAAATTGGAAAAAATGAGCATAAAAAGAACGGAGTGGTGACTCCGTTCTATTAATCGTTTAATATCGAATCGAGTGCTGGTTTCAGTTCCGGGTATTTGAAGTTGTATCCGTGCTCGATGGCTTTCTTTGGAATGACGGATTGTCCGTCGAGCAACAGTGTACTCATTTCCCCGAGTGCCAGCTTCAGAGCTGGGGAAGGGGCTGGAATCCAGTGTGGCCGGTTCAGCACTTTTCCGAGCGTTCGTCCAAAGTCTTTATTCCGGTGAGGGTTGGGAGCCGTTCCGTTCACCGGTCCTTCCACATCTTTGTTATGAATCGTGAATTGAATCAATCCAACGACGTCATCAATGTGAATCCAAGACATCCACTGCTCACCGGAGCCAAGGTTACCGCCAATCATGAATTGGTATGGAAGAATCATTTTTTGCAGGGCGCCTTCATCACCAAGGATGATGCCGAAGCGGATATAGGTTGTACGCACACCGTACTCCTTCGCTCTCGATGCGGTTTCTTCCCACTTTTCCACCACGTCGGCTAAGAAATCACGGCCGGGTTCTGTGGTTTCTTCTGTGAACGTCTTCGTTTTCGACTGTCCATAAAAACCGACCGCCGAAGCGTTGACGAGAACTTCAGGTTTAGGGTCTAACTGTTCAATTAAATCGAGTACTCCTTCGGTCGCTTGAATTCGACTGTTCAAGATAGACTCTTTTCTCTCGTCCGTCCATCTGCCGCTGTTCAGCGATTCACCCGCCAAATTAACGATGGCATCAATAGTAGGAAGGGCAGCAGCCGGGTTGAATGAATCCTTCAGCCATCCTACGTACGTAACGTTTTCTGTATCAGTATGCTGATCAGGGCTCCGCGTGAGTATGTACACATGGTGTCCTTCGTTGACCAACTGTCTGGTCAATTCGCTTCCGACGAAGCCTGTTCCACCTGTCACTACAATATTCATAACTCTTTCCTCCTTATTGCTTTTATCCCTCTATTACGATAGGTAAAAGGAGCGGTTCTTATTCGTGACCGAGTAAGCCTTAAACGGTACAATATACGTAAAGGGGTGAAGGTGTTGGCTAAACTTACTCGGATCACGACTCAGAAGAAAAATAAGAACCGCTATAATATCTACTTAGATCATGGTCGTGGTGAAGACTACGGCTTTAGTGTGGATGCTGATGTCCTGGTAAAATACAGACTGCAAAAAGGTATGGAACTTGATGATGCGACAATAAATGCGTTAATCCAAACAGATACTATACACAAGTCCTATACCCTTGCCATTAACTACTTAAGCTATAGAATGCGCTCAGAAAAAGAGATGCGTCAATATTTACTAGAAAAAGAAGTAGAACCTGAACATGTAGACGAAATCATCAAACGACTGTACAACGAGAAGCTGCTGGACGATCAGGAATTTGCAAACTCTTTGATTAGGACGAGGGTCATGACCTCGAGCAAGGGTCCGTTGCTTTTAAAAAAAGAACTGATTGAAAAGGGCGTTACAGCTATGCAGGCTGAAGAGGCGCTTCAGTATTATCCTTTTGATCGTCAGCTTGAAAAGGCGTCCAAATTTGCAGAGAAGAAGATGCGGCAGGACAGCAGGAAATCCCGCAAGCAGCAGATACAGAGTGTCCAGCAGACGTTGATGCAGAAAGGCTTCTCAGGAGATGTCATTCAGGAAGCCCTTGCGTCCCTGCCTGAAGAAGAGGAGAATGACTCAGAATGGGAAGCGGTCGTGTATCAGGGGGAAAAGCTTGTACGGAAATATGAGAGGAAAACAGAAGGTTACGAACTGAAACAGAAAGTCAAAGCAGGGTTGTATCGAAAGGGGTTCCCGTTCGATTTGATCGATCGATTTTTAGAAGAATACGTAGATAACTGAATATGTGCTCAATCTGTGTTATTATTTTACAAGGATAGTAATAGGAAATTTTCTAAATGATAGGTCCTGATGATCCCGTTTTCATACAAAATGTTGTATACTAATTACCGTGACAAATGAACTATTGCAGGTGGAGGTTAATGCATGATCTATCAGAGAAGGATCTATAAGATAGAGCCGGATCAATACGAAGTATTTACTCAATTCTTTCATGAATATATATTGCCGAATCGATTAGGGCACGGAGCAAGAATCGTCGGGAGGTTCACGACACTGAACCGTGATGAAGTGACATCAATATGGGAGTACGATTCCTATGAGGACTTTGAGCAGATTGAAGAGAAGTTGAAGCAGTCTGAATTATATAGTAAAGCTCAAAGAAGACGGAAAGAATTAAGCCCCTTCTTCGTAGAGAAGCACGTCGACTTTGTTGAGGCGACGGGAGATTATCATTTTCCGAAGCATATCGTTTCCGTCGCCGCCTGTATTACGAATGAAAAAGGAGAAGTGCTCCTCGTGAAAAATGAACACCGAGATGACACTTACGAGATTCCAGGCGGCAGGATGGAGTGCGGCGAGACGCTCGACCAAGCGGTCAAACGAGAGATCTTAGAAGAAACCGGAGTAGAAGTTAACATTACAGGCATAACAGGGGTTTACCAAAACCTTACTTTAGGCGTAGTCTGCATTGTTTTCAAAGGAGAATATGTATCCGGTGAACTGAGCATCCAACCTGGTGAAACACAAGAGGTGCGTTTTGAAGAAGTGACGGAGACGACTCTGAATAACCTGATTACTAAAGAGCATTTTCGCGTTCGATTGAAAGATGCACTGAATCAAAACCCGGTCAGTCTGGAAAGCTATTCAGTCCGACCTTATCAAGTCTTATATCGGCTTGAAAATGAAGAAGCTGCTGACGAATGATGTCAGCAGCTTTTTATGATTTTTCTATTCTTATATAAGGTTTTTCTTCTCTAAATCCTCAATCGCCTCGTGCACGTGATCGACGACCGTTGATGCTCTTTCTGTCACTTTCTCATGAGCAGATGACATGACATAGCTGTGCTCTGTCAATTCAAACATGGCAATGTCATTGAACGAATCTCCGACGCAGGCAATCTCATGAGGCTCAAGACCCAGCTTTTCAATCAGAGCACGCAGGCCGGTACCTTTATTGATGGCCTTAGGCATTAAATCGACACATGTTTCATGTGAAATGAAGCTGTCGACTTCGTCTCCGAATGTCTGCTCCATCCGTTTGTACGCCTCCATGACATCTTTCTCCTGACCATGAAGGGAAATTTTAGATGGATGAATGTCTGACCCGAACAAATTCCTCATATTCGGTTCTACGATAATATCATGGAACAATTGCTCAGAGATGATATCGATCCATTTACTATGTTCCTCGGTGTACGTTTCCTCTGCTGTTGAAACGGTTTTGACCATCGGCTCGCTGTCTATCGCCTTCATGACCTCAGAAGCCGTCTGCTGATCGAACGTCTTCGAGTGAACGTGTTCTTCTTCTGCATCGAACACAAACGCACCGTTCTGACTAACTCTATGACCTGCTACGCCAACGCGTTTGAGTACTTCTTTAATTTCGTGATCCATTCGCCCGGAAGCAACCGCAAGTGGGGTGCCCTTGTCGATCAGACGACGGACCGCATCAATATCTTCGTTTTTTATAAAATGGTCCATTCCTAATAATGTACCATCAAGATCACTGACAAACAGTTTAATCATGGATGGACTCCTTTCTTCATTTGAACCTGTTCTGCACGAAGAGTATTGTACAGTACATAAGGGGTTTTAAACAAATAGGAAGTTTCACTCGTCTACTTGTCAAAACGAAAAATGAGAGATAGGATAGAGTTTATGAATAGACTGTAAACGCTTTTAACAGCAAGTGGGGGACGTATGATGGAGCAGCATGTAAAAATTAAGAAAGTGCTGAACAACAATGTCATCATTGCCGAGCATCCGTTGCATAAAGAAGTCGTCCTGATTGGAAAAGGTATTGGCTTTAACCGCAAGAAGGATGATGACATATCGTTCAGCAAAGCGGATAAGACTTTTCTACTGAGTAACGAGAAGGAGAAGGAGCAGTATGTGAACCTGTTGCCTTACATTGATGAGGGGCTCATCGATTTTATGAATGATGTCCTTGTTCATGTAGAGATGAGAATGGGGCAGGAGTTGAACCAGCATATACACGTCGCTCTTACAGACCACTTGGCGTTCGCGATTAACCGGGCCAAGCAGGGCATGGAATTCTCTAATCCGTTCTTGTTGGAGATTGAGTCTTTGTATCCAAAGGAATACCAGATTGCTATGGAAGTCGTGACGATGATCTATGATCAGATGGGGATTCAATTCCCAGAAGGGGAGGTCGGCTTCATCGCGCTGCACATCCACAGTGCCGTGACGGACAAGACACTGCGCGAGATCAACAGGCATAATCAGTTGATTACGAAGTTGGTTTCTCTTGTTGAAGACACAATGGGGCTTGAGATCGATAAGAATAGTGTGGATTATCACAGGCTGGTTCAGCATTTACACCGCGCCATTGACAGGGTGCATCAAGATGAAGCGGTGGGCGATGAAATAAAACTCGCGAAAATGTTGAAAGAAGAATATCCGGTATGCTATAATTTAGCATGGAAGTTAATCAAAGTGATGCAGAAACAGTTAAATAAACCTGTGGATGAATCTGAAGCGATCTATCTGACGATTCATTTGCAACGTCTAACCCATAAATCTTAACATACGTGTTACTGACTCGATCAGGCATGAGTATTAGAAGATCAATTGGTTACCTTAAGGTGGAGTGTACCCTTTTAAGGAACCATGTTCTTCAGTACTCATGCCTTTTTTTGTTTTTATTTATTCTTAAGCCGCCAAGGCGGCTTCTCTTAACCTGATCGATGTAACCGTTTTATTTTTCTGAAAAATATGGGAGCTGTTTTTTCATCACAATATAAAAGGAGGAAACATCATGTTCAAAAATGCTTTTGGAACATTGCAGAAAGTCGGTAAAGCGTTAATGACGCCGGTCGCACTGCTTCCTGCAGCAGGTATCCTGCTTGCATTTGGTACGAGCTTTGCACAAGACGACTTTGTTGATCGAGTTCCGTATTTTGGTACCCCTTGGGTGCAGACTTTGTTGGAAGTCATGGCATCGGCGGGTGACGTTGTGTTTGCCAATCTGCCGCTCTTATTTGCAGTGGGTGTTGCGATTGGTCTTGCTAAAGGTGATGGTGTCGCTGGACTGGCGGCGATCATTGGTTACTTAATTATGAATGTTGTTATGGGGGTTCTTGGCGGGGTTACGCCGGAAATGACGAGTGAACCTGCTTATGCGAACGTACTTGGAATACCCACGCTCCAGACCGGGGTCTTCGGAGGTATCATCGTTGGTATATTAGCTGCCTCCTTATACAATAGGTTTTTCGATATACAACTCCCGCAGTTCCTTGGGTTCTTTGCTGGTAAGCGTTTCGTTCCTATTGTCACAGCTTTCTCGGCTTTATTCTTAGGAATTGTGATGTTAGGTCTTTGGCCATATGCACAATCAGGTTTGAATGCACTATCAAGACTTATGCTTGAAGGAAACCAGACGATCTCGGCCTTCTTCTTCGGTGTGATTGAGCGTTCATTGATTCCGTTCGGTCTTCACCATATTTTCTACTCACCATTCTGGTTTGAGTTTGGATCTTACACGAATGCCGCAGGAGAAATTGTACGCGGTGACCAACAGATCTTCTTTGCACAATTAAGAGACGGTGTAGAATTCACTGCAGGAACATTCATGGTTGGTAAATTCCCATTCATGATGTTCGGTCTTCCGGCAGCTGCGCTTGCGATTTATCACACAGCTAAGCCTGAACGTAAAAAAGTCGTCGGCGGAATCATGGCATCAGCTGCCCTGACTTCTTTCCTTACAGGTATCACAGAGCCGATCGAATTCTCATTCCTATTCGTTGCACCTGTCCTGTTCGGAATCCACGCTGTGTTTGCAGGATTCTCCTTTATGATCATGGAGATTCTGGGCGTCAAAATCGGTCAAACCTTCTCAGGTGGTCTGATCGACTTCATTCTGTTCGGTGTTTTACCTAACCGTACGGACTGGTGGTGGGTCATCATCGTTGGTCTCATCTTCTCTGTTGTGTACTACTTCGGATTCCGCTGGGCCATTCTGAAGTTCAACTTAGCGACACCTGGTCGTGAAGATGCAGCAGAAGATGAAGAGGACGACGGAGAAGTCGGCGACCTGCCATTCGAAATCCTTGAAGCGATGGGTGGGAAGAAGAACATCAGCCACCTGGATGCATGTATTACACGTCTGCGTGTTTCTGTAAATGATAAAGACGATGTAAACAAGAATCGTTTGAAGAAACTCGGGGCGTCAGGCGTCATGGAAGTAGGAAACAATATCCAAGCCATCTTCGGACCTGTATCCGATACACTGCGCGGTCAGATGCAGGATATCATCGACGGTAAGACACCTCGTTCACGTGACGATCAATCCGATATGATGAACGATAAGAAACAAGCAGAAGCACCTGTAACAAAAGGTGAGCTTGAGTTTGTCAGCCCGATCACAGGAACGATCATGCCAATCACAGAAGTACCGGATCAGGTCTTCTCAGGTAAAATGATGGGCGATGGCTTTGCAATTGAGCCGCAAGATGGTAAGATAGTTTCGCCGGTAAACGGAAAAGTGCTGAATGTCTTCCCAACAAAGCATGCGATCGGTTTAGAAGCGGATAACGGGATGGAGATCCTGATCCACATCGGAATCGATACAGTAGGCTTGAAAGGTGAAGGATTTACAGCTATGATTTCAGAAGGAGACGAAGTGAAACAGGGGCAGGCATTGATGGAAGTCGATCTTGACTTTGTAAAAGACAATGCGCCATCCATCGTCACTCCGATCGTATTCACGAATCTTCAGGAAGACCAGTCTGTAAATGTCAAAGCATCAGGGCAAGTTAAACTTAATGAGCCGGACATTGTAGAAATAAAACAATCGTAAGGAGAGATTATCATGGCAGAACAAACAATGACGATCACAGCAGCAGACGGCGTTCACGCACGTCCAGCGACAGCTCTCGTACAAGTAGCGGGACAATACGAATCAGATGTTAACATCGAGTACAAAGGAAAGTCAGTTAACATGAAGTCCATCATGGGCGTTATGTCTCTTGGAATTCCGAAAGGTGCTGAAGTGAAGTTCTCAGCAGCTGGTTCTGATGAAGCAGAAGCTGTAGAAGCTGTTGTAGCGAAAGCTAAAGAAGAAGGTCTTGGAGAATAATCCAGGATAAGAAGCCGGCCTTGAGGGTCCGGCTTCTTTTTTTAGTATCTTTGAATCGCTAAAAGGTTTTATCCTTTTGATGAAGTTCATAGAAAAAAACCGGACGTTGCACCCAGTCAGGGTGTAGTCCGGTTTTTTTTATGGATCGAATCTCACCTATTTATCAATATAGATGGCTTCTCGTCCATCATCTTCTTGAAAGATTTGTTCCGCTACACCTTCAGGTCCCTTTAAACGGTCCGGATTATCAACATGATCCGTCTCGTTCCAGAAGGGTGTATTCATGCCACCCATATAAACCGCAGTAGCAGAGATCTCTTCATTTTCCCACTCTTTGTGAAGACTTTCTGTAAACCCTCTCACTGCGAATTTGCTGGCGCAGTACACACTTTCGTGATTTTTTCCGCGCAGACCGGCGGTAGAGATGATGTTCAAGACACGCCCTTTGGACTCTTTCAGCTTCGGATAAGCCGATTGAGTCATAAGGATCGTTCCTTTGATATTCGTGTTCAGGGTATCTTCCACGTCCTCAACGGCTAGTTCTTGGAGTGAGCCGAACAAGCCGATTCCGGCGTTATTGATCAGTACATCGATTTGATCGATTTGGCGCAGCGCTTCGGTAATCGAAGCGGGTTCTGTGACGTCGCAGATCAACACTTCAGATCTGCCGCCTTTATTCTTGATTTCATTTTGAGCGATGAGTAAATTCTTCTCTGTCCGCCCTGCTAGAAATACTTGATGACCTTCCTCTGCGTAGCGGTGGGCTAAAGCCTTACCAAGCCCCGTGCCAGCTCCAGTAATCAGCACATTCCCCATACGATCTCCTCCTTTTCCTATACGTATATCTATTGTGAACAAACCCTGTTAAAATGTAAAGAAACAGAGAACAGGGGGATGAAAATGGAAAAACGATATAGCCAATATTCGCAGGGAGAATTACGCGCGGAAATTGCAGAACTAACGGAGAAGGCCCAGAAAGCCGAACAAATGGGAATGGTCAATGAATACGCTGTACATAAACGGAAAATCATTATGGCAAAATCCTATATGCTTGACCCGAAGGAGTTTAAATCCGAAGAAACGTATGAGATTGACGGGGACCCGGATCACGATTTCTACATCGATTACATGAACGGTGTCTTTGCCTGGGGATTCCGACAGACAAAGGCGGGAGAAAGAGTATCCGGCGACGAACACGAAGCCCTTCCCGTTGCCATGCTAGGGGAGAAGAAGTAAAAACCTTACTTACAATTTTAAATCCATTGGACCTGAATAATCATTGCAGAAGTTGAAGCTTCTAAACAAAACCTGGCTTGAGGGTAAAAGGGAGCAGGGTAACGATAAATATGTGGTTCTGTTCCGCTATTTATGCACAGTGGGCTTCTCAAAAAGCCAGACTCCTGTGGGATAAAGGTGCATCGTGAGACCCCGGAAGGCGAAGCCTGAGGAGGCTCACGGTACCCCACGGAAAGCGAGTTGTTTGAGAAGCCCGCTGAACACATACTGTTAACAGAACCGCGAACGTTTATAAAAAGAGGCTGGAACCTACTTTGGGTTCCAGCCTCTTTGCTTAGCTTCGTTTTCGGGCTTGAACTTGGGTGATTTGTTCAGACAGCGTCTGTTCCGTTTCACCATTTACCCGGTGGTTGAGGTGCTTGTTGTTTCTATGCTCAGCAAATGCGTTCTTCTTTTCCTTGAATTTATGCTTAGCCACGACGATTCCTCCCGACCTGATTAATGTCTCGCTCTCTAGAGTGAGCCGCTCGACCTTGTGGATCACTGTTGATCTGTCCGTTAGGTCTTTTCGCTAGATATTCGCTTTGGTCTGCTGGAGCGTGGGAAATATGAGCTTCTGGAAAATCCTTCGCTTTGTTTCGCATGAAAAAGCCTCCTTTGTCTCTTGGTGAGACAAGATTAGTTTGTGTTCAGTCCGTCATTCTATGTGTTACAATACAACTGAAATCATTGCCAAGAGGAGCTTTGAATAATGAATGAAAAATATCAGCAGTTAGCTGAACGCTTATATGAAAAGAGCGGAAACTTAACGATTGAAGAGGCGCGGACCTGGGTTGAACTGCTTTGGGAAGACTTCGAAGCCACCTATGCCAAGGCCGGTTATGAATACCAAGGCAAAAAGGTGACGGAACAGATTGTCACTCAGTGGATTGAACAGTATGGGCCGAGGCTTCATGATTTTGTGGCGACAAACCCTAAGTATAAGGAACTTCTTAATAAAAGAGGCCCTTTACAGTAACAAAAGAACCGTGCTGACCTTACGGGGCAGCGCGGTTCTTTTCATGAGAATGCTTAAGCTTTTGCGATATTCAGTTTGTCCTGCAGCTTCTCCTCTGTGAATACCCATCCTGTGTAGGAATTCAGGATCTTCAAGTTCTTTTCTCCGTGTTCGTCATCGATTTGAGCGACGGCTACGAATGGATATCGCCCCTTAGATCTGTAACGCAGGTCAATGAACCGAACCTCTGTGTACTCGTCATAATACGTGATTTCATAACGATACACTGGAGAAAATGAGAGAAAAGCTTTAATATTATGATCGGTCAACGCTTTTTGGACAACTGGATCATCGTAATCGATCGGTTTGTTGACGAATTGATCCAGAATGGTAATATGCCCATTCTCAGCACGCCCCACGTAATAATGACTTGGGGTCGTAATCGCAATCCGCCAGATGTTTTGTTTAATCGTCGGAGAGGTGGCGATCTGCTGAACATCGTCGAAGTGGTGGTGAATGACTTTGACAAGTTCACGCTTATCGAAGTATCGTTTCACATAATAGAGGGCGATGACGAAATAAATGATCAGCCACATCCAACCGGGATGTGCCCCTAAGTTCCAAGCCACGATTCCTGCAAGGTGCATAATGAAGATGTAAGGATCGAACGTATTAATAAATCCATAAGCGACCCAGCGCTTTGTGAATGGTCTATATGCCTGTGTGCCATACGCATTGAAGATGTCGACAAAGACGTGCAGAATCACAGCCAAAAACGTCCATAACCATAGGTGCAGGAAGTTGACTTCCGGAACAAATAGATAAATGAGACTTGGAATCGTGATTCCCCAAAGCGCAACAGCGGGGACCGAATGGGTAATGCCTCTATGGTGTCTTATATAGACAGCGTTATTCTTAAGTTTTAATACGGTATCGCAGTCCGGGGCCTGTGACCCTAGAAGTGTACCGACTAATACAGCATTAAACATGGTGGGATCCTGCTGTACGACGGGATCCATTGTTGCAATCCCAGCAAGGGCGACCCCCATGACAACGTGTGTACCTGTGTCCAACGAAATACCTCCTTTGACTATACGGAGTTCTAAGTAAGTTTATCATGAAGGATGATGATACATGAACAATCAAGAACGAGCGAACCAAACATTGAACGAATTCGATATACAATCTTTTCAAGAGGATCTGATTCAATGGTTTAAAAAGGAACAAAGAATTTTACCTTGGAGAGAGAATCAAGATCCTTACCGAGTGTGGGTATCAGAAATTATGCTCCAACAGACGAGGGTTGATACGGTCATTCCGTATTTTAATCATTTTATGGATAAATTCCCGACCCCTGAAAGCCTGGCCGAAGCCGATGAGCAGGAGGTGTTAAAGGCTTGGGAGGGTTTAGGGTACTATTCCCGTGCACGCAATTTGCAAACCGCAGTCCGCGAAGTGGTGGAGGAATACGGAGGCGTTGTCCCAAGCGACCCTGGTGAGCTTGGATCTCTGAAGGGAGTCGGTCCCTATACAAAAGGAGCCATTCTAAGTATTGCCTACGATACGCCTGAGCCTGCTGTGGACGGTAATGTCATGAGGGTGTTGTCGCGGATTCTGAATGTAGATGACGATATTGCGAAGCCGAAGACGAGAAAGTTATTTGAGGAATTAGTGAGAGGAGTCATCTCTGATAAGGACCCTTCTTCCTTTAATCAAGGGATGATGGAACTTGGCGCCATGATCTGTACACCGAAAAGTCCTTCCTGTATGTTATGCCCTGTACAGGAATATTGCAGGGCGTTCGACAAAGGGATTGAAACGACGTTACCTGTGAAGTCCTCCAAGAAGAAGCAGAAGAAAATCCCATATAAGTTGATTCTGATCGAGAATGAAAAGGGAGAGGTTTTGATTGAACAGCGCCCTGGAGATGGACTCCTTGCTTCGTTATGGCAGTACCCTATGATCCCGATGAAAGACCTGGGCCCCGAGTCTGCCAAAGTGTGGTTTTTGGACGAATATGGGCTTGATATCGAATGGAAAGAGAAGCTTGAGGAGGTAAAGCATGTATTCTCTCATTTGATTTGGGAAATGGAAGTCGTACGAGTCACTCTTAAAGGGGGAGAGCTCAATAGAGAGCGTGCCCGTTTTGTAGAAAAACAGACCATCGACGACTATCCATTCCCCGTATCACATCAAAAGGCGCATAAATATGTTAATCCGTAACAGGGTGCGTACCGTGAGTCCACGTCGCTTCTTTATGTTCCAACCCGCCACGCTGCTTGATTTCTTCATTAATCTCTCTAAGCATCGTTACTCCTTCTGCATTTAAGTAAGGAGCTGCTTGAGACAATGCGTAATGAAAGTAGCCTAGTTCTTTTTCCTGCCAGGAGCTTTTAGCTTCCATACTCAGGGCGGAAAGGTCTCTGCCAACGTACATGCTATCCCTCCTTTTTCGTATATTCTGCTCTGCAATGCGGTGCTTCATACGAGAGAATGGGGAGTGATGACTTAATAATCAGGCAAAAACAGGGTGTAATACATTTGTAACTATATTGTAATGAAAGCCTGCAACCCCAGTAGTGACAAGGGGTGCAGGCTTTTTGTTGACTAATGTAGAAGTTTGGAGCTATTTACAAGTATACGAAAAGCATGAATAATAAGTAACAGATGATTGATGACATAATTCAGAAAATAATTTCGATATACATAAAAGAGAGGGTTTTTTTAGTGAATAAAAGAAAGTTGATGACGGCTGTTTGCGGTGCGGTTTTGGGTGCTTCACTATGGGGAACGACAGTATTTGCCGATGAGACGCATGAAGTAAGTGCGGGTGAATCATTATGGAAGATCAGTCAGAAATATGACGTATCCGTTTCTGACATTAAATCTTGGAACAACCTGTCTGGCAACGGAATCAGTGCAGGTCAGAATTTAGTTGTAAGCAAGGAAGATGGTTCTTCTGAACAAAAAGATGGACAACACACTTACACAGTGAAAAGCGGTGACTCTCTTTGGAAAATCGCAACGATGCACGGAATGTCGGTTGCGAGCTTGAAAGACCAGAACGGCCTGTCGAGCAACTGGATCAGCTCAGGTCAGAAACTTGCCGTAAATGGTAAAGCAACGAGCGCCTCTACTCCTTCAAGTACCACACAGGCTGCCGTCTTAAACGCAGGTGGATTGATTGAGGAAGCGAAGAGTCATATCGGAACACCATACGCATGGGGTGGAACGACTCCAGGAGGTTTCGACTGCAGTGGATATTTGAACTATGTGTATCAAAAAGCCGCTGATGTGGATCTTCCAAGAACGGTCGCATCGATCTATGCTGATGATCGTATGGAAAGTGTCAGCAGCTCTGATCGTAAGCCTGGAGACCTTGTCTTCTTTGAAACATACAAAGCAGGTGCTTCTCACGCTGGAATTTATGTTGGAAATAATAAGTTCATCCATAGCAGCAGCTCAAGAGGAATTCGAGTTGACTCTCTATCCAGTGGATACTGGAGCCCGCGTTATCTTGGAACAAAACGAATTGCTGATTAATCCTCTCACAACGACGCTCGCATCTGAGCGTCGTTTTTTTTGTGTATTGATTTCTTTGAACTTTTTTATCGTTTGTTGGTTTAAAAATCGGAAACCTGCGCACAATAATTTTTGCGGAGGTGATAAACATGGCTAAGCAACCAAAACAACAAGGTAAAACAGCAGCTGGTACTGACAAACAACATGTCAAACAGCAAAACCAACAAGCTTCTCAAGGTCAGCAACAGTACGGTGCTGAATTTGCATCACAAACTGATGCTCAACACGTAAAAGAGCAGAACCAACAATCTCAGGCGAAAAAGAAATAACCTGAGTAAGAGTGGCTTGTCCAGGCTGTTCGATTAGTCTGTATAAACCCCGAAACGAAGAGGTCGTCCAACTGTGGACGGCTTCTTTTTTTTATCCGCATAAACAAATGCTGTATAAGATAGACGAATCTGCAGTTGAATTAGTTTCAATCGATAACGATAGTCGTTATAATAGACAGAAGGTAAACGGATAAAAAAGGGAGGGGGATCGTATGCCCGGCCCAGAGGCAGGAAAACATATTGAAATCCAGAGCTATAAACACAACGGTAAGTTGCACCGCGTGTGGGAGAGCTCCATGGTTTTAAAAGGGACAAGGCATGTCATCATTGGTGCTAATGACAGGACGACAGTGACCGAAAGTGATGGAAGGCGCTGGATTACACGAGAACCCGCCATCTGTTATTTCCACTCCAAGTATTGGTTTAACGTGATTGGGATGCTCAGAAATGATGGGGTTTATTATTACTGTAATATCAGCTCGCCCTTCGTGTTTGAAGATGGATCGATCAAATACATTGATTATGATTTAGATCTGAAAGTATTTCCCGATATGACATACAAAATCTTAGATGAAGATGAGTACGAAATTCACAAGAAACAGATGAACTATCCGCATGTATTAGACCGAATCCTTTATAATAATATGGATGTCCTCATTCGTTGGGTGAGACAGAGGAAAGGTCCCTTTTCACCGGAGTTCATCGATCAATGGTATGAAAGGTATTTAACATATCGATAATAGGTGGATGCGCACTTCTATGAAAGTGCGCTTCCTTGTTGTTTAGAAAGAAGGTGTTGGTTATCGATAGTATCAAACGATATTTACAATTCGTCCGTCCTTATAAGGGGAAAATTTTATTCACCGTCCTGATAGGAATCGTTAAATTCTCGATTCCTTTGCTTATGCCGTTAATCATTAAATATGTGATCGACAACATCATCAACGCAGAGGACATGGCGGATCCTGCGAAACTTGACCAGTTGTTGTGGATTATGGGGGGAGCCTTTGCTGTTTTCCTCATTCTGCGTCCGCCGATTGAATACATCCGTCAATACCTGGCTCAATATATAGGAAGTAAAATCCTATATGACATCCGTGAAAAGCTGTTTGACCACATTCAGCGTTTGAGTCTACGTTTTTATTCCAAGACGAAGACGGGAGAAATCATTTCAAGGGTCATACACGATGTGGAACAGACCAAAACATTTGTCATCACCGGATTGATGAACATATGGCTTGATATGATTACTATCGTCATCGCCATTATCATCATGTTGACGATGAATGTGTGGTTAACCCTCGTATCCATAGCTTTATTCCCGCTGTATGGGTTTGCTGTGAAGTACTTCTATGCGAGGTTACGAAAGTTGACGAGAGACCGTTCCCAAGCGCTTGCTTCCGTACAGGGGCACTTGCATGAACGTGTGCAAGGGGTACCGGTGACGAGAAGCTTTGCGCTTGAAGACCATGAACAGCGCTTGTTCGACAAGCAGAATAAGAACTTCCTGGATAAAGCCTTGGTTCATACGAACTGGAATGCTTATACGTATTCTGTTACGAATACGATTACTGATTTAGCTCCATTGCTTGTCGTTGCGTTTGCGGGTTATCAAGTCATCAGTGGTGATCTGACGGTAGGTACAATGGTTGCCTTCGTCGGTTATATGGACCGGGTGTATAATCCATTAAGAAGACTCGTGAACTCTGCTACCGTTCTGACTCAGTCCATCGCTTCCATGGACCGTGTCTTTGAATTCGTAGATGAGAAATACGACATTGTAGATAAACCCGGGGCTAAATCACTGGATCATGTCCATGGTGATGTTGAATTCGACCGGGTGAGCTTCCGTTACGATGAGGATGAACCTCTTGTGTTGAAAGATGTTTCCCTTTCCGTGAAGAAAGGAGAAACGATCGCCTTCGTCGGTATGAGTGGTGGAGGTAAATCGACGCTGATCAGTCTGATTCCGAGGTTCTACGACGTGACAGAAGGAAAGATCAAGCTGGATGGAGAAGACATTCGGGATGTCCAGTCCCGCTCTCTCCGTGATAAGGTCGGTATGGTCCTCCAGGATAATATTCTCTTCAGTGAATCGATTGAAATGAATATTAAAATGGGGAACCCTGAAGCAACAGATGAAGAAGTGATCGAAGCGGCAAAAGCAGCGAACGCTCACGACTTCATCATGAGTCTGCCGAACGGATACGATACGTTGGTAGGCGAACGCGGCGTGAAACTTTCTGGAGGGCAGAAACAGCGGGTAGCCATCGCCAGGGTCTTCCTGAAGAACCCACCGTTGCTTGTTCTGGATGAAGCGACTTCAGCTCTGGACTTAGAAAGTGAAAGCTTGATTCAAAATGCGCTGGAGCGTCTGGCTTCCGATCGTACAACCTTTATCGTCGCCCATAGATTATCGACCATTACACATGCTCATCGTATTGTGCATATAGAGAATGGTGAGATCGTTGAAGTCGGCTCTCATGAAGAGCTGATGCAGAAGAAGGGGCATTACTTCGATCTTTATCAAGTTCAGAAGCTGGATGAAGGTGAACCGGAATATACGGAACGATAATGAGGTTCACAATATATTAAAAAGAACCGAAAAAAGCTGTTGCATGATGTGCAACAGCTTTTTTTTGCTTCTTTTACTTGTCTTGTGTCTGAATAAAATCATCTTGGTGGTGATTCTGATAACTTTTCAACAGTCGCTTCAACTTCTCAAGCTGATAGTGGTATTCCATCAGCTGGGATGCCAGCGGGAGGAAGACGAGCTTATCAGGGTTATTACTCTCTTCATACACGGCCATTAATCGTTCCACAAGCATCGGAATGTCCGGATCTTCGATTTTTCTTAGCGATTGCTTGTGCGTTCTCTTAATCCGTCCCTTCAGGCTGAGTACCAGCTTCTCGTGAGCGTTGATCAATTTATCAAGTTCGCCTACAACGGCATCTTGGAAGTCTTCAGGGATCTGTTCGATTTTATGGTCGAGCCTGTAGAAGGCTTTCAATACATCGAATGATTTCTTCGTTGTTGTGATGAGCTGCCGGAATAAGACCAGTTTTCTTCCTTTGGAGAAGCGGGTGCCTTTGAAGTAGGTACGTTCCTCCGAGTAAAGCAGGTAAGTGTGATCGACCCATCGCATATCGTCCTGGATCCTTGTAATTTCGTATTTCAAAGCAGGTTCATCGGAGAGCTGCCTTGTTGTCACGCGAAGCCATTGCAGAATATCGGTGGTCGCCTCATCGATTTTCTTGAATAATCGTGTTTCGTACCTTGGTGGCAGGAAAACGAGGTTAACGATGAAGGCGGCAAGAATCCCGAGCAGCATGGAAGAGAAACGTGACGCGCTGAAGTATAGAAAGGTCTGATCGGTTGTATCCATCAATGCGATGACGGCTACAACGGCTAACGAGATTGTATTCTCATTCATTTTCATCGTAGTTGTGACTCCGATGACGATAATGATCGCAAATCCTACAACGAAAGGATCGTTTCCGAGAGTGAATACGGCAACGACAGCAATCAATGCTCCGATAATGTTTCCTTGGACTTGTTCAATAATGGACTGATAAGACCTGTAGATGGAAGGTTGGATCGAAAATACGACAGCGATGGCAGCGAGTAATGGAGAAATGAAATCGAATAAGTGTCCAATATACAACGCAATACCTACGGCAAGACCCGTCTTCATCATACGTGCGCCTAACTTCATAACGTGCATCATCCTTCTTAAAGATATGTAAAGACATCAATGAGATTATTATAACGGATGTCCTTATCATTCGTACCCATTTTTTATAAATTCAACACAAAAAAGAAGCCTGTGCAACCAATCATTGCACAAGCTTGAGGGGATTCAGTAAAAACTGAAACCTATGAAAAGGGAAAGAAATGAAACAAAGATCATAATTCGTGGGAATTTTCAGAATTATGTGTATATAATAGCATGTGGATTTGAATTTTTCAATAGTTCTTCTGTAAAAAATAAAATTCTCATGCGCAAAAAAGAGTGGGGAATCAAAACTCCCCACTCGATTTTTCTACTTTTTCATTTTGTTGAATACGCGATCAATGGCTTGAAGGGTCTGAGTGATATCTTCGTCTGTATGAGCCGTGGTCAGGAACCATGCTTCATATTTAGACGGAGCCAGGTTGATTCCCTCTGCAAGCATCAAATGGAAGAACTCGGCGAACTTTTCTCCGTCTGTGTTTTCTGCCTGCTCATAATTCTCTACCTTTTCGGTGGTGAAGTAGACGGTCAAAGCTCCTTTGAGTCGGTTAATCTTAATGTCGATTCCATGCTCATCTGCTGATGAAAGAATGCCATCCTCAAGGCGTTTACCAAGGAGATCCATTTTCTCGTAAACCCCTTCTTCCTGCAACACTTCAAGACAAGCGATTCCTGCAGACATCGAGGCTGGATTCCCGGCCATTGTTCCAGCTTGATAGGCTGGTCCTAATGGGGCAACTTGTTCCATAATATCTGCTCTGCCTCCGTATGCACCAATCGGTAAGCCACCGCCGATGATTTTACCCATCGCGGTCATGTCTGGTTCGATGTCCAGAAGCTGCTGGGCACTTCCGTATGTAAAACGGAAAGCTGTAATCACTTCATCGTAAATCACGAGTGCTCCTGCATCGTGTGTCAGACGGTTCACTTCCTCAAGGAATCCTGGTTTAGGTTCCACAATTCCGAAGTTCCCGACAATCGGTTCGACGAGTACGCCTGCAATTTGATCGCCGAAACGTTCCAGTGCTTCCTTGAAGGGTTCGATGTCGTTGAACGGGACTGTAATGACATCTTGCGCAATCGAAGCAGGGACACCTGCTGAATCCGGAGTTCCGAGCGTAGAAGGACCGGAACCTGCTGCTACTAAAACAAGGTCGGAATGCCCGTGGTAACAACCTGCGAATTTGATGATCTTGTTGCGACCAGTGTAAGCGCGGGCTACGCGGATGGTCGTCATGACGGCTTCCGTACCTGAGTTGACGAAGCGTACACGTTCCAATGAAGGGATTGCATCCTTCAGCATTTTAGCGAAGCGGTTTTCAAGGACTGTCGGAGTTCCATAAAGAACGCCGTTTTGCGCCGCTTTCGTAATCGCTTCTGTTATGTGGGGGTGGGCATGTCCGGTAATGATAGGACCGTAGGCACCTAAGTAATCAATGTATTCATTTCCGTCGACATCAAAAAAGTGCGACCCTTCCGCACGGTCCATGTAGACAGGTGTACCTCCACCCACTCCTTTGTATGCACGGGAAGGGGAGTTTACTCCGCCGACAATGTGCTCGGTTGCTTCATTATATAATTGTTCTGACTTTGTATAATTCATTTAAAAATCCTCCTGTTTCAAACATTCCCTACCATTGTAGCATGGACCATCACATTAAGAACAAAAAACTCACTTTCATGTTCGGAAAGGAAGAGACCCTGATGGATGAATAAGATTGGGGTAGAGGGAATTTATCAACATAAAAACTCCCTCCCACATTCGTGAGGAGAGAGCTTTATGTGTTCATGTTGTGCACGTTCTATGGTTCGTTTACGTAAGAAAAAC
The DNA here is from genome assembly GCF_020171725.1 of Halobacillus litoralis. Lineage (GTDB taxonomy): Bacteria > Bacillota > Bacilli > Bacillales > Halobacillaceae > Halobacillus > Halobacillus litoralis_F. Next base: position 5,408 of record NZ_JAIVAJ010000007.1, on the reverse strand, counting down.
AGCAACATCAGGTTGCTCACTTATGACTTAGTATACAAACGCTGCACCAACGATGATTAGAAGGATGAAAAGAACAACGATCAGCGCGAATCCGCCACCATATCCGTAACTCATTCATAATCCCCCCTTTCCATTGGTTTACTGTATCTTATGCAACACTTCAGTAGAGGACTGTGCGTTCGCCCGTTCCAGGAAAAACATAAATTTATAGTGTAGGGCATACACCAAAATGAAGAGGTGATTTGGACAAGGAGGTTGTACATGGTTACCGTCATCGTGTCGGCGTTATGCCTTGTAATTATTTCAGCTGCGCTCAGGCAGCTCTTTTCATCCTTGGAATTTGAACATCGGATGTTTTCTTATCATTTATTCGTTTCCATCCTGCTGCTTTATACCATTATCCTTATCGGATTCGGGATCATATATTTTGTTCTTATGAAAGAGGGGATAGGAGTTTATAGGGAGGAGCTGGACGATGGCTCGTTGGATTGGATGCATGAAATGGCCAGGAGTCTATACTTCAGCGGAGTGACACTTTTCACGGTAGGGTATGGGGATATGATTCCAGTAGGAGTGGGACGGGCGCTCGCCATTATTGAAGCGATGGTCGGTTACTCTCTCCCAGCTGCATTAGTAGCCAAGGTCTGGCAAAATTATAAAGAAGATCGCTGAGATTGGAAGTTTACATGCATATCATGTACGCTAATAATAAGTACAAGCTATCAAGGAGGAATTTCACTATGGCAATTGAAAAAGGAAAGCAAGTACCAGACTTTACACTCCCGGCCAACAATGGCGAGCAGGTTTCATTATCCGACTATAAAGGAAAGAATGTTGTCCTTTATTTCTACCCGAAAGATATGACGCCGGGCTGCACGACAGAAGCATGCGACTTCCGTGATCACCACGAGAGCTTCGCGGATCTTGATGCTGTCATTCTCGGAGTCAGTCCAGACCCTGTTGAATCACATAAGAAATTCATTGATAAACACGACCTTCCGTTCCTGCTGTTAGCTGATGAGGATCATAAGCTGGCGGAAGATTACGGAGTATGGAAGCTTAAGAAGAACTTCGGTAAAGAATATTACGGCATTGAACGTTCCACATTTATCATTGATAAAGAAGGAAACCTTGCCGAAGAGTACCGCAAAGTGAAAGTGGACGGCCACGTAGAGTCTGCTCTAGAATTCATCCGTGAAAATCTTCAGTAGCAGAATGGAACCATAGCCTCTACGGCTATGGTTTTTATGTTTCATACCATTTATTAAAAGGGGGAAAGAAGATGAAAGTCGTTTCAGCTATTAAAAGGGTACCGGATGAAATACGCAGTCGGCTGACCGATCGTTTTACTGATGTTGAATTTATGTTCTGCCACGGCATAGAGGAGGCGGAGCCTTATCTCGAGGAAGCGGATATCTTTCTTACATATGGAGAGGACTTAACCCCTGAACGAGTGAAATCAGCAGAACGCCTTAAGTGGATCATGGTATTATCGGCAGGGATGGATCGTATGCCATTTAAGGAGATCGAAGAGCAGGGCATTGTGGTTACAAATGTCCGTGGCATTCATGCGAAGCCGATGGCGGAATATGCCATCTCTATGCTGCTTCAAGTCGAACGGCAGGCTAAGGTCCTGATCGAGCAGGAAAAGAAGCACAACTGGAACCGAAGGACCGTCATGACGGAAATCGGTGGGAAAACGCTGCTTCTACTAGGCACAGGAGCCATTGCTCAAGAAGTAGCCCGGCTCGGAAAAGCGTTTCACATGCGTACGTTAGGGGTATCAAAGTCTGGAAACTTGAAGTCTCACTTTGACGAGACCTATTCAATAGAGAAGTTGGATCAAGTGATTCATGAAGCGGACTATATCGTTGCGGCGCTGCCGAGTACGAATGAGACCATTCATCTTCTTAAGAATCGCCACTTTCAATCCATGAAGAATCATGCTGTTTTCTTGAACATGGGGAGAGGGGACCTTGTTTCGACGGAGGTGCTTTTAAATGCCGTACGGAACGAGTGGATTGGACATGCTGTGCTCGATGTATTTGAAGAAGAGCCTCTTTCAGAAGGGCATGCACTTTGGGATGAAGAAAGAGTGACGATTACACCACACTTATCGGGCATCTCACCCCACTATGTTCCAAGAGCCTTTGAGATGTTTGAAAAGAATCTTGAAGTTTATGTAACAGGTCAAGGAGATATGCTGAATATAATAAATCTGAAGCGGGGGTATTGAAATGAGAATCTATACAAGATCCGGTGACAAAGGAGAAACATCTCTTATTTATGGTCAACGCGTGCCGAAAGACGATCTGAGAGTGGAAGCTTACGGAACATGTGACGAAGCGAATTCTGCAATCGGATTGGCGTTGAGTCATTTGAAGCATGAAGAGTGGGAAGGAAAAGCAGCCTTCATGGAGGACATGCAGAAAATACAGACGGTTCTTTTCCATGTCGGGGCAGAACTTGCGACACCGAAGGGGAAGGATGTCATGTGGGAACTGAAGAAGTCGCATATCGATGACATGGAGAAGGCGATCGATTCATGGGACCAGGAGCTACCTCCTCTCAAGAACTTCATTCTTCCTTCTGGTCACGAAACGTCGGCTGGTCTGCACTTGGCAAGAACGGTTGTTCGTAGAGCCGAACGATCTGCTGTAGGGCTCGGCGACCAAGTCGGGAATCCGATGGTTGTAACGTATTTGAATCGATTATCTGATTTGTTATTTGTAGCAGCTAGGTACGTGAATAAACAGGTGGGCGGCAAAGAAACGCCACTTAACCCGGATGTGTAAATCCTGCTGAAAGACTCGCTGCTCATGATTGACAACATAATTACAGAAAGGTTACACTGTTTATAAGGATTCTAATCTAATAATATTATAAATCAAGAATCAGTTCATGAAAGCGAGGTGCATGACCGTGTCTACCCATCGACTCCAAGAAGCCATCGATACACTGAAAGGATCTGGAGTACGGATTACACCACAGCGTCATGCGGTGCTTGAATACCTACTGAATTCTATGACTCACCCTACAGCTGATGAAATTTACAAGGCATTAGAGAGTAAATTTCCAAACATGAGTGTGGCAACGGTGTACAATAACCTGAGGGTATTCCGTGAAATCGGTCTAGTCCGAGAGCTCACCTATGGGGACTCATCAAGCCGCTTTGATTGCAATACGACAGACCACTATCACATCATCTGCGAATCATGCGGTAAAATTGTAGACTTCCATTACCCAAGTTTAAATGAAGTTGAATCATTAGCTGAACAGGTGACTGGATTTAATGTAAGTCATCATCGCATGGAAGTGTATGGAACGTGCTCTGATTGCCAATCAGAAAATACTCACTAAACTGAAAGCATCGTGCTTTCAGTTTTTTTGTTGTCTGAATTTCATTTCGTCGGGTAGCATCTCGGAAGTTTAACGCCGAATGGACCCAAACCCATTCTTGACAATATAAAAAAACCCGCTGCATTGAGCGGATTTTTTGAACGTCAGTATAGACTTACGATTGGTCAGGTGCCGTTTTGCTATGTCGTTTTGAGTTGTATTTCTCATCAAACTCTTTGCCTTCCAATGATTTATCCATGGTTAACGGCTGATCACAGTGCATACATGCATCTACACGCCCAAGCATCTTGGTCGGTTTCTCGCAGGATGGACATACAATTTGTACAGTTCGCGTCGAAAGCATTCCGATCCAGAAGTAAACGACGGTACTTAATCCGACAAACCCCACCCCGAGAATCATGAACAGTGCCATTAGCCACATTGTGCTTTTAAAAAGAAGACCGATGTACATAACTCCAATCCCGGCGAAAATGAGCCAGAATGCAAAGGAGCGAATCTTATTGATCTTGCTGCTGTATTTCAGAGCCACGCTGGTCCCTCCTAACTCTTCTACAAGGTAGTATAGCACATTTAATATGTACAATTATAATTGGAAAAGAGGATTTCAGGAAAAAATATAGAATAGGAAGTAAGGAATTGATTTGAATATGGGGGACCAGGAAAATGGAAGATCTACTACGCCCGATCTATCAAGAACGTGCGAGCCAGAGTAATACGATGGGAATATTGATTTTGGAAAAGAAGCGGCCGATTAGTCCAGTTACGGACAACTTTGATGTTATTTTGTTCGTTGTGGTGAAAGACCCAGAGGAAGATTGGTATGTAAAGCACTATGAATTTGAGAATAAATCTGCTGCTATGCATACAGTGAGTGAAAGACTTCTTCAGAGCTGGATCGACACGAGCTCTTACCGGCGAGCCGTAGAATGGGTCATCAATGGGACGGTGATTTTTGAGAGAAATGATTATATTACGGACCTAAAAGACCGGTTGAGAAGTTTTCCGCAAGATAAGAGGGATTTAAAGAAAGGTATTGAATTTGCAAAGCTGATCCGAAGCTATTCGGAAGCGAAAGATTTATATGATACAGGTCAGTATTTGGATTCATTCAGTCAGATGGTGCGCTCGCTTCATTATCTGGCGAGGCTTGCGATTATTGAAAAAGGATTTCACCCAGAGGTAACCGTCTGGAATCAAGTGAGGAGAATTGAACCTGAAATCTACAAGTTATATGAAGAATTAATTGAAAGCCATGAACCAACAGACAAACGAATCCAGTTGATGATCCTGGCTGTAGAGCATTCAGTCAGTAAAAGGTCTTTATCCAGTGCAAGGCATTTGCTTCAATTAATGGATGAACGAGAACAGCCTTGGACATTCGGTGAATTAAAGAACCATCCTGATATCCAGCACTACATTCTGGACCTGTCATCTATGATCGAATATCTGGTCGAAAATAAAGTAATTGAAGTCATCCTACAAGAAACAAAAGGGGTAGGTATCTATCACAGAACTTATAAACCAGTTGAAGGCATCCTTTCTTAATTGAATGAAAAGAGGACACTCCCTTCCCCAAATGAAGGATCTATTTGAGGAAGGGGATTTTTTTAGTGAAAAACCATTGACGTTTCTATTTATCCCGTGCTATATTATTAAACGTCGCATTAAGACAGCGACACACAACAAAACAAATCAAATACCTTTTTCAAAAAAGATATTGACTTTGTCTTGTTGGATGTGATACATTATTAGAGTCGCTGAAAACGAAAGCGAACATATCGAAAAAAAACATTTCAAAAAAGTTGTTGACAGCAACGAAACGAAATGTTAAGATGTAAAAGTCGCTGTTTTGAACAGCACACAACATTTTGATCTTTGAAAACTGAACGAACCAACCAGTACGTCAATATTTTCTTCTTAGTGAAGAAAAGACAACGAGCACATTTCGATGTGCAAATGAGCAAGTCAAACTTAACTTTTATGGAGAGTTTGATCCTGGCTCAGGACGAACGCTGGCGGCGTGCCTAATACATGCAAGTCGAGCGCGG
>NZ_JAIVAJ010000006.1 GCF_020171725.1 Halobacillus litoralis | reverse complement strand
AAGACAGAGTTCATTCATGGAGAAACATTTAGAAGCCAGGCCGAACTGGACGTGGCCTTATTTGATTATGTCCACTGGTACAATAACATTCGAATTCACGGGACATTAGACTACCTTACCCCGGTCGAATACAAACAGAAGAACCTTAAAAAAGTTGTCTAATTTTGTGTTGACAATCCACTTGTCCCATTAAACTGTTATTGGGACTCACACACCTCAGCACTCATTACACCTGTCCCATTAAACTGTTATTGGGACTCACACGCCTCAACACTGCATCACACCTGTCCCATTACACCATTAATGGGACTCACGCCTCCACTATCGCACCACCGCAGTCCCATAACCATCCACACCTCCTTGAGGCCACAGGCTTTTTTCAACACCAACCGGCCAATTTAAAAAACGAGAGCCTCCTTAGGCTCCCGCTTATTTTTCCTGCTTTTTATCTGGGTCTGTCGGGTCACTGGCTTCATCATCACTCGCATCTAGTGTGATCTTCCCACAGGCAATTCGTTCACCTGAGTCCCCTGCCGGCTGGGACATCCCGTCATCTTGACCAGCGTGCATCACAATCGAAGTCCCTTCATCTCTCAGCAAGGATTTCTGCCCTTCCTTGAGTGTCGCTTCAGGAAGCATCAACTCCGCCTCGACAAGTCCACTGCCATCCGCTTCGACGTTCGGCATATCTCCGACGTGTGCTCCTTTTGCGTTCATAAGACCGTGATCCTTGGACATCGGATTAAAGTGGTTGCCGGCTGACTTGAAGTCAGGTGCTTCGCATTTTGGAAATTCATGAATGTGAACAGCATGAACGCCCGGTTCCAGCCCTTCGACTGTGAGCTTAACCTCCACCCCTTCAGGCACTTCCTTGAAGACAGCTGTACCGATTTTGTCGTTATTCGTATTGTAAATCGATGTATTTAAAGGAGACCTCTTTTCATCCATGCATCCACTGAGCACAACTAAGGTAAGAAGCGTTACCCCTATCCATTTCATCATGTAAATCCCCCGTTCTATAGACATTCTTTTCAACAGTGTCTCCTCGTGAACGGAAAATATACGAACTCAAAACAAAAAGCCGCGCTCCTGGCACGACTTTCAATAATCATGATTCTGTTTTTCTTCTTCATACGACTGATCCGTTTTCTTCTCTTCTTTTTGTGAAGATTTTATAATAAAAATCATCGTGATCGCTGCAGCAACAACAAAGAACAATAATGAAATGACGGCAGGAATATATTCGGACTTATCTTCTGGAAAATAGAGAAATTCCATCATAGGCGTTTCATCCTTTCTTCTATTGCCATTATAGCAAATCTTAGAAAGTGTTTTCATCCTCGTCACGATTTCTTCACAATTGTAATCTTTGATACACTACTCATAAGAGGAGGATGATGATGACAGCATTTCAAAATGGTGACCTCGTGAAAGCTCACTATAAATCCGGCATTTACGTCGGCAAAGTAGTGGAAGACCGCAACCGCTTTTACCTTGTGCAGATCCTTGCGGTAGAGAAACACCCGATGCAGGGCGATTTACACAACCCAGGAAAAACAGAGAACGTCTTTTTTCACCAGCGGAAGGCATTAAGCTACTTAGAAAAAGCAAATATTCAAAAAGAAGCGGTCCATCCATACGAAGGAGATCAAGCTCCTGATTACCAAAGCTCGCTAAAGGAATCTGTGGACAAGCTGCGACACAAGCTGGAACGCCGCGAGACAACCTTCAACGAAAGCGCCAAAAAACAGCTCGAAGACCTTGAGAAACAATACTTCGGATGAATAGACATACTAAAACCCGGCTCAGGCCGGGTTTTAGTATGAATCAATTTCCTGGTACTTTTAATTTCCGCTTTTTCTTGACAGGCTTACCATACACCTTGTTTGTAATCTTAGGGGCTTGTTCAAATAAAATCATGCCGATGAACGCCGCAATGACGATGTAGAGCCCACTGAACACCTTCAACACCCCTGTTGCGACACTGGCCATGACGACGGAAAATTCCCCTCTTGCACATAAGGAGAAGCCCGCCCTCATCGAAGCCCGCTTCGACAGCCCATACAAAGGACCCCCGATGATTCCGAGAAGTACTTTGGAGAATACCGACCAGATGACAATCGTGATCAGGAGCCCGGACAAAGGTACCCCGTCACCTAAGTTAATCGTTGTCCCGAAGTAAATAAAGAACGTTGGAAGCATCAAATCACGCACGGGTACGACCGTCTGTTCAACTTTTTCAATCTTGCCGATTTCTGCAAGCATCATCCCAGCAAGGAACGCTCCCAATACCTCTGAGAGTCCTAATAGCAGGGCCAGTCCTCCATAGGAAAGGGCAATCCCGATAAGTAAAGCGATTTTGAAATCTTCATCATCAATTTTATCCAGAAATTTCTCGAACTTTTTGAATACCGTCTTCCCTAGAATGATTGCCAAAACGGTCAATCCGATGATTTTACCGACAAGCAGCAAGAATGTAATGGAAGTAAAGCTCTCTCCAGAACTCACCCCGAACAGGATGGCGACCACAATCGGTGCGACCAAATCCTCAAAGATTAAGATCGCGAGCATGAATTCTGTTTCCGTGTTGGCCATTCGCCCCCGGTCATCCAGAAGCTTTGCTGTGATGGACGAGCTGGTGGCATACACCAGCGCCCCGACTAAGAAGCTTTCGAACAGATTGAGTCCGAACAAGTAGGCGATTCCAGTAGAAATCCCTAAACTGAGGAAGACGTCCAATAACCCTGAAGGCCATATTTTTTTAGCAATGCCTCCGAGGCGTTTCACATTGAACTCTAATCCGAGCAGGAAGAATAGAAGCACAATGCCAATTTCACTTGCAAAATGCAGTAATTCATTATCATGAAGCACATCAGCTAATATAATCCCTAGTATGATATACAAAATGACGTTGGGTAGCTTGATTTTGATGGCTAAATACCCTAAGTAAAAAATGAATAACAAAATAAGCCCTGCCCCAAGCAAGGCCGGAAATTCAGTATGCACCAGTGATCATTCCTCTCCTTTACACAAGTCGGACAAGGTATCGATTTGATCCTGCTTTCCAATTGTCATGATGACATCTCCTGGCTGCAATTTCGTATCGGCTTCCGGAATGGCGATGGTCTCGTCGCCTTTGACAATCCCGATGATTGTCGCCCCGGTTTTGTTACGTATTTCTGATTCTTCGATCGTCTTATAAGCAAGCGTCGATTTCTCGAGTAGTTCGACCCAGTCGATGACGATCTGATTTTGAAAAATCTTCAGCTTATCTGCATCGACAGGCTGATAAGTTGCCCCTAGTAATTGGGCTCCTAACTCGCGCGTCTCATCAGAAGTCAGGTCCATGGCGAAATCGGCTTCTTCACTGTCTGCATCCTCAAAGAAGTACAATTCTCTTTTCCCTGTATGGTGGACGATGAGAACGAGCATGCTCTCTTCACCGGTCCGCAGCGAAATCTTCTGGCCGATTCCTGGTAATTTCGAAATGGATATATTCACGTTTCTACACTCCTTACCCCGTTAATCACTCATGACTTTATCAATAAACACCGTTGTTTCTTTTGAAAGATCAATCACTTCTACATCATAATTGTTCATCAATTCATTGTTCTGAAAAGCTCGCACAACCGGACGCTGCGGCAGCCCTTTGTTCTGTGCCGTAACCGTTCCGTATTTTCCGTTGGACAGACGAACGTTCGATCCATTCGGGTAGATGGCGATGCTTCTTAAGAATTGCCACACCATGTCGTGGTCATACCATTCCCCCGTGTAACTAAGGATTTTTTCACATGCTTCATAAGGCATCAAAGGCTCAGACCCATCCATTGGCGCGACTAAATTGTCGTAGTCGTTCGCTATGCTGACCACTTTAGCGTAGGCATGCACTTTTTCCTCAGTAATACCGCGGGGTTCTCCGCTTCCATCGAGTCTTTCGTGGTGCTGGAAAGCCACGTGGGCGACCAGCGTGCTGAGCTCCCTGCTTTGACGAAGGATATTGAACCCTTTCCACGTGTGGTGGTTTTCCCGACCAGGTTGATCGGGAGCCGATTTGCCGACATCATGCAGCAAGGCCCCTGTCCCGAGTTCTTTTAAATCTTTAGGGGTATATCCCATCTTCATACCGATTAAAACCGACATGATCGCGACATGTGTGGAGTGAATCAGCAATTGATTTCCTGTTGTGCGGATGTCATTCATGTGAAGCAGCACATCTTTAGAGTGCATCAGTTCATCCATGATTTTTTCTGCGGATTTACCGATCTTCTGCGGGTTGAAGTCTTTTCCTGATTGAATATAGTCAAAAGAACTCGATAAGTTCGCCATCACTTCGCGTTTGGTCTCTTCATCGAAAGAATCCTCTTGTTCTACTTCTATTCCTTCAGAGTCCATTAAGTAAACCGCTTCAACCCCCATATTCTTCAACCTTGATATAATTCCTACCGTAAAGGTGACCCCTTTATTTAAGAGGATCCGCCCGTCATCCGCATAGATATTCTTACCAAGCTGATCATTTTGTTGGATTTTGTCAATCGAAGCATAGCGCATAAGTCCCTCTCCTAAGCAGTGTTCTGTAATCCTATTCTATCAGCCCTCCATGCGAATACAACACTATTTGTTTTCTACTTTTCGGTGTGGTACTTTAAAATAGTCGAAAGATACTGAGGAGGTAATTCGTATGACAACACATATTGGTGCTAACCCTGGAGATATTGCAGACAAGATTCTTCTTCCAGGAGATCCACTACGAGCTAAATATATCGCAGAGAATTTCCTTGAGGATGCCGTTTGCTATAACGAAGTCCGCGGAATGTACGGCTACACAGGTACGTATAAAGGAGAGCGCATCTCTGTACAAGGAACGGGAATGGGCGTTCCATCCATTTCTATCTACGTAAACGAGTTGATCGAAGGATTCGATGTGAAAAAATTGATCCGCGTCGGTTCCTGCGGAGCGCTTCAAAGTGACGTAAAAGTCCGCGACGTTATCCTTGCTTCAACATCTACTACAGACTCTCAAATGAACCGTATGGTATTCGACGGCATCGACTTTGCCCCGACAGCTGACTTCGGTCTTTTGAAGAACGCATATGACGCAGGTGAAGAGAAAGGTCTTAACCTAAGAGTTGGAAACGTCTTCACAAGCGACAGCTTCTACCGCGACAATGCCATGGACATGTTCAACCTTCTTGCGAAGTACAATGTCCTTGCCGTTGAAATGGAAACGACAGCGCTTTATACGCTTGCCGCTAAATACAACCGCCAGGCACTTTCTGTTCTTACCGTCAGCGACCACATCCTGACAGGCGAAGAAACAACAGCAGAAGAGCGTCAAACCACGTTCAACGATATGATCGAAGTAGCGCTTGAAGCAGCCATTCAAGACTAAATGGTTTATCCCCGGTTTTAATACCGGGGCTTTTTTATTTTATTCAAAAACAGCTTCTCTGGATTGAGATAGCTGCCCACTTCAGTTCCTTAACAAAAAACTGGACTCTTTCATTTAGAAAAGAGTCCAGTTTTCAGGATGTCGAGAAAGTCCTATCGGTTCTTAGAAAGTTTGAGAAGCGGTGTTGGCACAGAATAACGTTCGGCTTTCCGCATCCCCGCTCGGTTCTGTTCCCACTACTTAGGTATAGTGGGGTGGAAATGGGGAGACTCCTGCGGAATTTAACGGACAATGGCGAGATCCCCGAAGACGAAGTCTGAGGCCCCAAAGAATCAAGGATGTTCGAACTAAAACCGCTACGTCCTGTGGCAACGTCGAACGACCCAACGTCCTGTTGGGCCTCGGAAAGCAAATTATTTTCCACCCCACTTAACTCTCAATTCGGTACAGAACCTTTATCAACATCCTAACTATTCTCGATCAAGAATCCTGATAACGTTTTGGCCATGACGCCTGTCGGTCCTTTGGGTCCAAGCTCATGGGCCGATTCTGCAACAGACGTACCTGCAATGTCCAAGTGTACCCACGGCGTGTCTCCAACAAATGCGCCAACAAACGCACCGCCCATAATAGCGTGGGCTTTTCTCGTAGGTGAGTTGTTCAAGTCGGCAATATCACTTTTACGGACTTGGGCTTTGTAATCTTCATTGTATGGAAGCAGCCAAATCGGCTCTCCTTTTGTTTCTCCAAGTTGTTGGACCTGCTTATAGAATGCTTCGTTATTGGTCATCGCACCTGTCATCCACGATCCAAGTGCGGTTACAACACCACCTGTTAAGGTTGCGACATTGATGATCCGCTCCGCACCTTCACGTTTCGCGTACGTTACACCATCCGCCAAGGCCAGTCTGCCTTCTGCATCCGTATTCAGCACTTCGATCGTTTGACCGCTCATGGACGTAATAACATCATCCGGTTTAAAGGCATCACCTGAGATCATATTGTCAGTAGACGGAATGACCGCGATTACATTCTTCTTCGGCTGAAGGCGTCCGACGGTTTCCATCGCACCAAGAACAGCAGCCGCTCCTCCCATATCGCCTTTCATCCCCGGCATTCCCGTCTTTGTCTTAATGGAATAACCGCCTGTGTCATACGTGATTCCTTTCCCGACAAAGGCCGTGACATCCGTCCAGTTCTCAAGTCCCTGGTACTTCATCACAATCATTTTCGGTGGCTCTGCTGACCCTTGATTGACGGCAAGGAGCGCCCCCATCCCAAGGTCCTCCATATCCTTTTTGTCTAAAATGTCGATTTCCATGCCGAATTCCTTCGCCATTTCAGTGGCATATTCCGCCATTCTTGTGGATGTCAAAATGTTGGCCGGTAAATGAACGAGATCACGCGCCTTATTGACGCCTCGTCCGTACGCTTCCCCTTTGTTGAGAAAAGAAAGGAGATCATCTCCCCCCTGATCCGTTTGCACGTATAGTTTCGTCAACGCCGGACGTTCCAGCTTGTTTGTTTTGAACGTGGGCAGTGAATAGGTGGAGGTCACAATCGATTCCCCTAGTAATTCCGCCGCTTCTTCTCTACTCATATCACCTCTAACACTTTCAAGGCTTACCGCTATTTCTTCCAGTCCGTCTTTTTGGACCTTTTGAAACGCATGGCCCGCCGCTTTGCGGAAGCGATCCTGCGTCATCGATGCACGTGCCCCGAGACCAACGACATACACTTTTTCCGGAAGCCCTTCCTCAGCAAAATAAAGCGTCGCCACTTGTTTATAAGTAGAGGATACATCCCCTCTCTTTATGTACGTATCCACATTTTGCTTCAAACGCTCATCCTGAATGTTGATCGATTCTTCTTCATGCAATCCAACGATCAGCGCGCCTCGCACGCTATCTTCTTTTGATAAAATAGTAAACATGATCGTAACACCTCCAGCACTCAGTATACAAAAAATTTCGTCGTTTGCCTTCTCAAACGGGGCAGTTTTATTGGAATTATGGTATAATGGTCTTGTTTTCAATACCGAATGACATAATCATTGCTCAACCTCATATAGCTGGAAAGGATGTCACCATGTTGCTCGATTTACTACATAACTTCCCCTTATGGGCGTCGATTGCGTCGATTTTTTTCGCCCAAGCTGTCAAAGTACCAATCCAATTTATTGCCTCAAGATCCTTCAACCCGTCTCTAGCTCTCAGCACGGGTGGAATGCCGAGCAGTCACTCAGCCGCTGTCACGGCCCTTGCTACAGGGGTTGGGATTGAACAAGGGTTTGATTCTCCCATCTTCGCCGTAGCTTGTGTCTTCACCATCATCGTCATGTTCGACTCTACAGGCGTCCGTCGACAAACAGGTGAACAAGCCATCATGCTGAACATTCTCGTCAACGACTTCAACCGTTTCGTCAATGAAGCCAAAGACTGGGGAAAGAAGGAAGAGTACCAAAAGAAAGAAGAACTGAAAGAGTTGCTTGGTCACCAGCCGATTGAAGTATTTTTCGGTGGCTTGACCGGAATTCTGCTCACCTTCCTGATCCACTCATTGATTTATTAAAAAAAACCTGCCAATCGGCAGGTTTTTTTAGTCTTTGATTAACTGAGAACGGAAGACTTGAAGGGCTTCTGTTTCATTTAAGGCCACAATCTCTTCTTCTGTAATCGTTCCGTCACCCTCTTCGATGACATAGACCTCTAGCGTTCTCTTCCCCCATTGCGTATAGACATCGTCCACTGTCGGGTAGTAGAGATCAAGCTTTTTCCCTTTGATTGCACTTCCTTTATCCGCTACCACTCCATAACCATAACCAGGTATGAACAATACCGTTCCAAGCGGAAAGACATCCAAGTCCGCTGCAATCGTCGAATACAAATCACGCTTCACTTCTACGCCTGAAAAAGTAATACCGTACTCAGGATGATCCGGCGTTTTCCCTGTGGACTCAACTCCTGCTGTGTACCCCGTCGCGACGACTGTATGACTCGGGAATTGACTCAAATCCACGGCTTCCTCCAAGTCCTTCGTCACTTCAACAGAAGCACTGGAGATGTATCGCTGCTGGGCTTTCTTCACCTTAAGCGATTTGTCGTTCAAAGCCACCTCATCATGACCTTCTATTTCGGCCCCTTCAAAAGATTCCTGCTTGAACTTCGCAGCAATCCACTCGTCCATATCGGAAAGGGAAAGATTCGATACATTACTCACAGTAAAGTAGAACGCTAATACGAACAATAAGGCCAAACCAAGATTCCAATGACGTTTGTTCATGAAATCACCTCTAGGTGTCATCATGTCCAAACTTGCAGGAATTATTCTTTTTCCACCTTTGAATTGCAGCGATTCAGGCAAATAAAAACGCCATTACAAGGCGTAATGGCGTCGTATGTATCAAAACATTTGATAACCGCTTTTTCTTAACTTCTTAATGACCAAGCCTGCTACAATCGTGCCGGCAAAACCGCTTGCCAAAATCACAATGTCCACGACTTTGAGGTTGGCAATATGAGAAAAAACATCCGGAAACGCTGTGCCCGGCTGCGAAAAGTAATTCGTCCACGGGAAGTCATCCACAATAAATAATACAATGACAGGATACACCACTGACATGATCCATGAAGAACGCAGGATCATATTCAAGAGAAACGATATCCCGAAGAACAAGACAAAGAACAAAAGCATTGAAACGATAAATTGTACGATATTCAACTCATTTCCCCCTAAAAAAACATCACCATGGTTCATTTTATATGGGTTTATGTAAAATGGCAACTGAAGGTCTGATCTTTTGGCAGGCTCTCTTTAAAGTGCTGATGTTGGTTGGCATCCTTTACAGCCGTAGAGTGGATTGTTTCTTTGTGTCCGCGGGTTGTGCAACCTGAGACAATTGTTTTTATCGACGTTTCTTCTCTCACAGCACGCCAAAACGTCGTTTATATTGCTTTTATCGACGTTCCTCCTCTCACAACATGCTAAAACGTCGTTTATATTGCTTTTATCGACGTTCCTCCTCTCACAACATGCTAAAACGTCGTTTATATTAGTTTCATCGACGTTCTTCCTCTCACAGCATGCTGAAACGTCGATGATCTTGCTCTTATCTACATGAACTTTTCAATCAAGCAAAGAGGTCCATTATCCTCTCTACAAATAGGCACAAAAAAAGCAGAGGTGAACGCTCACCTCTGCTTTTCCATCTATTTAGAAGTTGAAGAAATTCAATTTACCTTTTTTCAGAACGAGTGGAAGACCACCGAGCTTCAGAAGGTAGCGGTTGTCGATGATTTTCTTCATCGCAGACGCCTGCCATCCGAATAGCTTCTTACCGTCGAAGATTACACCGATTGCGTCGTCATCACCAAGAGAAGCCACTGTACCTTGAATGTTCGGTACGAAGTCTTCTTCGTGGCCTCCGCCGCGGATCTGGCTTGTTAGGAATCCTGCCAGGTGCTCAGCCTGCTGAATCGCGATTTGAGCTGTTGGAGGATAAGGACGGCCAGACTCTTCGTTCATGATAAGCGAGCAGTCTCCGACGATGAATACATCGTCATAGCCTTTCGGACGAAGCTGTCCGTCTACAGGTGTACGGCCGCGGTTTGATTCGAAACCAGCGTTTTCCACTAGAGAGTTTCCACGCACACCAGCTGCCCAAACAACTGTGTTTGTTGCGATTTCTTCGCGCTCTTCGTCTTTTTCAAATACAAGCTTATTCTCTGTTACCTCTTTGATCATCGCACCGATCTTGAACTCAACACCGCGTGCTTCAAGAGAGTTCATCGCATACTCCACTAGTGCAGGATCGAATCCTGGAAGGGCTGTTGGAGCGGCCTCAACGTTGATGATACGAACTTTTTCACGAGGAATGTCGTATTCTTTACATAGTTCCGGTACACGGTTTGCCAGTTCCCCGACAAATTCGATACCTGTGAATCCAGCTCCACCTACAACGATGTTCAGACGCTCTTCATTCGGCTCTGCTTCATTGTTGTATTTAGCGAAGTTATATTCGATGTGCTGACGAATCAGACGTGAACTGTTGATGTTGTTGATCATGTAGGCATTTTCCTGAAGGCCAGGGATGCCGAATGTCGCAGCTTCGAAACCAAGACCGATGACAAGATAGTCGTAGTTCAACTCACTGTTTTCAAGAAGAACTTTTTTCTCATCCTGCTTGATTTCCGTTACTGTGTCTTGTACAAAATCAACGCGGCTTGTGTTCACAACGTCTTTAATTTTGATACGGGTACGATCATGGTGAAGCGTACCTGCAGCGTTTTCGTGCAACCACGTCGTTTGGTAGTGGTAGTCATGCTTGTTCACCAATGTAATTTTCGCATCATTGGCACCGAGTTTTTTCTGGAGCTTAACAGCGGTCATAATTCCTCCGTACCCTGCACCGAGGATGACTATGTTAGGACTTTTCATTAGAAATCACTTCCATCTCGTAAATTTTTTACCCAAAGACTGTCGTTTGTGACTACTTTCACATTATGAAATAAAAAAAGATTGCCGATTTATAAAAGAAGTTGTCACAATATCGTAATAAGTTATCTAGTCCCATCTTAGACCTTTTTTTTATGATTTTCAACCCAAAATACTGTTATCGAAATAATGGAAAAATTCCTTTTGATGTAAAGGCTTACTCCAAGGTAGAATTCCCATCTATAAAATTTTTATGATAGAATGTAGTTTAGTGACATTTTTCTACAGGAGGTACATGATGAGCGATAAAATATATGATATCACCGTAATCGGTGGTGGTCCTGTTGGACTGTTCACAGCTTTTTACGGCGGTATGCGTCAAGCAAGTGTCAAAATTATTGAAAGCCTTCCTCATTTAGGGGGGCAGTTAACGGCCCTTTACCCTGAGAAGTACATTTATGATGTAGCAGGATTTCCTAAGGTACGGGCTCAAGAGCTGGTCGACAATTTGGAAGAGCAGGCGATGGCTTTCGATCCGACCATTACCTTGAAAGAAGAAGTGAAACACGTCGAACGCGTTGAAGACGATGTGTTGAAGCTGACGACAAACAAAGATGTACATTATACAAGAACCATGATTGTTACAGCTGGAAATGGTGCCTTCGCACCACGCAAGCTGAAAATCGACAACACAGAGAAGTTTGAAGACACAAACCTCCACTACCACGTGACAGACATGGATCAGTTCAAAGATAAAAACGTACTCATTGCAGGAGGCGGAGACTCGGCTGTCGATTGGGCTTTAATGCTTGAACCGATTGCGAAACAAGTTTCCATCGTGCACCGTCGTGGTAAGTTCCGTGCCCACGAACACAGTGTAGAGCAATTGATGAATTCAAATGTCAATGTCTATACGCCTTTCGAGCCTTCTGAACTTGTTGGTGAAGAGCGTATCGAACAGGTAAAAATCAAAGAAGTGAAAGGTGATCGTGAAGAAACCATCGACGTAGACGACGTCATCATCAACTACGGCTTTATCTCTTCCCTCGGTCCAATCAAAGATTGGGAATTGGAAATTGATAAAAACAGTATCGTCGTCAATTCCAAGATGGAGACGAACATCAAAGGCATCTACTCCGCTGGAGACATCTGCACCTACCCAGGTAAGGTGAAGCTGATCGCATCCGGTTTCGGAGAGGGCCCAACGGCAGTCAACAATGCCAAAGCCTACATCGACCCCAAAGCCCGCGTTCAACCGAAACACTCAACAAGCATGTTCGGCTGATCCCTCAGGGTTTCAAATACTGTTTAAACACAAAAAGGAGCCATCAATGGCTCCTTTTTTACTTTCACAAAAGATATAGAGAAAGCTTCTGTTACATGTAGGGTGGACTGTGAGATGGAATGTAGTAGGTACAGGGCAGAGCGGGGATATTGAGAGCTGAATGTTCCCCTATGCAACTATAGTCTTTTCCAGTCGGCAGCCCAAGAGGTTCCACCTCCACTCCATAAAGATGTCGGCGAAACTGCGAGACTCCAATGGGAGCAGAGTACAGGTGAGATCCCGCAGCGACCAATGAAGCGAGGAGACTCAGCGGACGCCCATGGAAAGCGAGTTGTTTCGCCAACACCGCTTCTCAACCTTTGAAAGAACCGATTAGACTTTCTCGACAATCTGACAAAAAAAGGAGCCTTCATCGGCTCCTTTTTCATTAACAGTTCGGATCTGGTGTACCAGCATTCGTTGCTGTCTTGAATGATGATCCACATCCACAAGAAACAATGGCGTTCGGGTTATCGATTGTAAACCCGCCACCCATCATATTTTGTTTAAAGTCAATCGTCGTACCTTCAATAATCGGAGCATCCTGTCTGTGAATGACAACTGGGATACCGTTCGAATCTTCCAGTAGATCTAATTCTTCATTTATGTCCTCTTCAAAGCCCATAGCGTACGACAAACCACTACAGCCTCCACCTTTCACACCAAAACGAAGGCGGATATTCTCAGAGTCTTCATCTTTCATCATTTCTTTAATTCGGTGACTGGCCGCTTCTGTAATATTCAGAATCATCCCGAGTCTCTCCTTTCCTTTTCCTACTCTCAGTATACTTTGCACACATAGGTTTATCAAATATCTCATCACAGATGTAACTTAAACTTGAATTCAAATCCATTATACAGGATAATAGTATTAGTACTATAGGAGGTAGGTGAGCGATATGGACAAAAAATTAACACCGACATTCGATAGAGAGGTTCAATGTACCTACTGTGAATACTCATTTACTACGACCAAAATACGGTCCCGGTTTATTAGACCCGTCTCCACAGACACGCTGTTTTTCACCACATATGAGGACCCGGACATTAACCCACTCCTCTATCATGTTCATGTCTGCCCTTACTGCGGCTATGCTTCTAACGATCAATTCTCCACTAGTATTCCTCTGCACCTGAGAAAAGTGATTCAGAATAACTTGTCAAGTCGATGGAATCATCAGGATTTCACGGGTAAAAGGTCTTATAAAAAAGCCATCAACGCCTTCAAATTATGCATCTTAACAGCATTACTAAAAGAAGAAAAGCCTGTCGTGCTTGCCGGCTTATATCTACGAACAGCATGGTTATACCAATACACAGAAGACCCTGAACAAGTCGAACGATTCATGAGACTGGCTCTTGTGACGTATGAAAAAGCCTACGAGCAGGATCGATTGGATGATCCGAAAATGACACCATTGAAAGTCCTCTATCTCATCGGAGAGCTTCACCGCAGGCTCGGACACGACCGTGAAGCGATCCAATACTTCTCTAAAGTGATTGAGAAGAAAAAAGATTTCATCGATCCTAAAGTAGTCGAAATGGCCAGAGACCAATGGCAGCTGACACGACAGGAAAGAAAAAAAGTACACGCCCAATAAGAAAGACAAAAAAGACTTCACATCCAAGTGAAGTCTTTTCTTATAGGGTTTCGTCCAGATGTTTATAAATGTTGTCGACAAGTTCTTTCGGCGAATCTGCCATAATTCGATCACCATCCACGATGGCATAGAGCATCTGTGAGCAGAGCCCACAATTTCTAAGGCAGCCATAGTCCACGACATCCAAGTCCGGATCTTTATCTAATATTTCAAACGCTTCCTGCGAGCCATTGATTAAGTTATTCACACAAAATTCGATTAACGGATTCATCCACTTCACCTCAATCTCTGGATGAAACCCCAATGCTCATTATTTTATCACAAGCCGAAAGCTTGTCATACCTTTACGCCTCTTCCCTCAATGGCACACCTTCTGCATCAAGAGCTTTATAGACGGATTTCAGACGTGTCATTCCTTCCGCAACGATTTCATCTCCAACGAGAACGAGCGGGTAAAACAATTCATCATCCAAGAGTTGTTGAAGAATTTCTTCATCAGCCTGGGACGTATCATTTTGAATATCAATATATTGATAGCGGATTTGTTCATCCTTGTACTTTCTCGTAATCGCAGCCTGCAGCCATTCATACGTTTCTTTTGAACCTGGTGCATTCACACAGCTGGCGCACTTGACTTCCGCTCCGTACACCGTTACTTGAATTGTCCTTTCCCCCATCTCATAACCTCCCATATTCAATAAAAAATACCTGATTCCATTTTACAAAAGAT
Organism: Halobacillus litoralis; assembly: GCF_020171725.1. GTDB lineage: Bacteria > Bacillota > Bacilli > Bacillales > Halobacillaceae > Halobacillus > Halobacillus litoralis_F. The sequence goes on along the minus strand of NZ_JAIVAJ010000006.1, from coordinate 451,223 downwards.
CAAAAAAAAGATAAAATGAAAATAGTTCTCAATGATTTGATTGTAAAAAATTTGGGTATGTAATTCGTCTCACTTAATAGATTTTTTTATGCTTTCGTTCTATAATGAGGCATATAGAAAGGGGAAGATTGAACATGCATGAACAAGTTCAAGAAGTACTTAACAAACTTCGCCCATTTTTACTTCGTGACGGAGGCGACGTTGAACTCGTCGACGTAGAAGACGGGATTGTCAGACTTCGACTAATGGGTGCTTGCGGCAACTGCCCGAGTTCAACCATCACTCTAAAAGCAGGAATTGAGCGTGCGCTCGCTCAGGAAGTTCCTGGAATATATGAAGTAGAGCAGGTTTTCTAATCACTCTACAACAGCAACGCCCCCGCCCTAAGAGGACGGGGGCGTTCTTTATTCAGACACAGGCGTCTGTACCTCTTTCCCTTCCAGGTGGAGCTTTACGTTCTCTAAACAAAGCTCCATCATCGCATACCTTGTCTCTTTCGTTGCAGATCCTATGTGAGGAAGGGCCACTACTTGATCGAGCTGCAATAGCGGATGATCGGCAGAAATCGGTTCATCCTGAAAAACATCCAGTCCCGCACTTTGGATCTCCCCACTCTGAAGAGCATAAAGGAGATCTTCCTCATTCACCGTCTGCCCTCTGGAAGCATTGATAAATACGGCTTCCTTCTTCATCTTCTTAAATGCCTGATGATCGAACATCCCTTCTGTATCTTCTGTTAATGGGGCCATGCAGACGACATAATCCGACGTCTCCAATAGCTCATCAAACGGTGTATAGACCGCTCCAAGTCGCTCCTCTGCCCCTTTTTTACGTGAGCGGTTATGATAGAGAATGTTCATATCAAAACCCGTTGCACGTTTGGCAACCGCTTCTCCGATTCTGCCCATGCCCACAATCCCAATCGTTTTATGATGGACATCAGTTCCCGCCAATAATAATGGAGACCAGTTCTTCCACCGATCTTCTTCTACATACCGTTGGGCTTCCACCAGCCTTCTTGCTGTAGCGAGCAGAAGGCCGAACACTAAGTCTGCCGTCGTATCGGTCAACACATCTGGGGTATTGGTTAATTGAACCCCTTTTCGAACCGCTTCTTTCACGTCAATATTGTCATAGCCAACCGCTAAGTTCGCTACAATTTTCAATTTTTCTGCCCTCTCCAGGAGTTCCTGATCCACCTTGTCAGACAGCATCGTCACGAGAGCATCTGCGGTTCTACTTTTTTCTAACAATAGCTCTCGATCCACTGGCTCTTCGTGGCTGTCCCACATTTCGATTTCATAATCTTTTTCAAAAGGTTTTATGATTTCTTCCGGAATTCTGCGCGTAATATATACGAGTGGTTTCACTGTCTTGTTCCTCCTGCATCATTTTTTCTAAGTGTACCATAACAGACTTTTGTCATGATGATACATGATTCTGGTATAATGAGAGTAAGCCGTCTCGTTTGTGTCATGCTAAATACGGGAATGGGCATGGAAGGTGAAGGAGGTAATCGTTTATGTCAAAAGAACATAAGGTAACAGAATTGGAGAAAACCGCAAGGGAATGGCTCTTGGATCGTGGCGTCACGATCAAGGATATTGCTGACCTTGTATACTACTTACAAGCGAAATACCACGAAGATTTGACGATGGAACATTGTACAGAGAATGTAAATAAAGTTCTTAAAAAACGTGAAGTACAAAACGCAATCCTTACAGGCATTCAATTGGATCGACTAGCGGAAAAGAAACAGTTGGAAGAACCGCTGCAGTCGACGATTGAGGTGGATGAAAGCTTGTACGGTGTGGATGAAATCATCGCCTTCTCTATCGTGAACGTGTATGGTTCGATCGGATTTACAAACTATGGCTACATTGATAAACAGAAGCCGGGTATTCTTGAAAAACTGAATGACAAATCCTCTGGAGCATGTCATACCTTCCTTGATGACATCGTCGGAGCTATCGCTGCTGCCGCATCAAGCAGACTCGCCCACAGCGCCGCTGGAGACTCAGAAGACTAAACTCAAGCCACTTTATTGTGGCTTTTTTTTATGGGTTAATAAACGACTGAAGCTGTGCTCCTCCTCACCACGTCCAAGATCCTTGAACAATTTCCACAACCGGAACCATTTTTGAAATTTTTTGAAACCTTCTTCTTTTTTGTTCGTAAATATTGTAAACTAGGAAATTGGAAGGAGTTGGATTACATGACACGTTTGAAAAAAAGCCTCGTTTGGATCGGACCTCTACTCATCGTAGCAATAGGCATATCCTTATTATTTATCGATAACTACAAAGAAGTAGTCGAGGAGCCGTCAGAAGGCTGGAGCCGCGACCTGCTTGTCGGGACAACCGCCAATTCGAAAGAAATGTCTATTTCAACCACAGAAGACGGCCATTACTCCGTTTCGTTTATTACAAACGATGGGGTCAGGCAGAATGTGTACGATCAGTCGTTAGAATTAATCGAAGAAAATACATACTCCATCCCGGTGGATAAATTCACTGAAGTTTTCCTAACGGATAAGGCGTTTTTATTCAGTGACTACTACGCCGTTTATGAAGGGGAAACGGAAGATAAAATCTCTGACATTAAAAAGTTCTATCCTTTGAAAGAACACGCATTTTTCCGCAAAGAGAATCAGATATACGAGATCCAGAACGATTCTCTTGAACCGCGGGATGTGTTAACAATTGGTGATGATGATACCCAGGTTCTTATGCAGGAGTCAGAGAACGGGGTCACGCTTCTAACCAATGATGTCTCACCGGCAGGGAATCAATTGACCTTCTACAGCGTATCGGACGGTCAATCCACTCAGTTGGGTACAGCTGATTTTTCACTGAACGGTGTAGAGGAAGTACGGGATATCAATTACACCTTAGACGAAGAGAGTTACTCGCTTATCGTTCAAACCCTGCAGAAGCAAAGCATGTCCGGTAAGATGATGAACCATTACTACTATGCTGAAGGAGGCTTTGACGAGGCCCTCACGCTGAACAAAATCGAGCTTCAGGATCCAGCAGGTTCAGGAACGTTGGATGAAATCACAGATGTTGAAATGAAACGGACAGAGAACGGAACAGAAATACTGTTCAAAGCATTCGGCAGCACTCAGTCCATGTTTCAAGATACCCACCAGTTCAATATTTACGAAGCTGGACTCGCCAAAGGAGAAACACCTTCTGTTAAGAGGTTAAGCAACACGCCGAAATCATCTTTTGAACCTGCCTGGTTGAGTTCAGACAAGGTGATTTGGTTAGACTACGGATCGGATGGAGAAAACCGCATCCTCGCCTCTTCTGGAAGCCCTGAAATCATTGAGAAGGCGGACCACATGACGAAACAGACTTTCCTGCAGGCTCTAGGTAAAACACTGGGGATGCTCTCTTCCGGACTGTTCGCGCTCGTCGTATCGCTGATCTGGTTTATTTGGCCGCTGTTATTCCTATGCGTCGTCATGTTTACCAATAGCAAAGCGATGGATAACGACCGTTCATGGGTGTTCTATGTAGGAGCATTTATTTACTTGGCTGCATCGCTGATTTTCCAGGATTTCATGTTCTCATCACAAGGGATGGCACAAGCACCGGATTACCTGATGTTCCCGGGAAGCTCGTTCATTTACTTGATCGGCTTTGCTTTATTGTCCTTTGCAATCTTACAGACGGGATCTGCCATGAAGAAATGGTCCCCTGCGATCGAACTGACGTATTTCATCGGCATCCATATCGCGTTCATCACCATCTTCTTCGGCCCATACCTTTTATAAAATAACCAGAAGAGGGATCCATTGAGGGTCCCTCTTCTCAGGCTGTTGAGACAGTCCTATGGATTCTATTTTGGTGAAGCGATGTTGACGAAACAACTCGCTTTCCATGAGCTATGCCCCGAGTCTTCTCGCTCCGTTTCGGACGGTGTGGGGTCTCAACTGTACTCTGCTCACATAGGAGATTCCTTGTTTCGCCAACACCTTTACGGGGTGGAGATTGGACCTCTTATTCTGCCACACGGAAAAGAAGATGATGGCACACAATAACGCTCGGTCTTTCATACCCCCGCCCGGTTCTGTTCTCACTACTTTCGTACAGTGGGGTGGAAAATGGGGAGACTCCTGCGGAATTAAACGGACAATGGCGAGATCCCCGAAGACGAAGTCGAGGTAGCTCGGCGTCCGCCGCGGAAAGCGAGCTATTTTCCATCCCACTGTCCTCCACATTTGTAACAGAAACGTTCTCCAACCTATTTCAACAGTCTGAAAAGAGGGATCCATTTAGGATCCCTCTTCTTTTATGACGTCCATTAAGTTTTTGTATTGATAAGTAGGCTGCTTCGGACGATCACTGATTCCGTCAAACGTACTGACACCTGTCTCCACCATCAGCGTATCGATTCCTGCGCTGATTCCAGACATAATATCTGTGTCGTAGTTGTCTCCTACCATCACCACTTCTTCCTTTGAAAAACCGATGCGTTCGAGCGCTTGGTCCATAATGATCGAGCTTGGCTTTCCTACGAAGATAGGCGATACACCTGTGCTGACGGAAACGACGGATGTGATGGCTCCATTTCCCGGCATCATACCTCTTTCAGTAGGGATCGCCACATCTCGATTCGTGCTGATCAATTTCGCTCCGTTGCGGACGTTCAAGCATGCTTTCGTAAGCTTTTCATAACTGATATCACGATCAAGACCGATAATGACATAATCAGCGTCATCCTCCACAATTTGATGACCTTCTTTTTGAAGAGCGTCGATCAATCCGTGTTCCCCGATGACAAATACCTTGGCTTGATTCTTTAAATCCGAGATATAAGAAGCCGTCGCCATACTGCTTGTGAAGATGTGATCTTCCGTTGCAGGGATGCCGAGGCGAGTTAGCTTCTCGACGACCTGTCCTGCTGTTTTTGCTGAGTTATTAGTCAAGAACAAATAAGGGAACCCGTTCGCCTCCAAATGATGTACAAACGAATCAGCGCCTTCAATTTTTTCAGTACCTCGATACATCGTGCCGTCTAAATCAATCAAGTATCCTTTATATGCCTTCATCTCATCACCCTAGTCTTCTTTTCTTGAAAATGCAGATACAGGCCCGAGCTCCTGTTCTAAATACGTACGTACACGATCAGGGAACTGCTTCAGGGAACCCTTCTCCTCGTTCCATACGTGTAAAAGATGTTTGTGATCGATTTCTGTGTACTGTTGAACGACCATTTTGCGCAATTGCACAAATGCCTTAAAGCCCGCCTGTTGATTTTCAGGAAGAACACGCTCGTCCGTCAGAATATCGATGATATCATCATAACTTCCCGGATCGCGCATAATAAAACCATCAATCATCATATTTCCTACATCGAGAATGGATTCTATGCTCACATGAACGAGACGTTCCAGTAAAAGCCCGTCAGAGAACGAGTCATAAGACGGTTGTTCCATCTCATCCATGACACGTTCCATATATTTTAAAATCTGCTCAATTTTTTCACGGTCTACAAAATACATGCCATTCCCTCCACTAAACGTATTCCAGCATTCATTTCATCCCCATCATAACATACCTGAGCGCTTCTCTATGTCTAAAATCGAACGTCCGGGACATACTACTCTTGATTATGTTCTGCTGCAGGACGTGGTAGCTTTTGATAAGAGTTACGGAGGGCAGTTGAATACGAATTCCAATTCAGAGGAGATGATGAAGCCATGGGTGAAAGGCGCCCTTTTCTTGAAGATTCGACACAGGACACGAGAACACGCTTTGTGTCCTTTACGACAGGCAGTCACCGTTTTGAACTTGCCTTGATGAAGGCTGAGCGGTTCAACAATCAGACAATGGTCATCAATTTGCAAAAGAATAGACAGGGTCTGCTTGATCATGATTCCCTTAACGTCGACGGTCACTTGGAGCATATGTTTCAGTTGAGTCCCGTCGAAGCCGAAGAGCTGCGCAATTATTTGCCAGACCTTCTCTAGAATAAATAAACCTCCCTTCACGAAAGCTAACGTGAAAGGAGGTTTATTTAATGGGATCAAAAGATAAGAAATATTATTCTGACTTTGCAAATGTAGAAGCCCAGAGAAATTACCTTACCCCCGAGCAATTACCGGAAGGTCCTTATGGATCTCCACGAAATAAAGATAAGCCTGTTTCAAATGAAAAAAGTGCCCCATGGACTAAACAACAGCGTTACTACAGTGCGTTTAATTACGAATACAAAGCCTTACACCAAGACCTTCCCCGCCAGGAAGACGGCGCTCACCCGACACATGATGAACCCGGGAAAGACGTGAAGCCGAACGAGGAACAACTGGAGTAAATAAGCTTAAAGCAGAAAAGCTCAGAGGGTGCCTCTGAGCTTGTCGATCGTTCTATTATTTACTTACTCTTTTCATCACGAAATAAGCACAGCCGAAGTTGCAGTACTCATAGAGGTAATCCTCCAGCGTACTGATTTTCGTATCAAAGCTCGCTTTTGGGTTTTGATCGTCATAAAAGCCTTTCAAGCGAAGCTGACCATAACCCCAGTCTCCTACGATGAAATCATACTTACTCAAAATATCGCTGAATCGACTTTCAACGCCTTCCTTTTGAAAGCCCTCTCGATAGTCTTCAACCAGTTCATATGTTTTTCCAAAAAGTTCAATCACTCTGATCACCTCTACTAAATTCCAGTGTACCATATTTCGGCACTGACAATGAATGGGAAGTGTTCAAAAGTCGCATGTTTCATAAGAAGAAGAGAAACCTAATAGCGAATCCAATCCGATTAAAGGAGGAACTAAAATGATGAAATTCATGATTCCGATACTTGCCGTCTTATTGATCATGACGGGATGTATGGAAGATGCAGATAAGCAAGAAACCAGCCATCACGAAGATGCCCTGAACGGAAATCCGATGGACAGTTACAATGAGGCTCCGCTTGAGGGACAGGTAGGCTACGTACGCTACAATAAAGATCAACTCGATCAGGATGTCGAGCAGAATCGTGAAATTCAAGTGAACCGTGAAGAAATGTCGGACCAGATCTCCAGAATGATTCTGCGTTACAAAGGTTTTGAAGATGTAGCGACGCTCGTTACCGACTATGAAATTCTCGTCGCTTATAAAAAGCCTGACAACATGGACCGTGAACTTGCAGCCGATATGGTACAGAAAACTGCTTATTCCATGGTACCTGCTTTTTACCGCATCTACACTTCCGATAAACCAAGTGCCTTTGGTGATATCCAAAGCGTCAGCACTTCAACTGTGTATGATGACCAGTACCGAGAAGTGATCGATAGCATCATCAACAAAATGAAAGAAGCTCCACAAGGTAAAGTGGAACAAAACGACGACCAAATGGGTACACACGGAAAAACGAACATGGGAAGCACTGAGTCCTAAGTAAAAAAAATCTAACCATTCCTTGTAGGTGATAAGATGAAATCGATTCGTTTGATTCTGTTTATCACGACTGTGATACTCGGAATCAGCTCAAGCATGGTCGTGCATGCTGAGGAGAAAGACGACAGCGCAGCACGCATGGCCCTGTACAAAAAAACAGAAGCTGTTACGGATATTCCCTGGGAGTACCTTGCGGCGATTGATCAGTTCGAAAGGCAGATTCATGACAACCCGAAAGAGGGCAGGGTCACCGCTATAAAGGCTGATCCTTTATTCTGGACTGGAACACCTATTGATATGCCGTCAGCATGGTTTCCTGACGGATGGGGATCAGACGGTAATGGAGACAAGAACATCGATATCAACCATGATGAAGACGTACTTTGGTCTCTTGGTCAATATATCAAGTCTTACGGTACAACCAGCGATGATATCAAAATCGCCTTGTGGAACTACTATAAACGTGATTTAACGGTCCAGACCATCATGAATAATGCAGAAGTTTTTAAGAAGTTCGGAACCGTTTCCCTGAAAGAACGTTCATTTCCTGTTCCATTAAGTGCAAACTTCAGCTACCGCTCCACCTGGGGTGACGCCAGAGGATTCGGAGGAAGACGGATCCACGAGGGAACCGACATCTTCGCGAACTACGGCGTTCCCGTCCAATCGACCACTTATGGCGTGATCGAAATGAAAGGCTGGAACCGGTACGGGGGATGGCGCGTGGGGATTCGCGATATTTTCAACATATACCATTATTACGCTCACCTGCAGAGCTTTTCGGAAGACCTTAAAGTTGGAGATGTTGTGCAGCCAGGCGATGTCATCGGTGGTGTCGGCGCAAGTGGATATGGCCCTCCGGGAACGTCCGGCAAGTTTCCACCTCACCTTCATTACGGTATGTACCAAGATAACGGGGAGAACGAATGGTCATTCGACCCTTACCCATACTTGAAGCGGTGGGAACGAATGGAAAAAAATAATTAAAAAGCGTCGCCCTCAACGGACGACGCTTTCTCTTTATTGTTGTTTGGCTTTCTTAACAGCATTCGCAACGCTTGCTACAAGACCGCCCCAAATGATGACCATACCGATAAGCATCATAACAATAGCACCTGCTGTCATATTAGCTTACCTCCCTTTTTTTTTCTTCCAGTGAGCTTGCGTGCCAGCGAGTGCGGCTCATGATGAATCCGACAACGATAGCAAAGATCGCAACGGACCAGCCACTAAAGAAGATAAAGGTATCTCCGTACCCTGCGTAGTTTCCTGTTTCTGTTTCAAACTCGCCAAGAAGGTTTTGTTTGAACAGGCTGAACATCATCCACCCTAGTACGATTGGTGTAACAACACCCAGGCAGGCTTTCCACCAGCCGCCAAGACGGATATCTGAAATTTCGTTGGAGTGCGTCTGGAATTCCCCAAGTTTGCGAAGGAACCAGGCAATCACCACAACTTCAACAAGTCCGACGAATGCAACACCGAATTGGTTAATGAAATAGTCAGCTGCATCAAGGAAGTACAATCCACCTTGAGTCGCGAACAAGATTGAGATCACAGCAGCCAGACCTCCACCAAGACCTACAGCAGCATTACGAGAAAGGCCGAACTTATCTTTCAACGCAGCCACATATGTTTCCGAAATGGAAATCAGGGAAGATAGACCAGCTAATACTAACGAGATGAAGAACATGAAGCCGAAGAGTCCACTAAGTGCTGGAAATTCATTAATGATTTGCGGGAAGACGACGAACGCAAGTCCCACACCACCAGCAACAACTTCTTCTACTCCAACTCCACTCTGCTGTGCCATAAAGCCTAATGCTCCGAAAACACCAATACCAGCTAATAATTCGAAGCTGGAGTTACTGAAACCAGCAATAAACGCGTTGTTGGAAATATCCGATTTCTTCGGTAAATAGCTTGAATACGTAATCATGATAGCGAATGCAATCGATAAACTAAAGAAGATTTGGCCATAAGCCGCTACCCAAACATTCGGGTTGGCGATTTGACTGAAATCAGGCGCAAAGAACGTCTGAAGTCCCTGAGCAGCTCCCGGCAGTGTGATCGCTCTGATTACAATGATCAGGAACAATACAACAAGTGTCGGGATGAAGATTTTGTTTGCTTTTTCAATCCCTTTCTTAACACCTGCAAATAGTACGCCCAATGTGATTAACCAAACCACAATCAATGGGATCAGGATTCCCATGACGATACTTCCTGTTTGACCAGGACTTACAGTCAGTTGTAGGAAATCATTGAAGAGGAAGCTTTCTGTGTCCTCTCCCCAAGTCAAGTTGATTGAAAAGAAGCTGTAACGTATTGCCCAGGCAATAATAACAGCGTAATACGTCGAGATAACGAATGAAACAAGCACAGCCCACCAGCCGAGCCATTCCGTTTTACGATTCATACGAAAGAATGATAGCGGTGCAGAGCCACGATATTTATGTCCGATCGTAAACTCCATGACAAGTAACGGAATACCTGCTGTTAACAGGGCAAATAAGTATGGGATAAAGAATGCTCCTCCGCCGTTCTCATACGCTACTGCGGGGAAACGCCAGATGTTACCCAGACCGATAGCTGAACCGACAGCTGCCAGTATAAACCCGGCCCGAGTCCCCCATTGTGCACGATTTTCCATGTAAAGACCTCCCTTTTTTATTACAACCTCACTGAGTCATTTGACTCATAAAGGATGTTTCATAATTTTTTCTTTTTTCTGATATTTCAGTATAAATTATAACCATGACGTTTATGCTTGTCAAAGTTATTTTTTTCAATAGTAAGAAATTAAAATGTTCTAAAATAGAGGAATGGGATCTGAAAACCCATTCCTCTTCAGTGTCCACTCTACATTGTCTTTCTCGGCTCAATGAATTCTTCGGGGAGGTCCGCATCTGTTTGAAGATCATAACTATATACGTAGTCTTCTCCAAGAACATAGTAAGTTATATGATGAGCGGCTATCTTCTTGTATAGAATCGGTCGTACTAGGTCATCAGAAACCCGTACTATATCCTCAAATGATTGAACTCTCAATACTTTCATTGTATGCGAGAAATGATCCTCATCTATTTGCACAAGCCGTGATCCAAACTTTTTAGAGATGCGGTTCACATCTTTCTTGAATGAATCTCTCTCCAGATACCCTTCGGTGAAACGTAACATGGAAATGATACCTGCGAGGCTTACGACGATTAAACTTATAAAGAGCCACGTATTTCGAACTTGACCCGGTTCTTTCACCATCGCATTTTGACCTACGTCACCTGTTCCTTCATCTGATAGACTCCCACCTACTGAGAGAATTTTTCCATACAGCGGAAGCGTCATCGTCGATGTAGAGGATTCACTAATACCGCCAAATTCTGTATCACCTTGAACGTTGACATCCCAGTAGACGGTAAGCGTCGTATTCGTATCTACATCACTTTGTTCCTCTAGCTTTTGAATAAAGCTGTAAAACGGCTGCAAATCTAACTGATAAGGTTCATTTATCTCCAACTTGTCATTCGTTTCGGAGAAGGTCTTCTCAGGAATCAAGGCGTACTCCCTCGTCCATATCGGCTCCTTATCCTCTCCCTCACCTATGAAAGCTTGAAGGACCCCCTTCGCAGAATACGTCCCCTCGAGGTTGACGGCAGCTTGACTATTCCATTGATAATGGAAGTTCGTTTCGATATCGTCAATCAAGTTAACAAAGTAATCCTGACCCGCTTCCAGCTGACTGGACTCATAAATGTCATTGGGGGTTACATTCACCGCATAATCAATATTGCTGCTATAATCGTAAGCGAGCTTCGGATCTTCTGCTTTCACCATCTTAGGATTGTTCATCACTTCATAAAGCTTGAATCCACTGAATATCAACATGAACGATAAAAATACGATTATTCCATACCTTACGAAACTGTTCATCTTCCTCGACACGCACACTCACCAACCTATTCTCATATTAGAACTCGACATCCTCAACCGGAACATGGTCACCCTTTTTAAAAAACAATGTTAGCCACCCTAATTTAGGTACAACTTTCACAACTTCCCCTTGTATTTGCTCTAAAGATACGAGTTCTTCATCTGCAATAGAGTTGTTGTCACCTTTCGTTCTGTAATAGCGTTTCTCTGACTCGGTTTCCACTTCAATAATTCGATGCGAAATCATTATACTGTCTCGTTTGAATTGCACAACATCACCCACTTCAGGAGCTTCAGAGTTCATCTTCTTCACGATAACCACATCTCCCGGATGGATCAAAGGCTCCATACTCCCTGTAGCAACGGCCGAAGGGTACAATGGAAATACCCCTACTGAGAACCACACGATTCCAACGGAAAGAACACCCGCAGCCATCATCGGAAAAGGATTTTCTTCATCCCTGTGTGAAGCAGTCTGTCTGGCTTCTCTTCTATATGCAGACATCACCCAAATAAGAGAGAAGGCTGGAACTAGAATGCCGATAAAAGATTCCGTAATCCATTGAAGATCCGGCAGGACAGGAGAGTACCATGTGAACAACCGGATCATGCCCAAATAAATAATAGAAGCTATGGGGCCGGCCAGTGAAACTAAATAGGTGGCAAGGAGTTGTTGAGAGAGATTAGGCAGAAATGATTGCGCCATATACTGCACCCATTCCTCCATGCCATTAAGCGAAGAGATCTTGTCCAATAGCGTTTGAAAGACCAACATAAGAAAGCTGACTCCTACAATAGTGCTCCATTGATGTTTTCGAGAGAAGTGATTGACTACATACCCCCTCATGAATTCCTGTCCCAGTAGAATCATCGAGATGGATAACGCATTGATCAGAAGTCCCTTTAATGAATGATCGAAAGGCGACTTCCCAAAGCCATCGATGATTCCTCCAAATACCAACAAACATAGGTAGATGAGGGATAAGTTAAAAGACCACATATAGATCGTCGAATGATACCGGATTTTAGCCCCTAATCGAGGCTTTGGGAGAAACTGCGTAATGATAAATACCACAAACCATAACAATGCGCCAACCTTCATAAAGAGAAATTGACTGTTGGATAGAGCTGAGAATGTTGTATGGGTAACGAAGTAAAGAATCAAAGGAACAATCAGTAGAGCCAAAGAGAATAACGTGATCGTTCCTTCTCTAGTTGTTTTCATTATGTGCACCCCAATTTCAACTCGGTGATTTGTGTTTCGCTTCGTCTGAGTCGGCATTATCCTTGTCTATTGCATGTGCTTCACTTTTTTCTACACTCTGTTCCGTTCCTTCTTGACCCGTTGAGAGGGCTTTACTCTCATCTGTTTCTGGTTGTTCAACTTCTGGCTCTACTACCTTGATGTCTGCTCTCACTTCAATATCTTTACTCCAGTAGGCATAGCCTCCCGAGCAAAAGATCAGCCCAATCACTACACTCACACCAAGCATTAGAAGCGCTCGCTTCAAGACACTCTCCTCCATTCTCACTTCCACTGACTATATTTGATTTTTTTCATGCGAAATTGCGAATCAATTGGAATCGTTATCTTTCCCTTTTGGTCCGGCTTCAGACGGTCCCCCTCCATATCAATTGGAATCGTACCCATGTTTCGAACATAAAAAGAGAGCTTTCCTTTATAATTCTTTTCGACATCTGCGCTGATCATAAACTGCTCATCATTTACTTGTACATCGATATTTTCAATTCCTTGCTTTGGGTGAACGGAGAAGGCACGATCGATCTCAATCTTCATCTCCCCCGTCTCCATGTGCTGCCTAATATCAATCCTGTCTGTGAAATGGGCATAGGAAACGCCGACTCCATTCAGGCAGATCACCACTAGTGCAATAGCCAATGGAAAGCTCCTAAACTTCAGACTTGCTTTCTTCATTTGTCCCAACACCTCCAGCTTCAGCCCTGTACATTCTGCTCTACTAGTTGATAGGTGGATATTCCTTTCAAGTTGGCATATAGGGCCGCCTGAGTACGATCAGGCAGGTGCAGTTTATCTAAAATCTGGCTCACGTGTTTTTTCACTGTATTTTCTGAAATAAAAAGTTGACCGGCAATATCACGATTCGATCCTCCCATACCAAGAAGCCTCAATACCTCCTGTTCCTTTTTGGTCAACCCTTCCACATTCTCAGTTTCTTCTTCATCCATCATCACTTCTAAAACACCAGGGTCGTAATACTTCCGTCCATTTGATACAAGCTTAAGGGCATATAGTAATTCCTCAGGAAGCGCTTCTTTCAAGATATAGCCGGATACGCCCAGCTCCTTTGCCGTCTTGAAATCCGATATTCTTGCAGATGAAGTTAGAATCACAAACTTTATAGAGTTCCCGAACTTACCAGCATCCTTGATCAATTGAAAGCCTGACTCCTTCCCCAAACGCAAATCTACCAATACAAGGTCAGGTTGATAGGAAGCAATAGATTCTGATGCCTCCGCTATTGAGGAAGCTTCCCTTACTTCGTCATTGTTTTTTCTAAGCAACGCTAGCAAGCCTTGACGGACAAGTGGATGGTCATCAACTACCAATAGTTTCATAGATACGTTCTCTCCTTTGGGTTTTAGGCATTTGAATATCAATCATTGTTCCTGTACCTGTCTCACTTCGAATCTTAAAAGAACCAGCATATCTTTCTACAAGGCTTTCCATATTCTGCAGCCCAAGGCCTCTGTCCCCGTCACTCAACTCTTCTGGTTCGAAGCCAATTCCATTATCTACAATGTTTAATCGAACATTCTCCTTCCCTACTTTGATCTCCACTTCAATTTCTTCAGCCGCTCCATGACGAATTGCATTGCCTGTCGCCTCCGTTATAAGACGGAGTAAAACAGATTTCATATCAGGATGAACCTGCTCTTCCTCACCAGAAAAATGAAAGGCGATGTCTGTCTTAGAGAGAGATGAAATTTGTTTTAAATGGTTTTTCAGTTTTTGACTGAAGCACTTATCTAAGTCGCCTCTCTTACTCAGGTTGTAAATACAAACCCTCAATTCCTTAGCGGCAGATCGGGAAGAATCCTCGACCATGTTCAATGTCGTTTGTAACGAAGGCGGAATCCCTTCTTTATCAAGAGAATGCAAAGCATAGACAATACTGAACAAACGTTGCGATACACTGTCATGAATTTCATTAGCAATTCTGTTCTGCTCCTCTAACAGGAGAAGATCCGTATGCACTTCTTCTTGAAACAGCCGATCCAACGTAACGGAACATAAATGCGAAAGGAAATCCAGATGGTTCTCTAGTCTATCGTTCATGAACCTGAAGTCAGATCCTATTTCAAGCCCAAGGATCCCATATACTCGATCCCCGGATGTTACCGCTCTCATTATGTAGTGGCGCCCATTCCCCTCTGTATGATACATGCACTCTGTCACTTCACCTCTCTTAAAACCACTCACTGCTCTCACAATCCGCTCCTTTTCAGAACCTGAAGAATCGGACAATTCGACAACAACGGGTTCCTCACTTGCATGGGAAGGCAGCTTTTCATAAAAGAAAGCGGAAGGACTTTTCGTCAGCTGCCTGGCGTATGTAGCGAACGTGTGATAAACACTATCCTTCGAGCTGTAATGAGAGATGCGTTCCGTGATCTGATAGAGTGACATAACATGGTCGATTGATTGCTCAACCTGCAGATTCGCCTCCTCTAATTCATTATGCTTCTCTTCAAACTTACGCAGCATTAACGTGAGCAACTGCACAGCGAGCGTTATGAGCACGATGGCCAGGATATATAGTGATTCGGCCCCTACTGCAACCAACGTTTGATCCACTGCAAATGAAAGAATGACGAATAAGTAGAAACCTAAATACAACCACCCGAACAAAATCGGAAGACCATTTGCTGCAAGTAATACAGGATTTAATCCGTACCAGATAAATAGACTATTCAATCCCCCACTGACAATTAATAAATAACTGACTCCAATCGTTTCAATCGTAAACAAAAAGAAGAATTGCCAAGGGACACCACTTGATTTTTCGTACAACCAGATCATAATTACCGATGCGCTTAGCAGCAACACAAAAGCCAGCCATAAGTAGGAAGAACTCTGGCCACTTCCCCAGAACATATGGACTACGAAAGAGAGCACGATGGACACGATTCTAAACACATGAAGGAGATGACGATCATTCCATTCAACTTTCCACTTAAGCTTCACATTTCTACACGTCCTTTACCTTCTAATCGAAAAAGCCTCATAAAAAAAAGACTTCCCATTACGAAAGTCGGCCGGTTGCACTAGTGGCTCCGTGTACACAAAGTGCCCATGTACAGCATACACTTCATCGCCATCCGCTTAACACTAAAGTAATATAAAGTGGATGATTTTGTAAACGTTTTGTCATCGACACATCTCTTTCGTTTTTGTTAAAAAATTACACACACTTCACTAAATGAACATAATCTTCTATCAAAAAAGCATGAATCTCGTCGGATATTGATGGAAATATCATCATTCAAGATAGTTCATAAATATTTAATTTAAGTTATTTTTAGATAACATCTTTTTAATCATTACACTAAAGTTCTATACACTATAACTAATAAGTATGAATACCAACTACTTATTTATTCAAAAAAATCACACTTAATCATGTCGTGATTTTTCACTTCCTTTTTTATGATTGAGTCATACTAAAGAAGGAGTGAACGATATGAAAGCAAAAAACATGATTGCATCAGCGGTTATCGCAGGGATGATGGTGTCAGGAGCTGGTTATGCTTATTGGACGGATGCTTTAACGGTAGATAACACGGTAGCAACAGGGAACCTCGACGTTCAATTCACAAAAGCTTTCGGACTACCTCACCAAATCAATAAAGATAATGCAGGCGAGAACTATATGACTGGATCTATAACTCAAACAGCAGACACGTTGACTGTAACAATGGAGGATATGTACCCCGGCGCTATGAGTCTATATGCTGCAAAAGCAGAAAACTTTGGCTCTATACCGGCAGTGCTTGATCATGTGAACGTAACCTTCAGCGAACAAGCTGGAGCGTTAGGCAATGATGTTAAGGCAGCAGGAGGATTCATTCAAATGAGCAGTAAACACCGCATTAAAGACGGTGGCTACTTCACCGGAACACTGGACTCTTTAGAGGATGACCTGAACGCGATGCTCGAGAATGTTCAAATGGAGCCCGGCGATTATATTCTTTTCGACATCCCTGAAGAACATAAAGATGAAGTAGCAGCAGCCATAC
The DNA here is from genome assembly GCF_020171725.1 of Halobacillus litoralis. Lineage (GTDB taxonomy): Bacteria > Bacillota > Bacilli > Bacillales > Halobacillaceae > Halobacillus > Halobacillus litoralis_F. The sequence continues at coordinate 434,616 of NZ_JAIVAJ010000006.1, read as the reverse complement.
CTGCTTATAATCCAAGTGAGGAAAACTGTATTATCTTCTACTTAGATGATCAATCAGGCAATGAAACAGAAAACCTTCGTACCCAATTCGATATTGATTTCAACTGGAAACAACATAACGCCCAATAAATTCGAAGACGACCTCTACCCTAGAGGTCGTCTTTTTGTATATGTATGATTACCCCAAAGGAGTAGTCAGAGGACGCTTGAGAGCCACTAAGAAATATACTTTTGCATGGCGAAAAGAATGGTTCATCCCCTTAAGATAAGAAATGTAAACAACAACCAACATGTAAAAGGAGCGATTGTTATGAAGGGTGCAAAGTTTTTAACGTCAGCAGTTATTGCAGGAATGATGGTATCTGGTGCTGGATATGCCTACTGGACAGACGCCATTACGGTCGATAACACGGTAAGTACTGGAGAATTGAAAGTAGAATTTACAGATTCTGAAATTGCTAGTAATGAAACAGGCAAACAGTACATTGTTACAAATGATACGTTTGACGCGAAAGGACTTAGTTTCTCAGTGGATAACCTCTATCCTGGTGCAGGCGCTAAGTTCTCAGCTTCATTTGAGAATACAGGATCCATCCCCGCAGTAGCGAAGAAACCGTCTCTAGAGTTTGGGGGAAATGGTACTCCACTCACTTCTGAACAGCGTGATCTTATTATGATCACTGGAGGAAAAATTATAGTGAAGGATGATAATGGTGAGGAAAGAAATTCTTGGACCATTAAAACAGGCTTCTCTATTAATCAAGCTGACCAAGCCCTTTCAGGTCAGAATGGTAAATACCCACTCGAGCCAGGCGATGTCGTACACTTTGAAAACATAGAACTTACGATGCATAAAGATGCGGATGAAAGTTTCGAGGACAAGGACTTGGACTTTAATCTTGAATTGCAGTTTAGTCAACACAACGAATAGAAATCAGTCTCATTAGGCTCTATCTTAAGGAGTTACTTGATCAGAGATCCTCTAATAGAATAGCAAGACTGATGTTCAACATAAAAAAAGCCTCACTGAGCAGTAAGCTCAGTGAGGCTTTCCTATTACATCACTTGTTTCTCATCAATATCCACTGTTTGACCCGCGGCTCGTAAAACGAACGCAGCAATCACGACAATGGCTAACGTCAAGATCAACGGCATCCAAATCGATCCTGTCAGTCCAAGGACGATATATCCGACTGCAGCCGCTCCAGCCGCAACAAGTGCGTATGGCAGCTGAGTCAATACGTGATCGATGTGGTTCGAACCGGCACCTGTGGACGAAAGGATCGTCGTATCGGAAATCGGTGAACAGTGGTCTCCGAATACCGAACCGGCAAGTACTGCAGACAATGCAGGGATCATCATCGTTACATCTGTGACTGCTGCGATTTCACCAGCAATCGGAAGCATGATGCCGAATGTTCCCCACGAAGTTCCTGTTGAAAGAGCCATAAATCCAGACAGAAGGAAGATGATCAATGGCAGGTAAGCCACACTGATATTCGCTTCCGTAAAGAGCTGTGCCAAATACTCTCCTGTGCCCAGATTATCGATAATTGTACCGATCATCCAAGCGAATACAAGAATATAAATCGCAGGCAGCATCGCCTTTAACCCTTGAATGAGTACATGGCCCATGGATGATTTCTCACCCGACTGAATAATATACAGAACGGCTGCCAGCACAACAGATGCCAGTCCACCTGCAAACAGGGAAATGTTCACGTTCGTATTCGCAAAAATCGCTAGTGCGTCTACCGGACCTTCGGTTGTGTTTCGTACGCCCGTTACGATCATCGAAATCACTGTCCCTGCAATCAGGGCAACGATCGGTAAGATCAGGTGATAGATTTTCCCTTTTCCGTGCTCTTTGAATTCATCGCCAAGGTCACCAGGCACATCCCCTTGCTCAGGATCTGTAAGCTCCCCTTTTTCCATTGCACGACGTTCGTGCTTTTTCATCGGTCCGACATCAAGCTTCATGAAGATCGTCAAGAAGACGAGAAGCAAGGCCGCGAATACATAGAAGTTCGCCGGAATCATTCTGATGAACGCTTCGAATCCTCCGAAATCTGTCACTTCATTTGCAACGAGGATACTCCCGATTGTACCGATAATGTAAGCTCCCCAGCTTGAAATGGGTGAGATCACGGTAATCGGAGCTGAAGTCGAGTCAATGAAATAAGCAAGCTTGGCTCTTGATACCTTATAACGGTCTGTTACAGGACGAGCCACCTGACCAACGGCCAGCGCGTTGAAGTAATCGTCAATAAAGATAATAATACCTAATACCGCTGGAATCAGCTTCGCCCCACGGCGTGTCTGGATTCGTTCGACCGCCCACTTTCCGAAAGCACGGCTTCCGCCGGATGCTGTCATAAAGGCTGTCGTAACCCCTAGTAAGAATAGGAATGATAACAGATACAGGTTGCCCATGTTCAAGCCACCATCGTAAAAAATAGCGGTGAAGATCGACACAATGAGTGAAATGCCTTCTACGATATTCAAGTCTGTCAGCATGAATGCGCCGACAACGATACCGATACCAAGTGATAAAATGACTTTCCTTGTAAGGAGTACAAGGACCAGCATTAAGACTGCTGGAATTAATGAGTAAAATGTTCCTTCCATGATGTTCCCTCCGTAATATCGTATGGTGTATTGCGGGATTCGGAAGGCTACTGCGGATAAAAATGAGGAATAAAAAAAGACAATGATAGAAAATAATCCACCATTGCCTTAGTAGCAATTGATTATCCTCCATTTCGATCAGTAGCGCCCCATGCACCCAAAAAAGCATGCATGACAGTGTGTACTTTATTCAACTACACACCAGAAGAAGATTGTGCGACATCACGCTCTTCTCCTTCGGCAGACCATCCCTTTTATTCACCGTCTTCGCTTGTCGTACTCAGGTGAATGACTCATGACGCCTGCGCCTCTACCTCACCGATCTGATAAGGTCACGCATATTCAGTTCTTTGCCATTCTATCAATAGATTCATATTATTGCAAGGGGTCCATCGGAAAGGAAAAAGATGGGGATTCGGTACTGTTCTGACCCGCTCCTTCTCCGTAGAAGTTCGGAACCTCTCCTAGTATTGTGGCTGTATCGATTGGAATATCAGTCGAGACCGTCGTCGTTTCTGTCGAAAATGGGATGACAATCCTTACATTGACTTCGATGTGGACCGACAGCTCAAACAGGGCAGCATTAATACCATATTCGGTTAATTCATTTTCAAAGTTGGATTGCACGTCTCCGATCACGCGCAGCTGAACAGGTACTTTCGGGCCTAAGTTTGCGAGCAGGGTGTTATTTGTAGCCTGACCTACAGGAATCTCGATTAAAGTAGCCGGCTGCTCCCCTTGCTGATCTTGTGACATGTCCGGGTCCAGTTCAGGCTCCAATGATGTGTCCTCCATTGGCAGCTCATTCAGTTCCATGCGCTTTAAGTACGTTTGAACCCGCATGGTCGTGTTACGAAGGACACGGTTTACGACAATCGAGTTCCAGCCCATATACACGATATTTCCGTCGTCGTCCTTCTCCATGTTGACAAGGTCTTTAAACTGTAAATCCTCTGATATCTGCTTACTGACCGCTTCGTTAATGGCATCTCGCGCTAACTGCTGCGTCTTGGTTTCTGCAATACTGTAGAGTGCGGGCGTAATCCCCTGGTTAATATACCAAAGGCTCAACCCAGTGAATATCACGAAAAAAATAAAGCTGATCAAAACCTTCTGCCCTGTTGAGGGACCATTCGATCGTCTCTTTCTTGGCATAAAACAACCCCTCCTGACCTAACTATATGATGTCATGAAGGGGTTTACGCCTTATCCGACAGAGATTGTATCACAATTTTTCACAACGACACTCAACTGTTCGGATAAGTCTATATCATATTTTTGTTCGATTTCGTAACCGTCTTCTTCAAAGATTCGAATAATCGGGCGGTCACATAACGCAGGGTTCTGACTGACAACGATTCCTTTTCTTCCGTCGTTCAATTCGACAGAAAGTCCATTTGGATAAATGGCAATACACTTCCTGAAAGCTTCAACCATCTCCTGATCAAACAAAGTTCCTGCACCGGAGTATAGGATTTCGAGCCCTTCATGAGGAAGCATGGCTGCTCTGTATACCCGATTACTGGTGACAGCGTCGAACACATCCGCTACAGCGAGTATTTTCCCGAAGTAATGAATCTCATCACCTGCTAATCCACGAGGGTACCCGGACCCGTCCATCCGTTCATGGTGCTGGAAGGCACAGTGAGCGGCAACAAGCGGAATCTGACTGGAGCTTCTAAGCAGTTCGAACCCTGCTTCAGCATGCGTCTTGATGAGTTCGAACTCACTGTTAGACAATCTTCCCGGCTTCAATAATACGTCTCTCGGCACCATCATTTTCCCGACATCATGCAGGATGGCTCCGATCCCTAACTGCTCCAGCTTGCTGTACGGAAGCTGCAGCTGTTTACCTAAAGCCAGCGCATACATCGTGACGTTCAACGAATGCGTAAATATGTAATCGTCGTAGGTGAATACATCCGATAACAGCGAGATGGCTTCTTTATGGTTTCGCAACTCATCCATGATGCTGCGAACGATGCTCGTCATTTCATTCGCAGACTTATCGAATACAAACCCTTTCTTCATCGTATCGGAGTCTTGTGCCGTAGCGAAGGATTTCTTAATCGATTGAACCGCACTCGTTCTCAGCTCTTCCGTAATCGGGTAGTGACTTTCTATATCGTCTGTATCGGGATCTTCTATATAAACGTACGTAATGTGAAACTCAGATAGACGCCCAATCATCCGATCTGTCAGCGTTACCCCTTGTCTTAGAAGGATTTTTCCGTTCTCATTGTAGATCGTCTTTCCGAGTCGATCACCGGCTTCTAATGAATGCGTTAGTGCTAATCTCATAACATTCTCCTACAAATATTTTTTCGATTCTGATCAGGCTATTTCTGCAATGCGTGTTTGAGTAAGTCTCTCAATAATTCCGGCATATAATAGGTCTTTATTTTAGCATAAGCAATCTCAGGAAATAGTCTTCCGAATGTAAAGGTATCCGCTGTCGCGAATGTGTAGGTACGATCATGCTGTAGAGGGATGCCATTCAGGTGAACCCTGTGGACACGGTACTCTCCGTCCGGTCCTATTCCCCCGAAAATATCCACTCCGCTAAACACCATTTTCCCTATAACCTCGCCTCTGAAACCGAATCCCTTCAGCTTGATCTCTGTCAATTCTTTCGTATGAGCCACTCGTATAACTTCCATGATTTCATCACCGGAAAGCTCTACTTTACAAGGATTCATAGGGTGTGGACAGATTCGGTGAAGATCTCCATATGTGATCGGACCTTCCTGTAAATGATCAAGCAGGACACCTGCATTCAGCATCGAGATGTCAGCTTCCGTCCAGTCTTTCAGTTCGTTCGTCAAGAGCTGCATCAATTCCGTTTCCTGAAACCAGGCAATCTTCATCCCTTGCTTCAACACTGTAACAGGTGTCTTCAAATTGTCCACTGCGTCCAACCGCTTCTGTTGAACCTGCTCAATGACGGACTCATCTTTTTTCATATGTTCTGTAGAAATGGCATACGCCTGCTTATCTTCTAGGAGAGCTTCACGTGGATTCCACTCCAGCATGACCTCTCCAATGTGGGTGCCATGTTTCCCTACAGCTGTCAGAAGCGTATCGTTCACGAGTTCACCATTTTGGAATAAATGATGCGTGTGACCTCCGATGATTACATCAATCCCATCAAAACGCCTGGCAATCTCTTCATCATCGTTTATGCCCAAGTGCGACAGTAATACGACCACATCTGCCTCTTCCTTTACAACGGGCAATATCTTTTCAATCGCTTCATATGGGGACGTGACGGCCCACCCAAGCTGTTTATAAAAGGTTTCAAACGGCGCCGTCAACCCAAACACCCCTACTCTAGTCCCTTTCCTAGACGTCAACACTTGGTAGGGCTTCAGCCAAGAAGGCTGCGGGGGGTCCATTTTACTCAGGTTGCCACAGGTGACACCGAACTTGGCATCATCATATAAGTGATACAGATCTTCCTCCGAGAGGGTGATGCCTTCATTGTTACCTAAATTCACGACATCGTACCCTGATTCATTCATAAGCTGCACATTGCCTTGCCCCATCAACCCTTCTGCAATCGGGTGGAAGCGGTCGACATGATCCCCATTATCAAATAGAAAGTAATCTTCCTGCTTACGGTCATGCTTCTCTTTCTGCTTCTTCACAAAGCCCATCATCTGTGGCCAATTTTCAAAATGGCTATGTAAGTCACTTGTAAAATAGATAAAAAGCTTCTCGTTTTTCATGATTCTCCTCACCCTATTCCCTGCGAAATTAAGCGCACTGCAATCAAAATGAGTAGAACTCGTAAGACCCACTCCACAAGCTTTCCGTTAAGCTTACGGTTGACCTTCGCCCCAATCATACCACCAAGGTAGGCACCTGGGATGAAGTACAGGGTATGAGCCCATTCCACGTGTCCAAGAAGGATATGGGTACCCGAGCTTGAAATACTTGCAAAAAAGATCATGAACATCGAAGTAGCCGTCGCGATATGCGGCGGAATGCTGAACAGCAGAATCATCGCAGGCGTCAGCAGTGATCCCCCGCCGATGCCGAGCAATCCAGACAGCATACCGACAACAAAAGACAATCCTAAGCCGAATGCTACCGGCATACGGTACGTATAGGTCTGTCCATCGACGACTTTCTCACGTTCCATGCCTTTTTTAAATAAAGGAGCATCCGCCTGCCTTCTTGGTAAAAAGAATAAAGCAGATACGACCAGCATAATCAATCCAAAGAAAAGAGAAAAACCATCCGTCTTGAAATATTGATTCAGCCATGCCCCGAGAATACCTCCTGGGACACTACCGATTAAAAATAAATATCCAATTTTTTTATCCACTCTGTCATGCTTCAGGTAGGATAGGGCTGATGACAACCCTGTAAAGATCATGACGACAAGTGAGATTCCAACAATGGACTGCGGATTCACCCAGCTGAACGAAGCAAATTCTTCGCCTAAAAAGAGTAAAACGGGCACTAAAACAACGCCACCGCCAAGCCCGGCGATACTTCCAACAAAAGCCGTTAGAATTCCAATTAAAAACATGACTACAAACATTCCGAACACCCTTTTACTCATTTATAGATAATACTATATTATCACGATTCCTATGCGTAAAACATCCATGCAAAGATATCGTTCAAAGTCAAACGCTTCTAGAGGTGAATTCTAATTTTAGCATGCCCTATTCTTTACATACACGTCTTTCCCCTATTGTTTTTTTCTTCATAATAAAAAAAGAGCAACAACACGGGTGAGGTGTTGTTGCCCTTTCGATTACAAAAGAACGGAATTAACCGATTGAACCTTCCATTTCGAATTTGATCAGGCGGTTCATTTCAACTGCATATTCCATTGGTAGTTCTTTCGTGAATGGCTCGATGAAGCCCATTACGATCATTTCTGTTGCTTCTTCTTCAGAAATTCCGCGGCTCATCAAGTAGAATAGCTGCTCTTCTGACACTTTGGAAACTTTCGCCTCGTGCTCAAGAGAGATATTCTCGTTCATGATTTCGTTGTATGGAATCGTATCAGAAGTGGATTCGTTATCCATAATCAACGTATCACATTCAACGTTAGAGCGAGCGCCTTCTGCTTTTCTACCGAACTGTACGATACCACGGTACGTTACTTTACCACCATGTTTAGAGATGGACTTCGAAACGATCGTAGAAGACGTGTTCGGAGCAAGGTGGTGCATTTTAGCACCGGCGTCCTGGTGCTGACCTTTACCAGCAAGTGCAATGGAAAGAGTCATACCGCGTGCGCCTTCCCCTTTCAACAAAACAGCTGGATATTTCATTGTCAGCTTGGAACCAAGGTTACCGTCTACCCATTCCATTGTTGCATTAGACTCGGCAACGGCACGTTTTGTTACAAGGTTGTAGACATTGTTCGCCCAGTTTTGGATCGTTGTATAACGGCAGTACGCGTTATCCTTAACAAAGATCTCTACAACAGCACTGTGAAGAGAGCTTGAGGAATACGTAGGTGCTGTACAACCTTCAACATAGTGTACAGAAGAGCCTTCATCCGCAATGATCAGCGTACGCTCAAACTGTCCCATGTTCTCAGAGTTAATACGGAAGTAGGCTTGAAGTGGTGTCGCTACCTTCGTATTTTTCGGTACATAGATGAATGATCCACCAGACCATACCGCAGAGTTCAATGCAGCGAACTTGTTATCAGATGGTGGGATGACTTTACCGAAATACTCACGGAAGATCTCTTCGTCTTCTTTCAAGGCAGAGTCCGTATCTTTGAAGATAACGCCCAAATCTTCTAAGTCCTTCTCCATGTTGTGGTAAACAACTTCGGATTCGTACTGAGCGGATACACCGGAAAGGTATTTCTGCTCCGCTTCAGGAATTCCTAAGCGGTCGAATGTGTTCTTGATTTCTTCTGGAACCTCATCCCAAGAACGTTCAGAACGCTCAGATGGTTTTACGTAATACGTAATCTCATCGAAATCAAGTTCAGAAAGGTCGCCACCCCATTGTGGCATCGGCATTTTATAGAACTGCTCTAAGGACTTCAAACGGAAGTCAAGCATCCATTGTGGTTCTTCTTTATAATTGGAGATTTGCTCAACGACTTCTTTCGTCAAGCCCTTTTGAGTACGGAAAATTGAAACGTCTTTTTCGTGGAACCCATATTGGTACTCTCCAACTTCAGGGGCTTTTTTAGCCATGTTTATAGACCTCCTTTTGGTATGAACAAACGGTTAATCCTGCTTTTCTTCGTCTACACCTTTTTCCATTGCTTTCCAAGCAAGAGTGGCACATTTAATGCGGGCCGGGAACTTTGAAACCCCTTGAAGAGCTTCAATATCACCAAGGTCGATATCTTCTTCATCGATATCATTGCCCTGCATTAAGTCAGAGAAGATTTCAGACATTTTCAACGCGTCGTCTACTGGTTTCCCTTTGATTGCCTGAGTCATCATCGAAGCGGATGACAAGCTGATGGAACATCCTTCTCCATCAAACTTCGCATCCTTTACAAGTCCGTCTTCCACTTGTAGTTGAAGCTGAATGCGATCACCACAGGTCGGATTATTCATGTCGACCGTCATATGATCGCCTTCAATCGATCCACGGTTACGAGGATTTTTGTAGTGATCCATGATGACTTGGCGATAGAGTGTATCTAAATTATTAAAAGACATCGCCAAAATACTCCTTTGTTGTTTGTAATCCTTCAACAAGTCGGTCGATTTCTTCTTCTGTATTGTAAAGATAAAAGCTTGCTCTCGCCGTAGCGGATACATCCAGCCAGCGCATTAACGGCTGAGCACAATGGTGTCCGGCTCTAACCGCAATTCCCTCAGCATCAAGGACCGTTGCCAAGTCGTGGGGATGCACGTCAGCTAAATTGAACGTAACGAGACCGGCACGTTCCTGCGGCCCGTAAATGTTCATCCCATCTACGGTCTGCATTCGATCGAGTGCATATTGAGCAAGCTTATGCTCGTGGTCCTGAATGGCGTCGAGTCCGATGTCATTCAAGAAGTCAATGGCTGCTCCTAGACCGACAGCTCCTGCAATAATAGGTGTTCCGCCTTCGAACTTCCAAGGAAGCTCCTTCCAAGTGGAGTCATAAAGATTGACGAAATCAATCATCTCTCCGCCAAACTCGACGGGCTCCATCTTGTTAAGCAGAGCTTTCTTTCCATAAAGTACCCCGATACCTGTCGGACCACACATTTTGTGACCGGAAAAGGCAAAGAAATCGGCATCCAACTCCTGCACATCAATCTTCATGTGAGGCGCACTTTGGGCTCCATCCACCAAGATGACGGAGTCGTTGTCATGAGCGATTTGGGCAATTTCTTTTACAGGATTGATGGTTCCAAGTACGTTCGATACCTGCATGATGGCAACCATTTTCGTATTCGGAGTAATGGTTGCTTTTGCATCTTCCAGACGAATCGTTCCGTCCGGCTGCAAAGGCATGTATTTAAGTGTTGCACCCGTTTCCTTAGCGATTTGCTGCCAAGGAATGATATTACTATGGTGTTCCATCGGAGTGATGACAATTTCATCTCCACTCTTGAAGTTGGCCCGTCCATAGCTTGCTGCAACCGTATTGATTGCTGTCGTGGTTCCTCTTGTGAAGATGACTTCCTGCGTGCTGGACGCATTGATGAAGCGCCTTACTTTCTCGCGCGCGCCTTCATATTCATCCGTCGCTTTTGTACCAAGCGTGTGAACGCCACGGTGAACGTTTGAATTGTATCCACGGTAATATTCATCCAACTTCTCAATCACCTTTCTTGGCTTTTGAGAAGTTGCTGATGAATCCAAGTACACGAGCGGATGGCCGTTGACTTCCTGATGAAGAATCGGGAATTCGTCACGAACGGCTTTTACATCCATTAATATACTTTCCTTTCGATTACTTGAGTCAACTGACGTTTCACCGCTTCGACGGGAAGCTGGTTCACAACAGGTGCAAGGAAACCGTGAATGATCAGACGCTCTGCTTCAAAGCGGGAGATACCGCGGCTCATCAAGTAATACAATTGGATTGGATCGACACGTCCGACGGATGCAGCGTGACCTGCTGTTACATCGTCTTCATCGATAAGAAGAATCGGGTTCGCATCTCCGCGTGCATCTTTACTCAGCATAAGAACACGTGATTCCTGCTCAGCGTTAGATTTGGATGCTCCGTGCTCAATCTTTCCAACTCCGTTAAAGATAGCAGAGGATTTGTCCTTCATAACACCGTGCTGAAGGATATAACCGTCTGATCCTTTTCCGAAGTGACGGATGTTGGTTGTAAAGTTCTGCTTCTGCTGACCGCGGCCGATTGCCACTGTCTTCGCGTTTGAATGGGAGTTGTCTCCGATCAAGTGCGTGATGTTTTCAGAAACGGTGTTTCCTTCATTCATTTGACCAAGTGCCCATTCGATGACAGAGTCACGATAAGCGACGCCTCGACGGTTCGCATAAACCGTTGTGCCGGCTTCAAAGTTGTCGACTGCACCGAATGAAACTTTAGCTCCATCCTTAGCAATGACTTCTGCAACGATGTTCGCCGAAGTTTTTTCTTCTTTATTGTTAGAAACATAGTTTTCAACGTAAGTGACAGAGCTGTTCTCTTCAGCCACAACTAAAATGTGGTTGATCAGAGACGCCTCTGGGTCCTCCTGCCAGAAAATCGCTTGAAGTGGTTCTTCAATTTGAACATTCTTTGGCACGTATAGGAAGACTCCACCGTTCATTAACGCAGCGTGTAGGGCTGTAAGACGGTGCTCGTCTACATGAACTGCATCGTTCATGTAGTATTTCTCAACAAGCTCTCCATGTTCACGAAGGGCTGTTTTCATATCTGTAAATACTACACCCTGTTCTTTCAGCTTCTCGTCAAGAACACCGAATGCAGTGGTATGGTTACGCTGAATGACAAGGTTCTTCTGCTCTTCCTCGTCTAGGAAATCCTGAATCTCAGCAGGCAGTTGGTCAAGAGATTCAATCTTCTCCCCCTCAACGTGGTGCTTGAATTCCGTGAAGTTCCACCCTTGGATATTCGTCTTATCCGGCTTTGGTAAAGGAAGAGACTCTGACTTCTCCAAAGCATTCAGACGAAGGCTTTGCATCCATTCAGGTTCTTGAAGCCCATTTGAGAATTGGGTGACGTATTCTTTATCGTATGGTAGTGATACTTCTACTGTCATGTTACCCCTCCTATCTAAGTTACGCTTTTTGACCGACTGTTTCGTCTTCAATGCCGAGCTCTTCTTTAATCCACTCATAACCTTCTTCTTCAAGGCGTTGAGCAAGCTCAGGTCCACCAGACTTCACAACACGGCCCTGCATCATAACGTGGACGTGGTCTGGAGTGATGTAGTTCAACAGGCGTTGATAGTGAGTGATAATCAAGCAGCCGAATTCATCGTTACGCATTTCGTTGATGCCTTGAGATACGACTTTAAGCGCATCAATATCAAGACCAGAGTCAATTTCATCAAGAATCGCAATAGCAGGTTGAACCATCATAAGTTGAAGGATTTCGTTACGCTTCTTCTCACCGCCGGAGAACCCTTCGTTCAAGTAACGCTGTGCCATGTTCTTGTCCATCTCTAATGTGTCCATCTTGGAATCCATCTCTTTGATGAACTTCATAAGAGAAATTTCGTCGCCTTCTTCACGGTGCGCGTTAATTGCAGAGCGTAGGAAATCGGAGTTTGTTACCCCACTGATTTCACTTGGGTACTGCATAGCCAGGAAAAGACCAGCTTGAGCACGCTCGTCTACTTCCATTTCCAGTACGTCTTCACCGTCTAGAAGGATTTGACCTTTTGTTACTTCATATTTAGGGTGTCCCATAACAGCAGATGCCAGTGTCGATTTACCTGTACCGTTTGGTCCCATAACAGCGTGAAATTCACCGCCGTTGATTGTTAAGTTAACACCTTTAAGAATTTCCTGACCTTCGATTTCTACATGAAGATCCTTAATTTCTAATGTTGATCCTGCCATAAAAAATACCTCCAGTATCTATTAATATTGAATGTGCTGGTTGATATGGATCAAAGAACCATTCTCAATTTATTCTCATTACAATCTTATATCATTTAGTAATAGTTATCAACTTTTTGCCATCAGCCACAAACAGTGAAAAATGAACATTTTATGAGCTTTTCATCCATTTTCCTACTATAGTATAACATGAAAAAATCAGGTGACGAAAACTCACCTGATTCTTTATTTTAGAACGATTATTTATGCAATTGACGGTCCACCTGTTCGATCATCTTTCGACTTTCTTCAAACTCGCGCTGACGCTTTTGTTCTACTTGCAGACGAGAATCAAGTCTCCTGCTGTATTCGGCATATCCCATGTTGTGAGCTCCGTGCATGGCTTTCTCCATCTCAGCAGTGTAATTTAATTTCAGATCGTCAGTGATAACAAATCAACCCTTTCAGATTATTTACACAATTTAGAATATCACAGGACAATACCCATACTAAACTGGAAATAAACACGTTGTGAAAGCTTTTGAACCTTTGTGCTTCCATGTAAGCGGTATTTACTGGGATTTCTCTTCAATTAAGTTGATTTGCTTCTTTTTTCTAATAATTCAATCAATTTAGCGGATTGGACAAGTCACGATAAGCGTGCTGTACGAGCGTAGCCGCTTGACTTAGAGCCGCACCACCACCGAAGGCCGCTGCCACACCACACGCCTCCATGATTTCTCTTTCTGTAGCTCCCTGATCAATACAGCCTTTCGTGTGGTAAATCATGCAGTACTCATCCTGAGCAACGATACTGATCCCAAGGGCAAGTAACTGCTTATGCTTTTTCGAAATTTCTCCATCTTTAAAACACGCATCTGAGAACTCGCTGAACTGATGGGCCACCTCAGGCATATGTTGAGAGAATTCGCCCATCCCTTCTTTATAATCGTGTAAGTACGTCTTCGTCCAATTCATATTTTGTTCCTGCATCTTGATTCCTCCCATAAAAATAAAGTGACTGCGGTTAGTATCCACCGCAGTCACTTTGATTATTCTTCGGAGTTTCCATCTACAGGAACAACCGCTCCGTTATATTCTTCTTTGATGAATGTTTGAATCTCTTCTGAATGTAGCACTTCTACAAGCTTCTGCAGTGCTTCAGAATCTTCGTCTTCACTTTTCGCAGCAATCACGTTGACGTACGGAGACTCAGACCCTTCAAGAATAAGAGCATCTTCTGATGGGTTCAAGTCTGCTTCAATCGCATAGTTCGTGTTGATCGCGACGAGCGCATCTTCTTCACGCTTATAGTTCTCTGGAAGGAATGCGGCATCTATACCAGAATCAAACTCAAGATTTTTAGGGTTTTCTACGATATCTTCTACCGTTGCTTCAATCTTATTTACGTTCTCATCAAGCTTAATCAGACCTTCACGCTCTAATAAGGAAAGAATACGACCGTGATCGGCAACCGAGCGGCTCATGAGAACCGTTGTTCCCTCTGGCACTTCGTCTAAACTTGTAATGTTTTTAGAGTAGATGCCCATTGGTTCGATGTGAATACCGCCAAGGTTCGCAAAATCATAGCCCATTTCCTCTTCTTGAGCGTTCAAGTAAGGGATGTGCTGGAAATAGTTTGCATCAATTTCGCCGCTTGCAAGATCTTTGTTCGGAAGAATGTAGTCTTGGTAACTTTGGATATCAATCGCGATACCTTCTTCTTCAAGCAGAGGTTTTGCTTCCTCTAAAATCTCGGCATGTGGAACACTGGAAGCTCCGACTGTAATTGTTTGCGTTTCTGTTTCCGCTGTTTCTTCTGAACCACTATCCGCATTCGTTGATTCGCCTGCCTCATCTGTGCTTCCTGTTTCAGATGACCCACAAGCAGCAAGTACAAGTACAAATAAAATAGCTAAAGCGCCTGTCCAAATTTTCTTCATGATAACTCTCCCCTTAATAAAAAATAGTTTTATCTTTTATCCAATTTTCTTGAAGTGAAATCTCCAATGAATTGGAAAATAAACACAATCAGAACAATCAAGATCGTACAAATGACGACAATGTCAAAATCGTTACGTTGGAATCCGTAGAAGTAAGCAAAGTCTCCCAGTCCACCTGCCCCAATTACGCCGGCTACGGCTGTGTAACCGATCAGCGCGATGGCAGTTACTGTAATACCGGAGATCAACGCCGGCATCGACTCAGGTAGTAACACCTTAAAGATGATGGTGGAATATTTTGCACCCATGGATTTAGCGGCTTCCACCACACCCTTATCCACTTCTTTCAGAGCAATCTCAACTAACCTCGCATAAAACGGGGCTCCCCCGATGATCAGGGCGGGAAGGGCTGCTTTCGGTCCGCGGATCGTATTCATTAAGAAATCAGTAAATGGGAATAATAGCAAGATTAAAATAATGAATGGAATCGCCCGGAATACGTTGACGAGTGATGCTGTAAACCAATTAAGTGGTTTATTCTCCCATAATCCCCCTGGACCAGAAAGGTATAAAAGAAGTCCTAGTAATAGACCTAGAATGAAAGTACCTGCTACTGAAATAAGAGTCATATACATCGTTTCGTTTGTTGCTGTAATGATATCTTCCATGTTCACATTAGGAAACAATTGTTCAAACATCCGGGTTCACCTCCACTTCGACTGATGTGGATTCAATATAGGAAATCGCTCGATCGATTTCTTCTTTCTCTCCTTGGAACTGCACAAACATCGTGCCGTATGCTCCTTTTTGAGTTTGAGTGATCTTCCCGTGCAGAATATTGACATCCACCTTGTAATTTCTAGACACATCACTGATCAAAGCCTGACCAGCCGTATCTCCCACAAAGTGAAGCTTAAGAATTTCGCCTGAACGGTACTGTTCATGAATCAATTGAAGCGAGTGCTCCCGGTCCGGATCTCCCATCACCTGATCGACAAACCTCTTCGTTACCGGTTTTTCCGGGTGTAGGAATACATCCAGTACATCGCCTCGTTCCACGACCTTCCCTTGTTCCATGACCGCAACCTGGTGACAGATTTTACGAATGACGTGCATTTCGTGGGTAATTAAAACAATGGTCAAACCGAGCTTTTCATTGATATCCACAAGAAGATCCAAGATGGAATCGGTTGTTTCAGGATCCAATGCTGAAGTCGCCTCGTCGCACAGAAGCACTTTCGGGTTGTTTGCCAGTGCACGTGCAATACCTACTCTCTGCTTTTGTCCACCACTGAGTTGAGACGGATAAGAATTCCCACGTCCTGATAGGCCGACAAGGTCAATCAGTTCATCGACTCTCTTCTTCCTGTCACTTTTCGATACCCCTGCAATCTCTAACGGGAAAGCGATGTTGTCAAAAACCGTGCGGGACCACAACAGGTTGAAGTGTTGAAAGATCATGCCGATTTGTTGACGCGCTACCCGCAAGCGACCTTTTGACATTCCCGTCAAATCTTGGTCATCGACGGTAATCTCACCCGCCGTCGGATCCTCGAGCCGGTTAAGTAAACGGATGAACGTACTTTTACCAGCACCACTGTATCCGATGACGCCGTAAATTTCCCCTTTTTTAATGTTCAAGCTTAAATCATCAACCGCTCGAACCTCCTGGTCTTTCGTCTGAAAAACCTTCGATAAGTTCTTAATCGAAATCATGCTGTCTTTCCCTCCATTATCAAAGACTCCCAATAAAAAAACGCTTTTCTGCAAGAGAACAGAAAAGCGTACTTCATCATTGTCTGCTCTCTCATCTCTCAAAGTGTTGGTTACACCTTGTAGGATTTGGCACCGTAACGAATGATCAGTTCGTCGGTTGCCGGGCATCATAGGGCCAGTCCCTCCGCCTCTCTGGATAAGAGTACTTTCGTATATTAAGTTATTATCACTTTAATCCGTTTAAGTGTTACAAAGGAGATTGTAGCACCGCTTCTTATCGATTGTCAACAAAATATTCTAACAATATGAATATTCCTTCTTTTCAAGAATTCCATAAAAAAATCCCTTCTTTAAAAGAAGAGAGTTCCGCAAATCATCATCTCTCATCTTTCAAAGCTGCTACGCTTTGCTGGAATTAGCACCGTGTTCTACAAACCGGTTGCCGGGCATCGCAGGGCCAGTCCCTCCGCCTCTCTGGATAAGTATAAGATATCGATATGAAATTAATGATTATGTTAGCATGGTAAGGAAAAGACGTCAATCTTTTTATGACAAAGGAGCATAGAACTATGAACCAAGCACCAGATTTTGAACTTTCTTATATGTTTTCAGATGATACGTTCCGATTGAGTGAACAGAAAGGAAAAGCAACGATTCTCACATTTTGGGCTTCCTGGTGTCCAGATTCGAGCCGTGATCTTCCTAAAAAAGAGCAGCTCTATAAAACGATGAACCATGAGCAAATCGAAATGTACACCATCAATGTAACAGGTCGTGAGCGTAATGAAGAAGAAGCTGTAAAATATGCCGAACAATTTCTGACACAACCGACACTAGTCGATCGAGGGAGAGACATTTACGACCTGTATAACTGTGACGGAGTCCCCTCAACGATCATCATCGACCGGGAAGGGAAGATTGTTGCTTCATTCGGGGACAAAGCCCCTTTCCTGGATGTCGTAGAGGCGATTGGCAAGGTTATTTAGAAAGATAAATCAACGCTTCCACCTGTAATAAGTGGGCAAGACTCCCCTTTAACGTGGAGTTCTCAGCGCGTAAAGTTGTCAGTTTTTCCTCGCCTCGAAAAAGCTTTTCTATAAGGTGAGAGGGTGCTTCCAGTGTGACATCAGTCATCTCTTGGTCACTTGCATCACTCACCTCAACCCCTGTTTTGGAAAACGTGAAAACATAGGCACTCGGATCTTCAGGGTTATCAATCATGAAAGACACCCCTCTCATTAGCGGGTACAAATCTCTCCTTCTATTTACACCGGCAGCCCACTTTTTGAAATCATGTTCCATAAAAAGACTCCTCCCTTATATGAAAGTTCTTCGCTTTCAGGAGGAGCTATTCCTTTATGCTTTTGTAAGATTCGCTCGTCATTTCCCGGGAAATAAACTGCTTATCCAACATATTTTGATACGCGCTCATACATATGAGGAATGGAATGAAATGCATAAATCTTCTCTACAACGTCTCCATTCTCTGTAATTAAGAGGCACGGAACACTTTCTACTTGAAGGTGGTCCATTAAATCAGGGTTAAGAGAGGCATTGCATTTATAAAATACTGACTTCTGCATCGTTTCTTCAATAACCGACAACATCTTTTCAGCAAGATGGCACGTCGCACAGAAAGGACTGTGGATGAAAGTCAGGGCTGTTTCTTTTTCTTGTAATATCAGTGATGCTCGTGCTTCGAGGTCTTCCAAGTTGATCCTCCTAGATGAGATAAATCGATTTGACGCTGAAATGATGATTCAAGAGAGCTCGTGCCAACTCAGGTTCAGGAGTCGCAGCTACCTCTCTAAACGCTTTATCAATGTAGATATGGGAGGCATGCGGCAATTCCACAGTCAGCTGCTTCCGCAATTTATAGCCGGAATCGTCCTCATCTACAAGAATAAAGACCGTGCGATGGTCGAGGTTGTAATCTAAAATCATCTCTTCCATCCTCTCGATCCCAAGCGTACCATATGTGCAGATGATTTCCACATCTTCATCCAGTACTTTCTTCAGCTTCTTTTTATCCGTTATTCCTTCAACAATGACAATTCGTTCGACTTCCATTCCTACCACCCTCTATACAGAAACAGACCATGTCTCGTGACATGGTCTGAACATGATTAATGATGAATCCGATCATGTCAGACAAGGGGATTCCTATGCAGCCCTGCCTGTTAAAAGATCACCGTTTCATAACGATTAATCTGCATCGATCATTTCTTCATATTTTTCAGCATTCATAAGGTTGTCCAATTGAGAAGAGTCGCTTGGCTCAACGACAACCATCCATGCTTTTTCGTAGGGGGATTCGTTTACAAATTCAGGGCTGTCTTCCAGCTCCTCATTAATTTCGACTACTTTCCCGCTGATTGGTGCGTAAAGTTCAGAAACGGTTTTAACAGACTCTACTGAACCGAATGGCTCGTCTACTTCCAACTCTTCTCCTACTTCTGGAAGCTCAACGAATACGATATCTCCAAGTTCAGACTGTGCAAAATCGGTAATCCCGATTCTTACTTTTCCGTCCTCTTCTTTTACCCACTCATGTTCTTCAGAATAACGAAAATCTTTTGGTAAACTCATCAAAATCCCTCCACATAAATACTTTATCTTTACATTACCATTTCGTCATAAAAGCGAAAAGCTTTTATTTCAATTCAATCATCATTGCCCCCATACTTCTCGGAACTGTTCTTCCTTGAAGCCGACGGTGACTTGTTCGCCATCTGTTACGATAGGGCGCTTGATTAACATTCCGTCCGAAGCAAGCCATTGAATCATGTCCTGTTCGGAGGCTTCTTTGAGCTTCTCCTTCATATTCAATTCTCTATACTTTTTACCACTTGTATTAAAGAATTTCCGAGAAGAAAGACCGCTCTTGCCGACAAGGTCCTCCAGGTCACGTTCAGAAGGTGTTTCTTCGACGATATGTACGGTCTTATAATCCACTCCCTCTGCGTCCAACCACTTCTTCGCTTTTTTACACGTACCGCAATTCGGGTACCAGTAGAAGGTTAAAGGCATATGACATCCCCTCTCTTCGATGTTGTTTTATATTTTACCATATCAAAAGGGGTAAATTCATGAAATTGAACTTTTCCTGTAGATTCCCTTGATACAGGGATGGATCGAATCATGAAAGGTGAAAAAACCCCCTACCTTTTTTCGAGGGTAGAGGGTTCTGCCACATTAAACGGTGTATTTTTCTGCTTCAATAAGAGCAGCAGCGATTTCCCGTTTCTTCGTAATGACATTAGTAGGCGTGTGACGTGTCAGCTTTCTCAACGCTCCAAGCATCATTCTGAGTGAATCACCAGATTCAGCTGCGATCAAGGTTTCTTTTGCATGAGCTTCAATACGGTTAAAGGCCTCCTGCACGTAGACTTGTGTGTAAAGAAGTTTCTGCTTATTCTTCTCTTCTCCTGTTGCATCGATCGCCTTCTCTGTACGTAGAACAGCGGACTCGATGTTGTAGATCTCACCTACCATATCTGCAATGTTCACGAGGATCTCCTGCTCGTTTTCAAGCTTCTCTCCAAATTTCTGAGCTGCAAGACCTGCCGCAAGAAGGCCGATCTTCTTCGCATTCTGAAGCAGATACTTCTCCTGCTCAAGCGCTTCGATACCAGGTTCCTCCGGCATCATCGTCATGATTTCCTCTTGTAGGGCTTGTGCTTTCTGCAATAGAGGCAGTTCGCCTTTCATTGCTTTTTTCAGAAGGGTGCCAGGTACAATCATTCTATTGATTTCGTTCGTTCCTTCAAAGATTCGGTTAATACGGGAATCACGATACATGCGCTCTACTTCATACTCAGCCATGAACCCATATCCACCATGAATTTGAACCGCTTCATCCGCTGCAAAGTCAAGAAGCTCTGTTCCGAATACTTTGTTCAATGAACATTCAATCGCATATTCTGCAATCACTTTAGCAACCGCAGCACCGTCTTTCAACTCTTCGTCCGACAGTTTGCCCATACTCTGTTCAAACAGTCCGACCGTACGGTACACAGCACTTTCGTTCGCGTACGTATTCGCAGCGACTGATGCGATCTTTTCCTGAATAAGAGGGAAGCTTGCGATTGGAGTCTTGAATTGCTTACGTTCCTTCGCATATTTCACAGACAGCTCAATCGCTCTCTTCGCGCCACCGACTCCTCCGATCGCCAGCTTGTAACGACCGACGTTCAAAATGTTAAAGGCGATCACGTGGCCTTTTCCGATGTCACCAAGTACATTTTCCACTGGAACTTCCGCATCTTCCAAGATCAGCGTACGAGTAGAAGAAGACTTAATCCCCATCTTCTTCTCTTCTGGTCCAGTCGAAACGCCCGGGTAATCGCGCTCCACGATGAAGGCTGTGAACTTATCTCCATCAATTTTAGCGTAGACGACAAACACATCAGCAAATGCAGAGTTTGTGATCCACTGTTTTTCTCCGTTTAGAACGTAGTGAGTGCCTGCCTCGTTTAATTTAGCGGTCGTCTTGGCACCCAGCGCATCCGATCCAGAACCTGGTTCAGTCAGCGCGTAGGCTGCCAGCTTCTCACCTGTTGCTAAAAGTGGTAAATACTTTTTCTTCTGATCGTCGTTTCCGAAGAACACAATCGGTAAGGACCCAATCCCGACGTGGGCCCCGTGTGTAACGGAAAATCCGCCGGCTCTTGAGAACTTTTCTGTAATCAAGGAAGACGAAATCTTATCTAGTTGAAGCCCACCATACTCCTCCGGCACATCTGCTCCAAGGAGCCCGAGTTCCCCTGCTTGTTTCAGCAGCGCAACGGAGTGTTCAAATTCATGATTCTCCAGGTTTTCAATCTTTGGAACCACTTCTCCCAGAACGAAATCCTCAGCTGTCTTGGCGATCATTAAATGTTCATCTGTGAAGTCCTCGGGTGTGATGACATCCTGTGCCGTTAAATCTTCAACAATAAATCCGCCGCCCTTAATCATATCTTTTACTTCACTCATCATATGTTCCTCCTCTTATAATAGCTCGAAAATGCCAGCTGCTCCCATTCCTCCGCCGATACACATCGTAACGACACCAAATTGTTCATTTCTTCGTTTCATTTCGTGAATCAGACTCAACGTCAGCTTCGTTCCTGTACATCCTAATGGGTGACCTAACGCAATGGCCCCTCCATTGACATTCACCTTCTCCGGGTCCAGTCCAAGCTTACGAATGACTTGTAACGATTGGGACGCAAAGGCTTCATTCAATTCGAATAATCCGATATCAGAAAGTTCAAGACCAGCAAGCTTCAATGCTTTGGGTACAGCCTCTACAGGACCGACGCCCATGATATCCGGCTCCACCCCTGCAACAGCAAAGGACCTGAATTTCACAAGTGGCAGCAGCCCTTCTGCTTGAGCTTTCTCACGATCCATTAAAAGGACCGACGCAGCACCGTCACTCATTTGAGAGGAGTTCCCCGCTGTCACTGAACCTTTTGTAGAAAAGGCAGGCTTCAACTTAGAAAGGACGTCTGTTGTTGTCCCTGGACGCACGCCTTCATCCATCGAAAACGTGAAGGTCGACTCCTTGACTTTGTTGTCATCTCCGACCGTTCGGTTCATGACATCGACTGGAACAATCTCATCGACAAATTTCCCATCCTGGATCGCTTTTGCTGCACGTGTATGACTTTCAGCTGCAAACGCATCCTGTTCTTCTCTTGAAATGCCGAAACGGTTCGCCACTTCTTCCGCTGTATGCCCCATGGACATGTAATATTCAGGGGCGTTCTCAACTAATCGTATATTGGGCTTGATGACGTGCCCTCCCATAGGAATGAGACTCATGGATTCTGCACCACCCGCAATGGCTGCGTCACTATGGCCAAGCATGATCTTCTCAGCGGCATAAGCCACACTTTGAAGACCGGAAGAGCAGTAGCGGTTGATAGTAATCGCCGGCACTTTATGATGAAGACCGGCTAGACCCGCGATATTTCTCGCCATGTTCATTCCTTGTTCGGCTTCAGGCATGGCACATCCGATAATGACATCGTCTAAGGACCCTTCGTAATGATTCGCGCGTTTTAACGTTTCTTTTATGGTCAGAGCTGCAAGGTCATCCGGACGACTGTTCGCCAGAGATCCTTTCTTCGCTCTGCCTACAGGAGTTCTTGCCCCTGAAACAATCACTGCTTCTTTCACGATTCTTCCCCCTTTACTTAGTTACGGAGCGGTTTGCCTTTCATTAACATGTGCTGCATCCTAGCTTGGGATTTCGGTTCCCCGACCAGGCTGAGGAAGGCTTCTCTTTCTAGATCAAGTAAGTATTGTTCATCTACTAAGGTTCCTTCTTTCACTTTACCCCCGGCCAGGACATGAGCTAGTTTTTCAGCGATTTTCAAATCATGTTCACTGGCATAGCCACTTAGGGCAAGCGATTTCGCACCGAGCATCATCGTGGCATAGCCTTGTTCTCCTACCACGGGAACCTTTGTCCGTTTAGGAGCCTGATACCCCGAATCATGAAGACCGATGACTTTCTGTTTGGCATCATATAAGAGGTGGTCTCCGTTGGCACTGATTTGATCCATCTGATCAAGGAATCCATTCTCCCTCGCTTCTTCACCTGATGTCGATACTTTTGCCATGGCAATTTTCTCGAAAACAGCATTGGCTACCTTCTGTAGATCGAAATCGACACCTTGTGGAATATTCCGGAGGTGCTTCATGTAAAGCTCTTTGTTTCCACCGCCACCTGGAATGAGCCCGACTCCTGCTTCCACCAGTCCCATGTATGTCTCTTGTGATGCCTGTATCGAGTCAGCCGGAAGACAAACTTCCGCTCCTCCACCTAAGGTCATACCGAATGGTGCAGTCACGACCGGTTTATCCGAGTATTTCATCTTCGTCATCGCATCTTGGAAGTTCTTCACAACCATTTCAATCTCGAAGAAATTGAAATCCTGCGCTTCCATTAAAATCATCCCAAGGTTTGCGCCTACACAGAAGTTCTTTCCTTGGTTCCCGATGACCAGCCCTTTAAAGTGATCATCTACGTGATCGACCGCAAAGTTAATCATCTGGATGATATCAAGACCGATGGCATTGCTCTGGGAATGGAACTCAAGTCCTGCTACGCCATCTCCTAAGTCTATCAGGCTTGCCCCGGCGTTTTTCTTAATCACTTCGTTCGTTTCTTTAAATCGCTTCAGGTTGATATTTTTCACATTGAACTTCTGCTCCTGATAGCTTCCGTTGTGATAATAGTAAACGCTTCCATTCTCACGTTTATAAAAGGATTCATTTCCCTGTTCAATGAAGTCTTCCACCCATTGAGGCACAGTCTCTCCTTCTTCTTTCATTCGTTCAACGGATGCTTTGACACCGATTGCATCCCACATCTCGAAAGGCCCGAGCTCCCAGCCGAATCCCCAACGCATCGCTTCATCAATGGATGGAACGTCATCGGCAATTTCGCCTAGCAGTTCGCCAGAGTACAATAAGACAGGCTTCACGACAGACCAAACGAGATCTCCAGCTCGATCGCCTTTAGCAGATACGATCGCTTTTAGTTTTCTCTTGGCACCCTTTTCTTGTTTCGCCATTTCAGTAGCTTTGGTTTTTAGTTTTCCTCGCTCTTCATATTCGAGTGTTTCAGGATTCAGCTGCAGGATTTCGCTTCCTTTTTCTCCTTTTTTCTTAAGGAAAAATCCTTGACCACTCTTCGCACCGATCCAGCCTTTCTCAAGCATCTCACTCATGAAGGACGGGATTTCGAACACTTTCTTCTCTTCTCCAGCCACTTGTTCATGGACATTATTTGCGACATGGATGAATGTATCGAGACCTACTACGTCCAATGTCCTGAACGTGGCACTCTTCGGTCTTCCGATCATAGGACCCGTAACGGAATCGACTTCACCAATGCTGTATCCACCTTGCAACATCTTCTGAACAGTGACTAAAAGTCCATACGTACCGATTCTGTTCGCGATGAAGTTCGGTGTGTCCTTGGCTTCTACGACACCTTTTCCGAGTACGTCTTCCCCGAAGGCCTTCATATAAGAAAGAACTTCCGGATCTGTATCAGCCGTCGGAATGACCTCCAGCAGTTTTAAGTATCTCGGTGGGTTGAAGAAGTGCGTTCCTAGGAAGTGACTTCTGAAATCTTCACTGCAATCTGCCGACATGGCTTCTATAGAAATACCTGACGTGTTCGAGCTGATAATCGATCCTTTTTTCCGGTGCTGATCGACTTGGGCGAACACTTTTTTCTTAATCTCCAGGTTCTCGACTACTACTTCGATGACCCAATCCACTTCAGACAACTTCTCCATATCATCTGAAAAGTTTCCAACCTGTATGAGATCCAGATTCGCCTGACTCGTCAGTGGTGAAGGTTTTTGTTTCTTCAAGGCTTGTTTGTTCATTTCAGCTACTCGATTTCGCACGGCTGGATGTTCAAGTGTCAAACCTTTACTTTTTTCTTTTTCATTGAGCTCTTTCGGCACAATGTCCAACATAAGCGTCGGAATTCCAACGTTCGCTAAGTGAGCAGCAATTCCGGCTCCCATAACACCAGAGCCAAGAACGGCGGCACGCTTGATCTTTCGGTTCATCATTGGGTCCCCCTATCACATTTGAATGAATGCTCATTCATTTTATGACCAAAAAAATAAGCTGTACTGATTTCTTATCTACTTCTAATATAAAATATTTTCAGACATTTCGCAATCCTTTTTTGTAAAGAAGAGGAATTCCATTCCCCCTCACACAAAAGGAGGAATGGTGCGCCTTCCGATTCTTTCATACTTACTTCCCAAATACGCCTTTAAGTACGAAAGCCACATTGGCCGGTCTTTCAGCCAGACGACGCATAAAATAGCCGTACCAATCGTTTCCATAAGGAACGTAGACCCGCATCTTATATCCTTCCTCCACGAGTTCTTTCTGCCGATCCACTCGGATCCCGTAAAGCATCTGAAACTCAAATTGGTCTTTGGATATCCCTTTGTCTTTTACGAGTTCTTTCGTATATTCAATAATGGCATCGTCATGACTGGCAACAGCCGTGTAATTTCCATTCATCAGATGCATCTTTATCATTTTTTTCAAATTTTCATCGACATCTTTTTTGTCAGGGAAGGCAACCTTTGGTGATTCCTTGTAGGCACCCTTCACAAGTCGCAGGTTGGGATTATATTGATCAAGCTCTTGGATATCCTCTACCGTACGGTACAAATAGGATTGCAATACCGTACCGATATGTTCGTAATCGGCCCGAAGCGTTTTGAAGATATCAAGTGTTTTGCCACATCGTTCATGGTCCTCCATGTCGATGGTGACAAACACGTCTTTCTCTTCGGCTACATCCAGGATGCGTCGCATATTCTCAATGACAAGTTCATCAGAAATATCGAGCCCCATAGAGGTCAATTTCAATGATAACTGGGAGTCGAGCTCATTTTCTGCGATCGCTTTGATCGCTTCGATGCAACCATCCGCCGCTTCTCTCGCCTCTTTTTCACTATCGATGAATTCTCCCAGATGATCGATCGTGACGGACATCCCCTGTCCATTTAACTCCTTGATTGTTTCGACAGCCGCGGGAACGGTTTCTCCTGCAACGAAACGGCCAGCACCGAAACGGAGACCATACCTTTTAGCCAATTTGGTGAAGAATCGATTTTTGGATAGAAACAAAAAGAAATTGCGTAACAACTGCTCCATGCTGTAATCCTCCCACTACCAAGGTTTCTCTATATTATTCATACGCGAACCATTTGTAACCGTTAACATAAGTCTATTTTATCACTTTTCTTACAAAATAGGTATCGTTTCGTCAGGCTTCATCACTCATAAGAAATCATGGCTCGGTCATACTAAACAGTGATTTCAAAAAGGAGGATGGAGCATATGCAACAACAGACAAATCAATCACAAATGTCTCAAGCCCAGCCGATGGCACAAGTTCCTGAAATTGTGAGCACAAAGGACCAGCTCTACATTGCGGATATGCTTTCTTGGAATTTGAACGCTTGTAAGAAAGCCCATTTCTTTGCTCAAAACTGTCAGAATCCGCAGATTCAGGCAGCGCTTGAAGAAGCCGGTCAGATGCACCAACGACACTACGATAGAATCTTAAATCACCTGAATGGTCAGAAACCCAACTAAGAGGAGGTTATCTAATGAATCAGTCATCTAGTAAAATTCAGAACCCCGAGACAAATGTACCGAAGACACCCCAGATGAACGAGCGGGATTTCATCAATGACCAATTGGCGACGGAAAAGTATATGACGTCCTCCTACAGCATCGCTCTGAATGAAGCGAGCAACCAAGCACTGTATCAGGACTTAGCTACAATCTTTAAGGAAACACAGGACTGCCAACGTAATTTGTATAATCTCATGTTCCAGAACGGCTGGTATGCTGTCGAACAGGAACAACAGCAGAAAGTCCAACAGACGTATCAACAGTTCTCAGGCTACAAATCCCAACTCCCATACAACATTCAATAAGTTCTTTTTATAGAAAAAATGCTCAGAGTTCCTTTGACCGGGCTCTGAGCATCTTACCTTTCATTGACTTTATCCGACTGCATCGTACCCTTGCGCTTCGACTGCCTCTTTCATCATGGCCTTCGTAGCAAATGCTTCATCGTAACTGACATCCACTTTTCCACTGTCCAAGTGAACCTCTACGCCATGGACACCTTCCAATTCCTCCAAGGCGCCTTTCACCGCTTTTTCACAATGACCGCAAGTCATCCCATTTACTTCTAACGTCAATTGCATAATGTAAATCCTCCCTTTCAAATAATCCTTTCTTTTCCATTCCACAAATTCAGGGTTTTATAACCTCCGTCAGCTCATTTGATTTCTTCCTGCTTTTTTAGATTCATACATTGCATGGTCGGCGATACGGATCAGTTCATTCTTACTTTGAGCTTCGTCAGGGAAAATGGCCTTCCCGATACTTAAACAAATTTGTATGTTCGTTTCCTCTAATTCGATGGGTTCATCAAAAAGGGCAAGGACATGACGGCAGACCAGATCTAAATCTGTGTTTTCTAAGTCCTCTGCAATGACTGTGAACTCATCTCCACTAAGGCGATACGCTTCTCCGCACACCAATTCTTCGCGAAGCTTTTCACCTACTTTAATTAAGACCTGGTCTCCTATTTCGTGTCCGTATTGGTCATTAATATCCTTGAATCGATCGACATCTATAAATAACAATCCAAATTTCTTTCGTTTTTTCGCAATCAACTCATCCATCGCTTTATTAAACTGCCTTCTGTTAGGAAGGTTCGTCAGTGTATCGTAATGTGCCATGTACTCCATCTGCTGTTGTGACTTTTCAAGCTGCTTCTTCTTTTCCTGAAGTTCTTCATTCGCATCCTGTGATGTTTTGTATTTCTCCTGCCACTCTTTCATCATCACTTGGAAGTTATTCGAAAGCGTCTCGAGTTCATAGATCATACTGCTCGGAAATTCCGTCCTTTCTTTCATATGAGGCAGGGCTGCAACAATCTCATTGGTTGTACGTGACAAAGTTTCAAACCTCTTCATCAGTCTTCCAGACAGGATTTCCCCAATGATTAACGTAATGATGACCACGATAAGAATAATAAACAACGATAGATTCATTAATTGATAGTCTACGAAGGGCATAAAACCAGTCTCCACAATCAGGGTTGCATTACTGTTCGGAATCGCATTTTGTATCGTGTAAACCGATTGCTTCCACTGCTGCATAGAAGGTAAATTCGGCTCATCCACAATCACATCTCCTCCGTCGAATGCCCCTAGCGTAGTCCAACTGTTTCGGCTTTGGATCGCTTCTTCCGGTACTCCACGGAGATTGGATAGGATGACCGATCCTTCAGAGCTCAAAACTGTAATATTCATCTCTTCATCTGTAAGAGGACTGAGTACATACTCTGAAACCCTGTCCATAGGAAATGCTGTCTCGACAACGACGGATTGACCTGCATCTAGTACGATAGGGTCACGAACGAGAAAGTAGACAGCTTCGTCTGTAAACGAGTACGACATCTGCTGTTGATCCAAGCTGGTCTCAGAGTTGATACGGATTTGTGCTGTGGATGGATCTATCCTCAAGTCATCCACCTCAGACTGAAGTTCAGACCTGCTTTGCGCCGATGACTGAAGTTGATTCAACCAAAACTGGTGCTCATTCAGCTTGTCGTCTGTCCATGATTCATAATACCTCGTGACTTCATCGATCTTGTCCTGGGTCGTAATGAATAACTGGGACCGACCCTGTGACTGCTCGTAGTAGCCGATCTGCATGACGAGTGTGAAGCTCAGAACAAGTAATACACCACTGCTCATATAGGAAACGACTTCACGCATTTTGTAAAACGTCGAGACTTCCTTTCTCCACATGCGGTAAATGACAGATGAAATAAAGAGTAAAAACTCAGCCACCCAAACGTTCACTAGTCCGTTCATTGTATCTTTTAAAGCGACCATGATCGTTCCATCCAGCCCGAAATGCAGGGCCTGTCCGTAGAAAAGAAAAACAAGCGGCACGCCGATAATCAGCCAATATAACGCATCCCTTAAGATGAGATTGGCCACTTTTTTCTTAAAGAACAGGCCGATGAACAAGATTTCCAATGAAAAAATAATAAGGGCATAGGGGTGATTCCACAGAAACAGCGTGTACGATTGAGCGATGATCGCTCCAATGAAAGCAGGCCAGACCCCCAGCTTCTTCAGCATCATCACTAAAGGGATAGAGCCCAAGAGAAAATGAACGCCGTAGTACATACTGATACTGACCGTATTCAAAAGATAACTGAGTGCAGTTAAGACTAAGAATAGTAGCAGTTTTTTTGTTATAGTAGTCATAGTCTCAACTCCGAATCCAATAATTTGGGCTTACTATGTAGAAAATTGTCTAGAGGAAGTATAGCACGAAGACCTTTCGAACTACTAAGACATGAGCCTATCCAACTTTTTTATCACGAAGGAGTAAAGCCATGAATAAACAACTGCCGATTTATATTGCTGTAGGAGGTGGCATTGGATCCTCATTGAGGTTCGCTGTATCCACCATTCTGCCAACTACATACGGCCTTCCTATAGGAACACTCACGGTCAATATGATCGGATGCTTTCTACTTAGCTTCCTTTCTTCTGTTTTCCCTAAACATAGGAAAGTAGACCCCCTTTTTCAAAAAGCCCTAACAACTGGAGTCATCGGGTCGTTTACAACCTTTTCCGCTTTTTCGACTGAGTCCCTTAAGCTGCTTGAGGATCGGATCAGTCTTGGCTTCATGTATATCATTATGACCGCTGTGTTTGGCCTGTTGATGAGCTGGATGGGGGTAAAAGCAGGGAGGAAGTACACATGACTGTTTTATATATTTTTATAGGTGGAATGATCGGGGCTGTGGCACGATTCAAGCTGAGCGAAGCATTCAACCGTTATTCTCTCCCTGTCGGTACCCTTATTGCGAACCTATCAGGTGGATTGCTCCTCGGCTTCTTGATCCAAATCCATGAATCTACTGCCATCCCGGAATGGTTCTGGTATTTGTCAGCAACCGGATTCTGCGGAGGATACACGACTTACTCCACCTTCAGCTATGAAATCCTTCAGATGTTTGAGAAAGGGGCCTGGTTCAAAGGGACGGTCTATTTTCTCGTCTCGATCCTCGCTACACTTGCTGGGCTTTCTATCATCTGGATAAACTAAAACCTCCCCGAAGGATGGGGAGGTTTTAGTCATTAACAAAACTTCTGTATAGCTGTTTTAAGTGAACCGATAAACTTAATCTCCTGAGGCAGACTCATTTCTTTCAGCTGCTTAGCCTGAGCTGGCTGTACACCGATGAATGTGATTTCCGCTCCCATATAAGATAAAGACGTCATCACATCCAACAGAACGGATACACCCGAACGCTGCAGATCTCCTACCGCCGTAAAATCAAACAGAAGGGTGTCTACTTCCCCTTCCTGGGACTTCTGAAGTAACTGAGTTTCGATGGAATACATCTTCTCTTCAGATACATCACCGAACAAGGGAATCAGCGCCGTTTCTTCATTTAAGATGATGAAAGGAGCGGATAACTGATTGTTCTGCTCCACCGCTTCTTCCAGCTTCTCTTTCTCCTCTAAAAGCTCGAAATTGGTATCATTCAACCTGGACCTTAGCTGGTTCAAGGTCTTCGTTACTTTTGTGAGCTTCTCATCTTTCAGCATAAGAATGATTTCAGCATACATATCGTTATTCCACTTTACGTATAAATCCGCTGTCAGTAAGTCTTCCTCATCGTCCATGGCCTGGAGATGTACTTCGACAGAAGCTTTCAGGATTTCAGGTGTGACCCAATCCTTAACCTTCATCACACTTGCTTCATCCATAATTTCCAACAGGTTCTCATGTTCCCCTATTAAAGAAATCGCTTCTTTAGAATAAGTCTGGATTTTATAGTTTTTATTTATTGTTACGAAAGGGAGAGGAAAAGTATGTTCAACTCGTTTCATTGATGACGCCGTCCCTTCCTTCTTTGAACCACTGATGGAGGTGTGGGAGTCCCTTGACCACCATCACACGGTCTGACTGGAATTCATTTAAGTCAAATTTTGAAGCCATACGTCCACCGACCATAATAAACGGCTTCCACTCCAACCTTTCGAAGCGTCGGATCAACTCTTTTACTGTAGGAAGTCGATACGATAAAGCAGCCGAAAGTCCGATTACATCCGGCTTGAACTTTTCAATTTGAGTCAATGAGTGTTCCAGAGGCAGGTCGGGACCGAGGTAACGCACTCGCCATCCTTGCTCCTTAAATGTCTCAGCGACCATCTTGATACCTAGATAATGCTGTTCCTTTTCGACGCCGAACAGAAGTGCTTTCTGCTGTCTCGTTCTTTTGATAGGCTTTTCTTCTTTAAGCGTTGAAAGAACGAAGTCACAAACTGCCGTGGCAAGGTGCTCATCGGCAACTGAGATTTCATTCCTCTCCCAAAGTTGACCAATATAATACATTGACTGTGTGATAACAGATTCGTATAAATAGGCACGGGAATACTCATGTAACAACTCGTTCATATAATCTAAGGCTTTTTCTTCATCTCCATCCAAAAACAGGTGGGCTAGTGTCTCGTGGTGTTGGGTCAACTTCATTCACCTCTTACTTGAAAGAGTATGTAAGTGTTGAATTGCTGTCTGCAAATATTCGACGTATACTCTTTGTTCATTTTCGTCTTCCAGGCCAAAATTCTGAAATTGTGCAATCAACCGTTCGAAATTATCGATGATCAAATGAGTGCCGACATTCCTTGATGTCAGAACGTTATTCAACCACTTCGTATAATCAATAAAGAAGTCCGAACTGTTCATTTCATATGCAGCTTGCAAATGATCCAAGTGGTGATAATTATCCTCTTCGGTACGGTCGCGTCCATTCTGACCGAACTTCTCCCAAAGAAAAGGGTAATTCTCATATATCTCTTCTGCTACATTATGAACGATGCGGTCTTTTTCTTTCTTATTCACGTTGCGACCACCTCATACTTCTTCACTTTCGGAACAATCCCCTGTAGCTCTTCATCCGGGTAACGCTTCTCCAGTTCATGTATCTTCTTGAACTGTTCACTTCTTGCCCAGTTCAAATAAGCTTGTTTGGATTCCCACTCCATGTGCACAGTAAGTTCTCCGGGCTTTCGATCGTTCTGAAGAAGCTGAAAGGATAGGAAGCCCTCTGCTTGATCGACAAGTTTAGAACGGTTCCGGTAGATATGTATTAAATCATCCGCTTTATGATCAGGTACAACTACGGTGGAATCTACGACAAACATTTCTATGCTCCATTCTGAGTTTTAATAGTTTAGGTATATACTATTTTATCACAGCTTTATTCCGCTTGCATTTATTAGGATGACCCGTTTATTACTTTATGAAAATAGTAGATAGCAGATTTTTTCGATCATACAAAGCAGAGTGGCCTAATTCTTTTTCTACAAAAAAAACGCCGGTTGAACCGGCGCTCTTACATTTACTGAATCACTTCTTCGATAATATGCATTTCTTCATGATCAAGCAGGTTTTTATTTACCATATCCTTAGGTTCTTTGTTCATATTATCGCTTAAGTCTTTCAATTCTTCTTTATCCCCTACGAGATAGAACTGTTGCCAGCCGTAGTCTTTTGCCAGCTTATCAAGCTTAGGCGCCAGGCTCTTATACCAACGATAACGGTTCGCTTCAAAGCGCTCTTGGAATTGATCCTGCTTCGAATTCTTTGCACCGCCGGAACCCATGGATGCTTGGGCGCGGTGAGGACCCTGATGTTGGCGCCAATCGTCCGTATCCAAGTCCAGTTCAAAGAGTTGTGTATCTTTCAGCTGTCCGAGTTCCGCATCTATGACTTTCACCTGTTCTTTTTGTGTCAGCACGATACCCGTTTTCGGGAAATCTTCCTGCATCTTTTTCAATTGATCAAGCTGTGGAGTCTCCTCCCAGTAGAACTCGGATTTGACCGGCATTTGGAATCGTTCTGCAAACCAAATCGTGTCGTCTGCAGTCGCAATGACGACGACGCTTTTGGCGAAGTTCTGTTCATTCTCTTCTATGAATTGTTCGACCTTTTCTTTTACTGCCCAGTAATTCCGCTTCTCATCCGAATCGTCTTCTTCCTTCAGGTAAGACTCGAAATTATTCAAGCCGTTCTTCAAATGAATTTTCCATTCGCCCCCCTGCTGGTCTGGGTCGGAGGGATCGGTGTTTAAATACATTGTAAATACCTTCTCTGGTTTCTCTAAATGTACTTGTTCTAGTTTCTTGATTTCTTTGTTGATATCCATTTGAATGACTCCTCTCAGGTAATTGGAATAACTTTTACAAGTATGTTACCTAAAAAAGGAGCCATTAAACTAATTTTCCTCTGAGGAATATTGTTTTTTTTGTGCCGCCTGCTTCAATTCATGGTTCAGCTGTTCCATCTCAATGAAAAACTGTTTCTCCTCTTCAGGAGTCAGGTCCTCTGATCCGTAGCGCACCTTCTGGTATAAAGAAGTATGCTGAACTTCTAATCCTAGGCGGTCAAACCACTCGGAAATGGACTCATTTCCGGAACGTCCCATACCTAAGCGGGAAGCGTCCTGTTCAAATTTCTGAAACTGTTTACGAATGCGGTTATCCGCTTTTGAGCGGGAGAACTTGAACCCGGACGACATCCCATCCTGTCCATCTGTGGCCCATTGATAGCTTTGATACGTAAGCCCGGCATCCTCTTCCACTTCCCGTGTTCTTCTTTTGTTGAATCTGTAAAGAACAAATAAAGCGATCAGCACAGCCCCACCTACCGCAAGGATGACTCCCCATTGCGTTGCTTCTCCAACAGCATTCACGACAGTTCCATCGTATTCTGCACCTTCCTCAGGTCGAAATGGTGTCATGTTTTCCTCCACCTCTACTGGCTCCTCACCTAACTGCTGTTCAGCAGGACGGATTTGGGAAACATCGATTCCAAAAAAGGCTAAGGCGTCCAAAAATCCGGTGAATCCTTTCAGAAAGATGAAGCTGATGACGCTCCACACAACGCCTATGACGGACCTCAGGCCCGGGAGAAGAACCATGACAAGGATGACTGTGACCGGCACAGCAACCGCATAGATCGACAGGCTTCCTTTTCCTTTCGAGCGATCTGCCTTTGATACTTGGTAATAATGCGATAGATTGTATCCTCCAAGTAATACGACAAATTGAATAAGCAGCGCAACAAGCAATGCTGCGTCTTTATAGAAGATCAGCCCGACAAAGGCGATGATCGATGTTGAAAGAAGCAGCGCATGTTCGTTTTCAAAATCGGGATCCACTTCCAGTGATTGATACCGCCATACCGCAGCACCAGCCAACGCCAATCCCACGAGCCAGTAAATGCCTGTAAGCAGGCTTACCGCGATAATGAGAATGGGCACAGCGACTACTCTAATCCGATACGCTTCATAACGTGAAGTCAGAAGCAGTGCGACTAGAGCAGTGACGATCACTGTCAGATAAGGAATTAAAGAAAAAGAAAGGCTTAGCCAGTCTGCCAGAAGATAAAGCAGGAAGTATGCAAGTAACGCCTGACTTAAGAATTGGTAGGATACCGTCATCCATTTCCGACCTTGTATCATGCGATATTCCCCCTTTTCCCTGCCCTGACAAGGATAGGCTGTTCCTGTTCGACATCAAGGATAAATACGGAAATCCCCTGGGTCTGCCACTTAGTGATGTAACGCTCACAGCTTGGTGGCACTTCTCCCAACAGCAGTACCGTTCTCCGCTTATACATCGACTTATCAATCCGATACATCAGCTCTTCCATCGGCATGATGAGACGGTCTTTCATCATTCTCGCGAGCAATTCCAGCGACTGTTTCAGCTGTTGGGCGCCCTGCCCTTCTGGTTGATAGAAAAATGGTCGATGGTGCGGCCTTCTCATATTCAGCGCCATATCAAACGTGTAGGAACGCTTCGAAGCTTCATGACAGATATAGCTCGCGTAAGACATCAAATCCTCGAAGTGCTCGGAGGGGTATTGGTTACCCAGCCTCGTCCGCTGAGAGGTGTTTACTAAAATCGTCCAGCTCCTGTCCACTTGACGCTCATAAACCTTCGTCTGCAGCTCCTGCGTTTTAGCACTTGCTTTCCAGTGAATCCGATGAAAGGGATCTGATGACACATAATCCCTTGTTCCGATGGGTGTTAACAAATCCTCATAGGGAGAGACTGTGGCAGTCTGCTCTCCGATCGAAAGATGAAACACATCATCAATCCCATAAACGGGCTTCTGTTCCGGGTAGACGATCACTTCCGTTTCATAGTTGAATTGGTAATCCAAATGAACGGGCTGGAACTTAATAAGGTGAGGATACTTGAATTTCATCTCCGAAAATTTCGTAACCCCTCTTTTTTCAGCTGTGATTGGAACGGTCACACCTGAATCCCCTTTCTCAATCAAGGAGAGAGGCAGTTGGTATTGGTACCCCTTCTGAGCTTCACGCGTGAAGGATTCATGCCCTTTCACCATTTCATCTGATTTAAAGGATAGCTGCCCATTCAATACCGGAGCTCTTGATCCATTGCTCATCCAAAACGTCAACTCCGTCTTCTCACCTGGAAACAAGCGGACAGACCTCTTCTCATTTTTCAAACTTAGCTGTGTTCCACCGAAGCGGTCATACGCTTTACTGAGCAGCCAAACCGCTGTAAGAAGGGCCGTTGGGATGAAAAGAAGAGATTGGTTGAGCACAAAACCAGTCAGCCCGGTTAACAAAATGAGCGCGAGAAGGAAGTCGTAGTATCGTTCACTTTCCTGTCCTAATACCTTTTTCCATTCCTTCACTTCGCGGACCCTACTTCCACCGGTACGGGTACCGACTCCACAATCTCTTTGACCACCTGTTCGTTTGACTTACGAATCGCTCCTTCCATTGAGAGCACGATACGATGCTCAAATAAATAAGGAGCAAGGAATTTCACGTCCTCTGGGATTACGTACGTTCTACCTTGCAACAACGCTCGTGCTTGTGAAGCCCTCATGAACGCAAGCGCACCACGGGTACTCATCCCTAGTGCAACGTCATCGTTTTTTCTCGTCAATCGCACTAAGTCGAGCAAGTAATTCATCGTATCATCTGCAAGCGTTACTTCTTTCGCTTCCTCTCTTAACTTCAGTACCGCTTCGATACTGATTTCCTGCGAAAGGCTGTCCATCGGTTCGTCCATCTGATAGGCAAGAAGGATGTTCTTCTCCTCCTCATCTGACGGGTAGCCCATATCCAGCTTAAATAAGAACCGGTCAAGCTGTGCTTCAGGCAGCGGGAACGTTCCCTGGTTCCCTTCTACAGGGTTCTGCGTCGCCACAACAAATAAGGGCGCATCGATTTGAAGGGTTTCACCATCGACTGTCGTCTGCTTCTCCTCCATGACCTCGAGCAGACTCGACTGGGTCTTCGGTGTTGCACGGTTGATCTCATCGGCTAGTAAGATGTTTGTCATTACAGGTCCCTTTCTCAGCTCAAACTCCTGAGTCTTCGGGTTAAAAAATTGAATACCTGTGACATCACTTGGCAGCACGTCCGGCGTGAACTGCACGCGGCTGAATTTACCGTTCATCACTTTCGCAAAACTCTTCGCGAGCTTCGTCTTCCCCGAACCCGGAACGCTTTCAAGTAACACATGTCCACCTGCAATCAACGCTGTAAACAAAAGTTCAACTGTATCTTCTTTTCCTAAAATAACTTTATTGATGGCCTCCTGGGCACGGGACACCTCTTCTTTATGTAACGTCATAGCTTCTCTCTCCTTATTATGTAAAAAATCTGACTTTTTACAGTGTAACACGTTTAAGATGGTATTTCTCTGTCAATCCATCAACATTCTACAAAAGAAGCCCCTTCTGTCCGCCATGGACAAAAGGGGCTTCTCGTATTATTCCATCCAAGAGTTGATGAGATCTTGGTTTTCATCGATCCAATTTTGAGCTCCTTCTTCAGGAGAATCGGCTTCATTCAGAGCAGCCATCAAGCTTCCGAGCTGTTGGTCGTTCAACTTGAAGTTGTCCCACCACTGTGTAACTTCTGGGTAGTCCTCAGCAAAGCCTTGACGTGCAGCATAGGAGATGTCTTCTTTCTCTCCATATACGCCTTTTGTATCTTCAAGGAATTTAAGGTCCATTTCTGCAAATGCCCAGTGTGGCTTCCATAGAGTTACCACAATCGGCTCCTCGTCTTCGATGGAATTCCGAAGTTCTGCTGTCATCGTCGGACCAGAGGAAGGAGCAAGAGACCAATCCAGGTCATACTCTGTCAGCGCTTCTTCTGTCAGAGTCATCAAGCTTGCGCCAGCGTCGATTCCAACAATTTGGTTTTCCTCAAAAGCGTCTGTCGTCTTCAAGTCTTCAATCGTATTGACGTCTTCCATGTACGTCGGAACAACAAGGCCAAGCTCTGTTCCTTCGTACCATGTTTCGCGCCAGTCAATTTCATTTTCGTATTTCTCATAGTATGGTGCATCTGTGTTCGGCAGCCAGATTTCTGTACCGATATCCAAATCACCTGAAGAGAGTGCTTCATATAAGAAGCCTTTCTCTACATTCTTAAGCTCGACCTCATAACCCTGCTCTTCAAGGATCAGCTTCCACATGTTTGATACGGCAACGTTCTCAGCCCAGTTGTTCATTCCAATGCTGATGCTGCCTTTATCTTCTGCTGTTTCAGAGGCTTCTTCACCTGAGTCACCTGTCGCTTCATCCGGCTCTTCATTTTCCCCACCACACGCGGCGAGAAGGACTAGAAGTGCGCCCAATAGAAGGGCAGGCATCCATGTACGTAAGTTTTTCACGTCATTTCCTCCCTATGTTTATAAGTATTATGTTTTAAATCACAATTTTGTATTATAGCATAAAAGGAATTTAGTTCAAACAATGTATTCTGTACAAATTAAACAGAGGCAGAATATGAACTGCCTCTGTTTTAGAGACTTATTGGTTATTCTGTCGTTTATGAGCTCGTTCGTCTGCTTCCCTACTTCTTTCCAGCGCTTCAAAGTCATCCTGATCGGCAATTTGCTCAGAAAACTCTACATCAATACCCGGATGCTTCTCCTGGTCAGGAGTTTGGGGAAGGTTTTGTTTTTTCTTCCCTTTTGAATGGCGATGTTCATCTCTACCCATTATGATTCCCTCCTTGTTTGGAACACGCTTATTTTCCCTCTTACAAGCTTTCCTTATACTTAATCTCCAAAAAGAGGCTGACCCACAAGTGGTCAGCCTCTTTGCACGTAGTATTCTGTTCAACACACTCAGGACTCTGAACCTGCCGCAACTACACTACTCTGCCCTCTCGTAATCGAGAAATAAGCCGTAGCGAGTGCCAGAAGAATGAAGAATCCTCCTACCGTTGCGTTGTTCGAGACGGATGCCTGTTCGATGACCAGTCCACCAACAGACGACCCTGCCGCAATACCAAAGTGCAACGCAGAGTTATTCAAGCTCTGTTGAATGTCAGAAGTTTCTGGAGCTGATGTGATCAAATAGTTCTGTTGAGCAGGTGTAATCGCCCAGCTAAGAGCACTCCAAACCACCATGACGATTAAGAACAACGGCAGCGAGAACGTCACATACGGGATGAGGAAGATCGCAACAGCGAACGCGATAATGATGCCGATGATGCTTCTCTCTGACCCGAAGCGATCCGATAACGTGCCCCCAATTCCGCCACCAAGGACAGCAGCAACACCAAAGACAAAATATACAATGCTTACCCATGTAGCGCCCAGTCCTAATTCTGACTTAAGGAATGGTGTTAAATAAGCATATAACGTGAGGTGTCCTGTTAAGAAAATAAAGGAGGTCAGCTGTGCAGAGAAAATCTTCTGATCCTTCAATGTCTGCAGTTGCTTTTTAATCGGGATGATCGGCTTCGGTTGAATTGACCCGAGTGTAAACGCAACGGCTGCCATCGATAGAAGCGTGAGAACGGCAATGAATAAGAATGGTGCGCGCCAGCCGAATGCATTTCCTATCGTCAGTCCAATCGGTACACCGAGTACAAGGGAGCCACTGATCCCCATAAATATAATTCCAATCGCACGCCCGCGGTATTTCGCCTCAACGATTTGTGAGGCAATGGTGACAGCCAGTACGACTAAGAGCGACCCACTAGCCGCTGTTATAATTCGTGCGGCCATGATGACACTATAGTTCGGACTCCAGAAAGCGAGCAGATTGCCGAGGAAAAAGATGAACAATGTAATCAACGTCAGCTTTTTCCGCTCGTATTTAGCCGTTGCCGTCAACAGAATAGGAGACGCAATGGCGAAAACGACGGAGAAAATCGTAATCAACAGTCCAGCCCGACCAAGGCTGACTCCCAGATCATTTGCGACAATATCCAGAAGCCCCCCAATAATCAGCTCGACTGTCCCGACAACAAACGAAACAATGGCAAGCAAATATACTTTTTTATTCATAAAATGATCCCCTTTTGTTTTAGTTACCACTACAATGGTAACCATTAATACTAACTAAAACAAGAGGAAATTTTA
Organism: Halobacillus litoralis; assembly: GCF_020171725.1. Classification (GTDB taxonomy): domain Bacteria; phylum Bacillota; class Bacilli; order Bacillales; family Halobacillaceae; genus Halobacillus; species Halobacillus litoralis_F. Next base: position 395,331 of record NZ_JAIVAJ010000006.1, on the reverse strand, counting down.
CGTACAAGAAGGAAGCGTGTATTCTTAAGTGAGGATTACTGCGAGAAGAGGGATCAGATGTTACAAAAGTTTGGATTCACCCAGTACGAAAGCCAGGTATTTGAGGTTCTGACTGCAAGCGAGGAGCCTCTTGATGCGACAACGGTCGGGAAGTATTCACAAGTCCCAAAGTCGAAAGTTTATGAAGTGTTGAACCGCCTCATGGACAAAGGTCTATTGAAAACCTCCTTTACCAACCGAAAGAAGCTTTATACAGCGCTCCCGTTAGACACCACAATCAAAAAACTGACAGCGGAATTTGAAGCGAATGTGGAAGAATTGAAAAGCAAAGAATACACGATGACAACAAATGATGATCGGGTCTGGACGATTCAAAATGCAGAAGCCATTTCTTCTCTTTCTCAGGATCTTGTGGAGAGAGCAGAGTCGAGCATTCACATCTCAGGATGGAGCGATGACCTGAGTCGACTGCTTCCATTATTGGAGCACAAGCAACTGGAAGGCATTACGGTCGAACTGCTGTCAGTTGGAGAGATGAGTACGAGGCTTTCAGATGCCCATATCCTTATGCCTGATCAAAATCACCAAGCACTCGAGAGGCACCAACTGCTCATCATTGATGGAAAAGAAATTGTACTCGCTGGAGTCGAACACGATGAATGGCAGGGCATCCAAACTCAGTCCAGTCCACTCGTCAAATTTTTTACCGAGTTCTTCTACCATGATGTAGCCCTTACGGAGATTACGAAGAAGTATGAAGATACGTTGAAGAAAGACGAACAGATCCAAAGTATTCTAATGAAATTGAGATATTAAAAAATCCCGGCCATGGCCGGGATTATACTTTCTCTACCCTATATACTTTTTTCTCACGGAAATATTTTTCACCGTCGTCATCATTGTGTTCGAAGAACCCTTCGTAAGCGTCCAACACTTTGTATTCCCGCTCAGGTTCGTTGAACAATTGATTCTCATTGTTGGAAACGAGCACAACATCTGTGGTCGAGACGAAGCTGTCTAATTCCTTAGCTTGATAATTCTTTCCCACTTCCAAGTCACTCAAACGATAAGCTGTCATGTGTATCTTCCTCCCTTTTTCCATTCCATTCCCAGGAAGGTCTTTCTCTAAACTAGATCGGGAGCAGCCTTTTTCGATAAAGCTGGATGACACATTCAATGAATAATCTCGGGTATTTTTTCGGGAAGTAACGTCGCTGATAGTACATATAGTAAGCTTTCTTCAAATCTTCCCACTGAGGACATTCTTCCTCCTGCGTGAAGCGGGCGACATCGATTACTTTGATTCGACCGTCTTCTGTCAGCATAATATTTTTCAAGTGGGTATCGGATGGATTGAGTCCAAGGCTCCTGACAAATTGGAGCGCCCGGTCAACCTCATGGATCATGTCTTCTGTAATCGGGATTCCTTCGACCAAGCAGTCGTAAAGCGTACGCCCCGTTACATATTCAATTACTAAATAACCTTCTCCCGCTTCGTACACTTCCGGAAAAAGATCATGTTTGGAAATTCTCTGATATACGTCCGCTTCCACTTCAGCAATAGCCTGGCACGACGGATAGAATACTTTCACAACACGGTTCGTTTCTTTACATTTAAATACAACCGCACTTCTCCCCTGGCCAATCCATTCGAAGCGGTCGGGATATGAGGCAAGGCTATCATTATGGAAGATAACTTGCTCAACGAATGCTTTCATCATGCTCTCCCCCATGAATGCATTTGTCTTATTTAGCTTATTATATCAGAACGCTCAGCCCTTTTTACGGAATTTGCTTCGACATGTGTTAGAATCTTCTTAAAAAGGAGAAACGACCTATGCTTGTTGAAGAAAAAGAAACAGACAGGCTTTCATACACACATATCCAGCAAGGCTCTTCACGTGTTTGTATCATGCTGTCCGGAGCCAGTTATTCGTTTGACCGCCCTTTATTATATTATTCGACCATGGTGATGTTACGTCATGGGATAGATGTTGTGCACGTCCACTATCCTTATTCAAAAGAGCAGCTCCAACAACCTAAAGTCGACCTGGCAGACCTTATGTATCACGACCTTCATTCACTCGTTCATGTCATGCCGACCTACGAGGAACAGCTATTTTTAGGAAAATCCATAGGAACAGTTCCTTTACTTCTTAAGCCTTTACCAGCTAAAGCCTTGATCCTGCTCACTCCGTTATTAAAAGAGGAATCCATCAGGCAGGCATACTTAACCCATCCATCACACATGCTTACAATCATGGGTGATGAGGACCCTCATTTTTCAGATCAAGCTTGGAGGGGTGTACCTTCTCCTAAAAAAATCATTCCTGGCGCGAACCACTCGCTGGATGTAGGGATGGACGCTGAATCCTCCATTACGGCGATCCAAAAAGCGATGGAGGAATTGGCACGTTTTATCTCGTGACAAAGAGAGGCCAATTTTGGCCTCTCTTTACAAAGCAATGCTTACTTTCCGTCAGTTTGCTGTAATTGCTGCTCAGCCCGACGGACAAGCTCTTTCACCATCTGCCCACCTAAGGATCCTCCGACTTTGCCTGCATCCCTCGTCGACATTTGACCGTTGTACCCTTTCTGCATCGGAATCCCTTTTTCTTTCGCTATTTCGTATTTCGCTTCTTCAGGGTTACTCGTGTTGGCAATATCAGATTTAAGCTGATCCAACCCCGCACGTGCTTCTGGTACAAGTATTTTATTTTTTCTGCTCATGATTCTTTTTCCCTTTAGGAAATCCCTCTCGAGGAATTTCCTCGCCTTCATGGCTGATCAAGTTTCCATCCTTGTCCACCTGATCGATCTTTCCATCAATCGTTCCCTCCATATAAGAGTCAGAGGCTTGTTCTTCTGTAATACGCTGATCTTTTTCATTTCGCATCCTTCATTCCTCCTTCTTCATTAGGTTCTGCGAAAAAGAAAGAATCATTCGATTGAAACGGATTAGACGGAAGATCGTATCTATTAGAGAAGGGAGTTTTTTCCTATGTTGATAAGAGCCATTTTTATAATTCTAATCGTATTTAGTTTAATAACGCTGATGATGGTCCCCATCCAATACCGCTACCTGATAGGCGTGAAGGAAGAGCAAGAGAAAAAGAACAAATCCCAAAACCAGTACTATGAAGAGATGCCTATCCAAGAAGAGGTACTCCATGCAAACAGTCAAGTCAATCCTCTCTTCCTTCCGGCAAACTTTATAGCGTGGCTGATCTTGAAATTCCAGAAAAAGCTATAGATAAGAAACACTCCGTTTACCTAAACTAAGTGCGGAGGTGATCGACATGAGCAAGAAAAGCAATGCACAGAAGAGAAAAAGAAACGAAAGTGTAAATCCGCAGGGTCTGACAGAAGACACAGCGGATCAACACCCCTCCTCCCAGCCCGAACAACGGGCAAAGCACTCCAATAGAAAAGGCTGACGTCTATACGTCAGCTTTTTTTATGAAGAAATTCTTTGGCATATGCCATGACGTCTTCTTTATGAAAGGAACGGTAAATCATCTGTTCCAGGCGCACTGGATCCCCGAAGAAAAATCGTTCATAGAGTGTTTGCCGGGAACCAAAAGAACTCATGGATACGTCCCAGGCAAGCCGAAACAGCATGACTTTGTCCTGCCCGTTTGATTCGTCCGTCCGGAGATAGTGGGTTAAATCGTCCTTTAGAGAAGAATGGAAGTCCGCATCAGAAGGAAGCGTGACGAGTCCGCTTGCTCCAAGCAACTGGATGATTTCCATAAACCGTGGATAGTTCTTTTGGAATTCATTAATCGCCGTATATAAAGGCATACGAGCAGGCACCATCACACCTGCCTCATCTTGTTCAGCTTTCATTTCGGACGCATGAAGAAGAGCTTCCATTGATTCCAACGCCTTCATGATCTCCGCCACTTTGCTTTGAACATGAGGATATTCACTGATTTGAATCTCCTCAACCATATTTAACGCAAGCCCCAAAGCAAACTGGGTTTTCACGACCTGCCTGGATACAATCTGATGAAGAGTGAAAGGAGCGAATTTTCCTTTGATATAAAAATCGTTTGCTGCCCGAATATTGTCATGCAGAAAAACACGCTCCCACGGGACCACTACGTCATCAAAGAAAACTACAGAGTCCACTTCATCAAACCGTGAGGAGAGCGGTGAATTGAAACGATTGTCATCCTGTTTGAACGAAGACCGGCACACAAATCGAAGCCCCGAAGTATCAGTCGGAATCGAAAACAAATAGGAATACTCCCGCTTAGCAGCATTAGGTGCGGAATACACGATAATTTCATCTGTCATTCCACCTTGTGTAGCCAGAAGCTTAGCCCCTCTTATAACCAAACCTTCCTCGTTGCGATCCACGATTCGAGCATTTAAATCGACTTCATCTAAAAACGATAAACTGGAACGATTATTTTGTGGGTTAATAAAGGTGTGTGTAAAGGACCAATCTTCTTCCCTAGCTTTTTTATAAAAATGGAGCAGACGATCCGGGAAACAGTTCTGCTCATTTTCCAAGAGATTTGCCGACGCCGCAAACGCAGCAAGGACTGTATTCATATAATCCGGGCTCCTCCCCATCATTCCCGCTGAATACTTTGCCCATGTCTGAACCATTTCCCGACGCCGGACCAAGTCCTCTTTCGAACGAGGGATTAAGTATGAAGTTCCAAAAGTGCTGTCGTCTTCTGATGTGACCATCACAGATTTGTGCAAAGGATCCTTTTGTAAATCGTAGAGCTCTGCCTGGCTATGGATCACACCTCGAAAAGCAGGATGGTCAATCACATCGTTAACTTCCTTGCCGTCATACCAAACAGAGCTCTTTAATGATTGAATACGGGTCTTGTACGCAGCTCCGTTGATCATATTCACCACTCCCCATGCCAAAATATCGATTGGGGGTATTATATTGGGCGGACGTGCTTTGCGTGCCTGGACAAGGATTACATAAAAAAACCTGCCCACGGGCAGGTTTCTCGATCAGGAGAAAATCTCGTCAATCATTTGACGTTCTCCATCTGTCAATTCGACCTTTAATGCATGTAGATTATCCACCACTTGTTCTTTTCTTTTTGCTCCTGGAATGACGGCATCAATAGACGGCTGAGTTAGGTACCATGCCAGAACAATATGAGGGACATCCACTTCGTTACGCTCAGCAATCGGACGCAGCTTCTCTACCTTCGCTAAATTTTCTTTGAAAGCCTCACCTTGGAAGAGCGGATTTTCAGCACGAAAATCATCAAATATTGTATGCTCATCATACTTTCCTGCTAACAGGCCGGATGCAAACGGGAAGTATGGAACAAATGAAATGTGGTTCGATGCCGTGTACGGCAGCATTTCTTTTTCTGCATCTCTTTTAAACAGATTATACTCCGACTGAATGACATCCACATAACCGTCCTGGTTGGCTTCCTTCAATTGGTCCACAGAGAAGTTCGATACACCAATGGAACGTATTTTTCCTTCGTCCTTCAATTCCTTCAGTGCACCAACAGCCTCATACTTCGGAGTGCCCTCATCCGGAAAGTGTATATAATACAAGTCGATATAATCCGTCTGCAGCCTTCTCAAGCTTGCTTCCACCTGTTCCTTCAAGAAATCAGGACGGTTGTTGAATACGACGTCATCCCCTTTGAATTGGTGAGCTCCCTTCGTCGCAAGCACGATGTCACCGCGACCCCCGTTCTCTTTCACAACTTGACCCACAAGCTCCTCTGAGCGTTCCGGGCCGTAAATAAACGCCGTATCTAAAAAGTTCATGCCGTGATGCAGGGCAGTACGAACAACGTCCTTCCCAACTTCTTCGTCTAGATTCGGGTAAATATTATGACCTCCGACCGCATTGGTTCCTAGACCGATCGGGTTAATGGACAAATCAGATTTCCCTAACTGAATCTTTTCATTCACGCGTAACATCCCTTTCCTCATAATATTTCATAACTCTCATTCCACTTGAGAAGAAAACTAAACACAAATACGAACAAATGTTCTTGATTTTCTGGGTGATATTGGATACAATAAATCTATAATCTTTGAAGGAGTGATTTCATGAAGCATCAAGCAACTCCCTATTTCACGTTCAACGGATCAGCAGCAAAAGCACTGGATTATTATAAAGAGGTGTTCAATGGAGAGATTACTCATCTCCAGACATTCGGACAGGCTGAATTTGAAACGCCCCCGGAAATGGACGAACGAATCATGCACGCTCGATTCACAAAAGGTGATTTTCACTTCATGGTCTCCGACTCTTTCCTGGATCAAGAAATCGTTCCAGGGACAAACATATCTCTTGCTCTTGAACTTGAAAGCTCAGAAGAAATTCAAACGTACTATGATCGTCTAAGGGAGAATGGCACAGTATTAATGGAACTTCAGGACACGTTCTGGGGTGCTGTTTTTGCAAAAGTTAAAGATGCCCATGGAATAATATGGGATTTAAATTTTGAAAAACCTTAAAAACCCACCTTTGATCCAAAGCTTGTAGGCAGAAATATAAACGGGCAGAGTTTAGACCTCCAAACTCTGCCCCAAAATCCATCAATTCTGTACCACTATCAAAATTCCAGATGCTCCACGCAGTTAAAGGTCTCCAGTGACCAACGTCCTGTGCTATCGACAATTTCTGAAATCGACGTGTTGTGTATATGTCCATCTAACACATCACCTTCGATCAGATCTCGAATAAGGTGACTAATCAACGCACCATGGCTGACAACTAAAATCTTCTCACCTTTATGATGAACCAGCATGTCCTCTACAAATTGTTTCCCTCTATGTAAGAACTGTTCTTTCCTCTCAGCCCCGAGGTCAAGGTCCCTCCAATCAGGTCCCCATTTCTCTATTCTCTCTTCTTCTGTCGTCCCTTCAACTTGTCCTCCGCCTACTTCCACTAACCGCGCATCTTCAACAAGGGGAACCTGGAGTTGTTCTTGAATGATACGGGCCGTTTCACTGGCACGTGAAAGTGGGCTCGTATAGATCCTGTCCCATTGTTCTTCCGCAAGTCTTGAAGCAAGCTTTTCTGCCTCACGCTTTCCCTCTTCATCAAGGGGGATATCGGAAGAGCCTTGCGCTCTACGTTCTTTATTCCACTGTGTGCTTCCATGACGAATAATCCCTAACCTGGTCATCTAATCGCTTCCCTTCACTATCTTCTTATAATAGACTTCCTCGTCATTACGGAAGGCTTCTTTAAAACCAAGAGCCTTGTGCGCTTGATGACTTCTGACGTTTTCCACTTCGACGTCTGAAACTAGTTCACGACACCCTTTCTCCAGCGCCCATATCTCTGCGGCCTCCATTAATAGACGACCGTCCCCTTGCTTTCTGTGTTCAGCATCCACATACCATCCTTCGACATAGGCAACAGGCGTGGAGACAGCAAACGAAACAGAAGGGCGCAGCGAAATCTCAATGAATCCCCCTAAACGGCCACCCGGCCTTTCCACCACATACACCTTCCATGTGATTTCATCCTCATAGAACGGGATGCCATTCACCATGTTATGAATATCCTCAACATGCTCATCCTCACAAGCATGTGGCCAAAGGGTCTTTCTCATTCGAAGGTATTCATCTTTCTCTGATTCAACATCCCGCACTGTTCGAATCACGGCTTTCCCTCCTTCAAATAAAGAGCAGAGGCCGCATTATGCGACCTCTGCTTCTCATCAATCTAAATCTAAATCCGTTACAGCACCTTTGGCAGAAGAAGATACGAGACGAGCGTATTTGGCCAAGACACCTGTCTTGAACTTCGGCTCTGGACGCTGCCACGCTTGTCTGCGTCGTTCAAGTTCTCCGTCTGATACATCCATATTCATTTCCTGTGTATCGCTGTCAATAATCACGGTGTCTCCGGATTGCAGGAGACCGATCGGCCCACCGACAGCCGCTTCAGGAGCAACGTGACCAATGACAAATCCGTGGGATCCTCCTGAGAAGCGGCCATCCGTGATCAGGGCGACTTGACCACCAAGACCTTTCCCGACAATCATCGCTGTAATGGAGAGCATCTCCGGCATACCCGGTCCACCTTTCGGCCCTACATTACGAATGACCAATACATCTCCTGCTTTGATGGCATCCTTCTCAATGGCTTCGGTTGCCTCAGCTTCACTATCATACACGCGGGCCGTACCTTCAAATCTGGAGATTTTCTGCCCGGACATCTTCGCAACGGCGCCCTCCGGGGCAAGGTTTCCTTTTAATACGACAAGTGGTCCGTTCGGTTTGATCGGCGTTTCTAACGGAAGGATGACTTTCTGACCTTCCTTCAGCGGAGCCGCTTCCGCCAGGTTCTCCGCGACCGTCTTCCCTGTAACTGTCAGGCAATCGCCGTGCAGAAGACCATGCTCGTGCAACAACTTCATAACAGCTGGGACCCCGCCACTTTCATATAGGTCCTGCATCACGTATTTTCCGCTTGGTTTCATATCGGCAATATGTGGAACATTTTGACGAACACGTTCGAAATCATCCAACGTCAAGTCAACACCAGCAGAGTGCGCAATCGCCAACAGGTGGAGGAACGCATTAGTCGATCCACCAAGTGCCATCACGACCGTAATCGCATTTTCAAAGGCTTCTTTTGTCATGATATCGCGAGGGTAGATGTCACGTTCTAACAGTTCAAGAACCATCTCTCCAGCTTGGTGGCATTCCTGCTCTTTGTAATCTGCAATGGCCGGAGTAGAAGAAGAACCCGGAATACTCATTCCTAATGCTTCTACAGCTGAAGCCATCGTGTTTGCCGTGTACATCCCACCGCAGGCACCTGCACCCGGACAAGCTGAACATTCCACTTTGTGAAGCTGTTCGTCATTTATCTTCCCTTCGTGGTATTGCCCGACTGCTTCAAAGGATGACACGATATCAATGTCTTCTCCATTCAGTTTACCTGGTTGAATCGTTCCCCCATACACATATACCGCAGGAAGGTTCATTCTACCAATTGAAATCAAACACCCTGGAGTGGTCTTGTCACAGCCACCGATTGCAACAACACCGTCCAACCGCTCTGCATTCATAACCGTTTCAATGGAGTCTGCGATGACTTCACGGCTCGGCAGGGAATAGTTCATGCCTTCATGCCCCATCGCAATACCATCAGCTACCGTAATCGTATTAAAAATCATCGGTGCTCCGCCACTTTCACGTGCACCATTCTTCGCTTCCCGTGCTAAACGATCAATATGTACGTTACAGGGTGTTACTTCACTCCACGTACTCGCTACACCGATCATCGGTTTCTTAAAGTCTTCGTCTGTAAAACCGACTGCTCTCAGCATCGATCGGTTCGGTACTCTGTTTACACCTTCACTGATCGCTTTACTTCTGATTCGTAGGTCTTTTTTTGTTTTATCCATTGGTTCCACCCCTTTATCCGTGTTGTTTATAATGATGATACTAACTTGAAGTGGACTTGGCAATCATTTTTCAGAAAATAATCAAGATTCTATATATTGAAACGCTTACAAAAAAGCCCACCCGATCTATGGGTGAGCTTGTGCAGGTCTTTGACTAACGAGCAGGCTCAAACGTCTTACAGTCGGTTTCCTGACTGTTATGAGCCTGACGCCCGCTGTGACTAACGACAAAAATTTCATCCGCTCCACAACTCTTACCGTGAAGGTTATGGACACAGTTTGAAACTTCGCAGAGTACATCCTTTGCCATCATCACACACCTCCCTACACGCTTACTATGCGACATAAGAGAAAAGTTATCCCACCAATTCCTCCCGTCACTTTCGTTAGAAATATGATAAAATATAAAAGGCGTAAACGAACTTTCTGACAAAAATACACATACTATAAGCATAAAAGGCGGATTCTTTACATCCGTGACTAAGCAGCGTGAAGAAAAAACAACTCAAATAGGATTGGTGTTATGAAAAGCAAAGAAAAGATTTATCATAAACTGATGGAACTTGTTCAAAAAGAAAATGTCAAAGTCGATGAAATGCTGAAGGACCACTTGTACACCAAACTAGGTGGAAAAGCAGACTTTTTCATCACTCCGACTTCATATGAAGAAGTACAGCATGTCGTCAAGCTTGCCAAGGAAGACCACATCCCGTTCACCCTTCTCGGGAACGGATCGAACTTGATCATTCGAGATGGCGGCATTCGTGGTATTGTCATCAACTTAAAACACTTGAATCAGATTACGTGTGACGGGCATTCAGTCGTCGCTCAAAGTGGATCCAGAATCATTGATGCTTCGAGATATGCTCTACGTCAGAACCTATCCGGGCTCGAATTTGCATGTGGAATTCCGGGGACTGTCGGCGGAGCCTTGTATATGAATGCAGGAGCCTACGGGGGAGAAGTCAAGGACGTCCTCGACCATGCCCTCGTGGTCGATCGAGACGGAAATCTCGTAAAGCGTGAAGCTTCTGAATTGGATCTGGATTACCGGACCAGCAACATCCCTGAGCGAGGAGATATCGTGGTAGAGGCTACCTTCCACCTGAAACCTGCTTCATTCGAAGAGATTAAAGCAGTCATGGATGATTTGACTCACAAGCGGGAATCCAAGCAGCCACTGGAATACCCGTCATGCGGCAGCGTGTTCAAGCGCCCACCGGGATATTTTGCAGGCAAACTCATTCAAGACAGCGACCTGCAAGGGACCAATATAGGCGGTGCGGAAGTGTCCACCAAACACGCAGGTTTCATTGTCAATAAGGACGATGCTACCACATCTGATTACATCTCACTGATCGAACACGTACAGAAGACAGTCCGAGAAAAATTCGGTGTAGAGTTAGAAAGAGAAGTTCGAATCATTGGAGATGAGAAACATTAACAACGTATTAATAAATTGAATCGAATCGTTAATGAAAAGTTCAGCAAAATCTGCTGAGCTTTTTTATTTTTCTACTCAATATGCTAATATACTTGTAATTTCTACATCATATGTGGGAATATGGAGGGTGAATAGTCTAATTTACCTGATCCATAAATACCACCTGAAGGGCTGTGAACGTATGCTGGGCAACCGATCCTTGATTCAGACCTTACTCAGCCGCTCTAAACATGATCCTAAACGAGATCTTGAAGTACTGAACATGTATGCTTCTGCATTTAAAAAGCATCAGGAAATCACCTATATCCTTGATAAGGAGTCTCGGATCGTAAGGTACAATCAGAACCTTAATCATCTGCTCGGTTATCACAGCGATTTGTCAGGTAAACTCGGAACATACTTAAGCCGGAATGACCATTACAAATACCTGCTTATGATCAGTAAAGCCCTTAACGGCCATCCCGTCTCACTCGACCTTCTGGTTAAAACGAAACAAAAAGACTCTTTGCACCTACACTTTGATTGTACACCGATTGAATTCGAACACTCCACAATCGGCGCATGCATCGTCATTAAAGATTGCAGCAAGTCAAAACTGTCTCAAGAAAATTTGCACTTCAATAAGATCGTACAGCCTCCTCCCAAGCCGACCATCCGACTAAGTTCATGGGAATGTGATTTTACCACCGGTGATATAAAAGGTACGAAAAGCTTCTACAACATGTTCTATGTACCCAAGGATACAGCCTCCCGCCTCAATATTTCTGATATTTACTCTCTTATTCATAAAGATGACTATGATGAGTTCATCCAACTGACCTATCAATCCATATCCAGTCAAGACACGTTTTCAAAAGAGTTTTCCATCAACTACTCTGAGCAGGGCAAGCAATATATAAGAGCGGTTTGGCGTACCTTTATGTCAGACGACTGCCATCATAAATTAATCGGTATCGCAGAAAACACGACTGTCCAAAGAGAATTAGAGGACGACCTTAACTTTGATATTTCTCAACTCAAAAATATGCACGACCACTTAAACGGTGTCGTATGGAACTTAGATGTAAAAACGAACCGCTTTTTGTACGTTTCAGGGGGCATTGAGAACATTTATGGAGTCTCTCATCAAGAATTTATCGAAAACCCGAACCTATGGAATGACCATGTTCCCGATGAAGACCAAGATAAAATTGATGAGCATTATAAAAAATTACAAGCTGGCGAGTCCGTTTGTTATGAGCACCGGATCCACCACAAGAATGGAAACATCATCTGGGTCGAATCTGAGTGCATTCCCAAATTAGATAAAAAGGGAAACCTGTATCAACTATTCGGCTGCGTCCGTGACATTACGGAATCGAAAGCGATGAAAGCGATCATTGAATACAATGCTACCCATGATTATTTAACAGGTTTACACAACCGTCTGCACTGCTATCAAACAATGGAAGAGTGGTCGAAGGAACCTGATCGACCATTCAGCTTTATCTACCTTGATCTGAAAAGACTGGCTTCTATTAATGAAACACTTGGATTTAATGTCGGGGACGGAATCCTGAGACAGATGGCGCATCGAATCCAAGAGGTCCTGTCTGAAGAAGTATATACAGCAAGAGTTGGTGGAGGTACATTTGCGCTTATGATACGTGATTTCGAGAACGAGGAAGACGTCTACCAAGTCACCCAGGACATTTTGGAAAAAATTGAACCGTCCTTCCAAGTGAGCCATTTTGAACTTATTGTTGAAGTGCGGATGGGCGTCAGCTTCTTTCCGAATGACTCCGAGCATGCGAGCAAACTGCTGCAGCTATCAGGCTTGGCTCTGCAAAGGGCAAAAGAACTGGATTTTTCAAATATGCAGGTTTACCACCAGTCCAATGACCTTTTCGCCCAGAAGCGATATGAGTTGGAGAAGGATTTACGGCATGCTATTCAAAACAAAGAACTGATTTTATATTATCAACCAAAGGTAAGACCCGCGAATCACACGATTGCAGGGCTCGAAGCGTTGATACGTTGGGAGCACCCGACGTGGGGGATTGTGACCCCGAATGAATTCATTTCACTTGCTGAAGAAAGTTACTTGATTTCTGATTTAACAGTCTTCGTAGTGGAAGAGGCCTGCCGACAGCTTCATGAATGGCACGAGGCCGGGCTTCCCTATCGCATCATCTCTGTCAATGTCTCACCAAGCTGCTTTCTTGACAAGAACTTCATGAAAGCCGTGAAGGAATCTTTACACTCTCATAATCTAAATGGGAAGTGGCTGGAAGTAGAGGTTACGGAAACGACGTTGTTAAAGAATCACGAACAGCTGATTCAGTGCTTTAACGAGCTAAGAGCTCTAGGTGTAAAAATCGCCCTTGATGATTTTGGGACAGGCTATTCTTCATTAAGCTACATTAAAGATTTCCCGATTGATACGATCAAAATTGATAAAAGCTTTATCGATCAGATTGGAACAACCCAGAAGGATACTCATACCAATAAGGAAGAGCAATTGGTGTCGACGGTTATTTTCCTTGCCCATGCCATGAAGCTGACGGTCGTTGCAGAGGGAGTCGAAACGAGAAGACAGCTGACCTTCCTGACCCAGAAGGACTGCCATGAAATCCAAGGCTATTTATATTCAAAACCGAAGCCTGCAGACGAAATATTCGACCTTTTGGAATCTGGGAAAATCCTGCCATGCCCTGCACCGATCAAACCCGATGTAGAACAGCGGGAGCATTACAGGGTGCAGTTCGACTCACCCGTCAGAACGAGAATGAAATTGACACAGGTACGCGGAAAAGACGTAGATGTCGGCTTCACAGAAGTACTGATGAAAGACTTAAGTATAGGCGGGTTGAAATTTGTCTCTGCGCTTAATATACCGGTTCGTCCAGATGTGAAAATTCAGTTCGAGTTGAGTTTATTAGGACAGACTCTGAATGTTCAAGGACAAATCATGTGGAAAAACGAAATGAAATACGATACGTATGATTATGGCGTGCAATTCAGTGTCAGCGAAGTCGAGGAAGCAGCGTTATCCAAGTTAGTGAACAAACTGTCCGTCATTACTTCGAAAAAGCTTGAATGTCCGGATACCCCTTTCGTCTATGAGGATGCCTATGCACACGTTCACCGAATGGCTCATCAATAACAAATGTAAGAGCTGCCACGCGCAGCTCTTTTTTCTAGAAGGACAGCTCTTCCCGATCTCGGAAGAACTTCCCATTCGGGCCGTCCTCATCAAGCTGAGAAAGCCAGAGAATCCCTTCCATAGCCTCGCTCGGTTCCCGCTTCGCTTTTTCGCCTCCAAGGTCTGTTTTCACCCACCCTGGGCTCACTGAATTGACCTTGACATTCTTTCGTCGTGTTGAACCTGCGAACAAACGGGTCAAAGCATTCAAGCTGTACTTCGATGCTTTATAGGCGCCCGCCATTGGAGCATCCATCGCTGAGCTGACGCCCATTTCCGCCCCAAGATTGACCACTCTTCCGTAGTTATTCTCCAACATAACGGGAAGGAAAGCCTGCATAAGAAAGTAAGGACCGAAGTAGTTGACCAACTGAATGTCCTCGAAGGTCACAGTGTCTACATCGAGGATCGACTGCTTTTTATCAGGGAAGATTCCGGCATTATTGATTAATACGTCGAGCTTTCCGTCCTCCGCTAATATGTGTTCTTTAAGACCCCCTATTCGATCGGGTTGAGCGACATCACAAAAAATGGAATGAACCTCTAACCCTTCATCCTGCAGTATTGACGACGCCTTCTTGCCTTTTTCCTCGTCTCTTGCTCCAAGCCAGACTTTAAACCCTGCTTCTGCCAGCTGCCGGGCAGCCTCGAATCCGATCCCTCGGTTTGCCCCCGTTACTAAAACATTCTTCATCACAATCCCACCTTCAACATTTTGTTTCCTTCCTCATTCCCTCCCTTGTCCAGGGCACACCTTTTAATACGCTCCGATCGGTTTTGCGTATTGCCTTCAGGCTCAAGTAGGTTTATCATATATAGTAAGATGATATATATCAATTAGATATAGGTGATGAAGATATGACAACGAACCATACGAAATTCGCCATTCTCGGCGTACTGACTACAGGATGCCGATCAGGCTATTCCATTAAACAGATGATCGACACATCTTTGAATCACTTCTGGAAAATCAGTTACGGACAAATCTACCCTACTTTAAAAAAACTCGTAGATGAAGGACTGGCCTCTGTACAAGAGCATGCGCAGGAAGACAAACCAGACAAAAAAGAATACCACCTGACCGACAAAGGCAAGGAAGCTCTTCACGCCTGGCTCGCTGAACCCTTGGAAAGCATTCCTAAGGAAAAGAACGAATGGCTTTTGAAATTGTTTTTCAGCCGTCACCAGGACCGCTCGAACACCCTTGAATTACTCAAGAACTATCACCAGAACCTGCAAAGCGTCTATACGAATTATCAGGCGATTGAAGAGATGATCCGCAGCAATCATCAAGACGATGAAGATGCGATGTACTGGCTGTTCACGTTGGATTACGGAAAACGTACGACCTATGCCGCCATTGAGTGGAGTGAAGATACCATAAGAGCTTTTAAGGAGGAGAAACGATGAAGAAGGTCATTGCTGAGCGTTTCACGGATGCCCATGAAGGGGATGTTGTCGTGTTTATTATCGGGATGCGTGTGAATAAGTGGTGGGCGGTTCATAAATGGCTGCCCGTTTTCAGTGCCATGCCCGGGATGATTAAAGAATTGTACATCAACAAAAGCCTCGGCTTCTTATCAACTGAAATGTTTTTCGGTCGAACAGTGATGCTCGTTCAGTACTGGCGCTCTTATGAAGAATTGTCCGCTTATGCCAAAGGCCACCAACACCTTCATGCATGGAAGAACTTCAATAGAAGGATCGGAACAAACGGTTCTGTAGGCATTTATCACGAGACCTATATCGTGCCAAAAGAGAACCGCGAAGGCATCTACGTCAACATGCCTCCATTTGGATTATCGAAAGCTTCAGGCTATGAAAAGATCACCCCTGCTACGGCCACTTCAAAGAAAAGACTTGCCACAAAAGATGCTTCATCACTGAATCAAGACCAAACACAGCCTTAATTCAATAAGTAGGGAGCTCAGCCACAAACCGAACTCCCCCTTCCAGTAAAACTCTATATTGATTAATAAGCCCCTTTGGAATACGTCAGCTCATAACTATGCGTATAGATCTCGAATACATTTCCAAACGGATCTTCCACATACACCATTTTATATGGCTTTTCATCTGGATAATACTCACGGATCGGCATTCTCTGCTTACCGCCGTAAGCTTTGATTTTTTCAACGATTCCTTCGATGTCGGGATCTTGGATACAGTAATGGAAAATGCCTGTCTTCCAATACTCGAAATTATCCTCCGGCTTTTCATTATGACCGAACTCGAATAATTCTACTCCAATGCGGTCCCCTGTAGACAAGTGGGCGATTCTGAACTCTTCCCAGTCATTGCCGAAGACATCACGACACATCTGCCCGACTGGCGTATCGTCGTTATACACCATAGACGGTTCCATTAAGGTGTACCACCCGAATACTTCTGTATAAAATTTCACGGCTTCATCAAGATCTGGAACGGATAAACCAATATGAGAAAAACTTCTTGGATAAGGTTGCATGTGCAATTCCTCCTTGTAAATGATTTGACGCTTTTATCTTACACGCTTACGATAAGTAGCGAAAGAATGCACTTTTTTGTGAGAAACTAACGTAAAGGTTAGTAAGGAGAGATAATCTATGGATCAAACGCCTGTCGATGAAAACGGAAAGTTGAAATGCTCGATTGAATATACATTAAGAAAAATCGGCGGAAAGTGGAAGAGCGTGATCTTATGGCATCTTGGCATGGATGGGACACACCGCTACAACGAACTGCGAAGGCTGCTTCCAGGTGTAGCACACAAGATGTTGAGTCAACAGTTGAAGGAATTAGAAGAAGATGGATTCATTCAGCGGAAGCAATATGATGAGATCCCACCGAAAGTCGAATATTCGATGACGGAGGAAGGAAAGACGCTTCTTCCTATCCTCGAAGCCATGCACGACTGGGGTGAATCTCACAGAAGCCAAAAAAATGAGGGCGATTGATTCAATCGCCCTCATCTTCTATGACATCCACTTAGGTGGTGTATTCTTTTCCCAATAGATTTCACCAATCGCATGGTGTTTAGCAAAATTGTCTTCTTGTAAGTGATAGTGGAAGTTGAACCAGTAACCGTCCCCAGGTCTCTTGTCTCTTCTCACATCAAAGCGGGCTAGTTCTTCGCCTGTATGATGATTGATCACTGTGAAGATCTTCTCCCCATAACCTGGCGTGAGTTCTTCTGTAATTTCATAGTAAGGAAGCTCGTCCTCCCCTACTTCATCCAGGATAGAATCCACGATTTCCTCAATCTTTGGTAAGATCTCTTCCGTCATGTCACGATCTACTTTCTGGATAATACGCGGTCCCATTTTTGTCAGGGTTTGTTCTTTTGCCTGTTCTTTCATTTGATGGACATAATCGTCAGCCGTCAGAGGGATGTCTTCAGTCAGCTCGTCCTGTTCTGTTTGCACAGATTCCTCAATAAACGCTTCCCTGCCCTGTTCTTCAGGCTCTTGAGGTGCGATTTCTTTATTTTCTGGTGCATCAGCAGCATAGGTTGGCGGGATATAGAGTCCCAGCGTCAATACAGATACGAGTATTACAAATAACTTTCTTCCCCAAGTTGTCATTTCTGAGTCTCCCTTTCGATCCTCTTTCCCTCAATTTTATCATGAATCCCTTTTCTATTTATGTATCAAAAGTGTCATTTTTCTGAATGAATCGTAACGGGCATACGATCATGTGCTGTCAAAGTGTAAACGCGTTTGTCTTCCTGGACGAATGGCCCTTCTAATTCCAGTCCATTTGATTTAGCCATTAAAGCAAACTCTTCTGCGTCGTCCACAATCACCTGAAGGACTTTTCTTTCGCAGCGATTTTCTTTCACCGAATCCACCGATGTCACATGTCGATAACTTAATATTTTCAACCCTACGCCTCCTATTGTTTGAAAATTCACTCATATACCTCAGCTTAACATGAATCGACATTTTTGTGTGAATATATTATAACGTTTTCAATGAAGCACATGATTCTCCTTCCTTAGGGAAAGATGAAGACGTATAACATTAGAGGAGGATTTTCATGCAGAATCAACAACAACCCGCTAACCAACAGAACCAACAGCCTATGATGAATCAAAACCACGGGGGTCATGAACTGTTTGACGCACACGAAGTCATCGCCGGTATGATCAGCTTGCTCGATCAATACCAAATGTATGATCAGCACATTCAAGATCCTGAACTGAAAGACATTCTGAAGCGTCAATCCGATTTTGTTACACAAACGTACAACACGATTGTCCACAGCTTCTCAAGTGGACAGGATCCTGCAACACCTACCCAGCAGTACAAAATGACGCAGAACAACGATGCCGTATATGGAGTGAAGCCTGGACAGCCGAAGAAGCCGAACCAATCCGTCAGCGACCTGTCGGACAAAGGGCTTTCCGCCTACATGCTGGGTCAGACGAAATCACTCGCTTCCCTTCTTTCCATGACATCTCTTGAAATGACGAACCCTGTTCTGAGACGTGTCATCGCAGACAGCATTCCGAACTTTATCGAGATGAGCTACGAAACCTTCTTATATCAAAACAAACACGGCTACTATCAAGTACCACAGCTGAACGCACAGGATATGAACGCTATGCTCCAAAGCTACACAGAAGCACCTGCCCAAACAAACCCGAACAACCCTATGCACTAACAAAAAGATGGAAGTCCAATGAAACGGACTTCCATCTTTTTTTCATAAGCTCGTCCTTTTTAAGATATAGTAGAAAGAGAATGGGTAAAGGGGGAGAACAGATGGCAGTGTTACTAAGTTATATATTACTCGGGGTCACTCTATCAGCACCTATGGGACCCATCAACGCGGCACAACTCGATAAAGGCATCCGCTTCGGTTTCATACATGCATGGTTGATCGGTCTTGGAGCGATGATCGCTGACGCTCTGATGATGCTCATGATATTTTTCGGTATTTCAAATTGGCTGGATCGTCCCTTTATCCAAACCTTTCTCTTTGCGTTCGGGTTCTTCGTCCTATGCTATACGGGAATTGAAAGTATCGTGAAGGCGTCTGCTCCGTCCCCTTCAGCTGAAGGCTTAGCGAGGGAACCTAGAAGAAGGTCATTCCTATCAGGGTTTCTACTGGCAATTTCCAACCCGTTGAATCTATTGTTCTGGCTCGGCATATATGGATCCATGCTTGCTCAAACCGCAGAGAATTACGAAGGCCGCCAGCTTCTTTTGTACAGTGGTGCCATTTTCATCGGCATTATGGCGTGGGATCTCACCATGGCTTCTGCTGCTGCCGGGGCAAGAAAATGGGTGAGTCCAGCATTCCTTCAGTGGATTTCTATTGTCTCAGGCATTATCCTGATCGGATTCGGAGTGTATTTCGGTTTTCAGGCTCTGAATCAGCTGATTAGTTAGACATACACCTAATGCCCGCTCCTTCATACGATAACGTGACAACGTGTAGAGGAGGGAGCGGTTTTGAGTTTATTCACCAAAACCTCTTTGGAAACTGAGAATAGTCTTCTCCAATCATGGCAGCAGTCCGCCTATGACTATTTTGCTCATATGATGACCGATCGAACAGCGCCTTATCCTTGTGTCCCCGGGGTCCAGGGGTTTCTTCAAGATTCCCTCCGCTTCGGATTCACGGGTGACCCCCGTTCTGAACAGGCCGCCGAACAATTCGCAGATTTACTCAAGGATTACGGGAGAATATCACGAGAAACAGGTCCCTACGCCTCACTTGTGGTGTTTTTTGACACACGATCCTTTTCTTCAGAAACAACGATTGACCACTATCAGTCTGTTTTCTGGTCATTGATTCAGCGCATCCATGAACTCGATCAAGCACCTTGGCCTGAGCATGTTTCCCCAAACCCTGACGATTCTTCATGGGAGTTCTGCTTCGACGGGGAACCTTACTTCATTTTCTGTGCAACACCTGCTCACGAAAAAAGGAAAAGCCGCCAGTTCCCCCACTTCTTAATCGCCCTCCAGCCAAGGTGGGTATTTGAGGATATACATGATGGCACGGCTTACGGAAGAAAACTGAAATCAGCCATTCGAAAGCGACTCGAAGACTATGACTCCCGCCCACCTCATCCATCTCTTAAATGGTACGGACAAAATGACAACCTGGAGTGGGAGCAATATTTTTTAGCGGATGATGAGAACACTCCTCCAAAGTGCCCGTTTATGAATAGGATGAACCGGATTCAACGTTGATTCCTTCTTTGTTTGACTAACGTAGCGGCAGCAATCACAGCAAGAAAGGCGAAACTTACCCAAAGCCCTGTCCGGCTCGTTTTATCAAACCATGTGCCGATCACACCGAGTAAGAGAGCTCCTGCGCCGATCCAAACTTTCAGGCTGCTTACGCCTCGCACATTCATCAGCTTACGATAAGAAAACAAGATGAACAGCCAGTTGTATAGCAGCATGAGTCCTGCTGCGGTGGTAATATAGGCAAAAATTTTATCTGGTAATAAGAGCGCCAATACGACAGAAGCCGCAACCATGGATGTCGTCAGTAAAAAAGCAGGAAGCGGGATGTTGCGATCACCTTTATTCTTTAAGAAGGCAGGCGCGTCCCCTTCTTCTGCCAACGTTGAAGCCATAACCGTTACCGCATACAAGGAAGCGACCATCGTCGAAAACCCGGCAATAATCAGAACACCGTTGAACCCATGAGATACCCATCCCCAATCCACCGTCTTCAATGCCGTTAAAAAAGGACTCTCCTCCGTATCGATCTCTTCAACTGGAGCAAGTTTTACGACTAGGTAAAACGAGACCAAGTACAACCCCGTAAGAAGTAAAATCATAATCCGTCCCGACTTTTCTACTTCCTTCGGGTCTCTCAATTCTCCTGCCATCAAGCCCATCACTTCTATTCCTCCGAATGCATAAAAGGCATACAATAATGCGACCAAGATACCGGTCCACTCTCCTGTTCCGAAGTCCATGGTCTGTACCTTGAAAGCCGGGTCTTGAATGTTGATCCACCCAAAGAGAACAGCAGACCCAAGCCCTATAAACATGACAATCGCAGCCGCCTTCATGAGACCGAATATGTTTTCCATATCCTCGACCTTTTTCACACCTAAATAAAGCACTGCAAGCCCTGCCAGGGAGAAAATAGACGCAAAAATCCAAACCGGTACAGAAGGGAACCAAAATTTCGCGAAAATGGCCAGAGCCGTAAGCTGACTCCCCATAATGAGCACTTCTCCAGACCAGTACATCCACCCGTTGCTGAAACCTGCCCACGGACCAAACGCCTGCTTTGCATACGTTCTGAATGACCCTTTCTCCACATGATCCGCCGTCATCTTAGCCAGTGCCTGAAACACGAACCATGTGATGATGCCCGCAATGAAATAGACGAATAACACCGATGCCCCCGCCTGCTGGACAGCTAGACTCGAGCCGAGAAAATACCCGGTCCCGATCATGCAGCCGACTCCGATCAGCGAGAGCTTCCACCAAGACAGTCCTTTTTCTTCCACGTTCACCTCTCCTTTTCGTTTAGTGTGGGAAAAAGGGGAGAGAATATGTGACATAACCATAGTGAGGAGTTGGAATCATGGAAATTAGACCAAGCTGCTTTAATGAGCATGATGAACTCGAGGCGGTACTCGTCTGCTCTCCTGCCCCATTAGACGTGCCCGACCAACAAACCGCTGAAGACGTCCAATGGGCAAAACCGTTTGATTATCAGAAAGCCGAGCATCAACACCGAAACATGATAGAGGCCATGAAAGAATCAGGGGCATTGGTCATCGATTACTCCACCGAAATCAGCACGCAGGATCAACCCTTTCACAGTCAATTGATCAACAGGCTGTTCACCCGGGACTTGGCTGGGGTATGTGGAAAAACGGTCATCCCCGGGGAAGCCGCGACTTCCATGAGACAACCGGAGTACATTTTATCCCACAAATTATTTGAAAGATGGTTCCCGAGGGACTGCTTCCAGATCATCAAGAATGAGAAATGGAAAGCCCTTGAATTCGGGGATGTGTACGTCTTGAACCAAGATGCTGTCCTTATCAATGTAGGCATGAGAAGCAGCATGGAGAGCGTGGAAGCCGTACAGCATACACTTTTTGAAGCAGGATTTAACGAAGTCGCAGCCATCGACCTCCCAAGGCGGGCAGATACGATGCATTTAGATATGAACGCCAATATGGTGGGAGCCAGTCATTTTCTTGCCAAAGCTTACATGCGTTATTTCCCCGTCCGCGTTCTTACCCGTACAGGAGGACAATATTTCATGCTAGGAGACTTCTTGCAAAGACACGGAATCGAACCGGTATGGACAGACTCGGTCAAAAGCACACTCCCAGACTTGAACTTCTTGAACCTGAATCCAGAGACGCTTCTGGTCAGCTCGAAAATGAACAAAAAGATACTAAAACACCATGAAGTACTGAAAAAGCATAAACTGATCGAAGTTGAAATCGACGAACTTGAAAAAGGCGGTGGAGGTATAAGATGCATGACGCTGCCTTTAATCCGCTCATCGAATTAACCGCAAGAAAAAATGTGGCTAGACGCCACGTTGTTTCTCGCATGAAAAACAATCGCTAAGGGTACTGATTGAGGAAGTATCAATACCTTTAGGAGAATGTATCATGAGTCTAAAATTACATCCAAAAGAGTTGTCCACGGACCATATTTTAGCCGAGGACCTCTATCGTAACAACACACTTGTCCTACCCAAAGGAACGAAAATATCCAACCAGCATATCAACAAATTTATAAACTGGAAGATCGAATTAATTTCAGTAACCGATACCTCAGATCCAGAACCGCCTCCTAATCAGGTTGAGAAGAATAAACAAAAAGAGGAATCACAGGAAGAAAGGTTCCTTCGCAAGCTTTTTCACCAGGAGATCGTGAAGTTTGTAAAAGAGACAAGATACGGGGAGTTATTAAAACCGACTCAGACATTAAAGGAAGCACAAAACCTCTTTATCAACGTCTTAAAAAGACCAAGCGTCAAGCGCTTACTGATGAACCTCTTCCACCATGACGAATATACCTTCACCCATTCTCTGGATGTCTTCATTCTAGGCTATTTTATAGGAAGGAAGGTTTTGAAAGAGGATATTGAATCCTTTGCGACCAGCTGCCTTCTTCATGATATCGGGAAACTGCAGGTACCGGGGGACGTGCTGAAGAAGCAGACAAAGCTTACAGAATATGAATTCGATATGATTCAGAACCACACTATAAAAGGTCAGAACTTATTGGATGAAGAAGGGTTCGAGTTGGAAAACCTGAACCTCGCCCGCTCGCATCATGAAAAATTGAAAGGAAGCGGCTATCCTGATCAGCTGCACGAGGACGTCGATCATTTTTCCGATCCGCTCCGACTACTCATGATCATTGATGTGTATTCTGCCCTCACACTGGACCGTCCCTATCGTGATGCCTTCAGTGCACCGAAAGCCCTGACCATCCTGTTATCTGAACAGGAAGACTATGATCAGCGGATGCTTTATACATTTATCAATACATTGAAGATCTTCCCTGCCAAATCCTTAGTTCGACTAAGTGACAGACAAATTGGAGAGGTCATAGAGGTTACCCATTCGCTTCCGACACTCAGTACGATAAGAATAGAAGATAAAACGTTCCAACTCCCTGTGGATCAGTCTTTATACATTGAAGAAATCGTGAGCTGGGATGAGAAGAAAGATACCATAGATGAGCGGAATTGGAATCGTTTTATCCAATCACTACTTTATGAAGACGACAACCGCGCACTACAATCCCTTTCTGAACTTGAGGATGGCTATCAAATTGAAGAAGTGTTTGAGAATCTCTTCACGAAAGCTGTTAAAGAGATGGAACAAAAGGAGAGGAATAAAGAAGTCAAACGGTCGCAACGTCTTCTCGCTCTTCCTAAGCTGAGAAGAATTATGGGAATCAAAAGCAATGAATACAGTCAGGCCATTACGACGGAACAAGAGGCTATCATGCTACTATCAGTGGGAGAGAAAGGCGAAATCCGCACTCACATCTTAGCTGACCTTCTTCTTTCCACCGGATACAAAGTCGATTTAATCGAAGTCAATGACTTAAATGAGCTGCCTTTGGAAGATCTATCGGATTACTTCTCAGATTCTGCCATTCGTAAATTGATCGTTACCGGAACACACACAAGAGACGTGGAGCATCTCCCCGAAGCTCTCAAAGAAAAGATCCCTTCTCTCATGGCAGTCCGTTTTCTCAATGAGCCACTTGTTCAAAGTGAGATTTATGAATCTTATGATTTGGTTACACATCAGAACCATGAGCTGTTCAACTATTTAGTCAGCCACGCCAAAAGGTAGAGGATTACTTTTTGGCATGGCTGAGCTTTGTCAAGTTTTTACGGCTAGTTACATACGTCTTATATCAGAAGTCACAAAACGAATGTAAGTTAAATTCTCTTCGCCATGAGCCAATTTTGTTCTTACTGTTGTTGAAGAAGCCTTCTTTCAATCCTTTTTGAGTAATCAACCTTATTAAAGTGTTCGTCTGTTCCAACGCTTATTCTTTCCGTATCTTTTTGAAACTTGATCAGGAGTTCCTTACCTTGTTCGAGGTCCACCCGTCTCACTTTCATTGTTCTCTTCCCTCCCTTTACCCTCTACTTCTTTGATCTGCACTTTACAGCAATCCTTCTCTTCTTTCGACCCTAGCCATTTTCTTAACCAATTCATATCCATGCACTCCTTTTAAATAAGATAAAATAAGAATCCCGAGATTGTAGACATCATAAGAACGGAAGTGACAAACGCAAACACTAACTTTCGTTTGAAGATACTGTGGAGCAGGGTCACCTCCGGCAAGCTCGCTCCCGCCGAAGCGATCATGAGTGCCATAACAGGACCCAGCGCCATTCCTTTCGCAATTAAGATCTGCGACAGAGGGATCATCGTAGCCAAACGTATATATAACGGGATCCCGATAATGGCCGCAATGGGAACGAGCCACCAGTTCTCGCCTCCCATATAGGTTGAAATCCATTCACTTGGGATTGAGCCGTGAATAATGGAGCCAATCCCTGCCCCGATCAAAAGGAATGGATACACTGTCCTCATGAGCGTCCACGTTTCCGAAAAAGCGTATCTGATATTTAGTTTCTTTGTTTCAGGATAGGAGAAGTTTTCGACCAGCACATTTTTCAATTGGTCGCGGAAACCCAGTGCACTCAAGGAGAAGCCGATTATAGTCGAAAGCACAATTGTGACGATCGAGTATGTTAAAGATACTTTCCAGCCGAGAATCGCTGTCATCAAGGTGAGGATCGTGAGGTCTAAGACAGGTGAAGCAAACAAGAATATCATGACGATTGAGAACCTGACACGATTTCTTAGTAAATTGACGACAATCGGTATTGTGGAGCAGGAACAAAAAGGTGTAACAAAAGCAAAGCCAATAGCAATCCCGGCACTAACGAGAGGATGACTTTTATCTAATAGCTCCTCCATTCGTTTATACGGAATAAATCCTTGCAATAAATTTATGGCAAATGATACTCCTACAAATAGCAGTGTAAGCTCCAGCGCAATACTGAAGAAACTATGTACCACTTCTTCCATACCCTCACTCCTTTAAATCAATTTTTTTGATTAATGAATTAAAAAATATAAAACCTAGCAGCAACAGCAAACTTCTTTTTGTTTGTCTTGCAAGAAAGGTTGGAAGGCAGGCTGACGAGTGAACAAAGAAGAACGGCTCCTGACTTTCTTTTCCGTTTGACGGTATCGATAAATGGTTGATTTCATTTCCTGCTGTTTCAATTTAATTAAATCTGAATTCATATGAGCATCCCTTTAATCAATTTTTTTTGATGTATTAAGTAAAAAAATTTATTTTCTAAATAAACAACATAACTCTTCAGATAAAAGGTGATTCATTTCATCATGGTTCAACCTATAGTAACTCCACGTCCCTTGTGTCTCCTTGTGGATGAGGTTCGCATCAACAAGAATCTTTAAATGGTAAGAGAGTTTGGATTGCGGAAGATGAAGCTTTTCTGATAAGTCACATACGCAGACCTCTCCAGCTTCGGTGATCTCATGAAGGATATGGAGCCTTCTTTCATCAGCTAATGCTTTAAATTTGTTCTTGTACATGCTGAATGTTTGATCTAATGACACATCTGTTGCTTGTATTTCTTTCTTCATATGATGTTCTCTCCTTTCATCAATTTTTTTTGATGTAAATCAAAGGATACATTTACCAAAAGCAAAAGTCAATTATTAAATCAAAAAAATTTGATTTAATTACAACAAAAAAGAGCCAAGGCAAAACTTGCCTTGGCTCTTCACTCTTATTGCTCTTCCGCAAACTGCTTGATACGCTCAGCAATCTGATCACGTACACGCTGGAAGACAGCCCATTTCTCTTCATCTGTTCCTTCTGCTTTAGCCGGGTCATCGAATCCCCAGTGGAAACGGGTAACATGCGCTGGCGTCATCGGGCACTTATCATTCGCGTCCCCACAAAGCGTGATCGCAAAGGCTGCGTTATTTAAAATATCAGGATCGATGATGTCAGAAGTCTGGTCTGTAATATCTACATCCACTTCCTTCATCGCTTTAACAGCATTCGGATTAAGTCCGTGTGCTTCAATTCCAGCAGAACGAACATCAAATTTATCCCCTAAATATTTTTTTCCGAACCCTTCTGCCATTTGACTACGGCAAGAGTTCCCTGTACATAGAAAGTAAATAACTGGTTTATTAGACATGATTCATTTCTCCTTTATTCAAAAAATAATTATATAATTAGCAGCCATAAGTAAAGGCCGACTAACGTAATGAACAACGTCGGAACGGTTAGAATCACTCCGACTTTAAAATAGTATCCCCAAGAGATTTTCATCCCTTTTTGAGATAAGACATGGAGCCACAACAACGTTGCTAAGGAACCAATTGGCGTAATCTTAGGTCCTAAATCAGAGCCGATGACATTGGCATAGATCAGTGCCTCTCTCATCGTACCCGTTGTGTTCGTGTCAGCGATGGCGAGAGCGTCAATCATGACAGTAGGCATGTTATTCATAATGGAAGATAGAATCGCTGCAATGAATCCCATTGAGATCGTTCCAACAAATAACCCTTGATTGGCTGTTGCCTGGATGATACTCGCAAGTACATCCGTTAAGCCTACGTTTCTAAGGCCGTATACGACCACATACATTCCTATGGAGAAGAAGACGATCGCCCACGGAGCTCCTTTAATGACTTCACCCGTTTTCACAGCTGAACTGCGCCTGGCCATCATCAAGAAGAAAATCGCAACAACCCCCGCGATGATGGAAACCGGAATATGCAGTGGCTCACTCGCGAAGTATCCGATTAGTAGCACCGCCAGTACTCCCCAGGAAAGGCGGAACATCTTGTGGTCCTGTATCGCCTCTTTCGGCTTTTTAAGTTGCGAAAGGTCATACTGTTTCGGAATATCTTTTCGGAAAAATATGAACAACACAAGAATACTTGCTCCTAATGAGAAAAAGTTCGGTACGATCATACGTGAAGCATATTCGATAAATCCGATATCAAAGAAGTCTGCTGATACAATGTTGACCAAGTTACTCACAATCAAAGGTAAAGAGGTCGTATCCGCGATAAAGCCACTTGCCATAATAAAGGGTAAAATCATGGCTTCCTTGAAGTTCAAATTACGCACCATCGCCAAGACGATCGGTGTTAGAATCAGCGCGGCACCATCGTTTGCAAACAACGCAGCTACAACAGCTCCAAGCAGCGTGACGTAGATGAACATCCGCTTCCCGTCCCCTTTAGCTACACGCGCCATATGAAGAGCCGCCCATTCGAAGAACCCGATCTCATCAAGAATTAAAGAGATGATAATGATGGCGATAAAGGCAAGAGTTGCATTCCAGACGATATTCGTTACTTCAAGAACATCCTGAAAATCTACCACTCCGAAGATCAAGGCAAGGATCGCCCCTGCACAGGCAGACCAACCGATCCCTAAATTCTTCGGCTGCCAAATGACAAAAATTAAAGTAAGTACAAAAATAATCGTTGCTATAATAGCCAAATTCAAATGAATCCCCCTACACGTCGCATTGGATACGCAATCCTGCTTCCTCCAACGCTCTTAATTTTTCCTTTTGATCCGGTATCTGTTCTAACACGTGCCTGATCACCGGGTATGTTTCATGTTCTGTATTCAGCGAATAAAAAATCCACTGTCCTTTTCTTCTTTCTTTTACAAGTCCAGCATCTCTAAGCTTTCTCAGATGCTGGCTTACGGAAGGCTGGCTCATTTTCAGAACTTCAACAAATTCACAAACACAGCATTCACTATCTTTCAAGAGACCCATCACAGTAAGTCTCGTATTATCTCCTAACAGCTTCAATGTTCTGGCAGTGGCTTCTAACTCGATTGCAGCTTTCTCCATAACATCACCTCGACAATCAGTATATAAGTATATGCTTATATATGCAACAGGGGATTTATTTCCTAAAAAAAGACCAAATCCAGTTCTCTACTTGGATTTGGTCTCGATTTATTTTAGATAAGTGGAAGAAAGTTTTAAGAAACAGAACCTTAAGGCATAAAAAAACCACCAATAGTATGTATTGGTGGAGACGGTGGGAGTCGAACCCACGTCCGGAGATATCGGCACTCGGGCTTCTACAAGCGTAGTCGATATATTATATTTCGCAGCCTCTTCGACCTATCGACAGGCTTCCAAGGTGCTAGCCTGATTAGTCTCTTCGTCCTTCCTCAGGCGGTGGAAGAACGCGTAGCCCACTTCAGTTTGAGACCCTTCATCTAGCACATGGGCGATACCAGGAAGGATCAGCTATAGACTACTTACGCAGCTACAGCTAGGTTTTCGTTAGATTCGCCAGTTATATTTAGGCAAATGACGGTTTACGAGTCGTCGCCTCGACTTGCGACCCGAGCTCGACCTATCCCCGTCGAATCCGTAACGTCCCCGTTAGGATTAAAACAGAGCGTCAAGCTCTTGTGCGTGTGCCGCTTCAAGCGACAATTAATATTATAGCACAATCATGACGAATTTCAAGTCTAACGTAAGCTGTCCTTAATCGCGCGGTCAATCTCGCGGTTTTGCTGCTTGCGTTTCAGATCTTCACGCTTGTCATACTTCTTCTTACCTCGTCCAAGTCCAATCAACACTTTCGCCACACCATTCTTAATGTAAACTTTCAACGGCACGAGCGAATAACCTTTCTGCTGGGTTTGGCCGATCAGCTGGTTGATCTCTTTACGATGCAGAAGAAGCTTGCGGGCGCGCGTCGGTTCATGGTTGTAAATATTACCCTGCTCGTATGGAGAAATATGCATATTGTGCAAAAATACTTCTCCCTTATTTATCCGGGCAAAGCTGTCTTTCAAGTTGATTCTTCCATTACGGATCGACTTGATTTCGGTACCTTGAAGCACAATTCCAGCTTCAAAGGTTTCTTCAATGGCAAAGTCATGTCTTGCTTTTTTGTTTTGTGCGATTGTCTTCCCGTGTCCTCTTGGCATAACGGTCTTCCTCCTCTATTGCGTAGCTTCTATTTTATCAAATGATGACGTGATTTCCAATTCATCCTCTTGCGTTCTCGTTTTCCACTACTGATTGGGAGACCGAGGAGGTCGGGGGAATCGATCGCTTTCCTTGGGGTACTGTGAGCTTCGCCTTCCGGGATCTCACGATGTACCTTATTGAAACCTTCCTTCCTATACAATGACTTACACTCAGATTCTCTTTCCAAGGAAGGAGGTCGAATGGTAAAGCAGCCAGTTCTCGATTTGCTCCCTATCAGCCATTTTTGTGGACTTTTTCTTTCGTGATATGAGACTATAATTTTGGAAAAGTTCGAATTAGAGGAGAGCGATACAAATGGAACAAGTCGCACACGTCAAGATGCTTTCAATAGATGATTTACCCGCCCTGACCGCCATGGAAACAGGGATCGAGGACGATTATGTTGTCCGTATATATGACCGCCTGATCGAATCGGATACACATGAATTGTTCGGTTT
The DNA here is from genome assembly GCF_020171725.1 of Halobacillus litoralis. Taxonomy (GTDB): domain Bacteria; phylum Bacillota; class Bacilli; order Bacillales; family Halobacillaceae; genus Halobacillus; species Halobacillus litoralis_F. The sequence continues at coordinate 365,325 of NZ_JAIVAJ010000006.1, read as the reverse complement.
GTTCCAGGACGGGCAGATGCTTGCCGTTGCAGGATACAGCTTATTCGGACAAAAGAAATTCGCGATGCTCGGCCGCCTGCGCAGCGACCGCCGTTTTCAGAAGCAGGGGCATGCGACAAAGCTTCTTCAACCGATTGTCGATCACCTGAAACAAGTACCTGATGTGGAGTGGATCGGTGCCAACACGCACTTAGGCAACATCCCGGCACGCCGTGTCTTACAAAAGCTCGGCATCGAGCAAGGACCGGTCATTCACTACTTGACGCTGCAGGAGCCTGATAAGCTCACAGGACACACCCCAGGTCCTGTATGGCATTCTGTCGAAACACTCGAAGAAAAGTACGCCTTGCTCCACTCTCTACAGACGAATGCGCTCGACATGTTCCCTTATGAGTGCTACTATCCGTTCCCATACGATCAAGCGCTGTTTACAGATGAGTATGTAGAAGAGTCGAGCATTTACGTCAGTCCGGACCGGGAACGATTTGTCATCATCCGCAATGACACGAAAAAATATGACTATTCCCATGTGAAGTATTTCTGGAACGACCATTATGAACAGCCTGGATTCTTTGAAACCCTTCAAGATCATTGGAAGAACAACCCTGAGAACGTAGGCTGCTGGATTGACTTTTCCGACCAAGGTTTTAAGAATATCCCGGACTTATCGGCATATGATGTACAAGAACCATGGATCCTGTATGGAAACTGGCAAAGATAAATTAATCCTTAATGAAAGCCCCTCGACTATGTTGGATAGAGAGGGGCTTTTGTTAAAAACAACCAGAGATGAGAGCCTGATTTTACCCCTTCACCTCAATAAAGCCTTTTCATTGTGATGGTTCTGTGACAACCGTTGACATTGCTTGGCGTCGTGAATAAAATTCTTAAAGGAAAAATTTCTAACGCGAAGAAAGGAACATGAATATGAACTTTTTATTTGCCGCTCGCCTATTGGATGAGGGACATGCATTGTCACGTAAAGCTTGGGAAGACAAAGGGTATATTTTCAAAGATGAAAAAGGACGTCTACAGTTTTTTGACCATAATGAGCCACACATTTACCAGCCATCTGTTGAGGATACGCTGGCGGATGATTGGGGCGAAACGACGAAGGATAGCTGGACGATCGTCTCTGTCGCTCACGATGCTGAACTAGTCAAAGACAAGCTGTTCGTTTCTTACCAAATCTGCTCGAAAGAGAACGGATTAGTGAAAAACAATCACCAGATTGACGAAAGCGACTTGTGCACGTGGTCCCGCTGTGTAGAAATCGACTTCAATCAGTCCGCTGCTTACTTGAATGAGCAGGATGTTGCGCAGGTAAAAAGTGCTGTCAGTGCCTAATATAGATGAACATGTGCAGGGGAATGGCTCCCCTGCACTTTTTTTGACCAAAATCGACGTGACAATCTCTCTTGTCGTTTTCAGCAACCTCCTCCTGCTGAAGTGGTTGTGAGATTCATCCTCTAGACGTTTTTCATCATGCCCCACTTCCGAAACGGTCGTGAGATCATCTTTCAAGACCGTTTTGAGTGCAGAAAAAACGCAAGAGGCTCTTCACCCCTTGCGTTACAAGCATTACTTCTTCTTTTTGCGTCCCTTTTTCGGGACTCCTTTATTTGCGTAAAAAGGCTTGTTGCCTTTCTGCTTGTTTTTCTTTTTCTTCTTTTTCCGATCCCGGACTTTACGGTCTGGGGACTTGGAATCAACCTGCTTCGGTCGGTCTTTACGAGGGCGTTCTTTTCTCGGTTTCATGCCGTCAATCTCAAAGTCCACGACGCGTTCATCCAAGTTTACGTTCGTCACTCGAATGGTGACTTCATCACCGATCCTGAATACGTTCCCTGTCCGTTCCCCGATCATCGCAAACTGCTTTTCATGGAATTGGTAGTAATCGTCTGTCAGCGTGCTGACGTGAACGAGACCTTCCACTGTATTTGGCAGCTCGACGAACATACCGAAGCTTGTCACAGAGCTGATGACGCCTTCGTATTCTTCACCGATTTTATCCTGCATGAATTCAGCCTTCTTCAGGTCATCGGTTTCACGTTCCGCATCTACAGCGGCACGCTCCATTTCAGAAGAGTGACGGGCGATTTCAGGCATTTGATCCTTCCAGTGCTTCTGCGTACGGTCGTCCAATTGCTTCTCCACCACATAAGTGCGGATCAGACGGTGGACGATCAAGTCCGGATAACGTCGGATCGGTGATGTGAAGTGCGTATAGAAGTCTGTCGCAAGACCAAAGTGACCAAGACTCTGTGGGTCGTATTTCGCCTGCTGCATGGAACGAAGCATCAGCTTGGATATAATCATATCCTCCTGCGTTCCCTTCACTTCCTCCAGCACCTTTTGAAGGGCCTGTGGGTGAACGTTATCTGCTGTTCCTTTGACGACATAGCCCATATTTGCGACGAACTCAAAGAAGTTCTGCAGTTTGCCTTCATCCGGATCCTGGTGGACGCGGTGAATGAACGGAACCTCCATCCAGTGGAAGTGCTCGGCAATCGTTTCGTTTGCAGCCAGCATGAATTCTTCAATCAAGCGTTCTGCCACTGAACGTTCACGCAAGCGCACGTCTACGGCTTTTCCTTCCTCATCGACGACAACACCGGCTTCTTTGAAATCAAAGTCAATGGCACCACGGCGCATCCGCTTCTCTCTCAGCGTTTTAGCAAGCCCAGCCATGTCACGGAACATCGGCACGAGCTCTTTGTATTTCTCGATCAGTTCCGCATCCTCATCTTCCAGAATGCTGTTCACATCCTTGTAGGTCATACGTTCATTCGTCTTGATCACACTTTGGAAAATTTCGTGACCGACAACGTCTCCGTTCTGGTCGATTTCCATTTCACACGACAACGTAAGGCGGTCCACCTGTGGGTTCAAGGAACAGATTCCATTCGAAAGACGGTGCGGAATCATCGGAATCACCCGATCCACTAAGTACACACTTGTAGCGCGTTCCCGTGCTTCTTTATCAATCGGGGAGTTCTCGTCCACATAATACGTGACATCCGCAATGTGAACGCCTAATTTGAAGTGACCGTTATCCAATTTTTTGACGGTTACGGCATCGTCCAAATCCTTGGCATCTGCGCCATCGATCGTAACAATCGTCTCGTCTCTCAAATCACGGCGGTTTTTGATTTCATCTTCTGAAATCTGATCAGGCGTTTCAGCTGCCTGCTGCAGCACTTCATCTGGGAAGTCCACTTTGATTCCGTGTTTATAAATAATCGAGATAATGTCGATACCCGGATCATTTTTGTGACCGAGAATCTCAATGATTTCCCCTTCTGCGCTCATACGCTCTTCCGGGAACTTCGTGATCTCAACAATCACTTTGTGACCATCAACCGCTCCATTCGTCTGACCCTTCGGAATGAAGATATCGTTCGGTATTCGTTTATCATCTGCTACTACGAATCCGAAGTTTCGGCTCGACTCATATGTTCCGACCACACGATTCGTGGCACGTTCCAAGATACGGATGACCGTCCCTTCCGGTCTCTGCCCTTGCTCGTCTCTCTTTTCAATGCGTACGAGCACCTTGTCGTTGTTCATGGCAGAATGCAAATCAGAGTGGTGAAGATAGACATCGTCTTTGTCCTCTTCATCCGGGATTAAAAAGGCGAACCCCTTTGCGTGCATCTGGATTCTCCCTCGGATCAGATTCATCTTTTCAGGAAGCCCGAACCGGTTCTTTCTTGTCCGAACCAATTCTCCTTCCTCTTCAAGAGCATTCAACGTCTTCATAAGCTCTCTGAAGCCTGCACCGTCCTCCAGTTGAAGCTCATCTTCCAGTTCTTGAACAGACAAAGGCTTCGATGCGGATTCTTTAAAGTAGTCCAAAATCTGCTGCTTTAATTCTTCGTTCATTTCCTCGTACCTCCTTTGGTATAGGAATACGTTCACGACCAGTCCAGAGACTCTAAGAAGGCAAGTATATCTTCGTGCAGCTCTTCTTTCTCTTTATCCATGGTGATCACGTGTCCTGAGTTTTTGTACCATTTCATATCTTTTTGATCGGCTTCTACTTGATCATAAATGTACTGTGCACTATCTGTATTAATCATCTCATCTTGTTCTGCTTGTACCACAAAGGTAGGTGTATAGATTTGATCGACATCGTCATGAACACTTTCGATTAGTTTGCCAAGTTCATGAAACATCGGTTCGGAACGTTCGAGCATCTGCTCCACTTCTTGATCGATCGTTTCCTGATCTTTACCTTCCAGCTGCTTGTACTGTCTTGCTTTGAATTCGAATCCTTGTGTTAATTGTTTTTCATTATCAAAGAACATCGGCGCACACATCGTCACAACGCCTTTGATCGGCTCAGAATACGCGAGCTTCAAGCTGAGCACTCCACCGAGCGAAAGTCCAGCTACGGCGATCTTCTCATATCCAAGTTCCTTGAGGTGGTTCAATGCGTCCTGCACATCCGCCCACCATTGTTCAGGACGGGCATCAATTAAAGCTTCGAGCTCCTGCCCATGTCCTCGGTAGATCGGAGCATGCGTTGTGTATCCATGCTTTTGTAAAAATCGTCCGAGCATCCGAACGTCTGCTGAATGCCCAGTAAAGCCATGTAATAATAATACCGCACGCTCGCCTTCCTCAAACGTAAAGGGTTTAGGTTGTTTAATTTTCATGATTGATTCTCCTTACTTCATCTATTTCCAAATTTATAATTTTCATTCTTATTCCATACGTTTTCTAGTTTATCCCACTATAGTGAAAAGCGTAAATGCATACGTTTATTGGATATTAATGGAAGTTATGAACCATATAGAAAAACCGCGCTTAAACAAGCGCGGTTTATTTACTCTATTTACCCTAAGATATAAGCGGATAAGAAAGCCAATACGAAGAAAAGTACACCTGTTACAATCGTTGCTTTGTGAAGAACAGCGTCGATTCCTCGTGCTTTTTGTTTTCCGAATAACTGCTCAGCCCCACCGGAAATAGCTCCTGAAAGACCGGCACTTTTACCAGACTGAAGCAATACAAGTACGATAAGAGCAATCGTATCAATCGCTAATAGCGTGATCGCGAGTGTTTCCATGATGTGCCACACCTCCTAAAGACGTACAAATGACTAGTTTAAATGTAGCATAAAAGCCTTTACGCATCAACAACAATCTGAAGTTTAGTTGACATTGAGAATCATTTTCAATTAATATAAAATCAGAGGTGATTACATATGAAACCATGCTGGAAACATGAACTTCAGATTTTTGTTGATGAACTTATCGAACACGTTTACCAGTGGCCTGTTCACGAACGGTCCACAGTTCGAATCCTTCAATTAATTGAACGGAAGCAGCGTCATTTAAATAAAGGAAACTTTCCCGATTACGGATGCTATTACCTGCAGCTCGCCCAAATCGTCGATCATTTCCTGCAAGCCGCTTTAGATACCCGTCCCGATCTTTCTTGGTTCTGTAAATATTGGGAGACGTTCGATCAGGAAAATAAGCTGACGTTGAACCACGTGATTATAGAAGAAACAGAAAACGAGCGTACATTCAAAAAATTCGTATTACAAAGGAAGAAACAGGAAATCGAGCACTACTGTCGGTCAGCGATTCAGTGCTCGTATCATATGTTCCACTCACCGCCTGACCGCATCAAAACCTACCATTTATTGTATGGAGAGTCATTTGTTGAGTGGGAGAATCCTTCCCTCCATATCCCGTCATGACCACAGTGAAGCGCTGTGGTCACTTTTTTGATGCGTTTTGAAAGTTTTTGATAGTTTTTGATTGCAAATGAAAGGGTTTTCTTTTATGATATACATAGAAAGTTCTAAGGAGGCGCCATGATGCTTACTCCAGAAAGACAACAACTCATTCTAGAATCTGTCAAAAACCATCATACAGTCAAAATAAAAGACTTAGTGAATCAAACCGGGTCATCCGAATCGACGATCCGCAGAGATCTGGATCAGCTGGAGCAAAAAGGACTCCTCCAACGTGTTCATGGAGGAGCTTCCCTTTTGCAGACGGCGAGCGAAGAACTGAGCATGGGAGAGAAATCAATCAAAAACGCTCAGGAGAAAGAAAGCATCGCTCTTCATGCTGCTTCTCTCATTAAAGATGGGGACTGTGTTTTCCTTGATGCTGGATCGACTACGTATGCCATGATCCCTCACCTTCGAGATAAAGAAATTATTGTGGTAACGAATGGTCTGAATCATTTGGACCTATTAAGTGAACACCATATTAAAACATATGTCCTGGGTGGTCTTGTCAAACACCGGACACAAGCGGTCATCGGTACAGGAGCGATGCAGACTTTACAACAGTACCGCTTCGACAAATGCTTTATTGGTGCGAACGGGATCCACGCAACAGACGGATATACAACACCAGACCCAGAAGAAGCGGCCATCAAGCAGGCCGTCATCCACCACTCCAGACAGCGCTATATTCTTGCTGATCACACAAAGTTCGAACAAGTCTCATTCACGAAGTTTGCTGAACTTCATGAGGCGGATATTATTACAGATGACTTCGAATTGGAGTTGAACCCTTACAAGGAAAAAACGACAGTAAAGGTTGTGACAACATGATTTACACATGTACGCTGAACCCTTCAATCGATTACATCATGCATGTTGATGAATTCGAGGGTGGGTCATTGAACAGAGCGAAGGAAACGTTCTTCTACCCGGGGGGTAAAGGAATCAACGTTTCCCGCGTGATGAAAAGGCTCGGAGTTGAAACGATTGCTCTTGGCTACAAAGCCGGATTCACAGGAGCCTTCATTCAAGAGTCTTTGGAAAAAGAAAATATCAAGAGTGAGTTTATTTCTACAGAAGGAAAGACCAGGGTCAATGTAAAATTGAAAAGTTCGGATGAAACCGAAATCAATGGTCCCGGCCCTGTCATTACAGAGGAACAACAAAATCAGCTGATCGGACGAATCAAAGAGATGACCGATGAAGATACGCTGATCATTGCCGGAAGCGTCCCTTCTTCCCTGCCTAATGACTTTTATGTCACCATTGCTAAGCTTTGCGAGGAGCAGGGAACGAAACTGATTGCTGACACATCCGGATCAGCGTTGAAGCAACTAATCGGTTCATCCCTACACTTGATCAAACCGAACCACCATGAGCTCGGCGACCTTTTCCAAGCAGAGGTCGAAACGAAAGAGCAGGCTGCTCATTACGGGCGGAAGCTCTTTGAACAAGGCGTCTCACACGTCATTGTTTCCATGGGGGGACAAGGAGCTGTCTATATTGGGGAAGATGTACAGCTTTTTGCTGAAGTGCCTAAGGGACAGGTGAAAAACTCTGTAGGTGCCGGCGATTCGATGGTTGCTGGATTTGCTTCTGCTCTTCATAAAGGGGAACCGGTAGAAGAAGCTTTCCGATTCGCGGTCGCCTCAGGAAGCGCAACAGCTTTCCAAGATGATTTATGTCAAAAAGAAGATGTAGATAAATTGCTGAATGAAATCAGCCTTACATCAATAGAGGAGGAACAAAAATGAGAATTACGGATTTGCTGACAACAGATACGATTTTGTTGAACATGAAGGCAAGTTCTAAGCCAGAGGCGATTGATGAGCTTGTCGGCAAACTGGATGCTGCCGGTAAACTAAGTAATCGTGACGAATTCAAGCAGGCGATTCAAGCCCGCGAAGATCAAAGCACAACAGGAATTGGCGAAGGAATTGCGATTCCACACGCCAAAACAAACGCTGTAAAGGATCCTGCTATCGCTTTCGGGCGTTCTGCAGATGGGCTCGACTATGAATCCCTTGACGGACAACCGACGAACCTATTCTTTATGATTGCCGCCTCAGAAGGCGCGAATAACACACACTTAGAGACTCTATCACGCTTGTCTTCCTTCCTAATGGACACGTCTTTCCGTGAAAAGCTTGAAGCTGCTAAGACGGAAGCTGATGTCATTGAAGCGATCAATGCGAAAGAAGCGGAAGAAGAAGGCGATGAAGAGCCGGAAACTTCAAGTGCTGCAGGCAAGATTCTTGCCGTTACAGCGTGCCCGACAGGTATTGCCCACACGTATATGGCAGCCGATAAATTGAAAGCAACAGCAAAAGAAATGAATGTTCCAATCAAAGTTCAAACGAACGGCTCAAGCGGAGTCAAGAACCGTTTGACAGATGAAGACATTGCAGAAGCAGATGCCATTATCGTGGCTGCCGATGTCAATGTCGATATGAGTGGCTTCAACGGTAAGCCCGTCATTGAGGTTCCCGTTGCAAAAGCGATTCACGAAGCCGAAGACTTAATTAAGAAAGCTGTCAATAAAGATGCACCGATCTATGAAGGCGGCGGGAAATCCTCTTCCGACTCATCTGACGAAAAAGGACAGCGTAAAGGTTTCTATAAGCACCTGATGAACGGTGTTTCCAACATGCTTCCATTTGTTGTCGGTGGCGGAATTCTGATTGCCCTATCGTTCTTCTGGGGAATCAACTCAGCGAACCCTGACAGTGACCAATACAACCGCTTCGCAGAGATGCTGAACATTATCGGCGGCGCTAATGCATTCTTCTTACTTGTACCTGTACTTGCCGGTTTCATTGCGTCCAGTATCGCGGATCGTCCAGGATTTGCTCCAGGTATGGTCGGTGGTCTGATTGCCATTACACAGACATCTGCTGAGAACGCAGGAAATGGCTCCGGATTCCTTGGCGGCTTGATCGCCGGTTTCCTTGCTGGTTATTTAACACTGTTGATTAAGAAAGCTCTTGAAGGGCTTCCTGCCGTATTGGATGGTCTGAAGACCGTTCTCTTCTATCCGGTTCTATCAATTTTTGCAACAGGTATGATTATGCTGTTGATCAACCAACCATTAACAAGCATTTACACTGGATTGTTCAATTTCTTAGAAAACATGAGCGGTTCCAACTTAGCACTGCTCGGACTGATTGTCGGCGGTATGATGGCCGTAGACATGGGTGGTCCCGTCAACAAAGCAGCCTACACATTCGGTATTGCTGCACTTGATGCCGGAAACTTCACCTTCATTGCAGCCGCTATGGCTGGTGGAATGGTTCCACCACTTGCGATGGGTGTCGCAACACTTATTTTCAAAAACAAATTCACTGCACAAGAAAAAGAAACAGGAATTTCTGCCCTGCCGCTTGGCGCATTCTTCATCACAGAAGGAGCGATTCCATTCGCTGCAGCAGACCCTGCCCGTGTCATTCCATCCATGGTAGCTGGTAGTGCCCTTACGGGTATGCTCGTTATGATGTTCGGAATCAGCCTTCCTGCCCCACACGGCGGCGCGATCATCATTCCATTGATCGAAGGCGGCATCACGCAGATTCTTCTGTATATTGTGGCAATTATTGCTGGAACAATTCTCAGCGCAATTATTGTAGGATTGTTGAAAAAAGACCTTAGAAAGGCTTAAAATAAGAGAGTTAGGGTATCTCTCAAAATAAGTACTTTTTTAGGAGGAATAGATAATGAAAGAACAAACATTTACCATTACTTCATCTGATGGCGTGCACGCACGCCCTGCAACTGTCCTTGTACAAAACGCAGGTAAGTATCAGTCTGATATCAACCTTCACTACAAAGAGAAGGCTGTAAACTTGAAATCCATCATGGGTATCATGAGCCTTGGTATCCCTGCTGGAGCAGAAGTGAAGATCACAACGGAAGGTGACGATGAGCAGGAAGCGATCGACCACCTTACTACAACAATGAAGAACGAAGGCCTGGGGGAATAAATAAATGACACACCTTCAAGGAATTGCTGCGTCCAGTGGAATCGCCATTGCGAAAGTTTATCCGCTGGAGGCGCCTGACCTCTCATACAGCAAAGAAAAGATCGAGCAACCAGAAGCAGAAGTGAAGCGTCTGCACGAAGCATTGGACATCTCGAAGTCAGAACTTGAAAAGATCAAGGAACATACTAAGAAATCACTCGGGGACGAGCATGCTGAGATTTTCTCTGCACACCTGCTTGTCCTAAGTGATCCTGAATTGATCCAACCGATCGAAGACAAAATCAAATCAGAGAATGTGAACGCGGAAGCGGCTCTCGACGAAACGGCGGACATGTTCATCAACATGTTCAAGAGCATGGACAACGAGTACATGCGCGAGCGTGCTGCAGACATTCAGGACGTAACAAAGCGCGTCATGGCTCACCTCTTGAACGTCACGTTCCCTGACCCTGCTTTGATCAACGAAGAAGTTGTCATCGTAGCAGATGACCTGACTCCATCTGACACAGCTCAACTAAACAAGCAGTACGTTAAAGGGTTCACGACAGATATCGGTGGACGTACGTCCCACTCCGCTATCATGGCACGTTCCCTTGAGATCCCTGCTGTCGTCGGTACGAAAAACATCACTTCACAAGCTGAGAAGGATTCCATGATCATCGTAGATGGAATCAACGGCGACGTGATTGTGAATCCGACGGATGAGCAAGTAGCAGAATATAAAGAAAAGCAGGACCAATTCGAACAACAGAAAAAAGAATGGGCGAAGCTTAAAGACGAGCCTACCGTTACATCTGAAGGTGACCACGTTGAGCTTGTAGCCAACATCGGAACGCCTGACGACGTAGAAGGCATCATCAACAACGGTGGCGAAGGTGTCGGCCTTTATCGTACCGAATTTCTTTATATGGGCAAAAGCCAGCTTCCGACAGAAGAAGAGCAGTATGATGCATACTCTTCTGTATTGAAGCAGATGGGTGATCAGCCTGTTGTCGTCCGTACATTGGACATTGGTGGAGATAAAGAGCTTGACTACTTGGAGCTTCCGGATGAAATGAACCCATTCCTAGGGTATCGCGCCATTCGTCTTTGCCTTGAGCGCGATGACATTTTCCGCGTTCAGCTGCGTGCTCTTCTACGCGCAAGCGTCCATGGTAACCTGAAGATCATGTTCCCGATGATTGCAACGCTGGAAGAGTTCCGTCAAGCGAAAGCGATTCTTGACGAAGAACGCGAAAAGCTTGTTTCAGAAGGACAGGAAGTATCCGACAAGATTGAAGTTGGAATGATGGTGGAAATCCCGGCTACTGCTGTGATTGCCCGTCAATTCGCTAAAGAAGTCGACTTCTTCAGTATCGGAACGAACGACCTGATCCAATACACGATGGCTGCTGACCGTATGAACGAACGCGTATCCTACTTGTATCAGCCATACAACCCGGCTATCCTGAACTTGATCAACAATGTGATCGAAGCCGCTCACGCAGAAGGCAAATGGGCTGGTATGTGTGGTGAAATGGCAGGAGACGAAATCGCGATTCCAATCCTTCTTGGACTTGGTCTCGACGAATTCAGCATGAGTGCTACATCCATTCTTCCTGCACGTACGCAGATCCGTACGCTTTCTAAGAAAGAAATGACTTCTTATAAAGATGAAATTCTTTCAATGGGTACAGCAGAAGAAGTTGTGGCCTTCGTGAAGGAAAAAACACAATCGTAGTAGTAATCCTCCAATAAGTGTGGCACAATAAGACGTGTGAGGAGAGAAATACTTTCACAGAAAGAAGTGTTCCGATGACTTTCACACTTATTATGATCGTTTGTGTCGCCATTGTATTAGGAATCGCTGCGATGTTTGGTGCTGCGGTTTCAAAGGGCTATGACTACAAGCACACTGTCGACCCTTTACCTGAAGACGCAGAAAAACAGCATCGTGATACAGATGCAAAGTAGACCATTCTTATACAAAAGAGCCATGAATTGCTTCCGGCAATTCATGGCTCTTTTTTTATTCAATAAAAGTCAATTTTTCAGTTACTGGGGTTCTCGCCTTCGCTTTTGGAATCCTCTTGGGGTATCCCATTTGAAGAACAGCGACCAACTTTTTTGTTTCCGGGTCTAATTGAAGATCCGATGCGAATTGAGGGTCATGAAGGTACGGGCTTGTCGTCCATAGAACCCCGATTTGCTTTTCCCATGCCAGCAACTGCGTGTTCTGAATAAAGGCACAGACTGCGGCATAATCCTCTTCGTACTTCACAAGGTCTTCTTCACGTTCCATATATACAAGAACATGGTGCGGGATACTTTGGAGAAACCGCTCAATCCCCGTTTTCATTTTGTCTCGTTTTTCTTGTTCATAGCTTGAGAAGAACCCTTGACGCTCATAACTTGCCAGAACAGCTGACGTATAAGCTTCAATGCCTTCACCCTGATAACAGCGCAGGTTCCAAGGTTCTTTCATTCGGTGAGTCGGAGCCCATGCTGCTTGTGAAAAGAGAGTTTGAAGGTCGGGCTTCGGTATTTGCTTTTGTTCAAATTCGTGTATGGAACGTCTATTCTTTACAGCATCGATTAATTCCATTGATAACACCTCATCCTTACCATTCAACACATGCTCAGAAGCCCTCAAACGGCCATATGAGATCACTTACCTGTTGTCCCATAAGAACCCCCCACTCCCTTAAGAAAAACGGGAATTTGGTCTCCAATGACTGATAAGCGGAATATTTCGTCGGCACTCCCTGCACTTCCATCCCCTGACTTTCAGCAAGATAGACCGCTCTCTTTAAATGAAGCTGATCACTCACAAGCAAGTAAGAATCGATTCCTTTGTTGTCTGCTACTTCTTTCGCATTAATCACATTGCTTTTTGTAAATAAGGATTTCTCTTCTAATAGGATATCGTCTCTTGAAACACCATTCGCCACCGCATAGTTCATCCCAACCTGCGCTTCGGAGGAAACAGCATTCTCACTGGCCCCACCCGTGAACACGAGGTAGTCAACTTGATCGTTCTGATATAATTCAATTCCTTGTTTCAGTCTACCTTCAAATACAGGGCTTGGCTTGCCGTTCCATTGTGCTGCCCCTAAAACGATGGCAGCGTCGGCCGTCGGCTCTTCGTCCCCTGTACCGTATGTCCAGATTGAGATGCCTGTAAAGCATATATAGGCAAGGCCTATTAAGAGTAATAGTCGGATCATTGATTTCATGTTTAGGACCTCTCCCAATTTTCATTACGTCTTTCATCATACCATAGAAAAAAGCCTCTCTGAATAATCAGAGAGGCTCAGATTGAAAATTATTTGTTCAAGTTGTAGAATGCTTTGCTTCCAGCGTATTGCGCTGTACCGAACAACTGATCTTCGATACGAAGAAGTTGGTTGTACTTCGCAACACGGTCTGTACGGGAAGGAGCACCAGTCTTGATTTGACCAGCGTTCGTCGCTACAGCGATGTCAGCGATTGTCGCATCTTCTGTTTCACCAGAACGGTGAGAGATAACCGCTGTGTAACCAGCGCGCTTCGCCATTTCGATCGCTTCGAATGTTTCAGTAAGCGTACCGATTTGGTTCACTTTGATCAGGATAGAGTTTCCTACGCCCTCTTCAATCGCGCGGCCTAGTTTCTCAGTGTTTGTAACGAATAGGTCGTCACCAACAAGCTGAACACGGTCGCCGATACGGTCTGTAAGAAGCTTCGTACCTTCCCAGTCGTTCTCGTCAAGACCGTCTTCAATGGATACGATTGGATACTTGTTCACAAGCTCTTCGTACCAGTCAACCATCTCTTCAGAAGTGCGGACTACGCCTTCGCCTTTCAGGTTGTACTTACCGTCTTCGTAAATTTCAGAAGAGGCAACGTCCATCGCAAGCTGTACTTCTTCGCCTGGCTTGTAACCAGCTGCTTCAATGGCTTCGATGATTGTAGAAAGAGCTTCCTCGTTTGAACCAAGGTCTGGAGCGAATCCACCTTCGTCACCTACACCAGTGTTGTACCCTTTGTTACCAAGTACTTTCTTAAGTGCGTGGAAGATTTCAGCACCTGTGCGAAGTGCTTCTTTGAATGTTGGCGCGCCAACAGGCATGATCATGAATTCTTGAATGTCTACGTTGTTATCCGCGTGCTCTCCACCGTTTACGATGTTCATCATCGGAGTTGGAAGAGTAGTAGCCGTGAATCCACCAAGGTACTTGTAAAGTGGAAGACCTACAACGTCAGCTGCTGCGTGTGCAACCGCCATGGAAACACCAAGGATTGCGTTTGCACCTAGGTTTCCTTTGTTTTCTGTACCGTCAAGCTCTCTCATCATTTGGTCGATGATGACTTGCTGAGTTACGTCCATTCCTAGTAGCTTAGGAGCAATCTTTTCGTTTACGTTATCGACTGCTGTAAGAACCCCTTTACCTAGGTAACGTTCTTTGTCACCGTCACGAAGTTCTACGGCTTCGTATTCACCTGTAGAAGCACCACTTGGTACAAGTGCTGTACCGAATGCTCCTGATTCTGTATAAACTTCAACTTCTACTGTTGGGTTACCACGGGAGTCAAGGACTTCGCGTGCGTATACGTCAGTAATATATGGCATTGAATAATCTCTCCTTATTTTTTGATTAATGACTTTCCTGTCATTTCTTCCGGTTGTTGAACATCCAGCAATTGAAGCAGTGTAGGAGATAGATCTCCCAGAACGCCTCCATCGCGCAGTTCAATTCCTTCTTTTGTCACGATTACAGGCACTGGATTCGTCGTGTGCGCTGTCATCGCGTCGCCATCTTCAGTGATGACCTCATCCGAGTTTCCGTGATCGGCTGTAATGATGGCATGTCCACCTTTTTCGTGGATTTTGTCTACGATTTTACCAAGACACTCATCCACAGCTTCGATCGCCTTGATTGTCGGCTCAAGCATACCTGAGTGTCCGACCATATCAGGGTTTGCGAAGTTCAAGATGATCGCGTTGTGCTTGTCCGCATCCAGCTCACCGAGTAGAGCGTCTGTCACTTCATAAGCACTCATCTCAGGCTTCTGATCATAAGTGGATACTTTAGGCGAATCGATCAGGATGCGCTCTTCCCCATCGAATTCCGCTTCACGTCCACCACTCATGAAGAAGGTTACGTGTGGGTATTTCTCCGTTTCTGCGATGCGCAGCTGCTTCATACCTTCGTCAGCCAATACCTCACCGACCGTATTTTTCAGGTCGTTTGGAGGGAATGCGATTTCGGCATTCACCGCATCGCTGTATTGTGTCATCCCGACAAAGTGAAGGTTCTTCGGAGCTTCCCCAAGATCGAATTCATTGAAATCGTCGTTTGCAAACGTCTTGGACATTTGAATCGCACGGTCAGGTCGGAAGTTGAAGAAGATCACTGAATCTTCATCATTCACTGTGCCGACTGGCTTCCCGTCTTCTCCGGTCAATACGACCGGCTCGACGAATTCGTCATATACTTCTTCACCGTATGAGTCGTCTACTGCCTGGATCGGGTCTTCGTACGTTTTCCCTTCACCATGAGCAATGGCGTCATAGGCTTTTTTCACACGTTCCCAGCGGTTGTCACGATCCATCGCATAGAAGCGCCCTGAAATCGTAGCAAGCTGACCGACGCCGAGTTCTTTCACTTTATCCTGCGTCTGTTTGATATACGTTTTCGCTGATTGTTGACCAACGTCACGTCCATCAAGGAAGGCGTGAATATATACTTTCTCTAAGCCTTCTTTCTTAGCAAGTTCCAATGTAGCAAACATGTGCTCAATGTGGCTGTGAATACCACCATCAGATAACAAGCCGAAGACATGAAGGGCTTTATCTTTCGATTTTGCTTCTTTCACTGCGTTAAGCAGTGTTTCGTTCTCGTAGAAATCTCCTTCACGAATGGAAAGGTTGATACGAGTCAAGCTTTGATACACCACGCGTCCGGCACCGATATTCAAGTGTCCGACTTCTGAGTTCCCCATTTGGCCCTCAGGCAGCCCTACAGCTTCCCCACATGCTTGAAGCTCGGAGTGGGGGAATTGGTTCCAGTAACGATCGAAGTTCGGCGTATTGGCCTGCTTTACCGCATTTCCTTTCTCTTCATCGCGCAGTGCGAATCCATCGAGAATGATGAGTGCAGCTAAGTTCTGATTACTCATGCTTACCTGCCTCCACCAGCTTTAAGAAAGAATCGGCTTCAAGGCTCGCGCCACCGACAAGTGCACCGTCGATATCAGATTGACCAACAATCTCTTCAACGTTCGCCGGCTTAACAGAACCACCGTATTGAATACGTACAGCTTCTGCAACTCCAGCACTTACAAAGTCTGCAACCACTTTACGGATGTGAGAGCATACTTCGTTCGCTTGTTCAGCTGTAGCCGTACGTCCTGTACCGATTGCCCAGATTGGTTCATAAGCAATGATGACTTGCTGGCTTTGTTCGTCTGTTAGACCGTCAAGTGCTTTTTTCACTTGAGTCTCAACTACATTCATCGTTTCGTTCGCTTCACGCTGCTCCAGGGACTCCCCTACACAAACGATTGGAACCAAACCATGCTTGAACGCAGCATGTGTCTTCTTGTTTACTTCTTCATCTGTTTCTTTGAAGATTTCACGACGTTCGGAGTGGCCAAGAACAACATACTCAACGCCAAGCTCTTTCAGCATGACAGGGCTCACTTCACCAGTGAACGCACCGCTTTCTTCAAAGTGCATGTTCTGAGCACCGATCTTCAGGCTTGTCCCTTTTGTTTCTTCAACTAGCTTCTGTAGAAACAGTGATGGGGCACAAATGACAGATTCAACCTGGTCAGATGATGGTACTTCGTTTTTAGCTGCTTGAATGAACTCTTCCGCTTCACGGTGTGTTTTGTTCATTTTCCAGTTACCTGCAATTACTTGTTTACGCATCGTTCATCACCTCTCCTTGATTATTTGTCGTTTAGTAGTGCTACACCTGGAAGTTCTTTACCTTCCATGAATTCAAGTGACGCACCGCCACCTGTTGATACGTGATCCATGGCATCCGCATAGCCGAATTTTTCAACGGCTGCAGCAGAATCCCCGCCACCGATTACAGTATAACCTTCGGTGCCTGCAAGTGCATTTGCGACGGCTTTCGTACCATTTGCAAATGTTTCAAGTTCGAATACGCCCATTGGACCATTCCAGATGACCAGCTTGGAGTCTTGAATGATTTGTGCGTATTTCTCACGCGTTTTAGGCCCGATATCGAGCGCTTCCCAGTCAGCCGGGATGCTGTCGATCGCCACTTCTTTCGTGTTGGCAGAGTCAGAGAAGTCATCGGCTACGATTACATCTTCAGGCATGTGGAAGTGAACGCCTTTTTCGTCTGCTTTCTTCATATATTCTTTCGCTAGATCGATCTTGTCTTCTTCAAGTAGAGACTTACCGATTTCATGACCTTGCGCTTTTACGAATGTGTACGCAAGTCCACCACCGATGATCAAGTGATCTACTTTGTCGATCAAGTTATCGATCACACCGATTTTATCTTTTACTTTTGCTCCGCCGATAATCGCTGTGAACGGACGCTCCGGATTATCTAAAGCTTTGCTTAGGACGTTGATTTCTTTTTCCATAAGGAATCCAGCAACAGCAGGGATGTGTTCTGCTACTCCGGCTGTTGAAGCGTGCGCACGGTGTGCCGCACCGAATGCATCGTTCACGTAAAGATCTGCCATCTCAGCAAATGCTTTCGCAAGTTCTCCGTCATTCTTCTCTTCACCAGGGTGGAAGCGAACGTTCTCAATCAATAGAACGTCTCCGTTTTCCATTTCAGAAATCGCTTTGTCCACTTCTGCGCCATGTACTTCATCCGTTTTTGTAACGGTTTGGCCAAGAAGGTCACTCAAGCGGTTTGCAACAGGGTCCAAACGAAGTTCTTCAACAACTTCACCTTTCGGACGGCCTAAGTGGCTCGCCAAGATGACTTTCGCTCCGTTGCCTGTTAGATGTTGAATTGTCGGAAGAGCTGCTTTGATTCTCGTGTCGTCTGTAACCTCTTCACCGCTCATTGGAACGTTGAAGTCTACGCGACAAAAGACCGTCTGCCCTTGTACTTCTACATCACGAATGGTTTTTTTATTCATGAGTTGCAACCTCCTTATTATGGTCAGGGATTCCTGCTCCCCTATGTACGTTTCCACATTAGAAACGAACGGAAACACAGGACCGCCTGAAACACGGATAAAGGAGGAGGACATGAGACCTCCCCCTTTACCTGTTTTCCTTATTCTTTTCGTTCAGGTCTTCTTACAGTCCTTGGTTTTTAAGATAAACAGCAAGGTCTACACAACGGTTAGAGTAACCAGTTTCGTTGTCATACCAAGAAACGATCTTAACCATGTTCTTCTCTAGTGCAAGAGTAGAAAGGCCATCGATTACAGAAGAGTGCGTGTTGCCATTGTAGTCAGTTGATACAAGTGGCTCGTCGCTGTAACCTAGGACACCTTTAAGGTTACCTTCAGCTTCTTGACGAAGTACTTCGTTCACTTCTTCAGCTGTTACGTCTTGGTCAAGTTCTGCAACAAGGTCAACGATGGATACGTTAGCAGTTGGTACACGCATAGCCATACCAGAAAGCTTACCATCAAGCTCTGGAAGAACTTTCGCTACTGCTTGTGCAGCACCCGTTGTTGTTGGGATGATGTTTTGAGCTGCAGCACGCGCACGACGGTAGTCCTTGTGTGGAAGGTCAAGGATCTGCTGGTCGTTCGTGTAAGAGTGAACAGTTGTCATCATACCGCGCTTAAGACCGAACTTGTCGTTAAGTACCTTAGCGTATGGCGCCAGGCAGTTCGTTGTACAAGAAGCGTTAGAGATAACGTGGTGAGAATCTTTGTCGTATTGGTCTTCGTTAACACCCATAACAACAGTAAGATCTTCCTGCTTAGCTGGTGCAGAGATAACAACTTTCTTCGCTCCTGCATCCAAGTGTTTCTGAGCATCGTCACGCTGAGTGAAGCGACCAGTAGATTCAACTACGATTTCAACGCCAAGATCGCCCCAGCCAAGCTGTGCTGGATCTTTTTCAGAAAGTACTTTGATTTCTTTTCCGCCTACGATCAAGTTGTCTCCGTTTGTTGTCACTTCTTCTGGAAGTGTACCGTGTACAGAGTCGTATTGAAGCAAGTGTGCAAGCATGTTCGCATCTGTTAGATCGTTAACCGCTACAACTTCTACTTCGTCATTGTTCAGAGCTGCACGGAACACATTACGTCCGATACGTCCGAAACCGTTAATTCCAATTCTTACTGTCATGCTAAAATTCCTCCTTGAGTGAATGCCTTAATATATTTAAAGGGAAAAACCCTTTATTAACTCTTCTGCTGCGCCTTCATCGGTGATCAATACATTGCTTTGACCTGGTTGGAAATAGGAGGCGATAGCCTCTGCCTTAGATTTCCCACCTGCTACCGCAATGACATGATCGGCGTGCTTAAGATCTTCTAATTGAAGTCCCACCGTTCTCACTTTATGAACAACTTCACCTGCTCTGTTGAAGTAGTAACCGAAAGCTTCCCCTACCGCGTCACGGTCCTGGATGATCTCCAGTTGCTGCTGGGAAGTTTTCCGACGTTCAGCCATCGTCATAGCATCTCCGACACCATGGATGACGAACTTGGAACTTCGGATGATATCGAGCACTTCCTTGATGGAAGGTTCTTCAATAATGGTTTGGTAGGATTCCTCACTTAGAGGATCAGGGACATACAACAGTCTGTAATCACCATTTGCTTTCTTCGCCATTTCAGCACAAATGGTATTCGCCTGGTTCTCCACCCGTTCGCCTAGTCCACCTCGTGCGGGAACGAAAAGACATTGTTCGGCATCTCTGAACGGGCTCATCATTTCGGCGACTGAAGCCATCGTAGTACCTCCGGTAATCGCAATGGCTTGATTAGGAGACAGCTGTTTTTTCAAGTATTGAACACATGCTCGTCCCATCTCTTGTTTAACCCATTGAAGCTCATCGCTATCCCCTGGAACAACAACGACATAGTCTAAGTTTAATGTATCCTTTAATTGTTGTTCTAAAACCTTGATGCCCTTAACTTCCTTAATGAACTCGGCTAATTGTTCAAGGATGTTCTGCCCCTCATAGGTGAGGTGCATTCCTCTTGATGTCACTTCGACAGCACCTTGCTTGTTGAGAAAATCAACTTCGCTCCTAACTGTCCGTTCAGCCAGTTCAATGTTTTCCGCTAAGGCTCGACGACCGACCGGCTGCATGATCGAAATATGATAAAGCAGTTGGTAGCGCCGTTGCATAACGTCAAGTACATCAGGGAATAACTTTTTCTGTAGGTCGATGAAAGCTCGCATGAATAAAGCTCCTTCATTTGAATTTCGACCATCTGGGATGATTATGTCCCAGCTAGTCATATTCTGTCCCGCTTGGAGCAAAAAAATATCTTTTTTCAGCTTTAATATTAACAGTGTCGCATAAGCCGCGCAAGTCATAAGATGTCGTTTTTTAATGTAAGCGTTTTTCTATAGAAAGATAATCAATCGAACGATAATCCAGTTCCTCGCCGTTGACATAGAGCACGGGCACTTCAAGCATGTATCGCTCTAAAAGTTTCTCATCAGTTTCGATATCAACCTCTTCGAATTTCATTTCATAGTCTGACTTAAACAATTCAATAAGTGCCGTGATTTCATCACAAAGCGGGCAGTTCTTTTTTACATAGAGAATGAGATCATTCACAGTTATTCTTCCTTTCGTCCTCTATATTATACCTTAACCGAATTGAAAAATAATAAACAAAAAAAGAGCATGCCTTAGGACGCATGCCCCTTATTGTCATAGAAACCGTTATCAATTTTAAGTTTCCTTTTGTGAAGGAAATCAGCCAATTCTTCCCCGGCATAGTTCTTAGGTGTTCGTTTCAACGATTCGTAATTGAACGAAAGCTTCTGCTGCTCCTGCATATCGAACACATGGATCCGTCTGTCTTCTGAAACCTGTTCGGTTGACAACATTTTGTAACGGATAAGGTTTGTCATATATACCCCTTTTCTATCGTAGAAACGAAAGTACGTGACATCTTCCTACATTATATCATAAACATTTCCAACATTGAATGAGAATTCGGATAAATTTACACAATGACGCGGTAAAATGTTAAGTAACGTCAGTTGTTGTTTCAATCATTGTTATCGTTCCTGTTATCTAAATAACTCCATTCATTATATCAATATAATATGTACATGTAAAAGAAAAAGGCATCCTTGTTGAAAAGGATGCCTTTCTTCTCTGTTGTAGCGCGCCCGAGAGGATTCGAACCCCCGACAGACGTAGAACCGGAATCTACCGCTCTATCCAACTGAGCTACGGGCGCAAAAGTGACATGCATATTTCATTATAATGATTGGGGGTATAAAAAGCAAGAGGGTTTCCAAGGAAAAATTTAAAGAGTCGACGTTTATTCCAATTCTATAAGGGAATGATGGTAGAAGGAAATTGCAAGAAAAGGTCGACCGTTTTTGTTTGACCTTTCCTGACCATAATTGTATGATAAATGTATTCCATCATTAAATGATGATAAGGAGGAAAAACTATGAATTTAGTCCCTACAGTAATTGAACAAACGAACCGCGGAGAGCGCGCATATGACATTTACTCCCGCCTACTTAAAGACCGTATCATCATGCTGGGCAGCCCGATTGATGACAACATTGCGAACTCTGTTGTAGCGCAGTTGTTGTTCCTAGCGGCTGATGATCCGGAAAAAGACATTTCCGTGTACATTAACTCACCAGGTGGTTCCATCACAGCAGGAATGGCCATTTTCGATACGATGCAGTTCATCAAGCCTGATGTATCTACTATCTGCACAGGTATGGCAGCTTCTATGGGTGCGTTCCTATTAAACGCTGGTACGAAAGGGAAGCGTTTCGCCCTTCCAAACAGTGAAGTGATGATTCACCAACCACTTGGAGGCACGCAGGGTCAAGCGACAGATATCGAAATTCATGCTAAACGTATCATCAAGATGCGCGAGAAGCTGAACCAAATCCTATCTGAGCGTACAGGCCAGCCAATCGAAGTCATTGAACGCGACACAGACCGTGACAACTTCATGTCTGCACACGAAGCTGTAGAATACGGACTGATCGACAAGGTTATGGAGAAGAACTCAGATAAATAAGATGTTGAAAAACCGCTGCATTGGGCAGCGGTTTTTTTCATGTATAGAAATGTCCGTTTCAACGGTACGTTCATTTTTTCACATATAATGGTTTAATTTGTTACATAGTCCACAAGAAACTTCAACGCTTCTTCTTCATCGGAACCATCTGTAATGAGCGTAATCTCTTCTCCCATTCCGATGGCAAGGCTCATTAGACCCATGATGCTCTTCGCGTTGACTCTCTTCTGTTCTTTTTCTATAAAAATGTCAGCTGTAAACTTATTGGCTTGCTGGACGAATTGTGCAGCGGGTCTCGCCTGCAATCCTGTCTCCAGTTCTACGGTGACTGAACGTTCTACCACTTATCATTCTCCTTTCCTTTGACACCCTCAATAGAAAGCGCATTCAATGAATTTAAGAAAAAACGCTTTCGAATAAAGAAAGCGCTGGAATTGATACCATTATAGCATGAATTGGCTATAGATAACATTAATTTCTGCTGTTTTCCGTAACTTCGCCTTTGCGTACTTTATCGGCAAATTCATCAATTTTTCGCAGCCTGTGATTGATGCCGGATTTACTGATCGCTGCACCGGATACGTACTCCCCAAGCTCTTTCAAGGATACGTCCTGATGCTTCAGGCGAAGAGAAGCAATCTCTCTCAGCTTGTCCGGTAATGCCTGTAAACCGACCGTACGATCAATGAACTTAATGTTCTCGACTTGTCTGAAGGCTGCCCCGATGGTCTTGTTTAAGTTCGCCGTTTCGCAATTGACCAGACGGTTCACGGAGTTCCGCATATCTCTTACAATACGGACATCTTCGAACTTGAACAGAGCCTGGTGCGCTCCGATGTTACTGATCAGATCCGTGATCTTGTCGGCTTCCTTCAAATACGTAATATACCCTTTTTTACGCTCAAGCGTACGGGCGTGAAGACCGAATTCATTCATCAGCTTACACAACGCTTCGTTGTGTTCCTCATCAGAAGAATAAATTTCAAGGTGATACGAAGAAGTTTCCGGATTGTTGACCGATCCCCCCGCAAGAAACGCCCCTCGAAGATAAGCCCTCTTGCAGCACGTCTCCTTTAGGTATTTCTCCGGAATATTCGGGTTGATCGACAGCGGCCCGTTCAGAATTTCAAGGTCCTCTAACACAAGCTTAGCCTGTTCAGTCATTCGGACGATATAAACATTGTTCTTCTTGAGTCGCATTTTCTTCCGGACTAGAAGTTCAACTGGATAAGGATAGAGTTTCTTAATCAACATATAGATTCGTCTTGCAATCGCTGCATTCTCAGTCTGCACATCCAAGATGTATTCCCGGTTGGATAGTGAGAAGGTCCCGTTCATACGGATGAGAGCAGCTAGTTCTGACTCCATGCAGCACGTATCTGCTTCTACATTCGTCAGTTCTTTTTTGATTTCTGATGCGAAAGACATAGATGTACACCCCCTAATCTAAACACTCACTTTTGAAGCATCGAATGAATCAATTGTGAAAGTTTCGCTGTATCGTGTCGCAGCATCTCCTGACTATGATCGACGATATCCTCCTCAATTACTTTAACCCCCATGGATTTCAAGCGGGCGATATCGTAAATGACAGGTTCTGCTTGTTCTTTGGCATAAGCCTTCTTATATTTCTGCTCAATCGGCTGATTATGCACGACCACCGATTGAATGACGTCGTTTCCGATATGGTCAAACAGCGCCTGAACGTGGTCAGCTGCAGTGTAACCAGACGTCTCCCCATTCTGCGTCATCACATTGCAGATGTAAGTCGTCGCCGCGTTCGTGTCCCGTAATGCCTGTCCGATTTCAGGAATGATGATGTTCGGCAGGATGCTTGTGTACAAGCTTCCGGGTGAAATGACGATCAAATCTGCTGATTTAATGGCATCAACCGCTTCAGGAAGCGGTTGAACAGGTGTCGGACTGACAAATACCTTTTTAATCTTCTTGTTTTGCATCGGAATGCGTGATTCACCAGTCACGATGCTCCCATCTTCCATTTCCGCATGAAGATTCATGGAATGGTTGGCGATGGGGTAGATGGAACCACGTACGTTCAATACGTGAGAAATCTCTTTGATCCCACGGTAGAAGTCACCTGTCATCGAAGTCATCGCAGCTAGAAGCAGGTTCCCCATCGAATGACCGGACAACCCGTTCCCTTGTGAAAAACGGTGCTGGAAAAGTTCAAGTAACATCGGCTCCGCATCGGAAAGCGCAGCGACTACATTTCGAATGTCACCCGGTGCTGGAATGGAAAGCTCGTCCCGGAGACGTCCGGAACTGCCCCCATCGTCCGCCACTGTAACGATGGCTGATAAATGGATCGGTAAATTTTTCAGGCCTCGAAGTAAAACCGGCATCCCCGTTCCTCCGCCGATGACGACGACACGAGGTTCTCTTTTATTCCCCATCCATTACAAACCCTTTCTTTTATCAATGTCTCGATGTGTTACATGTGTATAAAAATCTTTCGAGAAATGTTCGGACAAATGCTCCGAAAGCGCGACGGAGCGGTGCTGTCCACCGGTACAACCAATTCCGATGACCAACTGGCTCTTCCCTTCCCTCTTATACTGAGGAAGCATGAATTCAAGCAGGTCCTTCAGTTTCTCAAGAAACTTCTGCGTGTCCGTCCATTTGAATACGTAAGAGGATACTTCTGTATTCAGTCCTGTCAACGGACGCATGTGTTCCACATAGTGCGGGTTCGGTAAAAAGCGCACGTCGAACATCAAGTCTGCATCAATCGGAACGCCGTACTTGAAGCCGAAGGATACGACCTGGATCGAAAAGACTTGCTGTTCCTGCTCTCGGTATCGTTCAATGATTTGTTCCCGAAGCTCTTTCGGTTTCAACGTCGTCGTATTGAAAATCGTCTGGGCGCGTCCACGCAGCTCGTCCAACATTCTGCGCTCTTTACGGATGCCCTCAAGCGGCAGCCCATCTTTCGCGAGTGGGTGGGAACGACGCGTTTCTTTATATCTTGAAACGAGTGCTTGATCTTCTGCATCAAGGAAAAGAATGTGCTCCTGCACCCAATCTTCTTTCCCTAGACGATCCAGAGAATCGAATAATGAATCAAAGAATTCACGACCACGTAAGTCCATCACTAAGGCAACATTTTCGATATTGTTGCGAGAGTCTCTCATCAACTCCAAGAATTTCGGTAAAAGTGCAGGGGGAAGGTTATCGACACAGAAGAACCCCATGTCTTCAAAACTCTGTACGGCTGTCGTTTTCCCTGCACCGCTCATTCCAGTAATAATGACTAACTGTGTGTTTGCTTTCGCTTCAGACATCTGGATCGCTCCCCGTTTTTCAGATCAATTGGATGGATTCAAGTCCTGGTCGATCAGTTTGAAATCTGTCGTATAGACAAATGTTCCATACAACTGGCCCTCAGTATTCAGCAGATGGTCGAAGATAAATCGATCTCCCTCTGCCATTGGTTTATCTAGTACTTCATCAACCGGAACCCACTCCAGTTCACCTTCTTCACTTTCCTCTAGTAACGTTCCGGAAAAGCTTGTGGAGTAAAAAGTGAACATCATCCACTCTTGTACCGTTTTTTCTTCTTCCCGCATAATAAATGTGAAGGAGCCTCTAAGTTCCGGGTTCTCAATGCTGAGTCCCGTTTCCTCACAAAATTCACGGACTACCGAGTCTTTGACGTTTTCGCCTGCCTCCATTTTTCCACCTGGAGCTACATACCAGCCACGTCTCGGCTTTTTCAATAATAGTACTTTATCATCAACTCTTAAAATACAATTCGCTACACGTTGCACTGATTGTCACCTCATTTGTTGTATAGAGGACACTTCATCCCATTATACAATGAATATGCAAACTGCTACAATAATATGATTCAATTCTTATACAGGTTTCTGCCATCCGAATGCTTTGATAAATAGTATGGAGATGGGCTTGAATTTCTTCTTTCAAACAGCATAAAACCCCAAAAAAAAGCACAGGTGATGGCACCTGTGCTCAATAGAGATCTATCTATTAAAAGGGGGTCAATTAATCAGTTCCATTGTAACGAATAAATGTTGCACGCGTGTTACAACAGCGTTAAAAAGGAATTACTTTTCGACCGCTTTTAATTCTTCCAATAGATTCTCGATATAGTGCTGAGCAGATTGAGCAGCGATACTACCATCACCTGTTGCCGTTACGATTTGACGTAACTCTTTCTCCCGAATGTCACCTGCGGCAAAGACGCCTGGTACGCTCGTTTCCATGCTTTCATCTGTTTCGATATAGCCTTGCTCGTTTGTGATGCCAAGGCTTTCGAATGGTTTACTTAATGGAATCATACCAATATAGATAAACGCACCGTTCGTATCGAAGTCGTACTCTTCATCCGTCTTATTGTTGTGAAGCGTTACGCTCCCTACTTTACCATCTTTATCGTTGATGGATTTAACGACCGTATCCCAAATGAATTCGATTTTATCATTGTCAAAGGCACGATCTTGCAGGATTTTCTGAGCGCGCAGCTCATCACGACGGTGAACGATGGTCACTTTGCTTGCGAAGCGCGTCAAGTAGACACCTTCCTCAACAGCAGAGTCACCGCCACCTACGACGACAAGCTCTTTATCACGGAAGAAGGCACCGTCACATACCGCACAGTAGGATACACCGCGGCCACCTAATTCTTTTTCACCAGGAACGCCTAATTCCTTGTATTGAGCACCTGTTGTTACGATGACAGCACGTGCCTTGTATTCTTTGTTTCCGGCACGGACTGTTTTATATTCTTTTCCATCGATGACTTCTTTGATGTCACCGTATGCGTATTCAGCACCGAATTTCTTTGCGTGTTCGAACATTTTATTAGAAAGGTCAGGTCCAAGGATACTTTCATACCCTGGGTAGTTCTCTACGTCTTCCGTGTTGGCCATTTGACCGCCCGGAACTCCACGTTCCAACATCAGCGTATCAAGATTGGCACGAGACGTATAAACAGCAGCTGTCATACCTGCAGGACCTGCACCCGCAATGATTACGTCATAAATGCGATCTTCCGTCATGGTTTATCACTCCTTGTGGTACAGTACAGTGACTGTTCTCATGTTCATATCATAGTAAATCATTTAAATCACGTCCATCAATGTGCTTGAAAGCCATTAGTGGCTGTTCCAAGGTCCACCTTCATGACTCAGCTTAGGAAAGTTCTGGCACCCTTGTTCCCACAAATTCAAGGCTTTTGAAGGGTTTCCCGTATGGTAAGAAGCGATGCTGTACCACTTATAGTATACGCGTCGCTGCATGACCTGCTTCCCTTTTAACAGTCGGAACCGTTCCACTGCTTCGGTATAATGTCCGGCCCGAGCTAGTGTTTCAGCTACCGATAGCTTTTGCTGTTCGTGCATAGGAAATACATTACGAAGGCGATCGATATGCGGAGCAGCCTCTTCCTCTTTTCCCTGTTCTAAATAAAAGGTTGCCAAGTTTACATGGCAATGGATATTTGAAGGCTCTTCCTCAAGACGCGTGCGCTCGATTTCAATCGCCTCTTTTTCATTTCCGTACATAAACATCGCGTAGGCATACTTATGCTTCGCTAGCGTGAACTCTGGGAAAAGCTCCATCATTTCCCTCAGGACGGCAATGGCTTCTTCCCATTCTTCATGCTCTAAATGATAGAAAGAGGTTTCCTGATAGATGAGCAAATCGTCTTCATCGTCAAAGGCCCACTCATCTTCACCTTCGTCCTCATCAAGAGAATCCAGCATGCTGATCAGCTGTTCAGCCGCTTCTTTGAATTCACCGTCTTGTTGATGACTTAAATAAACATCCGCGTATTTTTTTGCATCGTTTAACAAACCTAAATGAGCGTAGTTGTTTGCCATTAAATAATAGCAGTCGACATACTCATCACCGAACTTCGCTAACACATCCATCAACACCTGATTGGCCGCATGGTAGGACCCGAGTTCTGTATAAATGACAGATAACTGGCAGGCATACAGTGGTTCTTCCGGGTCGATCTCCACCGCTTTCTTCAACCATTTGACCGCAGCATCGAACCTGCGTTTTTTAAAGGCTTGAATGCCACGTGTGAAATAAAAATGTCCTGTCGGCACGAAGGGTATGATGTTCGATTGTTTCGGGCTGTCTAATGATGTAGTCATGACTGTCCCCCTATTTCCGTTACAAATCTCACTAATAAAGGAGTATAACATAAATTCTCCTTTACAAATAGGAAAAATTATATCATTCGTCTCATCATACATACATTGTACAGCATTCCCCTGCTTCCTTTAGACCAAGAAAAAGAGCATCACCAAGGATGCTCCATTTCCTTATGAGTGCCTTTTTTCCAGTACGGACAGCACATCATCAAGCGGAACTTGACGATCCGTCAGAAGCATGAGTAAGTGGAATAGTAGATCCGCCGACTCGAGCGCCATTTCCTCCGGATCATCATTTTTTGCAGCTATGATGACTTCTCCAGCTTCTTCTCCGATCTTCTTCGCAATGCGGTCGACGCCTTCCTGGAACAGTTGAGCCGTATAGGAATCCTCCGGCTGGGTAGCCTTCCGCTCAGCGAGAACTTCCTGAAGCTGATCAAGAATCGCATAACGATGATCTTTCACTTCGGACGTACCTTCAACCAGCGAATCCGAGAAACAGCTGTAGTCTCCTTTATGGCAGGCAGGTCCCTCGGGAAGCACTTGAACGAGCAGCGCATCCTGGTCGCAGTCATAGCGGATATCCGTCACCTTCTGATGATTTCCGGATGTTGCCCCTTTATGCCACAACTCCTGCCTTGAGCGGCTGTAGAATACCGTCTCTCTTAATTCCAATGTCTTTTTCAAGGACTCTTCATTCATATAAGCAAGCGTCAGAACCGCTTTCGATTGTGCATCCTGTACGATGGCCGGAACAAGTCCCTGCTCATCGAATTTGATTTCATCTATCTTCATCGCACGACGACTCCCTTCTCCTTCAAATCACGCTTCACGCGTTCAACAGATGTTTCTTTGTAGTGAAAAATGGAAGCGGCAAGCGCAGCATCTGCATCCACTTCGGTAAACACGTCATAGAAGTGCTCGCTGGATCCGGCGCCGCCAGAAGCAATCACCGGGACGGTTACAACTTCCTGGACGGCCTTCAAGAGTGGGAGGTCGAACCCTGTTTTCTCTCCGTCTTGATTCATCGATGTGAGCAGAATCTCCCCCGCTCCAAGCCGAACCGCTTCTGCAGCCCAGTCGGTCACCGTCCATTCCGTCGGCTTACGGCCACCGTGTGTGTACACGACCCACGTTCCACGGTCTTCATCATACCGCGCGTCAATCGCAACGACGATACACTGACTCCCGAAGTAGTCCGCTCCTTCTGTGATGAGCTCCGGTCGATTGACAGCAGCAGAATTGAGTGATACTTTGTCCGCACCGTTCCTGAGCGTCTCCTTCATATCTTCAAGTGTACGGATTCCCCCGCCGACAGTAAAAGGAATCGCAAGCTCGGAGGCTACCTGGCGAACGACGTCAATCATCGTTTTGTTCCCTTCATGCGTTGCTGAAATGTCTAAGAACACAAGCTCATCAGCCCCTTGTTCATCGTACACTTTCGCAAGCTCTACAGGGTCCCCGGCGTCTCTGATTTCAACGAACTGAATTCCCTTCACAACGCGGCCATCTTTTACATCCAGACACGGAATGATTCGTTTTGACAGCATTACGATTCCTCCACTTCGAGCGCTTCTTTCAGCGTGAATCGGTTGGCATAAAGAGCTTTACCAACGATAGAACCGATAACATGCTCCGTCTGATACTGCTTCAGCTCCTGTAAGTCCTCAAGCCCCTTAATTCCACCAGAAGCGATGACGTCCACCTTCGTTTCTTCTGCAAGGCGAACGATTTCTTTAACATTCGGTCCTTCCAGCATCCCGTCCTTAGCAATATCGGTGTAAATGAACGTTTGGGCGCCGGCTTCTGCCAATTCGCGGCCAAGGTCAACCGCTTTAATTTCAGACGCTTCCAACCATCCCTCTGTCGACACGAACCCGTCTCTTGCATCTAAGCCGATGGCGATTCTTCCACCGAACTGTTTCAACAGGTCTTTCGTCCGCTCGGGATCACGGGCTGCCAACGAACCGATAATCACCCGGTCAACGCCGCGGTCTAAGTAATAGCGGACGTCCTCTTCTTTCCGTATCCCGCCGCCAATTTGAACGCGGCAGTCCAGTTCTTCCGCTACGCGCAGCACGTGCTCCGCATTCTGCTTGGAACCTTCTTTTGCTCCGTCCAGGTCCACCATATGAATCCAGGAAGCCCCTGCCTCTGCGAATTCTTTAGCTACTTCAAAAGGATTCTCTCCGTACACCGTTTCTTTATTGAAATCTCCTTGCTCAAGGCGGACGCACTTTCCGCCTCTCATATCAATCGCTGGGTAGATAGTAAATGCCATAATTTATAGACTCCTCACTGTTTAACCATTACTTTGCAGAAATTCTCAAGCAGCTTCATGCCTGGCTGCCCGCTTTTCTCTGGGTGGAACTGACTCGCCACGACGTTTCCTTGTCCGACAATCGCCGGTACATCCAAATGGTAGTCAGCCGTCGCATATAAAACCGATGAATCGTCCGTTTGAGCGACAAAAGAGTGGACGAAGTAGACATACTCATTGCCGACGCCTTTCAACAAAGGCTGATCCGGTTGATGGACGTCCAGCTGGTTCCAGCCCATATGCGGAACTTTGTAGGACTTCCCTTCTTCATTTACACCAGGAAAGCGTACGATTTTCCCAGGAAATAATCCGAGTCCTTTCGTTTCGCCGCCCTCTTCAGAGGATTCGAACAAAAGCTGCATGCCGAGACAGATGCCGTAAAGCGGAACGCCTGCTGCTGTTTTGGACTGGATGAACTCGATGAACCCGTGTTCCTTCAGCGCCTTCATAGCATCCGGAAAAGCGCCGACACCCGGAAGGATATATCCGTCGCACCCTTCCAAATCAGCCGGACGGTCGCCCAGCTTGTAAGGCACGTCCAATCGTTCGAGTGCTTTCGAGACGCTGAATAAGTTTCCCATGCCGTAATCAATGATACCGATCATTTACAAACTTCCTTTCGTGCTCGGCACCCCTTTTACGCGGGGGTCGATTTGAGTCGCTTCATCAAGGGCCCGGGCAAGCGCTTTGAACATCGCTTCGATAATGTGGTGTGTGTTGTGACCATGATGCAGAACGATATGTAAATTCATTCTTGCTTCGAGTGCAAACTTCCAGAAGAATTCGTGAACATTCTCCGTGTCAAACGTACCGACGCGGTCCTTCGGGAGTTCCGCACGCCATTCCAAATGCGGACGATCGCTCAAATCGACCGCTACGGTTACGAGCGTTTCGTCCATCGGAAGCGTCATGGAACCATAGCGCTCCATTCCATATTTGTCGCCGATCGCTTCACGGAAAGCCTGTCCAAGCACAATGCCGATATCCTCCGTCAAATGGTGGTCATCCACCTCGACATCCCCATGGCCTTTCAGCGTCAAATCGAACAAGCCGTGCTTCGTGAACAGTTCTAGCATATGGCTGAGAAACGGCGTCTGGACGTCCAAGTCAGCGTTCCCCTGTCCATCTACAGAGAACGCCAACTCAATGTCCGTCTCGCGCGTTTTTCGTGTTAATTGTGCTTTTCGCTCTTTTGTCATGTCCATCTCTCCTTGCGTGATTCAATCGCTCTTGCATGTCCTTCTAGTCCTTCTAACCTGGCAAAACGGGCAATCTTATCTGAATGCTCTTTCAATGCCTGCTGACTGTACGAAATCACACTCGATTTTTTGACGAAATCGTCTACGTTCAACGGGCTTGAAAAGCGGGCTGTACCATTCGTCGGCAGGACGTGGTTCGGTCCTGCGAAGTAGTCCCCAACCGGCTCACTGCTGTATGGTCCTAAGAAAATAGCACCCGCGTGCTTGATTTTCGCGAGGCTTTGGAACGGGTCTTCACTGATGACCTCCAAGTGCTCCGGGGCGATTTCATTGACCGTGTCGAGTGCTTCTTCCCATGTGTCACACATGAGGATCATTCCGTAGTCTTCCACACTTTTACGAGCAATATCTTCCCTAGGCAGTGTCTGAAGCTGCACTTCCACTTCCTCCTGCACTTGCTTGGCGAGCTGTTCACTCGTCGTAATGAGGACGCTCGAAGAACGGGCATCGTGTTCAGCCTGAGACAACAGGTCTCCTGCTACTTCTTTCGCTCTGGCTGTTTCGTCTGCTAAGACCGCGATTTCGCTCGGCCCTGCAATCATATCAATATCCACATCTCCGAACACTTCTCGCTTCGCTAAAGCTACGAACACATTCCCGGGACCGGTAATTTTGTCGACGGGTTGGATGCTTTCCGTCCCATAGGCCAGTGCCGCTACAGCCTGGGCTCCTCCGATTTTGTAAACATCCGAAACGCCAAGAATGCGGGCTGCAACGAGTACGCCATCCGGTACGCTTCCATCTTTCCCTGGAGGTGTCGCCATCACAATCCGGTCGACCCCGGCCACTTGAGCCGGAATGATGTTCATGAAAACAGAAGACGGATAAGCGGCTGTCCCGCCTGGTACATAAACCCCGACAGCATCAAGGGGTGTGATTTTCTGCCCGAGGATGGTTCCGTCCGGCGATGTATCAAACCAGGAAGTTGAGAGCTGCTTTTCGTGAAATGAACGAATATTCGCTGACGCCTCTTCCAAAATCGTGACGAACTCTCCCTCCATCCGATCATAGGCAGCATCGAATTCTTCTTTTGTGACGCGAAGGCTGGAAAGGGAAACGTCATCGAACCGCTCCGTGTAACGAAACACCGCTTCGTCCCCCTGCTGCTTCACATCTTCAATGATGGACTGGACCGCCTTACGCTGTTCTTCCGTCCCCTGATCGACACTTCTTCTTAAGGAGGGGCGGTCTGATTTTTGTATGATTTTCATGCGTTGACCTCCTCCATCACATCACTGAGCTTCGAAACCATTTCCTCAATTTCTACGTTTTTCAGACGATAGCTGACAGGATTGATGATTAACCTCGACGTGATATCCGTGATTTTTTCATATTCGACAAGTCCATTCTCTTTTAACGTGCGGCCTGAGGACACGATATCGACAATCCGGTCGGCGAGGCCGATGATCGGCGCCAGTTCAATAGAGCCGTTCAGGGGAATGATTTCAATTTGTTCGCCCTGTTCTCTGAAATAATCAGACGCTACTTTCGGGTACTTCGTAGCGATCTTCGGTGCAATCCGACTGAGGGGTTGGTCCGGCAGCCCGGCAACCGCTACATAGCAAGGACTGATCTTGAGATCGAGCACTTCATAAACGTCACGATCCTGCTCAAGAAGTACATCTTTCCCCGCGATGCCGATATCAGCCGCTCCGTATTCGACATAGGTCACAACGTCCATCGGTTTCGCCATCATGACGCGGATGTTCTGCTCCGGAAAATCGAGGATCAACTTTCTGGACTCGTCCAAGTCCGCTCCCAGATCATAGCCTGCTTTTTTCATCAATTCTGCCGCTTCTTCATAGATACGTCCCTTCGGCATGGCAATCGTTAGTGGGTTACTCATCGCCCGCACCTCCTTCGACCGTTAAATCAATGGTTTCCGATAACTGTGATCGAAAAGCTTCGACATCTGGAATTTGATCACGGTGCTGCAGAAGAACGGAATGTCCCTCTTCACGCCGCTCCTTCGCCTTCTTAATCCCTTTTGCATACGAATCGTTATCGACGATGATTCCGATACGCTTGTCCTCATCCGCCTGTTCATTCAATGCTTCGACAAGGCGTTCTAAGTGAATCGCAAACCCTGTCGCAGAGGCATTCAGTTGGAAAGAAGGAAGGAGTGCATCATAACGACCGCCGTTGCAGAGCAGCGCTCCTAGATTCGGGGCGTACCCTTCAAACAGGATGCCTGTGTAATAATCCATGTGGCTGATCAGATTCAAGTCAAACTGTACAAAGCCTTCAACCTCATAGTCTTTCAATAACCTGAATAACTGCTTCAGTTCATTCACAGCCTGCATACACGTCTGATTGCGCGCAAGCGAACGGCTGGATTCAAAGATTTCTTCTCCCCCGCGCAGCGTGAGCAGCTGAAGAAGAGCTGACTTCTTGTCTTCTCCAACCGTGAGCACCTTCACAGCTTCACGGTATCCAACATAATTTTTACGATATAAGTACTGCAGCAGGCGCTCGGTCGTTTCCGTATCTTCCCCTAATACGTCACGGAAGAACGCTTTTACAAAACCGATATGACCGATGGTAATGACGAATTCATCAAGACCTGCTGACTTCAATGATTCGACAAGAAGTGCGATGACCTCAGCGTCTCCATAAGAAGAATGGTCTCCAATCAATTCGGTCCCGACTTGTTCAAACTGGGCAGGTTTGCCGCCTTCTGCCTGCTGGGCACGGAAGACCGGTCCACCGTAAGCGAGGCGGAGCGGGAACTCCGAACTCTTCAATTGCGATGCCGCCACACGTGCAATCGGTGCCGTCATATCCGGGCGAAGGACGAGGGTGTGTCCCTGCTGATCCAACAATTTGAACAGTTGCTGATCAAGTGTGGCACTCACCTTCCCGACCGTTTCGTGATATTCCATCAACGGGGTGTCCATAAAGGAATACCCATAGGAAAGGATCGAGTCCGACAATCGCTTTCCAGCTTTTTGTTTTTGATTATAGAAAAAAGGAAGCGTATCCCGCATTCCCAGTGGTTTTTCGAACATTAACCGTTTTGCCATCCGTACAACCTCCCACAAATCCTTTAGCTTGCTAATATGCTAACAAAATAAAGAAACCTCGTCAAATCGTTTCTTCAGTTATACTTCCCTCTCCCGGCGCCTTAAAACAAGGGTTATGAATATGAAAAAAGCGGCTCTTATAAAAAGGCCGCGCTGAAATTACGTTAGAAAATTCTAACTACTATTCTACATCAAGATTCGACATCTTTCTATTACGTATTGTCGTGAGATTGAACAATAAACAGGAAAGTGATCAGAGAAACCGGTACGTCTTCTTTTTCAACCCACTCCACAGCATATCCTGTCGACATTTTCTGGAATTCTTCAGGTGCGTCTTTCATGATCGCTCCACGCTTGATGACAGCCCACACCTTACCACTCGCATCTTTCACCGTGTAATGGCCGATATAATAGTCTCCCTCAGCCGTCCAGCGTTCTTCACTACGCTCAACATAGTGGAAAATCTGCTGCCCCGTCGTTTTGTTCTTTGTACGCACCGTATAGGCGACGTACTTTCCATCACCGTTTTTCACATAGCTCTTCGTTGTAAAGCCGCCTTTTTTCTCAACTTCGTAAAGTGGCTGACCGTCCTCTCCATGGACGGTGTACTGAGCAGGTCGGATCACACCGTCCGATGTAAACTGGCTTAGAAAAGCGAGTCCCTTATAGTTCACGTTGAACTGCTCAGTCCCGTAATAATGAGCTTTTCCGGATAAATCATATAAGTTCACCTGCTGACGGTCCTTCCATTTCACTCCTAAGTACATTCTCGGCGGAAGAGCGGCAACCGTTTCTGTCGACATATCTCTTGAAAGCGTCAAGGCTTTCTGCGATTTCAACCAGTCACTGTAGCCGGTCACGATTAAGACCAAGCCGCTGATGGTAAAAGGTACGACAAAAATAACATTAAAAAATGTCCCTAATGTAAAATTGAACAAAAGCCCGGCAAGGAATAAAGCAGATACCGCCATCAACGCGCCTCCGGTGATCATCTGCTTCTTCCCGTCAGACTGAATCATATATTGTACGTTCTGCATGGTTTTCCACCTCCTTCCTTCTATACGTATACTCTCTTCATTATGTTTCATTTTCCCTCTAAATCGTTCAATAAAAAAAGTTCCGACCATCCACATCGATGATCGGAACTTTTTTCAATTTATGCGTATTCGATTGGTTTCACGGCTTCTTCCATAAGCTGCTCGAGCTCTTCCGTATATGCTTTCTTCTGTTCATCGCTGTAGTTCAGTTCTTTCGCCATGTAATCAATCACCGATTCTTTGTGATCTCTTACATACTGAATGTTGAAGAACAACGCAGCGGTACGACGGATAAAGAAGTCAACCGGCTTGTACGTCAATTCGTGCTCCATTCCGTACACAAGCTGCGCGAATACAACCGGATCTACACCAGCTTCTTTGGCATCGTCTTGACGGTTCTTGTAGATATCGAACACTTTATCTACATTGGATCCGTAAAGCTGTACGAGTTGGGAAGCTTTTTCTTCGTCCAGTCCAAGTGCTGTACCCATTTGAATGCGCTCAAGTCGGAATTTCTTGAACCCTTTCGATCCGCCGACTTCACCACCTGAGATAGGAAGCTTTTTCGTTTCGGAATCGGAGTAACGGATGCCGTACTCTTCAGCGATTTGATCACGAACTAGGTTCACAGCCTGTTGGGACATCTTACGGTAACCTGTCAATTTACCACCGGCCATGGAAATCAATCCAGAATCGGAAACGAAGATTTCGTCTTTACGGGAAATTTCAGATGGGTCTTTTCCGTCTTCGTGAATCAGCGGTCTTACCCCAGCCCAGCTCGACTCGACGTCCGTTGCTGTTACTTCGACAGTTGGGAACATCGTGTGAATGGCGTTTAAGATATAATCACGGTCTGCCTCTGTCATAGTCGGATGAGCGATTTCCTCTTCGTACGTCGTATCAGTTGTTCCAACATACGTCTTTCCATCACGTGGAATCGCAAAGATCATGCGACCGTCCGGGCTGTCAAAATAAATCGCCTGCTTAAGCGGGAACGTACTTTGGTCAAAGACCAGGTGTACCCCTTTTGTCAGCTGCAGCGTTTTACCTTTTTTCGAGCCATCAATTTCGCGTAGGTCGTCCACCCATGGACCACCAGCGTTGATGATTTTCTTCGCTTTCACGTGGTACTGTTCACCGGACTCTGTATCTTCCACCTTCGCACCAGTGATTTTCCCTTGCTCATTATAGATGAAGTCTACAACTTTTGCGTAGTTTGTAGAAAGGGCACCATAATCGACAGCTTTTTTCATGACGTCAAGAGTCAGGCGGGCATCATCTGTTTTGTATTCTACATAGAAGCCTGCCCCTTTCAATCCTTCTCTCTTCACAAGTGGTTCACGTTCAATCGCTTCTTCTGGAGAGAACATTGTACGTCGTTCTGATTTTTTAACACCGGCAAGATAGTCATAGACGCGAAGTCCGACATTTGTAGAAAGCGG
The DNA here is from genome assembly GCF_020171725.1 of Halobacillus litoralis. Classification (GTDB taxonomy): domain Bacteria; phylum Bacillota; class Bacilli; order Bacillales; family Halobacillaceae; genus Halobacillus; species Halobacillus litoralis_F. The sequence goes on along the minus strand of NZ_JAIVAJ010000006.1, from coordinate 328,210 downwards.
TCCGAAGTTACCACCCTCGTGGAACGGAAGCATCATCCATTCCGGAGTCGTTACGTGAGGGCCATTTTCATATACGATTTCACGTTCTTTCCCGACTTCTGCAACCATCTTCACTTCAAACTGCTTCAAGTATCTCAAACCACCGTGCACGAGCTTCGTAGAACGGCTCGATGTTCCTGCTGCATAGTCCTGCATTTCGACGACGGCTGTTTTCATACCGCGGCTGGCAGCGTCCAGTGCAATACCAGAGCCTGTGATGCCTCCTCCAACGACGAGGACATCCCACTCTTCCTGTGTTAACTTTTCAAAATGTGCTTTGCGATCATAGCTAGAGAACTTATTCATCATTATATCTCTCCTTCATTAGAATCCATTCGCCTAATAGGTTTATTCCCATTCTTCCAAGGAAGTATGTGCCTGAATGTTTTTAGTTTTGATTCTTCCTGCCTAAAGAGATAAAAAAAGAGACCACGATACACTTCATGCCTATATGCATAAAGGTACGCAGTCTCTCCTCATCTCCGACCAAATATTAACTTACCTTTATTATATCAGTATTGAGGCAGATGTCAAAAGGTTAGGATTTCTTAAATACTCTTGTAGCTTCAACTGCTTTCTGCCAGCCTTTATACAGATCTTCGCTCTTATTTTCGTTCATATGAGGATCAAATTCTCTCTCAAGCTTCCACTGGCTGCCGATCGCTTCACGGTCCTTCCAGAACCCGACGGCAATCCCAGCCAGGTAAGCGGCACCGAGTGCTGTCGTTTCGTTAATCTCTGGTCGTTCAACTGTGACATCCAGCAGGTCACTTTGGAATTGCATAAGGAGATTATTTTTGACTGCTCCACCATCAACTCGTAACGTTTTCAATTCGATACCTGAGTCTTCAACCATGGAATTGACAACATCCTTCGTCTGATAAGCGAGTGATTCCAGCGTCGCACGTACGAAATGTGCTTTTTTCGTACCACGTGTTAATCCAAAAACAGCACCACGCGCTTCACTGTCCCAGTAAGGAGTGCCTAATCCGACGAAGGCTGGTACGACGTAGACGCCGTCCGTAGAGCTGACTTCACCGGCAATCTCTTCACTTTCCGGCGCACTCTTGATCATTTCGAGGCCATCTCTCAGCCATTGGATAGCGGATCCTGAAACAAAGATGCTTCCTTCCAGTGCGTAGTGGACTTTGCCGTCGATTCCCCAGGCGATTGTCGTCAGCAGACCGTTATCTGACTTCACGGCTTCTTCACCTGTGTTCATCAACATAAAGCCACCGGTTCCATACGTATTCTTCGCCATCCCTTTTTCAAAGCAGGCCTGACCGAATAAAGCAGCCTGCTGGTCTCCGGCAATACCGGCAATCGGAACTTCCTGTCCGAAGAAGTGATAATCCACTGTATGAGCATATACTTCAGACGAAGGCTTAACCTCAGGCAGCATGCTCTTCGGTACCCCTAAAATATCCAGCAACTCGTCATCCCATTTCAAATCGAAGATGTTGTACATAAGAGTCCGGGATGCATTGGAGTAATCTGTGACATGCTCAGCTTTACCTGAAAGCTTATAGATCAGCCACGTGTCGATGGTCCCGAACATCAGGTCGCCATTTTCCGCTTTCTCACGGGCACCATCCACGTTATCTAAAATCCACTTCACTTTGGTTCCGGCGAAATAAGGATCGAGCAGCAGCCCTGTTTTATTTCGGAACAAGTCCTCATGTCCCTGCTCCTTCAATTCATCACAAATTTCCTGAGTCTGGCGGGACTGCCACACAATCGCTTTATAAATCGGCTTTCCTGTATTTCGATCCCAGACGACCGTCGTTTCGCGCTGGTTCGTAATTCCTATTCCTTCGACCTGGCGTGCTTCTACATCTGCTTTTCTCAGCACGTCGGCAATACACGACAAAACAGACGTCCAAATCTCATTGGCATCATGCTCGACCCAGCCCGGTTTAGGGAAGTGCTGTTCGAATTCTTTCTGTCCGGTTTCCACGATTTCACCGTCATGATTGAATAAAATCGCCCTTGAGCTTGTCGTCCCCTGATCAATTGATAAAATGTATTTCTCCATTATTTCCACTCCCTCATGAAGATTTAGGTGATAGACTTGCCTTTCTTAACTCTTTTCTCATCGATGCTAGTAAGATTGCGATGACAACAATCGTCGCAATCCAGAACCATACATTCGGACTCGCTTGAAAGACCGCCTGATAAAACAGACCGCCGTAAATACCGCCAAGAGCAGGACCCAGCACCGGAATCCATGAATAACCCCAGTCTGATCCCCCCTTACCTGGAATCGGGAGCACCGCGTGTGCGATTCGCGGACCCAAGTCCCTAGCCGGGTTGATGGCATAACCAGTCGTAGAACCGAGAGACATCCCGATGGCCACGATCAACAAACCAACGATGAACGGGTTCAATCCGTCTGTAAATTCATTGGCCCCGATAAACAAGAGCCCCATGACCAGTACGAACGTCCCGATCATCTCACTCACTAGGTTGGAGATCGGACTTCGGATGGCAGGGTCTGTACAGAAGATCGACTTGATGGCAAGCTGGTCTTCTGTATCCTTCCAATGCGGCAGGTAATGAAAGTACACAATCGTCGCTCCGACAAAGGCGCCGATCATCTGCGCTGTAATGTAGAGCGGTACCTTCGCCCACGGGAAATCTCCGATTGCGGCAAAGCCGAGTGTTACAGCAGGGTTAATATGGGCACCGCTTACATTTCCGACCGCATACACACCCATGGCCACCGCAAGTCCCCAGGCTAACGTAATGAGCACCCAGTTCCCTTCAGCTTTCGTAGCTTTCAAATTCGCCCCGGCGATGACACCTCCACCGAGTATGATGAGAATCATTGTACCTATCAGTTCCCCCATGAATTCACTCATGTAAAAAGGGACCCCTTTCCTGTACGGATCTGCGCAGTAAAAAACCACACAGTGGTCTACTGTGTGGCTTCTGCCCGCTTCACGTTAACCGTTATGTACCACCGGCTTAAAATGACCATAGTTCAGAGCGTGAAGTCGTAATAGCAGAAGCTCCGGACTCGAATGCCTGAGAGACTTCTTCAGGTTTCCTAATGAGACCGCCTGCAATAACAGGGACACCCACTTGATCCTTTATCTCTCTTATCATACCCGGCAATAGTCCTGGTAAAACTTCCACATAATCGGGCTGCGTCTTCTTAATGATGTTCAGATTATGCTCGACAGCTTGACTATCAATGAGGAATAGCCGCTGTATCGACAGCATTTTTTGTTTTTTCGCCAGTTTAATAATATGCGCTCTTGTCGAGATGATCCCGTCCGGCTTCACTTCCTGGGCAATATACTCCATGCCATAATCATCGGCTTTCAAGCCCTGCACAAGATCGATGTGAATCAGCACTTTCTTGTCAGCCTTGTGCGCCACTCTCACCAATTTGCGAAGCAGCCCGAGACGTGTTTCGAGAAGAACGATATATTCTGTATCGCGCTCAAGCAGGGATTCAAAGTCCTTGATCGATTTCACAGCGGGCAGGACAGACTGTTCAATGCTCATATCAGCTTCTCCTCCTTGCTCATTCGCTTTTCCATCTCTTCTTTCGTATAAATGATCCTCATCGGGTTCCCACCGGCAAACACACCAGGGGGAACGTCCTTATGGACAAGAGTGCCTGCCGATACGACAGCACCGTCTCCGATTGTAATCCCGGGGAGAATGGTCGTATTCGCTCCGATCATGACTTCATCACCAATGATAACATCCCCCAAGCGATACTCGTTTATCAAGTATTCATGGGCAAGGATGGTCGTATTGTAGCCGATCACCGTATTTCTCCCCACTTGGATCCGTTCAGGGAACATGATGTCGACCATCACCATCAGGGCAAATGCCGTCTGATCTCCGACTTTCATTCTGAGGAAGGTGCGATACAACCAATTTTTCATTCCGAGCAGTGGCGTATAGCGTGCCAGCTGAATGACGATGAAGTTCTTTACGACTTTGAAAAATGGGACTGTTTTATAAATGTGCCAGAGCGAGTTGGCACCCTTTACCGGATAGCGCTCTGTGTTTCTCATGGTTTCAGCTCCCTGTAATGGCTAAAAGGTCACTCATCTGTTCAAGCATATAATCAGGCTCCAGTCGATCGAGCACCTCACGGCCTTTGACGGTCCAGGCAACGCCCGCTGTCTTCGTGCCGGCGTTCTGTCCCGCTTCAATATCATGGGTGTTATCCCCGACCATGATGGTTTCAGCAGGTTCTGATCCAAGCGCCTTCAAAGCTGTTTCGATCGGCTCTGGATGGGGCTTCGCATGCTCGACGTCATCTAAGGTGACGACCGTTTCGAACAGTCCATCGAGGTCTGTAAGCTCAAGACCCATGTTCACCGTATAGCGCATTTTTGTCGTTACGATGCCCAGCTTGAAGCCTGCGTCTTTCAATTTTTTTACCGTCTCGACTACTCCGTCATACGCTTTGACATATTCATTGTGGTGCTCGACGTTATGCGTGCGGTACGTTTCTATCATATCTCCTACACGATCAGGGTTGATTTTCTCCAAGCTCTCTTTAAGAGGAGGCCCTATGAAATCAAGCACCTCTTCCCGCTTGTATTCGCGATCCCCGTATTGGCGGATAGTATGTTGAAACGAGGCGATGATCAATTCGTTGGTATCGATTAATGTTCCGTCTAAATCAAAGAGAATGGTACGAATGCTCATTTGCGACTTCCTTTCTATGCTGTAACTTATTCCAAATCAATCCGACTAACGCCGTTAAGACGATGGCTGTCAGAAGTCTGATAATCAATAGCGGCCAAACAGGGATCCCGAGCGGAATGAATACCAGCGTGTCTTCGACGACCGCATGGCAGGAGACGAGAAACAGAACGGCGAGATACATATCCTTCTTGGATACGCCGTCCTCTTCTACGGCCTGGATCATCAACCCTGCACCATAAGCTAGACCGATGGTGAGACCTGCTACCAGGGTCATCGACGTATTCCGCTCCATCCCGAGAAACTTCGTCGCCGGAGCCACCCATCCAGAGAATCGATCCAGCCACCCTTTTTCACGAAGGTATTGCATGAACACCATCAAAGGAATCACGATCAAGGCCAGCTGCACGATCCCCATGAAAGCCGTCTGCAAGCCTTGCAGTACAATCTCTGTCCAGCCATCTGGATCGGTAGTTTTAGCAGGAGCGAGACCGTACTTGGCGATCTCATTCCCACCTTTCCAAAACAGATTGATGACAAAAGCAGAGATGAAAGCAAGGGCGAGACGGACACCGACGACGATCCACCAGCTGACACCCACGCGTTTCGCAACCGTCGATTCGATGATCAGGTTGTGAGAGAAGGACATCATAATGGCAAGGATGAACACTTCTTTCACTGTAAACTCAAACGATAAGATCGCACCGATTCCGGCATATAAGTTGAGAAAATTACCGATGACAAGCGGCACCGTTGCCTCTCCGGATAATCCGATCAAACTCATGAACGGTTCCAGCTGCTCCATCACAAAAGGAAGAAACGGCGTGTACTGGAGAATGGTCACGATCAAGGTCACAGGAAAGATGACCTTTCCGAGCGTCCACGTTAACTCAAGCCCTTTCTTTCCTCCTCTTAGTATGATCCCTTTCATGATGCTATTCTCCTTTATTTCACTTTTTTCCCGTTGTAATGTCGATTCGCATATCCAGCCTTACGAAGATAGATCATCAGTCCGACTGCCAGAATGACAAGAAGAACGGAAATCAACTGGGCTGTACGAAGCTGTCCGACTACGTATAAACTATCCGTCCGCATTCCTTCAATAAAGAAACGACCGACAGAGTACCAAATGACGTAGCTTAAGAACACATCACCACGGCGCGGGTTAAACTTGTGACGCAATACTAGAAGAAGTGCAAATCCTATAATGTTCCATACCGATTCATACAAGAACGTAGGGTGATATAACGTTCCACCGATACACATCTGCTGGTTGATGAAACCAGGCAGATACTGCATGAAATTATTATAAAACGCTTCTGAAACAGGACCGCCATGAGCCTCCTGGTTCATGAAGTTCCCCCAACGGCCGATCGCTTGACCGAGGATGATACTCGGTGCTGCGATATCCGCAATCTGCCAGAATGAGATATTACGGACTCTTGTGTAAATGTATGCTGTTAAAACAGAGGCGATCAAGGCACCGTGAATCGCGATTCCGCCTTCCCAGACGGCAAACACATCCCACCACGGACCTTCGCCGATATATCGATCCCACTCGAAGAGAACGTAGTAAAGACGCGCTCCGATAATCGCAGCGGGAATCGCATAGACGACAATGTCAATCATATAATCTTTCTTAAGACCGAGACGTTCCGATTCTTTCGTGGCAAGAAGTAACCCTAGAAACGCTCCTGTCGCAATAATCAGGCCATACCAATAAATCGATATCGGACCTAATTGCAAAAATACCCGGTCTAATGCTTCCGTTGAACAAGCCATGGCTCTGGCCCTCCTTTATATATCTTGCTGATCTTGATCTTGGTCGATGACTTTCGTGAGGCGCTCAGAAAATTCTTCTGCCGCGTTCACACCCATCCGCTTCAGACGGAAGTTCATGGCTGCCACTTCGATAATGACAGCTAAGTTACGTCCCGGACGTACTGGAATGGTCGCCTGTGGCACTTCAACATCCATGATTTTCATCGTTTCTTCCTCAAGGCCGAGACGGTCGTATTGCTTGTTCTTATCCCACAACTCCAGGTTGATCACAAGCGTAATCCGTTTATAGCTGCGAACTGCTCCCGCACCGAACAATGTCATCACATTAATGATGCCAAGTCCACGGATCTCAAGCAGGTGCTCAATCAAAGGCGGGCTGTTTCCGATCAGCGTATCGTAGTCTTCCTGACGAATTTCCACGCTGTCATCCGCTACAAGGCGGTGCCCTCTCTTCACAAGTTCAAGCGCTGTTTCACTTTTACCAACACCACTTTGCCCTGTAATGAGTACACCAATTCCGTAAATATCCACAAGTACTCCGTGGATGGCTGTAAACGGGGCAAACTTCGTCTCTAAGAAGTTCGTCAAACGGCTGATCACCCGCGTCGTTTTATAAGGAGAGATCATTAAAGGAACGCCCGCTTCACGAGCCGCCTCATGCAGCTCGGCCGGAATATCCATTCCTCTCGTAATGACAATTCCTGGTGTCACATCCGTGCACAATTTAGCTGCACGTTCTTCACGCTGTTCTTTTGATAACTCATTGAAGTAGGACATTTCGGTTTTGCCGAGCAGTTGAAGTCGTTCTTTAGGATAAAACTTAAAGTAACCTGTCATCTCTACTCCAGGTCTGGAAATATCACTTGTATGTATTTCACGGTGAATTCCATCCTCACCTGCAACTAATTCCAAAGCAAATTGTTCAAGCAAATCTTCAGTTCGAACCTTACTCATTCACGTCTGCCTCCTTGATCTTGGTCAATCACTAGCCCCTATTGTAGCATATTTTCCATACCGAGCCTTCTGTCTAAATCCAAAAACCTCCGGAAACACGAAAAAGGTCGAATAAGCATCAGCTTACTCGACCTTAGGATGGTTTGTTCTGTTTTCATAATGCAGAGAGCAGCTGGCTGGAAAACACTTCGCTTTCCGCGGCCCAACAGGACGTTGGGTCGTTCGACGTTGCCATAGGACATGGCGGTTTTAGTTCGAACATCCTTGTTTACTTTAGTTAGGATCTCGCCGTGGTCCGTGCATCCCGCAGTGAGCGAAGCGAGCGAGGAAGCTCGGCACACGCCCATGGAAAGCGAGTTGTTTCCCACCCCACGATTCTCCTCACCTGATACAGACCCCTCCCCAAAACTCCTACTCCTTGATCAAACTATTGAGCACAAGGTTGATGAGGGAGATGATGATGGCGGCGAGGATGGCGATACCGAAGCTTGCCATTTCGAACGTGCTGCCAAGTAATAGATCGGTCAAACCAAGCGTAATGGCGTTGATCACGAATAGAAACAGCCCAAGCGATAGAATCGTAATGGGCAGGGTGAGCACCACGAGAATCGGTCTGACAATCGCATTCAGAATCGACAAAATGAAAGCCGCCAGCAGTGCACCTCCGATCCCCGAAATCTGCACGCCGTCAAGCAGCGCTCCTACTGCGATAATAGCAATAGCGTTAACGATAATGTGAAGAAACCAACTTTTCATACAGACCACCAACTTCCTAGCTGAATTGTTTATCTCCTGTATTTACGGTGACAGAGCCCGTTTTAGCTTCTGCCTCCAAGTGGAACGAGTTTTCAAATTCGGCAAAGGCTTCGAACTCTACAAGTTTATTCATAAATTCATCTTTCTGCTTCAAGACTACATGGTCCTCAAGTCGACAGTTGAGCTTTCCTAAATGAGAGCGCAGCACTCCATTGATCTGTTTTTGACTTGGTACTGTGACCTGCACCTGACCTGTTGAAGCCTTATAGTAGCCTTGATAAGCACGATCCCCTACATGATTCACGGTCACAAGGCCGCTAATGGCGGAAGCTTCACTTTTTCCAATCTGTCCGTCGAGCGTAATTTCACCATGTACAGTTTCCACATGACACGTTTCAAGGTCCGCTTTACGAATCGATACAGCACCATGACCCGTTTCGACCTTACAGCTTTCTCCCCTTATGTCCTGCAGCTCGACTTTTCCGTTAGAGGTTTTAATTTGAAGGTGGTGACTCTTTAAGGACGAGGATTCCAAGTGTCCGTTCGTCAAATGCGCTTTAATAAATTCGTAGGACTGATTCGGAACCTTCAGTTCGATGTCTGCTTTTACCTGCTTTGATGGACTTGCAAGTCTCAAAAGACCGGACTGAAGCGAAAATTCTCCGTCATCTCGAAAGCGTTCTTTAGCCTCTCGTTCGGATTGAACTTGATACACTTTGACTCGGTACTTCGCTTGAACGTTCTCCTGATCTGTAGGGACCAACTTTAATGAACCATTAGCAATCCATAAGTCCATATCTTTGATCTCACCAGGCTCGAGTTCCATCGTCGTGTCGAATTGCACCGACTCGCCGAATTTAAAGTCCAGGTCTACGTTTTTTATTTTTTCTACTGCGTCGTCAAAGAAATGACGAATCCCATATTTTTTCGAGTCACCAGTCTGCGTATGGGACTGAGCATCAGAGGTTGCTTTCAATAACTCAGCTCCTTCTTCAGCTGAGATAATTCCTTGTTCAATCATTTTAAGTATCTTCATCCGTTCATCTTCCATAACAAGATCCCTCCTTTTCCTTCTATATTCATCATTCCCCATCGTGTTTACAGAAAAACAACGAACCCCCTTTATGAAGTAGAAAAAAATGGTTCAATGAAAGTGGATTTACCTCTACTTTCATTGAACCATTTATTAAGAAAATTTGTATTTGTAAAATCGTTCGGTCTTCAAACGCTCCAGTTGTTCTGCGTGCTGATCCTGGCCTTTGATAAGACTCATCATCCCGTCTGCCTGGGATAGGTGGGCTTTGATGGCTGCAAGTTTTTTATCCCAGTATGGGGTGATATCATGGACAATGTGCGGTTCACCAAGATCCTCTTCGTGATTGTTCGTGATGGCATGCATCAAAATTTCAGGACGTTGATCCGAATCCATCAAACGAACGGCTTCTACAACGGCTGCACCAAGGGCATCATGGTCCGGGTGTACCGCATAGCCCGGGTAGTGCGTGATGACAGTCGTAGCACCAAGCTCGGAAATCCGTCGTTTCAAATGTTTGGCTACTTGTTCCCTCGATTCGAATTCCAGCGTCTTGTCACGGTATCCCAGGTACTCTACCTCGATGTCCAGTTCTTTAGCGGCATCAGCCAGTTCTTTCTTACGGAACTGGGCAAGTGTCTCGCGGTTCGCAAAGGGAGGGTTCCCCATATTGCGTCCCATCTCACCGCGGGTGCCACATAAATAGGTGACCGGCACCCCTTTGCTGCGAAACTCCGCAATGGTTCCAGATGCACCGAACGATTCGTCGTCAGGGTGCGGGAAGATGACAACAACATGTTGTTTAGTCATCTAAATCCGCCTCATGTGAGAAAGGTGTTTCACTGATTTCAAGAGCGACCATCAAACGCCCTTCACGGTCATGACCGGCCATCAGCAGACGCCCTTTGTCATCCACTTCAAAATCGGTCACACCTTCTGCATACACCCAGCCGATATCCAGTTTCAGTCCAACTCGGTAAGAGCCACCCGTACTGATGATTTTCCCGTGTTGGTAACGGACCTTCGCATTCCGGATAAACGCCCCTACATTGTAAGCTTCTTCGTCAAAATGACTGGCATACGCCCCGTTTGTCGTTTCGAGGTGGATATATACATCTTTCTTTGCAAGTGCGTCAATTTTGTTTTGTACAGCTTCTTGTTCGATTTTTTTCATATCGCATATCCCCCTTTATAGCGTTTTGTCTTCGAAGTACAGGTTACGAAATAGGCGGGAGCGTGTCAAAACATTTACTTACTGGTCACCTTTTCTTTCGTCTTCAGTTTTTCATCCATACGCTTCCGGTCACGTTCTAAAACGGGCTTCAAGTACTTACCTGTGTAAGAACCGCTTTGCTCCGCTACGTGTTCAGGCGTACCGCTGGCAATAATTTGACCGCCTTTTTCTCCGCCTTCAGGTCCGAGATCAATGATGTGGTCGGCTTCTTTGATGACATCGAGGTTATGCTCGATGATCAAGACCGAATCCCCATTCTCAACGAGACGCTGCAATACTTTAAGCAAACGAGAGATGTCATCGACGTGAAGACCGGTCGTCGGTTCGTCCAAAATATAGAACGACTTGCCGTTTGACCTTCGGTGAAGCTCACTCGCAAGCTTCACACGCTGAGCTTCCCCTCCGGATAGAGTAGTCGCCGGCTGGCCGAGCTTGATGTATTCCAATCCGACATCCGCGACCGTCTGTAAGCGACGTTTGATCTTCGGAATATTGGAGAAGAAGTCCAACGCTTCTTCGATCGTCATCTCAAGAACGTCTGCGATACTCTTGTTCTTGTATTTCACTTCAAGCGTCTCACGATTGTAGCGCTTGCCGTTACAAACTTCGCAAGGTACATAGACGTCAGGCAGGAAGTGCATTTCAATTTTGATGATTCCGTCTCCGCGGCATGCTTCACAACGGCCGCCTTTTACGTTGAAGCTGAACCGTCCTTTTTTGTAACCACGGATTTTCGCTTCGTTCGTCTGGGCAAATACGTCCCGAATGTTATCAAAGACGCCGGTGTAGGTGGCCGGGTTGGAGCGAGGCGTACGCCCGATCGGAGACTGATCGATATCAATCACTTTTTCAAGTTGCTCCATTCCTTCGATCCCCTGGTGTTTACCCGGCTTTTGTTTCCCTCTATGCAGCTTCATGGATAGGGACTTGTAAAGAATCTCATTAATTAATGTACTTTTCCCTGAACCCGATACACCCGTTACAGCGGTAAACAATCCAAGCGGAATTTCAGCATTGACTTTCTTCAGGTTGTTCTCTTCAGCTTTCTTAATCTTCAAGGAGCGACCATCAGACTTTCTTCTTTCTTTCGGCAGCGGGATGAATTTCTTCCCTGACAGATACTGACCAGTCAAAGACTTGCCGCTCTTCATCACCTGTTTCGGCGTTCCCTGTGTGACGACTTCGCCCCCATGGGCTCCTGCGCCGGGTCCGATATCAATTAAATAATCAGCCGCAAGCATCGTATCTTCATCGTGTTCAACGACGATCAACGTATTGTCCAGGTCACGCATTCGTTTCAACGTGCTGATCAAGCGGTCATTGTCCCGCTGGTGAAGGCCGATCGACGGCTCATCGAGAACATATAAAACACCTGTCAACGCAGAACCAATCTGGGTCGCCAGACGAATCCGCTGAGCTTCCCCGCCGGAAAGAGTTCCAGCTGAGCGTGAAAGCGTCAAGTAATCCAAGCCGACGTTCGCAAGGAAGGAGAGACGCTCGCAGATTTCCTTCAAAATCATACGCGCAATCGCTTCTTCTTTTTCCGTCAATTCTACACTTTCGAAGAATTCTTTCGCTTCTGTAACGGAGTAATCAGTCGTGATTCCGATATGCTTCCCGTTAATGAGAACAGCCAGCGCTTCTTCATTAAGGCGGTTCCCTTTACATTTCGGACACGGCTTTTGCGCCATGTATTTCTCCATTTGTTCACGGATGTAGTCTGAACTCGTCTCTCGGTAACGACGGGAGATATTCGGAATGACTCCTTCGAAATAGATCTCATTTTCACGGACTTTTCCGAAGTCATTTTCATAACGGAAATACACCTTTTCGTCTCCGCTTCCGTACAGAACCCGCTCCATCTGATCATCAGGAAGATCCTGAACGGGTGTATCCAGATCAATTCCGTAATGGTCGGCAACGCTTTGCAGAAGCTGCGGGTAATACTGTGAGCTTTGCGGCTCCCACGGCGCAATGGCGTGATCTCTCAAACTTCTGGACCAGTCCGGAATCACAAGGTCAAGGTCGACTTCAAGCTGTGTCCCCAGCCCGTCACAGCGGCTGCAGGCTCCGTATGGACTGTTGAACGAGAACATACGAGGCTCGAGCTCACTCACAGAAAAACCACAAACCGGGCAGGCATGGTGCTCGCTGAACTTCAGCTCTTCTTCTCCAATGACGTCCACAAGTGTGTGTCCGCCACCTAATTGAAGCGCCGTTTCCAATGAGTCTGATAAGCGGCCTTCGACGCCTTCTTTGACGACGATCCGGTCAACCACGACTTCTATCGAGTGTTTCTTATTTTTATCGAGTTTTATTTCCTCGGAAATTTCCCGCATTTCGCCATCGACACGAAGACGGATGTATCCTTCTTTTTGAAGTTGCTGGAACACCTTTACGTGCTCACCCTTACGTCCCGAAACAACAGGAGAAAGGATTTGCAGCTTCGTACGCTCTGGATACTCCAGTATCCGGTCGACCATCTGCTGGACGGTTTGCGAGCTGATTTCAATCCCGTGCTTCGGACAGGTCGGCCTTCCGACACGCGCATATAGCAAACGCAGATAGTCATAAATCTCTGTTACGGTACCGACTGTGGATCTAGGGTTACGACTGGTTGTTTTCTGGTCGATGGAAATGGCTGGTGATAGTCCTTCAATCGCATCCACGTCCGGCTTATCCATCTGACCCAGAAACTGTCTCGCATACGCACTCAAGGATTCAACATATCGACGTTGACCTTCTGCGTAAATGGTGTCAAAGGCTAAGGAAGACTTTCCGGATCCGGAAAGTCCAGTCATTACAACCAGCTTGTTTTTCGGAATATCGATATCGACATTTTTCAAGTTGTGGGCTCTTGCCCCTCGAATACTGATATATTTACTGGCCATCGTTCCATCATCCCTCCGCTTTCAGCTCAAGTAATGCATCTCGCAGTTCAGCTGCACGCTCGAAGTCGAGATCTTTCGCAGCCTGTTTCATTTCTGTTTCGAGGTTATCGATCAGCTCCTGACGCTCTTTCTTCGTCATTTCGGAAGGACGCTTACCTTCTGTTTCATAGGAACCGTCTTCCTCGGAAACTGCCGTTGCTTTAATGACATCTCGAACTTCTTTAATAATTGTTTTCGGCGTAATGCCGTGTTTCTCATTATAGGCAATCTGCGCTTCTCTTCTTCGGTATGTTTCATCAATCGCGAACTGCATGGACTTCGTCATCTTATCGGCATACATGATCACCCGTCCATTTTCGTTACGGGCAGCACGTCCGATGGTCTGGATTAACGATCGGTCCGAGCGCAGGAAGCCTTCCTTATCGGCATCTAGAATGGTGACAAGTGAGACTTCAGGTATATCGAGTCCCTCTCTCAGCAGGTTGATTCCGACAATAACATCGTACTTCCCGACCCTCAGATCACGTATGATTTCAATCCGCTCCAGCGTCTTGATTTCAGAGTGAAGATAGGCCACTTTCATTCCGAGGTCTTTCAAGTAATCCGTCAAGTCTTCGGACATTTTCTTCGTAAGTGTCGTGACAAGCACACGTTCGTTCTGTTCTTTACGTTTATTAATCTCTCCGACGAGATCATCGATCTGACCGTGGATCGGACGTACATCGATTTCCGGATCAAGTAGTCCTGTCGGGCGGATGATTTGTTCGGTCATCTTCGGAGTATGCTCGATTTCATATGGACCCGGCGTTGCGGATACATACGTAATCTGGTTGATGTGCTTTTCGAACTCGGGGAACTGCAGAGGACGGTTGTCCATTGCTGAAGGCAAACGGAATCCGTGGTCTACGAGCACCTGTTTTCTGGCACGGTCTCCGTTATACATCCCCCGAATTTGAGGAAGTGTAACGTGAGATTCATCAATGATGATTTGAAAATCGTCTGGAAAATAGTCAAGCAAGGTGTAAGGCGTTGCTCCCTCTTCACGGAACGTCAGGTGACGGGAATAGTTCTCGATGCCTGAGCAGAAGCCCATTTCCCTCATCATTTCCAAATCATAATTGGTTCTTTGTTCAAGGCGCTGGGCTTCCAACAGTTTGTCCTGCTCACGAAGCTCCGCGACGCGCTCTTCCTTTTCTTTTTCAATATTCTCAATGGCTTTTTTCAGTTTCTCATCACGGGTAACGAAGTGGGATGCCGGGAAGATAGCCACATGCTCACGATCTCCCACTACTTCACCTGTCAGAACATCGATTTCCCGAATCCGGTCAATTTCATCTCCGAAAAACTCGACACGCATCGCATGCTCTTCACGGGAAGCAGGAATGATCTCTACAGAATCTCCCCGTACGCGGAACGTACCGCGCTGGAAATCAATATCGTTCCGTGCATATTGAATATCCACGAGGTCTCTTAGAAGCTGGTCGCGGTCCTTTTCCATTCCCATTCTTATGGATAGAACTTGACTGCGGTATTCTTCTGGGGAACCGAGGCCGTAAATACATGAGACACTGGCAACGATGACGACATCGTTCCGTTCGAATAAGGCAGAGGTAGCCGAGTGTCTTAATTTATCAATCTCATCGTTAATGCTCGCATCTTTCTCAATGAACGTATCAGATGATGGAACATACGCTTCCGGCTGATAGTAGTCATAATAGCTGACGAAGTATTCAACAGCATTGTTCG
Organism: Halobacillus litoralis; assembly: GCF_020171725.1. GTDB lineage: Bacteria > Bacillota > Bacilli > Bacillales > Halobacillaceae > Halobacillus > Halobacillus litoralis_F. Next base: position 313,101 of record NZ_JAIVAJ010000006.1, on the reverse strand, counting down.
GGAAGAATTCCTTGAACTCACTGTAAAGTTGCCCAGCCAGCGTCTTGTTGTGCGCGATAATCAACGTCGGCTTATTCACTTGTTGAATTACATTGGACATGGTAAACGTCTTACCTGTACCTGTTGCACCAAGTAATGTTTGGTGTTTAACTCCTCGATTAATACCATCGACAAGCTCTTTGATCGCTTTCGGCTGATCGCCTTGAGGTGAATATTGAGAGACTAATTCGAATTTATGATCCACGACGAAAACCTCCGTTCAGACTTTTCATCATTAGTTTACCACACTATCTTACCATTCTAACCTCTAACGAACAAACATTCGGTTTTTTGAATGTAAAAAAACTCCTGGGATGATATCTCAGGAGTTTTCTTACCTACTATTGGTCTTCCGCTATAAGGATTTGACCGTTTTTCTTGTTATGGAAAATGGTTTGGAGAATCACGGTTGAAAGCTTTCTCAATGGGTACGGTTTAACAAGATACCCTTCCACTTCAAGTTCCGTCGCCCGGTCAGTTTCACTGAGCGCACTTGAAATGAAAATCGGAACATCTTTCAAGTGATCCTTCGTCTTGATTGCTTCGATGACATCCCACCCGCTGACTTGATCGGCGAGTGTTAAATCGACGATGAATGCATCCGGCTTCATATTTTCCAGTGATTCTAATACAGTGGCACCTTCGTTATACAGCGATACCTTGATCGAAATATCTTCCAGCTCATCGACGATTAAATCAGAGAGCGTCTTATCATCCTCGATCAATACGACTTGAGGAGCATGACTGGTCTGCTTTTCCCCTCCTTTTTTCGGTTCAAAAAGAGGAAGGATGATAGAAAAGACACTGCCGACTCCAAGTTCAGAGTGAACAGAAATTCGCCCTTTATGAGATTCGACAATCTCTTTACTGATGGCGAGACCAAGCCCTGTGCCTCCGATTTTCCGTTGGCTCGAATTATCGATTCGGTGGAATTTCGTAAACAACTTCGGCAGCTCATGTTCAGGTATGCCTATTCCCTCATCTGAGATGTGGACATACACTTGATCGTGATCATTGTTCAGTGCAACGACCACTTCCCCACCATCAGGGGAGAACTTAATGGCGTTCCCGATGAGATTGGTGAACAGCTGAATCAGTTTACCCCGATCCGCCTGCACCACAGCGTTCGCCGCCTGATCGCAGAGCGTGATTTTATGCTTTGGATTACTGACCTGAAGGTTATCTGTAACCGAGTCCAACACTTCATTCAAGTTCAGAAGCTCTTTCTTAAACGTCTCTCTCCCTGCTTCCATCCGTTGCAGATCAAGGAAATCGTTGATTAGGTTCGTCAGACGTTTCGCTTCACTATGAATCGTATTAAGATATTTCTTCCGCCTGTCTTCAGACAGGTCGCGGTGAATCATCAGCTCTGTGTAGCCAAGCACACTCGCAAGCGGCGTCCTCAATTCATGACTGACCGTACTGACCAGGTTTGTTTTCATTTCGTTCACTTCATACTCGGTCGTAATATCACGGAAAACGAATAACGTCCCTTCTTTCTCCTCATGATGGAAAATCGGTTCACCATAAAGCTCAAGCACGCGCTTCTCTTCTTCCAGTTCGACTTCAAACCGGTGTGTGTTGGAAGGGGTGGCGTCGGAGAAGACCATTCCTTTGAAAAAGGAGATGAACGACTCGCAGTCGACAATATGATGACAGACTTTATTAATCCAGTCGTGAATCGTCAACGTTTGAAGGGATTCATAGATTGGGATATTCAAGAATTGCAGCCAGTTCTGATTGTACTGAATGATGCTGCCTTCATCATCCACAAATAGTATCCCCTCATTAATATTATCGATAATATCTTGGTTCAATTGACGATTGATTTCAGTCTGTTCATAGGACTCAATCCGTTCAATGTACAAGGATACACGTTCCAGAATCGTATAAATCTCTTCCATTTCTCTTTGTTCAAACCCTTTGCTGATACGTGTTGCCACGAACAGGGCAATGAGCTCTTTGTTGGAGTTATACAACGGTACGTGCAAATCAAACGCGGCGGTCCCTTCTGGAAGATAGCCCCGCTCTTCCGCGGTTACATTCCGTTCACGAAGGTAGAAGTTCTGGTGCTCGTTGAAGCGTTCAATGACGTGAGCGAACGTGTCTTTCGAATATTTATTACGATTCCACTCGCCCATACCAATTGTAGCCGCCTCTCCACTATCCAAGACAACAAACATGCCGTGCTCAAATGGATACAAGTAGGAAAGGCGGTGAATGACCACGTCAAGCAGCTGTCGTGAATCCATCGTCGCAGATAAGTCGTGGTTCAGTGTATTCATTTTCTCGACTTTTCCTTTTGCTTCTTCCATTTCCATCAAGGTCTGCTTAAGCTTTTTCGATGTTTGTTCACGTTCTGTAATATCCTGCTGAATGACGATGTACTGCTCCGTTTCACCCTCTTCGTTGATGTGTGGAACAATCGCCGTATCTGCATAGAACGGTTCGCCATCTTTACGAAGACAAGTCAGCTCCCCTTTCCAGACACGCCCCTGTTCCAAACCAGGAAATGCTTTCTGGATGTTTGTCGGGTTTTCTGTTTCCTGTCCTTTTATCAAGCTTAAGAAGTGACGCCCTTCCAGTTCACGCTCCCTGTACATCGAAAGGTCTGCTAAGTAGCCATTGCAAGAAACGATCCAACCGTCTTTGTCTAGGCGGGCGACCATGGAGGATTCATTGAGAGCAAGGTCTTTGTAGCGCAAATCATTCACATAGGATTCAAGCATCTCCTGCTGCGCGACCAACTCTTCGTTTTGCTGAGATAAACTCTCTTCTCGTTCTGCAATTTGTTCAGCCATATGACGGAACGACCTCGTTAACTTGCCGATTTCATCATGGCTTTTCGAAGAAGGGAGCTCGTGGTAACTACCTTTAGCCAGAGCTTCAGAGGCCTCGGACAACTCAACCAATGGCTTGCCGATGTTTTGACTGAGTTTACGAAAGGTTAATGACAAAATCAATAAAACGACGACCAACAAACCGAACATCAAGTATGAAATATTTTCTACACGACTTAAAAATGCCGCGTTCGTGTCATTCAATTCAATTTGGGATTGGCGAGATATATCGCGTAATTGATTTATTAAGCTGTTTATTTCGGTTGTGGTGGAGTTCACTCCGATTTGATGAATGGCTGCATAATTCTCATTCTCGATCAGCTCTTGAACCGGTGGGAAACGCTCTTCCCAGTACGCATCAACGAATTCATTAAGTGAATCGAGAAGTTGGAGTTGTTGTGTACTCCAATTCATTTGTTTAGCTTCTTTAATCTGAGCTTTCAGTGCCACCCTGTCTTGCCTGGCATCCCCAAGTTCAGTTTGGTTAGAAAAAGCAAGGTACCCCCTTACCTTGAACACCATAGATTCATAGGTAAGGGTTATATCGTTTAAGATGTCTCTTTTTTCGGCAAGCTGAATCGCTTCTAATTGCTGCTGCTCTTTATTTGAGTACTGAATCATAAAAAGTACAGAAGTTGCCACACAAGTAATAACCATGACAGATAGCATCGCAAGCAGAAATTTACCTCGGATTGACCTCTGAAAATAGCCGATCATGTGAGAATTTCCTCAACCATTTGAATCAGCTCCAATGGACTGAAAGGCTTTGCCATGAAGTAATGGATGCCGACATCCTTCGACTGCTGGATGTCCGACTCCTGCGTCTTCGCCGTCAACATAACGAGCGGTGTCTGCTGCTTCCACTCATCACTTAATTGAGCCGCCACCTCGATCCCCGTATATTCCGGCATCATATAATCAAGAATGACTAAATCAAAGGACTCCTTCTCAATCTTGGAAAGGGCCTGTTGCCCGTCCTCCGCTTCCACGATTTCATATCCTTCATCTTCGAGTGTATCGGTAATCAACATACGCAGTACATCTTCATCATCTGCGACCAGTATTCGCTTCATATTCTTTTCCTCCTTTGTGACGTTCGACAATCCGGTTTATTCTGGCAATCAACTCATCCATGCTGAACGGTTTCGTCATGTAATCATCCGCACCCAAGTCGAGTGCGCGGATAATGTCCTCCCCTTTTTGACGTGCAGTCAGCATGATGACAATCGAGTCTTGATCGAATTCCCTGAACTCTGCCAGTACATCCAGACCGTCCTTCCCCGGAAGCATGCCATCCAGCAAGACGACGTGCTTATACGCTTCTGATTGCGGCTCCTCCAAAAAATGCTCCCCTTCTCCGTAAGTCGAGACTTTCGTTGCTGATTGATAAAAGTTGAGCTTTGATAGTCTTTCCTCCAGCATTTGACGAATGGTCTCGTCGTCGTCCACTACCGAAATGTGGACGTGCTTGGAAAGAGAAGGAGCAGGCGTCAATTCAAGCCCTTGCTTGAAATTAACGACGATCCCCTTTCCATTATGTTTTCCTTTATAGAGCGCCGTATCTGCCTGGACAATCAGGTCCTCCATCTTCTTAATGCCTTCTTCCATTTCAGCCACGCCTGCTGTGAAACTTAGATGAAAGGTTTGCCCCTCCGTTGTATGCGCGACTCTCTTGAAATGTTGAAGGACATCTTCAATACGCCTTTTAGCCGCCTTTTGTCCAATCTGCGGCATCACCAAAATGAATTCTTCACCGCCATAACGAACCACAACATCTTCAGGTCTCGTCTGCTCTTGAAGAACGTCGGCAAGTTTTCTCAGCACCTTGTCTCCAACGATATGACCATATGTATCATTCACCTGCTTGAAGTTATCCAAGTCAAGGATGGCCAGACAAAAAGGCTCTTTCGTTCTCTTGAAGCTCTGCTTCTTGTTATCGAGCAGTTCATAAAGGTAGCTTCGGTTATAAGCTTTCGTTAATTTATCGGTCGTAATCTGTTTTTTTAAAGAGTTGACATGGAGCAGACGATTCTTGATAACGATATTCAGCAGTTCATAATCCAGCGGCTTCGGGAAAAAATCGAGAGCAGTCGTTTCATATACTTTGCGCATAAGCTGGCTGGACCGGTCGGCACTGATCACCATAATCGGCGTCAGGTTACTATTCGCTTGCGCCTCAATCTCTCGAACGACTTCAAGTCCATTTTTTCCTTCTAAGTAATAATCGATTACAATCAAATTCGGACGTTCATCGTAAAAAAGCTTCAACGCCCGTTCTTCTGTCGTCGCCATCAGGATATTATAGCCGTAAGACTCCATCGTTTCTCTGAAATGCTGAAGGAATTCCATATCATCTTCCAAAATAAGAATCGTAGGCTGATCCGCTATCGGGTCTGATGGTTCCTCCCGCTCGGGGATCACCGTGTCCGCTTCTTCATCAAATTCTACGTGTAATAGGATGGGTTGAAACAACTCCGCCCATTCCTCGCCACTCCACCAGCGTTCTGACTCCGGATTCAATTGATCCAAGGCTGACTCTGCCTCAGAAGAAAGACGGTGCAGTTCGATTGATGCCCCCGTCCCTTTAATCGTATGTAATAACTTATAGATGTCCTTTTCTTGCACACTCGTCTTAAGGTGCCAATCTGCTAAACGGTTCGAAATGTTTCTCAAAAACAATCTTTGATATTTTTCAAATGACTGCACACTTTCACTCCTATAACTTTATCATTCTCTATACTTATTATACTGAATACCATGACTAAATAACTAGCCATTACCAAATTTATCTTGTGATTCGAATTAAAAAAAGTTTTATAAAATAGATTGCGATTCAGCGCTCTCTCCACACGAATATTATCCAGCAAAAAGGACGCAAAGTCACGATATGTGGTAATAGAAACAGGCACAGCTGAAACTTTTTTTAGAAAATACCCAAACAGCCTTTCTCCAAAATCGCGCTTCACTACTTTGACGAGCCAAAACTTTCACAACCTAAAGAAAACCACTACAAGCTGCTGTAGTGGTTTTTCTTTAATCATTCAAACGTTTGGTTGTATTGATTCACTTCAAATAAATCCGTCAATTCAATATCCGGGTTCTTATCCTGGAACCAGCGGAGCGAGAAGTCGTTCTTGAATAGGACAAGCGGATTGCCTTCTCTGTCCTGTGCAAGCATGTTCCGCTCGTCAAACATCGATTCATCCACCTGATCTTCTCTCAGCCAACGAGGAATCCGCTCACCCATCGGTGTCAATTCTACGTCCACATTATATTCGTTCTTCATGCGGTATTCGAACACTTCGTATTGAAGCTCACCAACGGCTCCGATGATATAATCTTCGAAACGATAGCGTTTGAACAGCTGAATCGCTCCTTCTTGAACGAGCTGCTCCAGCCCTTTTCTGAACTGTTTGGACTTCATGACGTTTTTCGCCGTTACTTTCTTGAACAGTTCCGGCGGGAATTGAGGCAGTTCATCGTATTCAAAGTTCGATTTACCTGTCACGATGGTGTCGCCGATCCGGTAGACGTTCGGGTCATAAATTCCGATAATATCGCCTGCATACCCTTCTTCCACCGTACCTCTTGAGGAAGCGACGAACTGCTGGGACTGTGCCAGCTTGAACGTTTTTCCTGTACGTGAAAGCGTCACGTTCATGCCACGCTCGAATTTACCTGAACAAATTCTAACGAAGGCAATACGGTCACGGTGCTGCGGGTTCATGTTCGCCTGGATTTTGAAAATGAATCCAGAAAACTCTTCGTTGTCCGGTGAAACGACGCCTTCCGTCGATTTTCTAGGTGCAGGTTCAGGCGCCATATCGATGAACGAGTTGAAGAATGTCTCGACACCGAACGGAGCTAAGGCACTACCGAAGAAGACCGGCGTCTGATCACCTTTCAGTACTTTTTCCATATCGAATTCATCGCCCGCTTCTGCCACAAGCGCCATTTCATCCTGTGCTTCCTGGAAAGTCGCCTGTTCGGTCAGTTCCGGGTGCTGATCCAATTCAGAATACGGAATGTATGTTTCTTCTTCGTTCCCTGTGTACTGAACAAATTGATCGTTCTCACGGTCGAACACACCTAAGAAACGTTTCCCCATACCGGCAGGCCATGTCATCGGGTACGTTTCGATATTCAGCGTTTCTTCAATTTCTTCCATTAATTCAAACGGTTCGCGGCCTTCACGGTCCATTTTGTTAATGAAGGTGAAAATCGGAATCCCGCGCATTTTACATACTTTGAATAGTTTGAGGGTCTGGGCCTCGATTCCTTTTGTCCCGTCAATGACCATGACGACACTGTCTACAGCGGTCAGTGTACGGTACGTATCTTCACTGAAGTCTTCGTGTCCTGGGGTATCAAGGATGTTGACCTGATAGTCTTTATATGGAAAGTTCATTACACTGGATGTCACGGAGATTCCACGCTGCTTCTCGATTTCCATCCAGTCGGAAGTGGCGAACTTACCGGACTTCTTCCCTTTTACCGTCCCTGCTGAGCGGATCAAGTTACCGAACAGGAGCATTTTTTCCGTCATTGTTGTTTTACCTGCATCGGGGTGGGAGATAATAGCAAATGTCCGGCGTCTTTTCATTTCATCTTTTATCGTCATTTTACAAATCCCTTTCAGTTCAAAGGTATCCTTATGCGAAGAGGATACAGGCAGTTCTGGCGGTCATCCTGTGTCACTCCTCGAACACCTTTGTCATTTCTATATTTTATATCCACAAAAAAACCGCTCGCTCGTTTGCAAGCGGATGGTTTCTACTCTGAAAAATAGCACAACCACCTTCTAAAATCAACATGCAGACGACGAACTTCCGGGTTTGTTAAGCATTTTCCTGGAAGATAAGTTGAGTTATAATGATAAGATGATCATTTCAAATACTCTAAGTAAGGATGCTTATGATGCAGACATACTTATTACAACCCAAAGATATTAAGAAAATCACCGGTCAGTCCTTTTATACAAGAGGAAAGCATTATTACGACACCGGCAAAGTGTACGGTCTTTCCCACAACAGCGCGATCCGTTCGTGGAGAGCGGTCGTTGCGGGAACACATGATTACGAAGTCCGCATCTTCTTCTTTGAAGACGATGATGTGGAAGCGACATGTGAGTGTCCGGCTTATCACACGTATTATACGTGCAAGCACATCGCCGCGGTGCTGATTGCGATTCGTGAGAAAGCCTTGGAAGAACTGTCTCCGAAGCTTGCCGAACGGAGTATCCGTGACAAACAGACGACCTCCAACCACGATCGTTTATTTGCAATGCGGTTGTACGAAACATTCCGCGAGCGTCGTGAACAGACCCAGTCCGAAGATTTGAAAAAACCTTTATCGATCCAATACCAGCTTCACGTCCAGTCTCTGCTCGGCACGAAAAGCTTAAGCGTCGAACTGAAGATGGGCGAGAGCTACCTTTACGTCATAAAAGATATCCGTGAGCTGCTTGAGTATATGCAGAAAAAGCAGGCATACCGGATTACGAAGAAGTTCACCTATGATCCGTCCGAGCACACCTTGGATGAAAAAGACCAGAAGATTACCAAGCTTCTGCATGATGCGTTCGAACAGGAGCATTTCTATGACCAGCAATGGAACTATTCCGATAAGAAGCGCTTGAAGCTGTCTCCATTGCTCGCACAAGAACTGCTTCCCCTGCTGGCTGAAAAGGAAGCCTTCGTTATGGAGAGAGGAGAATACGCAGGTTACTTAGCGTATAAGCCTGAAACACCGAATTTCTCCTTCTACATTTCAGAAGAACGCGGTCTTTTTCATATGCACATGAGTCACTTGAAGGAGTATGAATACTTCGCGGATTACCATCTGCTATATAAGGATGCCACCTTCTATGCGATTGACCGTGAAAAGGAAGGCGTACTTGAGACGCTGTACAGCCTGCTTCCGTATAACTCGAACGGCAACCACACGGTCAGTCACTTCGATATGGAAGGAATCGTTTCACACGTCCTGCCTGAGCTTGAAACGGTTGCCGACGTGCAGCTTGACGCTTCAGCCTCTGAGAAAATCGTCCAGGAAGACTTAAAAGCAAAGGTGTATCTGGATTTCCAAAGCTGGACGCTGACGGTCGATGTCAAATTCCACTACGGGGATGTCACGATCGATCCTTTCAAAAACCAAGAGCAGTCCCAGACGATTATCAGGCGGGACAGCGCTACTGAGCAGGCGATCATGCAGATCATCGAAGCGGCAGAATTCAAGTTTGACGGCGATATGGTCTACATCGAAGACGAAGAGGAACTCGAAGCCTTCCTATACGAATACATGCCGATGCTGAAAGAGAAAGCGGACGTGTATTTATCTTCATCCGTAAGGTCGATGCTCGAGCAGTCCGACCAGGAACTCCGCCCTTCTGTTCAGATGGAAAGCGACGGAAGCTGGCTCGATATCAGCTTTACGATCGATGGCATAAAAGAGGACGACATCTCTGCTGCCTTACGAGCGGCCATTGAACGAAAGAAATATTACCGACTGTCAGACGGTGCACTCTTATCACTCACGACCGAATCATTCGAACGATTCCAGCGCCTTGCCGATGAACTCGATTTATCTGCGAGTGATGTGAGCGAAAACGGTATTCACGTTTCTCAAGCACGCAGCCTGCAGGTGGAGAACGTCCTGAACCCGGAGGAAAAAGAGCGGGACGCGCGCTTTACGCAGCTTGTCGAGCGGTTGAAAAATCCACAGACGCTTGAGGTCGATCCTCCTCTAGGGCTGCACGCCGACTTACGCCCTTACCAGCTGACCGGATTCAGATGGATGAAGACACTCGCGACATACGGTCTTGGCGGCATTCTGGCCGATGACATGGGACTCGGTAAAACGCTCCAAACCATCTCCTTCCTCCTTTACGAAAAAGAGAATGGCGAGATGAATCATCCGGCGCTGATCATTGCACCGGCCTCTCTTTTGTACAACTGGAAAAAGGAAGTCGAGAAGTTCGCACCTAGGCTTGCCGTACGGATGATATCCGGCGACAAGTTCACTCGTCAGGAAGCGATCGAATCGAAAGAGGAAGCCGATGTATGGATTACGTCCTACCCACTCATTCGTCAGGACGCCGAGTTTTATAAAGAGCTCAAGTTCCACGCTATGGTCCTGGACGAATCGCAGGCCATCAAAAATGAAACGACCAAAACGGCAGCCGCTGTCCGCACCATTCGCGCCCAGCACCGTTTTGCGCTCAGTGGTACGCCGATCGAGAACTCTCTTACCGAGCTTTGGTCGATTTTCAGAACACTGATGCCGGGCTTCTATACGAGCAAGAAGAAGTTTCTTCAAATGAAGCCAGAGAAAGTAGCGCGCATGACGCGTCCATTCATCCTGCGTCGTATGAAGAAGGAAGTACTCGATGAACTGCCGGACAAAATCGATACCGTCCAGTATTCTGAACTGACGCGCGAGCAGAAGGAAGTGTACCTTGCGTACTTGGAGCGTATTCAAAATGATATTGAAGAGACCATTGCAACCAAAGGGATTCAGCGAGGAAAGCTCGAGATCCTGGCAGGGCTGACACGCCTCCGCCAAATCTGCTGTCACCCTTCTCTCTTCCTCGAGAACTACGAAGGGGACTCCGGAAAGCTCGAGCAGTTGAAAGAACTGGCACAGGAATTGAAGGACAGCGGCCATCGCCTGCTGATCTTCTCCCAATTCTCAAGCATGCTCAAGATTCTTCATGAAGAGCTTGCGGCCATCGGACTCGATGCCTTCTACTTGGATGGAAGTACCAAATCCGAACACCGTATGGAGATGGTCGAACAGTTTAACGAAGGGGAAAAAGACGCCTTTTTCATCTCCTTGAAAGCAGGAGGAACCGGCTTGAACTTGACCGGCGCCGACACCGTCATCCTTTACGATTTATGGTGGAACCCGGCCATTGAAGAACAAGCCGCAGGCCGTGCCCACCGAATCGGCCAGGAGCGCGTCGTACAGGTCATCCGGATGATCTCAGAAGGAACGATCGAGGAACGCATCTACCAACTTCAACAAAAGAAACGCGACCTCGTCGACCAAGTCATTCAACCGGGCGAATCGATGATTACGTCACTAAGTGAAGAAGAGATCCGAAATTTATTTGAATAAGATAGTAGAAAAGCGTGGTGAGAAACATCCTCACCACGCTTTTTTATGTTTATATGCTCCAAAAAGGTCTAGAAGCATTCCTTCATGTGCATTTCACTCCACTTCCACTCTCGAAATAGTAGTGAGAAGCATCATCAGGACGGGTTTTTCGCATCAAAAAAAGCAGACTGGAATCGCTAGGAGTCCAGTCTGCTTTTTGATTACGCTTCAGGCTTTTTCTGAAACCTGAACCAGTATCCGCCAAGAATGCTGGCACCGATTGTCATCGTAACCGTTGATAGAAGCATGTGGATGGACGAAGCTTCGACCACATTCCCTGTAGCAACAATCACAAACCCAACGACAGCATTTAACAACAGCGAGATCAAATAGAGCCAGGATAGCGTAACGTGATACTTGAATCGCGTCGCATAAATGACAAACCAAATCGCTGCGACTAAGATCACAAACGTAGCCACCCAGTGCAGAGAGTAGATCGCTTTGGCGATGTTTTCACTCGTCACGAGGTATTCCATTGCCGGAATGTTCATCATCACGTTACTCGCGGCACTATGTTTGAAGAACGCCCCGAGAATGACCTGGGCAAAATAAACAATATACCCGATGACAAACGCTTTATAGCTCATCGCCAGGGAATCCCGGCTCGTTCGCGGTAACGCGATATTTTTCTCATGTAGACTGAAGCTCAGCAGCACGAGAATGATCAATAGAATCTGACTGAACGTCACATCAAGCGTCGTGAACCCTGGTGGTGTTCCAAGCAGGACATTGAATCCTCCAACTAAAGATTGAAGAACGAGAACAGCCAAACTCAAAATTGCGAGAATAAAAACCGGTCGGCGCTTTCGATGTTTATATAAAGCCCCAAGCGCATTGACCCCTGTCAGGACAACCAATAACGGGACCATAAGCCGGTGTGAATATTCTATGATTACATGATAATCTGTAAAGTCTGGTATGACTTGACCATTACAAAATGGCCAGGATGTTCCACATGCATCTCCGGAATCTGTCGCTACGACAAGATTTCCGAGTATGAGAGCAAGGAACGTCACAAACGTTGTAAGAATAGAGAATTTCTTCATTGCCTTACCCTTCCTCTATATAAAAATCAAAAAAGCATTAGCATTCCTCAGTAAATCATATCATGAAATACAAAGGATAGAGAACGGGGAAGGACTGGCTTGTCATGAACTTTTTGTGAACGAACCCCTCTGCTTCCACCTTTTATAGCACCATTTGGAAAAAAGGTAAAGGAGAGACAGCAAGATCAGTGTCCGGTTCACTAGGTTAAACAGCCCGGCATAATGATCATCGTCCCAATAGGAAATCGGACTGTGAAACGTGAAGGCGCTGATCGGATAAAAAAGCGGCACCGCATCCTCTGCGTGCGTGAGAATATCGATGACAACATGGCCAAGCCACCCGTAAGCAAGAGCTGTCCATTTCGACAGAGCCCTTCCCTTCAGGAGGAGGACAAGAGCCATAAAGACGCCCCACACGAACAACGAGTGCCCCACCTGTCTAAGGATAATAACAACCTGATAGTCAAATAGATCATGAGATAAGAAGAATAAAGACCGCAAAGGATCGGGGTCCCCCAGCACTTGCAAGGCATTCCGTTCAATGGCTAGGTAAATGAACATCACATAATAGATCAGATCCGGCAGCACACTCCCAAAGATGAACCAACCTAGGAAATTCTTTTTTCTCGCAGCGAAGAACGTCCAATACCCATGGTGCAGAGTATTCATGCCCTCCCCCCTTTCTTTCCTATCAGTTTATCACGTTTCACAGAAGGGAAACCTATTCTTTAGAAAGGTGGGAATACAATGGCCTATCACGCTTACGTTTTTGATGCTTACGGAACCTTATTTGATGTACATTCCGTCATGGAAAAAATACATGAACACTATCCTGACAAAGGGAGCCGTATCAGCCAGGAATGGCGCCAAAGGCAGATTCACTACTTTCTCGTCCGTCAGCTCGCAAACGGGTACCGCCCCTTCAGCGAAATCACGGAATGGGCGCTGAGAGATGCTCTCCATTTCAGCGGAGCTGACATCCACGAGAATACAGTGAAGGACTTGATGAAGCAGTATGAAAAGCTGTCACCTTATGAAGAAGTGAACAGTCTTCATGAACGATATCCGAACCACACGTTCACGATTTTCTCGAACGGGACAAAAAGCATGCTGGAGCCTCTGTTGCAGCACAACGGCCTGACGGACCAGTTCGGATTACTAAGCGCCGATGAGCCGAAGGTGTACAAGCCCCACCCTGACGCTTATCAATTCGCTCAAGATAATCTCGGTTTTGAAAAAGAGGAGATTCTCTTTTTCTCCAGTAACCCCTGGGATATAACAGGTGCCGCATCCTACGGCTTTCACACCGCATGGGTGAACCGAAACGATCAGAAGTGGCCCGAGCTCGGTATCGAACCTACGTACATCATCCAGGACTTGAACGAAATTCCTGAATGAAACCATAAAGAGGGGTGGAAAACCCTTGTTTCCCACCCCTCTCATTACTAGAGATCTTCATATAACCAAATTTGATCTTTCCCTCTTCGTTTTCCTGCATATAAAGCTTGATCGGCATTCCGGAAGAGATCGTCGAGCGCTGTCCCGTTATCGGGATAGAAGGAAATCCCGATGGAGAAGGATGAAACGACATCCATGCCGTTCAGCTCATAAGGTGCACGGAGCTCGTCGAGAATCCGCTGGGCGATTTCACGTACCTGGTCGGAAGTCTCGACATCCTTAAGCAGAATCGCAAATTCATCGCCGCCAATACGTCCGATCGAATCACTGTCACGGAGACATTCCTTCATTCGATCTCCAACCAACTTCAGGAAGTCGTCGCCCATGTCGTGCCCGAATTGATCGTTAATGCGTTTAAAGCCATCGCCATCCAAATAGAGCAGCGCGAACATTTTTTCTCTGCGATCGGCTTCGAGCATCGCCTGTTCCAGACGGTCTTCGAAGAGTCTGCGGTTCGGCAGCCCGGTCAAATAATCGTAAAAGGCGATCCGCTTCAGTTTGTCCTCGTATTTCTTTTGTTCCGATATATCACGGGCTACGATGACGATCCGGTTCACACGGCCCTCATCTGACTCCACAGGTGTGCCTTTACATTCGAACCAGACCGGCTGACCAGAGCGTCCCATTAGACTGAGAGCGATCGTAAACGATACACCGGTTCGGTAACATTCTTCAAAAGCTTTTACGACTTTCACAAGGTCTTTGTTTCCTAGGGTATGCTGAAGCTCTGCTTCAGCAAGCTCAGCAGGATCAAATCCAAAGAAATCGACAATCGATGGGGAAGCATACAACAACCCTCCAAACGGCGTAAAGACCGAAATCAGATCATTGGAGTTGTCTGCTATTAAACGGAACTTCGCCTCACTCTGGCGCAGCGCATCAACCGCTCGTTCCTTCTCCGTAATATCGTCGAGGATCGCATAGAGGCCAACCCGCTTCTCCTTGTACATAATCGGCACAAGATAAAGCATCGCTGTGCGCTGATCGCCGCCTACGTGCACGGTTGTCTGAATGTGGACATCTTCATGCACATCATGAGCGAGTACGTGCTTCCTGACCCAAGCCGCTTTTTCCTCTGGAAGCCATTCCAGCAAGTTCGATCCTGACAGCTCATCAAACGATGTGTTCATCATCTCAAGACTTGCCGGGTTTGCTTTGTGAACGCTCCCATCTAAGCGAAGCGTAAGGATCGGATGCGGGTTGTGTTCAAACAGCGACTGATAGCGGGAGCGGCTTGCAGCAAGCTTCCGCTCATTCTTTTTCACAGATGAGATATCGCGGACAATGGAGCTTACGCCTATGATGGCCCCTTCATCATTCTGAATAGGTGACACCGTCATCGATACGTCGATCTTGTCCCCGCCTTTTCTTACTCTTTCCGTTTGAAAGCCTGATATCTCCTCCCCATCAAGCGCACGCCTGATCAGTTCATAAACTTCTTCTTTTCGATCCTCAGGTACAAAAGGAAAATCACCGTTTTGGAATTCCTGTTTCGTAAAGCCATAAAGTTGTTTCACGGCCTCGTTCATTTCGACAAGTTGATGTTCCCGATTGAAGATGAGAATCGCATCGGCGGTATTTTCCATTAAAGAACGGTAGATCGCATTAATTCGGTTAAATTCCCGCTCTTTTTGTACCGTTTCCGTAATATCACGAGTAATCGCCAGAATGTACTTCACTTCTCCGTCTTCGCTCTCAAGCGGTGTCAATGACGTGTGGCCACAGAAGGCCGTCCCGTCCAAATCCATTTGATCCTCATACGTGAACGGTACTTTATTTTCCAACACCCATTGATACCGATTGATCAAAGACTCAGCTTCGTCTTCTGATACGAGGTCTTCAATGAAGCGACCTTCCCATTGAACACCCGGCATCATGTGACGAACCTTGGCTGACTGATTGACAAGTACATACTTAAAGCGCCTTGGAGCTGTAACTTCCATAAGAAAAATATAGTCCGAAATTCCATCCATCAGCATATGCATCAAAGGAAGCATATACTCACTAGAAGCCATATGGCCCTTCTCAAAAAGATCTCGCACTTGATTCATAGTCTTAACCCCTCATTTATTCTGAGTCGTTTACAAATGTGTATACAACAGTTTCATGATAACATTTCATGCTTTTATTCTACACCATAGATTCCTTTAGATTCGAGATTTCCCTCGAACTTCACCGGCTTGATTGTTTCCAACTAGACAAGACCTTTACATCCTTTGAAAACTCTTCCGTTTTCGCATGACCTTCGACTCAAGGTTTTAAGAATTTAAAAAAGAGCAACGCGAGACATTCCCGCATTGCTCTTCTGTAAGTTATATAGATTGTGCCTGTGCTTGAGCTTCTGCTTGTGCCTGCTTGATTAAGCAGCGTCCTTTACCGTGAGGGATACACATCGGTGTACCGAACAACGGATCTTCCCGTACATCACACGTCATATCGAATACGTGCTGCATAAGATCGCACGTAATCACCTGTTCCGGCTTCCCTTGATCGAAAACGGTCTTATCTTTCACGGCAATCAAGTGATCCGCGTAGCGACATGCCAAGTTGATATCGTGAAGGACCATGACGATCGTTCTGCCGTGGTCTTGGTTAAGATCGAAAAGCAGATCGAGAATTTCAATTTGGTGCGTCATATCCAAATACGTCGTCGGTTCATCCAACAGCACGGTATCTGTATCCTGTGCCAGCGTCATGGCAATCCAGGCGCGCTGCCTTTGACCACCAGATAAAGAGTCGACCGTACGATCTTTCAGTTCTACTAAGTTTGTATCATGCAGCGCTTTTTCAACGGCTGCCTCGTCGTCACTGGACCAACGCTTCGTCAATCCTTGATAAGGGTAACGCCCCTGCTTCACTAATTGATGCACAGTCAGACCTTCAGGAGTGGTCGGGCTTTGGGGAAGGATCGCCATTTTCTTCGCAACGTCCTTCGTCTTCATCTTCGAGATGTCTTTACTGTCGAGTACCACTTCTCCTGATTTCGGTTTCAGTAAACGGGCCATCGAACGCAGCAGCGTGGATTTCCCGCAGCCGTTTCCACCAATCAGTACAGTGACCTTTCCTTTAGGAATCGTTATATTTAATGAATCAATAATGATCGAATCGCCATAGCCTAGTGTCAGGTCATTTGCTAACAATGATGTATCCATTCATTGACCTCTCCTTTAGTGTCCAGCTCAATACTTTATGTCAAATACGTTCGAATTCTATCCATACTTATAAGTTTATGGGCTTGACCGTTGTCTGTCAATGAATTTGAGAATCATTTTCAGCATTTTCAACTTATTCACATGTCCCAGATTGGAGCCTACACCGATGATATGCATTGTGGTGGAGGGATATGAACGCCAATATCCTGAAATGAAATCTCTCGATGTAAAGATTCTCAGTTCATAAAATATATCATGATGTGCTGTTATGTAAGGTAGGAACTCACGAATGTGGAGAAAACGTTCTACCGAATTTGGCAATCTGTAAAACAAGTTATGTGCTCTAGGGAAAGGGAGAGAAGCAGTTGCAGAATCTGATTGTCGTGATGTTCTGTACACTTTGCTATCACAAAGTGGGGTGGAAAATGGGGAGACTCCTGCCAAAAAAGGAACAGAGGAAAGACCCCGCAGGCGGAGCCGAGAAGGCTTTCCCGTTCTTGGCGGAAAGCGAGCTATTTTCCACCCCACGGAGCACTTCATTTCATACAGAACCTTTTCAAAACCAAAAACAAAGCCTCTGATAGGAGAGGCTTTGCTTTTGGTTTATGTTCTATAGATATTCATGTTTGACTGATTCATTAACTGCTCCGCGATTCCGGAATTCCTGTTCCAACTGTTTGTGATCTTTAACGGTAACCCTGGCTTCAGCATCTCTTTTTCCATGTTGTTCAAAGTAAATTGAAAATACGACCATCGTTAAGAGAACCGTCAACACGAGCCAGACCATAAAGATACCTCCTAGGAATGTGTTGTGTAACACTATTAGTATTCCCGGATGGCGGATTTATATGCCTATCTGAGCAGATTTAGGTCATTTGCCCTTGAGTTCATCCACTTCTTTTTGAAGGCGTTCGAGTTCATCGATCAACTCCATCACCATGTTGTCACTCTTCCTCAATTCTTCATTTAACGCGACGATCGTTTCTTCCTCCCAGTCAAAAGGATCCCCTTTATCCGGCGTGATCGGCAGGTTCTCGTAAACAACCCCCTCTTCTTCTGACGGGCTGAAATAGATCGCGACCTCGCAGCCTGCATCCCCGACTGCAATCCTTTTTCTCAATGAAACTTGTCCGAACCCCATCCTCCTCGAGGCAATCCCGCCAAAGACACTGGAGGTCATCATGCACAAATGCGGTGCATCCTTCACCACCTCACCGAAAGGGCAGGCTGTCGCCTTTACGATGACATGATCTTCATGAACCTCTGAAATGTGAAAATGACCGCCGATGGAGTTTTTCAAATCGACAATGACCTGGGCGTACCGATCCGGCGTCCAAGTATTCCCTTTTTCATCATAAAAGGACTCGATCCATTCTCCTGTCCGAATCCCGAGCTGACGGATATACTCCTCCGCTTTCGGCCCGACCGTTCGTTCGTGCAAATGGGCATATTGCGTGATGAGCTTGGATAAGAAGACGGTGGCTGACAGGTTCTGCGATTCATTCATACTAGTACCCTCCCCAGTCTATCTCTATGACTCAAGTATAGTGCATGAGCCAAGGGAATTCTATTAATAGGTTACAGAATGAGGAAGGAATTGGGACAATCTCGAACCTTTTGATCGGGGTCATTGTCCCAATCGAGGTTGATTGGGACTGACAGCTGCTCCTAAGCAAGGGAGCTTGTCCCATTAGAATGTTATTGGGACTAGCAAAGCCTGCTCAGCGGGGATGCCTGTCTCATTAAACGCTTATTGGGACTACCTGAAACTGTTGAGAGAGGCTGCCTGTCCCAATAAAGATTTATCAAGACAAGCAGAGCTTGGTTCACCAAGGAGGTTGTCCCGATACTTGATAATTGGGACTGGCGGACCCTGAAGGTGGAGATACCTGTCCCAATCCAGGCGGCAGCAAAAAAGCACCCTGGATCGGATGCTTTTTCCGTGTTACTTCATATAGCGGTATTCCATCAGTTGGTTGAGCATGGTCAGCTCTTCCAACAGCTCTTGACCGACGTTGGTTTCCCGTACTTTCTTTCTCTCAAGCTCTTTGTCTACTAAGCGTTTCACTGATAAGACGTCCGTTCCGTTCTGCAGGACATCCTGTCTTGAATTGAAATGAGTGTGGGCGACGAGCTGCATGCCGAACGAATTGTAGAGAAGCGTGTAGCCGGCAATGCCCGTTTTCGATTGATAGGCTTTTGAAAAACCCCCATCGATGACGACCATTTTGCCGTTGGCTTTAATCGGGTTCTCTCCTTCGATTTCCTTGACCGGCGTGTGACCGTTGATGATGTGTCCCTGATCAGGGTTCAGTCCGAAGTCCTCTAGAATCTTGCGGCACGTTTCTTCGTTTTCGCGCAGGTAATAATAAGGATTCTTCACTTCTTTGTGGGAAGCTTTATCGTTAATAAAATAACGCTCGAAGGTTGTCATCGCCCTTTTTCCGAATAAGGACGAATACTCACCGGTCCACAAATACCAGACCATGTCTGTCGCCAGGTCATCCGTTTGATCCGGATGGGCGAAGGAATAGCGCAGGTAGTGCTCGAAGACATCGAGCAATTCGCGGCCTGCGTACGTATTCCCTTCGATTTTCATACTCTCCATATTTTCATCCTGATCAAGTGGTATACAGCCGTGAATCAGGAGGTTGCCGTTGTATTTCAAATAAAGACTGCCTTTTTTCACAAGGAATTTCATGTGTCGAGCGAGCTTCTCTGAATGCTGAATGGAGAATAGAAGCTTATTGATGACCTCTTCCTCTTCATCGAGCAGTTGATCAGGCTGGTCCGGGTTTACGGTTGCGAAGCACGTATTTTCAAGTGGGTACGTTTTTCCGTAAATCGTCGCCTCACCTTTCTCATAGTCTACTTTCTCAAGGACAAGCCGCTCCGACATGTTGAAGTCCGGACGTCTCTTGATGATCGGGCTCTCCAGTTTGAACTGAATCATGGCAATGGCCTGGTGAATCTTTGTAATCTGCGAAGTTTCAAGATCAGACGGTTTCTTATCTGAGTGGACTTTCGGTCTGAATACCGGGTTGTCCTCATAATACTTCTCGGCAAGATTCAACAGCGGACGCAGGTTGATGCCGTAGACGTCTTCGATGATATCGAGGTTATCGTAACGGGCGCAAATCCGGATGATGTTTGCGAGGCACACTTTTGAACCTGAGAACGCACCGATCCAGAGGGCATCGTGGTTGCCCCATTGAATATCGACGGAATGGTAGTTGATGAGTGCTTCCATGATCTTGTCCGGTTCAGGACCACGATCAAAGATGTCCCCTACGACGTGCAGGTGGTCGACAACAAGCCGCTGTGTACTGTAGGCGAGTCCTGTAATCAGCTTATCCGACTGACCGAGTGAAATAATCTGCTGGACAATTTTCGTATAGTACTGCTCCTTATTCGCGGATTCCTCTGTTTTGTAGAGCAGTTCTTCGATAATGTAGGCAAACTGGTCTGGCAGCGCCTTGCGAAGCTTGGAACGCGTGTACTTCGAAGAGGCATAGGAGACGAGCTTGATCATCCGCTCGATCGTAAGGCGGTACCACCTGTGCAGATCCTTTTCGTTATCAAAACTGTTTTTGATCAATTTTAATTTTTCTTCAGGATAATAAACCAATGCCGCCAAGTCATTGATTTCCCTTTCGTAAATATTTCCGTTGAAAAGGTCGCGGATCTTTTCCTTCACACGGCCTGAACCGTTCCGTAGTACGTGCTGGAACGCCTGGTACTCCCCGTGAAGATCACTGACGAAGTGTTCGGTCCCTTTCGGCAGGTTCAGAATCGCTTCGAGGTTGATAATCTCTGTTACTACTTTTTCCTGACTGTCATATTTTTGAGCGAGTAGATCTAAGTATTTTGAGTTCACAAGTATGTACCCCTTTCAAAATTCCAAGATGAACAGACGCTGTCTCTCTTATCTCTTATTCTAACATCATTCTATAAAGAGAGGACAGGTCGTCGGTGCCACTTTTTGGTTCATTGCTTATGTTTCCCCGCTTCACTGATTGTCCGGGCAAAGTAAGCTGTCGGAAGTAGAATGCCGATCATCGACTGAAGGATCGCAAAAAAGCGTGTGGGACCAACGGGCAGCATATCCCCGTACCCGACAGAAAAAATCGTTTCTCCGCTGAAATAAAGCAGGTTTACTAGCGTCGGCTCAATCACTGTCATCGATGAGAGAGATTGAACCAGGACGACACCTCGAAGGGATAGTAGGTAATAGATGAAAGTAAAGCCGATCAGCACGACGGCCATGACAACAAACAGCTTTAGAAATAAAGCCGCATTGAAGTAAGACTGTTTGAAGGTTTTATTTTGAAAAAAGTAAACGATGCTCGCTCCAATCAGGAGAAATGTAAGCATGATAAGTACGTTGACCATATAAAGCCCTCCTTCTGTCTTTCGTCTCTTTCTCTAACCGAAATGAACAAATGTTAAACAGAAAAAAAGGTGCTGAAGGAATGCTCAGCACCTTTTTTCACTCGGCCATTTTGACGTAACGATCGAACTCTTTTCTGAAAGCTTCTGGATCATCCAGCTTCAAGAAGACCGCTTCAACCGTTTTCTTCAAACCGAATATCTTCCTCGTTTCCACAGGACGATTCAGCTTGATCACGTATGGAGAGGGTTCCTTCTCCAGTCCATGAAAAGCCAGTTCCACACTTTCTTTTCCAGCAAGCTCATTGTTTTTGTAGAGCCCCTCGATATTGTCCCACGGCACAGAACCATACTCCCGAATGCCTTTTTGATAATGGAGGCCCTTCTCATCGACCACCAGTGGACATAGACGGATCGCCTGATAATCGGAAATGATGAATAACAGTGCGTAGAAATCGAGTGCCGTGACAATCCATGCTGCCGTATGACTATACTGGGCGACCATCATATGAACGGCGATGATTTCAATCACCATCGCATGAACCAGCATGAAAAACACACCTAAGTAGCCACCGTCTTTGTGAAAAGTAAAGCCTTGCGCCGGCTTCTTTCTCCAACTGAAGAGGCTGTAGTAAATCGCAGCCATATCTGTCGCCAGGATCCGAAGACCGATCTTCACCTTATTGAAACGCTTGATCGTGAATGTATCCTGAACCGCCGCTGATAAGCTGGATAGAAAGTGGTAATGATGCCGCCTACTCTCTTTGTAATTCCGAACAAGTGTCGGGAATCGTTTCACAATCATCATCAACACGAGGATTTCCACAAAGATAACCGCAGCTTCCAGCACAATAACGGAGTGATTAAAGTAAGATAAGTAACCATCTGCATGATTTGGAATCATGAGATTGGCCATCACTGCTCCCAAGAAAATAAACGTGATCAGGTACACCCATGAAACTCTTTGACGAAATCCGAAGAAGTACAACAATAGAGGGAGAATGAGGCAGAGATCCAGTGCAGTGGCTACGCCGATACGATCATCAATCGGTCCGGCGATGCCAGCACGCATGACAAGATAATTCGGGACGAGAATAAATAATAAGAGGAAAGAGATTCGTTTCAGGTGAAGCTGTTGGAACGTAAAAGGCACAACCATAACCATTCCCACTTTCCAGTTTTATTTTCATTATACTGGAAAAAGGTGGTGGCGACCTCCTTCCTGCTGCATTGGCACAAAATATACACAATAGGTAAGGACAAAAAAGACGTAGAGCCATACGCCCGACGTCCTATCTCCACTCTTTCGGCAGCACACCGCCTGTCGCTTTATGCAGCCATTTTCCAAGCAACCCTTTACAGACATACAACGTAACCAGGACGACGGAAACAAATACCCCGTACTTGATCACTACATTTGAAAAAACGCCCGCAAGCCAGTTTCCACCGTAGTAAATGAAAACGAAGCCGATCGATACGGTCACCAAATAGCCGAGAAGCGCTGTGGCCAGTTGAAGATGGGTAAGTTTGTTGATGACGTTCCGATTCCGATAACCTATGTAAAAAAGAAGAGCGAGACTCATCCCAAATGACACGTATTCCAACGTACATCACCTCTCATCTATTTCAGTCGTTTCTCCAGCTCATTTTCAATTTCCTCATTTGATACCTTACGATCCTCAATATCGAATAAATCCATCTTGTTCGCGATTCTCGTCACCTTGCGATTCGTATCCACAAGAAGAGGGATCGCTCCAATAAGGACAATTAATATGATCGACAAAATAATAACGAGCAACAGCAGCATATCCACACCTCTTCAATCAATATAGCAGATCAACCTCCAGTTCCGGGAAAGAAGAAGTCTAATAGATATCCAACTCCCGTGATGATGATCAAATATCCAATTACTTTATTAAAGCCTAAAGCAATTCCGCTCGGCTCTGCATCCTGAAGCTTCCAGCCGACCGTGATATACCAAAAGAAGGTCGGGAACTTCACAAAAACAAAGCCTGCCAACAATAAGACACTTCCGATGAAAATAGACATAAGAACTCCTTTATATATGATTCCTCTACATACCTATACGTTTCCAACCAAAAAATGTTTCAATGAAAAGTGGCATATCCCTAATGGAAAGGGGATGCCACTTTTAATCTTTTTGCCTATGTTCTAATTGTTCTATTCTTTCTTCCAATTCTCGTAAACGGTCCTCTAAGTCTCCCTCTCGATTCTTCCTTTTTTCACTTGTGAAACCGATAATAAGAATTATAAAAAAGCCTAGTAAAAATAATAGTCCCATTATTTTTTCCTTTCTTCCAAAATTTCTATCTTCTCAGTCTTATTCGCTCTGTTTCTTTAATTGACGTTCCAGTTCTTCTACCTTTTCCTCAAGCTCTCTAAATCGTTTATCGCGCTCTACTTTATTTTGACCGATGATGCCTATGATCAAGATCACCAAAAAGCCGATTATAAAGATCCACATGACCTATCACCTCTTTATTACGGTACTATATCCCATATACTTTCCTTTATATTAATGGCTCTGTCCAGCCCTGGGGTGAACACCTATTAAGCTTCATTCTCTCCCCACGATTGTCCTGTTAACTCAGCATACATTTCCTCTAAATCACTGAGGTTAACAGACATAGCCTTTAGTTCTTCAGCAAACTCAGACTCAACTTCATAAGGCTGTTTCTGCACGACTCGATCCAAGGCTAAATCATAGCAGTATTTAAATGAATATAAATGATTATATTGGTTTTCCAAATACAATTCTGTATTCACCATAAGCTTATTTACAATTGTTATGGCGTTTCCAATGGGCAACTTTTGTTTTTCTACCTTATCCAAGATAGCGGAACATAATATCTTCACACTGTACTCTTTGTCCATTACTCCACAGAATTCAACAAGCTTCCTCTCTACATCTTCCAGATATGATTCCGACATCATCGAAACGTCAATCAGTTCTATTGGTGGTTCATCGACCTGTTCAATCACTTTATCAGACCAGTTGATCACATCGCCCTTATTCCAAAAACCACAACCAAGTCCCAAATAATAAATATGTGTGAGCGTACGTAAAGACATCGTTGCACCGCCCTCCAGAAAAAAATCTTCTTCCTTACCACTTTGTTGCCACAACTCTAAATTCGAGTTATGATATTCAACACAAATTGTAAAGGAGGTTTAAATGATTAAAAAGTTCCTAACCGTCTTATCACTCGTACTCCTTGTTATGATTGGGTCAATCGCATATTTCGTTAGCACCCAGCTGATGACTATTACAGGTACGATTGAAAAGAAAATCGACGACCAGCTTATAGTCGTCTCCACTTCAGTCAACAACGAGAATGGTGTCATTGAATTCAACAGTATTGATTCTGAGAAATTCAACAAACTGGAGCCTGGTCAACGAGTTACAGTAACCTTTAAAGAGTCCGGCTTCTTAAATGAACCAAAGGACAGTTATTGGTTAAGGGTTTTAGAAGAGTAATATAGGAGCCGTTACAATAGATGAAGACTTGCTATTGCAATTATGAAGTGAGAATTGAAACAAATAAAGACCTGATTATCTACAAAAGTCAATAGGACCACAGCTCTTCAATTTTCATGCTATGCATATTTAAATAGCTTACTCATTCAAAAATATCTAGCATATAATCTTTCGTAACTCCTATCACACATAATTCATCACTTCTATTCCCCCATGCCGCCCATTCTTCGGAAGGTGGCAGCCATACTACTTTGAAGGAATTATATAACATTGCATCCGCAGGACTTTCCTTAGGTCCCATTTCGAGTAAATCGAAAAACTCGTCTTCTGATAAAGTCAAAGGTAACTTAGCCCAGTTATAATAATTAAACTCTTTATAGAAGTAATTCACGGGGTCAGGCTCGACAATGGCAATTAGTATATATTCGTCATTGGTCAAAGCAGCTAAACTTTTTAGTTGACTCCAAAAACCACCGCTCATCGCCCAGTCAAATTCTTCGGACTTAGAAGAGCTGAATTTCTGATTGAATACCTTGTCAGGATGCTTTTCATTTAAGTTAAATACTTCATGAACCCTTTTTCTGAGTGTATTAAATTCACTTTTATTTTTAATAAACAAATCCTCTAAATGCAAAGAGCGCACATCCTTCACAAAAGAAATTAAGCCTTCTCCTTTTTCAGTTCTTCCAACTCTTTCTCCAAATCAGCAATCTTCCTGTAATTCGACTGCGTAGCTCCAAAGATCGCTCCCAGTAGCACACCGATCACCGCCCCCGCAGGTCCAAGGAACATAAGCCCGGGAACACCAGCTACGATCATATATACAAATATCATGTCATCTCTCCTGTTCTCATATTCTTGCCCTTACATTCTAACATCCCATGCCTTATAGGTCTTCGGGTCCTTCAGACTAGAATTCTCCAAATTAAAAAGCCAGCATACGATGCTGACTTTTAATGTTCCCTCTATCTTAGAAAAATCCAACCGATGCTTCATGGACGGCTGGCTCGACAAACAGTACGCCAAGCTCGTGGTGTTCACCTTCGTACATCGCACGCTGAACGTAGCGGTTCTCGCCGTATTCGTCGCGGATTTCGAGTTTGTTGAAGGCACCGTTGATTTGTAGGGCTTCATAGAATTCCGTTTCCGAACGAACGGAGACGTTATTTACGCGCTCAATCAGTTCACCAGGTACCAGTCCCATATCAGCAGCAGGGCTGCCTGGAATGACGCCGAGAATCCGAAGGCCTTTCGGGTTCGGGATGAAGAAAGGCGAACGATTTTCTCGTACTCGATGACGGATGGTGATCCATTCACGGCCGAGTAAACCGACAGCAACGGTCACAAACGTCAGGACCGGCAGGAAGTAGCTCGCGACTGTCAAGACGAGCACGGCACTGGCGAGTAAGAACACGTGCCGTCCGATCGCTTTCGTCGCCTGCTCGACAGGCTGTCCTCTCGAAATCCAATCGAAGCCGATCACCATCGGAATAAGCACCAGACCATATGATTCCCCGCTTACGGAAATCACGGGCCACCACTCTGCAAACGGAATGATGCCACCTGTAGGGTAAAGCACAAAGAACGGGACAACGGCCGCACGGCGAGCCCGGTGCTGCCCAATCCAGAGTCCCCGCTTCCCTTTTTTCCTCTCGGGGAAGGTTTCGTTCGGCTTCAGCTTGAGAAGGAGAATCGCTTCCGCGAACAATAACACGGTCATGATGATGGTGATCGAAAGCAGCGATACGTCTTCAAGGGTTTTAAGCCACGGATGCACATCCAATGCCGGCAGGACGAGCACGAAAACATACGTCAGCCCGAGGGTGTAGGCGGCCGAGTACCATGTAAGCCGTAATGGCAGGCTTACGAGTAAAAAAACGACGCTCAATATGATCAGTAGTGGATAGGATACGACGAGGCCGAGGGCGATGGAGAGGACAGAGAGTACAAGTCCTGCAATCAGTCCTGTAGCGATTGTCCCCTGCCATTCAGATAATGGTGAAAAGACGCGGGCTCCGAAATCTTTACGCTCCCGCTTCAGCCTCTGCCCGGCCAATATCCAAATTGTGATAACAGCTATGTATAGGAAGGGCTGGGTGAAGGCACGTCCCACCCCTTTGATAAGCTCTAGTAACCAAACATCCAACTTCCATAACTCCTCTCAGAAAAAAATCCGCAGTCACCTGACTACGGATTTTAATTCGTCATCCAGTTTCAAATTCCTGCCTATTGAAAAAGAACGTCGATGGCTTTTTCCATCTGCTTGTCATTTTCTTCGGCGCGGACTTCTTCGATAATCAATTCTTCAAGCTTACCACCGGTCTCCGCGTCCACATCACCTGTAACGTCCAGGTCGTTTGCGGATTGAAATTCTTCCACAGCGGCAACGGTTTCTTCACTATAGAAGCCGTCGGTACGGCCAGGGTCATAGCCAAGGCCTTTCAGCATTTCCTGCACGTTCTTCACTTGATCCCCGTTGTCATTGAATTGAAGGGCTTCTTCGATATTGACTGGGTTCGTGTAGAAGTACTCAGGCTGCTTCACGCTGACGGTCGGCTCGACGCCTTTCTCATGAATCCAGTTTCCATCAGGGGTCAACCATTTGAAGAGCGTCAGCTTAATCGTACTGCCATCTCCCATCGGCATCGCCTGCTGGACGGTTCCTTTTCCGAAGGTCTGCGTTCCGATCAGGTCATAGCCACCGGCTTCTTTCATCGTAGCGGCTAGGATTTCAGAAGCGGAAGCACTTCCTTCGTCCATCACGACCGTAATCGGATAGTCTTTCTTCTCCTGAATGGAAGACTTGTAACGGGATCTCTCACCGTTGCGGTCCTCCACTTGGACGATCGGTTTATCATCAGGAATGAATTTCTTCAAGATTTCCTGAACGTCTGTGAAAAGACCACCCGGGTTTCCACGCACGTCAATGACGAGTCCGTCCATCCCGTCGTTCTCAAGCTTCGTCAACGCTTCGTCGAACTCTTCGGCTGTCTTTTCAGAGAAGGATGTAATTTCGATGATACCGGCTGTTTTGCCGTTGACCTCTTTCGTATCCGTGTACACGGTTTCGAGAGGGATGTCGTCACGCACAATATCAATCGTCAATGGATCCGAAACGCCTGGTCTCTCAACCTCAAGCGTAACCTCTGATCCTTTTTCACCGCGGATCTTAAGGACGGCTTCGTAAAGGTCAAGGCCTTCCACGCTCTCCCCATCCACGGTCAAAATCTGATCGTTCGGCTTCAGGCCTGCTTCTTCAGCTGGTGAGCCTTTGATCGGAGCGACAATCGTCACTTTATCGTTCACCATGCTCACCTCAGCACCGATGCCTTGGAAAGAAGACTCGATGGTCTGGTTGAACTGTTCCATCGTCTCCTTGTCCATATAAACGCTGTATGGATCCTCCAGCGTATCCAGCATGCCTTGGATGGCACCCTCGACGAGTTGATTCTTGTCTACTTCTTCTACGTAATTATCTTTTATTAAGTTGAAGGCTTGTTCTACTTTTTTCAAGTCGGTCTGACCTGTCATGTCTTGAATAAACTGCTTCTGCTCTTCCTCGGATAAATCGCCGAAGCTTTGTCCTATTTTGTCCGTTGCGGCTAATTGTTCAGCTTGCGATTCATCCTGTGCTGCCTCAGCAAAATACTCGATGCCTACATAAGAGCCCGCTGCTCCCAGTAAGACCGCAAGCGCCATCATTAACGCCATAAAGCGCGGTTTTATATTCATCGCATTCACCCTTCTATTTTGAATTTGCTCGTGCCTCTATACTAGCAAAAAAGCGGCTTCACCGTAAATGTATGACAGAACACTTCTCTTCATTCTAGCATGGATTTGACAAGGATTGGAACCAAACAAGAAAAAAGACTGCCCTGTATGAGACAGTCTTTAAAATAGAACCTCGAATGACCTTTAATGCTCGTATCCATACTCTCCGCGGGATTCATCTCTTACAACCATGCCGTCCTCAATCGCGATGACACGCTTACGAATCGTATTGACGATTTCCTGGCTGTGCGTCGCCATCAGAATCGTGGTGCCCGACTCGTTGATTTCTTCTAAGATATGCATGATTTCCCATGATGTATCCGGGTCCAAGTTTCCGGTCGGCTCATCCGCAATCAGAATCTTCGGATGGTTGACGATCGCACGTGCAATCGAAACACGCTGTTGTTCCCCGCCGGACAGCTCATCCGGTAAGAAGCGCGCTTTATTTTTCAAACGGACCTGATCGAGCACGTCCATCACGCGGCGGCGGATGTTCTTCGGATCCTCCTCGATCACCTCAAGGGCGAAAGCGACGTTCTCATAGACCGTCAGCGTCGGAAGCAGACGGAAATCCTGATAGACGACTCCGATCTGACGGCGCAGCTTCGGAATCATGCGTTCTTTCATCTGCGAAATGTCTATATCAATGACATTGACTGTTCCGCGACTCGGCTTCTCTTCACGGTAGATCAGCTTTGTGAATGTGGACTTCCCGGCACCACTCGGCCCGACGACATAAACGAATTCGCCTTGTTCAATTCCAATATCCAACCCATTCAGCGCCGTAACGCCGTTTGGATAGGTTTTATAAACACCTTTCATATCAATCATATTATTCTCACCTTATTGTTGAAGTAATAGCGTTCTCAAACACCTTCATTATAACATTGATGAGGGGTCATTTTTAGACAAAAAATATTACAGTTCTATTAAGGAGCTGTGCGTTGCTTATCAATAAAGCTGCAAGAAACAAAAAAAAGCCCGACTCTGCTTGAGACGGACTTCCTTTATTTTATTTCATAGATGCCAACCAGTTGGATAGAAGCGTAACGTCTTCTTCCGCTACTTGACCTTGTGCAGGCATGCCGCCTTTACCGTTTTTAATAATGCCGGCAATTTCCTCTGCAGAGTACTTAGAGCCAACCTCTTGTAGAGAAGGACCCGCTCCGCCGCCTAAGTCACCACCGTGACAGTTCGCACAGTTGTTTTGAAAAACGGCTTCCGCTGCTTCAGCGTCGACCATGTCTCCGCCATCTTCTTCAGATGCGCCTTCATCCATGCCTTCGCCGGAATCGCCTTCCATATCACCGGAGTCTTCTTCCATGTTCTCATCCGTCGAACCTCCGTCGGCCGGTTCTTCCTCATTACCACCGCCGCCACAGGCACCGAGAACAAGCATAAGTATAAGAAACGATGCACTTAACCACTTCTTCATCCCATTACCCCCTCTGTATCAAATGTTATAGAGGTATTATACCCAATCAGCTTGTCTTAAAACCCTCGCCGAGTACCTCTGTTGCGTTCATCGCCACGACAAACGCCCCGGGGTCAACGCGTTTTACCGTCTGGGTCAATTTTGTAAATTCATTTTGCTGGACGACACACATGACGACACGTCGCTCCTGCTCTGTATAGCCTCCGGCCCCGTTCAACACCGTCACACCACGGTCGATTTCTTTAAAGATCGCGTTTCGAACGTCTTCAATCTCTTCCGTAATAATCATCACGTTTTTCGACGTATTGAATCCGACCTGGACGATGTCGATCGTACGGCTCGTCGCAAACAGCCCGATCAGTGCGTAAAGCCCCGCTTCAACGGAAAAGACGAGCGCTGACGTCAACACGATCATGCCGTCAAGCATCGCCACACAAATGCCGAGTGGCAGGTGCGTGAACTTGTGTATCACCTGGGCCGCAAGATCGATGCCGCCTGTAGAAGCTCGTCCACGGAACACGATCCCGAGACCAAGTCCCACACCCATGCCGCCGAAAATCGCTCCAAGCAATGGGTCTGCAGAAGCCGGTTCCAAGTCACTTGTCATCAACACGAAGAACGGCAGGACAAGCGTTCCGACGAGCGACTTCACACCGAAGTTTTTCCCGAGGATCAAAAGCCCTGTGAGAAACAGCGGAATGTTCAACACCCACTGCACAATCCCCGGCTCCCAGCCGAACACAGCCTTCGTAATCGTACTGATCCCGGCCACACCGCCGGATGCGATATTATTAGGTAGTAAAAAGACGTTAAAGGCTAACGCCACAAAAAAGGAACCGATAATGACCAACGCATACTCGATCACGTTTCTGAGGAGCGGTGGCATCGGTTCTCTGCGATATTTTTTTGCCATCATCATCATGAAGCTCTCTCCCTACAACGTTATTAAACCGATAGGAGTATAACACTAGGGTTCCGTTGTGTAAATGCGACTGAAATAACGCATTAATTCAGTAAAGAATAGGTTGTGCTGAATGGGAGCGCTCTATGCATCGCGAAAGTGTTGTGAGAGGGGTGGCTCATTACCATTTCATCGTTGCTTGTGGAGTGAAACAGTCGTGAGGCACTCGCTCTCGCCCCTTTTAAGCTCTTTATTCTTCAGAAATGGTTCTGATCAACGGTCTCACAACGTTTTTTGCTCACAAAAAAACAGCGGATTTGTTACCGCTGCTTTTTCTTCTCATCCTGTATCATGTCTTCCATCAAATGAAGCACTTCGCTGCGCATGGAATCGCGCTCGAGTGCAAGGGCGATGGTCGTTTTAATAAAGCCGAGCTGATCGCCGACGTCATAACGGTCCCCTTCGAACTCATAGCCATAAACGGGCTGCTTACTATTCAATCGTTCAATCGCATCCGTCAGCTGGATCTCTCCACCCGCTCCGACGTCCTGCGTACCAAGCAAATCCATGATCTCCGGCGTGAACACGTAGCGTCCGATAATCGCCAAATTCGACGGCGCTTCTTCGACGGGAGGCTTCTCTACAAAGTGCTCCACTTCATAACGGCGCTTCACCTGATTCTTCGGTGCGATGATGCCGTATCGATTCGTCTCTTCCTCTGGAACCTGCTTCACACCGATGACCGAAGAGTTCGTTTCTTCGTACTGGTTCATCAACTGCTTCAGGCAAGGCTCATCTGAACGCACGATGTCATCCCCAAGTAAAACAGCAAACGGCTCGTCCCCGATGAATTTGCGCGCACACCACACCGCATGGCCGAGCCCGCGTGGTTCTTTTTGACGGATATAGTGAATATCCACCTGCGCCGATTCCTTCACCTGATCGAGAAGCTCGAACTTCCCTTTTTTATAAAGATTGTCCTCAAGCTCAAACGCGTGGTCGAAATGATCCTCAATCGCCC
Organism: Halobacillus litoralis; assembly: GCF_020171725.1. GTDB lineage: Bacteria > Bacillota > Bacilli > Bacillales > Halobacillaceae > Halobacillus > Halobacillus litoralis_F. Next base: position 281,393 of record NZ_JAIVAJ010000006.1, on the reverse strand, counting down.
GCTTGCCCTTCCCTGTCACGATGATGATGTCCTCAATCCCCGATTCGATCGCCTCTTCCACGATATACTGAATCGTCGGCTTATCCACGATTGGCAGCATCTCTTTCGGCATCGCCTTCGTCGCCGGCAGGAAACGCGTCCCAAGTCCCGCCGCCGGAATAATCGCCTTCTTCAATTTCATCCCATCCACCGCCTTTTCGTTAATATGTAAGTACCTCTATCTTAGCAAAAATCCCAAAAAAGAGACAGCGCTTCACCTGTTGGCATTAGTCTTCCATGAAGGGAAGTCGATATGTAGAAGAGTAAATACTCCATTGACTCCCAGCCTTAGCCACCACCTAAACCAGAAAGGTTCATGCACCTTGAATTCCATAACCATCAGTTAAACGTTCGTCAAAACAACGGGCACCGTTCAGACTACTTCTTCTTCCTCCCTTTCGATAACCCTCAACTCTGTTTTATACTCCAGCTCTTTTTTTAAGAAGTTGAAGTCTGCTTCCGAAAGCTGATCAGGATAAATTTCCTCATTATCATCGCCTTCTATACCTATTGAGAAAACACCTTTCACTTTCGATAGCTTTGATATATCTTCATAAGCAATTTTTCTACGCGGGTCCATGACTCCTCTATGGAGCATCATATACTCTTCATATATCCTCACATAATCCCTTTGCGGCATATTTATGTAGTAAAAGACGCGGAAAATAGAAATTCCTATTGTAAAAATCGCGGCATAAACAAGCACTGCACCGACCTCGTTATTGATATACAACAAGAAACCAATAATAACGATCTGACTGATTACTTCAAGGAGTGAAAGGTTTACTTTCTTTTTCCACCGGTCAATCGGCGCGTATTTTAAAATCATACAACTCCCTCCCATTACGACTTCTCCTTTTCTATACGAACAACTCCGCTAAAAAGTTCCAAATATGCACAATAAACAAGTAAGCACCCTACAATGAAATTGCAATTAACCTACCCTCTACTTGAGAGTTCAATTTCAAGATAAACAGTTAACCCACCACGTTTTGAGTAGGTTCGGTTCGTACTACCTAATAACGTGGGGACGGTTCTATCGTTTGTGCTTTACTGAGCAAACGAGAGTACCGTCCCCATGTATGACAAGAATGATTCCGTGAACATTTGAGCCAAGCGCACTAATGGTGATTTCAAAAAGGAATAGAGTGAGGTTCTGGACCCACTATTGTCATAAAGTGGGGTGGGAAATGGCGAGACTCCTGTGGGAACAATAGGTCAGGTGAGACCCCGCAGTGACCGAAGGGAACGAGGAGACTCAGCGCCGCCCACGGAAAGCGAGTTATTTCCCACCCCACGCACCACTCCACTTCATCCAGAACCTTCTCCATGACAGAAAAAAATCCACCATACAAAACGTATGGTGGATCAACATTATGCGTCCATTTGAGAACGAAGGTATGAGTTGATGAAACGGTCTAGATCTCCGTCCATAACCCCTTGCGTATTCCCGATTTCCGTATTCGTACGGTGGTCCTTCACCATAGAATAAGGGTGGAAGACGTAAGAACGGATCTGACTTCCCCATCCGATCTCCTTCTGCTCTCCACGAATCTCATCAAGCTCCTGCTGCTGACGCTCAATCTCAAGCTGATAAAGCTTCGATTTCAACATCTTCATTGCCTGGTCGCGGTTCTTAATTTGAGAACGCTCCGACTGACACGTCACAACCGTGTTCGTCGGAAGGTGCGTAATACGAACGGCCGAATCCGTCGTGTTGACGTGCTGACCACCAGCACCACTGGAACGGTACGTATCGATCTTCAAATCTTCCGTACGCACATCGATTTCAACCTCATCGTTGAACTCAGGCATCACTTCACACGACACGAATGACGTGTGACGACGACCAGACGAATCGAACGGTGAAATACGCACGAGACGGTGCACGCCTTTTTCTGCCTTCAAATAACCGTAAGCGTTATGCCCCTTGATCAGAAGCGTCACACTTTTCACGCCGGCCTCTTCACCCGGAAGATAGTCCATCGTTTCAACCTTGAAACCACGGCGCTCAGCCCAGCGCGTATACATACGAAGCAGCATGCTCGCCCAGTCCTGTGATTCCGTTCCACCAGCACCAGGGTGCAGCTCAAGAATCGCATTGTTCTTGTCATACGGCTCGCTCAGAAGGATGTTCAGCTCATACTCATCCAGACCCTTACGCAGCGCCTGCACTTCCTGCACAAGGTCCTCAAGCAGTTCCTCGTCCTCTTCCTCTTTCACAAGCTCATACGACACCTCAAGGTTTTCATGCGTTTCCTCGTGCTCCTCAAGCGTGTGCACAAGCCCCTTCAATCCGTTCACTTCATCAATGACCTTCTGCGCCGTCTGCTGGTCATCCCAGAATCCAGGCATCGTCATTTCTTCCTCTAGTTCAGCAATGCGGGTCTTCTTATGATCGACGTCAAAGAGACCCCCTGAAGTCCGCTAAACGATTAGCTGTATTGTCGAGTTCATGGCGAATTTCTGCCATATCCATATGAATCGCTCCTTCAAATCTTTTGTATGTTGAACCACTAAAAACAAGGGAAGACACCCTCTAAAATGAGAGTGCCTGACATCCCTTATTTTCCGTGGCAATTCTTATATTTCTTCCCGCTTCCGCAAGGACAAGGATCATTACGACCCACCGTATCCTTTTTCACGAAAGGCGATTTCTTCTTCGGTTCCTTATTCTCACTGCCACCAGACACAGCCTTCGCTCCCTGCGCAACCTCTTGACGCTGCAGGTTGTTACGGATCTGAGCCTTCATGACATAACGAGACACTTCCTCATCAATGTTCGCAATCATCGCCTCGAACATACGGAAGCCTTCAAAGTTGTACTCACGAAGCGGATCGTTCTGACCATACGCACGCAAGTGAATACCCTGACGCAGCTGATCCATCTGGTCGATGTGATCCATCCACTTCTGGTCCACCGTACGAAGAAGGATAACCTTCTCGAACTCACGCATCTGCTCAGGCGTCAGCTCCTCTTCCTTCTCATCGTAACGCGCCTTCACTTTTTCCAAGATCAGCTCCTGCATCTCCTCAGGCTCTTTGCCCTTCAGATCAGCTTCCTTAAGATCCTCTTCTTGTAAAAGGTTCGCGCGCATGTAATCGACGATGGCTTTGAGCTCCCAGTTTTCCTCTTCCTCATCGGATGTGTGTGCGGCCACTGTCGTTTGGACAGTACGCTCGATCATTTGTTCAATGATATCACGCAAGTTATCAGACGTTAAAACGTCGTAACGCTGCTTGTAGATGACCTCACGCTGTTGACGCAGTACATCATCATAGGAAAGAATCGTCTTACGCGCATCGAAGTTGTTACCCTCCACACGCTTCTGAGCAGATTCAACCGCACGGGAGATCATTTTACTTTCGATCGGCTGAGAATCATCCATACCGAGGCGATCCATCATGCTTCTGATGTTGTCGGATGCGAAGCGGCGCATCAATTCGTCCTCTGTCGCCAAGTAGAACTGGGACATACCCGGGTCCCCTTGACGTCCAGAACGACCACGCAGCTGGTTATCAATACGGCGTGATTCGTGACGTTCTGTACCGATGACGGCTAGTCCGCCAAGCTCTTTGACACCATCGCCAAGCTTGATGTCTGTACCACGACCGGCCATGTTCGTCGCAATCGTCACCGCGCCTTTTTGACCCGCGTTTTCAATGATTTCCGCCTCACGGAAGTGGTTCTTCGCGTTCAGGACGTTATGCTTTACGCCCGCTTTCGTCAAGTAACGGGAGATGATTTCAGACGTCTCAACCGCTACCGTACCGACAAGCACAGGCTGTCCTTTTTCATAACGCTCTTTAATATCTTCAACAACGGCACGGAACTTCCCGTCCATCGTCTTGTACACAAGGTCCGCCTTGTCATCACGAACGATTTCGCGGTTCGTCGGGATGACGACAACGCGCATGTTGTAGATGTTCAGGAATTCCTCTTCCTCGGTCTTCGCCGTACCCGTCATACCAGACAGCTTGTCGTACATACGGAACAAGTTCTGGAATGTGATTGAGGCAAGCGTCATGCTCTCGTTCTGGATCTCAAGGCCTTCTTTCGCCTCGATCGCCTGGTGAAGTCCGTCACTGTAACGACGACCTTTCATCAAACGTCCTGTGAACTGGTCGACGATGACCACTTCACCTTCATCCACGACATAATCCGTGTCGCGGTGCATCGACGTGTGAGCCTTCAATGCCTGGTTGATATGGTGAATCAACGATACGTTAGAAAGGTCGAACAAGTTCTCAATCTTGAAGAAGCTCTCCGCTTTGTTGATTCCCTCTTCTGTAAGCTGCACATTCTTCGTTTTTTCATCGTACGTAAAGTCCTCTTCATTCGATAGAAGACGGACAAACGAGTTCGCGGACTGATACAAATCGGCAGACTTCGAAGCCGTACCGGAAATGATCAGCGGTGTACGCGCCTCATCAATCAGAATCGAGTCGACCTCATCAATGATGGCAAAGTGAAGCGGTCGCTGCACCATCTGCTCTTTGTACAACACCATGTTGTCACGCAGGTAGTCGAAACCGAACTCATTGTTCGTACCATATGTGATATCAGCACTGTACGCTTCACGTTTTTCATCTTTGGACATGCCGTTCTGGTTCAATCCGACCGTCATTCCAAGGAATTGGAAAAGCTCGCCCATCTCTGTTGAGTCACGGCTCGCCAAATAGTCGTTGACCGTGATGATATGGACGCCTTCGCCCGTAAGAGCGTTCAAGTAAGCCGGCATCGTGGAAGCAAGGGTTTTACCTTCACCGGTTTTCATCTCGGCAATGTTCCCCTCATGAAGGGTAATCGCACCCAGAAGCTGCACGGTGAACGGACGCATACCCAGTACACGTTTCGAACCTTCACGCACAACCGCATACGCTTCTGGAAGTAAATCATCTAAGGATTCGCCATTTTGATAGCGTTCTTTAAATTCATCTGTCTTTTGGCGCAGTTCATCGTCTGACAGCTTCTCGAAATCTGATTCGAGCGCATCGATGTCTTCTGCGATTTTTTCCAGTCGTTTCAGCTGACGAGAGTTACCGTCGCCGAATATTTTTTTTAACGTTCCAAGCATATGGAAACATCTCCTCTGTTGATTTCAAAATCACGAATACAATGCTATAGTCCATTACTTATCATAACACTAAGCAAAGTCCTCTCGCAATTGAAACTGGAGGAATGTGGGGGTTACGAAGATGTAGAAAAAGGCTGGGGTTGTTCACGAAGAATCTGATGCTCGACACCCATCTGTCTCTTATGTAAATCAACAACTTTCTGATTCGTCGACGCAATGATCTGAACGAGCTGAGCAATGGTTTCCTCCTGCTGCTTCAGACGCTCGTACACATAGTGACAATTGTGGCACTTACCGTCCATGCATTCACCTCCTTAGAACCTTTTTACCATGAATCGATAGAAGTCGACAAAAACGTAAAAATGGATTTTCACAGTGCGAGGAGAGGCGAAAATTGAATTTTCTTCTGGAGAAACTTCCTTTTTGAATGCGGGTGGGACCAAGGAAATACAATCTTGGTAGTTGGCTGCCAGGAAAACCGTACGAAGCGAAATGTAGACTCATGCCTGAAAACCTTCCCTTCAACATCAAAAAACCACCCCTGCCGAAGCAGGGATGGTTCTGTGGTAATCAGGTTTCAATTAAACCGTAACGACCGTCACGGCGTTTGTAAACGATGTTCGTTTCATCCGTATTCGCATTCGTGAATACGAAGAAGTTGTGACCCAGCATGTCCATTTGTAACGCCGCTTCTTCACTGTCCATAGGTTTCAGATCAAAGCGTTTCGTTTTCACAATCTGAACATCGAAATCACTATCTGTTTCAGGTTCAGTAGCTTGTTGAGCTTCGCGCTCTAACTCTGCAAATACATACTTCGGAGCACCTTCTTGACGGAACTTACGATTCACTTTAGTCTTGTGCTTGCGAATCTGACGCTCCAATTTATCAACCACAAGGTCAATGGCAGCGTATAGATCAGAGTTGTGTTCCTCCGCACGAAGAAGTAGGTTCTTCATCGGGATTGTAACCTCGATCGTCTGCTCATCATTATAGACACTTAAGTTAACATGCACCTCAGAAGATGGCGGAGTATCAAAGTAGCGTTCGAGCTTCCCTACCTTTTTCTCCACGTATTCTTTAATAGAATCAGTCACTTCTAAGTTCTCACCGCGAATGGTGTATTGTAGCATAAGAAGTGTCCTCCTTTCATCCTTATGTGATATATATTCTATCATACCACGGGCGATTCCTGCATAAACTTTCGAAATATTTTGTCATAATATAGTGGAAATTATTGCATATAGATGAATGGACTAGAACCATCACTAAATTTGTCTAGTTTGAAATTTTGAGTTATTAACCTTACTATAACAATAATACTCTTCAAAAAATTCCATTATGTTATTTACCGTGTCTGATTTAACATGGCGCATATCCTCAGTGTAAGGTTCCTTTTCAAGTTGAGTTACAATTTCATAAGATGGAAAATAACTTACACTATTCGAGTGATTAGCAACGAAATCACTAATCACACATCTAAGCATTGACTTGTTCTCTGAATTTGCTATTATACTATTCTTTTTTTGGAATGTTGCATTTAAAGGGACAGGTGACAAACTTATGATTATTTTTCCTGAAGGGTTCATTTTTTTAAATAAAGAATATATTTCTTCTAAATTATCCAAGTTTTCACCATAAGTTGTTTTCTTCCACTTATGCTTTTCCGGATCAAAAACTTCTGTAGGCGGAATTTGAGAATATACATAACCATCATCTGAATTGTACCAAACTTCAGGCTGACCGACAGTAAGTATTAAAAAGTCACATTTTGAGAACACCTCTGTAACATTTTTTTTGTGCTGTTCCAACTCTAACTCCATTTTATCAAAGCTTTCCCAGGCAATACTTCTTCGATAAGGATCTTTGAGTATAGAAGCCCCATCTTTTTCAAATTCCCACACTACATCTTTAGGATCAAATTGCCCATAAGCTCTTTTTAATTCTTGCAACATCGAATATGTGTTGAAAACTTTGTGGTAGGCTGCTGAACCAGCATAACCTGCTTGGCCTTTCACACTCTCCATGTAATGGTAACCATTAAACTTCAACCAATTTTTAATTTCTGTTGCGAAACAACTTCCCATCGAGGCAATCTTCGATGACTTTTTTATCTCAAAATCACTTGGAGATTCAGGAGAGTGTAAAAAACCTTGTGAGAAATTTTCAGTCTTAGGATAAAACCTAAAAGGCTCATCTTCCAATGATAGTATATCATCGCTATTATTATTCTTAACTTTATAAGGATATGAAAGACTGATACTATTACTTAAAGGACCGCATATTCGGTTCAAGTCAATAAACTCCACTCCAAGTTTTTGTCCCCACTCTATACAAACCTCTTTGGAAGATTTCAGGCTTTGGATATTGACGAGCACATAGTCTGGCTGCAAAAGTTCAATACTCTCAGGGTAATAAATTTTCACCCCTCCCATACTATACCCATTCTTTAATGTTGAAATATCCGCTAAACCAATGATGTTTTCCATGGCATCACTTGATAAATACTCCAATAATTCTTCTGTTATATCCCCAGCACCATACAAAACAACCTTACTGTTAGAAGCATACTTTTCTACTTCATCAATTCTTTTTTTCATCTAAACCCTCCAAATTAATGACAAAGGATGTCTTAAATAGAATCGGTTAATCTGAAATTTTCTAAGGGGAAGTATGTAGATTGACGATAGCTCTAATTATACAAAAGCTGTCCCCTTATTAATACAATCATAAATTCGCGCTTTGTCTTTAACTTTCCATACATATTAACTATATGCATGGAACACAAAAGACAAAATGAATTCCCTTTCCTTCAGATTAAGTCCCAGGACAATGGGGTACCTTTTTTATAATCACTTTTAAATGTTCTGCCCATGACTACAGACTTATATTTAGGGGGCAGACCGAGTCCCGGTCTTATTGACTTAACATTGTCCTCGGTAATTTCCTCTCCTTCAACTACATCTCTAGATATATATAATGACCGCCTTCTTTTCTTTGCTTGTTCTTCTTTAATGGTCGCCCCATAACTAATTGTACCTAAAGAAGACCAAGCTCTCTTGACCTCAGTTACTAGATCTCTCATCTCAATAGGATCCAAAGAAAAAGCTGAATCCACACCTTCTCGATCACCAGGTAGTTTTAAGTGTTTCTCAATTACTTTCGCTCCTAAAGCTACACTAGCAACAGCAACACCAATCCCTAAAGTATGATCTGATAATCCAATATTACAATTTTGGAAAAGGTCTTTCATGTGAGGAATTGTTCTTATATTACTATCTTCAGCCCTGGCTGGATAAGATGTTGTACATTTCAATATAGTTATGTCTTCACAACCGTTCTTACTCGCAACCTCAACTGCTTCCCATAATTCGGCAACTGTAGCCATTCCACTAGATATTATTAAAGGTTTACCTGTTTGGGCCACTTTCTTGATCAAAGGTATATCTATATTTTCAAAGGAAGCAATTTTATAACAAGGAACGTCTAAACTTTCAAGAAATTCAACTGAACTATTATCAAAAGGCGAGCTGAAGGCATACATTCCAAGCTGTTCGCATCTCTTAAAAATAGGTTCATGCCATTCCCATGGAGTGAACGACTTATGATATAATTCATACAGTGAATAACCGCTCCATAGATTTTCCGGATTGTTAATCTTAAATTCATTCTCTTTCAAGTCTAAAGTCATAGTATCTGGAGTATAAGTCTGCAATTTAACAGCGTCCACGCCAGCCTCTGAAGCCAAATCAACCAATTCTAAAGCTTTAGAAAGCGACTGATTATGATTGCCAGACAGCTCCGCAACAACTAGTGGCTCTTCTCTATATTTTATATTAAACTTATTCATTCTCTACCCTCTCCTTCTCTTGAATTGTCATTATTCACTTATTCAGTTTCAAAGCTCAATACACTGAATGCCTTCTCACTGTTATCGCTGACGTCAGTTAAACTTTCCCCGACAACTGTATAGTAATAATAACGATCACTAGATGTTTGTAGTTCTCTTATTTCATCTTTCTCTAAGTAATAATCGTGATCAATTATACCAACTAACTGATCTAAATCATTCATCCCTTTAGCTTCTTTGACTAATCCTGTTTTGAGCGGACCAGGGTCAGCTGTTAGGAATTGTATAATTACTGCATTGAATGCTTCATTGCTTGCCGAATGTCTATCAGTACGTATGACATTCCCAGCTACTAAGTCAAGTTGAATATCCACTAAATTAAATCCTGTTGCATACTTAAAGATATCTTTCATCTGGCCACCAGGTATCCGTTCACCTATCTCAACAACTTTCGGACCAGAGTTTGTAACCATAATTTGAGGGTATAGTATTCCTGTATCCACTTCTAATAAATCAATAATCTTGTTACACATATTCATGATTTCAATGTATGTCTTATACGAGATTTGACTAGGGTACACGTGTTTCAAAGCTATCCCAAATGCTTCTGGTTTAGTGACTCTGTCTGAGATAGTAAGAAATTTAATCTCCTTATTTTGGACCACAAGTATTACATTTACCTCAAAACCTTCCATGAACTCTTCAATTACAATATTGCTTTCAGATGACTTTTTCAAAGCCGTTTCCACAGCTGATAACAGTTCTCTCTCACTATTTACTTTAGAAATACCCACTTGTCCTGCTGCATCAGAAGGTTTAACCACTAAGGGGAAACTTAAATTCTCACTATTCAGAACACCAGAGATACCTTTTACTGAATTCAGAGTATAATATATTGGGCTTGATATCCCTCCTTTATAAAAAAGGTTTCTCATATAACTTTTACTAACACTTGCTTCAACACTTTTATCACTTGGGCCTTTCAAATTTAGTAGGTCACACACTTCCCTTACACTTCTCATTGGTGTCTCAGTAATCATATATGTGATGGCATCAATATTTTTTTCAAGCGCCAGCTTTGAAATTCTAACATTATCTTTTGTACTGATATTGTGATGCTCATCTGCAAAGTCGAACCCTATTGCACTGGGATCTCCATCTACAGCAATCACGTAATAACCTCTTGCTTTAGATTTAATGATAATTTCAAGTTGTTCTTTACCCGCTCCCACAATCATAACTTTAAAAGTCAATTTCAAACCTCCTCCGTAAAACTATAATAATGTATCTGACCTGAGACCAAACCTTAAGGTTTCCAAAGATATTAAATCATCAAATGATACATTCGCTAAGTTTACTTCACAACCAAACTTTTTAATAAAGTAGACCTGCAAGTCCTTATTTGGTGCCTCAAATATTAATTTGTCTTTACTTATTTCGCTAATCACTTCTATTACATCTTCTTTAATTTCCCCAGAGCTATTGCAAATACCTGATTGACCACTTTCTCTAGTCTCCGTAATAACTTTTATTGCTCCAGCTTCTATGTCTTGTCTAATAAAACTTAACCACTCTTTAGTCGTCATAACTTCAGACCTAACTTCATCTTTATATCCAACTTCACTGAAAACTTTAAACTTCTTTGAGAATTCACTTATATAGTGGCTTTTTTCTGAATTACTTAAATTAATTGTACCGTTTGATATTTCTACAAATTCACAACCTTTATCTAAGCAATAATTGATGTAGTCTTCCACACTTTTTTCTAGCACACTTTTTTCAAAGAGTGTTCCTCCGAAAAAGTATTTCACATTATGTTTTCTTAAAATATCGATTTTTTCATCAATGTTTGGCGAGACTATTGAGGTTCCCCAACCAAACTTCACAAAATCCACTAAACTACTCTGACTTTCTATAACATCTTGAAAATATCTAGTTGGCAACCCCTTATCAATCAGGATGTTTTCCCCACGTTTGTTTGCACTTTCTGTATGTGAAAAAAAATTATTCATTTAAAGTCAAACCTCTCAACTACTGGATATCTACCATTTTTATTAACTTTCATCACAAAATTATTATTAAATTCTTTGAGACAAAGATGTATATCCTCTTCGTCAAAGTCTTTATTACTTGGATCATAAAACTTTTGAACTGCTTCTGCCGTTTGAATACTATTTTTCACTTCACTTAAACAAACCTTTTGATTCTCGGTAAGTAAACCTTTAAGGTATTTCGCACAAGCCAAGTCTTCATTACTTGTAGGGTGCGAAGCAATTATATTTATCCTAGAATCCTCAATATCAATCTCTTTTAAATACTGTGCTATATTTTGCAAATCAACTAATCCTGCTACTAAAACCTCTTTAGCCTCCAAGCAATTTAATGTTGCTTTTACACCGTTCGTAGTTCTGAGGACTAGATTTTTCCCTTGTAATAAAGAGTTAGATTTTATAATCTCTCTTGGAGAATTCCCCAAATCGAACCCCTCGATTTTATAACCATTAACTTCACCAGCTAATATTAGGTCCCTACTTGCTGATTTTAGGTTCAGACATTCATTAATTTCATTAACTAGAATGATTTTATTAATACCCTTCATGAACGCAAAATTACACACTGTAAATGCTCTTACAACATCAATTATTATGTTAAAGTCCGCGGGCTTTAAAAGATTATCTCCATAAAAGCCTTGTGTTATTTTAATCTCCATATGAATACCTCGTTTATAAGATGCTTCTATTACGATGACCTTATTTTCCCTTTTGATAAAATGGTTGAAAGGAATAATTAATGAATCTCTTTAACCTTCTCTAATATTCTTTCGTTGCCTTTCCCATCGATTAAATCCTTTCCATTCTTACTCATAAGCTTTCGCTTGCTAAAACTATTAATTAACTCAATAAATGTGTCCTGAAATATATCAAAAGAAAACTCGCTTATGTTCCCAAGAAAGTTTGTCGCTCCATACACCTTATCTATAATAATTGCAGACTTTTGATTATCGACAATATTGTAACTGATTGAAGGTACACCAAAGTAGCAAATTTCAGTTAATGAAGTCCCTCCAGCGGTTATTATTAAATCAGCCCAGATGTACATCTCGCTTATTTCTGAGGAGCCATATACTATCTCCACATCATTAAATGCGCGTGAAAATTCGTCTAAAGAAAATGATTTTAAATTGCTTGGTCCAACCAATACTTTTACACTTAGATTACTTAAATTCATTAAAGTGAGAGCATTTAATATAATGCTAGTAGCATCAACAGGATCACTACCACCAAAAGTTATTAAAATCTTCCTAGCATGAGGGTTAACTCTATAGGCTTTTGATTGGATAAACTCTTGCCTTAGCGGAGTGTAATCAGGACCTAACAATAGCTTTGTATTTTCTGTGGTCCTCCCCCTGTAATCAATATTTTTATAGTTTAAGCTTTTATTCACCAATAAATCAGCTATATAAAAATTGGAAATACCAAGATCATCAACTATCATAATTTTAAACTTGACTTTGACAAAAGTGCTGTAAAAAAAACTTTTAAATTCGTAACCATCTACAATTAACCAGTCGGAATTAGTTGCTTCCATAAATTCTCTTGTTAATTCACCGTCAGTCTCACTTCCAACCTTATCTAAGCTAAGTATATGTGCATAAAAACCTTTCTCCTCTAAAAGATCCAAAATATAGACGGGCAACTCTTTTGTCAAAAATACAACTTCAGCAGAATAGTATAGTTTCCAATGTTCTGCGATAGCAAGACACCTCATTACATGACCAATTCCTACCTTTGAGTTACCATCAACCCTTATAACTATCTTTTCTTGTAACAAATAGTCACCCTCTTTTTTGTTCCACATGTACATTAAGTTCATATATCTCTTTGTTGCAATTTAAGAATTTAATCACATCATAAAGATCAAAATTATTTTTAATTGGATAAAGTGATTCGATTACATTTTTCACAAGCAAAAAATCTTCGTAAGTGTCTACTGTCCAACGATGATTACTTAGGTCTTGATCATTTTCGAAACCCAGTACTTTATAGTTGTTCTCATAAATATATTTGGTAACGTGTTCACGATCAAGCGGTTTCGAAGCAAGTTCAAAAGCTTCTTTCAAAGTTTTCACTGAGAATACGGAGACATCTAATCCACGTGGAAAGGTTCTTTTCACAGTATTCGATACTAGGTTGAATTGTTCCCTGTTTTTTTTGTAACTTTCTACTACTTTATCGACAACTTGAGGGTCAATCAACGGACAATCTGAAGTAATTCTAATTATATGATCTGCCTCAACTTCTATTGATGTACAGTAGTACCGCGAAAGCACATCATCTTCCGAACCACGAAATACTCTGTATCCATTCTCTTTACAAAAGCTAACAATTACATCATCTGCAGGATTATTTGTGGTAGCAACAACTATTTCATCAACAGATTCGCAATAGCCCAGCCTTTCCAATTGGTATTCTAGTAGAGGTTTCCCGAGGACTTCTTTCATTATTTTCCCAGGAAGTCTTGTGGAAGACATTCTCGCTTGAATAATTACGCAATATTTTTCCATATCAGGTACCCCCAATCATTAAATGCTAGTTTGCTCGCATGTATTTGCTAATAATCTTCATGAAAACTTCGCAGATTTTTGAGACTTGATCATTAGTCATAGAAGGATATAAAGGTAGTGTTATAATACTTTCATAAAATTGATCTGTAGCGGGATGCAATTTATAATCGTAACCTAAAGATTGATAATAGGGATGCTTATAAACAGGTATATAATGTACGTTAACATTGATTTTTTCTTCTAATAGAAGTTCTACAATCTTTTTACGACTAACGACTAATTTATTAAGTTCTAATCTTACAACATATAAGTGCCAGCTTGAACTTTCAATTGCATCTATATTAAGTGGTTTTATTACTCCAATATTTTTAAACTTTCCGTTATAATATTTCACTATTTCCCTGCGTTTTTGAATAAAGAAATCAAGTTTTTTCAGTTGACTTGACCCTAACGCTGCTTGAATATCCGTCATGCGGTAATTATATCCTAAGAATTGCATCTCATAGTACCAAGGCCCATCAATCTGGTTTACTAAACCTTGAGGGTCTCGAGTAACACCATGAGAACGGAACTGTTGTAAGGTTTGAAAATATTTTTTGTTGTTTGTAGTTATAACTCCGCCTTCACCGGTGGTGATATTTTTTACGGGGTGGAAGCTAAACATTGTCATATCACTAATTGAACCAATCTTCTTCTTTTTATATAGAGCTCCCAAAGCATGAGCGGCATCTTCTATGACTATCAGATTATAACGTTGAGCAATATCTAGTATTTCATCCATTTCAGTCGGTCGCCCCGTATAGTGAACTGGTATAATTGCCTTAGTCTTATCAGTAATACATTCTTCGATAGAAGCAGGGTTTATATTTCCATTATTAGGATTAATCTCTGCAAACTTAGGTGTTGCACCTTGATAAATCACACAATTTGCCGATGCTGCAAAGGTCATTGAAGAAGTAACAACTTCATCTCCTGCTTTAATTCCTGCTGCAAAACATGCCGCATGGAGAGCCGCAGTTCCGCTAGAAAAAGCAACTGCATATTTTGATCCAACATAGTCTGCCATGTCCTGCTCGAATCTTTCAACTGCTGGTCCCGTAGTCAAATAATCGCTCTTTAGAATTTTTATTACTTCTTCTATGTCATCATTATCCACCCATTGTCTACCATATGGTATGTTTCTATTAAGATCCATGAGTAATCACCATTTTCGTGTTTTGTCTTCAATAAGTTCCTTCAACTGTCCTACTGACAGCCATTGGTTATTCAAATTGCTCACGTAACTAAAACCCTCCTCTAAAGGTCTCCCTACTTGAGAAGAATCTTTCTTCCACCAGGAAAATTCCGGTTGAATAACATAGTGATTTTCATAATCTAGCGTTCTTCTAGCATCGTCCTCTGTAATCATTGCCTCATGTAATTTCTCGCCAGGTCTGATACCTATGACTTTTATTTCACAATCTGGAGCAATTGCTTCAGCAAGATCTGTCACCCTCATACTAGGAATTTTGGGAACAAAAATTTCCCCACCACTCATCCTGTCTAGACTACTTATAACAAATTGAACCCCCTGATCAAGAGTAATCCAAAACCTTGTCATTCTTTCATCAGTGATAGGAATTTCCTTTGCCCCAGACTCTTTTAAATGCTTAAAAAATGGTACTACACTCCCTCTGCTCCCCACTACATTTCCATATCGCACAACTGAAAATCGTGTGTCTTTATCTCCTGCATACGAGTTTGCAGCTACAAACAATTTATCGGAAGCTAATTTAGTTGCTCCATATAGATTAATGGGACTAGCAGCTTTATCTGTGCTAAGTGCTATGACCCTCTTAACTCCACGGTCAATAGATGCTTCGACAATATTTTGAGCACCATGAATATTTGTTTTAACGGCTTCAAAAGGGTTATATTCACAAGCTTCTACATGCTTTAAGGCAGCAGCATGAATAACAACATCAACACCGTCGAAAGCTCTATACAAACGCTCTTTGTCACGTACATCTCCTATGAAGAATCTAATACGAGGGTCACTGAATTCTTTTGCCATCTCATATTGTTTCAGTTCATCTCTACTAAAAACAATCACTTTTTTTATATCGTATGTAAGAATTTTTTTTATGAATTTCTTCCCGAAGGATCCTGTTCCACCGGTTATCAATATTGACTTTCCTGAAAGACTGAACATGAAGTAAACCTCGTTTCTCTAATTGATAATGTTGTATTTTTTATGTCGGCTTAAATAGACTATACTTCAAATGAATTAGAATAAATTGATTAAAAAGGTCTAGTAGTTGTAGTACTAGGGACCAACTGAAAGAATGAGTTAATAAACAAAGCCTCTGTATATAGTCTACTACAGCATGGAGAAATTCAAAAAGTAAAAAATGTAAGTATATAAGGACTTTTGCATTGAATTTCTATCTTTAATAGCTGTTTATAAACCTTAGATAGCTCGGTAATAGTATGTTCTCGAAAACCAAAAAACACCCCAATAGGGTGTTTTTTATTAGTAAACCAATCATTTTTTATGATCCATGTAAACACCATCATGATTAGCAACGCTTTGATAAGGGTTAGTGTACTGCTGCTTACTTATCTTCTGCTTCTTTAAGAGCTTAAGTTCTTTCTTAAGTTGTGTAAATAAAAGCTCTATTCGTTGATTCATACTTGGCTCAATTTTCAAAACAGATTTCACTAAAGCCTTATCGCTTTCAGAAACTGGATCCGGAAGGGACTTTATCAAGTGTGAGCGTCGATCTAATAAGGACTGTACTTCTTTTAATATTTCTTCCCTGTTATCATTTGTCACTTTTCGATGTAAAACCTCGTTCAGTTCTAGTGTAACTTGGTGAAAGTTCCCCCAATGGTTCATTATGCTCTCTCACCATTTCGATTCCTAGCTTGCCTGTCTATCAAGATAACTTGTTTCCAAGTGTCTCTGAAATCAACAAACAGTTCTTCAACTTCCTTCAATGCTTCAATATCATTTTTTACGTTGGCTTCAATCAAGCGACGATTCATATATTCATATAGTGGTAATACTTCTTTAGAAATTGAGTAATCACGATTCATCGTTACAGTCAGTTCACTGATAACAGCTTGGGCACGTTGAATACTAGTGTTCTTCTTTTCGAACTGTTTTGATTCAATCGATTTCATAGCAGTTTGAATAAACTTGATTCCTCCATTGTACAACATTAATGTAAGTTCCCCAGGTGACGCTGTCTCAACAGAATTGTTTTTATATGCTTCGATTGACATAATTGCTATAGCCCCTTTCCCTTTAACCAAATTGCTGCATTAAATACGCAGATTGAGAATTCATTTGTTGTATCGCTCTTTCCATCTCTCCAAATTGAGCCCAATAACGATCTTCAATCATGCTTAACCTCTCTTGGAAACTATCCATACGATCATTCATGTCCTTTATTTGCCGACCAAGAGTATAACTCTCATCAGTGCTATTAATATTTCCAGCTTTTCGTCTTATGGAATCCCTTGTAGTAGCGATGGTATCTTCAAGCTTCTGGAGAATTCCTTCTCCACCAGAAGCTTCGTTACCCGCAAACAATTCTCTTACTGCTTGTGGATCTTCTTGGAGAGCTTCCTTAAGCTTTACCTCGTCAATTTCAAGTTGTCCGCCATTCTGAAAGTTTATGCCTGTGGAAATGCCAATCTGAGTTAACTGTGTATAAGTTCCACCAGTCTCTACCTCCTGGTACCAACTAAACCTCATATCAGATAAGGTATTTCTGACAATGTTGTCACTTCTTAAAAGACCACTTTTTGCTTTTTCTTCCCATAGTTCAATTTCCTTTTCTTCCATCCCATCCCGCTGTTCTTGTGTTAGTGGGGGAAAGTCCCTATATCGCTTCTCCTTAACTTTATTGTTCAGATTTTCAACAATACTATTGTACTTATCGATAAATTCAGTGATCTTTTTTACTGATTGATCAACATTATTGCTCACGTTTAATGTTGCTGTACCTTGCTTTTGAAATTCGTAATCTACACCGTTCAGAGAATAATTATTATCATCAGATTTTATTGTAATTGCATTATTGTATATAAATTCTGCACCCTGTCCTCCCTGTTCAGTATCCAACTTCAGCGTATTTGTGAGAAATCCTGTATTACCAGAGAAGGAAATCTCATCCCCTCCTTGAAAATCACCAACATTAGTTCTCTCTATCATAACCTGGTCAGAAGATTCATTATAAAATGCTCTAATACCAATACCTGAATCCGTGATTTCTTTCAACAAATCATTTAATGATCCAGTTTCATCAATTGTGAATGTTTCATCACCTTCATGTGTAGTAATAGTAAAAGACCCATTATTCTCCCAATTAGAAAAGTTTGCCTTCTCATTTGATAAAGGTTGTGTAGGATCGATCGATGTACCAGATACCGCTCCAGAACTTACTTTATATGCTGCATTAGCTACTTGTGTCACTTCAATAGAATAAACTCCATTAGAGGCACTAGAATTACCAGTGGCTTTAAGAACAGATTCATCAGATGAAATAACTTCTTTTGGTTCATAGGTCTTAGTGTACTTCATGTCTAACATCATGTTATCGAATTCTAGCAGTTGTTTGTTAACTTCTCTATAGGAGTCTCTTTTCCATTCTGTCCAAGTACGGTCTTGCTCCATTTTATTTAACGGCTGCTTTTCTGCTCGCATTAAATCTTTAACAATGCCATCTATATCCATTCCAGATGCTAATCCACCGATTCTCATATCGCTCATTGGGACACCTCACTAAATCTTATTATCTATAATAATACCTAAGAATTCTTCCATAGCTGCATGATAATCAAGTACCTTTTTGGGAGGTATTTCTCTAACAATATCACCAGATCTCTCATCTATTATACTTACATAATACTCTTCAAGTTCTTCATGGAATTTAAATTTCAAAGATGTTTTTTGTGGATCAATCAATTGGTTGATGCCTTCCACGACTTTCCTAATACGTTCTTCGTATTCTTCTTTTGGCAAATCTTCATTAACCGAAGAGTTGTCAATTTCTCGTCTTAAATTGCTCAAATTTTTTGGAGTTTTTCCTAAGTCATTGACTTCAGAGGCGCTTTTCTTTAAAAGGTGCGATTGTACAATCACTTCTTTCACATCCACCTTGACCAACTCTTTTCCGTGTTTCTTTTTATATCGGACGAAAATGGTAATATTTAATCCCTTAATAATTTCTCCTGAAATAACTCATAATAGAAAAAGACACCCTTTGGGAGAATACAAAGGATGCCCTTTAATTAATATGGAGGTAATCTGATAAGCTACTATGCTTCCATCCATTTATATGTGCCCCGCCCTCTGTACAATTCCAGAGTTCGATTTTTTCTGGTGTAGATCTCCTATAAGCTTCAAACCATTTCAAATAGATAGATAGATTATTTAAGGTTGGAACCAGAGATGTCTTATAGAAATCTTCAACAAGCCTCATATCACTTGTATTCATTTTTTTATATTGATGTGTACCTTCTACATGACTTTTACCACCTGTCACAGCTAAATCTTGTCCAATTAGAGCAACACGTTTTGCTCCCATTTTAACAATAAGGTCCAATAAACTCGTTGCTACTGACCCTCCTGTTCGGACTAAAGGCTCTCCTCTTATACCCGCTTGTTCTTCAGAAGCTTCATACCCTCTCTGCCAAATTATGAACCGATCTCCCTGATAATTTTTTATTGCTTCATGATTGGCAGTTGATAAATAAAATAAAGGAATATGTTCTAGTCGTTTATCCGGTGGGAACTGTTCCGCAATATTTGACTGTGGATCTGAAACCATTACAAGATCAGGTAAAATATTGTGTCCCAAGAGAGGTTTTAAAGCTGTTCCAACAGCGGCTATTACAAGATTATCTTGCTGCTGCAATTTTGCAAGTTGTGGTAACTGCTTAGCGAGCGATGGACCTGCTGACACGAGAATCAATGATTTATCTTGAAAGTCTCCTAAATAAGGATAAAACCCTTTATCTTTAAGGCGTATGTTTTTATGGAAGTTTTCTAAGAGTGAAAGAGATTGATGACGAATCGTTTTTAAAAAAAGCACATAATTTTCCAAGTTATCCTTAAGACTGTTTAAGTGCTCCGGGATGATGCATAATGAAGGGGAATGAATTAAAACCTCTGTCCCTTCTTCTTCCAATAATGGTGTGAATCTTTTACTAATTTCTAGTAAACTATCAGAAACATTTATAGGAATATGATAGGGCACGTCAGAGAGAAGATACTGATCTTTTACCCACTTAACATACTCCGGATTGAAATCCCATACAACGACTGGTAAGTGAGGATACCTTGCTATGAATTTGAGAATATGATGACCTGCTCCTACTCCAACCACAACTACTTTTTTTGTATAATCAGCATTAAAACTCAAACCATCAACCCACCGTTCAGCTTCTCTTGAGGGGTTGAATTTGCTGTGCAGAAGAATCTTTTTGTATCCCTTCATTACTCTCACGGTACCTTCACCATTCCGACAATGTACTAGCTCCCAATTCACTGTGTCACCAATAATTGATCATTCCATTTTTCTAAGACATGTACAATTTCATACTCTAAAAGATCTGAAAGTAGAACATAATCTTTCACTTCGATTGCCCTTAAAGTTTCGGGTAGTATGGAGCTTAGTTCTTCTAAATCTATTTTTGGCAATCCTCCATTCTTTTGGATCCCTGCAATCGCTTGATAAACCCAGTCAATTCCTTCAACAATATTAGGTAGAACTTTAAGGGCTTCAGAGTCTTTATGGGCCTGGAACTTTTCTGCAGTTGACTTTGTGCCTTCTATGAGATTGGGCAAGTAGAACTTTAATGTATTAATGGTTTCAGTTACTATTTCTTTCACATTTTTCAACCCCTTCTGGAAATACCTCGTCTATGAACTCAACCGTAGTATTTATTGCATCATAAATCCCCTTATACAAAGCCTCAGACTTGTTTAATATTCTTTCCAATTGCTGTGCTTCTGACTCTTCTTTTATTTGTCTATATTTGTAATTAATCCTGAAATTTACAGGCATTGTGATAAAATGAAGTATTTTACTTTCTGTATATACATTTACCTTTGAATCTATTTCGTCCAATTCATCTAGTTTGGTTTGTTCTATCAACTTATATTTATCGGTTTTATTCAGAATCTCGATGGCATTTTCGCATAGAGACTTAGCTTCATGCAATTTCATTTTCTCATTTGAAACATTTTTTTCGATTACATCTTTATTACTTTCTATAGTACCTTCTAACTTTTGGAATAATTTATTAAATTCTTGTTCATAGCTTAAGTGGCTAAATTCCCCAACAAAATGTTTAAAGGGTACTTTTTCAAAACCGTCAATAGCGGCTCCGCCTTCAGTGGAATTATAAACAGAACGATTATCACCTTTTATCCTGAAGCTTTTAATCATATTTTCAAAGACTTTCTTCATACTTAAGAATTGATAGTCACTTCTTACTTGACCACCATAGTATCCCTCTACAGAAGTGTATTTCCTCGAATTTTCAAGCTCAATTACCTTCTTATAATTCCGATTCCCCTTTGCATGAGTTTGATCACCTGTGTAAGCAAGATCCTGTCCAATTAGAGTAATAGGTCCAGATGAAATTTTATATGCTACATCTAAAGAAAAGTTTGCAACCGAAGCACCGCCATCTACTGTACCGACCTTTCTACTCGCAATATCTTCCACCCAACTTGTTAGCATATCTTCTTGAGGGTTGAAAGCAACCTTCAATCCTCCATGAGAGGCGGGTATATTCTTATGCACTGCTAAACTGTAAAATAGAGGGATATCATCATAGTCAATTGACTTAAAATGATTCCAATTTGCTTCTCCACCGTCAACAGAAACTATAATATGGGGTTTTATACCTGCTTTGAGTAATGGGTTAATGGTCGACCCCGCTGCTATTATCAGAGCACAGTTACTTTCTCTAACCTCTCTCAAAATGTCTAGTTGTTTTGTCAATGAAGGACCAGAAGAGGCTATAATAACAGGACAATCCAGTTTGCCCTCGTACTCTACAAAGCTTTCAGACTTCCAAATATCTTTAAGGTTATAGAGTAAATTTTTCTGCCATATTTGCGAAAACACTGTCATAGTTGCAATATTCATTGTTGATAAACTTGTACTTTGCTTGATAATTTCTCTTATTGTTTTAATATATTGAGGATATATTTTCTCATAATTAGGAGATATTATGAATTCAGTAAAACCTAGATACCCATTTTCAATCACATATTTAATCTCTCTATCTATCTCAACAAACTCAAAACCGACTAGAATAAACACATTTTTGAGATTTAGTAACTCATCTAAATGCCCCCTATCTCGTAAGCCTTCAAAGAGATCAACATTTGGCTCTATAATAATGAGTAAATCATTTTCAACCATCTGATAAACAAAGTCTTTGGCTATATGAGAATGGCCTATCCCAAATAAGATATGTGCGTAGTTTCTTTTATAGTGATTTTCCACAAATCGATTAGATTCTTTGTCGGGAGCATATGTACTATTTAAATTCAATCCATTTAAAGAAGTTAATAATGTATCTACCTTCGTTTTTTTGAATATAACAGGATATACGGGCACATTCTTGTCCGAATTTTCTATGTAAATAACATTATTCATTTATATATCACCCTCAATAAAGAGGAGAGGCAACCTAACTGGCTGCCTCTCTTCTATTTTTGATTATCTTAGTAACTGTAAGACTCCTTGTGGCTGTTGGTTTGCTTGCGCAAGCATAGCTTGTGAAGCTTGTGCCAAAATAGAGTTTTTCGTTTGGTTCATCATTTCTTTTGCCATATCTACATCACGGATACGTGATTCTGCAGCTGTTAGGTTTTCAGCACTAGTATCTAAGTTAGCAATTGTATGCTCTAGACGATTCTGGACAGCACCAAGTTTCGATCGCTCATCAGAAACTTTAGTAAGCGCGCTGTTAATGTTCGTTACAAATGAAGTGAAATCACCGTGAGAAGCAAGTCCAGAAATTACAGCGCTTGTCAAATTAGTAGCTAGTGATTCTGCATCCATTGAATTGATCGTCAACTCGATGACTTGTGATGAATTAGCTCCTACTTGGAAGTTGTAAGTACCTGCTGCAGAAAGTACATTCTGTGTGTTGAACTCTGTATTTGTTGCTATACGATCAATTTCTTTCTTCAACTGAGTCAACTCATCTTTAATAGAATCACGGTCTGCTGTAACGTTTGTATCGTTTGAACCTTGTACAGCAAGTTCACGCATACGCTGTAAAATAGAGTGAGTTTCGTTTAGTGCGCCTTCAGCTGTTTGAATCATAGAAATTCCATCTTGAGAGTTACGAGATGCTTGCTCCAAACCACGAATTTGTCCACGCATTTTTTCGGAAATGGAAAGACCCGCTGCGTCGTCTCCAGCTTTGTTGATTCGAAGACCCGAAGAAAGCTTCTCCATAGAATTTGATTGAGCATTGTTCGCTTGTCCAAGCTGACGGTAAGTGTTTAAGGCAGCGATGTTGTGATTAATACGCATAATTGATATCCTCCTTGATTTTGACTCCCACGTCCTTGTGGGAAACCGAAATGGTTAATACCAGCTTTGATGTCGGCCGACATGTTTGGCATTACACTTATATTATCGGAAGAGTGTTGGTTATTTTAAGTGTTTTTGGAATTGTTTTTTAGTAAGTTAATCAAATCTAAATCTAAAGAGGCTGCTTGTGTATTCTCTTCTAAAATAGCCAAGTGTATTTCCTTTCGATGGATTTCTAATTGTGAAGGAGCATTGATACCTAGCTTTACCTGTCCACCATCTATTGATATGACTTTAATTTCAATGTCCTCTCCAATCATAATCGATTCGTTTATTTTTCGATTAAGGACGAGCATTTGATCCACCTTCTTCCTCCTGAATGATAAGGTGTTTAGTATGGTATACAGATGAATTCAATACGATTTGTTTGGCTTGATTTGTATTTTTGTTATAGATAATCGGTGCCTGCAAATTGATTGTTGATTGTTTAAAAGGATCACGAATCGTAATAACAGAATAAACTTCCACTTCTTTAGTA
The DNA here is from genome assembly GCF_020171725.1 of Halobacillus litoralis. Lineage (GTDB taxonomy): Bacteria > Bacillota > Bacilli > Bacillales > Halobacillaceae > Halobacillus > Halobacillus litoralis_F. The sequence goes on along the minus strand of NZ_JAIVAJ010000006.1, from coordinate 257,772 downwards.
CTGTTAATCTCTAACTCTTCTTCAGAGGTTCCATCAATATCAAATTCATAGTCCTGAAAGAATATATAAGGATTGGTTAGAATAAAAGCAAGGTCATGCACTTCCAATGACTGTAGTACTACATAGAAAGGGGCTTCTGGGATGGTTAACATCACAAATGTTTGATAATCTCTAAAACCAGGCAATCCTTGCTCAAAAGCAATTTGATCTTTCTCGTCTACTTCAACTTCGCCAAAATATTTCGTTTGAACTTTCACTCTTCATCTACCTTTCTTTTCTTCTAAATCGTATTTATATTTTCCAATCTATTTGGATACTAGCATGTTGTACTAACGAAATATCAACATACCCACGCTCATAATTAAATTCAGGATATTTAGGAGTGGCTTCGATAACAGGAGGATTTATTTGAGTTTGAATTTTCGCAGGGTTAGCTTGATAGGACAACTTAACCAATTCGGATACGGGAGTGCTTCCGAGAGGGTAATTGAAGTCCCACCCTGTATTTCTTTCCGAGATACTAGGAATAGGATTCCCATTGTTCTCAACACTCATCATTTCATCACCTTCTTGCGCCACCCTTGCTATCCCTTCCAGCAGAACTTGCTCTGCATGGGAGGCTGTGTCTCGTGTGCGTTCTGCTATAGATTTAAACCCAAGATTGCTCCATGCACTTGATTGATCAATGGTAAGTTTTCCTTTTTTCTGCTCGATTGTCATATCCGCTTTTGGTTGCTGAATAGACTGCTCCGCTTTAAACTGCTTGTATTCATGTTTAGCGGAGACTGTTTGTAAACCGATTTGGGCTTGTTGTGTCTGAACTTGCAACTTAGGAATGGACATCACCAACACTCCTCTTTACTTATTAGAACTTAGCGTATAAAAAAATAAGCGACCTGAAATTCAGGTCGCTCTATCTTAGAAAGTCCATTAGAGTGGGTTGAATAATACGGGAACCGACTCCTAGCGCAGCTCTATGAATGCTCTCCTGAGTCTTCAAATTCGTGATGACTTTTTCTATTTCTGCATCTTCATTATTAGATAACATCTTGGATGTCGATACTTCCTGCGTTTCCAGTCGATCGGTTATTAGTTCGACTCGATTCATCCTTGCTCCGAGATCTGCACGTTCGTCAACAATGTTATTGATATGGTCATCGAATGTTCCCAAGAACTCGGTGAATTGTTGTTCATTCATATTATTCCCAAGCTGAGACTCATCTTCTAGAGCAGTAGCAAAACTCTCGATATCATCAAATATACCCTGATTAAATACATTAGATGGGGTAACATTTGTTTTAATTTCTACTCCATCTGTTACTTCTATATTGACACTTGTGTCGCTGCTATCAACGGTGAACGTAGCTAAGTCAACAGGTTTTTCAGTTGTGTTAGCTCCGTTGAAAATATATTTATCGTTCACTTTAATATTCGCAATAGAACCGACATGCTCTTTTAGTTGACGAATTTCTTTTGCAATATTGGCCCTTTGTCCTTCCTCATATGTACCATTGCTCGCTTGAACAGTCAATTCACGAATTCGTTGCATAGCAAGCGTTGCTTTATCAAGAGCAGAGTCACTATTTTCCATCCAATTATTTACTTCGTTAATATTTCGCTTAAATTGCTGTACTTTCGTTAACTCAGTACGATAATTGATTCCTTTCATTGCGACTACTGGATCGTCTGATGGACGACTTATTTTTTTCCCAGTTGATAATTGCTCTTGATACTTACCCATGCGTTCATAACTATTGCTCAAATTACGCAACATATTGTTTGATAACATCCCTTGCGTTACACGCATAGAGTTTCACCTACCTTCCAACTCGTCCCATTTGGTTAATAATACGATCAATCATCTCGTCAACGACAGTAATGTTTCTTGCTGCAGCATTATAAGCGTGTTGGAATTTAACCATATTTGTCATTTCCTCGTCTAAGGAGACGGCACTTACTGATTGTCTTTGCTGTTCCACTGACCCTTTCAAGGTTGTAGCGTTCTGTTCTTGACGTTCAGCTTCTTGAGAATTAACAGCCATACTTCCTATGACGCCTTCGTAGAAACTCGTGATATCAGCTTCTTTTCCCAATAAAGAAAGACTCTCATCTCTTACGTTGGCTAGATCCTGGGCATTCCCTCCGTTACCTGCAAGGGCTTCACCGCCAACTAGGTTAGCAGCAGCGATATTATCAATATCATTTTTCACACCGTCCGTTATTCCCATAGTAGCAGAAACACCCAGGAACATTCCGCCATCACCGGGATAAGCATTTCCATATGAGAAGAATGCAGGTGGGGCATCACTCGCTGGAGCCCCCAAAGTATTGAGAGATTCCCCCTCTGTGTGAACCTGATTGAATTCTTGGATAAAAGCAGAAGCCATTCGATCAAGATCATGAAGCATGTCTGTGTAAACACCCTCCACTTCGTTCGCCCCTTGATACTCTCCTTCTATACCAATAGAAGTTGATGAAGAGCTTTCAATGGTTAGTGTAGATTCTTTTCCTTCATAATCTGATGCCAACACTAATCTTTTCACACCATCTTGAACTTCGACAGAGGCTGTTACCCCTTCGCCACCAGCATTAATTTTAGCTGAGAGCGTTTGAAGAGTTTCGTCTTCGTTAATCGTTACAGAAAACGTTTCTCCTTCTTCATAACCTGGATCTCCTTCAACTGAAACAGTCCCAGTTATGGTAAGTGTTTCCCCTTCGAGACTTGAAGGGAGAACGGCGTCATTGTTAGTATCAACAGCAATGCCTTCAGATACAGTATAAGCAGGTAAAGATGGCTCATTGTTCATATACCCTATGGATGTTACTAATGCAGACAATTTACCATTGGATAGAAATTCACCTTTGGTGAATTTCTGTTCACCAAAAGAAATTTGTGTAGCTACAGTTTGTCCCATCGTCTCCCCAAATGAGACGCTTACTGTTTCAATCTCTTCCCTCACACCATCCACTAGTGTGATAGGTGGATCAAGTGGTGTACCATCATTTGAAGCAAGCTTAACGGTTGCCTTTCCCATTGCTATTGGGGAAGGAGCTCCTCCAGATGATGTATATGTAACATCGATATTCACTACTTCTGACATTTGGTCCAACAATCGATCTCTTTCATCATATAAATCATTGGGCACGTATCCATGTGGTTCTACTTCAGCTATTTGTTTATTCAAGTTATTCAATTGTTGAGAATAAGAGTTAAGCTCTTGAGATGTGACATTAATCTCATTTTTCAAATCCTTTTGAATCGATGTTAAGGAAGAGGACAAATAATTAAACGTCTCTGCTACAGCCATCCCTCTCTGCCTAACTACAGACCTCGCACCTGCATCTTCAGGATTTGTAGACAAGTCCTGAAGAGACTGCCAGAAACGATCCATGGTTTTTGACAGTCCTTGGTCAGAGGGTTCATTCATTACTTCTTCCATTTTTCTCATAGAGTTTGACAAGGATTCATAATAACCTGTTTTAGTATTCTCGTTACGATATTGAAGATCTAAGAACTCTTCTCTTACACGCTCGATTGATTGTGCCTGAACACCACTCCCCATTTGACCTGGTATTTCGGGTCGGTTTCGTGATGCAGGTGGAAATGGACTTGTCTGTTCAAAATTGACACGTTGTCTAGTATATCCTGGTGTATTGGCGTTCGAGATATTATGCCCCGTTGTATATAACGCAGATTGTTGCGTAAAAAGACCTCTTTTAGCAACTTCTAGTCCGTGAAAAGTGGAAACCATTTAAACTCTCCTCTTCTATCAGGCTTTTGAATCGAAAACAGATCTTTTCGATTTAGTTGATTGACTTTCATTAACTCCATAGTTCACGCTCTCAAGGGAAGGTTGCAGCATATCGAGATATAGATTCACAAACTGCAGCGACTGTTTCGTCAACTCAGCGTTTAAGATCTCCTGCTTCTTCAAATCAGCCAACACAAGAATCAACTCGTTGTACTTGTTCTCAAGCGCCTCATACTGTTCACCCTCAAGATGCTCAAGCATCTCTGAAATCGTCGGTTCAGTTGCCGTAAGACCTTGTGACGTGTACCACTGCGCAACAGTTGTCATCCGTTGTTTTTCTACCTTATTAATCGCCTGTACATGCTTCCGTTCTGTCGCAAGCAGCTTCTGCAAGGCGGTCGTGTCGTTGGCCTTTAAAGCGTCCGTTTTATTTTGTGATAAAGCTAAGAGACTTTCGTGAAGCTGCTTCAGCTGTGTCATCGTCTGTAGAATAGGTTGCACACTCACACCAATTCTCCTCTTTACTATTTAGTATTTTTCACTCCATCGTCATAAGCCAATCGCTGCAGTGGGCGTGCCACTCCAGCGATTGACCTACGACAAGCAGAAGCAAAGCCATATCCCTATGACTTTGCTTTCCGTTTACTTCGTCCAAAAATCGATCATTTTCTGAGCTGTCAGTTTCGGGTCTATTTGATAGTTCCCAGATTCGATGTCGTGCTTGATCTGGTCGACTCGTTTTTGGCGAGCAGGATTCGGTTGATCTTTTCCTTGCATTTGCTTCGCCTCATTTGAGATTTCTAATTTATCTTGTCGGTTTCCCTGCTGCTTCATGTCCGTTTGTTGTTTAATGGATTTCTGATAAGGGTTGAAGTTCGATTGGTTTGGTCCATGAATTTTCACAGCGTTCACCTCATTTCTTTCGTTACCTTAATTACTATCTATATCGGCTAAATCAACTTATCCTTAACCCTTACTTTTTAATCATCTTCAAGAGAGTAATAAGTCTTATTCTTAGCTCTTTCTGCCTCTCTTTTATGCTTTTCAAGCTCTTCATTACGTTTCATTTTATTCAAACCAGAGTGAATTTCTTCCGTGCAGCTTGAACATAACCGGCCGTCCTGAATATCGCCGCCACAGCGCTCACAGCTGTACATCAAGTTCGGGAACTGGGCCGGGTGCAGACGTTTCTGCGCCACGAATTTGCGAATCAGCTTCTCCTCAACCCCTGTATGATATTCAATCTCCTGCACGTTCGCTGTGCGGTTCTGCTTTTTCCGCATGAAAGCGTAAACGGTTTGGAAGTCCTTTTCCTCTTGTTTCTTGCAGTCCGGGCATACATAGACGCTCGGCCCCTTCATGAAAATCGCGTTACAACGCGGACAGTTCGCTACTTCCGCCATGTCGTTGCCTCCTCCATATCTTCTCTACTTATTATATCGGCAAATTCGCGAGAACCCAAAGTGTTTTGGGGTGAATTTATCGAAAAATCGTAAAGGAGGACACGCTCGGACAGCCCGCTTCCTTCAAGAGCGATGCCGCATGCCGAAGCGTCGTTCCCGTCGTATAAATATCATCGACGATCGTAACCGGTGCTCGGATCGGCTCCACTAACCGGAACGGATTCTCAGACGTCACCCGCTCCGCCCGCTGCTTCTTCGACTGCTTCGATGTCCCGCTTCTCTCAAGCAGCGAGACAGACTCCCCGCCGAGAAGGCGAATCACCGCTTCCGACTGATTAAACCCACGCTCAGCCAGTCGCTCGTCACTCAACGGAATCGGAACAAGAGGTCCCTCCAACGAGGCAACCTGCTCCCTCAACGAATAAAGCAGCTCATAGTCCCCACGATACTTCCACTTCGCCACCCAGTCCTTCGCAAAGTCATTGTACGCAAACAGCGCCGTATTTTTCTCAAGCGGGTCTTCCTTGTCCATTCCCCATCTCTCACAGTCAAAACAAAGCCCTGTGCTGTCGCCTCGCCCGCATTTCGGACACGTCGGCGTAATCCGCTCAAACTGACTTAAACATCCTTCGCAAATCGACGACCGCTTCGGAGGCAGGAAGACATTCGTCCACGTAACCTGTGTCATGATATCGTTCGAACAAACATAACACCTCACCGCCGTTCCCCCAACTTGTTCATATGCATGATCGAATCACGGGCATCTAGCATCGCATTCGTCTTCCCGCTGTGAAAAAAGCGCACGTCCCCGTCCGGATCATCAGGACTTCTGCCAGCCCGCCCCGCAATCTGCACAAGCGCCGCTTCATCAAATACCGTATGCCCCGCATCGACCACAAACACATCGACCGACGGAAACGTCACCCCACGCTCCAAGATCGTCGTCGTCAGCATCAACCGGAACTTCTTGTTCCTGAACGCAGTCACCTTCTCCACCCGGTCCGGATCCTCGGCAAAGACACCCTCCGTCTGAATCCCCTTTTCTGACAAATAAGCCTGCACCCACTCTACTATTTCAACCGTAGGTAAAAAAATCATCAGCTGTCTCGTCGTCTTCTGCTGTTCCGAAATGGAATTGAGTACGTTTGGTGGGAGCTGTTTTTTCTTCAACGTGCGGGTGAGCGATGGAATAAGGTGAAGGGTCGGAACAGAGAGCGGGTGGCCGTGAAAGCGTCTCGCGATAAAAACAGCTGGAAGCTTCTTCAGCCGCACCCGCCACTTCTCAAGCTTTCTCGGCGTCGCCGTGAGATATACTTTCGCAGCATTGGACTTCGCCGCTCGACCGGACGCAAATTTCAGCGATTTATCATTGTAATAAGGGAACGCATCGATTTCATCGATAATCATGACATCAAAGGCATTCGAGAATCTGAGAAGTTGGTGGGTAGTGGCGATGATGAACGGGGCGTTTCTTTCTCTGTCAGGGCTGTCTCCATATAACACTTGGATCGGGACGTCCGGAAAAGCCGATTGCAGGCGGGGCTTCAGTTCACGTACGACATCCGCTCGAGGCGTGGCAAGGCAGACACGCTTTCCTTGCTGCAAAGCAGATGCTAGGCCGGGGAACAGCATTTCCGTTTTGCCCGCACCGCAGACGGCCCATACAAGCAGCTCGCCGCTTGTGTTCATGCAGTGCTGAATGGCATCCGCGCCTTTTTTCTGCCAAACCGAAAGCTCGCCCTTTCACTGAAGAGGCTCTTGATAACGGGGCCACTCACAGCCTGGGTCCGCTTCGTATAAGGGTTCACATTCGATGACGCGGCCCATCTGGATGCACTGACGGCAGTACAGACATTCCTTGCCGCAGGCGGCGTGAGGCATGTGGCCGAAGAGATAGGATTTCGTGTTCCCGCATCGCAGGCATTGATGACCGAAGGATTTCTTTTGAATAGAAGGAACAGGGGTGTATTCGTGGAGTTCTTCTGGAGGAATTTCTTGGGAGAGTAGTAGTTTACCAGCATGTTTCAAAGCATCACTTCCTCATCTAAAAAATAGAGCCTGTTTGAGTCTCACAAACAGGCTCTTGATGTTAGGATTTGCGATACCAGCCGAGGCCCATGGCGCCTTCGCCGAGGTGGGTGCCGATGACAGGGCCGAAGTAGCTCATTTCGACTTCGACATTGTCGTACTGTTCAAGCTCGGCCATGATTTCAGCCGCTTCTTCTTCACGGTTGGCGTGAATCAGGCATGCTTTATACTGTCCGCCGTCCTGGATCGTCTCCTCGAATAAGGAGCGGATCCGCTTCAGCGCTTTTTTCCGGGTACGGATTTTTTCAAACGGAACGATTTTCGTGTCGACAAAATGAAGAACGGGCTTCACTTGCAGAAGACCGCCGACAAACGCCTGCGCTCCGCTCAAGCGACCGCCACGGTGCAGGTGGGAAAGGTCGTCCGCCATGAAGTAGGCACTCATCGTCGATTTCATTTCGTTCATGCGCTCCATGATTTGTTCAGGAGTCGCGCCGTTGTTCGCCATGTCTGCCGCTTCGAGTGCGTAGAAGCCCTGCATCCGGCAGCTGATTTCGGAGTCGAACACGTGAACGTTGATGTCCTCGACCATGTCGCCTGCTGTCACCATGCCTTGATACGTCCCGCTGATGCCGCTCGACAAATGAACCGCAACGACCGCATCATACTCTTTCGCGAGCTCTTCCAGCTTTTCAACCATCAAACCCGTAGAAGGCTGCGACGTCTTCGGAAGATCGCCACCTTCTTTGACCATGTCATAAAAATCATCGGCCTTCAGATCCACTTCTTCCTGGTACGATTCATGTCCAAAAATGACGTTCAAAGGCACCATATGTATATGTTTTTCGTCCCGGACTTTCCGGGGCAGATACGCTGTACTATCTGTCAGCACCGCCGTTTTCATACTCGGTCACTCCCTATATTCTTTACTTCACTTTATGTATGCGTTCATTTTCTATGCGTTTTCTCTCATTCTACATGAACCCCGCCCTTTTTGCATCTGAAATTACGAATCAAGTGGGGTTGGTGCAGGCCGTTTTCGAAAAACGGTCGTGAGCATGGCGCTCGCGGCTGTTTTGATCCGGATTTGGACTCAAAGACGCATCGAGAATTCTTCTCCCAACCGTTTCAGCCTCTCAGCAAAACCAAAACGGACGTGAGGCGCTTTCTCTCTACCTTTTCCCAAAACAAAAAAAGACCCGAAGAGGCACTTCCTCTTCAGGCCTTCCTTCCTGACTAGATCACTTCGACCCAGCCATTTTTAATCGCCGTCACAACGGCTTGCGTACGGTCGTTCACGTTCATTTTCTGCAAAATGTTACTCACGTGGTTTTTAACCGTTTTTTCACTGATATACAGAGATTCTGCAACGCCGCGGTTGCTGTTTCCATCAGCCAATAGCTGAAGGACTTCGCATTCGCGTCGCGTCAGAAGGTGAAGCGGCTTACGGTACTCGATCGTGCGGTACGCGTTGTTGCCGTTCGTTTCGGAAAGGCGGCGGTATTCAGCGACGAGGTTGTGCGTCACTTTCGGGTGAAGATAAGATCCCCCGTCTCCTACCACTTTGATCGCTTCGATCAGGGCATCGGAATCCATTTCTTTCAACAGGTAACCTTGTGCACCGGTCTTCAATGCGTGGGTTACGTAGTTTTCATCATCGTGAATGGATAGGATGATGACTTTCATGTCCGGGAATTTCTTTGTAATTTCTGCTGTTGCTTCCACGCCGTTCATAGTCGGCATGTTGATGTCCATCAACACGACGTCCGGCATATATTGTTCAATGAGCTGGGCGGCGGATGATCCGTCGTCTCCTTCAGCTACTACTTCAAAACTAGATTCAAAGTCTAATATTCTTTTAACGCCTTCGCGGAATAATTTATGGTCATCAATCAGAACTATTCTTGTCGTCATGATCTCTTCCTCCTATATGATCTTTTGCCTTTTTGGGGTTTCTGTCCCCTCACCTATACTTTTTTCTCTATTTTCGTATGGGAGTCACTCCATACGTCCTATTTCTAATCCTTTTCCCATATTATAAACGATTCACGCCCAATTACATAGTTTTTATACAATCATCCATTAATTGGTATTTGAATCGTCACAATGGTCCCTTCACCGGGGCTTGAATCGATGTTCAATTCGCCATCCAGCATGTCGACGCGTTCACGCATCCCGACGAGGCCGAACGACTGCTCTTTTTTCTCTGACGGGTCGAACCCTTTGCCGTTGTCTTTGACGATGATCATCGTGCTTTGCAGCGTCATTTCGACTTTGACGGTGATTTCAGAGGCTCCGGAGTGCTTGATGGCATTTTGTACCGCTTCTTGAAGCAGGCGGAACAGAGCCACTTCATACTTCGTTTCTAGACGGCGTTCTTTGCCGAAGGACTGAAAATTGATACTGATTTCGTTGTAGTCTTCCATCGTTGCGATGTACTTCTTCAATGTTGGAATAAGTCCTAAGTCATCCAATGCCATCGGGCGAAGGTCATAAATGATTCGTCTGACTTCATAGAGAGCCGAACGGACCATTTTCTTCAAGCTTTTCACTTCTCTCATGGCTTCCTCGATCCCCCGCTCCCGATATGTACGGTCGACAAGGTCGGATCTTAACATGACGTTGGCCAGCATCTGGGCTGGTCCGTCGTGGATGTCCCGTGATAGACGGCGGCGCTCTTCTTCCTGCGCCTCAATGATTTGAAGTCCGAACTGCTGCTTTTCTTTTGCATCTTCTAGAGCATCTGACACTTGCTTGAAGTCTTCGGTCAGATAATTCAGCACAACGGAGATCTTCCCGCCAAGCGCTTCGGCTCTATCTATGGTGTCTTCCAAGTTGCGCAGGCGTAATTCCAAATCATCGCGGCGTTCGCGCAGCTGTTTCTCTTTTTCTCTCGTCATGGACAGGTCCATCTGCAATCCATGCGTCTGTTCATATACTTCTCTAATGTCTTGCTCGGAATATTCCTGGAACTGCTTGCTCACTTCCGACAACCGCATCCGCGAGAATTTCACTTTCTGCTGGAGCTTGTCGCCTTCATCAATGAGCTTGTGGACTTGTCGCTTCGTTTCCATCAATTCCTTGCTCAGTTTCTCAAATTCATTTCTGGAATCTTCGCTTATTTGAAAAATTTCATCTTTACTGTTGGTGACTGTGTCAACCATCTCATTAATGATATAATCAAGGGCTTTGTCACCAAGTTTTTTTTCCGTCATCACAAGTCCCTCCATCAATATTCACACACACTCATTCGATTGACCTAAGTCATTTTGTGGGGGTGTTTTTCTTCATTTTTTTGATTGTTTGCGAATTTTTTCTAGATTTGCCGAAATCAGCTGACGGTTATATAATTAGAGTTTAGGAGGTTTAATCATATCATGCTAGAGAGTTATTATACCGTAAAACCTGAAGGATCAGAAGAAGTAATCATACAGAAATCCCGTTTCATCGGCTATGTAAAGCGATGTGAGACGGAAGAACAAGCACAGGAATTCATACAGACAATCAAACAAAAACATAATGATGCAACCCATAACTGCTCCGCCTACATGATCGGCGAGCATGACTTGATACAGAAAGCGAACGATGATGGCGAACCGAGCGGAACTGCTGGTGTGCCGATGCTTGAAGTTTTGAAGAAAAAAGGGCTGAAAGATACAGCCGTTGTCGTAACTCGTTACTTCGGAGGAATCAAACTCGGAGCCGGCGGGTTAATTCGTGCGTACGGAGGTACCGCCTCTCAAGCGATTGACACGACGGGTGTCGTCCGTCGCCAGCTGATGAAGGAAATCAAAGTGACCGTCCCTTACCACCTACTCGGAAAACTGGAAAATGAAGTCCGCCAGTCGAAGTACACATTGGATACGATTAATTATTTGGAAAATGTGGAATTAATAATATATGTAGAGAGTGGACTTGAACAGGAATTTGAGGACTGGATCATCAACTTGACGAGTAACCAAGCTAAAATAACGCACGGTGATTCATCTTATGTGGAATTCGATGTCACCTCGGAATGAAGGAGCAGAAACCACCCATGAAGAACAATAAGCTCAAAATCTTCCTTTGGTCGACTGCGTTCATTTTTCTTACGGCTGTCGGTGCCGTAGGCGGATATGCAGCCTATGTCACCGACCAAGTTGAGAAAACCGCTACTGATTCACACGTAGAATTGGACCGCGGTGAAAAGTCAGAGAAAAGGGTCGAAGTCGTCAATCCCGGCGAAGACCACACTTCGGTTTTGTTTGTAGGAATTGACGACAGCATCAAACGCTCAAGCGACACGGACGGCGAACGTAATGCCTTATCCGATGCGTTAGTGCTTGCCACCTTTAACGACGACGATAAATCCGTCAAGATGCTCAGCATCCCAAGAGATTCCTACACGTACATTCCAGAAGTCGGCTATGAAGATAAAATTACACACGCCCACGCTTTCGGCGGCATTGACGCCACAGTAGAGACGGTGGAAGAAATGCTGAATATCCCTGTCGATTATTATGTCCGCTTGAACTTCACATCCTTCACAGAAGTTGTCGATGCCATGGGCGGCATTGAGTATGACGTGCCGTTTGATATATCAGAGAAAAACAGCCGGGACATGCACGGTGCGATCGAACTTGAGGAAGGATACCAGACGCTGAACGGCGAAGAAGCCCTCGCCCTTGCAAGAACGCGTAAATATGACAGCGACCTTGCCCGCGGCCAGCGTCAGATGGACTTGATCCAGGAAATGATCAAACAATCGATGACGCCAAGCACGATGAATCAAGTCGGCGATATTCTTCAGTCAATCAACAATAACTTAAGTACCAACTTATCCTTCTCCCAAATGCTCGCTTATAAAGAGTACTTTTTCCAAAAGCAGGGTCTGACATTTGATAAAATGCAGTTAGACGGGGAAGGCACGTATATCAATGATATTTGGTATTACGCTGTAGAAGACGACAGCCTCACAGATACACGGGACGAACTCCGCGCCCACCTTGAAATCGGAGAACAGAACCTGGATGATGACAACATGAACTCCTTCGCCGAAGACGGTGATGATGAGGACTCTATGTAAAGAGCAAGAGCGTGCTGACCTCAGCACGCTCTTTTTTTGGTTGGTGGATATCATATATATCAAGATGAAAATAGAGTAGTACTTCAAGAGCTCTGTTTGCACATAGTGTAAAACAGACAGCATAATTAGAATAAGGTTCTGTATCACTACTTAAGCAAAGTGGGGTGGAAAATGACGAGACTCCTGCGGGATGCACGGACCACGGTGAGATCCCCGACAGCGCAGCTGGAGGTAGCTCACCGTCCCCCGTGGAAAGCGAGTTATTTTCCACCCCACTGAACACCCCATTCCGTACAGAACCTTTCTCTACAAGTAAAGCTCCCCTGCCAACAAGCAAGGGAGCTTTCGTAACGAGATCTATTTCGTTTCTTCTACCACTGTTTCTTCCGTGTCATCTTCAGCAGGAGCATCCTCTTCTGCATTTTCATCATCAGAATTGTCGCCACTACCGTCATCTTGACTTTCTTCTTCTTCACCGTCTTCTTCTTCCTCTTCATCGACTGTCGGGAATTTCACGGCTTCATAATCTTCTTCAAGCAGCTGGGCATCGTAACCACCAAGGAACTTGTCGGCACGGTAGATGTAACCGGCGATTTTCTGTCCCCAGAACGGGTCGGATGCATATTTGATGTTCATGCCGCCGGACTTGTCTCCAAGGTAGGCTCCGTTATAGCGGAACGTCCCCTCTTTCAAATAGCCGTTGTCCAGCACTTCTTCGGCGATAAAGGAGATGCCTTCTTCCATCGTCTCGAACGTGGCAGCACTGTCATACGCACTTCCGTCATATGCCTTGTAGCCAAAAAGGTTGTTCTTGTCGCGTGCAATCGCACTTGTCCCCCATGCACTCTCGTGAATGGCATGAGCCATCAAGTACAGGGCATTGACTTCATACTCTTCTTCCGCTTTGATAAACGCTTCTCCGAGTCCGACAAGGCGGTTTTCCTTATCCAAGTACTCCGGATACGCTTCTTCTAAATACTGATCCAGTTGATCTGCGTTATAGTGTGATGTCTTACGCAGGTCCAAGTCATTAAAGAACAGGAACTTCTCACCCTTGAAGGTGTTTCCGTCCAAGCTTTCAACCTGTTCCCCTTCTTCCATATTTTCCGGTGCCGCGCCGTAGTTATAAGAAGCACGGATGCCATTCAAATATAGACGATGATAAAGATCGCCGCCTACATTTTCATAGTAGGACTTTCCTTCATAGAAAGGTTCCGTTACAAAAGAAGCATTGTTGTGAGAGATGTAATATTCCTGTCCTGCTACGTTGACTTTCACCGCGTCTTCTGTAGACTCCAAATACATCATCTCTTGATTTCCGTTCACATAACTGTTTTTCGGGTCACTTGAAAGGCTCTCATCTTTAAACAGGTTGGTAAAGCCTTTTGAGAACAGCTGCGTTCCTTCTACAGGCGCCCAAACCATTGTTCCGTTACGAATGATTGCCTCTGTTCCATCTGTGCTTGCGGCATCAACCGCTTCGTCTAATGAATCATAAGACGTACCAAGATTCCAATCTGCCGGTGTGCTAAGCATCTCGACGATCTGGTATTCCTTTGAAACGGAGAACGGAAGCTCGACCGCCTGCGTCATCGGCAGTTCACCCTGAACGGATTTTACATCACTTGAAATATGTAAAACGTACGAGTTGTCTACTGGATAATTCGTAGTCGGTTTAACGATTAGTTTCGTACCATCCTCTACGACATCAAGTTTGATATCCGCATAGTTTCCGGTCGATTTGTCTAAAACGTAAACATTTTCGTATGTCACGGTCTCCTCCATCACCGGCGTGTTAAATGTAATCGTCCACTCTTTATCCGGAGCGACGTTGATTTGTTCTTCTCTCAAGTCCACACTCGCATCTGCCAGGACGAAGCTTGAGAATGAACAAATGGAAAAAGTGATCAGTAGAACACTCATTAGCCATTTTTTCAATTGTATTCCTCCCCGCTAGTAATCTATCAACCATTATATCGGTTCACTAGTGTCATTGAAATAGTCCTTTAGTTGATATCTCTCGAAATAGCGGGAAAAGTCGAATGCTCAAGATATTTCCGAGGAAATGACAGAGGTTCAAGCCATAAAAAAAGCCTCCCCAACGAATGCTGGGAAAGCTTTAGTGATTATCTGCGCGTGCGATAGTCTCGTATCAAATTCAAGATCGGTTTGTAATCCTTGCCGATCAGACCTGTCATTTCGACAATCAGTTCGACCATGATCAAGAGGAAGGCAATCACGAAGATTGCTCCGAACATTGTCGCTTTTGTGAAGATAACAGCTGCCAGACTAAATAGTGCAGCCATTGCGTAAATCATCAGAACCGTTTCCGGGTGCGTGTAGCCTAGGTTCAGCAGACAGTGGTGCAAGTGTGATTTGTCTGGTGCTGAGACCGGCTTTCTCTGAATGATTCGTCGAACGATCGCGAACAGCGTGTCCGAAATCGGTACACCTAGAATGATGACTGGAATAATGAAAGAGAATAGCGTGACGTTTTTAAACCCTAGCAAAGAGAGCACACTAATCATGAATCCTAAGAACAAGGATCCACTGTCTCCCATAAAGATTTTGGCCGGATAGAAGTTGTAAATTAAGAATCCGACGGTCGACCCAAGCATCATCAGCCCGGCAAAGACGACGAACACATTGCCCATCGTAATCGCCATTCCTGAAATGGTCAGAAGCGCGATGGATGATACTCCAGCCGCTAAACCGTCTAATCCGTCAATCAGGTTGATGGCATTGGTAATCCCGATGATCCAGATCAGCGTGATCGGGATGCTCAAATACCCGAAATCGATCTGTCCACCGAAAGGCAGGTTGATGAATTCGACAACGACACCGCCGCTTACAACGATTCCGGCAGCAAGAAACTGTCCGGCGAGCTTTAGTTTTGGCGAAAGCTCGATCAAGTCATCGAGTACCCCGGTGATGACGATGATCGTCGCACCGATCAGTACCGGCCACGTCAGCTCACTTCGTGGGAAGAATATAAGCATGGCCGCTGCAAAGCTTAAGAATATCGCTAAACCGCCAAGACGGGGCATGACGATTTTATGCACTTTTCGTTGATTGGGTTGATCTGTTGCCCCGATTTTAATGGCCAATTTCTTTACGATCGGCGTAATTAAAATGGAAGCGATAAAGCAGAACAACAAGGCCTTATATTCCATAAAGACCCTCCTCAGGTTTAGTATGTCCTCTCCGACTTCGATGTAAATCAGATAGTTTTTTCCATCTTCTCTGTATAAGTTTCTATTATTAGTGAAAGCTAATTCTAGATGATTATAGCATAAGTTTGCCTTTTGAATAAGATATTTTTCACTAATATTCGATTACCTTTTTATTAAAAAAGTTAAACATGATTAGAGGGTTTGCAACACTTTTGTAATATGACTTCGTAGAACGTTGTCTACTTACTTTATTTCAGCCAAGTAATAGTTCTTGATGCCCTCTGCGACTGCATCTGCATAGAGGTCACGATAATGGTCGGACAAAAGCTTCTCTGCATCGGCGGAATGTGTCAGGAATCCAAGTTCAACGAGTACGGAAGGTGTTGTCGTGTTTCGGATGACGTGGAAGTCGTTCCACGTGCCCGGCGTACTGACCTTCACACCACGGTCGTTGATCTTCGTTTTGGCAACGATCTGCTCGTGAATTTTCTCTGCAAGCAGACAGCCTTCTTCCTGGTTGGATGCCTTACCACCGTGACAGAACGTCTCTGTGCCGTTCGCACTGCTTCCAGGCAGCGCGTTCGTGTGGATACTGACGAACATGTCATAGAAGTTCTCATCAGCGAATTCTACACGTTCGGACAAAGCTAAGAACGAGTCATCTTCACGTGTCATAATGGAGTTCGCCCCCATTTCCTTCAAACGTTCGTGGATACGCTTTGAAACATCAAGATTGATTTCTTTTTCCTGACCGCCATTGGCTGTTGCACCAGGGTCGCCGTCACCGTGTCCTGGATCGATGATGATGATTTGATCCTGCAGGACGCCTCCTGTCATGGCGCGGAGCTTCATATACGTCTTATGCACATATGCCGGCTCTCCGTTGTACAGAATTTTAGCCCAGTAGCCGTCAAATCCGTAAATGTCGACACGGTCCCCTTCTTTGAAAGAACCGACCGAATCGGCTTCCTCACCTGGATACTGTCGAATATTCAGTGTATCAGATGTAACTGTTCCGTACGAAACGATATCGTCTCCAGGAGATGGTGGATCCAGGATCTCCCACTCGGTCTGGAACGTCTTCATATAACGGTCTTCCATCTCTTTGCCGGATTCAAAGGCAATGGTTTTCCCTACATAAAGTTTGTATGTATGGCCACCCTTATACCCTTCTTCAGGTGCAGGTACGACGATGACACGGCCGTCCTCTTTTACATAAGGATCTGGAATGTCTACATTGTTGCCTTCATTATCTTTGACTACGATGTTGGCATCCGTAATGCTGCTCTCTACAATCCTTACTCCTTCATTAAATGCAACTTCCCAATCTTTATGAACATCAATTTGATCCGCTTCCCCCATATTGACGTGTGTGACGGACGCCTGCGCCACGGATGGAACGAGAACTACGATTAAAAAGGCGATCAGCCCGAATATGTACTCTTTAAATGACATCATTTCCACTCCTATCCTTTATAGAATGCTTACTTGAAAAAAAGAGACCAGACAAATGGTATTCTGCCTGGTCTCTGATGGTTTTTATTGAACCGGTTCTTTGTAGTAGTTTTCAATCCCTGCAACGATTGCTTTAGCGAATAAATCACGATAATAGTTTGATGTTAATTTCTCTGCATCTCCACTATTTGTTAAGAATCCTAATTCAACAAGAACAGATGGTGTGTGAGTATTTCGAATGACGTGAAAGTCTCCGAAACCTCCGCGAGTCCCTTCATGAACGCCTCTGTCATACATCCCTACTGTTTTCACGATTTGCTCGTGTATCTTTTCAGCAAGTAAGCAACCTTCCTCTACATTTGAAGATTTATCGATGTAACAGAAGCTCTCTGTCCCTTTTGCACTAGAGAGATAAGCATTTGAGTGAATACTTACGAAGAGGTCTCCATTATGCTCATCAACAAATTCGGCACGCTCAGAAAGCTCTAAGAACGTGTCTGTTTCTCTTGTCATAATCGGATCTGCACCCTTTTCTTCCAGCAGTTTCTTCACTCTCTTAGATACGTCCAGGTTGACTTCTTTTTCTAAACCTCCATGACCGGAAGCTCCTCCATCATGGTCCCCATGACCCGGGTCAAGGATAATAATCTGGTCTTGAAGCACTCCACCCGTTGGGGCCCGTAACTTCATATATGTTTTGTGAACATAACCTGTTTCGCCTTTGTATTGAATTTCGGCCCAATAACCATCGAATCCATAAATCTCGACGCGGTCGCCTTCAACGAACGCACCCAGCTTTTCTGTACCTGAATCTGGACCTTTTCTTATATTTAAGGTATCAGAGGTTACGGTACCGAATGAAACGACATCTCCTTCAGGCACTTCAGGGGCAAGTACGTCCCTTTCCGTGTAGAAGGTCTTCATATAACGGTCCTGCATAGCAGCCCCTGATTCAAATTCAATTGATTTCCCAACGTAAAGCTTGTATTTCTCTCCACCTCTATAGCCATCTTCCGGAGCCGGAACAACGATTGTATTCTCGTCCTTCAGATAGGCTTCAGGGGTTTGAACGGTATCTCCATATTGATCCTTTACGACAATATTGACTTCCGAGAGACTGTCCTCCACGATTTCGACACCTTCATTAAAGTTGATATCCCAATCTTTATGTATGTCTACACCATCTTCTTCTCCCATATTAATATGGGTAACTTCGGCTTTCGCGACGGACGGAAACACAAGCATAACCAACAAACCGACAATTGCGACGAGTGACCTTCTTGTTGTCATTCACTTTATCCTCCTATTTCTAGTAATGCCACTGACTATCATCAATTTCCAATAGTATGCAATTTTCACTTCTCTTAGAATACCATGAGCCACACACGGATTTCTAGACGTTTTAGTAGATTTGGGCAAAAAGATAGGGGATTTTGTCAAGTAGAGACTCTCTACCTATTAAAACCTTCGCTCGTAGTCTAGTAACTTCACGCAAATTCATGATAAACTAATATTTGGTGATTACTACTTCAAGGAGCGTCAAAATATGATCGATTCAATGAAGAAAGTGTTCGGGGACAAAACCGAACGACAATTGAAGAAATATAGAAAATCCGTTGAGCAAATCAATCAATGGGAGTCAGAAATCGAACAGCTTTCGGACGATGCACTCCGTCAAAAAACGACGGAATTCAAGGAAAAACTGGCAGACGGAGCGACTGTTTCCGACATTCAGCATGAAGCCTTCGCGGTTGTGCGGGAAGCGTCGAAGCGTGTCATCGGTCTTCGCCATTTCGATGTCCAATTAATCGGAGGTCTTGTGCTTACAGAAGGGAACATCTCAGAGATGCCGACAGGTGAAGGTAAGACATTGGTCGCCTCTCTTCCTAGTTATTTACGAGCACTTGAAGGCAAAGGCGTTCATGTCATTACGGTGAACGAATACTTAGCCCGCCGTGACTTTGAGACCATTGGACCTATCCATGAATTTCTAGGGCTTGAAGTCGGACTGAACGTCCCTCAAATCAGCCCGGAAGAAAAGAAGCAGGCGTATCTGGCAGATATTACGTACGGAATCGGGAACGAATTCGGTTTTGACTTCCTGCGCGATAACATGGCGCAGCAGAAGAACCAACTCGTTCAACGCCCTTACCATTATGCCATCATCGATGAGATCGACAGTGTCCTGATCGATGAAGCCAAAACGCCGCTGATCATTGCAGGTAAGACAATGGCTAGTGCAAACCTACATAAAGTTTGTGCAAGACTCGGCCGTTCTTTTAAGGAAGAAGAAGATTATACATTCGATAAACAGACAAAAGGAGTCAGCTTAACAGAACAGGGCATGACCAAAGTGGAGCGCGCCTTCGGGATTCAAAACCTGTTCGACCTCGAGCACCAGACTCTTTACCACTACGTCATCCAAGCCGTACGCGCACACGTCATGTTCGAACGTGACGTCGACTATATCGTTCACGAAGGTCAAGTGAAGCTGATCGATATGTTCACGGGACGCATGATGGAAGGTCGTACGCTTTCAGACGGTCTTCACCAGGCCATCGAAGCGAAAGAAGGCCTCGAGATCACGGAGGAAAATAAAACACAGGCTTCGATTACGGTTCAGAACTACTTCCGTATGTATCCGGTCCTCTCCGGCATGACCGGTACCGCGAAGACGGAAGAGAAAGAGTTCCAGACGGTTTACGGGATGGACGTTGTCAAGATTCCAACCAACAAACCGATCGCCCGTGTCGACCACCCGGACAAAGTGTATATGACGAAAGAACAGAAATATAAAGCGATGGTTGATGAAGTCAAAGAAATTCACGCGACCGGCCAGCCGATTCTGATCGGAACGACGTCGATCCTCCAATCAGAAAAAGTGGCTGAATACTTGGATGAAGCAGGACTTGCCTATGAACTGTTGAATGCTAAGAGTGTCGAGCAGGAAGTCCGCCTCATCTCGTTAGCCGGTCAGAAAGATAACATTACCATCGCGACCAACATGGCAGGACGCGGAACCGACATTATGCTTGGTGAAGGCGTAGCGGAGCTCGGCGGGCTTCATGTCATCGGTACTGAGCGCCACGAGGCACGTCGTATCGATAACCAGCTGAAGGGACGTTCCGGACGTCAAGGCGATCCAGGTTCGACCCAGTTCATCATCTCCATTGATGACGATATGATGCACCGCTTCGCAGAGGACGAGGTGGAACGCAAGAAGAAGTCCATCAAGACGGACGAGAACGGCCTTATTTTAAACAAAGACTTGACCAAATTCATCGATACTGTTCAGAAAATCAGTGAAGGAAGCAACTACAACATCCGCGAATTCACGCTGAAGCTTGATGACGTGGTCAATGATCAACGTGAAGTGGTGTATGAGCTGCGTGATCGTCTGTTGAACGAAGATGACATCATCAGCATCGTTTCTCCAATGATTCCGAGCTACTTCGAACAGCTGATTGAGAAGTACTGTCCAGATACGGTCGTTCCAGAAGACTGGTCTCTTGGTCAATTGGAAACAGAATTCAACCGTGCCGCTCCGAGTGTGGAGACGCACCTGACGGAGAAGAAAATCGAAGACGTCGAGGACGTTCGGGAGTATGCGCAGAAAGTCGCGGAAGGCTATCAGGGTCAACTCGCTTCCTTCGAAGAGTACCGCATGTTGCAAAACCGCTTGAGACAAGCTGCTCTAGCCGTTCTGGATCAGCAGTACATTCGTCACTTAGAAATGATGAACCGATTGAAAGAAGGCGTCGGCATCAGACAGTATCAACAGGAAGACCCGCTCAGACTGTACCAGAACGATGGACTTGATGTATTCAACCATACGTATTTTGAAATGAAAAAAGGCATGATTCTTCAACTAGCCCGCTTCGTTCAAGCGATCTATAAGCGAAAAGACCGAAAAGCGAAGGAGAGTCAGTAATGTTTAACCTATTCAAACGTAAACGAACAGAAGAAAAAAATACGAATCCTTCCAACGATTCAACCGTATCGGCATCCGAACTCTTCGAAGGTGAAGAGTCCACGGGTTCCGATGAGCTCGTAGAGACAGAACTTTCTCTGCATCCGGATTGGAAGATTGCCGAAGAGGAAACGTACGTCTATCAATTTATGAACAACGACAATCCCCCGCTCAAGCCGGGACAGATCTCCCTTGCCGGATATGAGATGAAAAAGCTCGATCCAGAGCTTGCCATCGGTGCGTTCGTTCGTAACTCTTTAGATAAAAAGATCTCGTTCCAACAGACAAGCCTGCTGCTCGTCAGCGAAAACGGCCAGAAACTGGCACGCAAGGAATTCGATTTATCGAAGCTCGGAGAACTCCCAGCTCAATCAAGCCGTCCGCACGCTTTCATTTTCAACAAAAATGATTTGCTCGTGCCACTTGAAGAGCTTCCGACAGAAGGCTGGAGACTTGCTTTCGAACTGCGCAAGACGCCTCGCAAGCACTCGCTGGACTTGGCTGAGAGCTGGCAGAAGTCGATGGCTGAAGATGACATTTCGAAGCTTGAGCAGTTCGTCGATAACTTGAACGCCCCGAAGTCCGGAGAAGTTAATTTCATGGGAGTTAAAATCCTTGAGTCCGACGAAGGCAACCTCCACTTAACGATGCTGATCCGAAACGGCAGTGAGAAAAACCTGAACCTGCAGCAGCTTCCGCTCCAAGTCGAGGACGCAAATGGAGACATCATCGCCAAAGGCGGCTTCAAGCTGAACGACTTCGAGGTCAAAGCCAACACAAGTAAACCATGGACGTTCATTTTCCCGAAAGACATGGTATTGAAAGAAGACTATGATTTGAGTCAGTGGAAAGCTTACCCGATTCAATAGAATAATCTGATGTTAAAAGAGTGAAGGACTTTAGATGCCTTCACTCTTTTTTTGGTAGAAATGAAGGATTGGGACAGAGAAGGCCTCGTTGGCGCTGGGGCAGTCCTATTTAAATAGATATGGGACTGTGTACTGTTTGAGTGATGCGATGCCTGTCCCATTTAGAGATTTATGGGACTATGAACTGCTCGTGTGATGCGATGCCTGTCCCATTTAAAGTTTTATGGGACTATGAACTGCTGGAGTGATGCGACGCCTGTCCCATTAAGAGATTTATGGGACTATGAACTGCCGGAGTGATGCGACGCCTGTCCCATTTAAAGTTTTATGGGACTATGAGCTACTCGTGTGATGCGACGCATGTCCCATTTAGAGATTTATAGGACTGATAAGCTATGATTCGCGAGTCATCTGTCCCGAATAGATAATCGATGATCGGAAACAAAGACAGGAAACAAAAAAAACGCCTAGAGCGCCGCCCTAAACGTTTTTGTATCTTATGATTTTTTCTCGTACTGCTGCTCTAAATTATTCTTAAGTATATCATATACACTCACGCTGTACCCGTTGGCACTTTTCTCAGCCTGCTCCAGCTGGTGTAAGAAGAAATTTGATGCTAAAGAGACGAATGCGCTTTTGCTTACGCCTAGCTCTTCCGTCTTATTCCCCAATTTATGATATAAGTCTTCTTCAAGACGTACACTCATTTGTTTTTTCTTCATGACTCCTTAACCTCCCCACTATATCATAAGTTTTTCTAATCATGTTGTAAAGTGCCTGAATAGAACGAAAGGCGCAGGGAGAAGGCTTTCTCCCCACTTATCCTCCTCAGAAGAGGCGCACCTCATCAGGTACGCCTCTTCTTTCTTTTATCTCGTCATGAATCTCATTGTACGGGACTCTTTTAATTCCAATCCATAGGCTGATTCGAGCTTATCTGTTACGACAAGTTCAAACAAGTGATCCTTCAGGAAATCTCCGCTCTCTGCTGAAATGTAAGCTACCCGCTTCGTAGCGTTCAAATCAACTGTTACAGGTACTTTATTCCCCAGATGGTTCGTTACATAAATGTTCTCGTTCGTAAACGAATCTTCATCCATGCGTGTATTGAAGGTTACTTCCCACGTCTTATTCGTCGGATAGATGTCGTATTCAGGTAAGTTCATCGCCTCTACATCATCTTTCGAATCATCATAGAAGGCTTTTAACTGATCCAGGAATAATACGTTTTTATCTTTCTCAGACTCTGTCGTTTCTGCGATATAGATCTGATCCAGTTTCAACGGAAGAGCGGCTGCGTCTGGTAGTTTCGCTTCGACGTATTTCCAGCCTTTCCAGTTCAACTGATCCTCTTCGGTCAAGTTCACTGCGTAACTGTTTCCTTCACCGTCTACAATTCTGGCACGTAGCCAGTGGTCAGCGTCATCGCCATACACCCACAAGCCAAGGTGATTCGGTTTACCAGGGATGTCGATGCCTCCGTCCGGAACGGCATACGTTGCGGATGTTCCAGCTCCTCCCGTACGGAAGTTGTAATCAAGTCTTAAGGAAGAACTTCCTTCTGCAATCGGCTCAAAGCCTTGAGCTCCGCGAACTTGGCCCCAAGAACGAACAGTGCTTACAGACCAGTCACCCGCGTTATCGAAGTCAGAGAGAACGACCGTATCGCCACCTACCTGTACGTCTGCTGAAACAGACTGACCATTGATGGTTGCCGTAATACTTCCTGTTGTCTCTTCGCTGCCTGTTGTAAGCGTTCCGTTATCATTCATCGTTCCGACTGAAGCATCTGCGGACCATTTCACTGCATTTTCTGGTAAAATGATCGGGTTTCCGTCTGCGTCTGCTGCCTCGAACGTAAAGGTCTGCTTCGTATCAGTTCCGATTTGAAGATCTCCTGGTGCAATATCAAAACGATCGATTTCATCCACAACGGTAATGTCGCGTTTTTCAACAGCATCCTCATATTCTGCTACAATTTGCCCTGTTCCAGCCTGCTCTGCAACGAAGGTTGTCCCTTCCATACGGCCGACATTGCCTTCTACAGACCACTCGATATCATCGGCGTCGACGTCTTCCAAGTACGTAAAGTACTCATCCAGCACGTAGCTCAGCCCGACGTTCACTTCAGCTCCCTCTAGAAGCTGACCTTGTTTTTCTTTATAAAAGCTGATTTCACTAGCACGTTCATCCGGATTCTGAATCACCGCCATCAAGCTTGTTGATATCCGTCGTTCGCTTCCATCAGAAGGCCTGTTCATGACAGAAGGATAGATGTACGCCTTTTTACGCGCAACCATCGAAGTTGATCCCCCGCCATCGAGATTGACAGCATTATAGACTCCGAGACTTTGAAGGTAACGGGCAAAATCATCGAGTCTCATTCCGTCCGCTACACTATTCCGTCCATCTACTGTGACAAAATACACTTTACTTCCATCAGCATTCGTACCTACTGCTGTGTGAGGCTGCGGCATCGTCACTTTCGGGCTGTTTAGATCGATGGTCAAATCGACCTTCCCGTTTTGAAGAAGCATAGGACCACTTGCCAGCATGAACTCTGAATCATCCCAAGGGTCATCGACATCAATCTTCAGTTCAATTGAATCTCCAGGCTGCACATCCTGATATCGGCTGGCCAATTGACCGCCACCAAATGATAGAACGAATCCATCATCAGGAATCTCTGCCCAATCTTTGTTTCCGTAACTTCTTTTCGCTTTCACCGTACCGGAAATCGTATCGCCGAAGCTCATTTCTCCGCCGTCGACCGTCTTATCTACACCTGTCACGACGACTTCATAGCCATACGGATTTGTTTTCGTAAATTCTTTTCCGTAGGAGCTTGTGTACAGGATGATTTCCCCGTCACCGCGAGATGTATTTACGGAGTCGACTTTCTGAGTATCTCCATCATGAGTAAACTCCATATCCAATTCGTATGTACCCGTCATCGCATCTCCGTTTTCATTCATTCCGAAAGCCGCAGGTGTGTACATGAAATCATTCGACTGTTGAGAAACGGCTCCCATCGTGATGATTCGCTGACCTTTCGACACCATATAAGCGGGTTTCTGGGTCAAAAAGTGGAAGAACGATCCGTTAATGCCTCCGACAACACGGTTCCCTTCTCCACTCACCGCCTGCGCCTGACTGCTCAAGGTACCGAGCCTCGGATAAGGTGTCGGCAGACCTAATTGAACGGTCGTATTTTGTTCAGAAACATCGATTTCCATGACATCCGCCATTTGTTCGATGCTGCCACTATTCTGCTGTTGCTTTTTATATGTAACTGTTGGGGCCGGCTGAAACGAATCTATCGTATCCAATTCATATGTGGCCGCCTTCGCTCCCGTTGACATACCTGCAAATACCATTCCAAAAGCCAAAAAAGATGCAAAAGACTTTTTGATGTTTTTCTTTTTGATGATCATTTGTTCCTCCCCAAGTTGTTAAAAATTCACTCATACTTTAATAGTATAAAACATTTCTATGTGGAAATTTAGAGAAAATAGTAGGATATTGGCATTTTTTCTCTATTCTCTTAATCATACATTCCCATATTTTATCAAAACGTAACCTTGTTTAACAGACTTTATGTGTTTTAGCCATAAAAGGCTGTGCGAGAGGCTAAAAAACCCCACAGAAAAACCCCTCCTGCCGCAGCAAGAGGGGTGAAAAATTCGAATTAATGTTCAACTGAAACAGATTTCGGTTCGATTCGTCCTGCTAAAATCGCCTCATCTGAGAACAACAAAGGAAGTTGAAGAATGCGGTAGTCTTCCTGCTTTTCGTTGTACGTAAAAGCAAAACGCTTCTCGCCTTCTTCCGTATCGATGACAAGTTCAAGATCATGACGATCTTTCTCTCCGATTTGTGATGCGTCGATTTTCAACGCTTTCGCTACGCCTGCCACGTCTTTTAGTACGGGCTGTTTGTCTTTCACTACTGCTGTCATTCCTGAAATCCTCCTACATTATGAATTAACGAAAACTTCAGCCTGCTGAAGCTTCGCTACTTCGATGCCTTTAATCTGAATGTTTCGGAAAGCATCTCTCTCTTTATCATACGTTAAATCAATGGTTTGTCCATCCGCAACCATATAAATATTTGCTGAAGCTGAAGCTTGTGGGATGTTGCCCAGCTTAATTTCTGCTGCAGCTACACCTTGGATGACGTTTACTGCATTTCCTTTCACTTCTGTAAACGTGTATTTAGAAGCCTGCTGCTTCTCTTCCTCTGAACGAGGCGTACCGTTCACACCCTTATCCTCTGCTGCAGAAGCCGTCGTTCCGCTTGTACCGGATCCGTCACTACCTTCTGTTGAAGCATCCCCTTCAGAGGTTGTGCTTCCTTCTGAGGAGCCTTTATTTTCAGAGGATGATGTCCCTTCACCGTTTGAGGCAGAGGAGTCACCAGACTCTTGATCTTGATCTTCATTTTCGTTATCTTCCGTTGCTGTATCCTGATCCTTTGACGCATTCTCCTTATTTACTTCTTCCTGGTCAGAAGTTTCGAGACTACTGGCATCTTTCACTTCGTCACCTGAACAAGCCGCGAGCACAGCGACAAGCAGCCCCAGCATAATGATAAGTAAGTTACGTTTCAAATTCTCTTCCTCCTTGATGCTTCATTCTATCGACAAGTATAGCATGAGAAGGGCTTTCAATTAAAATAATTTCTTAATATTTACAGAAAATAAGCATGAAGAAGGAATCTATGAAACAAATGTAAAAGCATCAGGTCTATCGTCTCACCTGAGTGTATTTTCAGAATCACAAAAAGCCTCGTGATGACCACAAGGCTTTTAACGTTGTTCTTTAAGAATGTGAGGACTGTTCTCTATCGAGCTTATTCCACAGCTTCGTTAACTGTGCGAACGCTTCACGGTCGTCCTCATCAATGGCACGGTCAATCAATCGACGGAGGTTTTCCTTTTCAAGCTCTTGAATGAGTTCGTTCGCTTCGTTCATATTCCCCTGCCCTTCTAGTTGCTCATCATCATCGTAGTAAGGAGACACGATGGAATCCAAATGTGTAATGAATTCCGGCAGCGCCAAAAGGTCAGCTACAGAAACATACACGATCTTCTTCCCTCGTTGAAATACGAAAATATCAAATACGTTATGAACCCGTTTTCGATTGCGGTCAATGATAATTTCTCTCGACTCCATCGGCACGAATTGATACAACTCTTGATCAATAAATAATGAAAAGTACTGGTAGGCTAGCACCACTCGAATAAAACGTTTATCTTCTTTAACGTAGTACGGTTTTAACATCTTTATATTCAGCAAATGGCCCACCCTTTCATTAAATCTGAATTTTCAGTATTTTATTCTATTATCGCTGATTTGGTAACGAATTGAAAGCCCTTTTTCTCAAAAACGGGCGCCCGTTTTTCCAGAATTCCCACCATGAAGGATGTGAGGGCGGATAAATTTGTTTACAGCTTTTCCCTTTATGCTATTCCCCAAAACATGAATGAGTGCTCGTTCCTTTAAACCGCTGAAGCAAAGTAAACAAATCAAGCTCATCACTCAAATGCCCTTCCATTCATTGAAAAAGAAAAAAGACTCCAGCGCATTACGCTGGAGTCTTTCGGTTAAATCAATACATGAAGACGCTCATTGACCGTTGTCTTCAACGATTCAATCAATTCTTCACTGGCTTTTTTCGAGTCCGTCTTCACACCAAAATAGAACTTGATCTTCGGCTCTGTACCAGACGGACGCAGGCAGAACCAGCAGTCATCTTCAAGAATGAACTTCAGCACGTTTGATGTCGGTAGATCGATTTCCTCCGTACGTCCATCTTGAATATAGCGGCGGGTCGTTGCACTGTAATCCTCTACAGCGAGCACCTTTTTGCCGCCGACTTCTGTAATGTCCGCTCCGCGGAAATCATCCATGATCTTATCAATCGTATCCGCACCCGATTTTCCTTCAAGCTTCACAGAAAGAAGATCTTCAAGGAAGAATCCGTGCTTCTCATACAATCCGTTCAGCGCATCAAGCAGTGTCTTGCCTTGGTTCTTCCAATAAGCTCCGACCTCCGCGATCAATACAGCCGCCTGTACCGCGTCTTTATCACGGGCGAAGTCCTTCACTAAGTAGCCGTAGCTCTCTTCATAACCGAACAGGAAGCTGTACTCGCCGGTTTCTTCATATTCACGGATTTTTTCACCAATGAATTTGAAGCCTGTCAGCGTGTCCAGCGTTTTCGTATTGTGAGCATCCGCAATGACACGTCCGAATTCTGACGTCACGATCGTCTTGATCATCAGACCGTTGTCAGGAAGGTCCGGCGTATGCTCGAGGATGTAATCAAGCATTAACGCACCTGTCTGGTTTCCTGTCAGCACGACATACTCGCCGTCTTCATTCGGCACCGCAGCACCCATACGGTCCGCGTCAGGGTCTGTCGCCAGCAACAAGTCCGCGCCGATCGCTTTCCCTTGATCGATCGCCACCGCAAACGCCTGGTGCTCCTCAGGGTTCGGTGATTCCACTGTTGAGAATTCCGGGTCAGGCGTAGCCTGCTCTTCGACCACATGAACCGAAGAGAAGCCACTCTGCTTCAATCCCTTCTCCACAAGGTCGCGCGCCGTGCCGTGCAGTGGCGTGAATACGAGCGAAATATCCTTGTCAATCTCAGGCTGAATCGTCACTGTCTTCAATTTTTCCAAATAGGCCTGATCGATCTCTTCATCAATCCAGTTCAACAAGCCGGACTTCTCAATCTCCTCTTGATCCGCGACCTCTACATTCAGCTCGTCCTCCACTTTGTTAACAAAATTGATCATGGACGACGCTTGTTTAGGTGGTAACTGCCCGCCATCTTCGTTGTAGGCCTTGAATCCGTTGTATTCCGGAGGGTTGTGGCTGGCTGTCACAACGACTCCTGCAGCTGTCTGAAGGTGACGGACCGCAAATGACAGCTCCGGCGTCGGTCTCAGTGATGTGAACACGTAAGACGGAATGCCATGTGCTCCGAGAACTTTTGCCGTCTCTACGGCGAACTCCTTCGACATGTAACGGGAGTCATACGCAATCGCGACTCCACGCTTTGAAAGACCTTGGTCATTCACATACGTCGCAAGCCCTTCTGCTGCTTTTCGAATCGTGTAGATGTTCATGCGGTTCGTCCCGGGTCCGAGCTTACCGCGCATTCCTCCCGTTCCGAATTCCAAGTCTTTATAAAAAGCGTCTTCTAAAGACTGTTCATCCTGCTCGATCTCACGAAGTTCTTCCGATAACTTCCCATCTAAGCTCGTAAACGCTTTCCATCTTTCAAATTCCTTCTTCCACATGTACATCACTCCTGTTCGTTGTAGTTAGGCTTTATTTGAATGAGAGACAGTCAGTTTCGCTTGTCCCTTCAAGGTAAATGAATCCATGGTTGCCGGGATAATAAAATGGTCGCCTTTTTGGAAGGTGTACGTTTCTCCACCTGTCTCAAGCGTCCCTTCTCCTTCAAGCACACTCATCAACTGATACGTCGCTGCATTCAGCTCCTTACTCGTACCATCCAATGTCCAGTGGTAAACAGAGAAGTAAGACTCTTCGATTAAGGTCTCTTTCTTAAGCCCTGCTTCCAGCGTATGCTTGCGGTCAACTGCCGGGTCTTCATGAGGGATATTCGTCACTTCAATCGATTTCTCTAAGTGCAGCTCACGCTTCTTCCCGTCATTCCCGACACGATCATAATCGTACACCCGATACGTAATGTCCGAGCTCTGCTGGGTCTCCAAAATTTGAATTCCAGCACCGATGGCATGAATCGTCCCGCTCGGTACGTAGAAGAAGTCCCCGGGTTGCACGGAAATCGTGCGTAAAAGGTTCCCCCATTCTCCATTCTCCACCATTCGCTCGAATTCCTGTTTATTTTTGGCATGATGGCCAAAAATAATTTCAGCACCCGGCTCACAGTCGATGACGTACCAACACTCCGTCTTCCCGTAATTCTCATCCTCCACTTCACGTGCATATGTATCATCAGGGTGGACTTGGACAGAAAGATCCTTCTTCGAGTCGAGAATTTTCACAAGGAGCGGAAACTCTTCTCCCTGCTCATTCGCAAACAACGCGCGATGCTCATCCCACGCCTCTCTCAACGTTCTGCCTTCCAAAGGACCATTCTGAATGACATTCGGACCATTCGCGTGACCCGAAATGCACCACGCCTCACCCGTCTCGTCAGATGGAATCGAATAGCCGAAAATCTCCTTCAGTTTCGTTCCGCCCCACAGCCTTTCTTTCAATTCTGGTTGCAAAAACATCGGTTCTTTATACATAGCTCGCCCCTTCTTTCTACGGTGTATTCTTACATAAATTGTATCACATTTCAGCCTTCATATTAGCCTTTTATTCGATAATCTTTCACTCTATTTATGTAGTAAATCGTCGAGAGAACTCCCCTCTCAACCATTTCACCACTCCTTCCTTACAAAAACCCCCTGACAACAACCATCCCGACGATTTTCCGTCGATATTTCCCTCAAAACAGATGAGACCATTGTTCTCACGACCATTTCCAAGTCATCCCCATACTCATTACTCCAGTACATCCAGAACTTTTTTGTGAGGCAAAAAAAGAAAGCCACCCCAAATGCCCTTCTCTGAGTGTTGAAATCTATTATCGATATATGCTGGATAAAAAATCCATGTTAAATGTTTGCACATATGATGGTTTAGAACTCTATTGTAGTAAGGTTCTGTATCCACTGTTATCGCAAAGTGGGGTGGAAAATGATGAGACTCCTGTGGGAAAACAGGTCAGGTGAGACCCCTGAGTGACCGCAGGGAGTGAGGAGAGCAAAAGGATCAAGGATGTTCGAACTAAAACCGCCACGTCGTGTGGCAACGTCGAACGACCCAACGTCCTGTCGGGCCACGGAAAGCGAATTATTTTCCACCCCACTGTACTCTCAGGTTCAGTACAGAACCTTAATCAAAAACCTAAAAAGGACCACTTTCAACAAGTGGCCCTCTTTTCTAGCTATTATTTTCTTTCAAGCATTTTGTCGTTGTAACCAAACGCCCATGTCAGACCGAACGCCACACCAATCGCAATTACGTTTGCGATGATATAAAGCGGAAGCCCTGTGATCGGGTCAAGGTAAAGCAATAGACCAGGAATAACGGTGATCGCCATACCCGATGCCGTCAGGTTCATAAGCGCTGCAGCGAATCCTCCAGCTGCTCCTCCGATCAGACCCATAACGAACGGGCGAACGTAACGAAGGTTTACACCAAAGATCGCAGGCTCTGTAATCCCTAGGAAAGCGGATAGAGCAGATGGTAGTGCCAATGCTTTCATTTTCTTCGCTTTTGTTTTCAAACCTACAGCAAGCGCTGCACCACCCTGAGCGGCGATGGCTGCTGTAATCAGTGGGTTGAACGGGTTTTCGTTCAGACGCTCAAGCAATTGAATCTCAAGCAGGTTGAAGATGTGGTGAACACCTGTGATTACGATCACTTGGTGTAGTCCACCTACGATTAGACCACTCAGTCCAAACGGTAGATCCAATACCCATAGAGTAGCAGAGAAGATGCCGTTCTCAACGATATGGAAAATTGGTCCAATGACGAATAGTGCGAGCGTGATCATGATTAAAAGAACTAGGAACGGAGTCAAAATCAGATCCAGCGATTCCGGAACCCGCTTGCGTAATCCTTTTTCAAGCTTCGCCCCGACAATACCTGCAATAAAGGCTGGTAGTACAGAACCTTGATAACCAATAACCGGGATGAATCCAAGGAACATGATTGGTTCTACTTCACCGCCAGCTGCGGCCCAAGCATTTGGAAGAGATGGCGATACGAGCATTAGTCCAAGGACTATACCGAGTATCGGACTTCCTCCGAATACCTTAAAGGTTGACCAGGCGACGAGTGCCGGTAAGAAGATAAAGGCTGTGTCCGTCAAGACCTGTGTGAATAGAAGGAAGTTTTCCGAAATGTCCTCAGGTCCTAAACCAAACAGTGACAAGATTTCAGGCTGTGTGACAAGACCTCGAAGACCCATGAACAGCCCCGTTGCAACAAGTGCCGGGATGATTGGAACAAAGACGTCACCAAAGGTACGGATCCAGCGTTGGAAGACGTTCCCTTGCTGCTTAGTCTCCTCCTTCATTTCTGATTTAGTAGACCCTTCTACATCAAGTTTCATAACTTCTTCGTACATTTTATTGACTGTACCTGTACCGAAAATGACTTGAAGCTGTCCAGAGTTGTAGAACGCTCCTTTTACCTTTTCAATATCTTCGATTGCAGGAATATCTGCCTTCTCTTTGTCATGAAGCATGATACGAAGACGTGTAGCACAGTGGGCTACTGAAGAAATGTTGTCGACGCCCCCAGCTGCTTCAATGACCTGTTTTGCAATAGTTGAATTATCAGCCATTGTTTCATTCTCCTTTCGAATTCTATGTTTCACATGTAATCGATTACACATTGCATAAAAAAATCACGCATTGAAAATAATAAAGTAATATACTAGAAGAATAGCAACAAAAAATTTACCTCTTATGATTCAATGTGTGAACGATTACATGATTACGCTTTCACATGTGACTATACACTATTTCTTGAAATGAGTCTATAGGTGAGCTCGAATTTTTCTTCGATTTTTTCATTTTTAAGTTTTCTCATCAATAAGTGGGCCGCTTTCTTTCCGGCTTCCGCATTATGATAGTCAATCGTTGTAAGAGACGGTGTCACATACTTGGACATCGCAGAAGCACCGATGCCTACGACAGCCATATCTTCTGGAATTCTATAACCTTGTTCTTTTAAATATTCCATCGCTCCGATTGCCATACGGTCTGTTACAGCAAATAATGCCGTCGGCTCGTTGCCTTTGCTTCGTTTTAAAATCGACTTCATTTGCTCATAACCGGATTCAATGCTGAAGTCTCCTTCCCCGACCCAGCTTTCCTGCACTTCAAGTCCGCTCTGCTCCATCTTATCCCTGTATGCCTGCTCTCGTAATCCGCCAACAGACGGGTCCTCTTTTGTGACACCGATAAAAGCTACTCTTTCATGCCCTTTCTGGATAATCATGTTGGTCAAATCCGCTGCCGCATGGTAGTCATCGTAAACCAAAGATGGGACACCTGGAAGCTCCTGACCGATGGCAAGCACAGGAATCTCTACGTCCTTGATGGCCTTGATCAGCTGTTCGTTCACATTTGTAGCTAAAAGAATAATTCCATCTACATGCCGGCTCTTCAACAAGCGAATGTAGTCAATCTCCTTCTGCTTATCAAGCTCCGTATCCGTCAATAGAATCTGGAAGCCTTCCTTAGCCAGCTCTTCATTAATGCCTGCCACCACACGCGTTGATGTCTCGGTACTTAAGCGCGGAAGAATGATCCCAATGACTCCCGACCGCTTTGTGCGAAGGGATTTAGCTGACTGACTCGGCATATATCCGGTTTCTTCTACGATTTTCATTATTCGTTTTCTTGCGTCTTCACTGACATATCCACTATTATTCAGAGCTCTCGAAACCGTGGTTCGAGATACTTCGGCTAGTTTTGCAATATCATTGATGGTTGTCATACACTTTCATCCTCCATGGAATCGTTTACACCATCCATAGTAGTGGAAAATTTTTAGGATGTCCAGAGTCACAAAAAAAGTAAGAATATTTGGAAGGGCGACTCGAACATAAGATGTGGGGTTAATAGAAGTCTAAACGTAGTGATGTTCATACAGAGTGTTAGGGTCATAAGGGGTCCAAAATCTCAAGCCAGCGTTCCATAGACAACTTGCCAGATTAAAGAGGCTGCCGTCCTTCCAAATGGTCTTTACTCTTCTTCTCCGCAGATAGCAGCAATAATCTTTTGTCGAATATGGTTGTACACTTTTGTTTTCATTTCATTTTTCGGAAGATCTGAATGAATGATGTCCTCCACCTGGTAGACCCCTTCTCTCCCTATTTCAAGAAATTCTTCCTTTTTTCCAACTACCGTTAAATCCGTAATGATGGACTCGATATCTTTCTCGTATTCTTTCAGTGGGCCAGACAATGGACCAACAGGTGCCTTCAGCATCGTTTCACCCCCTCCTAAAGTACTAGTATAGTTTTATAATAATTGGAATTCCAATAAATAGTCAAGTAGTAATTTTTTGCTACCTATTACACTTTTAATCACTTATAACATTCAAAAAACACCTTTCTTCATAACAACTTTGAGTTTTATCGTTATTTTTCTTAAAAAAATTGGAAAATCCACCTT
The DNA here is from genome assembly GCF_020171725.1 of Halobacillus litoralis. Taxonomy (GTDB): domain Bacteria; phylum Bacillota; class Bacilli; order Bacillales; family Halobacillaceae; genus Halobacillus; species Halobacillus litoralis_F. Next base: position 223,810 of record NZ_JAIVAJ010000006.1, on the reverse strand, counting down.
TTCATTTTTTCTAACTAATTTTAATATAAAATTAATTCAGACATTACCTTGTAAGTATGGAATCTTTTCGTTACAATGTCCTTTATATATAGAAAAATGTTTCTATCAAGTGGACAAGGAGTGTGAACGATGCAACAAACAATAACAGTGGGACTACTAGGATTAGGTACGGTTGGGAGCGGGGTCATTGAAATCCTTCGCGACCACCAGGAACGGATTCAACACAAAACAGGGTGCGCGGTCACGATCAAGTCAGCTCTCGTAAGCGACTTATCCAAGCCGAGAGACCTCCATGGCTCTGAGACAACCCTGACAGACCGTGCGGAGGATATTACGCGCGACCCTGAAATTGATGTCGTTGTAGAAGTTATGGGTGGTATCGATCACACGTTAACCATATTATTAGAAGCCATTGAGCACGGAAAACACATCGTAACGGCAAACAAGGATCTGATTGCCCAGCACGGTGCTGAATTATATGAAGCAAGCCGGAAACACCAGACGGATCTTTATTATGAAGCAAGTGTTGCCGGAGGTATTCCCATCATACGCTCTATTATGGACGGCTTAGCCTCTGACCGCATTTCGAAAATGATGGGAATCGTGAACGGAACGACAAACTATATCATGACCAAAATGGCTCAGGAAGGCGTAGACTTCGATTCTGTCTTAAAAGAAGCTCAGGATCTCGGATTCGCAGAAGCGGATCCGACAGCGGATGTTGATGGATTGGATGCCGCTCGTAAAATGTCCATCCTGGCAACGCTCGGATTCTCCATGCCGTTTCAATTAGAAGATGTAGAAGTAAAAGGAATCAGAGGCATTTCCCTAGAAGATATACGATATGCAGAAGAACTCGGTTACCGCGTCAAACTGATTGGTGTTGCGGAGCATGACGAATCAGGCGTTTCCGTCAGCGTCGAACCTTCCCTTCTGCCAATCCATCACCCGTTGTCTTCTGTAAATGATGAATTCAATGCTGTGTACGTTTACGGAGATGCCGTTGGAGAAACGATGTTCTACGGTCCTGGTGCTGGTAAACTGCCAACCGCAACAGCCGTCGTCTCCGACTTAATTGCTGTGCTCAAAAACATCCGTCTCGGAACAACAGGAACGGCCAACGTCCAGCCGCAATTCCCGAATCAGCTTAAGGCGAAAAATGAAAAGCAGACGAAGAAGTACATCCGCCTGCAGGTCGTCGACGAGCCTGGTGTGCTGAACGACATTACGCACATCTTCAGTGAGTATGGCGTATCATTCGACCAAGTGATTCAGCGGTCGACCGAACAGCCCGATTCCCGTGAACTCATGTTGATGACCCATCTTGTCAGCGACGAAGATATTGAAAAAGCCAAACAAGACCTCGAGCAGTTGCCATCCGTCCAAGCGATCAACTGCATTTATCGAGTCGAAGGAGGAAATTAATATGTGGCAAGGCCTACTACACCGATATGAAGCGTATCTTCCGGTGACTGAAAAAACGCCGGCCCTGACCCTTCATGAAGGAAACACACCGCTCCTACCGATTCCGACTCTTTCCAAGGAGCTTGGTATTGAGGGCTATGTCAAAATAGAAGGAGCCAACCCGACAGGCTCTTTCAAAGACCGGGGCATGGTGATGGCCATGGCTAAAGCGATTGAAGAAGGTTCGAAAGCGGTTATTTGTGCTTCAACAGGGAATACGTCTGCTTCCGCCGCAGCCTTCGCCGCACGCGCCGGTCTCAGATGCATCGTCGTCATTCCAGACGGCAAAATCGCTCAAGGGAAATTAGCACAGGCCGTCATGTACGGCGCTGAGATCTTTGCCATCAAAGGCAACTTCGACCAAGCCCTGCAGATGGTTCGTGATATTGCCGAAAAGGAACCAATCACACTCGTAAACTCCGTTAACCCGTACAGAATTGAAGGACAGAAGACGGCAGCCTTCGAAGTGTGCGACGCCCTTGGCGAAGCGCCGGATGTCCTTTCCATCCCAGTAGGAAACGCCGGTAACATTACGGCTTATTGGAAAGGATTTAAAGAGTATCATGAGAAAAACGGATTCGCCCTGCCGAAAATGATGGGCTTTGAAGCAAGCGGATCGGCCGCTATCGTACGCAACCAAATCATCGAAGATCCGGAAACGCTCGCCACAGCCATTCGGATCGGAAACCCAGCAAGCTGGGATAAAGCCGTTCGTGCGAAAGAAGAGTCAAACGGCCTGATCGACGAAGTAACGGACGAAGAAATTGTGGAAGCCTACCAGCTTCTCGCACAAAAAGAAGGGGTCTTCGCTGAACCAGCTTCTTGTGCTTCCATTGCCGGCATGATCAAGAAGGTGAAAAGCGGTGAAATTCCTCAAGGGGCGAAAGTGGTTCACGTCCTGACAGGTAACGGATTGAAGGACCCGAACACAGCGATCGATACAAGTCCCGTGAAACCGACTGTCATCGAGAACGACATCGAAGAGTTCAAATCAGCGTTATCCGGAGTCACTACATGAAGCCGTTCCGTATCCACATCCCGGCCACCTCAGCGAACTTAGGGCCGGGATTCGACTCGATTGGAATCGCCTTAAACAAATACGTCACCCTCGACTGTGAACCATCAGACGAGTGGCACTTCATCGTTCCAGAACGTGACCAAGCGTATATTCCTTCTGGAAAAGAGAACCTGATTTACAAATCGGCGCTCTACACGGCGCAGTCCCAAGGTCACCATACTTTGCCGGCTGGCAAGGTCACGCTGCACAACGACGTCCCGATCGCACGCGGCCTTGGCAGTTCATCCACGGCCGTCGTCGGAGGCATCGAGCTTGCCAACCACCTACTCGATTTACACCTTTCTTCTTTTGAAAAATTGAAGATTGCCTGCGACATCGAAGGTCATCCGGATAATGTCGCCCCTGCGATTTATGGTGGGATTATGATCTCCACGTATGACGGAGAAGAATTGGATTATGTGCGGTTATCAAGTGGACTGGAGTCGCTCACTTGGCTTGCGGTTGTCCCGGATTATCATCTCGAAACGGAGAAAGCACGCCAGCTCCTACCGAGTGAACTGCCTTATAAAGACGCGGTCCATGCAAGCGGAAAAGCTAACGTCCTGGTCGCGGCCCTTGCAGAGCAGAACTGGGCATTGGCCGGTAAAATGATGATGCGCGACCAATGGCACCAGCCATACCGGAAGCAGCTCATCCCCGGGTTCGACGAAGTTCACGAGACGGTCGAAGATGCAGGAGCGCTCGGCCTCTATTTAAGCGGCGCCGGTCCTACAATGGTCGCCCTGTTCGACGGTGTCCAGGACTCCGTTCTCGATTCAGTCAAAGAACAACTGTCCGACTACACCTTGTTCGTCCTCCAAGCGGACCTGCGAGGCGTCTATACAGAACCTTCTATGGTTTCGAACTAAAACAAGCACGCCCCACATATGAGGGCGTGCTTGTTTGCTTGGAGTTATTGATGGTTCCTCCTCTGATGGACGCCCCAAATGATCAGACCCGCACAAGGGGCACCTGCAGCATCCAGAAAGACATCTCCTATGTAAGGCGTCCTGTTCGGCGTCAGTGACTGATGATACTCATCAAAGCCCGCATAAGCCACCGTCAATTCGAATGACAGGCCCCACCTCTTCCAGAACGACCAGCCCCACACTTTAGCAATCGATAAGTAAGTAACGAGCATCAACGCAAAATAGATGACGAAATGAGCTCCTTTACGGATGAAAAATTCGATGAATCCCGCTGCCCCGTGTGTCTCTACGCTGATTACTCCACCACGATACGGAAATTCAATCCCTTCCAAATACTCCTTCGCAAAATCGAGTGGAATGTACTCATTCAAAGACGGACGAAGGTCCTGCTCATGATAGGGCTGGGAGGAGAACAAAAAAATAATTCCCATAATTAAAATTGGACCGATAAAATATAGCCATTTATTACGCATTTCCTTTACACTTCCTGCTATATCAATGATTTTAGTATACTATTATTTTACATTACACACACAAATAAACAATAATGCAATAAAAAAAATGTTTATGAAATACTATTAAACTTCTTTCTTTTTGTATACAATGTTAGTAGATAATAGAAAGAAGGGGATATAGACATGGCTAAAAAAAGCAAGCAGTATGACTACGATCTTGAAGAAGTAAAACGACTGATAGGGGAAACGGATAAGAACTATAGAGAAATATCCGCAGAAACAGGTTGCCCTTATGCAAGCGTTGTTTATCACGGCCGTAAAATCAGAGGACGTGTAAACCGCTCCCATAAGTTCGATGCGATGGAGCAGACGACTCCAAATCCAGCCCCTATCCAAATGCCGGCTTCATTAGAAAACAACATAGAACAATCACCGGAAACTTCCGGCACAACGCTCAGCATTTCAAGGAAAGAGGTCTCCATTGAAAATGCTACAGCAGAAGCTGAAAAGATGATTCAGGCTGCAAGAGCGTTAGGCTTGAGTAAAGTGAACATAACCGTAGAAAAGTAAGGTGTGACTTGCGCATGGATTGACTACCCATGCGCTTTTTTTTTGTGGAAAAATAGGTGAGGGTCATTACAGTTCGAGGGTAAGGTTCGCTTTTAATTTGTTCCTGGCATGTCGGCCCCAGTTCTTCACAGCATCCTTGGAGACCTCTTCAAGCGCTGCGATCTGTTCGATGGAATAGTCCCGGATGATAAAATATTGAACCCACTTCCATTGATTGTCGGACAACAGACTTTTGACTTGGATCCACAAGTCATCGTCCACTAAGGAATCCTCCATGACGTACGTCTCCTCAACCACGACCTTACGCAGGTAGAGTTCCTCTTTCTCCTGACTCCTTCCTTGTTTTCTTAAATAATCGACTAAAGCGTTTCTGATTTTCCAATTGGCATAAGTCGAGAAGGAGCTTTTCTCTTGGTCGTATGTAAGGTAGGCCTGCCACAAGGCAACCTGCCCTTCTGCAAAGAACTCACCAGTAGCATCATAGATATTCAATTTGTGAATGTGATAATGAATTCTCTCGATGTTGGTTGATAGAATGTCTTCGAACGTTTCCTGATTCATGGAATGAACCACCTTCCTAATTTTTATCCCTTCACTCTTATAATCGTTAAAAACGACCATTTGGGTGTCACCTTTTTACGAAAAAATCCATTTTTGATGAAAAAAGTATTCAAAAATTGAATTTTCGCCTAGGAAAACTTCCTTTTTTGAATGAATTGAGAGATAATGGAAGATATAGGGCGGAAGCGCCTTTTTCAATTAGGAAGGAGCGGATTCATGGAAGACATATCGTTCGAGGAATGCAGGCCACTCATCTTTCATTCTCTTAAAAATTTTCACCTGTCTGAATCAGATGAGGACTACATACAAGAAGGCTATTTCATTTTCGACCTCTGCCGTCAGCGGCATGATCCAAGCCGCAGCAAATTCACTACCTATTTCGTACAGCAATTTAACTTCTACCTGAAATCACACGTAAGAAACGAGCAACGTAAAAAGCAGGCCGTACAACTCTTAAGTGAACCGCATCAGGAAGACCCTCTTGAAGAGCCTCTTCTTCTTTTAGATCTCCTTACCCACCATCAACTTACTCCTATAGAGCAGGAAATTCTTCACTTATCGTACAAAGGTTATCCCTCTCAAATCATCGCAGACAAGAAGGACTTGAGTTTATCCACCATTCAACGCGCCCGCCGGCGGATCAAGCAAAAACTGTTTGCTCATGCCGTTTAATTCACTATCAAAAAGGGAACTTTATTCTGTATTACACGAACGGAGGAATTCATGTGCAACAACCTTCTCGTTCTCTTACTCCAGTTAAAAAAATATGGCTGGATGACTCCCCTACCGGCTTCACCCATGCCTTTGTAGAACGTCTCGCTTACGAGTGGATGGTCGAGATTGTGAACCCTGTCCCTATCCCTCTTATGGAGAATCGGGATTACGTCCTCACCCTCTCATTCGAGCAAACCGACGGTTCTTTTTATCCATCGATCAACATCGAATCGTACGAAATCATGGAAGGAAACGAATTTACCGTGTATCGTTTTTTCATGTATCCAGCTGAATCATGATATAGTAGAAGCAGTCTGGCACGAAAGGAAGAATCGTTTTGTTTTATTTATTGTTTGCCTTTTTCTTTTTGGCGTACTTTCTTATAGGTTCTCTTACGGATACGGTTGCCATGTCTCCGATTGCCGGTGTCATTTGTATCGTGTTCGTATGCGGGAATGTCTATATGTTCTTTAAGGAACGCCGTAAAAAATAAAAAAATGTCCCGGGAGAGGATTTCCCGGGACATTTTTTATTGGTAATGAAAACTTCACTCTCACAAACCGGCTTCCAATCTTGTGAAGACGACTTAAACGATTGAGAGTACAATCGGAATGGTGATGACACTCAATAGGGTTGTCACCAGCGTAATACTGGAGACAAGCTCCGGTTTCGCGTCGAACTGGACGGCATACATCGTCGTTGTCGCTGCAGAAGGCATAGCCGTCGCGACAATTAAGACGCTCGCCATTAAGTCACTCATCGGCAGGATGATCGTCAGCCCCCAGGCGATAAGCGGCGAGACGAGCAGTCGAACGCTTGCCGCAAATGAGATTTTTCTCCATGCGAGGTTTTTGACTGTGATGTTAGCGAGCTGCATCCCGAGAAGAATCATAATGGTCGGGATCGTCGCATCGCCTACTAACGTAATACTGGACATGAAATTACCAGGAATGGATATACCGGCATATTTGAAGGCAAGCGCAATCCAGACCGCGTGCGTCGGCGGCATTTTCAGCACGGTCTTAATGGCCATACTGATGCCAGTCGTGCCTTTCGCCGCATAATACACGCCAAAGAAATTCATGACGATTTGCTGCAAGACCATAAACGAAACGGCATAAACAAATCCCTCTTCCCCGAAGGCAAATAACACAATCGGAGAACCATAGTTTCCCGCATTCATAAAGGCCGTCGATAGAATCGTTCCGCTTTCCGTCGCTGTATCATAACGCAACAGTTTAGCTGCAACTTTATTAATAAATATAATGGCAAATAACAAAAGAGCCGAAAAGACGATCATCATCAAATAATCCTGATCGAATTCAGCGTGATAGAATGTTTCAAACACTAAACAAGGAAGCATGATATAAAGTGCGACGGTCGATATCGATTTGATTTCAAGGCGAAGGAACTTCTGTAAAACAAAACCCGCCGCAAAGACTAATATGACGGGAAGCACAACTTGTACAAAGATCCCCATAAACGGCATCCCCTCTTTCACTCTAGCATTGATAACTTTACCAGTTTACCAAAGAACACACTATGAGGATACTATAACGCAAAAGCACCTGCCAGAGGCAGATGCTCTTCTTGATGAACATGATCAGCTGATATTATGATTTCTAGTTCAATCCCAGCAGCTCCTTGGTGACAGGACCGACAATACCATCTACATCCACGGCATGGTCCTCTTGAAACTGCTTCACTACGCCTTCCGTTTGAGGACCGAATCGGCCGTCGATTTGCAGACAGTAACCAAGTGCATCGAGGCGCCTTTGAATTTCAGAAACGCCTGCTCCTGTGTCCCCTCTTTTTAAAGTGGCTTTTCTTGATTCCGGCCATTCCAGGTGAGGATAGTCGCGAAAAGATGTCCAATCACCTCCCCACCTGAAACCAAGTGACTTCGCGATTTCAGCAACACGCCTCCAGTTTTCATCGACCTCCCACAGAGCTTTTGTGCCGTCACGCGTCACAAGAAAGAAATCGACTGCTCGTCCTTCATTGTGCACACTTTCACCGGGTCTGGCATACGTGACAATAGGTCCTCCACTGCCATAAGCCTTACCGTTCCATACATAATCCGGCCTCCCCTGTCCGTAAAGTCCTGCCTGCTCTTCCCAAGATCGATATCCTGAAGAAATCTGCACGAATACCCCTTCCTCATACGATAGCTCAATCACATGCAATGCTTTTTTCAAAACGATGGTCTCCACTTGCCCCATCCGCTTGCGACTCCTCTGTTTCAACGTTTCCAGTTTAATCATTCCATCCCCTCCTCACCTTTACTATCGTGGCAGGTCTTGAAAAAGTAGCATGTTTCGCCCTATGAATTTATACACTGATACAAAAGGCTTGGATTTTTTTAGAAAGGAAGATTCCATATGATGTGTGTTCACTGTCAATATGAACAGGAAGCCGGCAACTACTGTACTGTTTGTGGTACACCTTTCTACGATTCGTTAACCGTCAACGAACCAGAGCCCGCTTATCAGATCATTGAAACACATGAAGCAAGAACAGATTTCAGATCAGACCGTCACCTGAAAGACCGCTTCTCTTTCTCCGACTATATGAAAGACCACTTGAAAGAGCCTGGGAAAGGCTTTGCGGCGGATGAGGAGTTGTTCAAGTACGGGCTTCTTGTCATCGTGTTTTACATGGTCGCTTTTGCCTTAAGCTTTTATTTCCTGGCGAACAAGCTTTATACGATCATGATGGGTGGACTGGCAAATCTATTCTCAGAAACCGGCTATCAGCAGTCTCTCCCTTTTCTCAACTTAACCGCGACGATTCTTTTCTTCATCGCCTTATTCGTCCTCTCCACCCTTTTCTGTTTATACGTAGCTGCGAAATTCATGGGGGAAGGATTATCGGTTCGTCTGTTGGTTGCCCAGTACGGAAGTGTGATGCTGCCGTTTACGATCGTGAACATCATCGCCCTCGGTTTCGGACTCGCCGGGGCAGGAGGATTGACACTATTCACGACAGGTGTCTCCTTATTTTTCCTGATTGCGATTATGCCGGCACTATTGATTTACCACAGAGGGATGCGGAGTTCGAGGCCACTTAACATCGTGTACTGGAGCATCGGTACGACCGCCGCTTCTCTCCTGATTTCCTATCTAATTGTCCGCTACTTTATTGTAGATTTTATTTTGCAGCTGCAGGATGTCGCCCCATTCTTATAAAACAGAATCTTAGCATTCACCCGGGGACAGGCGTACAATAGAAACTGAAACCATAAGAGGGGTGAATACAATGAAAATTGAAGTATGGTCAGATTTTGTCTGCCCGTTCTGTTATATAGGAAAAGCACGTCTGGAGGATGCGCTTGAAGCCATCCCGGAGAAAGATCAAGTGGACATGGTGTTCAAGAGCTTTGAGCTCGATCCTAACGCTGAACAAGGTACCGGTCAGAACATCCACGAAAAATTAGCGGCTAAATACGGTCGTTCGATGGAAGAAGCTAAAGGAATGACAGCAAGCATGACTCAGCAGGCTGAGTTGGAAGGGCTCGATTTCCGCTTCGACCAAATGGTTCCGACCAACACATTTGACGCTCACCGTGTTGCAAAATTCGCAGAATCAAAAGGCAACGGACTGAAAACGGCACAACGATTCTTCCAAGCTGTCTTTACAGATGGAAATGACGTCGGTGACCATGACACGCTGATCCGTTTAGCGAAAGAATCCGGTCTTGATGAAGAGGAAGTGCGTGAAGTGTTGAACGGGGATGCGTTCACGGAACAAGTACGCGCAGAAGAAAATGAAGGCCGCGAACTCGGCGTTCAAGGCGTTCCGTTCTTCGTCATTAACCGCAAATATGCCGTATCTGGTGCGCAACCGAAGGAAACCTTCACGCAAGCACTGCAAAAGGCTTTTGAAGAAGAAAAGGCAGCTCCTCAATTCGAGACATTCTCGACAAATCAAGGCGAAGCCTGCACAGATGAAACCTGCTAATATTGGAAAAAGGTTCTGGATGAAATAAGTGAGTCGTGGGGTGGAAAATAACTCGCTTTCCGTGGCCCAACAGGACGTTGGGTCGTTCGACGTTGCCACAGGACGTGGCGGTTTTAGTTCGAACATCCTTGTTCCTTGTGTCCTCATTCCCTTTCGGTCATTCCGGGGTCTCACCTGACCTGCTGTTCCCACAGGAGTCTCGCCATTTTCCACCCCACTTTGCGATAACAGTGGTTCCAGAACCTTACCAATAGCAAGCGTCTAGAATAAATACCTGATTTACAAAGTTACTTTTTATAATAGCCACAGAATGAATATGAAGACCTTTTCAAGAATCGTAAAAAGCCTCGCTCACAGCGAGGCTTTTTTTATTGGGGAGTTACGGTCTAGAGAACGCGTCTCTCTGCAACTTTGAAAGCCGGTCTCCTTTGAAAGTGTCGTGAGGATGACTCTCACAACATTTTCACTCTAGAAAACGCAAGAAAAGGGTTGAGAGAACACACCTCTCAACCCTTTTCTCCCTTACCACTCCTGCATCACCGCTCCCTGCAGAACCCGGACATCCTCTGCCCGGTAACGAATGCCCTTATGATCGAAAATCAAAATCGTTCCGTCCTTCACTTGTAGCTGCTCTTTGTACGAATCGTTCAGCTTTTCATGCTTCACGTCCGCCTGGATTCCTTTTCGAGCCAATAGAACTTGAAGCGGCTGAAAGGCCTGATTGTCTGCCGGTTCATCCTCATAAAATACAACGATATTCCACTGCTTGTCCGTGCTCGTCAGAAAAGGGCTGATCAGCTGCTGCTCGGATACGGCTGCACTGCATCCCACCAAGCTTAAAATAAGAAAAACAAAAAGGGTTTGTCGCAAAGGGCTCACCTTCTTTTTTTACTATCCTACGCTTGTCTTACTAGTAAGATGACAATATAAAAATCCCCTAAAGGACGAACCTTAGGGGATTCAATCTTTATGGTCTTAGAATTTTACTTTCATAAGGGTCGAGGTTTTCATTGTAGAAGGTTTTCACTTGATCCGTGTGGTTCATGACGAACAAGTAATCCTCTCCATCCGAATTTCGGTGATACACTTCCACCCCATCGTCTGACTCGATGGTATCGATGCGATGCGTATTCAAGACGGTTGCGGCGATTTCATCAAGCGCCGCTTCATCAAGACCACCGCCGATGTAGTAGACATTTCCTTTTCCGAATGAATTCTTCGTGACCGCTGCGTAATCGCTGTAAAACGCATCCGTATATTCATACAGAACGTCTGCACTTTCTGCAACAAGCAGGTCGCGCCATACGGAGATGTTAGCTGGAATGTCAGCGTAGTCGCCGTGTCCTTTCAATGTCAGATTGTGAGAAGTGGTGAGCGATTCGATTTCTTCGACTCTTGCCCCGACTAAGTCGCGGACAGGTCCAGGAAGCACGTGACCGAGTCTCAAGTTATTCGACTTATCTTTCAATCCGGCTCGGAAAGATAGAATCACCGTTCCACCCTGCTCTGCGAATTGACGCAGTCGCCCTGCCAGTTCATCATCCAAAATGAGCATAACCGGAACGACGACGACCTTGTAGGACTCGAGAGGACGATCAGCTGGAATCACATCAATATGGATATTCTTTTTATAAAACGGTCGGTATAGACGAAGTAATTCTTCGTTGAAGTCGAAGTCCTTACTCTGGATCTGAGATCGCCAAGACCATATGTTGTCATAGTCATACAGCACGGCAACATCAGACGAGATTTCAGAGTCCAACACTTCATTATAGGACTGAATATCTTCGAAGACGGATTGAACTTCTTTGTATTTACGACCGTAGACATTGTCGTGGTCGACGACGCCGTAGCAGAACTGCTCGGCCCCCTTCGTCATGCCGCGCCAGCGGAAATACAGCATATTCGAACAGCCGTGGGCGAAGGCTTGATAAGACCACATCTTCGCCTGATTCGGTCTCGGCAGATAACCAATCACATCGTGACCCTGCGCTCCCATGAGTTCCTCTACAATCCAGTAGTTCTGATCAAGCAGCCCACGGTTGAAATCGTGCGTCATCGCAATCGCTTCAGGTGGAACAGGCTTTTCCAACCCACCCCATACGGGATAGTTGTCGTAGGAGACGTAATCCATCACCTGGACGTTGTCTGCATGGTCGAACCATTTATCGAAAAACCCGCCGGATACGTTTGTTGTCACGGATTGGTGATTTCCTTTGAACTCACGGACGATCGCCGTCATTTCATGCGTGAAGCTGTTGACGGAAACAGAACGGAATCTCGCCCACTCAAGCTTCAGGCTCGGGTTGTGTGTAGTGACCGTCGGCTTCGGTACAGGGATTTCAGAGAATGCGTTGTACGTCTGCCCCCAGAAAATCGTCCCCCACTCTTCGTTCAGCTCATCAATCGTTTGATATTTTTCCTGAAGATAGGTGTGGAACTTCGCTCGACACTGATCACAGTAGCATTGATCACTGCCTTCGTGCCCGAATTCATTATCGATCTGCCATGAAATGATGGCTTCCTCTCCTGCATAATGCTGAACGAGCTTCATTGTGATCCTTCCAGCCAAGTCACGGTAAATATCGGAATTGAAGCAGTATTGACGACGACCGCCGAACACCCGCTTATTCCCGTACTCATCTTCTGACAAAATCGACGGGTGCTGATCCGCAAGCCAGGCCGGGAACGTCGCCGTCGGTGTTCCGAACATGACGTTCATGTCTTTTTGTTTCACTTGTTCAATGACGTCGTCAAAAAACGAGAAGTCGAATTTCCCTTCTTCAGGCTCCATCAGATGCCAGGCAAACTCGCCGATCCGGACCATGTTGGCTCCGAGTCCTTTGATGCCGGTCAAGTCTTCTTCCATCATCTCTTTGGGCCAATGTTCTGGATAGTAGTCTACTCCTAAATAGGTCATTTACGCCCCTCCTAATTCCATTTCAAACGTCCATTCGTAAGCTCCATTTGCCGGAATAGACGAGCATTTTTTTATTTTCTCTGCTACATAGACATCATCATAAATTCCCGTACACGGCTCTAGTGCGACATTGTACTCGCCGCGGTAACCACCTCTCGTTTTCCATACGCCTAAATATGGAACTTGATCGACTGGAAAACGATACGTCAAACGTCGACCGACATGAGGTTGGACCATCGAACACCAACCTTCCTGCAGCCGGTCTTTGAAATAAAACTTTTCAACGGTCTGATCTTCAAAAGGTTCGAGCTTCGACAGGTCGATGCTTTGTCCTGTGGAGACGGATTTGGTCCCAGGGTAGCTGTGACACGTCCCCCACTCACCAAGGTGTTTCGTCCCATGCTCCACGTTGATCACCTGATCCAAGTGATCCGGCACGTCAATATACGTCTCGTCATGCATCCGAAGCAGCGCATGTGGAGTCCATATAAATGGAAAAGGCTTGGAACTTGAGTTGATGGCCTTATACGAAATTTCTACAGATGACTCGTTCAGCTTCATCCTTTTTTCCAGTGTGTAAGGAAAAACAGCGCTCTCGACTTGTAGAATGCACTCTCCGCTACGCTCCTCAAAACTCCAAGGCATCGCCCAAACTTCACCATGGTCTGGAATGGTACCCGAGAAAGTAGGGTGTGGACCTTGGTCAATCCCCGGAAACATTTCATCAAAACCACTTGAGTCATGCTCAGAGAAATCAGCACCGTAAGGCGGAATGCTCAGCCCGCGCTCACTTTGAAAAAGCCACTCATATTGCGCTTGCTTATCGTATAGGCTGACCATTTTTCCGCCATACGAGGGAAGAAGGATGCACCGGATTCTGTCGTTCTCTAAACAAACCGCTTCTATACCTTGAACGTTCGTCTTATTCGCTGCTGCCATGTCAATCATCACACACCCCTCCTCTGTCTACTTCCGAAATGAACCATATCTTGGACTGGTTATCTCCACCTCGCTCGCTTGTCGAATGGTTCGCCCCGTTAAATTCAACGCCGAGGGGGAGCCCGTTGGACATCAGTTCATCTCCACCAAATTGCTTACCGTTCACCTCATAATCCACGGAACGGTCAAGACCTTTGAGTTTCAATACTTGGTTGTTCTTCGGGTTGGGTGAATAAATCGGTTTATACCAACCGACTACTCCACGGCCTTCTTCCTGATCAAACAACATCCAGGCCGTCTCGTCCTGATCGAAGGGGCTGATCAACCTTGTGAATGTCCCTTTCCGAATCAAGGGTTCAATCTGCTTATATCGATGAATCTGCTGTTTTATTTCCTCTTTTTCCTCATCTGTTAAAGAAGAAGGATCCAGCTCATACCCGAATGTCCCGAAATAGGCGACATCACCTCTTAAAGAAAGCGGTGACTCCCTTTTCGTCTGGTGATTCGGAACGGCTGACACGTGTGAACCGATGGTGGAGAGCGGATAAGCAATCGAAGTTCCGTATTGGATCTTCAACCTTTCTACCGCATCTGTATCGTCACTCGTCCATGCTTGAGGTGCATAATACATCATCCCTAAATCGAAGCGTCCCCCACCTCCTGCGCAGGATTCGAATAACACATGAGGATACGCCTTGGTCAACCGGTCATACAACTGATATACACCCAGCATGTAGCGGTGATAAAATTCACCTTGGTTCGAAAGGTTGATGGAAAACGGTTCTGTTATGTTCCGGTTCATATCCCACTTGATATAATCGAGCCGGGTTTCTTCTATAATAGAGCTCATTCGTTCGTAAAGATAATCCACGACATCCGAATTGGAAAAGTCCAAAACCTTCTGATTTCGCCCGAGGGTCTGGTGGCGATTGTTCATCCCTACCACCCAATCAGGATGAGTCTTGATCAAGTCACTTACCGGACTGATCATTTCAGGCTCGAACCATAAACCGAATTGCAGCCCTTTGCTTTTGATGTTTGCAGCAAGCTGACCAATCCCGTTCGGTAACTTACGTTGATCAACAAACCAATCCCCGAGCGAGGTTGTATCATCATCCCGTTTCCCGAACCACCCATCATCGAGTACGAATAACTCCACACCCAGGTCCTTCGCCTTTGTCGCAAAGTCATCGAGCTTTTTTTCGTCAAAATCGAAGTACGTCGCTTCCCAGTTGTTAATCAGCACTGGACGCTCTGCTGTTCTGAAGCGTTCCGGGATCATGTGACGATGCGTCCATTGATGCACCGATTGGCTGAGACCGTTCAGCCCATGACTTGAGAATGTTAAGACCGCTTCAGGACTTTGAAAACCATCCCCTGGCTGTAAGCTCCATGAAAAACGAGTGGGGTGGATTCCCATCGAAACACGTGTTGTTGAATAGTGATCAACCTCTGCCTGGGCAACAAAATTCCCGCTGTACACGAAATGCATGCCTAACACTTCTCCGTTATGTTCCGTTGCATCAAACCGCTTCAAAGCCATAAACGGATTGTGCTGATGTGAACTGGCACCTCGCAGACTTGAGATTCTTTGAATACCTTCTGACAGGCTTTTTTCCGTCACATGACGCTCACGCGCCCACGCTCCTGTCAAATGAAGCATGTCATAATCTGAATCAGGTAAATCAAGATTCAATGACATCAGCCTCTGAATCGTCACTCGTTCGCCACCTTCATTTTTTACAAGACAGCTTCTTGTGATGACAGGCAAATTCGTAAAGATCGTATAAAGCAACTCCAGTTTGAGTCCTGAAGGCTCTTTCAGCGTCACAATCAACGTTTCTGCATCCTCTTCCTGTGTATACGAAGCAGGAAGCCCTTCTAGTGAGGGCTTTCCATTTACTACGATGTGAGATTCATAGTTGAAGTCAGATCGAATCTCACCCGCCTCATTCTCGATGAGTACGGAAGATTCTCTGAAATCCCCTTTCCCGTAGGAGGGGAACTCCTGCTTCACCGTTTCTAAAGAGAAGTCGGGTCGTGCTTCATAAGGATGCGTCGTGTTCGGTGCCACATTGGAGTAGGTCTGGAAGTGGCTGTAATCACGGCCACTTTTCAACCCTTTTCCATAATACAAGTGCCCCAATTGACCGTTTGGCATGACGTGAAAAATATAGCTGATGTCGTTATTCGATAAGTGGAATTGGTTTTGTTCGACTGAAATCATGATCGATTCTCCTTCCTACTCTTTCACTGATCCGCCAAGGATACCGGAGATGAATTGCTTTTGCAGCAATAGGAAGAAAATCATGATTGGCAGTGTCGAAAGGGTCGTCCCCATCATGACCTGGCCATAATCAATCCGTGACATCCCGATCAGACTGGAAAGTGCAACCGGCAACGTGTACATCTCTTGCGACTGCAAAACAACGAGCGGCCAAATGAAGTTATTCCACTGGAACATGAACAAGAAAATGGCAACGGCCGCAAGCGCAGGTCGCATGACAGGCATCACGATGCGGAAGAAAATGTGGAACTCTCCAGCTCCGTCCACTCTCGCTGCTTCAAGAAGGGAGTCTGGAATCGCCTGCATGTTCTGTCTCATTAAGAAGATCGCAAACGGATAAGCTACCTGTGGAAGGATGACCGCTTGGAACGTGTTCAACCAGTTGACGTTCGAGAAGATCTCGAACAAAGGAATCAACGTAACGTGATACGGAATCATGATCGCAACTAATAATAGGAAGAATATCTGATTCCGCCCTTTGAACTGGAACTTAGCAAAAGCATATCCAGCTGCGGTACAAATAAGCGCTGATAACGCCGTAAAGGTCAGCGTAATGAACAGCGAGTTCCCCATCACTCGAATAATGCCTACGTTCTCATTCAAGTTCTTGAAGTTCTCCCACCCATGAGTTCCCGGGAAGAAGTTAGGTGGAACCTTGAAGATTTCACCCGATGGATTCGTCGCGCCTACGAACATCCAGTAAAATGGAAAGATTGAAACAATCACACCTACGAATAGAAAAGCATAAAGCAGCGTCTTTTTCATTGGACTCATTTGTGTCGTCATTTGTCTTCACCTGCCCATTTCATTTGTGCCCAAGACAGCACTCCGATAATTAACACTAAGACATATGCAATCGCAGAGGCATATCCGAAGTCAAAGTAGCGGAAGCCATTCTCATATAAGTACAGCGTAATCGTCATCGTTGCATTGTTCGGACCACCGTTCGTTAGAATATAAGGTTCATCGAACAACTGCAGCGTTCCGATCGTAGATAGAACGAACGTGAATAAGAAAATCGGCTTCAGCTGTGGAAGGGTAATGTAGAAAAACTGACGAAGTTTGCTCGCTCCGTCCATTTCAGCCGCTTCATACAGCGATCCCGGTATGTTTTGAAGACCCGCTAGGAAAATCACCATGTTGTAGCCGGTCCAGCGCCATGTGATGGCTACCATTAAGGCGACTTTTGCCCAGAAAGGATCGGACAACCAAGCTACAGGTTCAATCCCCACAAAGGAAAGTAAGTAGTTGACCAGCCCGTAGTTCTCATCGAGCATGATCATAAAGATGATGGACGATGCAACGAGCGCCGTAATCGCCGGCATGAAGAAGGCTACACGGAAGAAGCTCTTCATTTTCACAAATTGTGAGTTTAGTGCTACAGCGATGATGACTGCTAAGAACAACTGAATCGGAACTTGTATAATGAGAATTAAGAACGTATTCCCAAGTGCCTTATAAAACAAAGCGTCCTGGAACAAACGGATGTAGTTCTCGAACCATACAAACTCATATTCTGATCCTACACGGGTTTGGAAACTTAATAATAAAGACGAAATAACCGGATAGACCGTAAAGATCAAGAAAAACGTAACGGCTGGTAAAATAAACAGATAAGGTACGGTTTTCGGTGTAATCCATTTTTTGCGATTGCGATTCTCTTTCGGTTTC
Organism: Halobacillus litoralis; assembly: GCF_020171725.1. GTDB lineage: Bacteria > Bacillota > Bacilli > Bacillales > Halobacillaceae > Halobacillus > Halobacillus litoralis_F. The sequence continues at coordinate 206,283 of NZ_JAIVAJ010000006.1, read as the reverse complement.
ACACGAGTCCCTCCCTGTACATTACTTTGACTCAAAGAAATCAACCTCCCCAGAAACTACCCACTTCTAAAAGCGCTTTCAAAAGTGGATTCACTTTGTTAATTAATTTAATTAACTATATGATAACACATGATCCACACTTTGTGTCACACAATCTCAAAAAATTCAAAACCTTTTTAAATGGCGTTGTAAAGCCCGTTAAGCTTTGCTGTGACCGCCTTTTTCTGTATGTAATCGTGCCGGGTTTATCACTATTCTTCAAACAATAGAGTCTCGATTCTAAGAAGATTGCAGACCTTACAGACAACATTTTAATACGAAAAAACTGAGCTCTGTTTATCACGACCGTTAATGAAGGATGGAGAAAGGTTCTATTACAAATGTGGCGGACAAACCGAGCGAGGACTTCGATAGCCGAACGTTATTCTGTACAATCATCACTTATTCAGTTCGTGTGAAATAGAGGTTCAAACTCCACTTTCATAAAGGGGTTGGCGAAACTGCGAGACTCCTATGGGAGCAGAGTACAGATGAGACCCCACAGCGACCGTTAGGGAGCGAGGAGACTCAGCGGACGCCCATGGAAAGCGAGTTGTTTCGCCAACACCGCTTCTCAGCCTTTAGAAGAACCGATAGGACTTATTCAACAACCTAAAAAACAGAGCTCACGAAGAGCCCTGTTTTCCATCTTACGATTAGTTTGCTGAACGATCTGTTTCACTTTCCAGTTTATCCGCTGCTTCCTGAAGGGCTGTATCAATGTCAGCTCCATCAAGAAGGATCTGTGCTTGTGTATCAGACATCGTATCGAATGCACGTGAGTAGTCCGACGTGTAGTTCGCTACAGGAATGTCAGCCACTTCATCCGCAAAGAGCTTCCAAACTTGTTGATCTGCGAAGAACTCAGATTCTTGAGCGAAGTAATCTTCTTCATATGTTGAATTCAATGAAGGGAAGATTCCGCGTTCTTTCAAAGCTGTCATCTGTGGTTCTACTTCTGTTGTGAAGTACTCGACAAAGGCATAAGCTGTCGATTGGTTATCAGAAGAAGATGGGATGACCAAGTCTGAGCCACCTAAGTTCGCTGCACGGTTTCCACCTTCCTCAAATGCTGGCAGGTAGAACACGCCCCATTGACCGCTTTGGTCTGGCGCCTGATCAAGAATCGTTCCTGAATACCATACACCGAATGGAACCGTTGCGACTTCACCATTAACGGTTGCAGAGACAACACCGTTCCAGCCATCATTGTTCAAAATCAAGTCTTCGTCGTGAAGCTGTTGAATGACGTTGAACGCATTTTTCGATTCTTCAGAAGTGACATCGATATTACCTTCTTCATCGAAATAAAACGCGCCTTGTTGGTTCAACATCATACGATACATCGCATCATCGTTCGCGATATCAATCGGAAGCATATTCGTTCCTGTCACTTCCTTGATTGTCTTACCTGCTTCGATGTAATCATCCCATGTCTCGATATCTTCAGGGTTTACGCCAGCTTCTTCAAAGATATCTGTGCGATAGAAGACACCCGTTGGTCCGATGTCCCAAGGAGCTGCGAAAAAGTCTCCATTAGCGTCCTGCGTTACAGAAGTTTTATACTCGCCAAACTTGTCAGCGTGTTCATCATAACCTAATTCAGATAAGTTCGTTAAAGCATCCGGGAATTGTTCTTGATAGTTTGCCAGGCGATCTGACTCCACCAAGACGACATCCGGTAATCCATTTCCTCCAGAAGCAAGTCCTACCGTAAGTTTCTCATATACATCAAGTCGGCCAATATCCTCAACTTTCACTTCTACATCCGGATACTGTTCCTTGAATCCATCAACTGCAAGCTCCATAGACTGCGCCGCTACGTTCCAACCCCAAATGGTAATTTCACCTGAAGGTTCGCCACTTGCATTCTCCCCCTCGGCTTCTCCACCACTATCACCGGAACATGCTGCCAGCAAACCGACAACTAAACCAGCCATCAAAAGACCCTTTAACCAAGATTTCATGAACAAACTCCCCCTTTTGTTAGCGTTTTCAAAACTTAGTAAAATAAATTAACTAACTTACTACTAACCTAGCACACGGAGGTGAAAAAGGAAAGTCTTTTTTCAGAATTTAAGAAAAATTTTTCGTGTCATAGGATATTGTAGATTTAGACCACCCTTTTTATGTAAAACTTAATAAAATAAATTTAAAAAGACTCAAATGTGTTATGATAGCGCTAACAGTAATTTTGGAGGAGATCGTATGAGCACAAAATATAAGCGCGGCAGCTTTCAACTCATGAAATCGATGAACCGTTCCACCATATTAAACATGATTCGTGAAGAAGGTCCTATATCAAGGGCTGACATTGCGAAAAAGACGAAGCTGACACCTCCAACCGTCAGTAACATTGTAAAAGAGCTCATTTCCACACAATTCGTGATCGAAACGACACAGGGCATGTCTAAAGGCGGACGTAAACCAACACTTCTAGAGATCAATGCCGATCAATTTTATACCATAGGTGTGGACGTAGGGACGACTCAGATGAAATTTGTCATTACGAATCTGTTCGGGAAATTAAAGTCACATACGACCCTCACCATCCCTCCATTTCCTTCACATGAAGACATCCTCTCCATTATGAAAAAGGGAATACGAGAGCTGATGGACGGGGCTGACCTCAACAAATTTTTAGGAATCGGTGTCGGCATGCACGGTATTGTCGATCCGGAAGAAGGGCGTTCTCTATTTGCACCGGCATTCCAGCTGCATGATATTCCGATTCGAGACGTGCTTGAAAATGAGTTCAATATGATTGTAAAAGTGGAGAATGACGCGCGGGCTATGACGCTTGGCGAGTATTGGTTCGGGAACGGCAATGATGCCGATAATATGCTTGGAGTCAACGTTGGAAACGGAATTGGTGCGGGGTTGATGGTCAAAGGACGACTTTTTCACGGTGAACATAATCTTGCCGGAGAAATCGGTCACATTACCATCGACTTATCCGGTCCGAAATGCAATTGTGGAAACTATGGATGTTTGCAAACCCTAGCAGCCGGTCCTGCCATTGCTGAACGTGCCAAAAAAGAGTTGAAAGCAGGAAGACCCTCTTTGATCCATGAACTAGTGGACGGGGATTATGACAAAGTGGACGGTCAAAAGGTGTACGAGGCTGCAACTCAGCAAGATCCCTTCAGCATCGAGCTCCTGCATCAAACCGGGCGATACCTTGGTATTGGCCTGACGAATTTGATTCATACGATCAATCCGAAACGGATGATCATCGGTGGTGGTGTTTCCGGTGCAGGAGAGTTTTTAATGAGAGGTATTGAGGAAACGATCCAATCACGTGGACTCACAGACAAAGCCAAAGAAACGTCCATTGTGCTCTCGAAGCTTGGTGAACATGCATCCGCCATTGGAGCCTGCGTTCTTGTGCTTGAGGAATTCTTTATCAGACAGGAGTAAGCCCCTTCTTTCTCAGAAGAGGCTCACTCTTTTTTTATTGTCCAGGTAAAAGAGCAGCACCGATGACACCTGCTTCTCCACTTAACGCAGCCTGCTTCAGATTGATATGTGGAACGAGTCCAGGATACAAATAATCTTCCAGCCTGTCCTGAAGGGGAACCCAGATCAAGTCTCCCGCGTTCATCACCCCACCTCCAAGAACAAAAACAGCAGGATTGATGACGTGCGTCACGTTCGCTATTCCCATCGCTAAATAGTCGACTGCCTCATCTACAATTCGCTGCGCTTTTTCATCGCCTTGACTGACAAGCGAAAACACGTCTTCTGCTCCACCGTATTGACCGAAGTGTTCGTGGAACCGCTCTGCCATCGCCGTGCCGCTTGAATAACTTTCGAGCGCTCCCTTATTTAAATTGCTGTACTGATAGCCGTGTGGGTTGAGAATCATATTGCCTATTTCCCCGGCATAGCCTTGAGCACCGTTAAATACTTTTCCATCGATGACAAGTCCTCCACCGACCCCTGTGCTGACAGTGATGTAGAAGACACTGTCATAGCCTTTTCCGCTTCCAAACTTCGCTTCTGCCAAAGCTGCGGCATTCGCATCATTATTCAGCTTCGTTTCAACTTTAAAATGCTTTGCAATCTGATCAACAATCGGCACTTCATCCCACCCCGGTAAATTCGGTGGATCAAGAATGATTCCACGATGAGGGTCTAGCGGACCTGGTGCCCCGATTCCGATTCCTTCGATTTTTCGACCATCGGCCACCGCTTCGATCATTCTAATGATTTTGTCGATTGTGTAAGCAGAACCTTGTTCCGCATCCGTCGCTTCCTGCATCATCTCCTCCACTTCACCGTTCTCCAATACGGAAGCCACCCTTACGTTCGTTCCACCTAAATCAACTCCGATATGTACGCTCATACTCATTCCTCCCTTTCTCATTTCCTTTTTTTCTCTTTTTCAACCATTCCCGTACGCCTCTTATAAGAAAATAAACCAGGCAGAAAAACAAGAACCCTAACAGTCCGGCTACGGCATCGCTGAACTGCATATTCCCACTCCCTGCAATCTTCTGTTGAATCTCCAATGCAAATACGAAGACTAATACGATGGCAAAGCTGAATAAGAATGAAATGGCGGTGATGCTGAACCTGGCCAGTGCATGAAAGATTACATCAACAAACAGTAAGCCGATAACCCCAAGCACTCCAATGATCCAAAAGTGAAGCTCTGTATCACTCATGTTCCAGCCAAAAGAGCGGTACAAGTCCAGCAGTAAGTCATGCCAAAAATCCGCAAAATCCGATAAAAACCAAATAACTTCTTTCATGATACTCCCCTTTTCTATCTTTCCCTCTACAACAATTCCCCATCCTTCACCCTTTTTCCTTCTTCCAGTTGTCTTCTTCCCGTCTTCCCGATACAATCAATCCATACAGTATTTTGAAGGAGTTCTTTTATGGATGTTCAAAAGCGTTGGAATCGTTGGTTTAATAAGTTATCCCCTTTTCAAATTATCGTGCTGTTCTATGCTTCAGCAGCGATTCTCTCAACCGGATTGTTGAGTCTGCCTTTTTTACATAGAGAAGGAGTCAATCTGTCATTTCTGGACAGTTTATTCACAGCCGTCAGCGCCATAAGCGTCACCGGATTAACGGTTGTGTCTACAGCAGACACCTTCAATACAGCCGGCTACTTTGTCCTCATGTTCGTTCTCCAGTTCGGCGGAATCGGTGTCATGACGCTCGGTACTTTCATCTGGCTGCTATTGGGGCAGAAAATCGGGTTGAAGCGAAGACAGCTCATTAAAACGGACCAAAACCGGAGCACATTCTCAGGAATGGTCCAGTTGATCCGCCAAATCCTGCTGATCATCATCCTGATCGAATTGATCGGAGCGGTCATTCTCGGCCTATATTTTCTTCAATATTTTCCGACGGTCGGCGAAGCCTTTGTGCAAGGAACGTTCGCATCCGTCAGCGCAACGACCAATGCTGGATTTGATATTACAGGCACGTCACTCATCATGTTCCAGGACGATTATTTCGTTCAATTCGTCAATATCCTGTTGCTGACATTAGGAGCAATCGGCTTTCCGGTTCTTATCGAAGTCAAAGACTACATGACTAAGAAACCGAAGGACCTGTTCAACTTTTCCTTATTTACAAAATTGACATCCATCACCTTTGCTTTGCTCATTGTTGTCGGTACTATTCTGATTTACTTATTCGACCGCAGTCACTTCTTTGCAGGAAAATCGTGGCATGAGTCATTCTTCTATGCTTTCTTCCAATCAGTGACGACCCGTAACGGCGGCCTTGCGACGATGGACGTGAGCGAATTCACCCCGGCGACGCTTCTCGTCATATGTGTCCTGATGTTTATTGGTGCCTCACCAAGCAGTGTCGGTGGAGGAATTCGAACAACGACATTTGCGATTACGCTTCTGACGATTCTAGCCTATGCCAAAGGGAAAAGGAGCGTCCGTGTCTTCCGAAGAGAAATCCATGAAGATGACATCTTCCGGTCCTTTATCGTAGTCAGCACCGCGATCATGATCACCGGAACTTCAATCATTTTTCTCAGTCTGCTCGAGCCTCAGTTCGAACTGCTGCCGCTCATATTCGAAGCCTGTTCAGCATTCGGAACCACTGGGTTATCGATGGGCATTACACCAGAGCTTCACACGGCAGGAAAATTAATCATTATCGGCCTTATGTTTATTGGACGAATCGGCATCTTTTCTTTCTTATTCATATTGCGGGGCCGCGGTGTAAAAGAGACGTATCACTATCCGAAAGAATCGATGATTATCGGCTAATGGACGTGTGTCGAATGGGGATTGGGACATTGAAGTTCTGATTTCATACGGTGCGAGTCCCAATTTTTGTGAATCGGGACTCGTTGAGCGCTCTTCCTTGGTGTGCCTGTCCCATTAATCGTTTATTGGGACTGACAGCGCTCGTTGCCTCACTGCCACTGTCCCATTATTCATTTATCGGGACTAGCTTGGCTCTCTGCACCAGCGCCCTTGTCCCATTACTCATTTATTGGGACTAGCAGGGCCCGTTGCCTCACTGATCCTGTCCCAATAATGAGTGCGCTCAAAAAAATCCCCTTTCCATTTTGCAGAAAGGGGATTTTTCTCATTTATGCCCACCACATCTCTGTAGCCGGCTCCTCGATAAGAACGGATTTCAAGTTTTTAACGGCTTGGTTGAACCCTTCGTTGATCGACATGATCGGATCTTCATGCTCGATGCTTACGACGTAGTCATAGCCGTATGTGCGCAGAGCACTGATGATGTTGGACCATTCTTCTGTTCCGTGACCGTACCCGACAGAGCGGAACGTCCAGGCACGAGTCTTCACGTTTCCGTAAGGCTGCATATCTGTCAGGCCGTACATGTTGACGTTCTCCTGATCGATGTACGTGTCTTTTGCATGGAAGTGGTGAATCGCATCTGCGTTCCCCAGAATTTTAATGGCAGCAACCGGATCGATGCCCTGCCACCACAAGTGACTCGGATCCAAGTTGGCTCCGATGGCGTCATTTGTTGCTTCACGAAGCTTCAGCATCGTGTAAGGCGTGTGTACTAAGAAGCCCGCGTGCAGTTCAAGTCCTACTTTGACGTTGTGCTTCTCAGCAAACTCCCCTTGCTCTTTCCAATAAGGAATCAGTTTTTCATTCCACTGCCACTCAAGAGAATCGGAATACTCCGGAGGCCAAGGTGTGACAGGCCAGTTTGGTGACTGGTCGCTTTCACTTCCGCCCGGCGTACCGGAGAATGTGTTGACGACCGGAACGCCCATCAAGCTTGCGAGTCTGACAGTCTTCACGAATGCCTCGTGAGATTCTTCTGCGAACTTTTTATCCGGTGAAATCGGGTTCCCGTGACAGCTGAATGCACTGATGGTCAGCCCACGTTCATGTACTTTGTCCAAATATTCGTTACGCTTCTCTTCGCTTTCCAGAAGCTCATCGACCTTACAGTGAGCATCCCCTGGATACCCTCCTGTTCCGATTTCAACGGCTTTCAATCCGGATTCTTTTGCACGGTCTAACATCTCTTCAAACGATTTGTCGGAAAATAAAACGGCGAACACACCTAGTTTCATAGAAAAATCCTCCTCCAATTATAATCGAACGCTCGTACCGGTTTCACTGCTTTCGTAAATGGCTGCGATCAACCTGCTCACCTTAAGTGCTTCTTCAGGCTTCACGACGAGTTCACCTTGACCGAGGCAGCTGTCGACGAAGTTCTTCGCTTGGACTAGTCCTTCGTCTTCTCCACCGTCCACTTTGGCCGTTTGATCGAACAACGCGCCGTATTTTGCCTGATACACTTCGAATGGATAAACACTTAAGCCGCCATCCACACCTGAAACGGTAAGCGTCGTATGGTCTTCTTTAATGTTGGCTGCCCAGGAACATTCAAACTGCATCGAGGATCCGTCTTCAAACATTATATAGCTCGTGACGTGGTCATCGACGTTGAACGTTTCATGGTCGAACTCTCCCCAGTCATTCACCTGACCGGGTGTCTTGCTCAAGCGATCGTACGTTTTTCCGATGACTTCAACAGGCTTCGGTCCGTCCAGTAACCACAATGCCAGATCCAACAAGTGGCAGCCGAAGTCGATCAGACTGCCCCCACCTTGAAGTTCTTTGTTCGTAAAGACGCCCCAGCCTGGTACCTTCCGGCGGCGCATCGCCTGAACACGTGTCACTAAAGGGTCACCGACTTCCTGCATCGCCTGTTTAGCCAAACGCCCCTCTGCGGTATGACGGAAGTGATAGGCTATGGACAGGACACGGTTATTACGCTCTCCCGCTTCCATCATCGCTTCGCATTCCTCTACCGTCATCGCCATCGGTTTTTCACATAAAACATGTACCCCTGCATCAAGAGCTGCGATACTGATTTCAGCATGAAATTTATTCGGCGTACAAATCGTAACGGCATCCACTTTTTCAAAAAGATCCTTGTAATCATCGAACACGTGCGGGACATCGAATTTCTCTGCCGCTTCCTCAGCACGCGTACGATTCACGTCCTGGACAGCGGTCACCTCTACATTTTCAAGTTGCTTGAAGGCAGGAAGGTGCCGCCCTTGAGCGATGCCTCCCACACCGATAATGCCCATCTTCAATGAAGTCATTTTGTAACCTTCTCGAGCTTACTGACTTGGCCCGTTTCGCCTGAACGAAGAGCAGCTAGAATGACATCCAGCGACTTCATCCCCTCTTCTCCGGTGATAAGTGGCTCCGTGTCATTTAACACACTGTCAACAAAATGGTCGATGACGTGCGAGTTGCTTTGGCCGCCTTCATCATTCGATTGGATTTTTCCAAGCTGGTAGTTGACGATGTCTCCATTTGTGTACTGCGCAATAAGAGAGTACTCGGGATCATCTTCCAGACGAAGCGTTCCCTTCTCTCCGTAAATGACAGTGGAGTTGTCTTCACTCGGGTTGTACGCCCAGCTCGCTGCCATCGTACCTACAATCCCTTGTTCTGAACGAAGAATACAAACTGCATTGTCATCAACCGTGATATCCTTCTTCGCGTTATTCTCGACAAAGCCTGCAACATCGACGAATTCCTGTCCAAGGATATAACGGAGTAGATCGGCTTTATGTACGCCAAGGTCACCCATCGCTCCGATAAAGGCTTGGTCCTTTTTGAAGAACCAGCTGTTTTCTCCTTCTGCACTCCAGCCCTCTGGACCACCATGACCAAAGGCCGTGCGGAAGCTGTACACTTTTCCGATCGCACCTTCTTCAATCAGTTCCTTCGCCTTCACGTGAGAAGGAACGAAGCGTTGGTTATGGGCAATCATCAATTTCTTGCCGCTCACTTCTGCCGCTTCAATCATTTTCTCAGCTTCTTCCCTGGAAGTCGCCATCGGTTTCTCACAAAGCACGTGAGCTCCGGCATTTAAGGAAGCGATGGAAACCGGCGCGTGCAGGTAGTTCGGAAGACAGACGCTTACCACATCAACACTTTCTTTCGAAAGCAGCTCTTCATAGTTGGTGTATGCAGTAGCTCCATACTCCTCTGCAATTTTTTCCACACGCTCTGATACAATATCGCATACCGCTTTGATTTCAACGTGTTCATTTGCAGCATACTCGATCAAGTGACGGTTTTGTGCAATACTCCCACATCCGATGACGGCAACACTCAATTTAGTCATAGTCAACCACTCCTTATTTTTCTTTAATTTCTTCTAAAGGCTGTGCATTTCCATAAACAGGTGTCGGTGTGCCTCCGTTGTTGGCCCACTTCACGCCATTCTTAATCACTTTCTGAACTTCTTTATGGTAGTAAGTCGGATACGTTTCATGTCCAGGACGGAAGTAGAAAATCTTACCACGTCCGCGTTTGAACGTCGCACCGCTTCGGAATACTTCGCCGCCTTCGAACCAGCTGACGAACAACAATTCATCTGGTGCAGGGATATCAAAATGCTCTCCGTACATCTCTTCTTTTTCAATATCGATGTATTCTCCAAGACCTTCCGCAATCGGGTGAGTCGGATCTACTACCCAGATACGTTCTTTGTCATCGGCTTCTCTCCACTTCAGGTCACAAGACGTTCCCATCAGCTTCTTGAATGGCTTCGAAAAATGGGCAGAGTGAAGTACAACAAGTCCCATGCCATCAAGTACACGCTGTTTCACTTTTTCAGCCACTTCTTCACTTACTTCATCGTGCGCTTTATGCCCCCACCATACGAGAACATCCGTCTCTGCGAGCACTTCATCTGTCAGACCATGTTCCTCTTCATCAAGCGTGGCGGTTTTGACTGTAGCGTGCTCTTCGCCTAAGAAATCAGCAATCGCACCGTGAATGCCCTCAGGGTAAATATCACGGACGACCTCACTTTCTTTTTCATGACGAAATTCGTTCCATACAAGTACGTTCATCTTATTTGCTCCTTCCAACTCTTTCTTTGAAATCGATTTCAATAACCGATTAAAAAAAGAACTTCCGTAGTAGACTATGTTTTGTGAATGCGTTTACAATATTCGCGAAAAAATAAAGCACATGGACGTGCTTGAATTATGTAAATCGTAACATTCATTCAGTATTTATACAATATAAAACAATTAATTCCTCATCATTTCTTCATAGCAGTCATAGCAAAGCTCAGCAATCCTCGTATCGCTCTCCTCGAGAACCATCACTTCATCACTTGAGAGGGACGCCCGACACTTCCAACAGTATGCTTCCTTCTCGTTAATCTGTTGCAAAAGATCGTTCATAAAATGCTCAACTCCTTTTCTACTATAGTATAGAGGGACTCAGTTTTTGTCGAATGATAAAACTTGAAAAATTCAAATTAATCTTACATTGAAACTCTATCTTTCTACTAGAAGTTTTTCTTTTTTCTAAAACGTATTCATTCGAAAAATTCAATTATTGGTATATAATGAGGGAAAAGTAAAGGAGTGGATGGAATGGGGAATATACCAGTAGCAGCACAGCTGTACACATTGAGAAATGAAACGGCACAGGATTTTAAAGGGACGCTGAAGCAGGTCGCGGACTTAGGCTTTGACGGCGTAGAATTCGCAGGCTTCGGAGGACACTCCGCAGAAGAAGTCAAGGAAATGCTAGAGGAGTTCGGACTTCAGGCAGCTTCAAGCCACGTTCCTTTAGCAGACTTAAAGAACCGCTTGGATGACGTCATCCAAGACCAACATACGATTGGCAGTTCATTTGTTGTATGCCCTTACATAGAGGACCGTACAGAGGAAGACTACCACGCTTTAGTTGAAGATTTAAAAGGAATCGCTAAGCAGTGTCAAAAGGAAGGTCTCACTCTCTGTTACCACAACCATGACTTTGAATTAGAAAACCTATCAGACGGCCGCACCGCCTTACAGACGATTTTCGAAGAGGTGCCTGAGCTGGAAACCGAATTTGATATTTACTGGCTGAAAAAAGCCGGAGAAGAACCTGTGGAATGGTTAGAAGCCTACCGCAATCGCTCCCCTCTCGTTCACTTGAAAGACATGACGACAGATGAAGAACAGTTCTTTGCGGAACTTGGAACTGGTGGAGTCGATTTAAAGAGTGTCGAGGAAAAAGGAAAAGACATTGGTGTGAAGTGGTGGATCGTCGAACAGGATGAAAGCAGACGCTCTCCTATTGAGAGTTTGGAGATCAGCATGGCTTATATAAAAGAGAACTTTTCATAAACTCTCATAGTAACAAAAAACATCAAAAAATCCGCTGACCATTTGGCCAGCGGATTTTTCTATATTTCTATTACTCTTCGTCGTCTTCACTGATGAAGTTAACGAATTCAAGGGACTCATCAAGGACTTTAACCATAGCAGCACGGTCAAGATCGCCGTATGGGTCAAAGTTGCCGTTACTACGGCCATTGATAACGCCAGCTTGAACCATACGCTCAACAGCATCACGAGCGTAAGCAGGAATGCTTCCTACATCTTCAAAATCATCAATACTTACGTCTTCGTTAAGCTGTGCTGCATCGAAGCCTACATATTCGAATAGGCGATCAAGCATAAGCACACCTTCAATACGAGTCAATGAAGCACCTGGATCGAAGCTTCCGTCTTCACGACCTTGAACGATTCCAGCCTCATATACAGCAGAGATTGGATCCGCATACCACTTCTCATCACGGATATCCGTGAATGGCGCATCTGCATCTTCATCTGCAAATAGAGCCAAACTACGCGCTACAAGAGCACTGAACTCTGAACGAGTAATCGCAGATTGTGGATCGAATGAACCGTCTTCTTTACCTTGAACGATGTACTTCGCAGCAAGTTTCTCTACTTGATCCTTGTTCCAAAGATCAGTTGTATCCGTGAAGGAAACGTCATCGTTCTCAACAATCGTGTACTTACTGTTTGTCTGACTCTTAAGCGTCGCTTGTGAACCAGCAAATAGTGTTGGAATTGGCGCGAATGTACCATCAGGTCTTAGTAGAACGGCTGTCGAGAATGTAGCATTGAAATCATTCTCACCTTGAACAGTACGGTTCACATAAGAAGAGAATTTCGTTACGTCTCTAGATTGACCGTTCGCTGTCGCACGAACTGTGAATTCAATAACAGATGAAGTTCTATTCAAGTTATTATTTGTAAGAGCAGTTGTTGCTTCAGCATCGTCTTCTGCAACAAGGTTCACTTGAATTTCGATTTCAACATCATCTTCAGAATCGACGCCTAGATCTTGAGCGAATTGCTGAAGGTTAAGCTCACGTACTGGAAGCTCGTAGGCTGCATCTTCTGTACCGATTTCAAGGACAGTATTCGGGTTCTTCTCAGCAATGGCTTTAACAGCTTGAGATGGTACACTGACAACTGGAATGCGGTTAGCATCGTTGTTGTTGACAAGCTTAATTGTGATCTTCTGAGCTTGTTCAGGAGTCAATTCTTCTAGAGCTTCTTGGATACGCTCTGCATTTACGCGTGCACGTACAACAGTTTTACCATCTTCTGTCTCTTCGTCCGTCACATCTACAGCTTCATCGTCCACGATTACTTGACCATCAACTGGATCAACATCTACATCAACTAGATCGTCATCTCCATCGTCGCCGCCTGGTTCAGTTGGGTTTGGAGCTGGTTCAGTTGGATCTGTTGGTTCTTCTTCCTCTTCATCATCATTGTTGTCATTGCCATTATCGTTGTCGTCGTTATCGTCGTTATCATTGTCGTTGTCGTCGTTATCATTGTCGTTGTCGTTACCATCTTCTTCATTCGCTTCGCCTAATACTGCATTTACAAGCTCTTCTTGTGCAGCAACAATTTCTTCGTTATTCTCACTTTCATCTTGAACATCGAAGTAAGCTCCTAGAATACCATCGCTATTAAGAACTACACTTCCGTCCATAGCTTCATATACAGCATTCCCATCATCTTTAAGTTCTGCTAATACTTCATCATAAGCATCTAGAATAAATTCTGACAATAGAGGGTCATCAGTAGATTCACTATATGGATAATAGTTATCTAGTTCACTTTCATTCTCTTTGATGTAATCAAATGTTTTTAGTTGAACTGTAGCCAGAAAGTCAACGAAGTCAATAAACGGAATTTCTTCTTCATCCGCATCTACTAAGTAAGGCTTTAAGCTATTGTTGTATGTAGTTTCAAAAGATGATGTAGCTTCTGCCAATTCGTCAAAATCACTTGCATAAAGGATATTACTTAGCCCTTCAAGAATGTCCTGCTTATCATCGTTAGATAGATCATCAATCGTAATATCTTCATAGATATCAGACCACTCAGCTTCCTCTAGCAAATAGTCACGACCATCTCTAACCTCTGCCTTATCGTTAATTCTCTCATAGATAGCGGAAAGAGTTGAAAGCTTCTCCAAAACATCACTCTGACTTACATCCGCACTTACTGACCCAACTGGTGTAGCTAGAATTGGTGTTGCAGCCAAAGCTGTGACTAATGCACCATTAACGCCACGTACTAATTTCTTCTTCATAACGTAACACTCACCTCTTAAGTAATAGTTTATTTCCAAATCCACAAGTGGAAGTAATTCTATGAAACTACATTACAGGAATCACTTGGAATTTAAAAGAATAATCTAAGGATACCCGATTGAAACCCATTATTCAATTGATTCATGGAATCTTAGACAAGTTTTGATGTATTTTTACAATTTAGATATTACAAGTAAAAATTTCCACCTTTTGAATAATAAGACCTTTTATCCTATAACAGCTCCATTTCGACAAATTTCCTGATAATCCTTTTTTATTTCATACTTTTATTACAAATATGTGAAAAGATTATTTTTAGTTCCTTATTTAACCATGATATAATCAAAGAAATATATTCGGAGGTGCATGAATGAAAAAAAGATATATTGCTTATGGACTACTTGCGGTAATCTTAGTCGTCGCTGGTTATTTTACATACTTGTTTAACTTTAAAGATTATGAGACGTCAGATGTAGAAGTCGACGAAATTGCTGACTCGGAGTACGAGATTGAACTTCCTGAGGATACAGATGAAAGCACTGATTCCTCTGAGCAGGATTCTACAAATACAGCAAGCGCCAGCACAAAAAATGAATCGACTGATGAAGCTAATACGGATCAATCTTCTGACTCTGTCAGTAGTAATACTTCAGAAACAGATTCACAGACAGGTACATCTACTGAAAAAGAAGAGTCTACTAGTAGTCAAGGGTCCTCATCCAGTTCATCAACTGCCAAACAAGGTAAAGATAATAAGGATGAAACAAACGGTTCTTCCAATGATTCCAACACAAGCTCAGGCAGCAAGAATGATTCTGGTTCCTCTTCTAATAATGGTTCCTCAGATTCTTCGAGTACAAAATCCGTTGCGGATATTAAGAGTAAATACCGCCCAAGCTTCAACTCGCTTGAGTCCCAGGCTCAGTCGCGGTTGAACGGATTAGTCGGACAGGCTAAAAATGAGTACATCGCGAAGAAAGAAGCCGGTGAGAGCATTTCTTACTCGTATTTCTACCAAAAATACAAATCCGCCGCCACACGTCTGGAAGGGAAGACAGATTCAGCCTTTAACCAAATTTACGGTGCTATGCAGAACGAACTGGCTAAACATGGTCACAGCAGAGGGGCAGCAAGCGAATTTAAATCCCAATACGAAAATTCAAAAGAATCCCGAAGGTCCAATCTTTTAGGGCAGGTGGCCAGTCAGTTTTAAGTGAATACTTTTATAACTCCAGATCATACACGGTCTGGAGTTTTTTTAGCTTTCGATGCCTTGATAGCTGAGGATATAAACCGATATAAGAAGAAGGGAGAATTTTACTTAGTTCGGAGTGAAAAACATGATTCAACTATTAAAACGGTCGACCATGACCTTACTATTCATCACGATATTCTTACTTCCCACTTCTGTATTCGCAGAGGAGTTAGAAGAAGCGATTCTGAAAGAGCTCGGTCTTGATGAACCTTTGTCGTCTGAAGACAAACAAGACATTGAAGAGCTGGACCTTTCTCAATACGAGTTGAACTCCATCGCAGGGATTGAACGATATGAGAATCTTAAGTCATTAGATTTATCCCATAACGAATTGGAGTCGATTTTATCCCTCAGCTACTTAGATCATTTGGAAGAGCTGTTTTTACATAACAACCGGATTTCAGATGTTGGAGCTTTACGAAGATTGCATTCACTTGAGCGTTTATCTCTATCATCAAACAATATTTCAGACCTCCGCCCCCTTAGTGGACTGTCAGACTTGGAGGAATTGAAAGTAAATGATAATAACATTATGAACCTTGCCCCGTTAGGAACTCTCAGCTCGCTAAAAGGGCTGTATGTCAACAATAACGGAATTGAGTCGCTCGATGACCTGGCCGACCTTACGTCTTTAGAGTCGTTATGGGCGGACCATAACAATATTTCAAACCTGGACGCCTTAGCGAATATGAAAGACCTCAGGAGTCTTCATCTCCAGTCCAACAAAATTACAGATGTCAAAGCGCTTGAAGGTTTGAGAAATGTGGAGTCGCTCTGGCTCAGTGACAATGACTTAAGCTCCCTAAGCGACCTGCATCATTGGAGTAAAGTCAAAGAGCTTCGTGTTGAAGAAAACAAGCTCGATGTGACCGCTCCATCTGCTGAATTGAACTGGTTTACTACGCTGCCAACTCAGACAGGCACGCTCCAGTATCTGCCTCAACAAGGGAGCGAAACGGGGATGGATACAGACGAAACCATCCGGTTTGCTGATGAAGATTTTGAAGACGCGATTCGCGACTTTTTAGGTAAAGATGATGACGAAGATATTTTTAAAAACGAAGTGACCCATATTACGGTATTGGATTTACAGAACGAAGGAATCACGGATCTAGAAGGCATTGAACACTTCCCTTCCTTGAGGGAACTTTATCTTTCTAACAATAGGATCCAATCTGTCGGACCATTAAGAGAACTGACGAATTTGAAAAAACTTTACCTCAGCAGTAATGAAATCGACTACTTGTGGGGGCTTGAGAAGCTCGATGACCTCACCCATCTAGGGCTGTCCGACAACTACATTACGTCGACTGCCTTCCTTGATGAACTGGAAGGTTTAACATGGTTGAACCTATCGGATAACTCGATTTTGGAAGTACATCCGCTAGGGGAGCTCGAAAACTTAACGTCGCTTTATTTGACGAACAATCAAATTAAAAACGTACGTCCGCTTCAATCCCTGGACGAACTGGAAAACCTGTGGATATCGGACAACCGTCTAACTTCGATCGATGCACTGGAAGACTTGAACGACTTGAAATCTCTTCATATCAGTAAAAACGAAATCGAGGACATTTCTGCAGTTGACCGGATGTATCGACTAGTTGAACTATATGCCAACGAAAACGACATTGAAGAGATTGATGCCATACGGGGCCATAACAACCTCTCCCGTATCCAACTTGCATATAACAAGATTGAAGATATGACCGATGTTCATGACCTTCCGTCACTTACAGATTTGAATTTAGAGGGAAATCTCATTTATGACCTCTCCCCTCTCTCAAATGAGTCGTTTCCAGAAGCTCGTTTGAATCTGAAAATGAATCAACTGATGCTCGGACACCCGGACACCGTTGAGATCCTGGAAGAGTTACGTGATGAAGGGGCCACAATTGATACGACCCCACAAGACGACATCCAGTTTGTAAACTTCGGCAGGAAAATGAACGTCGCAGTCGATAAAGAGTGGACGGTCACCTTCAATGAAGAGCCAGACTTAGCCCGCGATTCTGTGTTTATTTTGAACGAAGATGACGAGGTTGTTCCAATTGATAGAAAAGTAGATGATAAAGAGCTCACGATTGAGCCGGATAACGGGGAATACGAATATGGACATACCTATCGTCTGTACATCACGAAGTTCACCACATTCGGTAAAGATGATCAACCATTGAACCAGCATGCTGTGATGACCTTTACCGTTCAAAAATCGCACGATACAAAAGCTGAACAGTCCGTTATCGATTTAGGCGGGGTTGTGCTGACGTATGAGAACTATTCGACAGAAGTCATTATCGAATCGTCTCAGCTCGATTTGTCTGAAGGCGATCCCTATCTCTTGATTGACGGAGAGCGCCTTGATTTCACCGACGACGAGAACGGCTATTATCGAATCGAAGACATTCCGAACTACTTTACAAAAAATGAGTTAGAAGGAGCGGTTGTAAACTATGATTAAATGGAAAGTCATCAGTCTCTTTCTTATCGTATTGAGTTTGAGCTTCATCCATCAACCCGTTCACGCTGAGTCTACGATTTCCGTCTATGGAAAGCACACTTTGACGTTAATCGAAGATGACGACGGAGAGCTGCACTTACTTGGTTGGGGATGGAACGCTTTTGACCAATTAACGATTAAGGAAAAACAAACATCTGTGCCTCGCGAGATTGGAACAGGAGAAGAAGTGATTGAAAGTGTCGAAGCTGGAGACATCCACTCTCTCGTGCTGACCGAATACGGAGAAGTCTTCTCCTTCGGTTCTAACGACAATGGCCAGGCCGGAACCGGCGAGCCTTCGACTACAGAGCCTGAGCTTACCCAGGTCATGGCTTTCGAAAAAGACAACTCGAATGAATTCACTTTACGAAAGTTATCGAACATCACCCAAATCTCTGCGGGAGACAGCCATTCCCTTGCTTTGAAAGCGGACGGCACGGTCTGGAGCTTCGGTTCCAATCAGTTCGGCCAGCTCGGCCAGCACGAATTCAAAGCAACCGGTGAAAAGGTGACGGCGGAACAAATCCTGGGGCTTGAAGATATTGTAGAAATTGAAAGCTTCCAAAATCATAACCTGGCGCTTGATGAAGAGGGTACCGTATGGGCTTGGGGAGAGAACTGGGGCGGGCAGATGCCCGTAAGTTTCGCTTTTACCAAAACCCCTTATGAAGTTGAAGGACTTCCGAAAATAAAAGGGATTGCCACCGGAAGCTCCCACTCCCTAGCTTTAGATGAAGATGGTGGAGTATGGGCTTGGGGACGGAATGATTTCGGGTTGAACGCGGCACCGACCGATTTTGCCACTCCTTTTCTCGTACCATCTTTACCAGAAATCGAACATGTTGCTGCCGGTGCGTACCATAACTTAGCTCTTGATACGGACGGCAATATCTGGTCTTGGGGAGACAATTCTGTAGGAGAGCTGGGCTATGCCCCATCCAGCGCTGTCACCCAGCCCCCTTCTCAAATAGCAGGAATCAACGATGTCGTAGAAGTCGATGCCGGCACCAGGTATTCCATAGCTAAAACAGAAGACGGAGATATTTACACATGGGGCTTGAATGATTACGGACAACTCGGTGACGGATCGGCTGACAATAGAGGCATTCCGAATAACTTGACCCTCACACTCGCTCAAGGCGTCGAAATCGATCGTGAAACGATCACATTAGAAGAAGGCGACGATGCTGAACTCAACGCTCGTTTGATACCAGAAGGTTCTGTTTTTACTGAAATCGAATGGTCATCCAGCAACCCCGACATGGTTTCCGTATCTGACGACGGTCGTATAGAAGTCACCGAAGACATGACTCGCGTCGAAGGAAACCGCGCAACGATTACAGCGTCGATCCTAGATGGGAAATATGAAGATACCATCGAAGTCATCATTGCCGTCCCTGTTTCAGGTGTCGAGCTGAACAAGAAGTCCGTTACGTTAGAAAGAGTACCTGAGTGGCTGGACGTCCAGGAAGACTCCATTCAACTCGAAGCTCTCGTTTACCCCTATAACGCAACAGATAAGCGAATCATTTGGGACTCGGAAGATCCTGATGTCGCTACGGTCAATACACAAGGTGAAGTGACATCCGTGTCCGAAGGAAAAACAACCATTACCGCTACGACAATCGATGGCGGTTACTCAGATTCGGTGGAAATTGAAGTGAACGTGCCGGTCGACCGCATTTTCATAAAAGGCAACGAACATGATTTATACTTGGAGCAAGAAGAGCAGTATCAGTTAGAGTATAGGATTTATCCTTTAAGCGCGACAGATCAATATGTGTACGAATGGGAAAGCAGTAAGCCTTCTGTCGTTAAAGTGAAACAGAACGGTAAGATTGAGGCCGTTTCAGAGGGAACAGCCGAAATTACGGTCACGACCCTTTATAAAAGGAAAAAAGGCTCGATCACCGTTCATGTGTATGATGACGACTACACGGAACTATCCGCCTTTAACATATCTGATGACCCGATCGAAGTTGATGCAGAAGATACAGTGAAGCTGAACCCCACTTTTTATCCATCAAGGGCAACGAACAAAGAACTTCACTATGAATCACTCAACACAGAAGTTGCCACGGTTACAAGTAACGGCAGGGTACGCGGGGTCAGCACAGGCTCAACCATCATTCGAGCCCGCTCAGCGGATACAGGAAAAGTTGATACGGTACGAGTCATCGTAGGTCCTTCAAAAGATGGATGGGCTGTCATGCAGACAGATGATAGCGTCTCAAGACAAAAGTATTGGATTGTCACATTTAATCAGGATATAGATCCTGACAGCATCGATAACCGTTCCGTGTACATCCGGGAAGAATCGAGCACTAGAAAACATGATATCAAAGCAGAGATCATCGGCGGACGAACGCTGTACATCATTCCGGAAGACCGCTATGACTCAAATGAGGATTATGAGTTATATATTACAGATGATGTAGAAACAGAAGACGGAGAAGCACTCAGCCAGCCGATTAAGTTCAAGTTCTCTACAAATTAAATGATGAGTCTCTTCCTATTATATAGATGTGGGAGAGGCTCTTTTCTTTGGATGAAAACCAAAAGAAACCCCGTGAAGCTGTTACCAGCATCACGGGGTTTTCTACTGTTATTTAAGGTACATCATTGTATGGAGCGAAGAATGGTTCAAGAACTCCGATACGGTCTAACTCACTTACAGGGATCTGCTCGAGCACTTGTCTCATAAGATCCGGTTGCTGCATCAATTCGTAAAGCGATACCCGCTCCCCGAATATGTCTGTAATCTCCGGAACATACTCGTTGTTGAACTCAGATCCAGGTGCGCCCTGCAAACGGAACACGCGTGTAACAAGTTCGTTCTCATTGACATCGTACGCTGTAATTTCAAGCTGTGTTACGTTAGAGCTTAGTCCAGCGAATGTAGCTGTAAATTTACCATTCGCTCCACGTTCGAGCATTCTTCTTTCATCTTGGTTTGTTGAAACCGTTAAATACTCGACATCCGCATCCGCTTCAACATCCACGTTGGTAAGGTTTGGAGCGACTTGTGCATCTGGCGCAAGTCCTTGACGGTAGTGGATTGTTTCTACGTTTCGAATGAACACCTTAGGCACATCAATCGCAATATTATGACTCGGCGTTTGAAGAAGGCCTGAGTTCAATTCATATGCGGACTTGTCCAAGAAGGCATTCTTGAATCCATCTGCTGTCTTAAAGCTCACTTCAATGGTGTCACTCTCAGAATAAGAGCTTCCTCCAAAGCGGTCTTTTACGATGCCTGGTTGGATGACTAAATCATAAATGGTATCTGGACGTAATAAATTTTGGTTATCCAAACCATGTTGAACTGTAATGATCAGCTCATTTGGTCTACTCTCATTCACTGTAGCAGTCGCACTCAAGTTACGATTACTTCCAGAAGAGTCAATTTCAAGCTTAGAATTAGGGTTTCCATTAAGAATAATCGCGTCTTGGAAATTCAAAATCAACTGCTGATTCAGCCCAACCCCCAGTTTGTTTACTCCAACCAATTCAGGGATTCTATAAATATCATTGCTTGGATTCAAGCTGAATGGAGAGAATGTATGATCAAATGTTTCATTACCTGGATTAAAGAACGTTGTCGCGATAGTTGGTTTCTTCTCTGTATAGAAGATAAGTTTATTGAACTCATTACCCAAGTTAAATTGTCCTAATCCATTATCATTACCAACCTCTGTAGCTAGGCTACCCGCTGGGATACTTACATAATATTCCTTGTTCGGATCCAATGCTTCGTATTCTATTTCGAGTACAGAGCCTCCGTCACTTATCCCTCTGTTGAATGCCTCGTAATACCTGTAGTCATTTCCCTCACTATCGAGAATTTGTATTTGCTCCTGGCCTCTTGGTGTCAGTTTAATATCATTATCAAACCTAACTGAAACACTTCCTCGGGTATTAGCATAAACACCTCTTAAGTAATTAAACTCCTGTTCTGTTGGAGCTTCGTCAATACTGAAGCCTGTCCCGTCAGTCCCAATACCTGGAAGCAACCTAGGGAACGGGTCAGTAGAAAAGCTTACATAACCATGGTCACCATCAGCAAAGAGATGTCCATCTTCCCACTCTGAGCCATCATCAATATACTCAGCTTTAGGTAGACGTCGTATTCTAGCAGGATCTTCGTAAACGTCACCATCATCGTCAAACTCAAGTAGCCAACTATCCCCTACCGCAATTCTATTTGCTGTAGACACTCTTAGAGTGAAACGTTGCCCTCCAGTTGCGTTTTCGTTGATAGTACCATCGTTATTAATCCCGAACCTCAAGTCTCCATCGTTAGCTGTATTACTGTTTATGTCATCTACATCTTGAGAATGGAAATTTCCGTTCTGATCGTAATAAGAAATCTCATAGGTTCTGTTCGTTCCATTATCATCGGATAAATGAATCTTCAGGAACCGATTTGCCATATCACTGAATCCGTCTGGAGAATCAATAATCTGCGGGACGCCCATTTCAGGCGTTGCCCCTACTACAAACATTTTGTAATTAACATTCTCCTCCAATCCATCCAGGTTAATTTCAGCGTTTTCTACTCCACCTTGTAAATCATTTACTACGCCTGTTTTTACAACATCACCACTAGCCAAGTCCAGAAGTAACTCTGGATTTGTAATTAAATGTGCGTCGTTATTATCTACGACTAGCTCTTCTAAATCCCCAAGTACTCCACTAGACTTAGTGACGCCAACTAACCGGTCAAGGTTATTACTGCCGCTGGATACAATACTGTCACTTTCAACAACTACGTAAAATAGACGGTCAATATCGAGCCCATTATCTGAATTTTTCGTGTCAAAAGTCATGTTCACTTCATTTGTACCAATATTCTCTAAACGGAAGTCCGTTATTTCATCGAATACTATATTTTGAGGATCTTCTAGATTCTCAGCGTGAACAGAAGGTGCTAAAGCAGCAAATACCAAGGTCAAAATCATAGTAAATCCAAATACTTTATTCTTCACTTTAATCCCCCTCTTATCTCAAAGTAACTTTCTTCTCCGTAATCTTTTCATTGAAATAATCATAAGCGACAAGCGTCACAACATCCCCAGATTCCAACCTCGGCGTTGCAAGGCTGAACGTACTATCCACATCCGCGTTCATATCAATCTCATCACGTCCAGCAACGATCACCACGCGGGAAACTTTATCCGTTACATCCACCGTAATCGTGTGAACATCAAGGAATCCTACATAGTCTGTTTCCACTGCGCCTAACTGGTCCTCTGGAACATATGGCTTCTCGTCCCCATCATAGACTATAACTTTAGCCGTAATCGTCATACTGACAGCATCAACCATACCGGATACGAGGAATTCACCTGTTGAAGTTGTGCTGAAGTCCTGCCAGTCTACGTCTTCATTAGAAGTTGTCCCGTCTTTGTACGTGACTTGAATGCTGTCTGGAAGAGATACACTGTCGCCTTTTTCCACACTGATCGGTGAAATCTCCTCAAGCTGTCTTACATCAGACTCAATGACAGAGAAGTCAAAGGTCTTCTTCATTTCCGCACCTGTACGGTCTTCAACTGTGATGGTCACTTCTCCATCATCGATTCGTGAAGGTGTACCGGTAATCACGCCGGTTTGTTCATTTAACTCAAGGCCACTTGGAAGTCTACGTGCATCCCATGTATAGGGAGCCTGACCGTACTTCGCTTCCATTTGGAAACTGTAAGGAACATCAAGAAAAGCTGTATTCACTTCTTCTGTCGTAATGCGTGCCATACTTGTTTTTGATCCAACAATGTATTCGAGCAATTCTTCTGCATCACTTTGTGAAATGTTTCCGTCTCCATCGATATCCGCATATGCTCGGTCTGAGCTGTCAAGCGTCTCAGATCCATTCGCATGCTGAAGAATCTTCATCGCTTGTGCTGCATTCAATTCGTTGGAGTCATTCACATCGCCCAAAGACCGCTCGTAGTAAATCGCTCCATCAAAAGCCGCCTCGACGAGTTCTTCGTCATCATTGTCTGTAATGGATACGTTACTCAATTCGATATCAAATTTTTCCCCGTAATCCGCTGAATCATCTACTTCATACGTGATGTAACCCAGCACAGAGGCATCGACATCGACTTCCTCACCAGAAGCTAGGAAGCTGATGTTAAGCGTATCTCCGTCTTCACGGGACGTCGTATTGAACATTCCGTTATCGAACTTTGGAGCGGGGTCAAACCCATCCAGCTCAAGATCAGCATCCTGGACTGAGACTTGAAAACTTCCAGAGTTCAGGTCACGGAAGTTGTGCAGTTTCACGGCGACTGTCACTTCATCACTTGTTGAATATACTTGGGTCACTTCGACTACCGAGTCACGGTAGGCAAGTGCTTGGCTGGTTGAAAATAACGTTAAGACAAGCACAAAAATCGTAAATAACCCGCCTACTTTTTTGTTCATACCGCTGCCTCCTGTTGTTATTGAACTGTAAACGGTACTTTGACCGCTTCTTTCAATCGAGTATTCGTCATCGAGCGTACATTCTCTGAAACGATCAAGCTGTAATCATAAGATCTTCTTAATTCATCTGCAGGTTTCACCGTCAATACTTTTCCATCATTCGAAAGGGATAGGTTGACGTCTACTAATGCATTTCTTCTTTCGTTTTGAATATACACACTCTGTTCGGAAATGGAAGATTCAAGAATCGGTGTACTGAACTCGATGGTCCATGTCTTATTTCCAGACACTTCTTCCTCTGATTCAACTTTTCCGTCAAATGGCTTTATGTATCCGTCGCTTAGCGATACACCGATTTCATCTCCATCTTCATCGAACACTTGTGTTTCTACAAGTTCAAGGTCTGTTGCTTTCACGCCCTGCTCGTGTGTGGTATAAAAATCAAGGGATAACAGCGTTCCGTTCTCAACCTCATCTGTTGCAACCCAAGCAAATTTGACTATTCCATCTTCCGCTTCATCCTCATTGATGACCGTAATGGCATCTTCAAGACTGCTGCCGCTGTCGGTTCCTCTTACGTAACCGACTTGAGGATCATAACGCAGCTCTAATTGGCCGCTCTCCATGTTCTCGATATCTTGAGCCTCAATCGAGATCGACACCGTCTTTCTCTCCGAATCTTCATACACAGACGACACACTGATCGTCCCCTTACCGACTGCTGATGCATCGCCCTGCCATGGTAAAAAGGCAAATAGCAGAACGGCCGTCATCAGGGTCATGCCCGCCGACTTCCATCTTAGATGTTGAATTCTCATAGTAAACTGACAAAGGGTAGATCTCCCTTCGTCAACGTTTCCCCCTTTCGATATGTACAAAAATCTTTTCAATAGTATTTATATCGGTGTTTATGTCACTATTTGAAGAAGATTAATGATAAATCAGCCATTTTGCCCAGGAAATTTTATGAAATCGAAAAGCCGTTCAGCCGCCCTGCTTTTATTTTCCACCGGATTTAAGTTTAACTTCATCTTTGTGGGTAAATATAAACGTAAATGGCTTGCGAAATATGACGAATCATTAATAGAATAGTCGAGGTACGTCTTTTATTTTTAGGAGGAAAACATATAATGGCCACGAGAGAAAGAAAAAAATTAGAAAGATCACTTAAGCCGCACTGGGTGTGGGCAATTGCCTTCGGATCGGCAATCGGTTGGGGAGCCTTCGTTCTTCCGACAGATTGGATTTCACAGGCAGGTCCGATCGGTGTCGTTATCGGGATTCTGCTCGGCGCCGCGCTTATGATGATCATCGGTGTCAGCTACGGGTTCTTGATCGAGAAATTCCCGGTTACAGGTGGAGAGTTCGCGTATGCTTACATCGGATTTGGACGAGGATTTGCTTTTATAGCGGGGTGGTTCCTGACGCTTGGATATATTTGTATTGTCGCGTTGAACGCATCTGCTTTGGCATTGCTCGCAAAGTTTTTATTCCCGGATTTTGTCCGGACAGGAAATATGTACACCGTTGCCGGTTATGAAGTGTCCATCATTCAAATTGCTATTGCCAGTCTTGCACTTATTTTGTTTGCCATTCTGAATATTCGTGGAGCAAGCTTCTCCGGTAAAACCCAATTCGTATTCAGTATTATTCTGATCATTGGAATCAGTCTCCTTGCGGTCGGTGCCATCTTTTCTGAAGGTCCGAGTCTTTCAAACATCACGCCGGCCTTTACACCGGACCAAACAGCGATTGCATCGATTCTGACCATTCTTGCGATTGCGCCTTTTGCCTACGTAGGATTTGATAATATCCCTCAGGCAGCTGAAGAGTTCGAGTTTGAACCGAAGAAAGCATTTGGTCTGATCATTTGGTCCCTTCTTGCTGCGGGACTTGCTTACAGCGCCATGATTCTGATTACAGCCAGTACGATGCCATGGCAGAATCTTCTCGCTCAAATACAGGAGACAGGTTCTGTATGGGGAACAGGAGATGCAATCGAGAGCTATATGGGCCGCGCCGGTGTATTTATCATCGCCGCCGCAGTCTGTATGGGGATTTTCACAGGATTGAACGGTTTCTACATTTCGGCAAGCCGTCTGACCTTTGCTATGGGGCGCGCACGCATCCTGCCTGATATGTTCCGTCAGCTCCATTCCAAGCATAAAACGCCTTATGTCGGCATTTTGTTCACCATGGCCATCTGCCTGATTGCCCCGTGGTTCGGCCGTGAGGCACTGCTCTGGGTTGTCGACATGTCTTCTACCGGTGTAGCGATCGCTTACTTCTTCTGCACGGCAACTGCTTATAAGTTCTTCCGCTGGTCGGACAAGCAGCAAGCAAGAGGTTATGCCGATGTCGTCGCACCAGGTAAAAAACTGCTTTCCTTAATTGGAATGATCAGTGCAATCGGGTTTCTTGCCCTGCTTCTGCTTCCATGGTCCCCGGCATCACTTGGAACAGAATCGTATATCGCACTGGGCGTCTGGGTATTAATTGGAATCATTTTCTACCTGTTCAACGCGAAACGGTATAATAGTATCGAAAGAAAAGAAATGAACTACTTGATTTTGGAAAAAGAAGAGATCAACTAAGCCTGATGCCCTGCTCTATCGTGAGCAGGGCTTTTTCAGCAAAACCTTTGATTCTTTACCGATATGATACAATGTGAAAGTGAGAGGTAAAAATAGAGGTGTTTTTTATGGCAACAACCAGAATCAAAAGAAGACGAAAACGAAATAGAAAAAAACGATTCAGAATTATTGGCGCTATTTTATTTGTGTTTGCACTTTGTATTGGCGTTGGCTTCTATTACGCTACACAAGTTTATACCGCTTCATATAAAGATTTAGAACGTGGCGATAAATCGGATTTGAGGGAACAGCCAGTCGATATCGGATCAGATCCGATTTCCATTCTTCTATTAGGAGTGGAAGACTATGCGACAGAAGGCGGCGCAGGCCGTGCGGATACTCAGATCGTCATGACCCTTGATCCGGAAACGAAAGAAATGACGATGACGAGCATTCCAAGAGATACGAGAGTGGAGCTTCCTGCTGAAAAAGTCGGAGATGCTTACGCTGGTTATCACAAAATCAATTCCACCTATTCACTTGGGGAGTTATCTGGATACGGTGCTGAAAAATTAGCCGTTGAAACCGTCGAGGATTACCTGGACATTCCGATCGACACATACGCTACCGTCAACTTTGAGGGATTCATTGAAGTCGTAGACCTGCTCGGCGGCGTGACCATTGATGTGAAAGAGCCATTCTGGGAACGAAGCAGCATCGATTATTACAAGATTATCGAATTTGAAGAGGGACCTACGAAGATGACAGGTGAAGAAGCGTTGGCCTTCGTTCGAATGAGAAAAAGAGATGCCGCACTGACGTATCCTCGTGATGAGCGACAAAGACAGTTTATCAAAGCGTCGATTGACGAAGCGATTTCAGCTGGAACCATCTTTAAAGTAGGACAGATATCTGATGTAGTTGGTGAAAATATATCA
The DNA here is from genome assembly GCF_020171725.1 of Halobacillus litoralis. GTDB lineage: Bacteria > Bacillota > Bacilli > Bacillales > Halobacillaceae > Halobacillus > Halobacillus litoralis_F. Next base: position 178,632 of record NZ_JAIVAJ010000006.1, on the reverse strand, counting down.
ACGAACCTCTCACCACGCGAAATTTATGCGATTCAAAAAGCGTTCTCCTCTAAGGAATCAACGACCGAATCGATTGAAATCCAAGGAGTAAACGAACGCTTGGAAGACGGGCTATTCTACTTCGTGCCAGACGAAGAGAGCCTGGAAAACGTAAAAGATCAGCTTCAAACCAAACTGGAGTACACATCTTCAGATCAAACCGAAGAGTAGCATGTGACGAGCGATTGACTTATTTACTTAAGTCGATCGCTTTTTTTAGTCGCTTTCCATATAGTCCAAGGCGGGGCAGGGAAGGATGTTGAGGCGAAATCATCGTATACAAAATAAAGCGATCACCCTGTCGTTGACCGCTTCCCTATTATGTAGAAGAAACCCTATTAAACACGAGAACGCCAAAAACCCGTTTACATGCGTAAGGTCCTTCGTATTCAATTGAATTCTGAGAGTTGGAGCTTTGTATGCCAATCCGTTTAATAAATGGTTCCATATTGACCAGTCGGCGATACGCGTCTTCCGTTAAAGGTTTGAATGGTTCGACAACGATGGTTTTGTCAATTCGAACACTATACCTACCGAGCATCGAGAATTCATGGTGATCTACAAATAGTTTGGATAGCTGCGTCAAATCTTTCCCACCTTTCAACAACCAGAAAATCTATAACTATCATTATAAAATTTTCTTTAAATGGGAACAAGTCCGAAATGTGTCATTTTTCGATTTTTTATTAAAATGCAGCTTGTACTTCATCAAGCCACGTACTTCTCCACTGCTTTTTGGTCTGCTCGTAATCTTTCTTCAGCTCTTCTGCAGCATGACTGGGATAGCCGGAACTCTCTAGCTGCTGGCTCATTTGATCGTGGATCACAGCAAACGCTTCGTCTGTCGTCTTCTCCAATCGATTGGCTGCAGAACTGTACTTACTGAAGAAATAACTGTAGGAAACGTCCTCCTGGTTGTTCATTTTCGTGACATATTCCTGTTGCGCTTCCGATGCTAAACTCTGTATGCGCTGACCTGCATCCGATACTAAAGACGAGTAACTACTCTGATAGCTTCGCACAATATCTTGTTCGGATAGTGCCTCTACCGACTCTTGTTCAGGCAAGGACAGCGCATAGGATTGATCTGCAATTTGGTCGACCTGCTCATCTGCCGTATCAATCGACGTCAAGTGAAGCAGGAACCCAGCGGCTATACCAACGATAAACATGAACATCATAAGGGCAATGGTCAACTTCTTCATAACGATCACTCACTTGTTTTTCAGAAAAGTATAGCATGCCCTACAAAATATGGTAGTGAGAATAGTCCTATTCGACAAAACCAGTGAAAGAATCAAACCATAGCTGATCCGTCGCCCCGTTCGGACCTTCCCATTCAATAAGGTGATAAGGGCGAACTTGAGACCCTTCACCGAAAATCTGCTCCTTCATTTCCGTTCTCACGTATGTGTAGTCGCCACCACGATCTGTTGTATCTAAATATTGAACGGCTTCTTCAGGCGATACGTCTAAATGGTCTGTGTTTGTAAAATCTCTTTGTTCGACACCATTTAGTAACCACTGCTCGTCGCTTAATACGAATTCGTAAATTTCAAAGCCCCCGTCATCCATCAGTGACGTAGGAAAGGCAGATTCGACTCGCAAGGTTTCGCCATCATTTTGCAAAACATGATATTGTAAGTTCCACTTTGGTTCCTGGAAGTATCGATAATCACAGGCCCCACAAGCGTTATCGTAGTATTCCTTCAACGTTGAATCGACCATGGGCTCTGTCGCGACCTCGAGTAATTCAGAACGCACGCGGTCATAATCCTTCTTCGTATCGTTATCCAAATATTTGCTGATATCCCGGTTGATGATGGCGTGCACAGCTTCGACACTGTCATGCGTAATCTGCTTCACTTCCTGATCAGATAACGGTTCTACATCTAACATATCGGCTGTTGAAGAGAAGGCGTTATAGCTGTCTACGTACAGGTCACGTTCTTGATTGGTGTTATAGACATGAATCGGGCGGACTTCTCCACCAGCTATCCCTTCCAACTCCACAGTCCTTACATAGGTTGCTTCAAGATCAGGTGTGTTTTCTAAAAACTTCTCCCCTTGTAAAGGAGTTACATTTAAATATCCACCTTCCTCAAAGGAAGCGGTTGTGTATTCATTCAACATCCACTCACCATCGATCTTCTTGAATTCATAGGTCCCGTATCCACCATCCGAAAGAAATCCTGCATTTTCGACAGTTGTCACACGTACTAGATCCTCTTCATCCTTTTCAACTTCGAAGTGCAATTCAAAGTCAGGCTGGTATAAGAAGATGAACCGGTCACAGCCCCCACAAGCTTTGTTCAGGTATTCGTCCTTCAAGAAACCATCAACGAAAGAGTCCGTTGCATAGTTGTTAAGTTCTCCTTCTACACGGTCAAAGTCCCGCTCACCGCCGAGGTTTTCATTCAGGTCATTGGAGATTATCTTCTCAATCGCTTTCGTTTTGTCTAACACAAGCTCATGCATCTCTTTGTCCGTCATGCCACTCGCGCCGGGCTTTGTCGAAAACGTTAGAGACCTCTCATCTTGGAGAGCGACACCTTTTTTCGAATAAAGGTCGTCGGTAATCTGTAACGTGTATGTACTCCCTTGTTCATAAGCATCCTCCGCACCGACAATCAGCTGAGTTTGATCTTCGCCATAGGATAGAGCGAAATCAACCGGGTTCCATTGAGCATCATATAAAAGGACCCCTCCGTCATTCATGCTCATCTCCGTATTAAAATTCACCGTCCAATCCTTATCCAACGGAACATTCTCTCGTTCAGCTGCAGAAATGGACCCTGCTGCACCTAAAATAAACAATGACGCCAGCAATAGACCGACCAACTTTTTCATCACATGATGTCCTCCCTTTGTTTTTTACTCTTGTTCCACATCCTTACATTTATCAAACCATATATACAAATGTTCCACCACCCGCTTACGTCCTGCTCTTTTCGTACCAATATATGTATATCTTTAAAGACGGTCACTCCCACCGTCACTCACCCGAAAGATGTAACATTCCTCCCTATTTAAAATAAAGTGGTGCAGATGAAAGCTGCCATCGTGCCAACTTTATAATTTCATTAGTACACAAAAAAGCGTACCTTTATGGCACGCTTTTTTGTGTTCTATATTCCCTTATAAACTGAAATCCATTACCACAGGGTTACTCAACCCTTGACCATTCTGCCCTGAAACATCAGCTGATATATATAAAGAGTAGTCGCCGGCGGAGTAGCCAGCTTCTGGTGCATGGATCGTCAATACTTTCCCGCTTTCAGACAAAGTGACTTTCACACCTTCCACAAATTGCCCGTTATGTCTGACAAAAACATCCTGGTCACCAATGGAATCGGCATTGATTTCTGTATTGAATTCGACTGTGAAATCTTTTGTCGGATTGGCTTGGACAGACTTGAATTCCTTCAGCCCAATCGACTTCTTATAAGCTTCGAGATCTGATGTTAGCTGCTCCATAGCTGGGTCATTCAACTTCTCAGCCGCATATTCAGCCGCTTCAATTTCCCAAAGCTCGACGGCGTCAGGATTTTCGGATAGCTTATCCTGTATGGCTGCTGCTCGTTCAGCAAGTTCCGTTTCATTACGGTACACAACGCCATCAGACTCGTTCCCCTTCAAATCAACGGTCTTCAATGTAACCGACTGGGACGCTCCTAAACGATCAAAATGATATTCTGGAAGCTCTGTCTCACCACTGAGTTTACCATTCACATACACGTTCACTTTATGAAAATCTGAATCTGCTGGGTTGTCCCACTGCAGGGTAACACCGTCGTTCTGCTCCGTAAGTTCAATGTTTTGGACATCTTCAGGAGGCACACCATCGTAATTTGAATAATCAACAAACCCATAGCCAAATTTTTCATCCCGACCCGTTTCTCCCAAATCGATCGTATATTTCCGCAGCTCATCTCTTAACTGTGCTACGGTCATATCAGGATGCTTTTGTTTCAGAAGTGCGAGAAAACCGGTAATGTGAGGGGCCGCCTGGGAAGTCCCTCCCATCGTTGCGTAAGAATCCTCATACGTGCTTACAATCGGTTCACCTGGAGCTGTAAATTCCACCTCAGGACCAAACGAAGAAAAGGACGACAATTCATTCTGTTTATCCACGGAAGACACGGCAACTACACTGTCGTACCTTGCAGGATAACGCACATCCGTACCCTGCCCGTCGTTGCCACTTGCCCCGACGATGAGAATGCCAGATTCATAGGCTTTGTTCACGGCTTCTTCAAACAACGGCGTATCTTCACCGCTCCCCACGGATAGATTGATAATGTCGATATCGTTCTCGATACACCAGTTGATCGCTTCGATAATATCAAGCGTGCTGCCTTCCTCTTTCGCAATGGCTTTCAACGAATACAGTTCGACATCCGGGGCTACACCAGCTACGTCCTGGTCGTACACTCTTTCGCCTCCGAAGTTGGCTGCGATGACGCCGGCTACGTGCGTCCCATGTCCAGCCTGGTCCATAGGTGATGATTCATCGACCGTTGTCGTTTCTGCGTTGTCACTTACGAACGAAATGCTTTTTTCAATATCCAAATCAGGATGATCGGCATTGACACCGGAGTCGATGACAGCGACTTTCACCCCTGCGCCTGTATAACCATCAGCCCAGGCTTCTGGAGCATGAACGGCCTCGACATTCCACTGCGCTGCACGTCCCATCAAGCTTGTACTGGACTCTTTTTCTATGTATTCGACGTTGGGATTGTTTTCAAGACGCTCGAGTGCCTGATCGGATATGGAAACGGATAGAGCCTGCAACTCAGTTAGGTTGTCCAAAGTAGATCCAGCCTCGGATATCGCTTGTTTACCTGCTTCGTTCTTATAAACCGCAATGACTTCCTGCTCACCTGCGTCTTCAGCGTAAGTATGTACATCTGTTAGTCCAAAAAGAAGTGCGGTTGACCATAATAAAGGGACGATGGTTTTCTTGACTGTCTGTTTCATGTTCTGACTTCTCCTTTATATGTAATTACACAGAGTCACTTTCCGACAAAAACCCTCCCGAGTCCACAAGACTACAAGAGGGCTTCTATTTTATTCTTCTATAATACGGTAGTTGGTATGAGCCACAACCGTTCTGTCATATTCAAAATCAATTTCCTCTAAGTTATCCATTATTGTAAGGTCCACAATGACGGAGCGTTGACATTGACTCGGGATCACCCGACCTGTAAACATAATTTCGTTTCTTTCAAAACTGACCACTTGTCCAGGTGTTGCAATACGATCATCTGGTTGTATCATAACTTCCTACCCTTTCCCTATCAAGATTTATAGCAAAACTTTCCTTCATTTTAAATGCATTTAACTGACAATTCAAACAAAAAGGTTTACAGATTATGTTACTTTAGTCGACAGGAAATTTCAAGCGACGAAATTTCTAGGACTTTCTGCCTTGTATGGAAGTATGGTTTCCCACCTATGACTAGACAGTTGAAAATTTTTGTATTATTATGAAAACGGTTCCAAAAATATATGAAAGCAGGGATGTTTTTGAAAAAGTATTTTTCTGTCCTAGCCGTTGTCCTTTTTTTATTGACATTTGTGCAACCGGTTGCACTAAGTGCTGAACAAACCTATGATTCTGTTGTATTGCGAGGAAGTGCAGAATCGCTAGATTGGAGTTCGAACGATCATCCACTGACCTATCAGTCTGAAGAAGGAACGTGGTCAAGTGAACCGATCGCTCTTAAAGGGGGCGAAACGGTTGAATATAAATTCGTATATGACGGCAACTGGATGCCAGGCGAAAACTTGACCTTCACTCCGACTCAGGACGGGGATTTCACTTTCGTATTCCATCCTGACAGCGAACGGACCGTCGATGTTCAGCTTGCCAATGCTCCAGAGGGCAGCCTGACGCTTACACTGGAAACACCGTCGTCCACTCCAGATTGGCTGACGCCTACCGTTGCTCACAGTAAAAATGGATTCAACCACGACATCAGCCCGATGGAAAAAACGGCTGAAGATACATTTCAGCTGACGATCCGTGGTGAACCAGGTGAGGCATTATCCTATTGGTACAGCTTGGGTTCAGAGAATTACATGGAAGTACGCAGCGAGCCGCGAAAAGCTGAGTTTGGTACGGATGAACCTGTGATTCAAGATAAGGTTTCATCATGGACTGCCATTCCGATCGCCACATCAGTGACTCATGAATTCAATCACGAACCGTACACACCCGACCAGAAAGATAACGTCACCGTCAAAGTTGAAGTGAAGCACTACGGCCCGATTGACGATGCTGCGCTTTACTATACGACAGACGGCTCCTCCCCAGATGGTCAAAAAGGGAATGCATCAAATGGAACCGTACTTAACCTTGATAGGGAAAGTTTCACAATTGGGGAAGGTGAACTGAAAACATCCATCTATACGGGGGAAATACCTGCCCAGAAAAATGGAACGCGCGTCAAATACATAACTGATGTATGGAATGCGCAATCACAAGGATCTCAATATGCAGATGGACATGCGCTGAATTCAGACGCAGCTACTGAATTCGCCTACTATGTAGAAGATTACGCTTCCCCTGACTGGGCGAAAGAAGCCGTCATCTATCAAATTTTCGTCGACCGTTTCTACGACGGAAATAAAGAAAATAACACATCCGTTAATGAAGAACTTCCTTATGACGAGCAGTTGAAAGGCTGGATGGGTGGAGACTTGCAAGGCGCCATCGAGAAGCTCGACTATATCTCAGACCTTGGCGTGAATACCATTTGGGTTTCCCCTATTTACGAAGGGCCATACTCTCACGGTTATCACCCAACAGATTTTATGAACGTCGATCCGCGATTCGGAAGCAATCAGCTGATGAAGGAATTAGTGGAAAAAGCACACGACATGGATATCCACGTCGTCTATGACTTAGTGCCGAACCATACATCCAATCAGCATGAATTTTTCCAAGATGCTCTTGTAAAAGGAGAAGACAGCGAATACTTCGATTGGTACACGTTCCTGAACTGGCCGGATGAGTATGAAACATTCTATGGCATCAGCGAACTTCCAGAGCTCAACAATGATCACATGGAAACGCGTGATTACATGCTGAATGAAGTCATTCCGTTCTGGCTCGAGGAAATCGGAGTGGACGGATTCCGGTTAGATTATGCCAAAGGACCAAGCCAGAGCTTCTGGGTGGACTTCCGTGACAAAGTGAAGGAGATTGATGATGAAGCCTTTATCTTCGGAGAAGTATGGGACAACCTCGAGAAAATCACTTCTTACACTGGGAAGCTTGACGGTGCGATTGATTTCGAAACACAAGGTGCCATCGCCAATGCTTACTTGAACAACACCAGTCTAAACGAAGTAACCAATCAGCTTTCTACGATTCAAGACGCTTATCACGATGAATTCATAGGCACGACGTTCCTTGATAGTCACGACATGCCACGCTTCTTATTTGAAGCAGGCGGAAACGTCGAAACGCTGAAAAACGCTGCCTCCCTTCAGTTCGTACTGCCAGGAGCTCCGATCATTTACTACGGAGACGAAGTAGGACTTTCCCAAAGCGGTGATCATAATGCCGTCAGCGAATGGAAAGACCGCTACTACCGTGAGATGATGCCTTGGAATGAAGAAGAGCAGAACCTCGATGTCAAAGCTCACTATGAAGCATTAATTGACATGAGAAAAGAACACCCTGCTTTAACACAAGGCGATTTCAACACCATCTACTCAGAGGATCAATTGATGATTTTTGAAAGATCTGTGAAACAAGAAAAAATCGTCGTCATTGTCAACAGAGCATCTGATGACCGTGAACTTGATCTGAAAAAGTTGTACCACGACGAGAGTCCGAATCGTGTACAACTGGAATCCGTATTAACCGACGATTCCTTCAAGAGTAAGAAAGGATCGCTACCACTTACCGTCGATGAAAACTCTGTATCTGTATTCAAAGTCAAAGGCAACCTTGTTGAGCAGGATCCCTCTGAAGAACAGAAGTACTCTAAAGTCGTGCTGCGCGGCTCAGCCCCTCTCGACTGGGAAACGGACAATCAGCTTCTAACCTTTAATAAAGAGACCGGATTCTGGGAAAGTGACGGGATCACGCTAACCGAAGGAGAAACAGTTCAATTCAAATATGTACGCGAAGGTGAATGGCTGGAGGGCGAGAACCTCACCTTCACGCCTGAAGCAGATGGAACGTACACGTTCTATTTTGATCCATCTGATGAACAAAACGTATGGGTCGAATTAGAAGAAATAGAGGAAGCCGCTTAAATTAGGAAAGGACTCGTCATGGCGACGGGTCCTTTTTCTTGTGGATTCACACATAATGAATACCTTTCGTTTCCCCTCTTTTTTCGTAATGTCTCTTTAGTATTCTGGAAATCGTCTTTTGATGCAGGTCGAGCTGACACCAATTCACGATGATGCTTGAAGTTACATGTTCTGTTGGAAATAGGATCTTGAATTCCTCTGTACTTCTTATCACACCTTCTCTGGTTGCTTCATAAGCGCCACACTCCGAGCAGTAGATCTTCCCTTTTTTCACAGTGGTCGAGAAAGATTGACACTGCAGACAGTGGATTCCTTTTTTAAGCTGGTTAAATTCATAATCAGGGGGGTTCGCGAAACGGAGGGTAGATTGGTGAAGGTTACACAGTGCCTTGGCTAAGCTATGATGCCTTTTATCTAGAGAAGCCTCTCTTTTTACTAATTGTGAGCAGAATTGATTGAGTTGGGTGGGAAAGATCATAGGTTCATGTAAAGGAGCTTCATATAGGGTAAAGTCGGAATTGATAAATACGACATAAGGGGAAACGGGGAAAGATAAATCTAAGGAATGAAGCAATTGCTTGAAGTGGGTTATTCCTCGATGAAGTTGGTGCAGTGGGTTCTTATAATCGGGCCTGCTATCCCTGGACTTCAACTTTTCAGGCGTATAACTGAAATCTCCATAGAAGTTCTTGACGTCCAAGAAGTAGATCATTTGTGAAGTGATGATCACGGTGTCGATTTGAAAATAAGAGCCATCAATCTCTAACATCAAATCACACAAAACATATTTGTCCTGACCAAGCTGCTTTAACATCTGATCAAACTTCAGCTCGCCTTCATAACCGGATTCGAGGCGAAGCAACTTCTTCTTTTGTTGATCGGTTAGATTCATTCGTAGGTTCAAGGAGCGAAGTGTGAGAAGTTCTTGAGACGGGGTTCGTTCTTTTATCATCATAGGAAGGTTCCTTTCGGGGGATGACTTATTTCTATTATGATACAAAATGAGTAAAAATGACAACTTTTTAGCAAATCGACTTTATTGGGACTACATGATTCGCCTTTATGCCCGCGTAGTCCCAATATTTATCTATTGGGACTTTCACCAGCTTGACCATGGCGCTGCTTGTCCCATAAAAACTTTTTCGGGACAAGCATGATTTGTGTCTGAGCTCTCACTGTCCCATTTATTGGTTATTGAGACAAGCATGACTTGGTCAGGCTCGGTACCTGTCCCGATAATTTTTTATTGGGACTACCATTACCTAGGTCCGTCCATCACTGTCCCATTACTTGCTAATTGGGACGCCATCCCCCCCAGCACTAAACGGTCTGTCCCAATCACCCCACACAACAAAAAAAGAAGCCCCTTCTTTAATAGGAGGGCACTTCTCTCTCTTTGGTCGACGAACGATGCTGGATCGTGTACGGGACGATCACTCGCTTCGCCGGTTCAGATTTGTCTTTTACTTTTTCAATCAAACACTTGGCAGCCTGCTGTCCGAGTTCGTAAATATGGATGTCGACCGTTGTCAGTGGCGGGCGGGTGATTTCAGATAAGTACACGTTGTTAAAGCTCACGAGTGAAATATCCTCTGGTACAAGCTTGCCACATTTCTCTAACATGCTGACGACACCGATGCTCATCAGATCATCCGTCACGACGAGACCAGTCGGAGGCTCTTCTAAAGAGAACAGTTCATTAACCGCCTGTTGTCCTCCTGATTCCAGGAATTCTGTATGGATCCGGTACTCTTCTAAATACGGCAGTCCCGCTTCTTCCAAGGCAAGCTGATAACCTTTCATCCGGTCAACAGTGACGACTAAATCCTGTGATCCACCGATAAAGGCAATCCGCTCGTGTCCCTGCTTGATCAAGTGCTCCGTAATCTCTTTGCCTCCACGTACGTTATCGTTATCGACGTGGGTGATTTCATCAATCCGATCCGATGGTTTTCCGACGATGACGAATGGAAAATCATACTCTAGGAGAAAATTCACGACCGGGTCGTCAAGCTGTGAGTAGAGCAGGATGATTCCGTCCGTTCGGTTGGAGTGTACCATACGCTGTACACCTTCAAGAATTTCCTTGTCTGTCTCACCTGTGTTTAACAAAAGAGAATAGTCCATGCTGTGCGCAATTCGACTGATTCCTCGCAGAACTTCAGGGAAGAACGGGTTCTGCAGGGCATTGTCCGCCCCTGCCGGCATTACGACCCCAATCGACTGACTGGACTTATTTGCTAAACTTCGCGCATTCGCGTTCGGGTGGTACCCCATTTCCTTCATCGCTTTCTTTACCCGCTTCTTCGTCGACAAACTGATGCGCGGATGGTCTGCAATGACTCTCGAAACCGTGGAAGGAGCTACTCCTGCCGCTTTTGCTACGTCTTTAATTGTCACTCCCATTACTATCACCTTCATTTTTGAAAACGTTATCTTTATTGTAACCGATATTGTCGAAAAAAGCAGATTATAACACAAAATCCATGCGGAAACCATATCCGTCATCGGAATGATGAGTTGAAAATGAGAAGAAGCGGACCGCTCATGTCAATCCGCTTCTCTCTATTATCCCTTCGTTCCTCCAGCTGTAAGACCAGAAACGAAATATTTTTGAAGAGACAGGAACATGATGGATATTGGAATGGCAATGAGTACAGCGCCTGCTGCGAACTTCGTGAATTCATTACCGAATTGTCCGGAGATGAGCTCGAACAATCCAACGGCCAATGTGAATTTCTCTTCCGTACGAAGAAGAATTCGAGCCAGAATAAAGTCTGTAAACGGCGTAATGAAGGTGAAAAGCGAGATCACGGCAATGATCGGCTTAGCTAGAGGCATCACGATCTGCCAGAAAATACGGAAGTTCCCCGCTCCATCCATACGAGCCGACTCGTCCAACTCTTTGGGAATGGTATCCAAGTACCCTTTCATCAAGTATGTGTTCATCGGGATCGCTCCACCTGTGTACACAAGAATTAGTGCCAGGTGAGTATCTAGTAATCCAGTTAAATTCGCCAGCGCATAAATCGCGATCAAAGCTGCGAAGTTCGGGATCATTTGAAGAATCAAGAATGTCATCAAACCATTTTTACGTCCAACAAAACGGAACCTTGAGAACGAATAGGCTGTGAAGCTGACCAGGATGACGGATAGTACCATGGTAATGAGACAAATCTTCATCGTGTTCCAATACCAGAGTAGATAATCACTTTTCTCTGTATCGAAAAGCTCTTTATAGTGAGCCAAAGTAGCATCTGTCGGGATGATCGATGAGCCTGAGAGACTGTTCCCTGGGTTAAAGGATGCACCGACAATCCACAGAATTGGATAAAGAATAACCGCAAACATGAACAAGATCACAATATACGACAGGGTTAGTTGTAATGTATTACCTCTTTTTTTCATATTACATCATATCCTCTTCTTGGAAGGATTTCGTTCTGCGGAACTGCCATAGGGCAACCACGATAACGATTAAGGAAAGGATCATTGTGATGGCAGCAGCCTTTCCGTACTGAGCGGAAGTCATCGTCAAGGAGTAAATCCAAGAAATCAATATGTCTGTACTTCCTGCGTTTTGTCCCGGAACAGCCGGTCCTCCACCATTGAATAAGAAAATTACATTAAAGTTGTTGAAGTTGAACGTATATTGCGTGATCAAAATAGGTGCTGTTGCATAAAGAACCAGTGGCAGCGTGATGTTGCGGAACTTCTGGAAGATCGTTGCACCATCTACGTCTGCTGCTTCATACAATTCGCCCGGGATGGATTGAAGAACCCCTGTCGTCATCGCAAAGATGAACGGGAAGCCAAGCCAGGTTTGAATCATGATCAAAGCGATTTTCGTGTACGTAGGGTCCGTTAGCCAAGGAATGTCACCTAAACCGAAGATGGATAAGATATCCTGGTTGATGGTACCGAACGTTTCGTTGAACATTCCCGCGAAAACAAGAATCGATACGAAAGCCGGAACAGCCCAAGGTAGAATGAACACGGTACGGATGACTTTCTGGAACTTGATTCCTTTTTGGTTCATCATAACCGCTAAGAAAATACCCAAACCAATTTGAAGTGTCGTCGCACCGAACGTCCAGATGATCGTCCACGCCAATACACTGAAGAACGTTTCACGCCAAATCGGGATCTTGAAGATATCGATAAAGTTCTGGAACCCAATCCAATCCACCAAGTTCGCTGGAGGAGAGTGGTACAGGTCATAGTTTGTAAAGGACAGTAGGATAACGAATAAAATCGGGAAAATAACAACAAAGATCAACAGCATGAAGCCGGGTGTCATCATTAAGTATGGGAACCCGCCCCCTACAAGGTTATGATATTGTTGTTTAACAGAGTTCGGAGCTTCTCCAAGATCTCTTTGCTTTCCCACTTTGAAAGCATCTCTTATGTTTAGAGCGTAAACCCCTAAACCGATGACAGTAATAATGACAGCGAGGATTCCTTCAACCAATAATGTAATCGAATGGTCGAATGCGGGATCGATTCCAAGTGTGAATAGCCCCCAAAATCCGTACTGTAATAAATCTGTGAAAGCAATGAAAAAAGATGCTGTCAAAACGAGAAAGACGATCCCTTTGATCCACTGCTTGTTATAGAACTGCCCGAGTCCAGGAACGATCGATAGTAACATGGCTTTTGTCCGGTGATTTGATGAATTGTTCTTCTCCTGATCCCCCATTGTTCAATCTCCTTTCTCTCTTATGAACGTCTCTCTATTTTGAGTAAAAGAGAAGCAGTACCCGTAAGGCCGGGTACTGCTCCGCCCAAATTAATTACCAGAGTGGTTCAATTCAATGTTTGTTGAAATAGTTTCCGCAGCTTCGTCTAAAGCAGCCTGTGGATCCTGTTTACCAGTTGCGATAACTTGAAGTGCCTGTGCCATTGGCTCCCACACTTCAGCCATTTCTGGAATGTTCGGCATTGGAGTACCGCGTTGTGATTGAACAGCAACCGCGTTTGCATTTGGGTTGTCTGCAATAATCGGATCTTCCATCAGAGACTTGATTGGTGGAATTTCGTTTGTTTCTTCAAAGCGGATCTTACCGTTTTCTTCGTTCGCAATGTGCTCAACAAGTTTAGTCGCCCATTCTTGGTTCTTAGACATTGCAGATACGTGCCAGCCTTTCACACCGATGAATGTTTCAGGGTACTCACCGTTTGGAAGCTTCGGTAGTGGAGCAGCACCATAGTCGATTCCTGCTTCGTTAAGTGCTTGATAAGCCCATGGACCGTCCATCATAGCTGCAACTTTTCCTTCTTGGAAAAGACCGTCTTTCGCAGATCCACCACTTTCGCCAACGATACCGGAAGGGAATACTGTTTCATACCATTTCTGGATGTATTGTGCACCTTCAACAGCGCTCTCGTTGTTTACGCCAAGATCTTGTGGGTTCAATGTACCGTCTGTACGGTCGAATACATATCCACCGTATCCAGCCATAATTGCGTTACCGAAGTAGAAGTTATCCCAAAGTGCAAGGAATCCATATTCGCCTTCACCCATGTCCTGGGACATTTCATAAAGATCTTCGAAGTTCTCAGGTACTTCAGACATTAGCTCTTTGTTATAAATAAATACCGGAGTTTCCGTAGCTTTCGGAAGTCCGTAAAGTTTTCCATCATATGTTTGTGCTTGGATAGAAGCTTCTGTGTACATATCCGTTACAGAGCTGTCCACTTCGATCGGAGCAAGTAGTCCTTCGATCGCGTATTGACCGATTTGGTCATGTGGAAGCGTCAGTACGTCTGGGCCTGTACCAGCTGGGCCGTCAAGACGGAGCTGCTCACCCATTTTTGTTGCCATATCCAACTCTTTGAACTCAACTTCAATTCCGTGTTCCTCTTCGAAACTAGCAATCGCCGGCTCAAGAGCGATACCTTTGTCTTTATCTTCCCAGATTACTAGTTTTTCAGGTTTCTCAGAAGTTCCTTCAGATGAATCAGACTCACCTTCTGTATCTCCCGCTCCCTCAGCTTGCTGTTCACGCTCAGGTGCACAAGCAGCAAGTAGACCTACTGCAAGAAAGGCAATGAGTAAAACACTAAACCATTTCTTCATGATATTTCCCCCTTAATTAATAGCTCACGAATGTTCGTGAATGTGACAACCGTTAGTGAAAACGATTGCACAACTTCTTGATTCCTATTATACAAACACCAAATATATTTGCAAGCGTTTTCGAGAAATTTATTGGAAAATATTTTTAAAGGTTAATAGCATAACGAAAGGGAATGAACCGCTTTCATATTTTCAATTGACTTCACTCTCTATTTTCTATAGGTTTAATATTGAAACGAAATAGTTTGTGCAAGCGATTGTTCAGAAAGGATGATGATTCATGTTGAAAGAAGCGGTGTACCATAGACCTAAAAACAATTTTGCTTATGCGTACGATAAAGAAACCATTCATATTCGTTTACGAACAAAGAAGGATGATATGAACAAGGTATCCCTTATCCACGGAGATCCATATGTTTGGGAAGACGGAGAATGGCAGTATGATTTGGTGGGCATGAACAAAAGTGGAAGCGATGACTTATTCGACTACTGGTTCGCATCTATTAAACCTCCTTACCGCCGGTTACGATACTCCTTCCTCCTTCAAGATCATGAAGAAACGTTGACCTACACAGAAAAAGGTTTCTTCCATAACGTTCCGACAGATGATACCGCCTATCACTTCTGCTTCCCATTCTTAAATGAGGCAGACGTCTTTACAGCTCCAGAATGGGTGAAGGACACGGTTTGGTATCAAATTTTCCCTGAACGCTTCGGGAATGGAGATCCGTCCATTAATCCAGAAGGAACACTTCCTTGGGGAAGCGAAGACCCGAAACCAGACAGCTTTTTCGGTGGGGACTTTCAAGGAGTGCTCGACCATCTCGATCATATCGAATCCCTGGGTATTAATGGGTTATACTTCACCCCCATCTTTAAAGCCGCTTCCAACCATAAGTACGATACGATTGACTACATGGAAATCGATCCACAGTTCGGAGACAAGGAAACGTTCCGCACGCTTGTACGCGAATGCCATAAGCGCGGGATCCGTGTCATGCTCGATGCTGTATTCAATCACAGTGGATACTATTTCGAACCCTTCCAGGACGTGTTGGAAAAAGGATCGGAATCCAAGTACTTTACGTGGTTCCATATGTGGGAACAGGATGTAAAAACGGACCCACAGCCGAATTACGACGCCTTCGCTTTCGTTCCGGACATGCCGAAGCTGAATACGGAACACCCGGAAGTGAAACGATATTTACTGGACGTTGCGAAATACTGGGTGGAGGAATTTGATATTGATGGATGGCGTCTGGACGTAGCGAACGAGGTCGACCATGCATTTTGGCGCGATTTCAGACGCACCGTTAAATCTGTAAAACCGGAAGTCTATATTTTAGGGGAAATCTGGCATGATTCCATGCCTTGGCTTCAAGGAGATCAATTCGATGCGGTCATGAACTACCCATTCACCAATGCCGTACTCAAGTTTTTCAATGACGAAATGTCGCTGGAACGCTTCAAAGATCAAATCACGCATGTCGAGCACATGTATCCGAAAAATGTGAACGAAGTATCCTTTAACTTGTTGGACAGCCACGATACGAAGCGTATTCTGACCTATGCAGATGAGCAAAAAGATGCTGTGAAACTCATGTATGCATTCCAGCTTTCCTACGGAGGATCTCCGTGCATCTACTACGGAGATGAAGTCGGCATGACAGGTGGCGATGACCCAGGCTGCCGCAAGTGTATGGTATGGGAGGAAGAAGAACAGGACCTTGAACTGTTCAGCTTCGTCCAAAAATTGATCAAACTCCGTAAAACAGAACCAGCATTCGGAAACGGGGCTGATCTATCATTCCGTCATGATGACAATCTCCTAGTCTATGAAAAGACATCCAATGATCAGACGCTTCTATTTTTATTGAATTCAACAGATTCCAAACAGACGTACAAGGTCGAAGAAGAGATTAAACAAGAATTACACCGTGATGATCAATCGAACGTTACCAAACAAACAATAGAAGTTGCAGCAAAAGGGTTTGTCATTATAGAGCTCTCCTAAGGCAAGGCCAGAAGATGAGCCTTCCAATTTACAAAAAACCCGGACGAGGCATTCATCTAGGAATGCTTCGTCCGGGTTTTGTTCTGTGAATGGTTCTGTTTTTCTAGAAAGGTTCCGTACCCTTTAGGTAGAGGTGTTGGCGAAACGGGGAGACTCCCTCCGGATTGGAGGGCAGCGTGAGATCCCACAGGGAGCGAAGCGAGCGAGGAAGCTCACCGACCGCCGGTGGAAAGCGAGTCGTTTCGCCAACACCGATACTCTCTATCAAAAAGAACCGATCATCTACATATAGGTATTTCACAATATAAAATTAAACTTTAAACTGACGAACCTTTCCGTTCAGTTCATCTGCAAGCTCGGCCAGCTGCATCGCACTGCGCGACACTTCATCCATAGACGAACTGGTCTGTTCAGAAGAAGCGGCCACTTGCTGAACGCCTGCTGCTGATTCCTCCGAAACAGAAGCAATATCCTCAATCGACGTATTCATATACTTACTATCTTTTGCGATTTCCGTCAGGTTAGAAGAGATCGTTTGAATCTTCTCGACCATATCCGAAACAGACTGATTGATATCATCAAACGTGTGTCCTGTCACTTCAATTTGTCTTGATCCTTGATCTACTTCCTTATACCCTGTCTCGAGTGATTCAACTACCGACGTAGACTCCGACTGAATGTTATCTACAATTCCCGTGATGTCAACGATCGAAGTCGATACCTGCTCAGCCAGCTTACGTACTTCGTCTGCTACGACGGCAAATCCTTTTCCATGTTCCCCTGCACGAGCAGCTTCAATCGCAGCATTCAAGGACAGCAGGTTCGTTTGTTCTGCAATATCCTGGATCACCTTCACAAGTTTTGAAATCTCTTTCGATTGCTTATCCAAACCTTGAACCTTTTCTACTGAACTTTTTACAATGTCGTTGATGGTACTCATCTGTAGGACGGACTCTTTCATCAGCTGACTGCCATTTCCGGTCATTTTCAGTACCGTTTGAGATGTCGCGGAAATCGTCTGTCCTTCTTCGTTCGCTTCTTCAATTTTCTTTACAAAGTTCTCCATCATTTCGGATAATTCGGAGGAGCTGTTTGCCTGGGCTTCTGAACCAGAAGAAAGTTCCTGCATCGTTGAAGCCACCTGTTCACTGCCTTCGCGCACTTCATTCGAGGACTGTGTCAGTTCTTCACTTTGTTCGGTAACGGCATTAGAAGATGATGTGACGCTTCTTACTAAATCTCTCAGACTTCCAGCCATTTCGTTTGTTGCCTTCGCAAGCTGTCCTAATTCGTCCTCACGCTTGGACTCGATTTGTTCTGTCAGGTCACCTTGGCTCACTTTTTTCACAGAAGCAAGAATCGATTGGATGGCACGATTCAGGCGCGTACCATAAAAGTAAGCCAGCAGCCCTCCAATAATCAGGGCCAAGGCGATGAATCCAATAAGGAATAGATCAATCGTTCTTTGAAGCTCATCTATAAAGGATACGCTCATATCAACTCCGATAATGGCATCTGTTCCAGGTAGTGGTGCAAAATAAGACTTGTGCGTTCCCCAATCATCTTCGTAAATATCTGTCACCACAAGCTCCTTATTAGCATAGGAGGCGGCCTGCTCTTCTGTAAAAGTCTGCTCGACCATCGTATCTTCAGAACCGTTCAGACCTACAATATACTCTGTTCCGTTTTGACGGGTAAGGACATACGCATATTCGAGGCGATTCTTTCCTTCCATGAAGGATGTCAGCGACTCCACCAGCTCTGGATGGTCACCGTCTGGTCTGGTAATCGCTGCATCTACAAGACTCGGATCCACCTGACTTGTGAGGGATTCCCCATTACTCTCAAGAATCTGATCGAATTGGGGAAGAACGTATTCATCGATAATATGAAAAGAAACATATTTAACGAATCCGAATACCATCACACCGACTAGTAGAAACGGGATGATAAAGGTCAAGAATAATTGCGCAAGTATAGATTTTTTAGGATTCAAATTTAGTTTTTTCACTTTACTTCCTCCTTCTCTCTTTTCAGCTTAATAAATGGCTCTAAATCAATATTCAACAAGTATCTTAGTTCATCCATGCTCTCCGCTTTAAAGAAAATGACGGCGAACGTTCTGTCATTTGCTGTTTCAAGATTGCGGTATTCCAAGATGCAATGGAACTCTTCTTTCAGTTTCTCATGTTGAATTTCCTCAATCAGGTTACGGCTGATATGTAACGGTACGTCAGCACAAAAGAAGCCGTAAATCGAATTATCCGTACTCTCGACAAGCTGCTCCCAGTCTGGAACTTGGTCTTGGAAATAATATTCAGCCGCCTGAACACCAAAGGCGTGTTCACTGACATCTGTCGTACCAATCCCTGCAAAACGGAGTGGATTGACTTCAATCGGAATGATTTTTTCTTTTGTTCGACGGACCTCCATATGGAATGGGTAATTTCTCAATTGAAGGTGGTCGTTCAATACATGAAGGTACTCCATGATCTCTTCCTGTATTTCACGCACAACGTTTGAGGAAGTGTAGTAAATACGATCAGAGGTATCCTGATCACTTGAAAAAATCCTTTTTAACACGCTTAATACGACAGGATTTCCATCGCGGTCGAAGTAGCAGTCGAAGGCGAATTCCTGTCCATCGATCCATTCTTCTACGATAATGTCTTCACCGTCGACGACTGAATCTGAATACATCTGTTTTGAAAGAACCAGATCAGAATACAGCCCACGTACAGCCTCATCCCAATCTTCTTTACTTTGCACAATGTAAACCCCGACGCTGGAGTAACCACGATTGGGTTTGATCACAACAGGGTAAGGAACATTTCTTCGGTCCATTTTAAGAAGCTCATCAAGCGTCACTCTTCTAAAGAAATAATCAGGATCGATAGAAGAAAGCAGCTTTCGAAACTCCGCTTTGTCTTTTACTAAATGAGAAGCCCGCGTATGAGGGTGCTCAGGGTGCCTTTCCTCTAATAGAGAAAGACAGCTTTCAGAATTGGTTAAGACTTTATCGTTCTCTCCTAGTTCAAACGTCCTTTGGTCCTCTTTATAGTAAATAGGAACACTCAGATTAAGAGCCGTTTTGACTAGAAAAGGAGAAACGATTTGGTTTTCTAAAATAAGCATGTGGCACCTCCAAATTTCTGGTATACAAGTCTGACCCTATTATTATCGGCAGATAGAATAGATTATCCATCCCTCACTCCACAGGCGAACTATTCAGAATTTATAGTTAGTTTAATTAAAAATGCCTAGTAACAACGATTCATATAAAACCCCTATGGATACGTAAGGTAAAAGTCTTATTTAACGGGATGAAATCACATGAAAAAACCTGGATTCTTAATTAGAATCCAGGTTTCTGCCTTCTTTATAGAGTTGAGCTTAAAATTACTTCGCCCTGAGGCGTCTGGCTTTCCGCGTCCGGCTCCTTAGAGACGGCGACGGCTTCCCAATCGATATCAGCCGGAAGCTGATCCATAGAAAAGGCAACGGCTCCTTCTCCATTAGAGTTAGCGACAAACGTTCCTGCCCTGTATGGCTGATCACCTGCAAGCAGCCAAACTTGATAAACTTGATCCCCCTCAAGTTGATCCAGTTGTTCGGCCTGCAAGGTCAGCAGCTGGCTTTCATTCTGTCGAATAATAGCGGCAGTTGCGGAGGCTGTTGTCGCTTCTCCTTGAAGCAACACCCTGCTGTTCACTTCATCTGTGCTCTCTGAAATAGGAGGCTCACTCACGGACTCCTCTCCACCATTGGATAAGATATAGACGTTCCCGATCAAGGATACAGCTAATGCCGCAGCCAAGCCGCTCATCATCCACCGCTGTCGATTTCCACGCGGTTTCGGTGCATGAGCAGGTCCTTCTTCTTTTGAACGATGCTCATTCAACGGGACAACCTGATCTTCTGAGACTTCTTTGTCTTCCTCAAATACGGCACCTAACACGCGGTCTTTCATCCCTTCAGGAGGTTCGACAGGGTCAGAGCTGAAAGGAAGGTCATCTGTCAGCATTCTCAGCTCCTCCAACTCTTCTCTACACTCATCACATGATTCCAAATGCTTCTCGAATTTTTCTCTCTCTGTATTCGATAATTCGTTGTTAAAGTAATCCAAGACTTTCTCACATTCACGCATCGCTTATCCCCCCTTCCTGTATGGATAAATGTTTCTTCAAATGCTTCAACGCAAGCCTGAGCCTGCCTTTGACGGTCCCGAGTGGCAGGTTGCACTCTTCAGCAATTTTACTTTGACTACACCCTTTGAAATAAAATAAATCAACGATTCTGCGTTGTTCATCAGACAGCTGCGACAACGCTCTGCGCACGTCTGTACTTTTCTCTTTCCACTCGACAAGATCTTCGACTGAATCCCCTTTCTCTTCAGGAACATCTGTCTCTTCTTCGAGTGAGACACTCTCTTTCCTTGCACGAATCAAGTCGATTGCTGTATAGCGTGTAATGGTCACAATCCAAGACGAGAATTTCCCTTTCGTCTCATCATATTGCGCCTTTTGGGTCCATAGCTTAATGAATACTTCCTGTAATACTTCTTCAGCTAAGGAGTGATCAGAGGATAATTTGATGACGAACGAATAAAGGAGTTTTTCATATTTATCGTAAATCGCCTCGAGCGATTGCTTATCGCCATTCATCATCTTCTGATAGTACTCCAGATCACGATTACTCATAACACACCCCTTTTTCTCTTTGACTACCGCCATCATAGCACACCTCTCCCTAAGGGGCTTTATACAGCTATCGTATTTCATGCTCCATTGGATCACTTTCCCATTAAGTTTTTCCCATTGTTTGTCGACATAAAATGATATTTCCCGGGAAATTGAAAAGAAGCACGTCGATTACGACATGCTTCTTTTCATAATGATTAGATGAGTGAGCTTTGGCATAAGGTTCTATTCACACTTCTCTACATCTCATTTTCTACTTATTCGCAAAATCCTGCGTATAATAAATTCCATAAGGGCTGCCCGGCTCTACTACGACACCAATGCCAATCAACTCGTGTGGAGCAAGTAGATTTTTTCTATGACCGGAAGAGTTGATCCAGCCTTCCATTGCTTCAATTCCCGTTGCATACCCGGCAGATATGTTCTCTCCACTACTTTGGTAAGGAACCTCGGCGTTTTGGAATCGCTGCAGTACGCCTTCTCCCTCTAAGTTCACATGATTGAAATATTCGTTTTCTGCCATGTCCACACTATGCTTACGTGCTACACGATCAATCTCGCTTTTTCGTTCAAGAGGATCCATTCCGTAGTTCGCGCGGAATGCGTTAGTAATTTCGAAGATCTGCATTTGAGAAACATCTTCTAATGTGCTCGTCTTCTTGAAATACATTTCCTCTGCTTCTCGAGACATAACAAGGACACTCGATAAACAACTGTCTCTATAAACATCTAAGAACAGGTAGAGCGTAACATCTTCCTGTCCCAATAAAAACTGTTCCGGGCGCTGATCATCGTCTTTTATGATGTAAGCACGCTCTTCGTACGTCTCCTTCAACTCTTTGAACTTTGCATCCAACCGATGCTCACCTGATAATTCAAATAAGTCCTGGTTCGTGTAATAACCGTGCACGACATCGGTTGAATCATATAGAACGAGTACGAAATTCTCGAAATTACCATCGCGGTAGGATTCCCAATAGTATTCTCCGGACAGCTGCTCCTCTGTTACAGGCTCTCCGAATTCCTCTACAACATCAGCTTTAGTAGACTCTGAAACAACGATGTCATTCATTTGAATGATTTGGTCAGCTTGTTCGTGAACGTGAAAGGTTTTTGTGACTGTATCCTCCAAAGGCTTACCCTGTTTAGAAGTCAGATCAGTCGTTATGTATATCGTGTATGTTGCTCCCGGCTCGAATGACCAAGGTGTTTGTCCGACAATTTCAACGGACTTCTCGTCTTGTGAAGGGTGCACCTGAATCGGAACCCGATCGTCCCCTTTTTCACCCATCACATAAATCGCTTCTGTACCATTGCTGAAATCCATTGCTGTGTTGAATGTGACGGTCCAAGACTTGTTGGACCACACTGTCTCTGCTTCTTCTGCTGACAGAGGTGGATACTGAATAAAAAATAATACAATAATGGCAACCATCAAACGCCTCATGATTCGCCTCCTTTCAGAAGAGTAAATAGAACCATATACAGTTCTATTCCCTATATCGGCAAACTTAACCTGCCTCTTCATCACACTTTCGTCCAGGTTCGACTTTACCAGATACTACAATAAATAGATGCTCCGTATGTCTTTATACGGATAGAAACAGGAAAAAGTTTCATATAATACTCTTTTTAACAGAAAAAAAACAATGATTAAAGGGGGAACGCATAAATATCCACCCTTCCTACATAGCTAGAGGCTAGCTATCTACTTGATGTATTACAAATAAGTATTAAAGAAACTTTATTTTTGAAGAGCTTTAATATGTAAAAATAGTGTAGGAATACTCAACTTTTTTCTTGTGAATACCCCTCAGGCATTAGAACAAATTTTTCGGGGTTCCGTTTTTACTATGTTAAAATATTATTATCCTACTTATGAAAGGGGACGTACCAGATGTCTAGTCGTTCCAATCTATCTTCTTCCGATTTCCAATCGTTGAAAATAGCCTCACAAAAGATGTTTCATGTCATAACGAAACAATTAGACGTCAACACGGCTTATGTCACGCGAAAAGACCCAACTTCCATGACGGTTTTCAGCTCGTTTAATAAAAATGAAGAAATCATCCAGGAAGGCCTGAGTGTTGAATACAGCGATACATTCTGCAGACTCATTATTACCAATAAAGATGCGGTTCTGAATACCGTCAATTTACAGAAAGACGAACTGGCTAAGAAGCTCGAGGCAACCTCAAACCTTGAAGTGAAAGGGTTCCTCGGTGTCTCTCTGCTTGATTCTAACGGAGAAGTATTCGGCACACTCTGTGCTTTGGACAAAACTGAAAAGCACTTTTCAGAGGAAGATGTAGCCTTCATGAAATCCATGTCTGAAATTCTTTCCTACTTGGTTGAACTGGACCAGACCCAGTATCACATGGGGTTCTTGAATGTTCCGATCATTCCGATCACGCAAGGGGTATCCGTCCTTCCTCTCCAAGGAATCATTGATGATCACAGAGCCGAGGTGATTTTAGAAACCGTTCTTAAGCATGGCGCAACCCATCAAATGCAGCACTTCATCATTGATTTATCCGGCTTGATTTTATTAGATCACCAGTTTCCGCCTGTCATCGCGCAGCTTGTGCAGTCCTTGAAACTCATGGGTATTGAAGCGATTCTTACAGGAATGACACCTGATATGGCGAGAAACGAAGTGGAAAATGCTTCAATTCGTGAGCTTGACGCAAAAAAAGTAGCCAACCTTGAGTCAGCACTTGATATCATAGGGCTGCGCCTGCAAACAAACTGATCATCCTTTTTTTGAAACGTATCTGCTTCTCTATCGTCTAATTAGAAAAGTCGACAAAATTAGATGTTTGCCAGAGACAGGATTCGTGAACATGTACATAAAAAAGGTGAGAGTATATGAATAATTTGAAGGAAGTGCTCGAAGATATCATTCGTTTGTCAGAGGATAATGAGCAGTTGTCGTCTAAGGAAGCGATCGAGGAAATGATTCTCCGACTTCAAAAGTAATCCCTTGTGTCCAATCGGATTTTTTGCTATATTTGAACTAATTCAATACTTTTCTTATTTCAATCCAACTTGAAGTAAGGATAGAGGTGCAACGACCATCAGTACGCACGAGGAGGAGAATGAGATCCTTTGATTCATGCGGAAAGGGGAAGTTGCCGAAGTGGACGGAGTCTCATGTTCCGGAAGCTGGTTTCTCGGTTGAATAAATCGAGGACTGTCATATAGGAGACTATATGGAGGGCTATCTTACGCAGGAACGACTTCAGTTTCTACGGCAGCAACGGCCCCCGTTGCTGCCTTTTTGCTTTTTTAAGCGCCCTCCACCCAAACCAAACTAATAAAAAGGGTGTGAAAGAATGAATTTTGGTCACGTACTCACAGCCATGGTGACCCCATTCAATCAAAACGGTGCGGTGGACTTGGACAAAACAGATCAACTCATCAATTATCTCATCAGCCACGGATCAGATGCACTTGTCGTCGGTGGAACGACTGGTGAATCTCCTACCCTATCAATCGATGAAAAGGAAACACTCTTTCAACACACAGTTCAAAGCGTGAATAGAAGAGTTCCGGTGATTGCCGGCACAGGGTCAAACAACACACATGCTTCTATTGAATTGACCAAAAAGGCGGAAGCTGCTGGTGTCGATGCTGTCATGCTTGTTGTTCCTTATTATAATAAACCGACTCAAGAAGGGCTTTATCAACATTTCAAAGCCATCGCGGAGTCGACGAATCTTCCTGTCATGCTTTACAACATCCCAGGCCGAAGCGTTATCAACATGGAACCGGAAACCGTTGTGCGCCTGTCTGAAATCGAAAATATCGTGTCGATCAAAGATGCCAGTGGTGACTTGGATGCGATGGCAGAAATCATCGAACGTACACCAGGTGATTTCAGCGTGTACAGTGGTGAAGACGGCTTGACGCTTCCTTCTATTTCAATTGGAGCAGACGGCATTGTATCCGTCTCGGCACATGTGCTTGGAGAAGATATGCAGCGGATGATTGAAGCGTTCCGCTCCGGCGATGTCTTTTATGCTTCCCGCATTCACAGGAAGCTTTTACCGAAAATGCAGGCGATCTTCTCTGCTCCTAGCCCGGCACCTGTGAAAGCTGCGCTTAACCGCAGAGGCATCGATGTTGGCGGGGTACGACTTCCTCTCCTACCTCTCACAAACGAAGAAGCAAATGAACTGGAAACGGTTTTGAACGCTGATGTTGTCGGCGTAAAATAATCGTTCTTGTAATAGAAAAGGTTCCGATCATCAACCATTGATGATCGGAACCTTTTTTGTCTTTAAAACCTTCTACAGTTGGCAAATTTCTTCTGAAATAACATACAACATGTCTCAAACCGCTCTTCGATCCATTTCATGATAGACTATTTATAGAAAATATTAGAAAAGGACCGCTGAACAACATGCCTATGATTAAAAAAGTCTTACTCACGATCTTCATCACATCATGCGTTGCCCTTTTTACAATCATCATCACGTTCTCCATCTTAGGGAGACCATTCTTAGTGATTGATGATGAACCAGAACCTTCTGAAGCCATCATTGTGTTGAGTGGCGGGGAAGGAAGACTGAGTCATGCCTTGAAATGGTATGAACCGGGACGGGTGGTCATCCTGACGAATGCAGTCGAACCTCCCACGACAAAACAACACGCCGTCGAACTCGGGGTTCGCCCTTCTGATGTGATTGAGGAAAAGAAAGCGACCAGCACTTACTCAAATGCGACATTGAGTCTCGAAATCATGCAGGAACAGGACCTTGAATCGGCTCTTGTTGTCACAAGTGATTACCATACAAGAAGGACGAAGATGACCTTTGAAAAGATCTATTCGTCTTCCGGCATTCAACTAAGCTATGCTGCAGCCCCTTCCCCCTTTTCTACAACAGGGAAAATGACGAGACCGGACCATATGACAGCTTTCAGTGAATACGTCAAATTGAGCGGTTACTGGTTAAGACTGTTTGTGTTTCACATATAGTTCTCTAACTCTTTGATTCGACGGGACATACTGGAAGGACTGACGCCGTGCTTTTCGGCTGTCGCCTTTTTCGTTACACCGTCTTTAGCGAGGAACTCTAACGCAGCAGCGAAGACTTCCGGCTTTCTGATGTTCGGCTGTTCCGTATCATAATAGGACATCCACGCTTTTTCCATTTTGCTTGATACGGAATCTTCGAGTAATGTCAGGACTTCTGACTCCTCTTGCGTTTCTTGTTCTTGTTCATTGTCTTGTTCGTCTTGCTCTTTAACAGGAGCCTCAAGCCATGCTTCGAACTGTTCTGCTAAATGGGTCTGGAAGTACTCGTAGCTTTTCTGTTCCTCATTGAGCTTGTTCCAGTAGAAATCGAATTGCTGCTGATCTTTCGGGATGGCGATGGGGATGAATTGGTGTACGCTGCCCCACTGCATCAAGACTCCGAAATAATAAGGAGCTTCGGTTGCATCCTCAAGCGGAATCGAGT
This sequence comes from Halobacillus litoralis, assembly GCF_020171725.1. Classification (GTDB taxonomy): domain Bacteria; phylum Bacillota; class Bacilli; order Bacillales; family Halobacillaceae; genus Halobacillus; species Halobacillus litoralis_F. The sequence continues at coordinate 152,058 of NZ_JAIVAJ010000006.1, read as the reverse complement.
CCCTCATGACTGGATACGTCGTTCCATCGAATAAGCTGGACACATGTACGCCTTCCTTCTCAGACTCGAGAACAAAGACGCCACCTACAGCATTTGCCCATGCTTCAAGCGATTCTTTAGTCATCGGACGCTTCACATTCTTCTGTTCCTTTTCGATAAACTGTTCCATGATGGTTGTGCCATCATCCTGCGTCTGGAACAAGCTTCCTTGCAAGAGTGAAAAGAACTGACCCAGCTGTTGTTCCTGGGACTGAGGGCTTGCCTCTGGCAACAGTTCCGAATGCTTGTTGACGATATAATCCTGGAAGCGTTGGAACGACTGATCCAACTCCTCCTTTACGATGGCACTCGGGAACTGGACGACATTGTTCCCACAGCATTTTTTGTATTTTTTCCCACTACCACAAGGGCACGGGTCATTTCTACCAATTTTCTTCATGATGATACTCCTCTCGTTCACCTAGATGTCCGTACATCATTATAAAGGAAGATGGCCAAATGAACAAAGGGGACCGGTTATTCCGTCCTTGTAAGCCCCATCATTTTTACAAATTAGTATCAAAGGCCCCCTTCGATAACTGTTGCTTTAACGATTTAGCTTTGTTTCTCAGGGCTTCCTTATCATCCTCGTCCCGCTTGCCCCACTGACTGTAAATCAACTTCATTCGTGGGTTACCTGTGAGCTTGTCTTCATTACGATCAAGAAAATCCCAATAAAGGGCATTGAACGGGCAGGCGTCGTCTTCTGTTTTGTGCTTCGGATGAAAGGGGCATTCCGAACAGTAGTCACTCATCTTATTGATATAATTCGCGGACGATACATAAGGTTTCGTCGATAACAAACCATCATCAGCATACAACGCCATGCCTAGAACGTTCGGCAATACCACCCAGTCATAGGCATCAATGTACATTTCATTGAACCAATCAGACGTCTGCTGAGGCGAGATGCCAAATAAATTTGCAAAGTTTCCGATAACCATCAATCGCTGGATATGGTGACTGTATCCCCTCTCGATCACAGGCTTGATCGACTGCTCCATGCACTTCATATTCGTTTCACCTGTGTAAAAGAAGGCCGGTAAATCACGCTTGTGGTTGAACACATTAACATTCTTATACGCGGGCATCTTTTTCAAATAGATCCCGCGCATATACTCCCGCCAGCCGACAATTTGACGGATGAAGCCTTCCACCGCATTGAGCGGAGCGTCCCCTTTTTCATAGGCCGCTTCCGCTTTTTCGATGACTTCCATCGGCTTCAGCAATCCGATATTGATGGCGGACGATAACAGGGAGTGAGACATATATGGATCGCCTATCAGCATGGCGTCCTGATACGTACCGAATGTCGGAAGTCGATCCGAAATGAATTGGTTGAGCGCTTTTAACGCTTCTTCCCTTTTTACCGGCCAGATGAAGTCATCCAAATCTCCAGGATGATCGCTGTACGTTTCCTTCACTTCTTCGATGACCTCTTCCGTTATCTCGTCTGGACGAAATGTCCGCTTCTTAGGAAAATCAACACCGCTTTTCGCAGGCTTTCGATTCTCCTGATCATACGACCACTTTCCACCAATAGGACGCTCTCCATCCATCAGAATGCCCAAGTCATGTCTCAAGTTACGGTAGAAACCATCCGCCTGCCACGGACCATCACCAGGAAGACGCTCCTTAACCTCTTCCGCTGAGAGTAAAAACAACGGACGTTCGTCTTCGTAATGAACCGTCACGTCATCAGATAGACCTTTCTCCCATTTCGCAATCGCCCGTCGCATGCGGTCGTCCGTCACCTTTGTTATGTGAACGTCTGTTGGATCGTAGGCTTGACGATGCGCCTCCCATCCGTCACGAAACGATTCCGCTTTTCTGTAATCCACCGTGAATCCTTTATCGGTTAACTCTTCCGCAAAATGACGCATACTCGAAAAAATAAGGACGAGCTTCTGTTTATGATAAGACTGCCACAAGGTTCTGGAGTCCGCTTCGACCATGAGAATGACATCCTTCTCACGATCCGCTTCCTTAAGAACAGGCAGATCCATACAAAGTTGATTTCCGAAAATCCATCTCGTGCTCATGTCATCACCTCTCGTTTTACCATCCCCTTATTTAACGCCTTTCAACCTTGACCGGAAGCATAAAAAAAGACCCGTCAAATGACGAGTCCTTAGTTGAATACAATCGTTTTATTGTCGTGCACGATGACACGGTCTTCAAGATGCCACTTCACACCCCGGTACAAGACAGTACGCTCAATGAGACTTCCCTGCTTTTTCAAGTCTTCCACTTGGTCGCGGTGGTCCACACGTCCGACGTCCTGTTCAATGATCGGACCTTCATCCAGGTCATCCGTGACGTAATGCGATGTAGCTCCAATCAGCTTCACGCCTCGTTCATGTGCTTTCTTATGGGGATTGGCTCCGATAAACGCAGGGAGGAAAGAATGGTGGATATTGATGATTTCAGCTGGGTACTCCGCTACAAATTCCGGTGTGAGAATCTGCATATAGCGAGCCAGGACGATTAAGTCAATCTCGTATTCCTGAAGGAGCTCAAGCTGCTTCGCTTCCACCTCTTTACGGATGTCTTTGTTGGCAGGAATATAGTAATAAGGGATTCCGAATGATTCAACAATCTCTCTGCCCGCTTCATGGTTACTGATGACAAGCGGAATGTCCGTATCCAAGTTACCGCCTTCCCACTGGTATAACAGTTCACGCAGGCACGTGACATCCTTTGAAGCAAAAATGGCGGTCCGCTTCTTGTTGTGGAGGAACGACCATTTCCACGTCATTTGGAATTGATCGGCCACGGGCTGGAATGCTGTCTTCAGCTCCTCTTCTTTCTGCTCCAACGCCTCGCCCTCGATTACGAGACGCAGGAAGAAACGACCTTCCGTTGGGTTGGTTGTATATTGATTCGATTCCACAATGTTCGCCCCATTTTCAAATAAGAACGTGGAAATTGCGGAAACGATTCCAGGCTGGTCCACACAGCTGACAAGCAGACGTGCTCTATGTTTTGTATTCATGATATCCACCTTTCGAGTTCGCTTTCCGACTATTATATAGCATCTAGCGCAGGGTCGATAGGGATACTTGAAAAAAAGTTCACATACTCTGCCCGAAAACGTCGAGAGCAGAACGATGACAACCATCCACACTCCACCCAATCTCATAACTGCCCTGAGCGTCTCTGTCACAACTCTTTTCACTGAAATTGTTCACGCAAACCTGCGCGAGTAGCTTTACCCCAACCATTTCTCAATAAAAGAAAGCCCGCCATGTAGAGGCAGGCTATGAGCTGAGCTCGATCCGCTGTTTATATTGCGGATGAATCTGATAATAAAGCGGGTACGTGTATCCATAGAAAAATTGGATGAACGTCCCGAGGAACAGCACCGCAGCCAACGTACCGATTCCGACTGGCCCTCCGATCAGGATGGCCATCGAAGACATCGTGACCGCAATCAAGGTCTGACTGACTCCTAGGCTCAAATTGAATTTCTCCGCGACTACGAGGAACAGCTGGTCAACGGGAGCACGTGGCAGCTCAGGTAAAATATAAATAGACACACCAAGCGCGGTAAAGGCAACACCTGAGAACAACATAATCAACTGTCCTGCAAATGGAGCCGCCGTCATGTCGAGATTCCGGAACACCACTTCCAGCCAGAAGTCCAAGATCAGACTCTCAAGGACAAGAGGCAGCAGCGCTCTCCATTCCGGTACTTTTTTCATCAGCCAGCCGTTCACGAAAATAAAGAACAGCTGAGCTGCGGCATACCAGACCCCTACGGTGAAACCGAACAAATCAGACATGCCGACGAATAAGGCCGTCCAGAATCCAGCTCCAAGTGTCGCATTAATAATAAGCGCGACCCCAAAGAAGTTTACAAACATACCAAATATATAGATCAATAGACGATAGCCCATTTTCAATCCCTCACTTTCATTCCGCTGTTTATAGAGTTGGAGTCATGCGCTCTTTATAGGCTGGGTGATACATGTAGAACAGCGGATAGCCTTTCACATAGAAATATTGAATCATCGGTCCGGCGAACAGAACGCCTAGTACCGTTCCTAGACCCACAGGTCCACCTATAAGAAGAGCAGACGTCGATGTCGAGAGAGCAATCAGCGTCTGACTGACCCGCAGGCTTAACTTAAATTTGCCGGATACCGCTAAGAAAAGTTGATCTACCGGGGCACGTGGCAGCTGTGGCAGAATATAGATCGCGACGCCGAGCGCACTGAAGGACACTCCTGTAACTAACATCGCCAACTGGACAGCAAATGGAGCCGAGGCAAAGGAGACATTGCCAAACACCACTTCCACCCAGAAGTCCAAAATTATACTTTCAAGGACAAGCGGAAGAAGGGCTTTGATTTCAGGTGCCTGCTTCATCAACCATCCGTTTACAAAAATAAATAACAACTGAAACATCGCATACCAAATGCCGACTGTTAAACCTAACCGGTCAGACAAACCAACGAACAATGCCGTCCAGAAACCGGCTCCAAGCGTTGCTTTAATCAATAAGGCCACACCAAAGAAGTTTACAAACATGCCGAGAATATAGACGGATAAGCGGTAGATCATCATGGATCCTCGTCTTTCTTTTAAATTTCCTCGGGGAATTTTATTAGTTATAGACGGGCCACGTCAATCATTTTTCCTTATACAATTTCTCCCTGCTGCAAAACACAAAAAAACCACACGAACCGAGTCTCGTGTGGCTTAGTCTTGAAAGGATCAGATTGAAAAAGAAGACCCTTTTATAATCTGTTCTGCATTTCTTTTCGTCATCGATCGAATCGTTTCATCAGGGTGACGATCATGGTAGCTCTTCACAATCCGGTAGCCCAGCTCATACCCGATCCACTTCGGCAGCTTCTTCCTTTTGTTCCCGTATAAGTAATCTCCATGATTGACCTGCCCACTCAGCTCCAGTTCAGGTTTGAACCGTTTCTCCCAAATGGACGACAGTTCTTCATCAGTATGGTGGTCGACCCAATCTGCCGTATAGTCCGGACCATACTGGTCGAAGACGGCATATTCTGCGAGTCCTTCAATAATGACAGACTCTTTCAGAGGGACTTTATCCAAATGGACTTTCTTCTCGTTCAACCGGCAGACATGGTGATACTCGTGCGCAAGAATAGACCGCCAGTCCCCTTCTTTGCCAGGCTTGCTGTAGAAAAGGTAGAACCCTTCCTGAAAGGCGACGCCACCACGATTATCACGTTCTCCCATAAATGACTGATGGATGGGATATAGGTAGAGCGGTGCATCTGGACCCTCCCACTCTTTCTGCAGCCGTATATATTCTTTATGAATCTGCTTAAATAGTTTCTTCGTCTCCCATTCTTCCAACAGCTTCTCCGTCTTCCTCCATTGATCAGAGTGGAAGAGACCGTACATCATCAACAGATCGTGCAGCTCATCTGAACTTCGATCCGAGAAAGGGTGTCTGGACGGGTCACAAAGGATGTCACGCTGAAGCTTATTTGTGGATTGAAAAGGCGACTTTCTACATTTCTCAATAAACTCCTTCAAGGGCTTTCTTGTATCGATAACGGGCATTTGTTCTCTCCCTCTCTAGTTATTCGTGGAAAACGGACTGGCGTCTAAACAAACAAAGGTGAACCTTCATACTCTATGGTATGTAGGAGGGAAATTGATTAGTAAATGAAAAGGAGGTTTTCCCATGTTTAACATGTACGATCGCTGTTGTCGTTATATCGGTAAAGATGTACGCCTCACCCACGAAGGACGCGTACACTACGGAAGAGTGACACGAGTAGACCGCAACTACGTCTGGATCCGTCCATCAAGAGGTCCAGGTGGATATGGATACTTTTACGGTGGTTTTGGAATTCCATTCGCTCTAGGCGCCGTTACAGGCATTGCACTTGCATCCGCCTTTTTCTGGTAAAACTAGACGAGTGACCAACCAATAAGTGAAAATCATCATAGAATATAGAAAAGAGGAAAGGAGAGGTTCTCATGGGTTGTGGATACGGAGGCGGCTATGGCGGTGGCTATGGCGGTGGAAGCACGTTTGTATTGATCGTAGTGCTTTTCATCCTGTTGGTCATTGTCGGTGCAAGCTGGTTTAACTAATTAAATTGGAAAAGCGCCCCACTTGACGGGGCGCTTTTCATTTTGTGCATACATAGACGCGATATTTCAGTGGCAAATCCGCTTGCGCCGTCAAAGCGGCATGTTGATCCCACAAGTCGTACCACTTCTCTTCAATGACTTCCGAAGGCTGAAGGTCGATCACAGGCGTTTCTTCCAAGCTGTCAGGTGTGTAAACAACATCAACTGAGGAGAATCCCGCTTCCAAAAGCTTCTCTTTCCATTCCACTTCCTGTAAAACATGATTGATTCCATAAAGATCATCAATCACAGATGTCCAATGGTCATCGAGATCCCGCTCAGCCGTCATTTCAATCGCAATCATCGTTCCCTTCTCTTTTAAAACACGCGCAGCTTCCGGCAGCGATTCACGTACACTTGTAAAAGAAAGAACAGATTCGGACAAGACGAGATCGAACTGTCCATCAGAGAAGTCCAAATTCTCCGCATTTCCTTCACAAAAGGCGACACCTGATAAACGGTGTCGGGCTTTTTGAATCATCAAAGGGTGTCGGTCCACCCCCGTCACATTCCAGCTGTATTGTTCCACAAGATAAGCGGAAGTCTGCCCGGTACCACACCCAATTTCCAAGACATCCTGAACATCCGTCAATGATACCGTTTCGAAAACTTTCTTCGTCAATGGAAGCCCACCCGGATGCGCGCCACCGATCCCAAATAGAGCTAATAATTCGAGGTAATCATTCTTCATCCTTCACACTCCTCGTTGTACTGTATGAGAAGATGTGTAAAAGAGTGTAGAGGAACAACTCTACATTTCAGGAGGCTAAGAAAGGAGGGCATAAGTCCCTTTTGGAGACTGCCTCAAAAGGATGACGGTTTGTTCTGTTACAAATGGGGATGGACAAGGGGAAAGCAGCAGGAACAGAACCAGGCCGGGAAATGGAAACCAGGCCGTTATATCCCCTACAACCATCGACTTTTCCAGTTGATAGCTTCAGAGGTTCCGCTTCCTTTATATAAAGGTGTTGGCGAAACAGCGAGACTCCTATGGGAGCAGAGTACAGATTTGGCCCCACAGCGACCGAAGGGAGCGAGGAGACTCAAGCGTAGCCCATGGAAAGCGAGTTGTTTCGCCAACACCGCCCTTCAAGCTTTAAAGGAACCGATAAGGTTTTCTTGACACTCTGAAAAAGGGACTCTTAATGAGTCCCTTTTGGTTAGTATTTCTCCATATTCTTCTTGAAAGCTTTCATATCCTCATCTGGTTCAAGCTCAATCTTTTCCGGTTTCGGGTCGACGACACCCATCTCTTTCCCCGTATCATCATTGATGACACGATCTCTTCTTCCGTCTCTGTGAGGTGTAGCTTCTACATGGACATTCTCTGAACCCTTCGGCATAACGTCATCCCTCCTTTTTCATTAATGTGGATGAGCAGCTAAAGAATTATGCGAAGGCGATTTTGCAAGACTTCCTATAACATAGGCAGCCAAGGACAACACAATCGGCAGAACGACATTGTGAACCCCGAATACACTCGGGAAAAATTGGTCGACGACAATGTAAGACGTAATTCCGACGACCATGGAGGCAAGAGCCCCATACTTATTGCCCCGCTTCCAGTACAACCCAAGGACAACCGGCCAGATGAATGTCGCCTCAAGTCCTCCGAAGGCAAATAAGTTCAGCCAAATCAAGAGATCAGGAGGGTTGAGTGCCATAAGAAAAACAAGGATTCCAAGCACCCCCGTCACGGTAAAGCTCCATTTTTTCACCGTTGTATTCGAAGCGTTCGGATTCATGTAGTTAATGTACACATCTTTCACCACGGCCGAACTAACTAATAGTAGAAGGGAGTCCACGGTCGACATGATGGCTGCCATCGGAGCGGCGAGCACAAAACCGGCAAGCCACGGCGGCAGCACTTCCTGGGCAATCAGCGGCATCACTTTATCCCCAACTTCGATACCAGGCAAAATCGGGCGTGCGAATACACCGATCAAGTGCATATTCAGCATGACGAAGCCGACAACAATGGTCCCAATGATCAGCGCCCGGTGCATCGCTCGCGAGCTTTTGTAGGACATCGCCCGAACGGTTACCTGAGGCAGACCGACGACCGCAACTCCGACTAAGATCCAGAAAGACGATACATAAGACGGCGTGAGCGTTCCTTCTGCACCAAATGGCGTGACGAGATTAGGGTTCTCTGTACGGAGGTCTGTCATGATGTTTTCAATCCCGCCACCTGCAGCAATGGTCGCAATCAATAACAGCAGTGTTCCCGTCACCATCACAACCCCCTGCACCGTATCTGTAAGGGCAACCGCGCGGAAGCCGCCGATGATGACATAAACAAGGACCGAGACAGCAAAAATGAACAGTGCTGTCGTATAGTTCAAGCCGGTTAACGATTCAATCAACCGCGCACCGCCCACCCACTGGGCAGCCATGGCAGAGAATAGAAACACAATGATACTGAAAGCCGCAATCAAGACGACGGCCTTGCTCTCATACCTTCCTTTAAGAAAATCAATCAGCGTAATCGCCTTGTAGCGCCTCGCCATGATCGCGAATTTTTTCCCGAGAATCATGAGTACGAAATATCCGGTCACGACTTGAGACATGGATAAGAGCACCCACCCAAGCCCCTCTGTATAAGCGGCACCAGGACCCCCGATGAAGCTTGAAGCACTTCCGTATGTAGCCATCATCGTCATAGCTAGAATGAAGCCCCCAAGCCGTCTTCCTCCAAGAAAGTACTCTTGTAAAAAGGAATCCTCCGGTGCCTTATTCAGCGACCGGCTCGACAAAAAGCCGATGAGGAAGATGATGCTAAGAAAAATAAATAAAGACCAAATGACAGCATTCATGACTCTTCCTCCTCATCAAACGACACTTCAACAAACCAAAACTTGACGACGACTATGACAAGCACCGCCATCACAACGAATCCGGCAATGCAGCTATAAAAGAACCAGGCTGGAAACCCGAAAACGTACGAGTATTCCTCAGGCTTCGCATCACCGAGCCCGTAGGCAAAGAAAAACCACCAGCCGAAATTGAAGATGGCAAGCGCAACACCAATCAACGCTTCACGGTTGGCGATTTTGAACCTTGAATCGATCTCTTTCAACTCTTTCATCTCCTTCCGCATTCCACTTTACCCGCTTTTGTACACTGTTGACAAGTAAACGAAGGTCCGATTCACCCCATTCTTCCACAGGTATAAAATCCAGAAAGGAATTCCGACGTTTCCTTTTTGACATTTGGTGGAATGAACATGCATATGGAGTTTTCTGGAAGGGTGGTCTTGCTATGAATCGAAATTTAAGTAAAGGTTGGATTTTTTTCTTTGGAGCGTTAGGAGGATTACTATACGGGTATGACACAGGCGTCATATCGGGTGCCCTCTTATTTATAACAGCTGATATTCCGCTTACCGACTTTCTCGAAGGGCTCGTCGTCAGTTCCCTTCTCGTCGGAGCCATTGTCGGAGCAGGGATGAGCGGCTATGTATCCGACCGTTTCGGACGGAGACGCGTCGTATTTGTCATTGCTTTAATCTATATCGCAGGCTCTCTCATTCTTGCTTTCGCACCAAACGTCACGACACTCGTCATAGGACGAGTCATTCTGGGACTTGGCGTAGGGGGTTCCACAGCCATTGTGCCCGTGTACTTATCTGAGATGGCGCCAACGGAACAACGCGGAGCGCTTTCTTCTTTGAACCAATTGATGATTACGATCGGGATCGTGCTTGCGTATCTCGTCAACTATGCCTTCACACCGATTGAAGGATGGCGCTGGATGCTGGGACTTGCAGCAGCACCTGCATTGATTCTCATGGTCGGTGTCTTGTTCATGCCGGAAAGTCCCAAATGGCTGCTCAAGCAGAACCGTGAAAAAGAAGCCCGCAAAGTCATGGGCTTGACGCGTGATAAGAAAGATATCGACGGTGAAATCGAACAGATGAAAAAGATCGAAGCGCAGAAGGAAAGCACGTGGGAGGTGCTGACTGCCAAATGGGTCCGTCCTATGCTGATCGTCGGAAGCGGCATTGCGATTTTCCAACAGTTTATCGGAATCAACGCCGTGATCTATTACGCTCCGACTATTTTTACAGAGGCGGGGCTCGGAAATTCTGCCTCGATTCTCGGAACTCTAGGTATCGGGGTCCTAAACGTCCTGATGACCTTAGTCGCCATTGCTACCATTGATAAGATCGGTCGAAAAAAATTACTGCTGATCGGAAATGTCGGGATGACACTCAGCTTAGTTGTGCTTTCAACCATTCTATTCACATTTGAACTGACAACGAGTATCGCGTGGCTGACCGTGGTCTTTCTCGGGTTGTTCATCATCTTCTTCTCCGCTACGTGGGGACCCGTCGTATGGGTGATGCTGCCTGAGCTCTTCCCTCTTAAAGCAAGAGGAGCGGCAACAGGCTTCACGACCTTGCTGTTATCCGCATCCAATTTAGTGGTTTCGTTATTCTTCCCGATTTTACTCGGAGCGATAGGAACCGCTATGGTCTTTGTCATTTTCGCCATCATCGGCGTGCTCGCATTCCTTTTCGTTCTGAAATACGTACCCGAAACAAAAGGACGAAGTCTCGAACAAATCGAGAACGATCTAAGAGCGTGACGTTAAATGGTTTGCTATTTACCATAACAAAGCCCTGAAGACACTTTCGTCTTCAGGGCTTTGTTTTATCTAAAATCCAATCTGTCTTCCAACTTGTTTCGGTTGTTCCTGATCCTTCGTCTGCTCAAAAATCTCCTCAAGCTTTTCTTCTACTGCCTTCGGAAATGGTGCAGGTCGACCTTCCTTCTGATCGATTCCCATCAGCATTTCTTCCTGTGTAGAAACAAGCTCATCCTTTTCATTCAGCATAGTTAGAAACAGATGCACGCGTTTCGCATCATACTTCAGTACTCTTGCCTGAATAGTGAAAAATCCGCCTTCATGCATTTCTTTCAAGTAGCATGTGTGCGTCTCCAGCGTGAAAATCGTATATTGATAGTGATCACGGGCTTTTTCATCAAGGCCGATATAGTCGATAAACGCATCTGTAGCTAAACTAAAGGCGCGGTTATACTCCGCATCATTCATGTGACCGTTGTAATCCACCCATTCTTTTGGGACAATCTCTTCATATGAAAAACTCACCTGGACTCCTCCTTATACCTTCGTTTTCTGCGATTCCTGAGGCCAGTACTCTTGAACCAAATCATACAGCTTCACAAGAAACTCATTCCGGTTCTGATCCAGCTCGGACATCGTCATCCCGTTAGACTGCTGTTCGCAGCCTTCCACTACATTGTGATAAAGCTCATCCGTCAGCTCAGGAGCTTCGAGCTTCGTCCACGGCTTCTTCAAGGCAGGGCCGAACTGCTTCAGCATATGACGCATGCCGCCCTCTCCACCAGCTAGATGGAACGTAAGGAATGGACCGTATTGTGCGTAGCGAAGTCCTGCACCATGAGTAAAGGCTTTGTCGACTTCTTCTGTCGTTGCAATGCCTTCATTCACAATGTGAAGAGACTCCCGCCAAATCGCTTCAAGAAGTCTGTCCGCGATATGTCCCTCAATCTCATTACGCACAATGAGAACACTCATGCCGATGCTCTCATAGAAGTTCTGTGCCTTCTCTATATTTTCCTGCGTCGTTTTGTTTCCTCCAACGACTTCGACAAGCGGTAAAATGTAAACCGGATGGAACGGGTGCGCGACGACAAAGCGCTCAGGGTGTCTAAGATTCACTTGGAGCTCTGACGGCATAATGCCTGACGTACTGGATCCGATCAGAGCATCAGCCTTTGCGTGACGGTCAATCTCCAGGAGAACCGCCTGCTTCAAATCTTCCCGCTCCGGTACATTTTCCTGGATATAGTCCGCTTCTTTGACCGCGTCTTCAATACTCTCTACAAAAAACAAACGCTCTTTAGATGCATCGTCTGCCACGCCAAGCTGACTGACATAAGGCCACGCATGATCGACCGCTTCACGCATCCGTCTTTCTGCCCCTTCTGCAGGGTCTGTTGCTATAACGTCATATCCCTTGCTCAGCATACGAGCAATCCATCCGTTTCCGATCACACCTGTGCCGACAACGGCTACCTTTTGATTTGGCATTAGGATCTTCCTCCTTTTCGAAGGTTGTATAGATCACGCGCTTCAGCTGGTGTCATCGGCTCCATATCAATACCGTTCAACATCGTGACCGCTTTATCCACCAGCTGTTCATTCGTCGCAGGGACACCTTTCGATAGATAAATGTTGTCCTCAAGCCCTACACGGATATTTCCACCGAGCATCGCTGCTTGAGACGCCATTGGCATCTGCATACGCCCGATTCCGAATGCGGACCAGCTTGCATGTTCAGGGATACGACCTTTCATATACTGCATCGTCTCCGCATCTGCTTCAGCTCCCCATGGAATCCCGAGACAGAATTGATACATTGGATCTCCATCTACAAGCCCTTCCTTCACAAGCTGATTCGCAAAACGGATATGGCCGGTATCGAAGCACTCCAGCTCAGGCTTTACGCCACTATCCTGAATCAATTTCGCTTGATCACGAAGCCAGTCTGTAGGGCTCATGTAAATCATGTTGCCGAAGTTCGTACTTCCACAATCTAGGGTGCACATTTCTGGTAAAAGTTCTCCTACAGGCTTGTGACGCTCCGCTGGTGATTGAATGTCCGTACCGTTTCCACCAGCTGCCGGCGTATCCAAGCTTGGAATAAAGTCGCCTCCTCCGCCTGCCGTGATGTTGATGATGACATCTGTTTCAGACTCACGGATCCGATCTACAATTTCACGATAATGGTCTACATTGTGGCTGATGCCACCTGTTTCGGGATCACGGGCATGGACGTGAGCGACCGTTGCTCCTGCCTTTGCTGACTCAATCGCCGAATCCGCAATTTCCTTTGGTGTGACAGGTACATTAGGGTTTTTCTTCAACGTATCCCCTGCACCAGTTACAGCTGCCGTTAACAATACTTTATTCATACCGAATTCCTCCTCGAATGTTTTGAACTAGTTGAAACTATACCATCTGGTCGGTTTAGTTTCAACACCAGTTTCGGGGTGAAATTTTTGGCATAAAAAAAAGCTCCCTTCAAAGGAGCTGGATCATTCGGTATAAGTTTTTTCTTTTAAGCGTTCTAACACCTGTGACCTTAGTGAATCTGGGAGAGTACCGAGCCCAAAAATCTCAGAGAGCCACAATCCATCTACAGCCAATCGCAGAATCGTGGCGTCTACTTCTTCGATGCCATCGTTCTCGATCTGCTGCTGCCACTCGGCATACGTATCCTGCAGCGGCTTCAATAAATCAGGGTTTATCCCTTGTGCAGCGAGCATACCGGAAGAAATCGTCCGGTTTTCTACCCCTTTATCATGCATGACGTTGATAAACGAACGAGCCCATTTCCCTTTTTCTTCTCGATCAGCCTGAACCAACGATTCCACGTTGTCACGGTAGACTTCGTTCATATGCTGAACGAGACCTTTGACGAGTGCCTCCTTGGAAGAAAAGTGATACAACAGGCCACCCTTGCTTACTTCAGCACGCTTGGCAACGGCATCCAGCGTCAGCGCATCGCTCCCCTGCTCTTTCACGATTTTCGCTGCAGCTTCTAAAATTAGTTGTCGCTTCGATTGTCTAGGCATATTTTTTGTCCCTCATTTTCACCATCATTTTCAACTATCGTACCAATCTCCCCAGCTTTGAACAAGCAATGACTGAATCACACGATTCTGTGATTTGTTTTACGAGACCCGCGCATACTAGAAGAAAAAAGGGGTGGGGACGATCGAAACATTTCTATTTCCGGTACTTAGAACAGCTGCAAGCTTCATCATTCTTATGATTGTCACACTTATGATCGGTAAGCACATCAACGCCCATAAAACCCACTACAGCTTCGCCCTATCCATCACAATCGGATCCATTATCGCAAACATGGCCTTTGATTCGGCTATCCCTTTCATGCAGATCTTCATTTCGTTCTTAACCATTGTCCTACTATTTTACTTATTCCTCATTCTTTGCTCCAAAAGTCGCACAGTAAGAAAGTGGGTATCCGGAAGACCGAGCGTGTTGATTGAAAACGGGAAAGTTCTTGAACACAATATGAAAAAAATCAGCTTCTCCCTCGATGACTTGAATCAACAGCTAAGAGAAGCTGGGGTCTTTGATTACAACGAACTGGAACACGTCATGCTGGAAGTGAGCGGACAGCTCTCGATCAAAAAGAAAAACATCCATCAGGCACTGACTAAAAAAGATCATGGTGTTCCCCTGAAAGAAGAAAGCATGCCGCGGGAACTGATTATGGACGGGGAAATCATTGAGAAGAATTTGAATGAGACCTATTCCAAGGAATGGATCATCGAACAATGTAAACGAAGAAACGTCAACGTCCAAGACGTGTTTTATGCAGTAATCAACAGTACGGGGAGTCTTTTTGTAGATGAGTATAAAGACCACCTCAAGTCTCCTACTCATGTCGAGTGATGAATGGATGGCACAAAACAAAGCAAGCTAATAAGAACTCGTAAAAAGGAAGGTGAAAATCATGACGAAACGGAAAGCACAGCGCGATGCTGCTCTGACCAGCAACAACACACCAACTGAGAGCATCCCTCACGAAAACGACACCGGCAAACGTACAAATAAAAACCGTCCTGTACAAGGACCAGGAGCAAACACGAAATAAGTGATTATAAAAAAAGGGTGACCCCGAATGGAGTCACCCTTTTAATCAGTAAAAAATTATTCGGCTACGTCTGTGATACGGCCTTCTGTTTCTGGAGATACCGTTTCACCTTGAGACTCAAGGTACTCCACGAAGATTTCGTAGTCCATGAATCCAGGCTCACTGACACGGTTTTCCTCATACGCTTTTTCAAACGTCGTATAACCGTCTCCACCTTGGATGGTAAATAAGTTACTTGCTACGTGATACTCTTCGTCTCCTTCAAGAGCGACGAATCCGTCTTCTGTCTCTACTTGAACATTGACGATACGCTCACCAGCTGGCTGGCTGCTGTCGTATTCGAATTTCATACCCGCTACGTGAAGGAAGGCACCTGATGCTTCTGGAGCCATTGAGACACTGTGCTCAAGCGCTTCTTCGATTTCAGAGCCCGTTAACGTCATGATTCCAAGAGAGTTTCCGAAAGGCATGACCGTCAATACTTCACCAAGTGTGATCGGACCTTCATCGATTGAAGCACGGATTCCACCACCATTAGTTACAGCAATATCCGTATCCGGGTTGATGCTCTTCGCTTTGGCAAGCATTCCGTCCGCAATCAAGTTTCCAAGGTTCGTTTCACCTGTACGAACATCCGCACGCTCACCATTCAGAGCGACCTCAGAGGATACCCCGACTTCTTCATTCTTAATGGCTTCCACTTGCTCTGTGTAAGGCTGAAGTTTCGTTGCAAAATCTGCATCTTCTTCTAATCCTTCAAGCGCGATTAATTCTCCAGCATACCCTTTGACTACACCATTCTCGTCGAATTCAACTTCAAGTGTACCCAGATTGTCGCTATACTCACCTGTCTGCACAAGAATAGTAGGCTCTTCATCTCCAACGACATTTGGAGTCAATTCCGTATGGGAGTGACCTCCGACGATGATGTCAATGCCCTCTACTTCTTCAGCTAGCGTTACATCGTTATCATAATCGGCGTTGTCGTTGTAGCCAAGGTGCGTAAGAGCTACAACTTTATTAATGCCTTGGTCTTGGAAGGATTGAACCATCTTTTCAGCTTCTGCAATATAATCTTCAAATGCGATATCAACTGGGCTTGAGATATCCGGCGTTTCAACCGTAGAAAGACCAAAGATTCCGACCTTCTCGCCATTTACCTCTGTCACGATTCCACCGTAAATTTCCCCGTCTTCCGGCATGGAGGCAATTTCATCGCCATTATCCATCGCGTCAAATAGTTCATCACCTGAGAAGTCTACGTTCGCTGCAACAAATGGGAACTCTGCGTTCTGTACAAAGTCTGCCAACGCCTGGTGACCATTCTCACTCTTACCAAGGTCGAATTCGTGGTTACCGAATGTCATCGCATCGTAACCAAGCTCGTTCATGAACTCAAGATCAGCCTGTCCGAGGAACTCTTGGAAGTAAAGGGTTCCGGAGAAGACATCTCCTGCATCAAGAAGGAGCGCTTCAGGATGGTAGTCACGGTACGCATCGATCGCTGTTTTCTTCTGTGCGATATTCTCGATGTGACCATGTGTATCATTCGTATGCATGAGAGAAAGTTCGAACTTTCCATCCTGCTCATCCATCATTTCATATGCCTTCTGTAGGAAAATCGCATAGTCGCCACGTTTAGCCGTAGCTTCTGTGCCAAACTGGTCTTCAGATACCCCGTTTGTCACTTCGTTCGACAACAATGCTTCAACCGCATCTTCATAACGGTCAGATACATCCGTGAATGGAAGTTGCTCGACACCTTTCAAACCAAAGCCTTTTTGGATCCAAACCGCAAGCTCTCCACGAGTGATCTCATCCGACGCTCCGAATTGAGTTTCAGATTTACCATTTGTAATGCCTGCTGTCTTAAGCGCATTCACAGCACCTTGTGCACGTTCAGGGACATCTGTGAATCCAGCATCCTCTGCCATCTCTTTGTCCAAACCTAGTACATTAGCCAGTAGAACGGCTGCGTCCACACGTTTGATAGACATTTGAGTTCCGAACTGAGTTTCTGAATAACCATTCGTCGCTTCTTGATCCAACAAAAAGTTTACTGCGTCCACATAACGATCCGATACATCACTGAAATCTTTCGCATCCGCCGACGCCGCTGGTGCCATCGTAGCTGATACGGCAGCCATCGCAGCTAAAGACGCGACAACTTTGTTTGTTTTACTCATGTCATTCTCCCTCTCCGCTTATGTATTTGACCTTTTTCCCCTTTATCAAGAGATAAATATGAAAAAAATCAACTAAATCTAGTATATCAGAACCATTTCAATATTTTCTATATTATTTTTTGAAAATTAGGTAAAGATTCTGTGTTTATTTTTCGTATAATGAGGGAATAGTAGTTTATTATTCTTCTTTAAAATTTTGACCAGGGGGTTTCATCCGTGGAAGATGCAATGAAGCGCAGAACCATCGGTTGCACAACCGAGTTCCAGCCATTAAAGAGTGTGATCGTCGCTCCACCTACTTATATGAGGATTGAAAGCATCATGAATGAAACCCAAAAACATTTTAAGAAAGCCAATATCGATCAAGCGTTGGCGACAGAACAGCACCAGTCCTTTATCCGGATTATGAGAGAGCATCATATAGAAGTAATCGAGCTCTCATCCGATCCCGAACTCAATGAGCAAGTATTCACGCGCGATATCGGATTCACCATTGGCAACCACCTGTACTTAGGCGTAATGGATGAACCACTCAGAAAAAAGGAACCTGCATTATTGAAAGATTGGGCCACCCTCCACACTGTTCCTTTCGAAGAATTGACACATGGAACCATCGAAGGCGGCGATGTCGTGATGGACGGATCGACCGTCTGGGTGGGCAGGAGCGGGCGCACTACGAAAGCAGCAATCGAGGAATTAAAAAAGCGTGTTGAAGAGTTTAACGTAGAAGAGGTCAAGTTGAAAGAAGGAGTCCTTCACTTGGACTGTGCCTTTAACGTATTAGATGAATCAACTGCCATCGTTTATCCTCCCGCTTTTCATGAAGAGGACGTCCAGCGCATCAAAGGAAAGTTCACAACGATCGAGGTTACAGAAGAGGAGTACTTCACCCTCGGCCCTAATGTACTCTCTATAGGAAATCGCAAAATCATCAGTCTTGAACAGAATAAAAGGGTGAATCAAAAACTTAGAGAAAAAGGCTTCCACGTCATTGAGATCGATTTCAGTGAGATCATAAAATCCGGTGGATCGTTCCGATGCTGCAGCCTCCCCCTTTACCGTAAAGAAATCTGACCTAAAACAAAAAGCCAGCACTCTGAACGAGTCTGGCTTTTTGTCTTGTTGAGAAGACATTCTATCATCAGGACTTCTGCAGAGCACGATCTTGCGACCAGTACTTCTTTCCATCGTCCTCTTTCTGACGCATAAACGCCATAGAATGCTCGTTGAACGTGTCGGAATCATCCAAGTTGACAACGTGACCAGCATCAGAAACAATCTTCAAATACGCATGAGGAACGTTTCGAATATCTCGGACCACATCCCGCTTGAACATATGATCTCCGCTTCCCATTATATAAAGCTTAGGGATATCAGCTGTAAGAGCCGGAACATTCTCGAATGTCTCCCTTACATTGTGGGCAATTTCATACCAGCCCAGAAACTCTTCCCTTTTCATTCGTGATGCCTCTTTGATGAAAGCATTTCTCGATTCGGTGTGGTTCTTCCGCGGCATAAGAATTTTCGCGAAGAGGGCGTATAACCAAATGTGCGGTGTGAAGTTCTTCACCATTCTTCCAATGAAGAAGAATGACTTCGCAACGGGACTCATTTTGGTAATCGCCCCACCTAAGACAGCACTCTGCACACGCCCGGGCTCTAAAGCCATCACTTGATGGATTAGAACAGACCCAAGTGATATCCCGACGAAATGAGCTTTCTCGAGTCCTATCTCATCCAAAACATCAATGACATCCCGAGCTGCACGCTTGAATGAAAAGTCATCGACCTCGTATACACTAGGTGAATTCTTGTGCCCACGAAGGTGAACTACAATCACGTTGAAATGCTCTTTATAACCTTTTATTTGAGGGAAAAAGACACTAGCACTCCCTCCGATGCCATGTAGCAATACAACATATTCTTTGGACGGATCTTCACCAAAGATCTTATATTCTAACACTTGCGCACCTCTCTCATGATGAATGACAAAAAAGGAGAAAAAGTGACACCGATCTCCTTTCTACAAAGATAACATAGTCGCTTTGTAGAGGACAGGAAGAATGCGCCTTTTCACTTTTTTGACAAATTTAAGGGATACCAATGAGTAAAGCGCTTCCTTTTTATGAAGAAAACAAAAAACAGGGGCTTCATTCGCGCACTCAGCGGAATGAAGCCCCTGTTGATAAAGTAAAACTTAACCTGCAGCTTCCTTCTTCGTCTCCAACTCATCTTCCCAGGCTTCCGTATTTTCAATCCCAAGTTTAGAAGGAGAGAATTCCGGATTTTTGCCTGCCTTACGCTGCGCTTCATAATCTTTTAATACTTTGAAGGCTACTTTACTTAGAAGACCGATGGCAATCAAGTTAATCACGGTCATCAGAGCCATGAACAAGTCCGCCATTTTCCAAACTAAGCTCAAGCTTGAAACGGATCCAATCAACACAAAGGCCATTGTCGCGAATCGGAAGACCATTTTACCAGCTTGACTCTCTTTAATGAACTCAATGTTCGTTTCCCCGTAATAATAAGAACCGATAATCGAGCTGAATGCGAATAAGAAAATCGCTACTGAAATAAAGATTCCAGACCATCCACCAATGTGGCTGTTCAATGAATTCTGAAGAAGCTCAATACCTGATACATCCCCCGTTTGGAAGATTGGCGCCATCAAAATGATGAAGGCAGTTGCCGAACATACCAGGATTGTATCCACGAATACTCCTAGTGATTGAACAAGTCCCTGCTTAACAGGGTGTGATGTCGTCGAAGTCGCCGCTGCGTTCGGTGCACTACCCATACCAGCTTCGTTGGAGAAGAGTCCACGTTTGACTCCGTTCATAATTGCAGCACCAATCGCTCCGCCAAACGCCTGCTCCAATCCAAACGCACTACCGACAATAACACCAATGACAGATGGAATCTGCGTGAAGTTCATCACAAGAACCACAAGAGCGATGGCAATATAAAGTACCGCCATGATCGGTACAATCACACTCGTCAAGTTCGCAATTCTGTGTACCCCACCGAAAATAACCAATCCTGTAATAGCTGTCATGATAATCCCTACGACAAGACGATCCATACCAAAGGAGTTTTCAAAAGCTAAAGCAATGGTATTCGCCTGTACGGAGTTAAAGATAAGTCCAAATGTTACAGCAATCAGAATCGCAAAGACAATCCCGAGCCACCTTGATCCCAAACCTTTTTCAATGTAATATGCCGGTCCACCACGGAACGCCTTTGTATCCCGTACTTTATATACTTGCGCTAATGTACTTTCGATCAATGCGGTAGCCCCTCCAAGCAAGGCTACAATCCACATCCAGAATACAGCACCTGGTCCACCCAACGTGATCGCTACGGCTACACCTGCCAGGTTCCCTGTCCCGATACGTGTAGCAGCACCGATACAAAACGATTTGAATGGAGAGATGTTCTTTTCTCCCTCTTTGTATTCCGGCTTTTCCCCTAACACTTTGATCATTTCACCCATGAAGCGGAACTGAACAAAACGTGAAGCAATCGTAAAATAAATGCCAATTCCTAATAGTCCCGCTATGAGAACGTACCCCCACAACACTCCGTTGGCTGAATCAATAATACCTGATAAAAAATCCTCCATAAACGCATCCCCTTTGTCAGAAAAATCAAAAACTTATATATACATGTTTGCACAAATAAAAAGAAATTTCAATATTTTCTTACAATAACGGTCTGATTTTATTCCACCTTATGTAAATAAATCTAACATATAGAAATAAAACCATATAAAAAAGAGAGCCTGTGAGGATTAATCACAAACTCTCTTTTGCCTACTCTACGGAACGATATCGTTAATAAGGAATATATAGTGTAGCATCCAATGGAAAACCGAAATAAGAATAATGTACGGTCAATTTTTCAATAGCATAATCAGCCCTCACCCTTATTGTGGCGCGTTTTTGAGCATCGGGCAAATTTTTTTGATCCATTGATGACTTCTCACATAATGCATCCAAATCTTGAAAACGAACAGGTCGTTTCTTCGCGCATTGGTAAAGGTCCAGACCAGATATCTCTGCCCCGTTATTCAAGATAACCTCCTCGATTTGAATACCAATAACTCCCTGATTTTTTAGCCCTATCAATTTTTCATTGTGACGATCAAAAAGGTTGCTGGCGTCAAAAAGCAGCGGCTCGTTCGCTCTCGAATAGAAGAAAAACAGGACAAGCGTCACGATCAAGCCGATCAGGGCAAGTTCCGTAACAGCCTTCACTCTCCTTCTATTCTGATCCGCGAGTTTTATTATCTTTCGTTTTCGGATAATGCCTCTTGAGAAGAACGACTTTGGTAATTCCACGCATCCCGGCACATGTCCTGAATGCCCCTTTTCGCTGTCCAACCCAATTCATTCTCTGCTTTTGATGCATCAGCAAAACAAGTGGCGAGATCACCAGGTCTACGCTGCACAATATCGTAAGGCACAGGCACTTGGTTCACTTGCTCAAAGGCTTCAACCAATTCAAGCACACTCGTCCCTTTCCCCGTCCCAAGGTTATAAACCCGCACGCCTTCTTCAAGATGTTCAAGCGCTGCAATATGCCCTTCAGCCAAATCCATTACGTGGACATAATCCCTTACACCTGAACCGTCAACCGTATCGTAATCGTCACCAAATACACTCAGCTTTTCTCTGATCCCTTTTGCCACCTGGGTGACGTAAGGCATTAAATTATTCGGAATCCCGTTTGGAGATTCACCGATCAACCCACTCTCGTGAGCACCTACCGGGTTGAAATAACGGAGAAGGGATACGTGAAAATTCGGGTTCGCTTTAGAGATGTCAGATAGAATCCGCTCGCTCATCGCTTTCGTTTCACCGTAAGGGTTCGTAGTCGGTAGCAACTCCATACTCTCAACCATCGGAGAAGCGTTCTCTCCATACACGGTAGCAGAGGAACTGAAAACAAATTTCTCTACATTATGTTTCAAGCAGAGATCCGCCAATACAATCGTACTCAGCAGGTTGTTACGATAATATTTACTCGGTAGATTCACAGACTCTCCCACGGCTTTAAACCCAGCAAAGTGAATCACTCCATCAAACGAATGATGAGTAAAGATCTCATCCATTGTCTTCTCATCGGTCACATCATTCTCATAAAACATGACCTCTTCACCTGTAATGCTCTCAATTTGCTCAAGCGTTTCGCGGCTGCTGTTGCTCAAATTGTCGACAATGACGACTGAATGCCCAGCCTGAAGCAACGAGACGCATGTATGGGAGCCGATATAACCTGTACCACCTGTTACCAAAACGTTCACGTTCATTCCTCCACTCATTTATTTATGTAAGATCCCTGTCATGATCCGTATTTGTGATCATTTTATCACATTTCATCCATTAATAGGAATAAAACCACCCCGCTCGATTTCGCTTCATTCCACCGAAGGTGCTACAGCTGACCCAACCACAACCCTAACCAGGCGTAGTTTTTGTCGATATTTGCAACGAACAACCCGAAGAGTACAATTTTGCAAAATATACTTTGAAGAACTCTGCACTTAGAAAGCCCTTACATAAAGTCTATTTAGGTGCTATAGTATGAATCAAGGTCATGACAACAACATCCCAAGTATAACTTTGCAAAATAAGGAGGACATCCTTATGATCCTGGATAATCGAAGCATGCATCTTTTATCCATCCTTAAACATTCGGCTACGCCACTCTCTATGAAGCAGCTGGTCGAACAAATGAATGTATCGCAGAGAACCATCTATTATGATCTTGAACGAATCAATGATTGGTTAGAGGAGAAATCACTCCCGCCCGTTCAACGGGACCGGGGAAAAGGACATTATCTGACGGATGATTCTAAAGAAGCGTTGGATGGACCTGCCCCGCCCAAGAAGTGGCATTACCACTACTCCCCGGAGGAAAGACGGTTACTCATAACAGCCGTTCTGCTTATCCAGCCGGAGCAGGCATCCATGAATCAGTGGATGGATCTGACAGGAGTCAGCCGCGGAACGGTCGCGAATGATGTGAAGCAGGTCAAACAAGAGTTTGCACAATCTGGACTCAACCTGCTGTATAAAAAGAACCAAGGCTATCAACTCGAAGGAGTAGAAGAAACGAAGCGAAGATATTTATCAGACCTCTTCTCTACTATTCTAACGAATCAGGAGTCCAAGACAGTCCGTTCAGAGATTCAAAAGCTTCTGTGGAATGATCAGACAGAATCGACGGATGAACTGAACCGGGACACCGTCAAGCAGCTTCTCTATGAAACAGAAAAAGAGATGGGCATGACGTTCACGGATGCCATGGTCGAGGCACTTGCCCTTCAAGTCATCACCATGTTAAGCCGGATCAAAGAGCAGCAGCTCGTCGAAGTGAATCCGGAGGAAAAAGCCGTATTGGATGAGACTCACGCTTTCAAAGCTGCCGTCCATTTATCCAACAGTCTTGAGGAACACTTTGACCAAGTCATCCCGGTAGAAGAGACCTATTTTCTAACCATGGCTCTGCTTGGCTCGAAAGTTCACCATGACGAATTCCCGCACCGTACAGAAGAGGAAATCAAAGGGTTGAGGCAAGTCATTCAACGTATGATTCACGACTTTCAAACCTTCGCCTGTGTGGAGTTCGATCAAGTAGATGAACTTGAAAATAACTTGATGGCACACTTGAAGCCGACATACTACCGCTTAAAGTACGGCGTCACACCATCCAACGAGTGGTCGAATCAGATCCGTGAGAAATACGGTGAGATTTACCGCCTGACAGAACGGACGATTTATCATTTAGAGTATTTCGTCGGAACTTCTATACCCGAAGAAGAAATCGCTTACATCGCCATTCACTTCGGAGGATGGCTGACCCGTGAAAAGAAACAGGTGGAAACCCGTTATAAAGCCGTCATCGTTTGTGAGAACGGAATCGGAACGTCCAACATGGTCAAGACACAACTTGAGAATATGATTATCGGACTCGAAATTACGGCCACCCTTTCAACGAGGGAATTCCACGAATTTAACGAACCTGTGGATGTTATTTTTTCAACCAATTATATTAAGCCTAAAAAGGTGCCGGTCATCCATGTACCGGTCATTATGAAGAACCATGATAAGGAACACGTTCTTAATCAGCTGAACGAGCTGTTTGATCGCACATCCAATTCCTTATCTCAACAAGAGAAACTGATGGCTATCGTTGAAAAGCATGCCACCGTTCACAACAAGGAAGCACTATTGGATGAATTCGAATTATTCTTCGAGCAAAAGATGCCGACGCGAAAGGAGCCTGATCAACCGATGCTTACGGATTTACTCGTATCAGAAAACATACTTGCAAGAGAGAGCGTGACAGATTGGGAAGAAGCGATAAGACTTGCCTCATCTCCTCTATTGGAACAGCAGGCGATTGAAGATTCTTATGTGGAAGCCATGATTCAAAACGTAAAAGAACTTGGACCTTATATCGTGATTGCACCGAGAATCGCCATCCCGCACGCAAGACCTGAAGCTGGTGTAAATCGTCTATCTATGAGTCTACTGCGCTTGAAAGAGCCGGTGAGGTTCTCAGAGAAAGAAAAACACAAGGCGCAGCTGATCTTTGTACTGGCTGCCATCGACAACCAAACGCACTTAAAAGCCCTATCACAGCTGACAGAGATCCTGTCTGATGAAGAGAACATCACGAAATTAATCGACACGGATCACCAAGAGCAAGTCGTCGATCTTATTCAAAATCAATTGGTTCAACAATAATAAGGAGGAATTTTAAATGAAAAAAGTATTAGTAGTATGCGGAAACGGTCTAGGAAGCAGCATGATTGTGGAGATGAACGTAAAAGCGATTCTTAAGGACATGGGGAAAGAAGCAGATGTATCCCACACAGACTTGACGACAGCTAAAACGGAGCAGGCAGACTTGTTCCTAGGTTCAGAAGATATCGTAGGCTCACTGGATGACGGAAGCCGCAACGTTGCTCTTCTTGCTAATTTAATGGACAAAAATGAAATTCGTGAGGCACTTGAACAGAAGCTTTAATATAACCATCCAAGATAAGGAGGAATTCACATGGTCGATTTAATTATGAAGGACATACTGGGGACTCCGGCTATTTTAGTCGGTCTCTTCGCACTCATTGGTTTGATTGCCCAGCGCCGTAACATTGCAGACGTCATTTCCGGAACACTGAAAACGGTAATGGGCTTTGTCATTTTAGGTGCCGGAGCCACAGTACTTGTTCAGTCTTTAGGCCAGTTCAGCAGCATGTTCGATGAAGCCTTCGCCGTGCAAGGTGTCATTCCGAACAACGAAGCGATTGTGGCGCTTGCCCAGCAATCATTCGGTACCGAAACAGCGATGATCATGTTGTTCGGTATGGTTGCCAACATCATACTCGCAAGACTGACTCCACTCAAATATATCTTTCTTACAGGGCACCACACGATGTTCATGGCCTGCCTGATCGCTGTTATTCTGACAACCGGCGGAATCACAGGTGTACCAATGGTCATCATCGGCTCTATTATTCTAGGGTCACTTATGGTCTTGTTCCCAGCCCTTCTTCAACCGTTCACTCGTAAAATCACAGGTTCTGATGACTTTGCGATTGGTCACTTCGGTTCGATCGGTTACCTTGTTTCTTCCCTTGTCGGAAAAGCTGTCGGGAAGAAGTCTAAGTCTACAGAGGAAATCGCTGTACCGAAATCACTCGGTTTCCTACGCGACACGTCCGTATCCGTCTCGTTGACGATGGTACTCTTATTCTTCGTCGTCGCACTCTTTACAGGCCCGACGTTCATTGAGAACGAATTGAGCGGAGGACAGAACTTCCTAGTCTTCGCCTTCATGCAAGGTCTTACCTTTGCTGCTGGTGTGTACATCATCCTAGCTGGTGTGCGTATGCTATTAGGTGAAATTGTACCAGCCTTCAAAGGATTCGCAGACAAAGTTGTACCTAATGCGAAGCCGGCACTTGATGCGCCTGCGATCTTCCCGTTCGCAAGTAACGCCGTAATCATCGGTTTCCTTTGCAGCTTTATTGCAGGACTGTTGAGCATGTTCTTACTACCACTATTCGGACTGAAGGTTATCGTACCAGGACTTGTGCCACACTTCTTCACAGGAGCAGCAGCCGGTGTATTCGGTAACGCAACCGGTGGACGACGCGGAGCCGTACTCGGTTCTATGGCCAACGGTGTGCTGATCAGCTTCCTTCCAGCTATGCTTCTACCAGTCCTTGGGTCTCTTGGATTTGAAGGAACGACGTTCGGAGATGCAGACTTCGGAGTAGTCGGAATTGTACTCGGCTATGTCATTTCACTTGTACAATCCAACCTTGTTTCCATCGGACTGATCGTTGTCATTCTTGCCGGTCTATTCGGTATCGTATGGAAGAGAAGAGGCCAGGACGAAACACCAGAAAACGCAGCATAATAATGGAATCAGGAGAGTGTCTGAAATATCAGGCACTCTCTTTTTTATGGACATTGAGGGCATGATTTATGAGAAAGGAATGCCGCGTTCCCTCCCCAAAGCTCATCCCCCTCTTCCCTACCTCACCCTTTTTCTACAAATCATCCCATCACGGTATTGTCCATCTCCTTTATCACTGGTATGATTATTCTCATTGCCACTACAACGCTTTACATGACAAAAGGAGAAGAATGTATGAAGAAGAAGATTTCATTTTCAACGTATGCTCTGATCGGCACCATGCTGTTCGGCATGTTCTTCGGAGCAGGTAACTTAATTTTCCCCATCCAGCTTGGACAGATGGCAGGAACGAACTTCTGGCCGGCATTGATCGGTTTTCTCGTAACCGCAATCGGCCTTCCGTTCTTAGGTATTTTGGCCATTGGATTGTCGGGAAGTAATGGGCTGCGCGATTTAGCCAGTCGTGTCCACCCTGTGTTCGGGATCACGTTCTCGCTTGCCCTGTATTTAACCATAGGGCCATTTTTTGCGATTCCCAGAACGGCAACGGTCCCGTTCGTTGTAGGCTTCGAGCCGTTCATCGCACCTGGACAGATCAGCTTGTGGCTCGCGGTATTCAGCTTTATCTTTTTTGCTGTGGTTTACTATTTTTCTTTGAATCCCGCAAAAATTATGGATTACGTCGGCAAATACTTAACCCCTACGTTTCTCGTGTTCTTATTTATACTTATTATGACCGCGATCTTCAACCCAATGGGAAGCTTTGCTGAGCCGAGTGGAGATTATATGAATCTGGCATTTATGAATGGCTTCACAGAGGGATACAATACGATGGATGCGCTCGCTTCCTTAGCTTTCGGTATTGTTGTGATCAACGCGATTAAGAGACAGGGAATTGAGGATCGAAAAGAGATTGCAAAGGCCACTTGGAAATCCGGACTGTTTGCGATGGGTCTGATGATGCTTATTTACGGATTGATCACGTATATGGGAGCCTCGAGCGTACAGGCTGTTGGGACCTTTGATAACGGGGGACTCATTTTTGCAGAAGTGGCTCAGTATTACTTCGGGCCATTTGGAGCTGTGCTGCTTGCGATTATCATTGTACTTGCCTGCTTGAAAACAAGCATCGGGCTCATTACAGCATGCAGTGAATTTTTCCACGAGACGTTTCCGAAAGTCAGCTATAAACAATTCGCGCTTCTGTTATGCGCGGTCTCGTTCACAATTGCAAACTTCGGTCTGACGAACATTATTCAGTTCGCCATTCCTGTACTGATGCTTTTATACCCGCTGGCAATCGTTCTCATCCTGCTTGGGCTGAGCTCACCGCTTTTCCAACATAAGCGCAGTGTTTATACAGCTTCGATGGGACTGACGCTTGTCATCAGTATCATGGATGGATACAGCGCCTTGATCGACAGCCTTCCCGGCGCCAAACTGTCAGTGCTTGATCAAGTCCTGACGTTTTATACGGAGTATCTCCCGCTTTATGAAATCGGTCTTGGGTGGATTCTTCCTGCTGCAGCGGGTGCTGTTATTGGAATGCTCATACGGGACAGGCATGTTCAGCCATCCCTTCAACATCAATAACGTAAATGAAAAAACCGCTGAACCTACTTAGGTCAGCGGTTTTCATTCGTTTACGGAACGCTCTCGGAAAGAGCCCTTGATATAACGCGGTCCTTTCAAGAAAAAATAAAGACGCTCATAATTCATATAGAGATCCTGCTTGTGAAAATAGATTTCTCCCACCGCTTTGATATTCTCCAAGAAAAGGTCCTCATTCATCTGCGTGTCCCCTCGCACCGCAAACACACTATACATCACCATTAAATCAGCCTTGCACGTCGGCGACTGCACGAGATTTCTCATCTCGATTAACTCAGCTCGGCGTAACGGCCCCCCTTTAAAGCCGATATCACTGAACCGTTTCATTACTTCATAACCACGAGAATCACAGAAGCTCGACAGGACATGATCTTGATGCACGATTCTCTCAATAGGAGACGCACCGTTCGATAACGTCCGCGACTTTTTGTAATAACAGAAAACCTTCCTCACACGCCCCACACCCCTACCAGCATAATCTAGTAAGCTATTCTTCCAATAATCTCCTGCTTTTATACAGGGGTGCATGTTTGTTTTTTCCTGATCGTGGTATTTTACCATTATGAATTCATGAAGGAGGATGGAAGGATGGGAAACGAAACACCAGAAAAGACACTGCATGACGGATTGACGATTCCAAGTATCGGATTCGGAACGTATGCTTTGAATGGATCAGAAGGCATTCATGCTATAACCAGCGCAATCGACGAAGGCTATCGATTGATTGATACAGCGTACAATTATGAAAACGAAGGAGCAGTCGGCAGGGCGATTCAACGCAGTTCGGTACCACGACACGAACTTCGAGTCACATCAAAGCTTCCGGGGCGTTATCATGGCTACAAGAAAGCTGTTACTGCGATTCAAGAATCCCTGTACCGATTAAATCTGGATTACTTTGATTTGTACTTAGTTCACTGGCCAAACCCAAAGCAGGATCAGTACCTGGAGGCTTGGCAGGCTTTAGTTGATGCGAAAAAATGGGGCTTGATCCGCTCGATCGGTACGTCGAACTTCCTCCCAGAGCATATCGATCGTCTGGAGCAGGAAACAGGAGAACTCCCGACCATCAACCAAGTCGAATTACATCCATACTTCAACCAAGAGCAGCAACGGGCCTATCATCACGAAAAAAACATCCAGACCGAATCATGGAGCCCACTTTACCGAATCAGCGATATCGTGGAAAACAAAACACTTCAGAATATTGCCGCTCAGCATGAGAAATCCGTGACCCAGATTATTCTACGCTGGCACTATCAGCTCGGCACAGTCCCGATTCCGAAATCTTCATCCGCCAAACGTCAGCGTGAAAACTTGTCTATTTTCGACTTCACACTCAGTGAGTCAGAGATGGGATTGATCAATGAACTATCGAAACCTGATGGCCGAATCAACGATCAGGACCCGGCCGTTTATGAAGAGTTTTAAACAGCAAAAAGGACATGGTGCCCAACCATGTCCTTTTCCTCTATTATTATTCGTTTTTTCCGCTTAAGGAGTCATACCTCCCGCTGCGTCATAACGGGCATAAAACTCCTGTAGGAACTGGTTCGCTACGTCCGAGTCGTGAATAAATAACATGTTCTCATCATTGATGTCATTACCATTGTTACTCCAATTCGTCGACTCTACAATGACAGTCGGATCACTCGAAGGATGTGCCGCATCGATCAGCATCGTCTTCGCATGCATTTTACGATCTTCTTGGTCCTCATACACAGGGGCTGGATTATTCCAGCGGGTATTCGGGTTATTCTCAGAGGTTTGACTAGCAGTCCGACCTGTCATATCTACAGATGCCGACCACCACTGATTCCAAAAGCTCTGATCGAAAATCCCTCTCACATCAAAGCCTGTTAAACTTCCTTGATTATCTTGATAAGAGCCTTCCCACTTGTACTTCAGTTCATCGACAAGCGCTTGGTCACTCCATGCAAAGATCGAGAAGTACGTGCTGTAATCCGCCTCATTTTTTACTAACGAGGTCATTTCACCAATCGCATCGTCACCGGCTGAGAAATAGATATCCACTTGCTTACCTCCAACTTGAACCGTGTGAAGTATATTATCGATCTTACGTCCATGATAATTCGACGTCACGGGATCTGGTGTTAAGTCACTGTCTCCCCACATTTCGTTAAACTCTGTTGTAAATACATCGGCTAGGTCGGTAGAGTTCATTTCAACGACATGCTGAGTGTTCCCTCCAAGCACATCGTTCTGTCTATTTTCTTCAGTACCGTATAGGCCGGTGACCGTAAAGTTCCAGCTTCCTGTGAACACCCACTTTCCATCAATCACAGCAAATTTGTTATGCATTTGATTGCCGGGAGAGTAGTAGGCACCTGCACTCTTTTGTTCAGCATCGACCAGCTCATAACCTGTTTGTGTTCCATTCCCTACTTCCACCGTCACCTGTTTCATTCCTTCTGGTGAGGCAGGAAGCCCGTACTGTTCACGGAGTGTTGAATCCTCAACCGCAAACATAATAGAATCTGAGAAAACGTTTGAGTCATCTGCTGTTCCTATCATCTGATCCTGTCCTCGCACGAGCTTCTCAACATATACACGCATGAGTTTATAACGCTCTGCATAGTGTGGATCGCTTCCGTCTTTCGCATCCGCAATGACTCTTACGTCGACTCCTTCCGCTGCTTTAGCCGTAAGCGCATCAATGATTTCCGGAAGGTTGATTTCGTAAGTGGCAAGATCAATGGAAGTCGTTGCGTTTTGAATGCGGTGAATCAGACGATCCTCCAAATTCACATTGAAATTCGCCGTATTGCCACTCGTCGCATATTCCCCATATGCACACTTATTGAAATATACATTGATACTTCCTGGACCATTTTCTACTTGGTTCAGCTGCTCGGTCGTTTCCGAACATCCATCTACTTGACTGATGGCACTAGTGGAAGGTGTGCCAAAGCCACCTGTATATGTATTCGTTGAAGTCGCCCAACTTGAACTTGAAGTTCCTGCACCTTCAACATCCATTCGTTCCATCGTCGCCTTTGTTTCGTTATCACCTGCATACCACGCGTCAACGGAGTCGATGACTTGGGTGCCTTGAACAAGTTTCAAATGTTCGCCAGAATTACTTAATGAGCCAGCGTACACAAGGTCCGCTTCCATTCCAGGCAAGGTCGTGTCGTCGGTTCTTTCTAAAAGATAATAACCTCCGGCTGGAATCGTGCCCGATAACGTAATGGAAGGCGTTCCGTCCTCTGCATTCAACGTCCAGCCTTCTATTGAGATATCACTTGAAGTTGTATTGTGGAGCTCCATCCATTCATCATTATAACTCGAACCTGTCCCCATCCATGCTACCTCGCTGATCACAACACTGTTCGCTGTGGCAGCTTGCGTAGGCATCAGCGGCAACACTGTCCCTGTTATTCCCAAAACCAATACTAAAATCCAACCCAATCTTTTCATTCTGTGTACCCTCCCAATCATGATTGTCACTAAAAACGTAACACACCCTTTTGAGCAAAATTTCTTTTTTCAGAT
Organism: Halobacillus litoralis; assembly: GCF_020171725.1. Classification (GTDB taxonomy): domain Bacteria; phylum Bacillota; class Bacilli; order Bacillales; family Halobacillaceae; genus Halobacillus; species Halobacillus litoralis_F. Next base: position 120,465 of record NZ_JAIVAJ010000006.1, on the reverse strand, counting down.
TATTGATGAAAAACCATTCGTTTGGCGGGATTCTTTTGAATATCCATCCAGTTGAAAGCAGGTCCTTTGTCACAGATTCCATTGGTAATCATTGATGCAAAAATACACTTCACATTTCCGACATAAACTTGTGTCTTATTTGTGAAATACATCACAAACTATGGCAATATCTTCATCTCTGACCTATACTAAAAGTGTAAAGAATAACAACACGCACACCACACCTTGTGAAACACTGAACAAACTATTATAAGGAGTGAGAATGATGAACAAATGGCTGAGAAACAATGACAAAGTGGCAATGGTTTTGGCGGTATTAAGAGTTTATATCGGGTACACATGGCTGACAGCGGGCTGGGGAAAAATAACCGGAGGATTTGAAACAAGCGGTTTCCTGCAAGGCGCCATCGGAAAAGCAGAAGGCGCACATCCGGCAGTTCAAGGCTGGTGGGCCGCTTTCCTTGAAAATGTAGCACTTCCAAATCACGAGCTGTTTACGTTTCTAGTCATGTGGGGAGAAGTTCTAGTCGGAATCGCACTTATCCTAGGTATATTCACGAATTTCGCAGCACTCGCCGGCATCATGATGAACTTCGCTTTCCTTTTCAGCGGCACAGTCAGCACCAACCCGCAAATGGTCATCTTAACCATCTTCCTTATCGCGGCTGGCGCCAATGCTGGTAAATACGGTCTGGACCGATGGGTACTGCCTTTCTTGAAACAGCAGACGCTATTCAAAAAATACCTTCACCTTCCCAATCATGCTTAACGAATAAAAAGAACCCGGACGTTGCATGGAGCTAATCCCATGCAACGTCCGGGTTATGTTCTGTAAAATTTATATTATCAGCAAAAGAGTCGGCTAGTGAAGCCGTAAGATGTTCCGCCTAGCGAAGCGAACGAGGAGCGGGATCGGCCTGCATCAATAGGTCTACGAGATGAACCGCTTCACTGTCCATCCCCTCTCTCTTGATCCCAAGCTTCATCTGCAGAAGACAGCCCGGGTTCGACGTCACCACTTGATCCGCACCTGTCTGGCAGACATCCTGCATTTTAACATCCAGAATATCCATCGAATCCTCATGCTGTACCAAGTTATAAACGCCCGCCGATCCACAGCAGAAGCCTGGACGTTCCAGTTCCTGAAGCCTGATGCCCGGAACTTTTTCAAGCAAAGCAAGAGGCGGTTCGACGACCTTCTGAACGTATGTCATATGACAGGAAGGCTGATAAGTGATCGTCTGCTCAATAGGTTTCGAGAATACCAATCCGTCGATCTCGACCAGCACTTCCGAGATATCCTTCACTCGATTAGAAAACTCCACCGCACGTGCGTGCCAGCGGCTTCCTTTTTCAAAAAGCGATGGATATTCGATCATTTGTGCGCCACACCCTCCAGCATTCTCTACGATATAGTCGAATGCCTCCTCTTCAAAGGCAGCGATGTTCTCTTTGGCCAGTTCGATGGCTTTGTTTTTCTTACCGGAATGAGCGTGCAGTGCCCCGCAGCAGGTTTGACTTTTCGGAAGCACGACTTCAGCGCCGCTCCGCAACAGCAGTTCAATGGTCGACTCGTTGCTCTCGAAGAACACACTGTCCATGATACAACCTGTGAAGAAGCCTACCTTTTTTACCGCCGGACGTCTGCGGATATAGCGTTCAGCGCGTCGCTTCCGTTTCACAGGGGAAGGCATGGAAGGCATGATGTCAGCGAACGCCTCCAAATGAAGGGGCAGATTCCATGGTAGCCGGTTCGTGATTCGGTCAGCTCCTGTTTGCTGGAAGAGCCAAGTCGCATCACCGAGGCGGTTCATCCACGTCTTTGAAGGGAAGAAGTCTTCAAATAAAAAGGACTCCAAACGACCCGACGGCTTCGATTCATCCAGCACTTCTTTAGCGTTCTCAAGGATTTCGCCATACTGAACATTCGTCGGACATACCGATGTACATGCCATGCAGCCGAGGCACTTCTCCATCGGCTCTTCCAGGTCTTGCACCGCCGCTTTTCCCTCGGCGACCATTTTGACCAGATTGATCCGCCCTCTCGGAGAGTGCGTCTCCGACTCCATCGTTTCATACGTCGGACAGGCCGGGAGACAGTAGCCGCACTGGACGCAGTCAAACGTCAGATCATAGGCTTGCTTCAAGCTGTTACTCATTACGAAGCACCAGCTTCTGGCCTTTTTCCGCAAAAATTTTACCAGGGTTCAAAATATTGTGTGGATCCCACGCTCGTTTGATCCGTCTCATCATATCCACCCCGGCATCCCCGAGCTCCATTTCCATGAATGGAGCTTTCATCGTGCCGATTCCGTGCTCACCCGATAACGTCCCGCCAAGCTCGATGGCCGCTTCGAACATCTCTTCCACGGCTTTCTCTGCGCGTTTCATCTCTTCCGGGTCACGCTGATCACAGAGTATATTCGGGTGAAGATTTCCGTCTCCGGCATGTCCGAACGCCACCACTTCCAGGTCGTATTTCTCCTTGATCGTTTGGAGGCGGTCCATGAAATCCGGAATCTTGCTTCTCGGAACTGTTGCATCCTCCGACACTTTCGTCGGCTTAATCTTGGCGATGGCCGGCGACACCTGCTTTCTCGCATGCCAAAGCTTGGCGGCCTCTTCATCACTTTCAGGGATGATCACCTCTTTTGCGCCCATCTCCTCCATAATTGCTTCGACCTTTTCCTGCTCAATGCGAAGCGCTTCTTCCGGACCATCTAACTCGATTAAAATGATCGCCGCTGCATCGACGGGAAGGCCGATCGGCTGAAACTGTTCCACAGCTCTGACACACGCTTGATCCATAAACTCCATTTTTGACGGAAGCACGCCGGATGTCAGCGTACGCGATATCGCTTCGCCTGCCGTTCGTACTTTATGAAACGAAACCATCATCGTCTTCACAGCCGGTGGTTTCGGCATCAGCTTGAGCGTCGCCTCGACTATTACTGCAAGTGTACCTTCTGAGCCGACAATCAATTTCGTCAAATCATACCCTGTTACATTTTTGATTGTCTGACCACCTGTACGGATCAGCTCGCCTTCGGGTGTGACGATTTCGAGTCCAAGCACATGATCCTTCGTCACGCCGTATTTCAGCCCGCGCGGACCACCGGAATTCTCCGCCAAATTCCCACCGATTGTAGCAACGTGAGCACTACTCGGATCAGGTGCGTACATCAACCCGCGCTTCTCCGCTTCTATGTTTATATCCTGTGTCCGAACACTCGGTGACACCGTCACGGTCAAATCTCCCGGGCTCACATCAATCTTTGCCGGAAGCTTGGACAGATCAAGCACGATGCCGCCATGGACTGGAAGCGGACCACCACTTAGACACGTCCCCGCCCCGCGCGGATAAACCGGCACTTTATATTGATTGGCGAGCCGTATGACGTGCACCACCTCTTGTTTATTTTTCACCTGGACGACGGCTTCTGGTAGGTATTCACCGAAGGAGGCATCAAAGCTGTAGCTGTACAAGTCGGCGTTCTTTGTCAGCACACGTCCTTCGATGAGGCCGTCTTGCAATGGTTTCAACCAGTCGTTCATGTCAATTGCCCCTTTTATTAGAAAATTCTTATTATGATCATAACAGAACGAAGTATGATTTGTGTGTTCCCTGCAGGGTCTGATGATTAACCGCTTTCTTGCTCCATAAATTTTCGAAAGGAGGATGCTCATGACATTTTTGTTCAATAAAAAATGCCAGCCTCTATACTAGAGACTGGCAGAACGCACTTATTTAATGATTTGCACCTTACGAATCGTACGATCTTCAACCTTCAGCACTTTGAACGTCAGATTCTCCTGCTCAAACGTCTGCCCTTCCTCCGGGAAGTAGTTGAGTTCGCTTAAAATGTACCCAGCAAGCACATCCTCATCTTCCGGAATCTCGGTATCAAACACAGAATTCAAACGGCGGAGCGGAATTTTTCCGTCGCAGACGATTTCGGTTTCCGTCAGTTTCTCGATGAGTGCGTCCTTTTCCAGATCGGTTTCATCTTCAATCTCGAGACCGATCATCGCTTCGATAATGTCTTCGTGTGTCAGAATTCCCTCGGTGCCTCCATACTCGTCGAGTACAATCGCGAGGTGCTTTTTCTCAGACGTCATCGTTCTGAACACTCGCTCGATCGAGTGGAATTCGTAGACGATCAGTGGGTTCGTATCGCTGAGTTCTTTCAAGGATTTCTCTGGATCCATCGACCAGGCGATAAGGTATTTTGAATGAAAAACGCCCACAATATCATCAATGTCGTCGTGAAATACGGGGTATCTTGAAAAAGGATTCTGAATGACGACGTCGCGCACTTCTTCGTAAGTCGCATCACTAGGGAGAGCGACTAAATCGACACGCGGCGTTTTCAATACGTCCTTCACATTAAGGTTGTAGAAATCGAGAACCCCTTTGATGCGGTCTGATTCCACGGGGTGAAAGGTTCCCTCAGAATCCGCAATATCCACCATCGCCCGAAACTCTTCTTTAGAGATCGAAGCTTCACTGGCTTGTCCTTTAGACAGCGCCTTCGTAATCATATCTGTCATTTTATTCAGCGCAATCGTGACCGGTTTGAAAAGAATGACAAAGAAGCGGATAACGGGATAGACCATCATCGCGATCCGGTCCGGGAACGTCGCAGCGACGGACTTCGGGATCACTTCTGAGAAGATAATGATCGTGACCGTCAAGATCGCGGATGCGAGACCAACGCTGAATCCATACTCGATGGCAAGCGTGGTGACGAGCGTCGGAAGCAGGATGTTCGCGATGTTGTTTCCAATCAGAATCGTTGTAATGAATTGGCTCGGTTTCGATACCAACTGCAGTAAATTCTCGGCTTTTTTATCATTTTGATTCGCCTTCGACTGCAGTCTCATTTTATTTGTAGCGGTCAAGGCTGTTTCACTACCAGAAAAGAATAAAGAAACGAATAACAATAAGATGATCGCTATGATCAAAACGTATGTCCTCCTTAAACGATGGGTGCCCCAACAAGTTCGTTATGTACTTTACCTATTTATCTTTCATTTAAAACCTATAGTTATTATACCTGTTGCTAAAGCAAGATTCCATACAGACAGTCTCGCCTTGATTTCCTGTTTTTAAAAGATGGACTGAAACGGTTGTGAACTGTTGTATGCGGGAAATCATCCACCAATTAACAACATGCGCTTAGAAACAGCCTCCTCCTTGAACCTAACACCACTTCCCATAGAAAAAAGCAGTCCAACCTAGACTGCTTTTTTACATCCTATGAAGTTAACGGGCCTGCAGCCACCCCGACCTTCTCTTCGGCCGGTCGACCGAATTGAGCCTGGTGAAGCTTTTTGTAAAGACCGTCTTGTTTCAACAGCTCATCATGTGAGCCTTCTTCCTGAATTCCGTTTTTCGTCACAACCATGATGCGATCCGCATTTTTGATGGTGGCAAGTCGGTGCGCAATGACGAGCGTCGTACGGCCTTCCGTCAGTTCATCAAGAGACTGCTGAATCGCCTCTTCCGTTTCTGTATCGAGCGCAGACGTCGCTTCATCCAGTATGAGAATCGGCGGGTTTTTCAAAAAGATGCGGGCAATCGCAAGACGCTGCTTCTGACCGCCTGACAGTCTGACACCACGTTCACCAATCACCGTATCGAGACCGTGTGGTTGTTCCACAATGAAGTCATCAAGACGGGCGCGCTTGGCCGCTGCAAGAATTTCTTCATCCGTCGCTTCCAAGTTCCCGTAAGAAATATTCTCCCTGATTGTTCCGGAGAAAAGGAATACGTCCTGCTGGACAATCCCGATCTGACTGCGCAGTGATTCCAGCTTGATGTCCTGAATATCGGTTCCATCAACGGATATCTGCCCTTCTTGAATTTCATAGAAACGAGGCAGCAGGCTGCATAACGTCGTCTTCCCTGCCCCGGACGGACCTACGAAAGCGACCGTTTCGCCAGGGTGAATGTCCAAACTGACGCCTTTCAATACCGGATCGACGTCTCCGTAGCCGAACGTCACATCACGATAAGCAATTTCCCCTCTCAGCTCCTTGTCCTGAGCGTTCGGAGAGTTTTCAATGTCAGGCTTCGTATCGATGATTTCCGTATAGCGCTTAAAGCCGGCAATCCCCTTCGGATAACTCTCAATGACCGCATTGATTTTCTGAATCGGTCCAGCCAATATATTGGAAAGCAAAATAAACGCCACGAACTCTCCATATGAAAGTTGATCTTGAATGACGAAATAGGTCCCGAACACGAGCGTGGACAGTGTCACAAGACGCATCGTCATATAGTTCGCCGTAATGTTCTGCGCCATAATCTTATAAGACTGCAGCTTCGTCAATCGGTAATTTTTGTTTTGTTCAAGGAACTTCTCCTGCTCATGCTTTTCGTTTGCGAAAGCTTGAACGACACGGATTCCACCAATACTGTCCGCTACGCGTGTGTTGATTTCCGCCACGCGGTGGAACATCTTGCGGAACGTCACCGTCATTTTTTTATTGAAGTAGATTGCTAGAACAATCAATAGTGGAATGACGATAAAGGAGATAATGGCAAGCTTCCAATTGATTGTCAGCATGATGACAAACGAACCGATCAGCGTCATGATGGCAACAAAGACATCCTCAGGTCCATGGTGAGCCACTTCCCCGATCTCTTCCAAGTCTTTTGTCAGACGCGAGATGCTGTGCCCTGTTTTATTTCCGTCATAATAGGAAAAAGATAGCTTCTGCATATGCGTGAACAGCTTTTGTCGCATGTCCGTTTCAATATTGATTCCGAGCATGTGCCCCCAATAGGTGACGACATACTGCAACCCTGTATTAACGAGATACACGAGCAATAAAGCCACACACGCAAGGATAATAATCGTCCAATTCCCTTCCGGCAGCAATCGGTCAATCACCTGGTTGACCGCAAGCGGAAAGGCGAGCTCTAACAGCCCCACGAATACCGCACAAGTGAAGTCAAGCAGAAACAACCACTTATACGGTCGATAATAAGAAAAGAACCGCTTTAACATGACCATACCCTCTATTCCATGGGCACTCTTTTGCCCTAGTATAATTGATAATCGTTATCAATTATACGTTGAGGGGTTCACACTGTCAATGGAGCACAACAAAGTTGAAATTTTTTTCTGTGCCAACGTTTTCATTGCTCAAGAACTTCTCCGGTATGACGATAATAAGAAAAATGATAGGTAAATAGTCATTACATCTGAGGAGGTTACATATGGAAAAGAGTAAAAAGAAAATTGGGTTCAACCGTTCTCTTCTAGGACAAATTTTAATTCCTTTTATTGCCTTAATCGTTCTCACTGGTGCTGTAATCGGGTACGCAAGTTATTCGTTCAGTGCTCAGACGACGACCAACGAACTGATCTCGAATGTCGAGAAACAGATGGTCACGCTGAATGATTCTTTTGACACATTTTTTGAAGCACAGGAAGACATTGCTAACCACTACACCGAAGAACAAGCTTTTCAAAATCTGAGCGACAACCAAGAGGAAGTCGTCAGTCGTTTAAATGATATTCAAGCATCCAATGATGTCATTAAAAACGTATATATCGGGACGAATGAAGATTTAATGGTTTCAGACGAAACCCTTACGCTTCCGGATGGGTACCAGCCGACTACCCGCCCTTGGTTCCAAGAGGCTGTAGCAAATCAAGGCGCAATCATATGGACACAGCCTTATCTCGACGCCAATACGAATGAAATGATCATGAGTGTTGCCAAAACCATCGAAAGAAGCGGTCAAATCGTTGGTGTCCTCTCGATCGATATCGATATGGCATCGATGATTGACCTTGTCGCAAGTGTCCAAATCGCGGACTCCGGATACGCAGCCATTCTTTCCGATAACGGCATCTTCCTCGCCCACCCGGACCCCGAACTGGTCGGTGAAGACGTATCAGAAGAAAGCTATTATCAAAAAATAGAAGAGCAGAACACAGAGACGGGAATCGTCGAATATCAGCTGGAAGGGCTGAATAAGACACTTGGATATGCTACGAACCCGACAACCGGATGGGTCGTCGTAGGTGCTGTTAATAAAGGAGAACTGCAGGAAAAAGCAGCCGTCATCATCGGACCGATTGTAACAACCGTTCTCATCATGCTTGCCATCGCCGCGATCATCAGCTTTTTCGTTGCACGTAGAATCCGCAGGCCGATCATCAAGCTTCAAGAATCTATGAAACAGGTAGAGGACGGAGATTTGACGGTCAACTTGATTCAAGATCGCAAGGATGAGATTGGTCAGTTGTCCTACTCCGCTCACGAAATGAAATCGAGCATACAGGAAATCATCATCGGGCTGAAGGAAGCAGCCGCTGCCGTAAATGAACAAAGCGGCATCCTCACCCGCTCCTCTGATGAAGTACGAGAAGGAAGTGAGCAGATTGCTTCGACGATGCAGGAGCTTTCGTCTGGCGCTGAATCACAGGCACACAGCTCATCGAACCTTTCTGAAATGACAGAAGGGTTTGTTTCAGACATTCAAGCCGCTTTTGACAACAGCCGGGACATGGTAGAGTCAACCGATTCCGTCTTACAAAAAACGGACCAAGGCGCCTCGCAAATGAAGAAGTCAGCAGGGCAAATGTCGACCATCGACCACATCGTGAAAGATGCCGTCGAGAAAGTACAAGGACTCGATCAACAGTCGAAAAAAATTACAAAGCTTGTCCAAGTCATTGAAGACATCGCCGAACAGACAAGTCTTCTGTCGTTAAATGCAGCGATTGAAGCCGCACGAGCCGGCGAACACGGAAAAGGCTTCGCTGTCGTCGCCGATGAAGTACGCAAACTCGCCGACCAAGTATCCACTTCCGTGGGTGACATCACAGACATCGTCGAAAAGATTCAAGTTGAATCCAGCGAGGTCACGACTTCACTTCAAAACAGCTACAAGGAAGTGGAAGCAGGAACGAACATGATGAATGAGACAGAAGAAACGTTCCATCAAATTGAAAGCTCTGTTCAAGAGATGGCAGAAAAGAGTCGAAGCATTTCAAACAGACTTCAAACCATCCAGGACAGCAGTCACAAAATGAACCAATGGATCGCAGACATCGCCTCCGTTTCTGAAGAATCGGCTGCAGGTGTCGAAGAAGTGACCGCTACCGCCGAACAGTCGAGTCATTCGATTGAAGAAGTCTTCTCCAGCGCCCAGCAGTTGTCCCAGCTATCAAACGAACTGGACCAACAAATCGACCGCTTCAAGACAGGAGAACATGGAGATTCTGAGGAAAATAAATAAGGAATGAATGTAGGAGAAGTGCCTGCCCTTATGGGTAAGGCGCTTTTCTTTTTTCAAAAAGAGATTGGCTTATTTTTTTGGCCTTTAACGGACGACTCCGCATCAGTGGACTTGCTTTTTCTATCGTAATGTTTTTCGATTTGAAGGGCCATCGTTAGTGTGGAGAAAAAGGCTTCGTAAGGGGATTGTTCTTTCACTAGTTTTTTATAACAGTAGTCTACCACTTTTGTCATACGGTCATGCGGGACTTTGTCGAGATGGTAGAAGTCGAAGAATGTGGTATAGAGCCCTTTGCCAATCGGAACCAGAAATCCCGCAACAACCGATCCTTTTTTCGCAGGGACAGCCTGAGGATCTCCGACATATACGAACTTGTACCGATCTGTTTCCATGTCTACAAGTCTCATTGAAGCTTCATCCAGCGCCTCGGCCACGTAATAGAATTTCGGCAGTGCGTGTTCAATTCTTCTCAGCCAGGATTGTAGAAACGCCTTGCTGGAATAGCTGCGCCCATAAATCTTCATGTATCGCTTTGCGTAGTTCGTATTTTTATCCGCCATGTGCTTCGCAAGTGCAAGATTGATCAGCAGCGCCTCATATTTCTCTTCTCTAATGTCATGTTGATCGATGAACTGTTCTACCTTATCGATCTCATGATCGGTCTGCTGCTGCATCATATACATCGTGAAGTTACTAAGTACCCGAAGCATGGTTTCCTCTAGGTTTGTTGGAATGTCGGCATCTTCATTGAAAAATGTTTGTATGGTCTTCTCCATTCGCTCGATCCCTTCTGTCATTTATTTCCGTAATTATATCTGGAAAGAGAATGAGAGTCCAAAACGCAAAATTGCGTTTTACAAGTTCCTCACCAGTCGAATTCTAAAGTTCTATTCGTTGAAACTTCATTTTTTCAAAGGAATAGAGGTTTAAAAAGATAACTTCAACCACCTCAGAAAATTCAGAAAAGTTTTTGCGTTTTTAAATTTATATGCTATACTCCATATTAACGGAATATTTAAGGACTTTTTCCTTTAATATAAGGAGTGCAACTTAATGGACGTAAGGAAGTATATAGACCAAATTAAACCCGAGATGATTGAGATAAGGAGATACCTCCACCAACACCCTGAATTAAGTGGTGAAGAGCACAATACCTCCCAATTCATTCAACAGAAACTCACAGAATACGGCATTGAATACCAAACAGGATTTGCTACGACGGGTGTTTTAGGAATCATTAAAGGAAATCATTCCGGAAAAACGGTCGCTCTACGCGCAGATATCGATGCGTTACCTATTCAAGAGGTCAATGATCTTTCGTTTCGATCCCAATCAGAAGGCAAAATGCATGCCTGTGGACATGATGCCCACACGGCTATGCTCCTTGCGGTAGGGTTCGTACTGAATCAAATAAAGAATGAGCTGCACGGAACTGTGCTACTCGTCTTTCAACCCTCTGAGGAAAATGCTCCTGAGGGAGGGGCGAAGCAAATGCTAGAGGATGGTGTGTTTTCGCAATACAAACCAGACGTTATTTTCGGACAACACGTATGGCCCTCCCTCCCCGATGGACAAATTGGTGTAAGAGATAAAGAAATGATGGGAGCATCCGACCGGTTCAAAGTGACGATTAAAGGGCGAGGCGGTCACGCGAGTATGCCTCAAGATACTGTGGACGCCGTCGTGATTGCGAACCAAATGATCGGTTCACTTCAAACAATCGTCAGCCGAAACATTAACCCGCTGGAGTCAGCAGTCTTAACGATCGGTAAAATCGAAGGAGGTTACCGGTACAACGTCATCGCTGACCAAGTTACCTTCGAGGGAACGGTACGAACTTATCTCCCACAAGTTAAAGAAAAGGTAAAAGAACGTTTTTACACGCTTCTGCGTCAATCGGCAGCTGCCTTCAACGCTGAAGTTGAAATTCACTATGCAGATGGATACCCAGCTACGATCAACACTCCTGAATGGGCAGAGCAAGTAAGGCAGACGAGTCAAAAGTTATTCGGTGAAAGCTCTACCCCAGAAGTTCAACCTGTACTTGCCGGGGAAGATTTTTCTCGATTCTTGAACGAGTACCCGGGTGCCTTTTTCTGGCTCGGTTCCCGAATAGAAGAAGGGGATCAAAAAGCGTTACACGATCCACAATTCCAATTAAACGAGAAGTCCCTTCCCCGTGGAGCAACACTTATGGCACAAACCGCCATTGATGCTCTTCGCTCATTGAAAAAGGAGGTGTAGATTGAATATGCAGGATTTTTATCAAGCATTGACTCCTAAATTGCGTCAGTATAGACGCTCCTTTCACAAATGTCCGGAGCTCGGCTTTTTGGAATATCACACGACTTACAAAATAGCTGAAGAAATGAAGGCGCTCGGTTTTACCGTGTATTTAGGTAAAGAGGTGATGGAAAGTGACGCAAGGCTCGGTCTTCCTTCTTCAAAAGAGATCGAGATGCACGAGAAAAAAGCAAAGCAGTGGGGAGTTCCGGACGAGTACATACAGGCAATGAAAGGTGGTCATACAGGACTCGTTGCCGTATGGGATACCGAAAAGGAGGGTGCCCACCTCGGGTTCCGATTTGATATAGATGCCCTTCCTATCACGGAACACGGTCACCCCGACCACTTGCCAACTAAAGAGGAGTTCCGTTCCAATGAGGAAGGAGTTATGCATGCTTGCGGTCACGATGGACACATCACCATCGGTCTTGGACTTGCCCATTTTATCTCCCATCACCATGAGCAGGTTAAGGGCAAGTTCACCCTGTTATTCCAGCCAGCTGAAGAAGGGGGCCGTGGGGCCAAAGCCATGACCGAAAAAGGCTGGCTTCGTGATATAGATGAATGGTATGCAGGCCACCTTGGCATTCAACCTCTCCCAGTCGGAACAGTAGCTGGAGCAACAAGAGGATTTCTTGCCTCTGCTAAACTCAATGCGACATTCAAAGGAGTATCCGCCCACTCTGGAATGGAACCCGAAAAGGGCAAGAATGCACTGCTAGCAGCTGCTACAGCCACCACACAGCTATACACCATTCCACGACACAGCAACGGGGCTTCACGCATTAACGTTGGAAAACTAACAGCAGGTAATGGTCGAAACATAATTGGAGATAAGGGGTACTTGGAGTTGGAAATCCGGGGTGAGACGGAAGAAGTCAACGATTTTATGAAGCAGGAAGCCAACCGAATCCTGCAATCTGTCGCAAACATGTACGACGTGAGCGTTGATATTGAGTTCGTTGGTGAAACGGAGTCTGTTGTATGCAACGAAGACTTGATCCGCCCTATTTCTTCCCCTCACATCCGTAAATGGGAACCTTTCATTCAAGTTTCCGGTTCAGAGGATGCAAGTTTTATGATGAATGAAGTGCAGAAGTACGGAGGGAAAGCAACCTATATGTTGTTTGGCACTCCTCTCCCTTTCGGTCATCACCATCCCCAATTTGACTTCGATGAAGGGGCTTTGCTTGTGGCCGTAGATACACTGATCCAAATCGTTAAAAGGAGGACAGAAGATGAGTGATATGAATCAATGGTTGCACGAAAAACTTTTGGAATTGAACGTCACGGATAGCATGAAGCAGCCTGATGGTTTCACGAGGCTGAGTTACACAGAAGAAGAAAAAAGCGCACATCAGGCTTTTCGCAGCATAGCTGAAGAGTTGGAACTCGATGTTCAATCCGATCAAGCCGGAAACTTATGGGCAACTTGGATGATCAGTACCGATGCACCAACCATCGCAACCGGGTCTCACCTAGATACGGTACATAACGGTGGTGGATATGACGGAGCCGCTGGTGTCCTGTGCAGTCTCGCTTCGATCAAGATCATGAAAGATGAAGGCATCACGCCTCAGAAGAACATATCTGTTGTTTGTTTTGCTTCAGAAGAGTCTGCCCGTTTCGGGGTCTCAACTATCGGCAGTAAAGCCGTAAGTGGTTTACTCAATCAAGATGAATTGGCTGATGTTCCGGATGCGGATGGAATAACGATACGGGAAGCTACAGAGCATTTCGGTTTAACTTGGGAGACATTCAATCAGGCCGAACGTCGTATAGATGAGTTGGAAAGCTTCCTCGAACTTCATATAGAACAAGGCACTCAAATAGAAGATCAAGGCGCTGAGGTTGGTGTTGTCAGAGGAGTGGCCTGCCCTATTCGTCTGAAAGTGACAGCATACGGGATGGCTAACCATACTGGTACGACACCGATGAATAAACGAATTGATGCCTTCGCAGGAATCTCCCCCTTAATTCCTTTTGTCGAAGAGCAAGCCAATCAGTTAAATCAATCCAGTGATCTACCACTCGTCGCCACTGTAAGCACGGTTCATTTGAAACCAAATGCAATGAATGTCATTCCAGGTGAAGTGCAACTGGGGATTGATATTAGAAGTGTAGACGACTCATTGAAAAGAGAACTCGCGGATCGTATTATGACCTATTGTAAGAATCGCGAGAAAGAATCCAAGTTCACGATTGAAGTGGAAACACTCGTAGATAATGCATCCATTTTCTTAGATGAAGACATCCAGCAGAAGCTTCAGAAAGCATGTGATCAAACTGGTTATCGTGCCATTGAATTGGACAGTGGAGCCGGGCATGATGTCATGAACATGGCTGTTAAATGGCCTTCCGGACTTATTTTCATCCCATGTAAGGAAGGGATTAGTCATCACCCTGAAGAATATGCTAGTATAGAAGACCTCTACAAGGGCAGTCTCGTCATTGCCGAATACTTACGCATAGAAACAGGTGTTGAACATGAAAATCGTAATAGGAATCATCGGACCAGCTGACTCGGTTGAACAAATCTTGTCAGTCGCAAAAGAGTTCGAGGATGTTGAATTCATCCCTTACGTTTATGATGAATTACAAGAAATCACGAACATATTGCAATCTCACAAACAGGAAGTCGATCAATGGTTTTTCTCTGGTGTTTTGAACTACTCGTACGCGATTGAACACCAGTTATTAACGGAAGAAGAAGCAGGCTACCCACCCCTACACGGTTCAAGCTTTTTCGGCATCCTTCTAGAAGCTCAATTAGCATCGAATCAAGTGTATAAAAAAGTCAGCATCGATACGGTACCTAACGAAGAAATGGACAAAATTTTATCATTCTATAACTTGAACCCATTACAATATTATAATGTCCCTTTCAGTGAATACCAAGATTCAAAAGCTTTGGCTGAATCTCATGAAACACTTTTCAACCAAGGAAAGGTAGAAGTCGTTATTACTTCTATCAAAGCCGTCTATTTGGCACTAAGAGAAAAAGGCATCCCTTCCTATCGAGTTATGCCCTCTTACTTGTCGATCAAGACGCTGATTCAATTCCTGGTGGAGAGAGCCCAGTCGAAACGGTACAGGAACTCTCAAGTTGCTGTCATTGGATGCCAAGTTCAATTCGATGATGAAAACTCAGACGAGCGTTACTACTCTTTTAAAATGAAACATCGAGACCTTGACCTAAGACGGGCTTTACTGAACGTTTCAGAGAATACAAATGGATCATTAATGCAAATGGGGGATGGCTTGTTCTTCATTTTCACAACTCGAGGCGAATTGAGCCCTGCCTCTTATCAGAATCTGCTTCAGCTGATGGACGACATGAGGGAACAAGCTCATATCGATATGGTGCTGTCCATAGGATTTGGAGTGACTGTTTCTCAAGCAGAGGCAAATGTCCGGTTAGGATTTAACAACAAACCGAAAGAAAAAGAAGCAGCTATTGTCCTTGTCGATGAAGACCGTTCCATTACGTTTAAGAACAAAAAGGAAGAAGTATTTGTATATCAGACGATGAGCATCGGTGACGACTGGAAAGAGAAGATACGTGATGCATCTGTCAGCACAGGTATTGTCTCCAAGATATTATCTTACACGAAACAATACGGCCAGCACGAATTCAGTTCCCAGGATGTCTCCAAATGGCTCCAGAGTACAGAACGGAATGGGCGACGAATATTGACAGAGATGGAACGTTGCGGCCTGATTGAACAATGCGGGGAAGCCCAATCAGGCGAACGAGGACGCCCAAGGAAGATTTATCATTTCAAAAAATAAAAATTTTTTCAAAGTAATTTTCTCACTTTTCAATATTTTAACTATTTTCGGTAGTTTAAAGGATAGTTTCCCTTATAAAAGAAAGGATGATTACATTGACGACGACTGGTAAAAAAGGCTGGTTGGCAAGATTCTTAAATGTCATTGAAAAAGCAGGAAATCGCCTCCCGGATCCATTCATGTTATTCGTTTATTTAGCTTTTGGTATCATTGCGCTATCATGGGTGATCTCTTGGTTTGACGTTTCTTTTGTTCAACCAGGACAAGAAGAAGAAATCACGATTCGAAGCCTTATCTCATCTGACGGTCTCCAATTTATTCTCACGTCCATGCTTGATAACTTCGTCGGCTTTGCACCGCTTGGTTTAGTCCTAGCGATGATGCTTGGTATTGGACTAGCTGACAAAGTCGGATTACTAGAAACAGCGATTAAAAGTACGATTCTGAAAGCCCCGGCACCACTTGTTACATACGCTGTCATCTTTACAGGTATCCTAGGAAACCTAGCATCTGATGCAGCCTTCGTCATCGTTCCACCGCTCGCAGCTATGGTCTTCTACACACTCGGCCGCCATCCACTTGCCGGTCTAGCCGCAGGGTTCTCAGGTGTAGGAGCTGGTTTCACCGCAAATATTATCATTGCAGGAACAGACGCCCTTCTTTCCGGAATTTCTACAGAAGTTATTCAAACCATCGATCCGGAATTCGTCGTTACACCTGTTGATAACTGGTACTTCATGATTGTCTCTGTTGTCGTTCTATCCATTACAGGTGCTCTGATTACAGAAAAAATCGTTGAACCACGCTTAGGGAAGTACGAAGGAAAAGGGGGAGAAGAGCTTCCAGAAGCCACTTCCTTAGAGAAAAAAGGCCTTCGTAATGCAACGATAACAGGACTTGTATTTATCGGCGCCTTACTATTGATTTTATTCCTCCCAATGTCACCACTGCGTAACGAAGAAGGGGGAATTATTCCGTCACCTTTCTTGGATGGTATTGTTCCTATTATTCTACTATTCTTCATCTCGCTGGGTGTATCTTACGGTGCTACCGTGAAATCTATTAAATCTCCAAGCGATGTTTCCAAACTTATGGGCGAAGCTATGAAAGACATGTCAGGGTTCATCGTATTGATCTTCGCCGCCTCTCAGTTTATTGCCTACTTTGATTGGACGAACATGGGGACATGGATTGCCGTCAGCGGAGCCAACTTCCTAGAGTCCATGGGAATGACTGGAATAGGCGTCATCTTAGGCTTCGTCTTACTCACCGCCGTGATGAACCTGTTCATTTTCAGTGGATCTGCACAATGGGCACTGGAAGCACCGATCTTTATTAAGATGTTCTACTTCTTAGACTTCCACCCTGCCTTTGTACAAGCAGCTTATCGTATTGCTGATTCATCAACGAACATCATCACACCAATGAACCCATACATCATCATCGTACTGGCCTTCATGAAAGAATACGATAAGAAAGCAGGACTCGGAACATTGATTGCACTTATGCTTCCGTACAGCGTCATTTTCTTAACGGTATGGATCATTCTTCTACTAGCCTTCGCCTTCTTAGGCATACCATTCGGCCCTGGTGTCGGCGTTTACTTGTAAGACTAGATCAGAAAACGGTTCTCTTGTGATTGAGCAAGAGAACCGTTTTTGTTTTTCCTTTTCCTGATAAGTAGAGGGCAGTTCCGTTCCACTTGCCCTCTAAAGAATCATGAACAGGACATGCGCCTCCATGTTTATGCCGCTCGGTCATCCTTCCATTTCTTCTTCAATGCCAGTAACATCTTCATCTCGAAAAACACTATCCCTACCCCCATCGCGTAAAAAACAGGAGTAATCGTGGAGAACGCTACTAAAACACCGACAAACTTAACCATTTCTATCAAGATCATGCCCGAAAACCAGTCGAACAGGCCGATATCGAATAATATCTGGATGGTTAAACCAACCGACGGCACAATAGGTGCTGTGAACACCCACCACTTTGGTACTTCATCGCTATTCTGCCGATAGATGATGAAACACCCTGCGAGTAATACGATAAAGATGACGAACGTCCAAATTGGCTCCATTCTTTCCACTCCCACTATTCCTCCCCTTCCTTAAGGGGAAGTGTTTCTATGAATGTCAGAATTCCATTTAATGTAATAATGTGACTCATAGTCTACATAGAGTTAACTTAGCCTCCACTTCCATTTTATCCCTAAATGTGACTCATAGTCCACATTTGACACAGAGTAATCTCAGCTTAAGTGTAGGAATGAGTATGTGGAGCATGTATTCTTGATTTGCATTTGAAGATCAGAGAAATTTTGTAGTTAGAAGTCTATTGGGACTCTGTGCCTTACCCTGGTGCTCGCAAAGTTCCAATTCTTTTTTATCGGGACTGTCACCGATTCAGTGGCAGGGCGCTCTGTCTCAATATTCTCTTTTCGGGACTACCATCGCTATCGCCGCAGGTCGCGTTGTCCCATTTCTCTCTTTTCGGGACTATCATCACTCTCACGGCAGAGCTCGCTGTCCCATTTCTCTTTTATCAGGACTACTATCGCTCCCACGGCAGAGCTCGCTGTCCCATTTCTCTTTTATCAGGACTACTATCGTTAAAATGGAACGACGCCTGTCCCAATAGCCAAAGAAACACGAATGAACTTCCTTTTTATTCCATTATATGACTCATAGTCTACAAAAAACAATCAAAATCCCATTTATTTCTAAAATGTGACTCATAGTCTACAAAGAACAAAAAAAAGAAGCACGGGGAATCCCCATGCTTCTCTTCACTCAACCATATTGCTTCTCAACTGACTCCATCACATTTTCAAGCGACTTCCCGACGCTTACTTCAACAGCGGCGAGATAGGCGCCTTCTAGAATCGGAGCCTCGACCAGGCGAACGTTTTCTGATCCGGCCATTTCGATCGCCATCTCAGCATTCATTTTGGCACTTCCGATGTCGTAAAAGATGATCGCTCCGTCTTCTGCCGAGGCTTTTTCGACAGCGGTTTGAATTTTTTCAAAGCTGGTTCCGATGCCGCCATCATCGTCACCACCAGCGGCTTCGATGGTGACGTCTCCGACGACTTGTTCCAGCAGTTCTTTGATTCCTTCGGCTACTTTTTGACTGTGAGATACGAGAATAATTCCCGGCATGTCACCCCTCCTCTTTCAGGGTTTCAGAGAGGGCTTCAAACAAGTAATAGGAAGAGACGGCGCCAGGGTCGAGGTGGTCTTTTGAACGTTCTTTCAAATAAGACGCTCGACCTTTGGTAGCAGTCATTTCCTTGGTCGCTTCCATTGAGGAGGAGGCCGTGTCTTTGATAAGCGCAGCGTCGAAATCATCCGCATCCTTCATGGCTTCATAAACAGGCGACCAGACGTCGATCATGGTCTTCTCGCCTTCTTCCGATTTTCCGCGCTGTTTGATTCCACCGAGAGCCGCTTCGATCATGCCGACGAACTGCTTGTAATCGACCGCTTCGTCTTTTACTGCCATCGACATTTTCAAAAATGCCGTGCCGTACAGCGGGCCGGATGCGCCCCCGACTTTTGACATGACGGTCGTGGCTGTCTGTTTCAGAACGTCAGGCACTCCTGACAAATCTCCGGCGGATACTTCGTCTGCTGCTTCTTGAAAACCGCGGGCCATGTTGATGCCGTGGTCCCCGTCGCCGATTTTCCGGTCCAGCTCTGTCAGTTCATCTTTGTGTTCCTGGATTTTATCGTTGGCTTTCTGTATCCATTGAACCGCATGTTGTGCTTCGAATTTCATGATGGCTCTCCTCCTTCACTGTTTAAATGCGGGAGCTTGTGCGGAAGCATCGAGAAGGTCCTTCAGCTCCTTGTCGACCTTCAGTAGCGTGAGTGAAAACCCAGCCATTTCGAGCGATGTCATATATTCGCCTACATAGGTCCGGTACACGTTAACGCGCTCGCCGAGGATCTCCTGAATCTTACGGTTCACGATGTGGAGCTCCATTTCAGGCGTTGCTCCCATTCCGTTGACCATAACGGCGATGTCGTCCGACTCATCCGGGTTTAAATCTTTCAATACCCGCTCTGTGAGTTCAGCTGCCACTTCATCTGCTGAAGCGACTTTTTTCGTTTCGATGCCCTGCTCTCCGTGAATGCCGATTCCAACTTCCATTTCATCATCAGCCAGCTCAAATCCAGGCTCGCCCGAAGCAGGCATGATGCATGGCTTCAGCGCGACTCCCATTGTCCTGACATTTGCGATGACTCGTTCTGCCGCTTCTTTCACCTCATCAAGAGGGGCACCGGATTCCGCTAGAGCACCGGCAATTTTATGGACAAAAACAGTACCGGCTACGCCACGTCTGCTGTCAGGGTCGTCAATCGCAACATCATCTTTCACGACGACCTGCTCGACTCGGATTCCTTCCGCCTCGGCGAGTTCGGCTGCCATTTCGAAGTTCATCACATCACCGGAGTAATTTTTGATAATCAAAAGGACCCCTGCTCCTGCGTCGACCGCTTTGATTCCTTCCAGCACCTGATCCGGCGAAGGCGAAGTGAATACTTCGCCCGATACCGCCGCATCAAGCATGCCTTCTCCGACATAGCCGGCGTGAGCTGGTTCATGACCGCTTCCCCCGCCACTCACAAGACCAACCTTGTTCTCAACCGGGGCGTTCTTCCGCACGATGACCGTCGTATCCGGCACTCTCCTCACCACATTCGGTTCGCCGGCGACAATCCCATCGAGCATTTCAGAAATAACATGTTGCGGATCATTGATCAGCTTTTTCACTATCGATCTCTCCTTTTTTGAGAAATATTAAGAAGGTATTTGATTTTTCTTAGATTGCAGCTTTATGACATGTTATGCCACTTCCGGCTCCAGCGCCCAGCTCCTCGCGACATAAGCAACCCACCCTTCGGAAGGAAAAAGCACCTTCCTACGGGCGTTTTGCTTGGGCCTGCGGACGCAGGTCAGTTCGACGTTGCAACAGGACGTTGCGTTCTTGTCGAACTTCTACTATCCGGAGCTCCCAGGGCGCTTGCGCCTTTGCTCATAAAAAATAAAGATCTACTTGAACTTACGTGTGGCTTCGACCGCTTTCTGCCAGCCTTGATACAATTCTTGCTGCTTCTCTTTGTCCATTGTTCCTTCGAATACTTTCTCGTCTTCAGAGTGTGCTTTGATTTCGTCCTTATCTTTCCAATACCCGACGGCAAGGCCAGCTAAAAATGCCGCTCCAAGTGCTGTCGTTTCCTGCACGACCGGACGCTCTACCGGTACACCGAGTAAATCGCTCTGGAACTGCATAAGGAAGTCGTTCTTCACGGCTCCCCCGTCAACGCGGAGCGCTTTCAGATCAATGCCGGAGTCCGCGATCATGGCATCCAGTACGTCTTTTGTCTGGTAAGCTAAAGATTCTAATGTAGCACGAACGAAGTGAGCCTTCGTCGTTCCGCGCGTCAGTCCGAACATTGCGCCTCTTGCATCACTGTCCCAGTAAGGCGTTCCAAGCCCGACGAATGCCGGCACTAAGTAGACGCCGTCTGTGGATTCTACAGATGTCGCAAGTCCTTCCGTTTGGGGAGCGCTTTCAATCATTTGAAGACCATCACGCAGCCACTGAATCGCTGAGCCCGCTACGAAGATACTTCCTTCGAGCGCGTACTCCACTTTTCCATCGATTCCCCAGGCAAGCGTCGTCAACAGGCCATTTTTAGAAGCGACACCTTCTTCACCCGTGTTCATCAGCATGAAGCAGCCTGTGCCATACGTGTTTTTCGCCATTCCTTTTTCAAAACAAGCTTGTCCAAACAGGGCAGCCTGCTGGTCACCCGCGATTCCGGCAATCGGAACTTCCTGACCGAAGAAGTGGTAATCAACGGTCTTCGCATAGACTTCGGAGGAGGATTTCACTTCAGGAAGCATGGACTTCGGTACACCGAGGATGTCGAGAAGCTCATCATCCCACTTCAAGTCGTAGATGTTGTACATGAGCGTTCTTGACGCATTTGAATAGTCGGTAATATGTGTTTTTCCACCGGATAGTTTATACACGAGCCACGTATCGATCGTACCGAACATAAGGTCACCATTCTCGGCCTTTTCACGGGCACCGTCTACGTTATCCAGGATCCATTTCACTTTTGTTCCAGAGAAATAAGGGTCAAGCAGCAAGCCTGTTTTTTCTCTAAACAAATCGTTATGTCCTTGGCTACGAAGCTCTTTACAAATGTCTTCTGTTTGACGGGACTGCCATACAACTGCGTGATAGATCGGCTTGCCGGTATTCTTATCCCAAACGACAGCGGTTTCACGTTGGTTCGTAATCCCTATACCCTCAATCTGACTCGCTTCAACGTCCGATTTTCTTAATACATCTGCAATACATGCAAGCACGGATGTCCAGATTTCATTAGCATCGTGCTCAACCCAGCCCGGCTTCGGGAAGAACTGTTCGAATTCTTTCTGACCTGTTTCTACAATCTTTCCTTCTTTGTTAAAAAGAATCGCCCGTGAACTCGTTGTTCCCTGATCAATGGATAAAATGAATTTTTCTGACATGTGTATCCTCTCCTTTTAGCTAATATGTTGTTCCGCTTCAGTTGCAGCGGTTTTACCTTTTTTCAACTCGGCATTCGCAGCCGCAATCACAATAGCCAGCACGATCACCGTCAAAATCCAAAATGCAGCCGTATAGTTTTGACCAAAAACAGCCTGGTGGAACACGGCACCGTAGACACCACCGATAATCGGTCCGACAATCGGAATCCAGGAGTAACCCCAGTCCGAGCTTCCTTTTCCGGGAATCGGAAGAAGTGCGTGCGCAATTCTCGGCCCTAAGTCACGAGCCGGGTTGATCGCATACCCTGTCGCGCCACCCAGTGACATCCCGATGGCGACAACGAGTGCACCCACGATCAGAGGGTTAAGACCTTCCGTGAATTCGTTGGCTCCGATAAATTGAAGTCCCATCAAAAGAACAAATGTACCAATGATCTCACTTACAAGGTTTGAAAATGGACTTCTAACGGCAGGATCAGTAGAGAACACCGCAAGCTTCGCGCCCGGATCCTCCGTTCTTCTCCAGTGCGGTAAGTAATTCAGGAAGACAATTGCCGCTCCAATCATCGCTCCAAGAATTTGAGCTGATATATACATAGGGACCTTCGCCCAAGGGAAATCTCCAACAGAAGCAAGTCCAAGCGTCACGGCTGGATTAATATGAGCCCCCGTAAACGAACCGACTGCATAAACCCCCATCGTTACACCGAGACCCCAGGCAAGTGTAA
This sequence comes from Halobacillus litoralis, assembly GCF_020171725.1. Lineage (GTDB taxonomy): Bacteria > Bacillota > Bacilli > Bacillales > Halobacillaceae > Halobacillus > Halobacillus litoralis_F. The sequence goes on along the minus strand of NZ_JAIVAJ010000006.1, from coordinate 97,845 downwards.
TCAACACCCAGCCTGTCCCTTCTGCTTTCGAATCTTTTAAAACAACGCCTCCGACAACGCCTCCACCAAAGATAATCAGAATCATTGTCCCGACTAACTCAGCTAAGAACTCCGGCATTTCGAGCACACCCTTTTCTCATAGTTTCAAGTTAAAGAAACGCAAAGAGACTCACACAAACTACATACTTCTCCCGAGGTACGTAACTTCGTGTGAGTCTCCATTTCTCCGTCACATGTTTTAACTTGTTATCTATTACTATAGCGCTTTCAGTAAACGCTGTCAATAATGATCGAACATTGGGGATGAATCATTGGGGATGAATCATTGGGGACGGTTCTCCTGTTTCATGCGGTGGAACATCGGTGGAACATCGGGGACGGTTCTCCTGTTCCATAGGATAAGATAAAGTCACGCTCTGGACAATAGACTTAAAGATACGCCTAAAATGCGTGCGGTTTGGCGCATGGACACACCTTCAACCTCCTTTACTTTTCGAAGTATAAGATCCCTTTCCTTACGCTCCATGCTTTTCACCTGTGGAATAGAAGTGGTTCCTAGTATTTGAATGATGGACTCACGAGCTTCTGCATCCGACAACCTAACCTTTCGATGATTAAAAGCTTTCAAACATTCATCCTCTTGCTCCTTTTCATTGAATTCTCGAAACGCTTTTCGAGACATCTCATGATCAGAAGAAAATAAATGCAGAACAAATCCCTCATCAAGAAGCTTACGATGATGTACGCTTTTCCCGTAGTAGTTTCTGCAGCTACTCCACTCGAACTTATCCGGCGAATTTACTATTCCGGCCTTAACGGGATTTTGGTGAATATAACGCACCACCCTCATTAGATAACGTGGATCTTCCACCTCTTCGCTTCGAAAACGATCTTGAAACAGGTGGCCTGTTGTCTCATAGGTTCTATTATAGTAGCCTGCATAACTAACACCGATTCGCTTCATCACATGAGATATATCCTCAGCGTCTTCTTTTATCACTAGATGTACATGATTGTCCATCAGACACCAGGCAAAGACCTGAATACTCGTCTTGTTCTTACACTTTACTATTATATTCAAAAAGTGGATCTTGTCTGCTTCATCATGAAAGATCTCTTGTTTATTCGCTCCACGGAGGATCACATGGTAAATACCGCTGCGACTTCTCATTCTAGGTCTTCTCGGCACCTTCTCACCTTCCATCTTCTAATTTCATCCATAGTTTATACTTTTGGAAAAGAGAATGAAACGAAGCATTTATCTATTTTCTGCAGCAATCAGTCGTGGATTTTCAAAGTTTTATATACTGGTATTGGAAAAAATGAAGAAGGTTTTCTTAACAAAAATGAACTTTCATGTTTTTTGAAAATAGGGGACGGTTCTCTTGTTTCATGAAGTGCTTCATTGTCTACACAACGCTCACTTAGGCGTCAATTCATAGGAATATGATTAACCCCAACATGCTTTCGCCCTTTCTCCATACAAAAAAAGCCTGATTTTCACCTTAACGGCGGAAAATCAGACTCTTATTAGAGACCTTTTATAACATACTTTGACTCAAACAATAAAAGGTTTATGTGTTCGTGGAACATGAGAACCGTCCCCACTGTTTCACCCGCTGTTCCACCAATCGCGGAACACGAGAACCGTCCCTAAATGAATTCCTAAATGAATTTCACACAAACTGGTTCAGGGACGTGGACGTCGGATTGAATGAGTGATAGTTTGCCTGTTGATTTGTCGCGTTCGAATAACGTCATCGTGTTTGATTTCTGGTTCGTTGCAATCAGAAATTCTTCAGACGGATCCATGACAAAATCGCGTGGCCAGTTGCCTTCAGTAGACGTCCATTCGACGAACGTCAACTGACCGTCATCTTGGTTGACCTGGTAAACCGCAATCGAATTGTGGCCACGGTTTCCGGCATAGACGAACTGCCCATCGGATGAAATATGAATCGCGCTTCCATCGTTCGTTTCTGTGAAGGTTTCAGGGATCGTTTTGATCGATTGTTGCTGTGTAAAGCTGCCATCTTTCTCATCATAGTGAAGCACTAGGACTTCTGAGCTCAGCTCTGTCATGACGTAAGCGTATTTTTGGTTTGGGTGGAAGGTGATGTGCCTCGGTCCACTTCCTGGTGCTGTGTTGAACACCTGTACTTCTGTTAAGCTGCCTTCATCCACAGTGTACGTCGTTACACGATCACTACCAAGGTCGATAGCAATGACATACTTTTCATCCGGCGTAAAACCTGCATAGTGCATATGCGGTTTTTCCTGACGTTCATGAGGACCGGTTCCCTCGTGTTCGATAACAGACGTCGGTGCATTCAGCGAACCGTCTTCGTTCGTGCGGTAGCTGACGATATTCGTTGTATGGTAATTCGCCGTTACGACGGTGCTCTTATCTCGGTCGACACTCACGTGACACGGAGGAGATCCGGCTGCGGTTTCAGCGTTCAATTTTGTCAGCGCACCTGTTTGCTCATCAATAGAAAAAGCTGTGACGCCGCCGTTTTCGCCGTCTTTTGATACTGCGTATAAATTTTTCTTATCATCACTCACTGTCACATAAGTCGGGTTTCCGAGCTCTGCGGCTAGGGTTACATCGGTTAATTCTTTGTTATCCGTGTCTAGTGTGAATTGGTAGACACCTTTACTCGTTTGTTTCGTGTACGTTCCAACATATCCAACATACTTTGTCATCGGGATGCTCCTTTAACGATTTAGTTTAATGATGCCGTTACAGACTACTCAGCGTTTATTATCTCATAATTTCTACCTCTATTCACACTTGAGCCTACCTGCAAATAAGAGTGTTTAAGGAGAATAAAAAAAGAGCCCGATTCAGCAGCAGCTGCGCCAAACCAGACTCTCCCCCAAGCTTCATTTTTCCCGGAGCATTTCCTTCAATTCTTTCAGGTCCTGCTTGATTTGTTCCATGTCCTTACTCTCTTCCTCCGCATGCTCAGACAGCTGTTGAGCATTATTCACGATTTCCCCGACAATCAGGTTGAGAATAATGAAAGCGGAAATCGTAATGAACGAAACGAAGTAGATCCATGACCAAGTGACTTCCGCGAAAATTGGTCGGAACACACCGCTCGCCCAGCTTTCTAACGTGAACACTTGGAACAACGTCAGCGTACTCAACCCGACATTTCCGAAGTACTCAGGAGCAAGATCCCCGAAGAAGCTCGTTCCGATAATTGCATAGACGTAAAAGATGAGAGCCATCAGCAAAGTAACCGATCCGATAGCTGGTATCGCCATGAACAACGCAATCGTCAATCGACGCAGTGACGGGACGACGGAAATCGTCCTCAGCACCCTGAGCACTCGTAAAATACGAAGAATCGCAATGAAGTGACTGTTGTACAAAACAAGCGTCCCGAACACGATAGCGAAATCGAAAATGTTCCATCCGTCGCGGAAGAAACGAAGTCGGTAGACGATCAATTTCATCAGAATCTCGATCGTGAAGATGGCGAGAACGGCGATGTCCAGAATGACAAACCAATTCTCATACTGTGCGTAAAGCTGATCATCTGTTGCAAGACCGAGGAGTACTGCATTGAAGAGGATGACGGCCAGTATGAATCTCGTAAACCATTTATTTTCTACTATACGTTGTAGTTGAATAACGTTCCCTACTTTCTACAAGGTGGCTGTATGTATTTGTGGTAATGATTGAACCGTCTTCTTTATATAGGATACGTGCTCGAGAGTCAATGGATATTTTCGCAACTTTCAAAGCCATAAAAAAAAGTGCCTGACTTCCCTATCACCTTGGAAGTCAGGCTCTTACTTTATTCAGTGGCACAAGAAGTACTTAGCGTCCCATCCAGCCACCATCAACCGTAATAATTTCACCATTTATGTAATCAGAAGCTTTTGAAGCCAAGAAGGCTACAGTCCCCGCGATGTCGGAAGGATCGCCCCATCGTCCAGCTGGAATCCGGTCCAGAATCTGTTTACTACGATCCTCATCGTTAATCAGCGCTTCATTCATTTCTGTCGCAATATAACCTGGTGCGACCGCATTCACGTTCACTCCACTTGATGCCCACTCGTTCGAAAGAGATTTCGTGAACATCGCTACAGCCCCTTTACTGGCTGCATACGCCGGTACTCGAATTCCACCTTGGAAGGATAGTAGAGAAGCGATATTGATAATCTTCCCCGACCCATTTTCCAGCATATTCTTCCCTATCGCCTGAGCAAGGAAAAATACGGCTTTCGCGTTGACATTCTGCACAAAGTCCCAATCTTCCTGCGAGAACTCTACAGCGTCGGATCGTCTTTGGACCCCGGCGTTATTCACTAGAATATCCACTCGATCAACATGCTGATAAATCGATTCTACAAGTCTACTGATTCCATCGATATCTGATAGATCATGCTTTAAGGCGTGAGCGCTTACACCTTTGTCACGTATTGTTTCCAGCAGCTCTTCTGGTGCTCCGGATCTGCTGACAATGACTACGTTCGCCCCTTGATCTGCGAGAGTGAGCGAGATGTGTTTCCCCATCCCCTTATTGCCACCTGTTACAACGGCTGTCTGACCGCTTAAATCAAAAATATGACTCATCGTGCTTCCTCCTTGTGTACAAATTGGATGCGGTTACAGTATAACACAACTTGTATACAACTTTGGCAGGGGGACGGTTCTCTTGTTTCACATCTTTGAATGAAACAAGAGAACCGTCCCCTCGTTCCGTTATTCCAAGTTTTAGGATGAACTACGAGGGTATACCTACTTCCGAAGTGCTTTTTTGGAATTTACTGGATTCTGCATAAATCTACATCGATAGGAGTGTTTCAGCTTGAAAGGGAACCTAGTGACAGGAACACTGGTGCTGTTATTAATAGGAGTTATCTTCGTCATTGCAGATACTGGACTGGATTTTCATGAGCAAGTTCTTATTATGAGCGCGGTGTCCATTGTAATGATGAGCGTCCTCCGGAAATCGCTTGTTTTCTTGTATGCGATCTCGATGATTCTCGCATTCGGTCTTTTCTTAATTGTTTATGCTTTTATAAATGGGCACAGCTCCAATACTATGCAGGTGAAATATATCTACATTCACCTACTTTTCACGTCCGTCATGATCATCGGCTGGATTCTTTTCAGCTATTTGAAGAACCTCGGAAACCACGTGAGTGCGCTCCAGCATCAAGTCAATTGGCTACAGCGCTACGATCAGGACACCCACGTACTGACCGTAAATGAATTCCAGGAGCGTGCGAAGTGGGTGATGACGTCTGTGAACCGGAATCAATCCGAAGCCTGGCTCGTCGATTTAGAAGTAGACAGGGAGAATACCCACCTCGCTAATGTCCGTTCCACCATTGAAGAGGCATCCCGTCAGTCCATCCGTACACATTTCGATCTCGTCACTTCATTGAATAACCATATTTACCTTTTGTTAAAAGACACCCACGGAGAAGGAGTCGATATCGTGCTCGAGAGAATCAACAACCAAATTCGTGAAAAGTTCAATTTGCTTGAGCCGCCGTTCACGGTTACGAAGACACTTGTAAAGGATGAAGAATTCTTAGAAAAAATAGGAGCGGATTCATCATGACGATTCTACTTTACGCATCAGCTGCACTGTTCTGGTTTCTGCTTTTATTCTACTCGATGGTGACCGTCGCCGGCGTCAAACAGCGGACCAACCTGAAAGAGGACTGCCACATCGAGCGCTATCCGAGTGTTGCGGTATTCATCCCGGCATACAATGAAGCACTTGTCATCAAAGATACGCTCAAAGCGATGCAGCGATTGGACTACCCCGGTCAGCTCGACATCTACTTACTCGACGATCAATCAAGCGACGATACAGGAACAATCGCTCAGGAGTTTGCCCGCATCTTTTCTTCCATCCATTACATTCCTGTACCCGACGGGAAGCCGAAAGGGAAATCACGCGTGCTGAATTACGGCTTAAGGATTTCGGACTCCGAATACTTCGTCGTGTATGACGCAGACAACCAGCCGGAACCAGACGCTGTGAAACTTTTGATGGAAAAAGCCCTATGCACCGACAAGGCGGTCGGCGCAGTCGGTTACGTCAAAACCATCAATTACGACAAAAACATCCTCACCCGCATGATCGGTCTTGAGTTCCAAGTGTTTCAGCTACTGATGCAGTGCGGGAGATGGGGCCTTTTCAAACTCGGTTCCCTCGCCGGCACGAACATGCTCGTTAAACGAGAAGTTCTGGATGAAGTCGGCATGTATGATGAGCACGCGTTGGCGGAAGATGCCGAACTGACCGTAAGAATCACAGCTGCCGGTTACCTGCTGCCCGTTGAATCCGAAGCCAGAACGTGGGAACAGGAGCCGGAGAGCTTAAAGGCCTTCATCAAACAGCGGACGAGGTGGCTTTCAGGAAACCTGTACATTATGGACAAGTCACTCCACGAATTCGACCACTGGAAAGGCAGAACCTTCTTCCTCTCCATGCAGCACCTGCTGACGTATTTCGTGTTCATCACCCTTCTATTATTATCGGATATCTTTTTCATCTCAGGAGCACTCGGCTACTCTCTTCCCAAAGCCGACATCCCGCTCCTTTTAATCTGGTTCATGAGCTACATCGTCTACGTCTCCCACTTTTTCAGCTCCATCGTCATTGATGGGAACGTCACCTTACGTAACGTCCTGCTCATCTTTCTCATGTACTTCACCTACGCGCAGATCTTTATCCTGCTTCTCGCAAGAAGTATCTTCGTCTACACATGGGGCAGAATCCGTGACAAGCAGCAATCCTGGGAGAAAACGAGACGATTCAAGGATCAAGGAGAAGGAGGATGAAGCGATGGATCATCATCCTCTTCATCCTTCTGGCAGGAGGCATTTTCCTAATGACCGACAACCAGACCACTGTAGAAAAAGTCGAAGAACGGTACACCCATGAAGGCCTCCTCCACGCCTATCCTTACAAGGAGAACTCCCAATACCTGTCCGAAAGCATCGGCCTGTACATGGAATACTTAGTAAAAACGGATGAAAAAAAAGCTTTCGCCAAGCAAGTGGACCATTTAACCCAATCGTTCGTACAGAATGGCCACATCCAATGGCTCCTCGACCAAGACGTGACAACCAACGCCATCATCGATGATGCGCGGATCATTTTTTCGTTAAAAAAAGCAGCGCGGGACTTCAGACAGTGGAAGTACGACCAGCTGGCTGAGAACTTAATCGAGACGCTCGCCGATACGCAGCAAGTGGATGGCTACTATGTGGATTATTACGACTGGCGAGAAGGCGAACCCGCTGAGCAGATCACCCTCAGCTACATTACGCCCGCTCTCGCTGAGACGCTACCCAATTCAGAAAAAACCGAGCTGCTGCTGACCGAGTTGGATGGTGAGACGGTATTTTTTCCAGAAACCTATCAAGTCGTCAAAAACGAATATATAGAAAAAGCTGAAATCCATATGGTCGACCAGCTTCTGATCGCATTGAACCGCGAGCGTCTGAACCTCTCTTCCCCCGCTTTTCACCAGTGGTTGAAGGAGCGATGGAACGATGGCGTCCTTCATGGCAGGTACAACAGAGAAACGCTCGAACCCACCGTTTCCTACGAATCGCTGGCCGTCTATGCGCTCGCCTCCCTCTACTTTTCCGAAACAAATCAACCGGACAAAGCAGAGGAAATCATCGATTACAGCCAAGGTTTAAGTAAAGATTTGGCGGTGAGGGACACCCACTTTTTTGATTTCATGTATCAACAGCTTGCAGAATATGACGTCATAAGGAGGAACGAATCATGAGAACACACCACGCTCTTTTATTATGTGTGCTGACTTTTCTAATTTGGCCCACCTATGTCTCCGCAGACGAAGAAGCCCCAGCCGTGCTCCTCCTCTATTCGATTGAAGCAGAGGAAGACATGCAGGACGTCCATCGTGTCGACCTATTGACCGGCCATTTTTCCAGTGACATCACGTCCTTATCTGTAGAAGAATTTCTCGAAAGCGGAAAGGAAATCGATACGTTTGACCACGTCGTGTACGTCAGGCTCAAGACCAGTAAACCATCCAAGAAGACAACCGAGCTATTAAACAGTTACAACGGCCCAACCTACTATCTCGGATGGGAGATGGAAGCCTTTCAGGATGGGAGTTTTTTAACACGTTTAGGAGAAGGTGTATTTCAAACAGTAGTAAGCGAAGAGAATACGACTAAACTGCGCACCAAAAAACTGATCACGCACTATCAAATCAGCCCGGCTACACAGGTGCTCTACAGCACTCAAGAAGAGGAAATCCCTCTGATTTTTAAAAACGATCACAATTTCTTCGCCCCTATAACAGATACAAGCGGAAAGACAGGAGCCTATGTCGGGGAATCGATGTTCTCATTTTTTGACCAGAAAAAGAATAAAGGAAAGATGTCGCTTCGATTAGAAGACATTGATCCGACAACAAAGCCGAATACTTTGAAGAAGATTGCCGATTACCTTCACGAAAAAGACATCCCATATATGATAACCGTCATTCCCGTTTACACAAGTCCGAAAACAGAAGAAAAACTGCATATGAGCGACGCACCGGAACTGACCAGCGTCTTGAGGCGCATGCAGGACCAAGGGGCCAGTATCATTCTTCACGGCTACAAGCACCAATATCTCAAAACGGTGACCGGCGAAGGATTTGAATATTGGGACGTAAAAAATGACCGCCCCCTCTATCAAAAACCCGATGAAGAGCGGTTGAATCGTGGAGGTTTCTCAAGTCAGGAGGAGTATGATAACTATGTGAAAGAAGGCATCCAGTTCGAGCGAAACTATATCCAAAACACCCTTTCAAACGGCGTCCAGGAACTCGTCGCCGAAGGTCTCTACCCCGTCGCCTTCGAAGCCCCGCACTATGCGATGTCTTTGAGCGGATATCACGTTTTGTCTGAACATTTTTCAACCTACGTCGGACAAGTTCAGCTTTCAAATAACACGTACAAAGCCGTCTATTCCCCGCCCTTTCAAACCGAACCGGCGATGCTAGACGGTATGCAGCTGGTGCCGGAAACGTTGGGATATCTTCCAATAGGGGAAGAAAAGGAGGCAATCAAGAGAATAGTAAACAGGTATCAATACTATTCACAGTTCTCAGACCACCTATCTGGAATGTTCTATCACCCTTATTTAGGCGTCAGTCACCTGAAGGAAGTCATTACTGAACTGGAGAAACAAGGTCCGATCGATTGGTACGACTTAAGAGACCAACAAAACCGGGTAGAGGTTAATGATGTGGTCATTGAGACAAAATCAGGAGAAATTCAAACGAACGTCGAAGAAAACAGCTTCTTCACCTGGACCATCTGGTGGGCCCTCGCCCCCCTCCTTATCGGAGGTACAGTGCTCTTCACCCAAAGAAAGCCCGCGAAACGCAGGGACGGTTCTCGTGTGTCGTGATTCGGGTGATTCGGGGACGGTTCTCTCTGTTTCACTTTTGAAACGAGGGTGAAACGAGGGGACGGTTCTTTCCGTTTCATAAATACATGTCGACCATTCGCACCAAAAAAAGCCTGCTCCCACGCCCTATCACAGCATGGGAACAAACTCTATTCTCTCACCGCATGATTGCTGTAAACTTCAATATTGGAACACTGGAACCGTCCCTCACGTTTCCGTAAAAATGAAACAATGAGAACCGTCCCCACTGTTTCACAGCTGGGTCAGCGAATTCGTGACCATCATCAGGGTGACAATGATGCTGTAGATGATCCCTCCGAGGTATGGGTTTTTCGTTACACGGTAGATCTTCCTAGTAATGATGGCAGCCAATGGAATGACCACAATGATCGGGAACAACCAGATGCCGACGATAGTTGAGACATTCGTGAAATACACATCTCCTTTTACAAAGAAATGCGTGTACTGAATCGCCACGATGACAATGGCACTCAGTCCATTAAACAGTGCCATTAAAGCTGTGTTCAACCATTCGCTTCTGCCCTTTGAAACAAAATTGAAGCTGTTTACGGCAATGGAATTGGCTACATAGAACAAGAGGAACAACGGCAGATACTTCAGCGCAAGCAGTAACTTATCTGGAGTAAACGCTTTGATGGCGAGTACCCAAAGTCTGAAGTCGGTCGTGAAGAAGTAGTCGGCGATAAACACGAGACTAAAGGACACCGCTGTTACTACCACAGACAAAACGATTGTTTTCCAAAGCGTCTTCAAAGGGATGATGACGCCTGCTTCGCGCAGGTTCAATCCCTCTTTTTTCGAGAAGAAGTGATACGACAGGAACAGGATCACAAGGGTGACGATTCCCATGACGGCTGACCATACACCTATATAATAGACAGGAGCCTGTGGGAAAAAGGCGGGTATATTGGCCGCGCTCCAGTTGTACAGCCCTAGATACGAAATGCCGGAAATCACAGCACTGACGATGAGACCTCCCCAGAACCACGCCTTGCCTACTCCACGAGGTGCCGGTCCGGCGACCGCCGTTTGAGATGAGCGCAAGGAAGAGAACGCTCTCGTGTGAAGCATCACTTTCGTAAAGCTCACGACAAACATGAAAAATCCGACAAGACCGATGGCGTTGAAGAATACTTTCCACTGCCAAACCTGATTCGTCGGCTCGATGGCAGTCGGCGCTCCGATCGATTCATCGAAGTAATCGACTAAACTTGTGACAACCGATGCAGAAAAGTGGTTCCAAGGGTGGGTTTGATTCGGATTGTAGATGACGCGCAGCGCCTCTTCCCCGTCCACTTCCTGTTTATAAAATGCATAACTCTCTCTTTTTTCCTCTGGATCCTGCCCAAAATTCAAGAAAGACTGGGCGTATTCCGTATCGATGTAATCGCGTGGTGGCGTGACCGTCCCGTCTTCCCCCAGGCTACGGAAGAAAAATTCATCATATTTTGCCGCAACAATGCCGACATCACGCGTTCCATACACATTCGTATACTGCTGCTCATCCGTTCTCATCGACCAATACAGCGGCTCGCCTGGAGCATCGGTGTACATCGCATCATTGGCAACAAGCAGCACAGACGAAATCAATCGTTCTTCTTCCGGCTTCTTGTTATCCTCCAATACGGACCAGTTAGCAGCACGGGCACCATTCGAATGACCCGTCACACCAATTTTTCCACGATCGACATAAGGGAAATCGGCCATCAATTCGACCGCATCATACATCCCGGTTCCTCTTATCGGCCACTCTTCCGGCGTGACGGCATCCGAGTTCCCATGACCATACATATCGATGGACAAAACAACGTACCCCCGCCTCGCAAGCTCGACGTTATTCAAGTCCTGCATTTCTCGATTGTTGTACCACCCGTGGCTCGTCACAATTCCGGGCGCCGGCGACTCTTCGGAAACCCCTTTCGGCTTAAACAGCAAAGCACTCATCAAATGGCCTGATGGCGTTTCCCACCGGAGGTCCTTCACCTCCACGTCCCCACCTGAGGTTTGTACAGCATAAGCGCCAATCATACTGACCAGACACAAAAACAACGCAATGATTAAGTATAATGATGCCCCTTTTATTTTCTTCACTTGAGCATTCTCCTTTCGTTCTTTGTACTAATCTATTTTTGAACACGCTATCAAAGAACGAAAAATTTCGTGGGGCGAAGTTGTTTTTGAAACGAGGGGACGGTTCTCTCTGTTTCACTCTCGATGTCAAAATAGTCGAGAGAAGGCTTTTCTATACCGTTTCTCTCTCCATGATTCGTGAAAAATGATGAGAAAACCCTTCTCTCATCATTTTCAGAACACAACTTCTCCAGAAACCGAAGAGAGCGCCATTCTCAAGACCTTTTCTGCTCTCCAACAGCTTCCGGTTTTAAGCACAAAAAAAGAGACTCCCTAGTAGGAAGTCTCTTTTTCACAAATAACGCTTATTTTTGAACGTTAGCTGCTTGTGGTCCGCGATCGCCTTCAACGATTTCGAAGCTAACTGTTTCATTTTCTTCTAGAGTTTTGAAACCTTCACCTTGAATAGCAGAGAAGTGTACGAATACATCGTCTTGACCTTCTACTTCAATAAATCCGAAACCTTTTTCTGCGTTGAACCATTTAACATTACCTTGTAACATAATTGTTACCTCCTGCGTGGAACTGATCCACAATGTATTACTATTATTGCTCTAGAAATTCAAGTGAAAGTTGCAAAACTTTTTCTCTATTCATTTAACGAACAAGAATAATTAATTCTCACTATACGCCCATTTCCTTTACATGTCAATCCTTCGCAGAAAAAACTTTTCAATTAGTCGTTAGACTGCGCCATACCGACTTCCTTTTCGCTCCAAATCCAGAGCTCTTCAGCCAGCATCACATCCCGGGAGCGCATCGCACGATCGGCCACCTGGCGCTTGTAGAAGTATTCCCCGCTGACATCAAGCTCCGGTGCTGTCGCTAAATAAACTGCGGTATCCGCTCCTTCAGCAGGCGTTAGGAAAAAAGGGCGCAGCATCGTATGAATTTTTCTGCCGAAGCCGCTTTCCCTGCTGACGCCAAGACTCGTGCTGACAGCTCCCGGGTGCACGCAATTCGCCTTGACTCCGGTCCCTTCAAGCTCACGGTCCAGCTGCAGTGTAAAGAGGATATTCGCAAGCTTCGATTGAGCGTATCCTTTAATGACGTTGAACCGCTTCGTTAAATGCGGGTCGTCAAAATGGATCTTTCCGACTTTGTGAGCACCCGAGGATACCGTAACGATCCGGCCCTCCTCAGCGCGCTTTATTTTTTCAAGAAGAAGGTTGGTTAGTAAAAAGTGACCCAGATGATTGACGCCGAGCATCTGCTCAAATCCATCAGAGGTCGTAGTACGTTTCGTGGAGACGACACCTGCATTGTTGATCAGGACATCGAGTGTGTCAAAACGAGCATTGAATTCATCCGCAAACCGGCGGATACTCTCCAGTGAACCTAAATCACACAGCATCAATTCGACCTCGTCACGTTGACTTTGCTCTTTTGCCTCTTCCAACGCTTCCTTCCCACGCTGTTCGTTCCGGCACATCATGACGACGTGAAAGCCTTGATTCATAAGTTCCACACTGGTCGCAAGCCCCATGCCGGAGTTCGCTCCAGTGACAAGCGCGGTCTTGTTCTCTTTTTCCATGTTACCCCCATCCATCCTTTATGGTTTGTCTCTATTTTATCATGGATGAAACAAGAGAACCGTCCCCACGTTTCGGGGGACGGTTCTCTTGTTTCATTCTGACTTCTGTTCGAGGGCCGATTGGAACACTTCGCCGTCGGTTGATTTCACCTCGAGCGGTTCGTTGATTTGATCAACGCCTATGCTGATAAACGGAACCGTGCCTGGAGATCCGTTATCGCGGATGTTGACGAGCACTTCTGTATTTCCCAGCACCTTCACTTTTTCCACTTCGATGGTCGTACCTGCATAGTCATCTCCCAAGGTTAAAAATACTTGTTTTCTTCCCTCAAGAATCGTATCCACTCGGTAATAGCTACTCACTCCCTCATCAACCGATATCGTTCCTTCTTCTATGATCCAATAGTTTTCATCAGAGGCGATCACCCATCCAATGCTCGCAAATAATACAATAGGCAGCGCGATCAATAGAGTTCCATCGATCCGGCTCCAGCTTTTGTTGTTCATCTTTTTCCAAACCAACGGAACCACAGGAATCCCGATGACGCCGACTATAAACATCCCTGCTCCTAAGAACCCATACGCCATCCCTTCAAACCCACCTACTTTAAATAATCCATAAGCGGTGACTAATACGGCGGCGAGAAAAGGGACTAGTGGAGCCAGGTACAGTTTCTTCACTTTTTTCACCGCGATTAAAGTAAACACAAACAAAATGACACCGACAAACATTCCAAATAAGATAATGCCAAACATGTCACATTCCCCCCTATCAATAAAACCAGCCGATGATCGTTCCAATAAACAAGACGACAATCAGGTCAAAGACGACGGAACTCCAAACCCAGCGCCTGCTGAAGAAGACGAGGCTGAAGATATTGAGAAATACAGCGGCAGGAAGGTAAAACATGAACGTAACACCTTCCGCATAGCTGACGGCTGCTCCAACAGACGAACCCCAATCATAGGCGCCAACACTCGTGTACAACACATAGAAAAGAATCAGCGCACGTAATCCGACCACCAACAGCTTCAACCCACGATTGAATTGCACCAGCTTTTTGAGCGGCTTCATTTCCTGCTCCTCTTGCAAAGACAGCTTCGGCATATGCTCATCGAAGGCTCTTAATTCCTCATAGATGTGATGGCATTCTTCGCACTGCTCAATATGTTCAATCACAATTTCCTTAGCACGTGCGTCTACATCATCCAGTATCGGAATGAGCTCTTTGACAAGCACATGTACGTTTTCCTCATTCTTCATATTTCCACCTCTCTTTCACCAGCTGCTTACGAATCCGGAAGACCTTGGACTTCAATGTCGATACGGGGATTTCCAACAATTCGCTGATTTCCTGATAATCGTACCCATAGTGCAGCTTGGCAAGTAGAATCAATTGATCCGTCCGGTTCAGTTGATTGAAAATCGAGTCCAGCTGGTCATTCCACACCGTTCTCATTTCAGGGGTCTGGTTATAGATCAGCAGATGTTCGATCGTATCGTCTTCATTCAAAAGCTCCGGCTTCTTCTTTTTGTAATAATCAAGCAGCGTGTTTTTCGCCCCCTTCAAAAGCCAGCTCTTCATATGTGTCACGCTCTTCAAAAGGGTAGGCTGCTTCAAGATTTTCGCAAACAGTTCCTGAATCACATCATCTGCGACCTGCTCATCCTTCGTCAGCCCCATCAGAAAGTTTTTTAAATACGTATAATACGTTTCGTAGATTTCTTCGATTCGTTTGAATGGATGTAGATCAACCATAAGAATACTCCCCATTTTCCGGCCTGCGTTAAAGAGACGACTGAGATTGGTAAAAAGTTGCTTTAATATGTAATTTTTTTGAATCATAGCAAAAAAGATGAAAATATTAAATTCTTTAAAACTATATCAGGTTTCATTACGACTATATAAATAGAACAGCAGACAACCTTCAAGGAGAGGCTATGAAAAAGGAAAAACGCTTAATCAAAGACATCCAAAAACAGTCAAGCAGAAAAAGCGCGGACGAGCTGATTCACCTGTATTACAAAGAAATGTTCGCCTACGCCTACAAGCAGCTCTATGAAAAAGAGCTGGCTAAAGATATCACCCAGGAAATTTTCATCAGTATGCTGAGGAATATCCACCGCTTCGATGGACGTTCATCTTTTCGAACGTGGCTGTACAAGATCGCTAAGTCACGAATCGTAGACTATTACAGGTCTAAGCAATATAAGCAAAGACAGCAAGGCGAACTTCTTATAGACGAGGCTATCGCTGAGACGCATGATTTCACCGCTCAAATGGAGACGAGAGCTGAAGCGCAAAGGGCACTTGATCTTCTAAGCACGTTTGAACCGGGAAGTGAAAAAATTGTTCGAATGAAGCTTCTCGCGGAACGAACCTTCGAGGACATCAGTACTGTTCTAAACGAGAATGAATCGACCGTGAAAACGAAATATTATCGTACGATGAAACAACTTAAAGACTTATTAAAGGAGGAACAATAATTTGAAGGATCGTGAACGAATTCCTTTTCCAAATGATCGTGAAATGAAGAATCAAGTAAGTGGGATTATTGAGGGGGGTTTGGAGCAGCAGGAAGGTTTTTTGATGAGCATTCATACACTTCTAAAAAAGGTAGGCTTCCAGCATATTTTCAGAGATGCAACCGAGATACTCTTTACACTCCTCATAAGTGGGTTGACGCTGATTGGATTCGTAATATTGACTTCGACCTGGGTAAGCTGGAATGACGTCAATCTATATGCCGCCATTTTCACTACCTCTCCCTTACTTTACGGAGTGTTCGTCTATTTCTTTTTCATTCAAAAACAAACAAATCCAGCCTTCGATGTCGAGATGGTGTGTAAATATAACGTCCACGTTCTGGCAGCCGTCCGCATGCTTGCATTCAGCCTTCTCACTATCGTATTGAATGGTATTGCACTCATAGCCTTATCCGTGCAAACCGACATCCATCTATTGTTCGCCTTGCTGCTTTCTTTCATTTCGCTGTTCATCTGTTCGTCTATGTTTCTATATATCCAACATGCGCCCATTCGAAAGCTCTCTCCTATCAGTGTAATGGTCGGGTGGGTGGTGCTCAATTTGGCATTATACAGCATAGCAGGCGCTGGATATGAAGCTGTCATTCTATCGATTCCGATTTACGTCTATCTGATCATCGCTGTCCTGACAGGTTATGTCTATATCAAACAAGTGATGAAATTTTTGCAGAAGCCGAAAGGAGTTCCTCTATGTTAGAAGTACATCACGTAACAAAAAACTATCAATCTTTTACGGCCTTGAAGGAGGTCGACCTGCAATTCGACCACGGAATCTACGGTTTGCTTGCTCCAAACGGCGCTGGCAAAACAACGCTGATGAAAATGCTCGTCACGCTGACGTTTCCGAGTGATGGAGAAATCACGTATAACCATGAGAATATTGTCGATCTAGGGGAAGAGTATCGCGACATACTCGGCTATCTCCCTCAGGATTTCGGTTATTACAAGTCTTACACAGCGGAGAAATATTTGATGTACATCGCTGCATTGAAAGGGTTGGATAAGACAAAGGCCAAACTGCGAATCAAAGAGCTGCTCGAGCTTGTCGGACTGCAGGATGTAGGCAGGAAGAAACTGAAGAAATTCTCTGGCGGTATGATTCAGCGGGTCGGAGTCTGTCAGGCTCTCCTGAACGACCCTAAGGTTTTGATTTTAGATGAACCTACCGCAGGGCTTGATCCGAAAGAAAGAGCCCGTTTCAAACGACTGCTTTCAACCTTGGCACGAGACCGGATCATTCTTTTGTCCACACATATCGTTTCAGACATCGAATCGATTGCTAAAGAAATCATTATGATCAAAGATAAGCGCGTCCTTTACAAGAAGAACCAGGAGGAACTCCGTTCACTTCTTGAAGGTAAACTATTCGAAGCTATCATTCCTTTTGAAGATGTGGAAGCTTATCACTCTAAATTCTCCGTTCTATCTGAAAAACAAGAGAAGAATGGAATAAAGGTCCGCTTCGTTTCTGAACAAAAAGGAGCATGGAATGAGGTGGAACCTTCTTTGGAGGATGTATTCCTCTACGTCTATGAAGAAGAAACCGATTTGTCTGAGGACAGGAAGCATGATTAGACACGAACTTTCCAAGGCGTTCCGCTCCCCCGTCTTATACGGGCTTGTGCTATTTTTCCTCACCCTGAATATGGCTCTCATTGTATCGAATGATTACAAAAAAGAGAGCCTTTCCTTCGTTTCTCATGTAGTCGAACAATACGGACCGAAAGCAACGGATGATTCCCTGCTGAAGATGGAAGAGGATGGACTCGAGCTGATTCACGACTATACGGATCGTCGTTTTTCTACATTGGAGGAAGCCCTTCAACACGAGGATTCTTTTATCCCATCCATGCAGCAGGACGATTTTGAAAGACTGAAACAGCTGGTTCTCTATTTCGAGACAGGACGCCAAGCAGACTCTTTCTACAAGGAATTAAATCTGCAAGACGCCCGCTCCGGAGCCATTGATCAGTATGGCTTATCCGGTGGTGCCGAAGACGTCCTAATTAACCAATATGAGAAGGCAGAAGAGAGAAAGAAGGAGCTAGTAGAAAACGCGGAACACCTGTCTTTCTTTTTCCACGGGGCGACCTATGAGATGCACAGTTTTTTATTCAAGGAGATTGGGAGAGCCCTATTATTTGAAGCGATGGTGCTTACGGTTCTGCTTACCGCACATGTGACGACATACGAGTTCGAGCGACGCACCTCGTTGACTTTATTCGTTACAAAAAAAGGACGGACCATGATGAGAGACAAATGGGTGGCTTCCACGGTTGCAAGTGGAATAATCTCAGCTTTTGTTTTCGCCTTTACGTTGGGAATCTACTTCATTTTTTATGACTATAGTGGTTTGCTGTCATCTTCATTCAGCAATTTCTTCATGTCAGAAATGAAGATGCCTTATATCTCCTGGTGGAACGTGACATTCACCGAGTATCTCGGGCTCTTTGTCCTGGCTGCTCTCGCCTTGCAGATCGTCTTTAACTGGATCACGTATGCCCTTGCTCTCCATCTGCGAAATGGTCACCTTACCTACATCGCCTTTGCGGTTCTGTTCGGTGCATACCTTTGTTTCTCAAGCTTATTGCCGGCAAACACGGGATTGATTTTCGCCGGGCAGTTCAGTCCCTTCATCATGATCCTGAATCCACACGCCTGGTTTACGATGAACAACCCGATGACCATCTTTTCTTATTATGAGGTCGTCACACTAGCCGCTTGGGGGCTGGGCTTTATTTTAATTGGCGCATTCAGCTACAAGCACTTCACCCGTCAATCACTTTTATGAAGAGGAGCATCTTGATGATTTTTTGGCATGAAATGAAGAAACTATGGAACCCGAAAGTCCTGATTGGAATCTTGTTGATCAGCTTGTTCTTCTACGAATTCTTTTTGTCCTTCTACTTTGAATATTTCCCGAATGGACGACCAACCGCAGACATGCACAAAATAAACGTAGAAATGATTGAGGATTACGGACATACCTTGGATGAGTCGGAATTCGAGGGAGTGCAGCTGTGGTTTGAAGAGACAAATAAAGAAGCTCAGGCATATCTCGAACAGGATCCTACAGCAAGAGAGTTAGGCATTACGTCTTATCAGTCCCTTCATGAAAAGCTGGCAGACGCAGAGTTCGGTTCAGCTGAGTATAAAAAAATGGATCAGCTGTATTCCAGAATCATGTTTGAAGAAGAGGTCGACGCATTCTGGGAGATACAAGGCTACGAGACGATGATGCGTCACTATGAGGATAGCAGCACGATTTCCCACCCAGTTGATGGAATAGAAGATAACTTTCATTCGATTCTGCCATACTATGTATATGAGAATTTCCAAAATCTTATTTTGAAAACAGGAACCCTCATCACGATAGTCGTATCCCTGGTAATCGGTTTGGTCCACCTTCCGGATCAAAGGAAGAACATGCTTCCTATCCAATATGTGACACGAAAAGGTCGTAGATTATTCAAAAGCAAACTAATCGCATCACTCGTCACCACCCTGGTCGTGACTACAATCTACCTTGGAGCATTCTTTCTCCTTTACAGCCAAAACGGGACCTCCCCATTTTTCGATAGTTCACTTCGATCCTTCGAACTCGGCCTGGGTGTAATGTTTTGGTATGACTTTACCTTTGGAGAATATATTCTTGCAACGGTCACGATTATATATGGAGTTGCTATCTTATCGGCACTTCTAAGCTTTGTCATATCCCGCCTTGTTTCCAATTACCTGGCTCTCGTCGGCATTCAAATTTGCGTGACAACCAGCATGGCTCTTATCTTTTCAACGTTCCTGCTTGTCCGTCTGTTCAGCACAGATTTTTCACTATGGGTGTATTGGGCATGGATTGGTGTCTTGGGCGTCATCGGGATTTGCGCGCTATTATGGAGAAACAGAATAGAATGGACTGTTGATGTTTTTTGAAATAGAGGGACGGTTCTCCCGATTCAAAATCCCAAATTATAGTATAATGGCAACAACTTATACAGGAGGTGCAAAGATGACTCCATACAACCTTAACGGAGAACCAATCAAACCGACTTACGATAAGAAAAACGTCTATCTCATCGATCATGGTCATGAAAGACACGTCGGCTTTACGACAGAAAACGTAACCGTGAATCAGATTAAAAACGAGGAAGTCATTATTAGAGAACAATCTCTCATCTCAGATACGATCGGTAACCGAAAAATTCATTTGATGGTTAATCAAAAGACCCTTTCCCCCATTCAATTCAGTGAGACGATAGGCGAGACCGAACATATCTCAGCTGATTATAAGAAGCACGTTGTTCAAGTGACGAAGGACGATCAAACTCATATACATCCTTTGAGCGAGTGCGTCATGGATTCCTTTTCGCTTGAGCTTGCCTTACGCATCCTCCCCTTTCATAACGATTACTCGACAACGTTAAACGCTTTTCATCCGACACAGCAAACGACCGTATTGATTTCAGTGCATGTGCTGGGAATGGAAGCAGTTTATGCTGATTCTGAAAGGAAAGTAGAGGCGTGGAAAATTGAATGTCTTTTTGGTGAGAGACGTCAGGTGTACTGGGTGTATGTAGATGGCAGGGAATTGCTTAAGCAGGCTTCTCAAGTAGGAGAGAACGTTAGAATGGAGTTCCGCCGAGATTAAACCAAATAGAGGATAGAACATTGAACGACAAATTTCGGGCAGATTTTTTTATTTTCGCAAAAACAAGTAATACTATAAAGATATAAGGAGGAATGAACATGAGTAAAACAGCCATTATCACAGGTGGAGGCAGCGGAATCGGCAAGGCCACAGCGCTCCGCTTGGCAGAAGAAGGCGTGAACGCCGTCATCGTAGATGTAGATTCTGAATCTGGCGAAGGAGCCGTTCAGGAGCTGAAAGATAAAGGCGTCGACGCCATTTTCATTAAAGCAGATGTATCGAAAAAAGAAGATGTTAAGCGTTACGTAGATCAAACTGTCGATCATTTCGGCGGAATCGATTACTTTTTCAACAATGCCGGAATATCTGGCAGCGGCGGTCACTACTTGGATACGTCCGTTGATGAAATCGAGCAGATTATCGGCATCAACCTGCTTGGTGCCATGTACGGTGTCCGTTATGTAGCTGAAGTCATGGTCAAGAACGGTGGAGGCTCCATCGTGAACACATCCTCCAGTGCCGGTGTCATCGGTCAGGATTCCGTCGTGACATACTCTGCGACGAAGCATGGAATCGTCGGTTTAACGAAGAGCATGGTAGCCGAGTATGCGAAAGATGGACTTCGAGTAAACGCCATTGCACCAGGCCCAACAGAAACGAAAATGGTAAAAGAATTTTACGAAGCGAATCCGAAGATGAAAGAAAATGCTACAGGTGGAATTCCACAGAAACGTCTTGGAACACCGGAAGAAGTCGCAGAACTCGTGACCTTCCTCTTCACATCGAAAGCTCAATACATCAACGGCGAAGTGATTCGCATTGATGGTGGATTCACAAATACAAAATAACAAAGCAGAAGCAGCACTATCTGATGATGGTGCTGTTTTTCATTGAAGAACCTTAAGATAAGGATTCTCCTCATGAATTTTTGACTACCTCATGGGAAAAGCAAGACGGAGAACTTTATCCAAGGCGCTTCTCCTTGTGGTTCAATAGAATGAAACAAATAAAACGCCGCGTTCCTCTTTCGAAAGAGAACCGCAACGTTTTTTGCTTGGGGGGAGTAGATTGGGACATGCAAGGCTAGCAATCTAGTCTCCTTGTCCCATAAATTTTCTATTGGAACTATCAACAGCACGACCACCTTGCTCGTTGTCCCATATATCATTTATCGGAACTATGAACGGCTCTTCCAGCTCACTGGTTGTCCGATAAAACGTTTATCGGGACAGCGACCAACGCGTCCAACACGCTCGCTGTCCCATTACCCATTTAGTGGGACACACAGCACCACAACAGCCTCACCCTTGTCCCAATCCACTCAGACAAGAAGCACCCCGCCCTATATATGGGAATAAGCACAAACTGAAACACGAGAACCGTCCCCTCTGTTTCACCCACTGTTTCACCCACCACATCACCCTGTCTGCTCTTCCATCTCAAGCCAGCTGGCGTAGTCGTGGATGGCGACGCCGGCGTAGCCGGGGTGGCCGGTGAAGCGGCGGTTGAGGAGGTTGAGTTCATTTTTCATATGATGGGGAGGATTGCCGTGAAAGGTGGTGTGGGCTCCTTCGTCCGTGTTGAGGACGTTGACGGCGATGACGACGGATTTACTTTCGTTGGCGGCCTGTTCGACCAGCGGCGACGCGATGCGCTTGATGCCGTTGTTGCCGGAAGTAAAATCACGATACGCCATCACAGTGATCGAATCGAGGTGATCAATCATCCATTCGCTCACATACTGCTTCCCGTCCGGCATCGGAATTTTGTAGATCCAGAACGGCAGATCCCCGCTTACCGGAAGCCCGAGTTCAGACTCAACCTTCTTTTGAAAAAAGGAGACGTTGGTCGTCCATTGTGTGATGACATCATCACGGTTCTTCTTCCATTCCGGCAGCAGGTAGGGTTCGATGTCCAGGTGGATTCCCTTGAACTTCTTCTCTTTCGAAGCCTGGGCGTTGTACGACTGGATCACAGAGTAGAACTGTTCGAGGCTTTGATTGCTTTCTTCCTTCGCCCAGTTCGGATCTCCGCCGAGTGCGTAAACTTGGATGTCCGCTTCGTTCGCCTGTTTAATAAAATCCGCGACTTCCTTCTCATCGAGACCGGACCGGCTGACGTGAAGGTAGATGAGCGTGACGTCCTGCTTTTCAGCAAAAGAAACCGCCTTATCGTAGTTTTGGTCCAACGATTCAAGGTCCCAGATCCACGTCGCTTTCACGTGTTCCTCTTTATTCATAACGAGCACCGCCCCTCCAATGATCAGCAGCAGCCCGAGCAGGGAGATCGCTCTTTTTTTCCGATGAAAAAGGTGTGTAAAGAAAGACCTTCCCCGCAAGAAAGGTCCTTCCTTTAAATCGTTCTTATACATAAGGCATGGCGCTGAGGTCGTTCGTGCGGGAGACATTTTGGATTTTCGTGCGGTCTTTGGCTTCATAATCCAATAAGTCGACATCAGGTCCTACGATGCAGTGCTCTCCGATCTCCGTCTTCCCCCGCAGATGAGTCCGCGGTTCAATGACTGTATCGCGGCCGATTTCCACGTCCGCTTCAATGTAAGTCGAGGCAGGATCGATGATCGTCACACCGTTTTCCATATGCCCTTCGATCACTCTTTTCTGCAGGATCGCTTCTGCTTTCGCGAGCTGGGTGCGGTCATTGATGCCGAGTCCTTCATCAAGATCCAGGACCTCAACAGCAGAGGTCGTCTCCCCTTTCGCGCGCAGAATTTCAATCGCATCCGGAAGGTAATATTCCTTCTGCTCATTATCCGTTGAAATCTCCTTCAACGTTTGAAAAAGAAGACGGTTGTCGAAGCAGAAGATTCCGGTGTTGACCTCTTGGACGAGGCGTTCCTCATCTGTGGCATCTTTATCTTCGACGATGCGCTCGACTTCACCTTGTGCGTCTCTGATGATGCGGCCGTACCCTGTCGGATCTTCGGGCTTCATCGTCAGGACGGTGGCGGATGCTTTTGTTTTCCTATGATGACCGAGAACGTTACGCAACGTCTGTTCTGTAATCAGCGGCGTGTCACCGGTAATGATGAGCGTCGCACCCTGTTCGTCTGCCAGCTGCTCGCTGCAGGTTTGTACAGCATGCGCCGTGCCAAGCTGTTCGGCTTGATAGGCGAAGTCTGAAGACGGGCCGATCTGTCCTTTCACACGCTCACTTTGGTGACCGACGACGGTGACGATCCGGTCCACTGAAGCGTTCTTCAGCTGGTCTGTCACATGCTCAACCATCGGCTTTCCACACACGTGGTGGAGAACCTTCGGAAGATCGGACTTCATCCGGGTTCCTTTTCCTGCTGCCAGTACAATCGCAAATGTTTGATCCATCTCTCTACTCCTCCGTTCCTAAATATGCTCGACGTATGGTCGTACTTCGTTCATCACTTCATCGATCAGCTGACGATCGGTTTGTATCGTCTGGTTCTCGACTTTCTGATGAATTCCGGTCATCAGCTGCCACAGCTCCTGCTTCGTGAAGCACGTCTCTTCTTTTTCAAGCGTTTGAACTGTCATGGGTCCGCCCTCCTATTCTACTGTGACGCTTTTCGCCAGGTTACGCGGCTTATCGACGTCGTTTCCAAGTGCTAAGGATGTGTAGTATGCGATCAGCTGAAGCGGGATGACGTTCAATAACGGCGTGACCAGCGAGAGCGTCTGTGGAATGAAGCATGTCTCATCAACGTACTCCCAAATGTCCAGGTTGCCTTCTTCTGCAATGCCGAGAACCTTCGCTCCGCGCGCTTTCACTTCTTTAATGTTAGCGAGCATCTTCTCACTCACTTCATCCTGTGTGATCAGGGAGACCATCGGCGTTCCTTCTTCGATCAGAGCGAGCGTTCCGTGCTTCAGCTCACCTGCTGCATACGCCTCCGAGTGAATATAGGAGATTTCCTTAAGCTTCAAGGAGCCTTCAAGAGAGACCGCATAATCAAGACCGCGTCCGATGAAGAAGACGCTTTTCGCATCCTTGATCGATTCACTGTAGTAGCGGATGCCTTTCGAGTGGTCTAGGATTTCCTCAATCTGCTCTGGAATGTGAGAGAGCGTATCGATCAGCTTCTCACGGTATTCCTGTGATACAGACTTCTTACTCTGTGCCAAGTAGATGCCCAGTAGATAGAAGGACAACACCTGCGTCGTATACGCTTTTGTCGAAGCGACGGCGATTTCAGGTCCCGCCATCGTCAGGATCACTTCGTCCGCTTCGCGGGCAATCGAGCTTCCGACGACATTCGTAATGGCAAGCACATTCGCACCAAGGTGCTGACTTTGACGCAGCGCGGCAAGCGTATCGGCTGTTTCACCTGACTGGCTGACGACGATGACCAACGTGTTTTCATCGACGATCGGACGGCGGTAGCGGAATTCAGATGCCACTTCCACGTCCACTGGAATTCTCGTCATTTCCTCAATGACGTGTTTTCCGATCAGACCGGCGTGATAGGCAGTACCACAAGCAACGATCGTGATTTTATTCCACTGGCTGATCTGCACGTCCGTCCAGTTCAATTCGTCAAAATCAACGCGCTTCGCATTCTCATCCAAGCGTCCTGTCATCGTTTTCTGCAGAGCGGTCGGCTGTTCGAAGATTTCCTTCAGCATGAAGTGATCGAAGCCATTTTTCTCAGCCTGCTCCATGTCCCAGTCGACGGTGAACAGGTCACGGCTCACTTCTTTTCCAGTATTCGTCTCAAGCAGCTTCACGTTTTCTTCAGAAAGGATCGCCATTTCGCCGTCCTCCAGGATATAGATGTCACGTGTGTGCTCAAGAAGTGCCGGAATATCCGAGCTGATCAGTGCTTCGCCGTCTCCTGCTCCGATGATCAACGGGCTCGCTTCTCTTACCGCATATAGGTTGTCCGGGTCATGCTGGGAGACGACGCCGAGTGCGTAGGCCCCTTCCAGTCTGTCGACGACTTTCTGAATCGTCGACACCATGTCCCCGTCATAGAGACGAGAGAACAAGTGGGAGATCACTTCCGTGTCGGTTTCCGATACGAACGTATAGCCCGCTTCCTCCAGGTCACGTTTGATCTCAAGATAGTTCTCAATAATGCCATTGTGCACGACCGCGAATTCCTTTTTGGCATCCATATGAGGGTGGGAGTTCTCATCAGACGGCTTACCGTGAGTCGCCCAGCGCGTGTGACCGATTCCGACCGATCCCGTCAACGGCTCCTGCTCAAGCTTTTCTTCTAAATCCTGAAGTCTTCCTTCTGTCTTGTTGTACTGAAGGGCTGTCCCGTCATGAAGGGCAATTCCGATCGAGTCATAGCCGCGATACTCCAGTTTACCCAACCCTTTTGTTAAGACCTTCTGCGTTTCTTTTGCTCCGATATATCCCATGATTCCGCACATAAATTCTTCATCTCCTTTTAGTAAAAAAATTCGTATTATAACGCGATGGATGCGTGCTTCTTATGAACTTTGGACGCTGTACCAAGCTTGTGGATATGCTCTTCGTCGTAATGCTGGAACGCGTTTCTCGTATCGACGATCGGCACTCCGACATCGGCAAGTTCATCATAGTTGAAGTCTGAGTGGTTCGTTACAAGCACCATGCAGTCATACTTCTTCAGCTGCTCACGGCTGTATGGAATCGATTGGACGACTTCTTCGTCATCGTCGATGAAGCTGTGAGCATTCGGGTCGTAATAATCGACGTTCGCTCCGCTTTCTTTATACAATTCATATAAGTACAATCCCGGCGACTCACGTAAGTCACTGATGTCCGGCTTGTAGGCCATACCGAGGATCAGGATGTTCGAGCTGTTGATGGATTTTCCGTACACATTCAAGACTTGTGCTGTTTTACTCACGACAACATCCGGCATGTTGTTGTTGATGGACTGGGCAAGGTCGATGAATTTGCTGTAGAAGCGGTATCCTTTCGCCTTCCAGGATAAGTACATCGGGTCAAGCGGGATGCAGTGACCGCCGATTCCAGGGCCTGGCTGGAACTTCATGAAGCCGAACGGTTTCGTCGCTGCTGCGTCGATGACTTCCCAGACGTCAATGTCCATCCGCTCACACATCATGGCAATTTCGTTGACGAACGCGATGTTGATGCTTCGGAACGTGTTCTCAAGCAGCTTCGACATTTCGGCAACCTTCGGAGAAGAGACAGGGACGACGTTCGGAATGTAATTTCTGTACAGCTTCGCGCCGACTTCGTTACACTGTTCGGTGATCCCGCCCATCACTTTCGGCATGTTCTGCGTGTTGAACGACTGGTTACCCGGATCGACGCGCTCTGGTGAGTAGCATAAGAAGATGTCGCGCCCCGCTTCATAGCCCATTCGGGAGAACTCTTTCCAGATCAGCTCTTCTGTCGTACCTGGATACGTCGTACTCTCAAGCGTCACGAGCATGCCTTTTTTCATGAACGGCTTCATGCTGTCGATGACGCCCGTAATGTAGGAGGTATCCGGGTCCTGGTTATCGCTCAATGGCGTCGGGACACAGATGCTGATCGCATCCAGGTCTTCGACGACTTGATAATCCGACGTCGGGAAGAAGCGTCCTGAATCAATGCTCGCCTGAAGATCCTCGTCCGTAATGTCATTGATATAAGACTGACCGTTTTTCAGTGCGTCGATCTTCTTTTCATCGAGGTCGATACCGCAGACAGTGAATCCGGACTTGACCATTTCCGCTGCCAATGGAAGACCGACATACCCCATTCCGATGACTCCGATTTTCGCTTCCTTCATTTCAATCTTCTGGCTCAACTGTTCAAAGTAACCCATTTTATAATCCCCTCTCTTTTATACGTTTTTTGGTTGACGATTGACGAGACGCTTCACTCTAGCTTCCAATTCCACTAAGGAAAAAGGCTTCGTAATATATTCAGCCACCCCATACTCGAAGGTCCGCTTAATATCTTCCTCCAGCTGCTTATTCGTTAAGACCATCACTTCCGTATCCAAACCCTTTTCGTTCGTGATCGACTTCACCTGGTTGATGAAGGAATACCCACCAATGGCGGAAAGGTTGATTTCGGTAATGACTAAGGAAGGCAGGACTCCTTCAAAACGCTCAAGCCCCTCTTTCCCGTCACCGGCTGTCGTCACTTGATAGCCTTTACGGTTGAAGTAGGTCTTCAACAGCTTCTGTACATCCCGGTCGCTGTCGACAATAAGGATCGACTTCTCGTGATTGCGCTGTTCTTTTTTCCCTTGATAAATGCGGATGCCTTCCTGGGAGTCAGGACGGTCGATCATTTGGCGGAGCATGCCGAACAGCATTTCTTCTGCTTTGTCACTATTCTCAGGGAAGCTTCCGACCATGATCCCTCCGTTCAGTACGCGCTGCTCTCTCAGGAAATCCTGAACATGCAGGGCATAGAAGTGCGTGTAGCCGAGACTGCAGTCATCAAGCAGAATCCCAAGCAGGCCTTCCTCTTTGTCATAGCTGATCTGACAGCCGGTGTTCGGTTCATTTTTTTCTACATAGGACTTGAGCTTGTCCACCTGCTTCTCGTTCATGTCGGCTCTTGCGATGATGATGCCGCATTTGAGCTGACTGACTTGGTAATAGTGAAGAAAATGATGAAATGATTGAACAATACGTGATCCCATTTGTGCTTGTGCCATTCTTTTTTCCTCCTTATTTATGCCGCTTGATCCTCTTCGTCTTCATTCCAGCTGGTCCGGGTCATCGTACCCCATGAATTGTTCTTTTTGAAAAAGTCGATATGTCCGAGGAAGCGCCACAAGATTCCGAGCTGACGGTAACCGAAGAACATCAGCACCGTATAGCCGATCATCTTGAAGTACTGCCTGAACTTCGGATAACGCTGGAAGGCCATTTCCTCGAGTAAAAGGGAGCCAAGGCCGAGCAGAGTACCGAATAGAACATTGATGGTCATGAACACGGCCATGATCGTCCACCCTGACATATCAAGCAGGCTGTACCCGATCAAGGCAAGTAAACCTGTAATTCTGAAGTAAGGGCTCAACGTTTCAAAGATGATGTTGTAAGGGATGGTGAGCCAGCCCATCACTTTGTACTTCGGCCGCATGAACATGAAGCGGCCTTCTTCGATCATGTTCTTCAAGTTCCCCCGTCCCCAGCGCTTCCGCTGACTGGAGAGGATCTTGTAAGAGTCCGGAGCCTGCGTCCAGCAGACCGCATCCGGACAGAAATCGATTTTGTACGGCAGTTTGTTGTCCAGCATATAGCGGTGCAGCTTGAGGATGATGTTCATATCCTCACCCGGGTAACCGCCTCTGTAGCCGCCGACTTTGACGACGTAATCCTTCTTAAAGACGCCGAAGGCACCTGAGACGATGATCAAACCATTGATTTCACTCCAGCCGATCCGTCCACCGAGAAAGGCTTTCAAATATTCGACGGTCTGGAACATCGGCCACATTTTCTTAGGCAGATTCACCTTCTCGACCATGCCGTTCTTAATCCGGCAGCCGTTGGCGATTCGGACGTTGCCACCGATTGCGACGTACTCATCCGGGTTCTCCATATACTTTCTGGCAATCCGGATCAGCGCATCCTTCTCAAGAAGAGAGTCGGCGTCGATGGACGAGATCAGCGGATAGTGGGACAGGTTGATGCCTGCATTCAACGAGTCTGCTTTCCCCCCGTTCTCTTTATCTACTAAATAGAGATTGGGGAATTCGGGGTTGTAGTAGACCCCTCTGACCTTCTCCGTCGCAATCGTATTCTGGATCATCGTCGGAGGATGATACGTCAGTTCGAATTCGTCGATCATCACATCGAGCGTCTTGTCACCTGAACCGTCATTGACGACAATCACTTCATACTTCGGATAGTGCAGCGCCAGCAAAGAACGAACGTTTTCTTTGATCGTCAGTTCTTCGTTATAGGCCGGTACGAGAATCGAGATCGGCGGAACGTGCTTCGAGCCTGATAACGTGTCGTACTTCGAATAGAAGGATTCCTTCATGATCTTGAAGATCTTCTTCATGGAAAATAGGATGATGCCGAGGTAAATCGTGTTGATCGTAAGGACGTAGTACATCGCGAATATGCCATAAGCAAGCAGTACATCTCTCATTCTTCCTCCTCCTTTCTTACATCACTCGAGTCAGTGACGCGTTCTCTCCTATAAATTTTTGATAGACAAACACCTTCTGGTTATACGTCGTAATATCTTCAAGACTGTGAGCCTGGTCGATCGAATGCTTGAGTTCTTCTTCCACGAGCTCCTTGGCGATGGCTGTTCCATGATGCTGATCAAGGCGCCCTGCCACTTCGCAAAGGACTTCGAACCCACCTTCTCCAAGCTTGATCAGACTTTGACCGCTTGTGCGGGCCACAATCCAGTTCGTATCGTTCAAGCTCTTCCTCAATAGATTGGTATATTGAATGAGTTCCGCGCTTCCGATCCACTCGGCGAACAACTTCCGAACCTCCCAATCCGGGAATTGAAGATAGTATTCGACATCCTCATCCGTAAGGTCCATCGAGTGAATCAGCAGATTCGCCGCCGCCTGACGGATATCCCGGTTCTCTGATTCCATAAAGCGATGGACACGTTCCGAAAGGTCCAGCTCTACCTGATCCTGAAGTCCGATCAAGCCGACTTCAATGTAAGAAGGGTTCGATTCTTCCAGAAAACGCGTGTACAACTCCCGCAAATCAAGCGGCGTTTCCTTCGAGATATCCGCAATGAGCTGCGCCTGCTGCTTCCCATTATCAATAAGGAAACGCAGCGCCTCCGATACTTCCGACGGGTCCTTCGCCGTCTGAACGATCGACCTCGCCAGAATATAAACGGATGAATCGAACTTCGTCTTATAAAGTAAGGAAAAAAGGTTCGGTGTCGCCTTGCCTGTCCTTAAAGCTCCTAAATAATACGCAGCATCGATTTTCGTCAAAGAGAAAGGGCTCTTCAATCGCTGCATATTGAATTCGATCAGCCCCAGATCATCACATAGCTGAAGCAGCTTCCGGCGGTGCATCCCGTCTAACCTGTCCACCCATTGCAGCAGTTCTTTTTGAAGAACCTTCTTTTCCAATGAACCTAAAGGCTTGAGAGGCGTCCGTAACCTCTCTTCTTCATCCAGCTGCAATTGGACATAATCGAGGTAATCGTTGTATTCCGCCAGAATGGACGCTTCTTTCTTCTTGAACCATACCTTCCTCGCTTTGATGACAAGGGTAACCGTCATCACCAACATCATCACCACAAGTAACACGCCGATCATCCACATGGCTGCCTGTAAATTCGAAAACATGCAACTCCTCCTTTCTTAATCCGCTAATTGCTGGAATGCCTGTTTCATCAACTGATAACTCTTCTTTATTTCCACTTGATACTCGACCTGCTGCCAAGGGTCCCACGTATAAAACGGGAAGTCTTCAACCTTGACCTCACCCTCTGACACTAGGTCGCCCGCCCCCATCGGAACGAGATGTATACCTTCTATTTTTGAAAAATAAAGCTTCTTCTCTCCCTCGACGGGTGGTCCATATCGAGCCACCTGCTTTGTACTCGGGTCTGCGAATCCAAGGAGCGCCCAGGGAATCCGCACTTCGATCTGACGGCCCTTCACTTCCCAATCAACGCCTCGCTCAAGCCCTCCGACCTCTGCTTCTTCAAAAGGAAGCAGCTGATCGGTCGCGGGATTCGTTCGTTGATAGTTCGTAATGAGCTTCCAAGAATGGAACCCTTCCGCTTCTTTCGTGGCAGAAGCATGTTCATAAAGTCGCTGATGAAAGTCATAATCCTCCGCGATCAGCACTTCACTGTTTTCCTTCTTTCCAAGTCGGACCATCGTTTCGAAGCCTTCACTGAACGATTGACCTGCCATCTGTTTCGTTCCACCATTGATCGTGTCCGCTCCGATATAGAACGGCTCGGTTTCAGGAGACAGCGGTTCAAGAAGCCTTCCACTCAAATAGAGATAACCTTCATCATGCGTCATGCTCCATGTTCCAAGAGGCGTTTCAAACGTTTCGACGTCCTCTAACTCTTTCCAATCCAGAAGCTCGCCGTCCATTTGCAGCACACCGTGTTTTCCGGGATACATGCCGAGCACACCATACGAGGTCTCAGCAGATAACACGTTGTACCAGAACGGGTTCCGATCCATATTGGTGAACGGCATGACATTCCACGTCTTCTTGAACCATTCATCCTGCCAGGAGAAGAGGACAGCTCCCGCGTATTCCTCCTGATCGATTTGATTCAAGAGATCGGCGTTCAGCTCACCCTGCATTTGTTCACTGTGCCCTCCTTGGTCTCGACCAAGCGGCCCAAAGTGCGCATTGCCCCGCGAAGAGGGAACGCCGAACTCGGTAATCATGATCGGCATGCCTTCGTGATACGCCTTCAGATCTTGCAGATACCCTTTATATGTATCTACCTTTCCTTGTTCATTTTTCACGTGATTGTATTTGTCCGTCGTTTTGAAAAAGTCAGGGTAGTATGGATACGCATGGTAGGAGGCAAAATAGCCCGCCCGCCAGTTATTCACTTCAATCTTCGTCGGATCCACACTGACCATGTCCTCCATTTTGTGAGGCTCGGTTGGATGATCAAGAGGATCTGTCGTCACCCAATTCGTAATCGTCATCGGGTGCTCCCAGCCTCTTTCTGCTTCCAAAGCAGCCGTATAATTCAATAGTTCAGCTAACCAGCTTTCAAAGGGGGAGGCACTCTCAGCAGCCTTGAAATAGCTGCCTCGGAAAGCTGGATCATCGCTGGACTTCTCATTCGTACTCTCGACCATTTGTGGAGACCACTCTGTCCCGATATGCCAGGCAAGTAAGTACGGACTGGCATCGGCGTTGTACGCTCCACTTGCTTTGCCATTCTCCTCAGGGATCTTGATATCCCCGTAAACCGCGCCGATCGCATCCTTGATTTCCTTCTTAAAGGCTTTCGTCACATCAGGGTCTCTTGCATTCTCTGTTTCTTTCATCAATTCAACAGGAGACCAGATTCCCTGCATAAAGTAGAGTGGATCATCGGAATGGCTGCGATTGTATTCGACTAATGCTTCGTAAAAGACCGGTTCGTGAATGGTGTACACCCTCAGTGTATTGACGCCCATTCCGTCCATCATCTCGAACCATTCGAGATACTGATCTTTCGTCATGGGCAGCTCACCGGGAAAGTGACCAGGAAGAGTCGCCCCTACGTTCATTCCTTTCACAAACAGCGGAGACCATTGACCATCTTTGTACACTTCGACTTTCTCCTCGTTCGTACGGAACTTCAATTTCGTTCCGTCCTCGAGTTCTTCGCTTTCCACGACATCCATCGATTTTAAAAAGAGATAACAGCCCCCTGCCAAGCTGATCAAGAAAAGAATCAGGGAACTCCTCCGTCGCCACTTCACCTTCATCACCTCTCTTTTTGCATAAGGTAAAATTATTTTCCTGCTTGAAAAAATTCATCGGAACGGTTAGGTTGTTACTTGAGTTCGTTCGCTACGTTTCTAACGCTAACACGGGGGACATCGCTCTACATCGAAAACCATATTTCGGAACAGCGAATACCTGTTTCGGGACCCCCCTGCCTGCAAAGCCGCCTTTTTCATCCCCCGGATTTCGGGAGAATACGACAAAAGGCATCAATAAAGGATAGGAAGCGTTTACAAATTTCCGCAATCCTTTCATTGCGGAACCCCCGAATCAGCGGGACTACACGATTTTATTGGAGGACGAATATGAAGAACAATTGGCTGGTCATTCTATCAATTTCTGTTGCATTCCTGTTTCTAACCGGGTTTTCAAGTGAGGACTCGTATAAAAAAGCGATGTGGGTCGAAAGGACGGAAATCAACGACCACGGAGCAGCAATCATAAAGGAAGCACAGGAGAAAAAGATCAATACCCTTTATGTAAACGTGAACCCGGATACACCTGACGCGTCGTACCAACATTTCAATGAACAAGCACAACAAGTCGGAATCTCCGTCTACGCTGCCGGTGGTGAACCGGATTGGGCGCTTGAGGCGAACCAGTCCGAGCTGATTGATTTCGTCATATGGGCCAAAAACTTTCAAGCTTCCGCTGGCGAGGGACAGCAATTCGCCGGCATTCACCTGAGAATCCAGCCTCAGTACCTAAACGAGTGGTACAACGATCCATTCGAAGTCGTCGAACAGTGGAAAACGAACATCGAAGCGGCGGTAACAGAAGCGGGTTCCCTCAAAACGACAGGCGTGATACCGTTTTGGCTCGACACGACGCAGACTCCCGGCGATCCTGATCTTCCTTTTAACGAATGGATGATCGAACAGTTCGATGAAACGACCATCCTCGCGTACCGCGACACCCTTGAAGGCGAGAATGGCATCGTTTCGCTGACGGAAAATGAATTCGAAGCCGCTGACCGCCTTGAGAAGAAACTCATGATCGGCGTGACCATCGCCGAAACCGGAAGCAACCACACGACCTTTTTTGAAGAAGGACAAGAGGATATGGAAATGCACTTGGGCGTTGCCGACCGCCACTTAGGCGAGCACCCCTCCTATGCCGGAACGCTCGTGAACGGCTTTCAGGCACCGGAACCTGAGGAATCAGTCGTTCCTGAAAAAGAAGAAATCCGAGGCACCTACATTTGGCACGCCCCGGACTTGATCGAGAAACAGGACGAAATATTAACGTTCGCCAAGGAACAGAACCTCAACCTGCTTTACACAAGACTCGATCTTAGAAAGCCGTTCACCGCTTACGCAGACTTCGTTGAGAAAGCGAACGCCGCCGGAATCGAAGTCCACGCCATGGGCGGACATCCTTCTTGGGCGAAGAAAGAGTCAGAAGGAAGGATTCTGAACCTGGTCGATTACGTGAAATCCTATAATGAGAGCTCCGGAAGCGGCCAGCAGTTCGCAGGCATTCATTTGGATGTCGAACCTTATACCGACCCTTCCTGGGACACAAATGAACAGGACGTATTGCGTCAGTGGATGGATAACCTTGAAGTGTTCGTAGAGGAAACGAAGCGGGGATCTGACCTTGAAGCAAGCATGGATCTCGCCATGTGGTTCGACGACCTCCCGACTCCCGACCACCCGGACACCCCGTTCTACCAATGGGTAATCGACACGATGGACCACACATCCGTCATGGCTTTCCGCGATCAGGCGAAGGGCCCCGGCGGCATCCTCGACGTCGCAGCCAATGAACTTTCTTATGCAGAAGAAGTCGGAAAGAAAATGCTTATTTCTGTAGAAATGAAAGAAAGCAAAGCCAATCCGCACATTTCGTTTTATGAAGAAGGCGCCGTCATCATGGAAGACATGCTGACGATCGTCAACGAAGAGCTCGAATCCAATGCCTCCTACAACGGATCCGTCGTTCACTCCTATCGTTATTGGAGAAACGCACAGCCTTAAAAAAAAGAAAACCAGCTGGGGATACGTTCCCCAGCTGGTTTTTTTGCGTCAAAAGCGTCGTGAGCATCAGGCTCTCGGCTCTTTCAACAGCTATTTGTCTTCAAAATGGTTGTGAGCGTTCTTGTCATGTCAGTTTCATGAGCATACAAGAGACAAAATGGACATGAGCAGCTTCCGCTCGACCGTTTCACGTCTACTGGACCCGGCCACTCAGTCTGATTCATCGGTAATGATGCCAAGCTGCTTCGATTTCAGCACAGCTTCTGCTCTTGTTTTCACTTGGAGCTTCTTGAAGATTTCGGTCAAGTTGTACTCGATTGTTCTTGGGCTTTTATAAAAGGTTTGGGCGATTTCCCGGTTGCTTTTGCCTTTTGCGACTTCTTTCAAAATTTCCTGTTCCTTCGAGGTGATCGAAACGTCCTCTTTCTCTTCCTCAACGACAGATGTGGCCTCGCCTTTCACGCGGACTTCCATTTTGCGCAGCTGTTCGAACAATGAGACAGGAAGAATGGTCTTGCCCTGAACGCCGTAACGGATCGCCTGAATCAACTCATCTCTTGAGGACGTCTTGCTGATGAACCCCGATACGCCCGCTTCGACGAGTGTATTGAAATAATGGCCGATGTCATGACCTGTATAAATGAGGACGGGGGCGTCGATTCCCATGGAGCGCACTTTCTTGGTCAGTTCAATTCCATTCATGCCTTTCATTCGCAAGTCAAAGAGAAGAAGCGTGAAGGTCTCTTCCTGTAAAATATCGAGCGCTTCCCCCGGCGACTCGGCGTAGGTGACGAACATGTCCTCTTCCTTCTCAATCATCAACTTGGATCCCTCCCCTATCGCAGGGTGGTCATCCACTAATAAGATCGTAATCATTTGATTAACTCCTTCCGCTATACCCATTGTCGATTGGCCTCCGTTCTTGCTTCGATTAAGATGGCTACTTCAACGCCTTCTCCTTTTGAAGAAAACAATTCCATGTGCCCATCAAGACTTTTCACACGTTGACGGATGCCGGTCAGTCCCATGCTTTGTGAAGAACTGTCGAGCTTGTCCGGATCAAGCCCCACTCCATCGTCCTTGTAGCTGAGAAAAAGAGACGGCCCTTCATTCTTCAAGTCAAGCTCCACCTTCCGTGCTTTCGAGTGCTTTGATGCGTTGTTGAGCAGTTCCTGAACCACCCGGTACACAGCGAGCGCTTCTTCATCATCAAGCTGAATCGAAAACGCATCGGCATCGAACACCACTTGGAATGGATTACGCTCCTCTTCGTGCTGGACGAGATACTCCAGCGCCTCTACGACTCCCGTATCCTTTAGAAAAGGCGGTCGCAATAGCGTACACGTCTCCCGGATTTGGCTGACGACATCGAGAAGCCCCTCGCTGACGCTTGATAATTCAGCTTTAACCGGATCCGGCAGGTCCTCTGAAGCGAGGCTCTCCACCCGTCGATACCAGATCAACTGTTCCTGCAAAGCTGAATCGTGCAAGTCTGACGCGAGGCGCGATCGTTCTTTTTCCGAAAGCTTGAAAAGGAGACGCAGGACCCAGGATGGGGTGGCTTGATCCTGGTAAAGCGATTCCTTCAGCTCGTCTGTCACGCCTTCGATCAGCTGGAAGTTCTCGTAGACCATGCTTGTGTATTGGACGAGCATCTTGAGCCAGCGCTGTTCTTCCTGGTTGAACGGGGTGTGGTTCACTTTCTGACCGATCCATACAATATGCAGGGAGTCGTGGCGTTCGCTGATGATGTGTGCGAGGCCGTCCTCTGCCATGAACGGTTTCCCCGGACCTTGGAGCTCGATATACGAGACGATGGCTTCTTCTGGAAACGGATCATCGCCGGCAATCGGGGTCAGGTGGGACGTCTCTTTTTCATATTTAAGGATGACGGCATGCTCGACGGGAAGTACGCCTTTTATTTCTGAAAGCAGGCGGTCATCGAGTTCCTCTTTCTTCACGATTTTCGCGATGTCCTGAGAAAAACGGTCGAGGCTGAGCTGGAAGTTGAATTTACTTCCGAACAGCCGTGCACGCAGCTCGAATTTTTCCTCCAAGTAGAAAAAGAATACGAGCAGCCCGTAAATCAGGATGGT
Source organism: Halobacillus litoralis (assembly GCF_020171725.1). Lineage (GTDB taxonomy): Bacteria > Bacillota > Bacilli > Bacillales > Halobacillaceae > Halobacillus > Halobacillus litoralis_F. The sequence goes on along the minus strand of NZ_JAIVAJ010000006.1, from coordinate 61,102 downwards.
GATCCGCGCCCATTTCAGATAGGAAAGGTTGGTAAAGAAGACGAAAACGGCGATGACGACGACCGTCAACAGAAAGGATACGAACGCATAATAGCGCAGCCGGCTGTTGATGAAGTCGATATCGAACACGCGGTCCGTCAGCACGATATATAAGAAAAAGACCGGTAAAAAGACGAGAAACGGTGCCGTGATCGGAGCAGGAATCAATTCCACCCCGATGATCGTGCTCGGAAGCGCGGTCAAAAGAATGAACGGGAAAAAGGAAACCATGATGCTGAAAATCGTATTTTGGAAAATCGGCTTGTGAATCGTGTGTTTGAAGTGAAAATAATAGTAAGTGAGAACCATCAAACCGAACAGGATTTCCAAGGAGAAGATGATCAGCTGGGCATTCCGGACCCACTCATAATTGCCTCGCCAAATCCCTGCAATCGTTAACGTTTCCAACAGGACAATGGCTGAATTCAAGATGTAAAATGTCGTGAGCAGCCTCTTCCTGATGAACTTGATGTCGTACTTTAAAAAGTATTGATAATGAAAGTGTAGAAATAATACAGGAACGCTCATCAGGGAAGCGCTGTTCAAAAATCGTGACAAGGAATCGGTCCGAGCTGATGCTCCCGCGCTTAAATAGCTGATTCCGACAGCCAGAAGAAAAGCCGCCAAATATACGGTGATCGGATCATCCGGCTTTTTCCGGTAAGCATAAAGCGAAAACAATAGAAGAATGGCAAAAACAACGGACGGAATGACCGTATGATACAACAGGGTGTTGTAATTGAGTGGAATCTGGACTTCGAACTCCAATTCACTTCCGCTTCTGACAATCTTCATTTGGTTGAGGTGGCCAATCACGCCATACCTTTGAATCGATGGATAGCTGTCAGCGGGCTGGTGGTTGACCTCAACGACAACATCCCCGACCTCGATCTTCCGCTGTCCCGCCCAGCCAATCGGATCCACACTCGTAACGATCCATTGGTCTGATTCATTTTCCTTCACGTCAATGCCTACATATGTATCGGTCAGCGTAATGTAAATTAAATAAGCGGCGAGAAGCATCGTCATCACTAAAAAGAAACCGACCTTCTTCCGCCGAATCGGCTGTAAATCCATATAAACCCCTCTCTCATAATATGAAAAAGCCAGAGAGTCTCTGGCTTTTTGTTAGAGTGTTAAAAAAATATTGTTGTTAAGTGTGAGACTGTAGTTGTTCGTATAAATGATGGATTAGAAACAACATTGAAGCGAGGTTCTGGATCCACTGTTGAAATGAAGTGGGGTGGAAAATGGCGAGACTCCTGCGGGATGCACGGACAACGGCGAGATCGAACCTAAAGGAACAAGGATGTTCGAACAAAAAACCGCCACGTCCTGTGGCAACATCGAACGACCCAACGTCCTGTTGGGCCGCCGCCGGAAAGCGAGCTATTTTCCACCCCACGGAGCACCCTCCTTCATCCAGAACCTCTTTCATAGTTGTTCTATTTCCAATAACACATTTGAACATCAACCGTTTGAGCTTCACCACTGCCGAACACATCAAGCAGGGCTTCTTTTTCCGTTTCGTTCAAACCGTCTAAGTTCAACTTACCGTTCTCAAGCTTCTGAACCAATTCCGGGCTTTCCATTAACTGAGCAATGATACGTTTTAACATGACAAAATTCCTCCTTTATGAATGGGGGTAAAGCTGATGAATCGTTCTCTTCATTTCTTCCTTGGCGGACGGGTCCACATTTAAGGTATACAATGTATTTAGAGCTTTTCGTTGATAGAAGCGGATCATGACCTTCATATAAGGAATGACAGTCGATTGCCCCACCCAGTCAAACAAGCTTTCTTTCTCTTCAATCAGGAAGTCAGGACTCATGCGGCCTTCATAATACTCCTTGATCCGGAAGTTCTCTTCCCCTTTTTCCTCGGTGAGAAGCATCGTCGCAAGCGTCCATTTCCGGTTCAATAAATCATTCTTCTCGTCCATTCTGAGAAGGTCATGCAGGTCGTTGGCTAACTGAGCCGCCACCCCGAAATCTTCCATATAAATTCGAATAAGTTCATGATCCTTTGAGGTGACAGCACCTGCGCCGACGAGCGCTGCGAACGCCATCAAGGCGCCTGATTTATTTTTGATCACATCCAGGAACGCTTCTTCCGATGCAGCACGGCCCATTAAGTCCCGGTGCTGTCCGTGGACCGCCTGCAGCACCTGCTTGTGAACCATTTGATAGATGGCAGGCTGGCAAGAGGTGTGGCGGAGCTCATCCAGACTGAGGAAAAGCAGCCCCGTCGCCATGTTCATCGAGACGGACGGCTCATCCATCCAGGGCTGGTTCATGTTATCTTGATCCTGAAGGTCATCCATCACATCGAGGGCAAGCATCATCAATTCGACGGACGCTGAAAGATGAAGGACATGCTCACTTTCCTCTTTTTGATACATGTGAAAATGCAGTTGAGTCAACCTTGAAAAAGAAAAACCTTCCTCTCTCTTGAAGGCGATCCATTGTTCCAGACGTTCACTCAAATCGGACTGATGCCAACAGCTGTTCACAGCATGAATCATGCGGCTCGTTAATGTCTCAACTGAGTAACTCGGAACCATTCTCCCCACCTCTTCCCCTCCAGAACAGCATTTGTCAGATTCAGCTCAAGCCTATCACATTAGCAAATATGGAAAAAGGTAGTAAAGTATTACGCAGATAGTAAGAAAGATTACGCGTTACCGCGTGTATAAAAGCTGAGGAAAATCGTTGGTAATTTATCCTGAATTCAAACCTGTAACACACCTGTAATACAGATGTCACATTACGGTGACCTTTTTCCTTTATCCTATCATCTTCTTAAACATGCATACATTCTACACCTTTAAAGGTAACAACGAGCCTGGATTTTTAATTTTGTTAACTCGAAATCTATGCATTTGTAAAATTTCATCTATTTAAGAGTGATCATGTCGATTGTTCTCCAGCTCAAGTAAACGTTTTCAAAATAGTGCGTCTTTTTGAGTATACTTTTGTTCGGTGGAGGTTTTAATGAAATATATTCCAATTAAAGGTGTCATAGTTCTTATGAAATTCATCTCTGTTCGAGTAATTCTTTTCTACAAATCCGAGATGAGGGTGGAACGAGGGGACGGTTCTCTTGTTTCATTAAGTCACCAGCCACCAAGTCTAGGTTTCCGGCTTTTTCTATGATTGGGACTAATGATGGTGAACTCACAGGGTTGCTGTCGCGATTATAGAATATCGGGACTGTAAATGCCTCTTCTTGCTAACTGCTTGTCCCATAAATCTCCAATTGGGACTATGAACGACTCTTCCAGCGCTCTGGCTGTCCCATAAGTCTTTTATTGGGACTGTGAACGACTCTTCCAATCTACTGCTTGTCCCATTACTCAGTTATTGGGACAAGCACTTCCCTACCCCGCCTGCTGCCTGTCTCATTTCTAGATTATCGGGACTATGAACACAGCTCCCCTCACCTCCATGTCCCAATTCCACCAAACACAAAAAAAGAGAACCGCAGAACGGTTCTCTCATACATCAAACGCGTATCACACCCGTTGGTGATCCTCTTTAACTTTCTTTAAAAGCGCATCATTCAAAAGCAACTCAAGTCCTGTCTGCGCGAGGGCTTTGGCTCCTTTCAGCAAGGCAGCATCGCCCTCTGGTGAGCAGGCGGCTTCTCGGTGCAGGGGTTTCCTTCGTCCTCTATGTCATCGGTATCCAATGGACGGCTCCGTCAACCGCTTCGATGATTGCGATGGTGGAACCCGTGACCGCTTCTTTGTTCGGGATTGTGTTTTTGAAAAAAGAACTCTCGCTTCCACAAATGGCAGGGATGCTTCTGATCCTGTTTACGATTACAAGCCTGAGTATGAAGCAGTCTGAATAGAGAGCTAGTAGAGGATTCACTCTCTTTATCTACTTTTCTTACTCTAAGTGAAGTTAGAACGTCGATTATATCATCTTTATCTACCTTTCTTGCTCTGAACGAAGCCAGAACGTCGATTATATCTATTCTGCCGAGCAAACTCTCTCAAAAAAAGTGCCTGATGACGACCGACTAGATCGCCAATCAGGCACTTTCATTAGGGCTTAGAAAATATTACTGATCGGCAACTTCTACAACCGACTCTCCCCCCTCATCTAAATCCTTCACTGTCCGCACATCTACCGACCACTGATCCGCTTCTTCGTCATAGCTCATATCTTCAACCATTACATACCCTTCATCATCAAGCTTGTCCAACGTTTTCTGAACAACCAGCTTACTGGACAAATCAGCTCCCTCCGGCTGTTTCGGCTCATGAATGTCAATTTCTACCGCATCGGTCGATCCTGGCAATGAGAGTTTCATATTGCCAAAGGAAACGGTAACGGAATCGCCCACTTCAACGTTATGTTCGTCTCTTTGAAAATTGGTCATATCGAAGAAAAACGAATCTTCACTCACACTCGTCACATAGCCCGTCAACTCGTTGAGCGATGTCTCTTCGATGACGATCGGGATTTCTGTGGAGTCGTTGATGAACTGGTACATCTCGTCTGAAAAGTCTTTTCTGAGTTCCATGGAGAGTATATTTCCTTCAGTACATGTGCTGATGCCGCCGATATAGCCTTCAAGAGAAGCCCGGCGTTCCTCTAGGTTATTCAGCAACTGTGTCTGAGCATCCCACAGTTCATTCGTTGAATATTGAACTTCCTGAACATAGACCACCTTATTATTGAAATGTTCATTTGTGTTCGTGATGGCTTGCTGCACCGCTTCTTTCAATTCCTTTTGTTCTTCAGGTACAGACTTTTTCAACTGGACGACTAACGAACCTTTATGGATGTAGAGCGTCCCAATCTTCTCAATTTCTTTAACTACTTCTTCGTATCCAAGCCGGTTCAGCTGATTTTCAAAGAATTCTTGATGCGCATGCGACATACTTGCCTGCTTGCGATCGTCGTCTGAGATCGCGTCGATGGGTTCCATCAGTTCATACATTTCTTTCTCTTCATCTGACAGGTCATCATACTCCTTGGCGTCGATTGATGATTCGGTACAGCTGTCCACGAGCATTGGATAATCAGCATAAGGTCGCTCTTTTTCTTCGGGGTCTGATGCTCCAGAATCCTGATTTGAAGATCCGCAGGCGGCAAGAAGGATCGTGAGACTGATAATGAATATGTATTTTTTCATGATGACAACTCCTTTTGCCGTATTAGTCGTTTCTGAGAATAAAACGTTACTCTTTTTCAGTATTTAAATTAGCTATTCACAATTCACTTAATCCAGAACTTTCGACTTCGTATATTCCTCAACATTTAATATCGCTTCCGCAACGACCAATGAATCAGAAACGCCCATGAAATGAATTGATTCACCCTGCATGACAGTCCGGTCTGCGACGATAGAGACATACTCAGACGTACATTCAATTCCCATGCTTTTCATAGAAACAGGGAGCCCTAGTTGATGATAAAATGGAAGTAATGCTGCGATTTCATCTTGTCGATTCTCAAGCATTAACTGGACAAGTATGCCGTATGCCACTTTATCACCATGTTCGATTGTGTGTGTTTCAGGAATTTTAGTTAAGCCGTTATGTATGGAATGAGCTGCGGCGATACGCCCGTAGTGATCTCCGAATCCACCTACCATCCCTCCTGCAAGAATGATGGTTTCAATTACCTCAAGAAACGACTCTGTCACTTCCCCAAGCCGCTTATCTTCGATGGCTTCAGTCCCTTTTTTCAATAATGTATCTTTACATAGTTGGGCTGCGTTTTGGGCGATTTGAACTCCGACAGGCTTATACGGAAGGTCACGGATCAAGACGTCCGCTTCGTACCATTTAGCTAACGTATCTCCTATGCCCGCACGTAAATATTTTTCAGGAGACTGCAGCAGCAGCTCTGGTTCTACTAAAACGAAAAGAGTGGATTTGGGATAAACCGTGTACCCGGTAAACTTCCCCTCTTCATCATAAAACACGCTAAGAGGCGTCCATGCTGCACAATTGGAGGGAAGTGTAGGGATTAAAATAACCGGGACGTCCAGTTGATTAGCACACGCTTTTCCTAAATCAAGAACTTTCCCTCCACCGATTCCGATGATCACATCGTTTTGAACCAATGATTCGCTAAGACGGTTCACTTCCCCTTCCGTACAATCTCCACCGTAAATGGCATAGGTGGTTTCTAGATTCAACTCAGGCATGTATGGAGCAGCAGCCTCCATCGACTTTTCACCATGGATGATTCCCGCTTTATCGAATGATGCTTCTGACAACAAGTCGGGTAATTGATTTAAGATTGAAGGTTCGCACCGATAAACAGCAGGTGCACCTTGAATGTGTAACGCCTCCATTTTTATCCCTCCGATATTTGAGTTTAGGAAATATTATCCTTAGACAGAGCATAGTTGTCAAACCAATAATAAAAAATTCAAAATATTATTTACATGTGTGCTGTTTTGCGTTAAAGTGTGAGAATGAAATCAATTAACTGAATATTTCTTATCTAGAGTGACGGAGGGATAGGCCCTTTGATGTCACAGCAACCTTCCATGAGGAGTGGTGCTAAGTCCTACAGAACCGAGGTTCTGGGAGATAAGAGTTTGGGCATGCCGTACGCGAAACTCTTTTCTCATTGAAAAGAGTTTTTTTATTTTGTAGAAAAGGAGGGGTAAAGATGATTTCCATTCAACAATTAAGTAAAGTATATCCATCAAAACAAGGAGACGTTGTCGGGGTTGATGACGTAACGTTGTCCATTGAAAAAGGTGAAATCTTTGGAATAGTAGGCTACAGCGGTGCAGGAAAAAGTACACTCCTGCGGTGTATGAATATCCTGGAACGTCCGACAAGTGGCAAAGTCGTTATCGATGGAATCGATCTCTTATCATTATCTGGTAAAAAACTCAGGGAAGCGAGACAGTCGATCGGCATGATTTTTCAGGGGTTCCACCTAGCCATGTCAAAGACCGTTGTTGATAATGTCGCTTTCGCTCTCAAAGCATCAGGAGTTAAGAAAGACGAAAGAAGAGAGCGTTCATTAGAACTGCTCGAGCTAGTAGGTCTGTCTGATAAAGCACACCAGTATCCTGCTCAGCTGAGTGGAGGTCAAAAACAACGCGTCAGTATCGCAAGAGCTCTCGCAAACGACCCTAAAGTTCTACTTTGCGATGAAGCAACTTCTGCCCTCGACCCGAACACGACCAAATCCATTTTACAGCTACTTAAACGAATCAATGAGAAGCTCGGGTTGACGATTGTTTTAATCACACATGAAATGGAGGTCGTCAAAGATATTTGTCATCGCTGCGCAGTCATGGAAGAAGGTAGGGTGGTCGAACAGGGAAGGACGTATGATATGTTCGCTTTTCCTAAAGAAGAACTGACTAAGCGGTTCATCCAAACCGTCCTGGACTTCCACATTCCTGAAGCCCTTCTAGAACAGAGCAGCGGATCTGTTGTTCATCTGACATTCGCCGGTGAAGTGGCAGGTCAATCGATTGTCTCTGACTTGTTACAAAGTCATCCGGTCAAAGCAAACATTCTGCATGGCAAAGTGGACTACATACAAGACAAAGCTCTAGGTACGTTCGTCATGGATTTGTCAGGTACTAAAGAAGCCGTTGAAGAAGCGATCAACAGCTTACGGAAAACCCTAAACGATGTGGAGGTGTGGAGGGATGGATTCACTGATCACTCTCTTGCCAGAGCTAAATAAATCATTTTTGGAAACGTTGATTATGGTTGGAATCGGTCTTGTTGTAGCGTTAGTTCTTGGACTTCCACTTGGATTGTTATTGTTTGTCACAGACAGAGGACTGTTCTTAGAAAACAAGTGGATCAAAGGTGTCGTCGGAGTCATTGTCAACCTGATCCGTTCCGTACCTTTCATCATTTTATTAGTCTTTTTATTTCCTTTTACAAATTTTCTGTTGGGCACAACGACAGGACCCGTCGCAGCCTCTGTTGCATTATCGGTCGCCGCGATTCCTTTTTATGCAAGAATCGTAGAATCTTCGGCGCGGGACATCGACCACGGAGTAATAGAGGCGGCCATAGCCTGCGGGGCTTCTCCATGGCTGATCATTAAAGACATCCTCTTCCCCGAAATCAAATCCGGCTTAATAAGTGGATTGACGATTACTGCAATCAGCTTGATCGGCTACTCTGCAATGGCAGGAGCAATTGGCGGTGGAGGAATCGGAGACCTCGCTATACGTTATGGATACTATCGCTACGATAACTTCGTGATGTTCACAACGGTTATCATTCTGATTGTTCTCGTACAGGCGGTTCAATATATCGGAGATTTCTTTGCAAAAACAGTTAAAAAACATGGATAACATAACAAGGAGGAACTATATATGAAAAAGCAACTTGCACTATTTTCTATCGTCTTCACCCTTATTTTCCTTGCTGCGTGTAGCGGAGGGAATTCAGATGCTGGTGCTTCTGATAAGAAGACCATCAAATTCGGAGCAACTTCAGGACCATACAGTGATATGGTGACCAATGCCATCGCCCCTTTACTGGAGGAGAAGGGATACGAGGTTTCGAACAAAGAATTCACGGATTACGTTCAACCAAACAAAGCACTGGCAAATGGAGATCTTGATGTGAACTTGTTCCAACACAAAATCTATTTAGACTCTTTCGCCAAAGAGAATAACCTGGACTTATCAGAAGTAATCATTGTCCCTACAGCTCCTATGGGGATCTACTCCAACACATATGAAGATCTGGAAAGCATTGAGAATGGAAGCTCCATTGCATTGCCAAATGATCCAACAAACTTGGCAAGAGGTTTGATCGTTCTTGAAGATGCAGGATTGGTTAAAATTAAGGAAGATGTCGATCCTCTACGTGCTTCCATAAATGACATTGCAGATAATGTGAAAGATTTGGAGTTTGTTGAAGTAGAAGCAGGACAGCTGCCTCGCCTTGTTGATAGCGAAGACTTATCGCTAGTACCAGGAAACTATGCTCTTGCAGCAGATATGGATTTAATGAATGCACTAATTCTAGAGGATATGCCTGATGATTACCGGAACCGTGTCGCAGTAAAAACGGAAGACTTGGATAAACAGTTCGTGAAAGACATCAAAGAAGTAATCGAATCAGACGAGTTTGAAAAGATTATTGATGAAGACTTCCAAGGGTTCGGTAAACCTCAGTGGATGAAGGAAGCAGAATAAGCAAAAAAGTCCCCTTATCATCAATGAGATGGTAAGGGGGCTTTTTGCTTTATATTATAGAAAGATACTTATTACGGAAATTAGGTGAATGATTGAACATCTGTATAAGAGTCCCTTGCTTCGAAATTATAAAGCTTTCACAAGCCCACCATCAATGACAAGAGATTGACCCGTTAGGTAAGTATTCGCTCCAGAAGCCAGGAAGACGACGGCTTTTGCGAATTCTTCCGGCTCTCCGTAGCGGCCCATCGGAATCGACTTTTCGGTATTTTCCTTTAGTTCTTCTGGCGAGATTCCGAGTTTTCCAGCTCGCTTTTCATCCAGGGAGGCGACTCGATCGGTTGCAATCCGCCCTGGGCCAACCGTGTTAATCAGGATGTTATCGCCCGCTAACTCTTGTGAGAGACTTTTAGATAACCCGACGATACCTGCCCGGAATGTATTGGATAGGATGAGGTTATCCAATGTTTGTTTAATAGAAGAAGAGGCGATATTCAGGATTCTACCGCTCCCTTGTTTCTTCATAGAAGGAACGGCCTCTCGAATAGACCGGATGAAGCTCAGCAAATTAAGCTCGAAGGCATTATGCCAGTCTTCATCAGAAAATTGATCGAACGTTCCTGCTGGTGGTCCTCCTGCGTTGTTAATAAGCACGTCGACTCCACCGTTTAAATCGACCGCTTTCTGCATGAGCGCTTTGATGTGGTCCTGATTCGTGACATCACAAACTTGATACGTCACATTCTGATTCCCGGTGTTCTCTCTGATTTCTGATTGAGCGTTTTTTAGTTCTTCTTCGCTGCGGCTCGATAACAGTACGTTCGCCCCTTCACGTGCGAACTCTTCGGCTATTGCTTTTCCAAGTCCTTTGCTGGACGCCAATACGACAACAGATTTTCCTTCTAATTGCAGATCCATAGACTCATTCCTTCCCTTTTAGATCCTTTACCTCATTTCTTAATGGTTCAAAACCATCAATCCGGCACTCCATAACGTCACCATCACGAATGACGGCAGCTCCCGGTGTTCCTGTTGAGATGATGTCACCTGGCAGCAGTGTCATGACCTTGGAGTGGAACGATATCAAGTGGAACGGATCGAATGTCATATTGCTGACTTGGTTGGCTTGATGCACGTCACCATTGATCACAGTGGACACGTTCAATCCCATCACGTCCTCTACTTCATCTGGTGTGTAAAGGACTGGACCAAAGCTGAAGAAGGTATCAAAGCTTTTGGAGCGTGTCAGGTACCTCGGATTACGCTGTAAGATATCTTCTGCTGTCATATCGATAATCGTCGTGTACCCAGCAATCACGGATGCTGCGTCCGCTTCATCAACGTCTTTGCATTTCTGGCCAATGACGATTCCAAGCTCCGCTTCGGCCGTTGTGCGTTCCGACTGATGCGGAATACAAATGGTATCTTTGTGCCCTATGATAGTGGTATCGGGCTTCATGAAACTGGCTGGCTCAGATTGTGGTGCTTTTTCATTCAGATCCGACGCATGGTCCACATAGTTCAACCCGATCCCCCATATTTTCCTAGGATGACGGTAAAGCGGGCCATATGTCGTCCTATCTTCAGCAGGCACTTTATTCTTTTCTTCTTGTGTCTTTTCACCCCACCAATGCTGAAATGAACTTAGGTGTTCGGGTTGAATCAACGCGAATACATCTGTCGGCCATGTTGTTTGATAGATTTCATTGATAGAGGAAAGGAGTCGAACATCCGATCCGGACCGGACAGCTGCAGTTTCCTCATTCCCACGTACGACTGTGGCTAATTGCATTCCTTTTCCCCCTTTATTACGCAGAACGATGCTGCTGGATGGCGTTCGTGTTTTTCAAATTCGTCACGAGTACCAGTGCAAATACGACCAGTCCAATTAAGTCAGTCACTAATCCTGGATAAATGAGCAACAGGGCTCCGATTCCTGCAAGAACCCTTAACCAGGCTGGCACACTTTGCTTCAGGTAACCCTCTGCCATAACGGACAATAAGAATACCCCGATCAACGAAGTTACCGTGATCAAAATGATGTTCATCACTGTTGCATCCACCATAAGCATCTCATGGGAGAAAACAAACATGAACGGAACGATGAATCCTGCGATGGCAAGTTTCATGGCTTGGAAACCCGTTTTGTTCGGGTCACCACCCGCTACCCCCGCTCCAGCAAATGCTGCCAATGCGACAGGCGGTGTAATGTTAGCGAAAATCCCGAAGTAAAACACGAACATGTGGGCAACAAACGTAGCCGTTTCCGTCGAACCTGCGATTTCCCGGTAAAGAGGAAGCTGCAACAGGATTGGTGCTGCCATTGTACTGGTAATGATATAAGTCGGGATACTCGGCAATCCCATTCCGAGAATGATCGATGTAATCATAGTCAGAAGCAGAGTAATCAGCAATTGAAGAAGTGGACTGCTTACAGCTCCTCCAATACTTACAATGCTGTTCGCGATTTCCAATGCTACTCCTGTCAGAGAAGCGATTCCGACTACTATTCCGACGGCACCACAGGCAATAGCGACGGGGACAGTCGTTTTCGCTCCATCTTCAAGTGCTTGAAGACAATCCTTGATGCCCACTTCGTCCCCTTTCATATTCATCCCTTTCCTCACTAGATTAATAGCAAGTGGAATGGCGATGATCAGCAATAGTTCCCACCAATCACTTCTTAGACGAGGCATTTCCCCGCTCGTAACCAGCGCAGACAACTGCGGCTGGAAAATCAAGAATAAGGTGATGGCGATGATTACCGGAATCATTCGTTTGGATCCAGCAATCACGACTGTTGCGATAATCGACCAGAATGCTGCATAGAAGGGCGTCTTACCTGAGAATAACAGGTACAAAAGGGTAAGCATCGGAACAATTAAATGCCCTCTCTCTGCAATTACACCTCGTAAGGATGGCAGCTCACTCTTCGGGAGCCCCTCCAGCCCTCTTTTCGCCGCACGGAAGTGAACTTGAAGCAGAATTCCAATATAAAATAATAGTGCCGGGATGATCCCTGCGAGAATGATCTTCGTATAAGCGACATTCAAGTTCTCAGCCATAATGAAGGCGGCGGCCCCCATGATAGGTGGCAGAATCTGTCCTCCAACACTGGCCGCTGACTCGACTGCTCCGGCGAAGTTTTTGTTATAGCCGATCTTTTTCATCAGCGGAATGGTAAAGGTACCCGTCGTTACGACGTTGGCAATGGCGGATCCATTGATCGACCCTAGGAAGCCACTTGCAATGACAGCTACCTTGGCAGGTCCACCTTTCGTATGTCCAGCAACAGCAAGGGCTAAGTCGTTGAACAACTGCCCCATCCCGGACCTTCCGAGAAAGGCTCCGAATAGAATAAACAATATGATATAGCTTGCAGATACTCCGATAGCAGTACCTAGCACCCCTTCTGTAATGAAGACGAGCTGGGAAATGACCTGCTTGGCGACACTTGTGATCGTCGCGGCATTCATCTCCGGATAGATGGACAGCTTTACATAGAACCCATAAATTAAGAAACCGAGACCTAATAGAGTTAGTCCCCACCCTGTCACCCTGCGCGTAATATCAAATAACAGAAGGATGACAAGGATTCCAACGTAAAAATCGGTATCGTTAATCTGTCCACCAGACTGAATGATTCTCTCAGCCGTCATAAGCATATAGATGGCAACAAACAACGATAAACCTGCTGTTATATAGTCATAGAAAGGAATTCCTTTTCCGCTTCGCTTCTTCATAAAAGGATACAATAAGAACCCTAACGTCATCAGGGTGTACAGGTGAATGCTTCGTTGTTTGATGTCCACAAGCGACCCTGCATACGATGTATATAAGTGAAATAAAGAAAGTGCGATGGCTAATACTGAAATCGTCACAGCTATGGGTTTAGCCATGTTGGAGCGTGTCGTGCTCTCACGATCATAATTCTCTGCCGTTTCCTTTTTCTTCACGTCTTCTCACCTCAACTTTTCAAAAATAACACTCAACCAAGATTGTCTGACCACACTCAGCTTATACGCGCGATTCGCTTCCAACGTGAGTTGTCGGCCTCCAAATTGAATGCGGTGGTTCGTCTTTTCTCCTGTTCTCAGAGAAAGAGAAGGACCAATATTCTGGTCGATCCCCGTCATGTACACCCATCCATCTTTAATAAAGGTTCGATCTCCTGTATCATTCGGAACACCCGCACCGAATGTTTGAAACCGTGTGCCGGTTAATTGAATGGTCTCGTCCTTTAGTCTGAACATCTCTTCCCATTCCTGCTTTTCCACCGAATGACGCCACCTGACGCTGAATCTTTCATCTTCTTTATATAAGTAACGATGGTCTACTTGACCTCCTGAAGAAATGACGAACACCGTCGTTCTCATTGTCACCCCTGCAATGACACCAATCACCAACACGACCACGAAGATAAGGAGAGATCTTCTCATTTGTAAAAAAAGGGCATCGATTTCGATGCCCAGTGTCCTTTACTCTAAGATTCCTTGTTCTTCATAGAATTTCTTCGCTCCAGGGTGAAGGGGTGCAATCAGGCCTTTTGCAATTTCGTCACGTCCGAGTTGTTTAAGTGCACCAACAGAAACCTCTTCTGTGCCCAAGTATTCATAATAGCGCTTCGTCATTTCATAGACAGTATCTTCACTTAGATCAGAGGAGACAATGATCATATTTTGAATTCCCACAGTCTCGACAGCATTTTCCAAGCCGTACTTGGCTTCATCGCCAGCTTCAATCGTATTTGATTTATAGAATGGATACTTTTCCATCAGCTTATCTGCTGTTTCCCCTTTAATTTCGACAAAGTTGATGTCCGTCTGCTGCATAAGGTCTGTGATGTTGCTGTTCGGGACACCAGAAGTGAAGAATGCTGCATCCAGGTTTCCGTTTTTCATTTCCTGTACACTATCGGCATAACCCGTATGCGTCACTTTTGATAGGTCGTCGTACGTCAGATCTTCTGCTTCCAATACTTTTTTCGCACTTTGTTCTACACCTGATCCAACTTTACCTACGCCGACTTTCTTTCCTTCCAGGTCTGCAATGGACGTAATCCCGCTGTCTTTCAACGCCACTACTTGCACAACGTTCTGATACATACCGGCCATGGCTTTCACTTCAACTTCGCTTCCCTCAAATTGCCCCGTACCATTAATCGCATCGTATCCAACATCACTCATGATAATCGCCAGTTGGTTCAGGTTGTCTTTGATGTTTTGAATATTCGCGACTGATGCACCCGTTGATTCGACGGTTACATTGTCTATCAAATCACTTTCTTCAAATACCGGCTTCAATGCTCCACCAATTGGATAGTACGTACCGGATGTTCCACCTGTTCCAAATACGACTGACTTAGAGTCTGAACCGCTTGATCCCGAAGCTTCTTCACTTCCGCCTTCTCCACCACAAGCTGCAAGAATCATAACCAAAGCCAGAGCCATCACTCCAATAAATCGTTTCATCATATGAAAATCCCCCGCTTCTTTAGTTTCGTAATCCACATTTATGATAACGCTTACAATATATTTTTTGAATATTATGAACATAATGGACGTTTTGGTCTTTTTGGTCATGAAAAAAATCCCTGACAAAATCTGCAGGGATTTCTAATGTTTCATCATATATTTATTGACCGGGCGCCCGATTCCACCATACTGGATATCAATCTCGACTTGACCGCTTTTCCTGAGATAATCCAAATACCTTCTTGCCGTAACTCTGGCCATTCCGAGACTATCCGCGACTTGCTCAGCTGAAAGAGAGGTCTCCTGTTTTTGCAAATATAACACGACTTGGTCCAATGTCTGTTGATTCAAACCCTTGGGCAGCTCTGTCACAACATCCTCTGATGGACTGGCTACCAGCCCGTCAATCTGCTGCTGCTGCAATTCTCCTGTTCCTTGAATTTGAGAACGGAAGGAACGGTAGTGCAGTAGCGATTGCTGAAGTCGCTCAAACTTGAATGGTTTAATCATATAGTCGATGATACCGTATTGGAACATGGCGCGGATCGTTTCCTTTTCGTTCGCGGCCGTAATGACGATGACGTCTGTATCGAGGGTTTGACTACGAATCTCTTTAAGTGTCTTCAGCCCATCCTTATTCGGCATGAACACATCCAGAATGATCAAATCCGGGGCATGCTCTTTAATTAATCGTATGCCTTCTTTTCCATCTGACGCGACGTCTACCACCCTGAAATGCGGGACCCGTTCAACAAATTGGCGGTTGACTTCCTGTACCATTGGGTCATCTTCTATGATCAACACCTTAATGTCCTGTGGCATGTTCTCTCTCCTCCTCCCATCTCATCGGAAACGTAATCATGACGCTCGTCCCCTCTCCTTCATCCGAGATGATTTCCACCTCTCCCAAACCTTTATCGACGATGCGCTTCACCAAATGGAGCCCTATACCCGATCCGTTTTCCCCTTTAGTTGTGAACCCTTTTTCTAAGACTTTATCGGTCCAGTAAGACGGAATGCCTTGGCCATTGTCCTCCACACTAATGGTGCACACATGATCGTCTTGATAAACAGATACATCGATCCATTTCTCCTCACGATCAACGCCTTCCAATGCATGGAAGGCATTTTCAACCAGGTTACCTAATATGAGGACAAAATCATGTTGGTCCAATAACGGAGGATATTGATTCAACCTGCTCTGGTCGTCAATCTCCACTTCGATGCCAAGCTCTTTACCACGGCTCACTTTACTCAGCAATAATCCGGATAAGCTGTAATCCTTGAAATTCTTGATGAGAAAACGGGACAGCCGCTCCTGTTTTTCCGACGTTTCAAAGACAAAGGTAAGCGCCTGATCGTTTTGGTCCAATTGAATGAGTCCTGCAATGGTATGTAATTTGTTCAAGTGCTCATGGTTCTGAACTCTCAACGCTTCGACGAATGCTTTCACCCCTGTCAGCTCTTCCGCAAGTTGCGTCACATCCGTCCGGTCTTGGAAAATAATAACGGCGCCGATCGTCTCATCGTCCACACGCACCGGTACCTTGGTACTCAATACAAGCGCACTCCCTAAGCGCAGCTCTTCGTTGTGGACTGCTTTCTCCGAATAGAGTACATCGTCGAGCCCAATGTCAGGAACCACTTCCCGGACGGGCTGATTAAGGTGGTGACCTTTAAGCCCCAGTATGGATTTCGCCTTCTCGTTCATAATCGTAATTGTTCCTTCGTTATCAACAGCAATGATGCCTTCGTTCATGGCTTGGAACATCGCCGTTCGTTCAACTAGTAACTGGACAATTTCGTGAGGCTCAAGTTGAAAGGTCTGCTTTTTCAAATGTCTGGCAAGCAGCCAGGACCCCGATACACCGAATAGCGAAGTCAATACGAGCACGAGTAGAATCTCATTTTTTAACGCTAACAAGATGCTGGGCACAGAGGGGAGCAGATTCCCTACAATGACAACTCCGATTTGTTCGTGCTCATCATCCATTACAGGTACGAATGCCCTCACAGCCACACCTAGTTCACCTTCAGCCTTCGAAGTGTAACTATGTTCAGCAAAAGCCGGACCTTCATCTTTACCAGAGGATAAGGTTCCAAGCTTATCCTCGACGGGATGTGAATACCGGATCCGATTCATATCCAGTACAACAATATAATCTGAACTGTTAATCGTGCGGATTCGCTCAACCATCGGGTTAATGGTTTCCCAGCCCTCTGATTCTGCAAGGTTTTGTTTCAGGGCAGGAAGGTTTGCCACGGTACGCCCTATGACAAGAGCGCGGTCACCTAAAGATTCCTCTTTCGACGCAATCGTGTTCCCGATGATGATGATGCCTCCGATCAAGACGGTAAACAAAACCATCCCGAAAGACAAGATTGTAATCTTCCACCGAATAGGCATTCGCTTCAAGGACATGTTCACCCTTCCTTCCTGTTTCAGCTATCACTAGTGTATCACTTTAAAGGAGGTCTATGGTACACTGTTGGAAACGATTACAAAGGAGTTTCCAGTTGAAAACATTTCTAGCCATTTGTCTATTTATACTCACTGGAATATCCGCCGCACTCTATTTCGGCTTTGACCACACCAGCTCTTCTATGCAGGTTCAATATGATGATGAACAAGAAGGATTACAGGATGAAGTGGTCATCAAGTTCAGCCACGTCGTAGCAGAAAATACCCCGAAAGGGAGAGCGGCCAGACGATTTGCCTCTTTAGTGAGAAACCGTACAAATGGAGAAGTCCAAGTTGAAATCTACCCGAACGGCACGTTATACAATGACCAAAATGAGTACCAAGCCTTAAAGGACGGGCATATCCAAATGATTGCACCGGCAACGTCAAAGCTGACCGATCGCTTTCCAAGGTGGCAGGTTCTTGATTTACCCTACGCCTTTCCTACCTATCAAGCGGTCGAAGAAGCTTACCAAGGATTAATCGGTGAAACACTACTGGAGGATTTACCGCAAGATCAAGTTCGTGGCCTGACCTTTTGGTACAACGGCTATAAACAGATTACGAGTAGTGAAAAACCACTGATCCACCCTTCTGACTTTGAAAGAACACACTTCCGAATCATGCCGAGCCCGGTCATCGCCAAGCAATTTGAAGCGCTCGGAGCGAGTACCAGTGAACTTCCTTTTAACAAAACATACACGAACCTTGAAGTGGACTTCATTAATGGACAGGAAAATACGTTTTCCAACATTTATTCAAAAAAACTCTATCAAGAACAAGATTACTTGACCATCAGCAACCATGGTTACCTCGGTTATGTAGTCCTCATGAATGAAGACTTTTGGAAGAATCTCACTCCCGATCATCAGGAAGTCATAGAACAAGCACTGACTGAAACGACCGACTGGATCCGTCGTCATTCCATTGAAATGAATGATGCCCACCTTCGTGAAATGAAAAGATCCGAATCACTCGAAGTTCATTATTTATCCAATCAGCAGAAAGAACACTGGAAGGACCGTTTCCAACGCGTTTACCGTGAAACCGAGCCGATCATTGGGAAGACACTTATGGAAGAAGTAACAAGAATTCAAGAAACGTACTGATTATAGAACGGGAGGCAACACAAATGAAAACACTCTTCATTGCGGGTCATGCCAAGCTTCCGACAGGCATAGCTGCGAACCATATTTCTGAGTCCCTGACGTTGACGCTTGAGGTCGACAAAACATACGGGGTCATCATCGACGCATCTTGTACACTGGCGACCGAGCATGGTCGGGGATTCATCAAATCTCTTTTAAAAGGGTACAGTTTGAAAGAGGGTACCGATGAACCCATTGCACGCTTGAGAGAGGGCTATCTCGGAAAAGCAGGAAATGCTTTAGAAGCGGCATTGAAAGATTCCTATAAACAGTATCAGCTTCACGAATAAGAGAGAAGGACCAGCCGCCAAGCTGGTCCTTTTCCTAGCTGACAATGACCGAAGTTCGTTCAGGTATCCTCTCGGCAATTTCTTTTCCAATTTCTAACGAAGCCGTAGCTGCAGGGGACGGAGCATTGCACACATGAATCGAACGCTTTCCTGGAATCATATAAAAGTCATCCACTAACCGGCCATTCCTCAACATCGCCTGCGCACGTACACCCGCATCCGCTGTCACAATATCCTGCTCCATAATATCTGGTACGAGCCGCTGAAGACTTTTTAAGAAATGCCGTTTATTAAAGGAACGGACCATCTCCTTCGTACCTTCCTTCATGTTCTGACCAGCCATCTTCCAAAACCCTGAGAAAGTAAGGACTTCGAGCATATCCCTCCACTGGATATCCGTCTTTTTGTATCCCTCCCGCTTCAAACTCAAAACGGCGTTAGGCCCTGCATGTACGCTCCCATCCATCATTTTTGTCAAATGAACACCGAGGAAAGGAAAGTCAGGGTTAGGTACCGGGTAGATGAGGCTGTTGACGAAGTGACTTTTCTCTTCGGTCAGCTTATAGTACTCACCTCGAAACGGTACAATTTGCAGTTCGGTGTGAATACCCGTCATTTTAACAATACGGTCGCTTTGAAGCCCCGCACAATTTATAAAAAAACGGGCTCGAAACGTCTTTTCCTCTGTTTCTATCGTAACTAGATCTGAACCTTCTTCTATGTTCACAACAGGGGAGCCAAACGAAAACTCAACACCTGAATCCCTTAATAAATCAGCAAGCTTTTCACTCACCTTTTTGTAATCTACTATGCCCGTCTGCGGGACGTGCAAAGCCGCTATTCCATTCACATGCGGCTCGAAACCACTCAACTCATCCCGTGAAAGCTTAGACACCGTCACACCATTCTGCTGAACGCGGTGATACAAGGCATCCATTCTGGCAACCTCCTCTCTATCCGTTGCCACAAGAACCTTCCCACAGACGTCATGCGCTACATGATGGGTCCTGCAGAAATTCACCATCGAGGTCCTGCCCTTTACAGCCATACGGGCTTTCAAGCTTCCTGGCTTATAATAAACACCCGAATGAATCACTCCGCTGTTTCTACCCGTCTGATGCAAAGACAACTGCTGCTCTTTCTCGATGATCATTACCTTTGCGAGCGGGTCTTTCTGAACGAGTGCATAGGCAGTGGACAATCCGACAATCCCACCGCCTATAATGATGAAATCGTACATGCCAGCACCTCCCGTCACTCGACGAACCTCCCTCTCTGACGCAGCAGCTCACGATGCAAGTCTGTATTTCTATCAAAACGACCACGACCGTGCAGCCAAAAGCGGTTATTCAACATGACGAGTTCGCCAACAGGCAGTTCTAGTTCAATCACACCGGAAGATGCCTCTAACGATTCTGACAGCTCTTTGAGGTACTTGGCATGCTGAATCGTCTCAGGAAAAGCGAACTGATCGATAAAACAAATACACGGTAGGTTATGCCACTTATAAAAGGTCGTTCGCTGCACATCCTCCGTCACATTCTTACTTGCAGGAGCCTTATAGGTAAAGGGATAGGATGCCAAGGGATGACGATAGAACTCGTCAAACTCCTCCCACTCATCCAGATGAAGCAAGCGGGAACGTCCACCCGAAGCATTCGACTCTTCCATCTTCATCATCAGCAGCCAGTCTGTCGGTTCATCCACATACGTGCCATCTGTATGAAGCGTAAAACGTCGGTAGGCCTGTCTGAGATACGAATCACTTTCGTCAGTATGTTTAACAGAAAAGCGTGCATAATACTTCTTTGACATGGCATCAAAATTGGGAATCCCAGCTATATGCGTCAAAGCAGTGGAAAACTTCACATAATCCTGATCATCATAGGTCCGCCCCCGCAGCCCGATTGTAAAACCACCTGATTGGCGGTCATGCAAAACCGCTCGAAGATTTTGCCCGAACTGATCATCTACCAGACCAAGCAAGGTATTCGCCATCATCAATCGCTCGTAAGGAATATACTCCAACTGCTCATCGCTAACATCCTTCACCTCTTCTAGAAACTGATCAATTACTTGCTCTTCCAACTCAATGTGGTACAGTCGATCATGATTTTCATGGGCATCCATCACATATCCTTTTCCTGAAATCGTCGGCAGTTTTCCCTTTCTAGTTTGCAAAGCACACATTTCAATTCCTCCTTAATGGTGTTCACTCACATTAAAAAAAGCCAGTCTTTCTCCAAGGAGAAAAACTGGCTTTCAACTGCGTTTAAGGCTCTGGTGTGTAGAGTTTTGGCAGTTTAAACAGTTATGTGAATGAGTTTTATTCCGTTTGTGGCAACCTGGATGCGAAAAGGGATACTTTTCTACAGGGTTGCTTTATAAGGACATCGTATAGTATTTTTAAATTTCTGTCAATTCATGGTTAAAGCCTATCTTTTGTTATTGATTGTAAGCATAACGCGTTTTATGAAAAGAGAGAGTCTATTCATGAATTGTAATAAAATTATATAGCCCCCATTCACTTCATAAACAGCAAAGGATTATAATTCTCACGTTTCCTGCAACAAAATTTCATTGATAAACAATTTCCTTTGATATAATAGATGCCTGTATCGAGGCATAGCCATGTAAAAGTCAATCCATCTAAAGGTTCTACACTTATTGCAAAGGGAGGAAATCCTAATGGAGTTAACCGAAGAACTAGGTACAGAAATTATCCAACGCTTATCCAAATATATAGATGTTCCAATCAACCTGATGAATCACTTAGGAAAAATCGTGGCAAGCACCGATGAACGCAGGGTTGGTCAACAGCACGGAGGTGCAGAAGCTGTCATAAAGTCTGGACAACCGCAGATTATTACTCTCGAAGATGTGAATATGTATTCAAACACCAAACCCGGTGTGAACCTCCCGATTTTTCACAGAGAGGCGCTAGCAGGTGTAGTCGGTCTTACAGGGGAACCGGATCGTGTTATGCAAGCCGCCGGGATGACACAAGGATCTGTTGAAATTACACTTGAACAAATCTATATTCAAAGGCAGACTTTCTTTCAAGAAAGACAGTGGAACTATTGGCTTCAGCGACTTGTACAATCCACATCTTGGGATGAGGCTGGGCTGAAGCAGGAGGCTGCATATAGTTTAGGCGTGAATGTCCATAAGATGTGGCAAGTCGGGGTGATTCAAACCGATCATCCTTACGAAGCGGTAGAAGCAATTCGTATAGCATTCAAAAATCATGATCCCCTATTTGTACTTCCTTTCCAAGAAGATTTAGTGGTCGCCTGTCTCCCTTATATTGAATCGGTCCAAGCGTTCGATAAACTCACTGAGTACGTTATCGGCGTCGGGCAACAAGGATACTCCTTGGATGGGATACGCCGATCCTTCCACCAAGCGAAAGAATCACTTGAAATTGCCGGACAAAAAGGAAAACCAGCTTATAGTCAGTCCCTTGAAATGGAACGGCTGCTACATCACATTGACTCGAAAACGATGGATGAGATCAGCCATACATATGAACATAGCTTACGCGCACTTGAACCCTTTTATTACGAAACGCTAACCACCTTTTTTGCTAACAATTTAAGAATGAACCAGACAGCACACTCACTTCACATTCATCGAAACACCCTTATGTACAGACTCGATCAGTTAGAAAAGAAAACCGGCCTTGACCCCCGGTCTTTCAAGGACGCCATCATTCTACAGAGTATTCTTCTCCATATGTAGTTTGTGCAAATGCATAAGAATGCGCTTACATTTATCTGAAAGTTTGTGCGCATCATCAATTGTTCAACCCCCTCCTCTTCCTTTTTAATAGAAGTAAGTTAGTGAAGGAGGTAAAGGTTATGAGAGTCGTATTCGCACCCGATTCTTTCAAAGGGAGTCTATCGTCGATCGACGTCGCAGCAATCATGAGTGAAGCATTTAAATCAGTAGATCCAAAACTAACATCAATCATAAAGCCAATGGCTGATGGCGGGGAGGGAACACTGGAGTCCCTCATCACTGCGACTTCACACAAGAAAGTTCCGATCAACTGCACCGGACCGCTCGGCGAAAGTCTACGAAGTTGGTATGTGGAATTGCCCAATCACGCGGTTATTGAAGGAGCTTTGATCGCCGGACTACCTCTTGTACCGGAAGAAAAGCGCAACCCGGACAATACAACATCGTACGGGATAGGCGAGGCTATCCGTCATGCTCTTGATCAAGGCCATCGAAAATTCATCATTGCAATTGGAGGAAGCTCCTCCAATGATGGTGGCATCGGGATGCTCCAGGCACTAGGTATGAAGGCGTATGATGTGAACGGAAACGAAGTTGGACCTTACGGAAGAGATCTCCATAGCATTGAACACATTGATTTTTCCGGGTTGGATAAGCGTCTCGACGAAGCGAAGATTCAGGTGGCGTGCGATGTGGATAACCCCTTAACAGGTCCACGAGGCGCGAGCCAAGTCTATGGACCTCAAAAAGGAGCCACAGATCAGCAAATCAGTCGATACGACGACTCACTTTCCCGGTATGGCAGCCTGGTAGAAGAAGCGCTCGGAAAGTCACTGATGACCCAAAAAGGCGCTGGTGCTGCTGGTGGTATCGGATTTGCTTTTCTAACCTTAGGTGCATCTTTAGAGTCAGGAGCCAAACTTGTAGCCGAGGCAATCTCATTGGACGAAGCGATACAATATGCAGATTTAGTTCTCACAGGAGAAGGCCAAAGTGACGAGCAAACGCTATACGGAAAAGCACCTGGCTATGTGGCCGAACTTGCATTTAAAAATCAAGTTCCTGCCATTCTTTTGTCTGGGTCATTGGATGGTCCCTTACAAGAGCTCAACAAACGCTTCAACAGCTGCTTCTCAATCGTACCTGGACCTAAATCTTTGGAAGACTGTATGGAACATGCAGAAGAATATCTGTATCAGGCGGCTCAGCAAATTGCCCGCCTCCTATTCAAAAAATATAGAGGAGTGGAATAATGGATGGGTTAGGACTTATTATGGTTATTGTACTAGGTGTGTTATTCGTAATCTTCGCGACCGCAAAATTCAAGCTCCACCCGTTTTTATCTTTATTGATCGCTGCATTTGCAATCGGTATTTTATCAGGCATGCCACTTGCTGACACGGTAGAGGCCGTCAACGGAGGATTCGGAGGTTTAATGGGCGGCATCGGACTCGTCATCGTGTTCGGAACGATTATCGGTGTCATATTAGAGAAATCTGGAGCCGCCCTTCGTATGGCAGAGGTCGTGCTCCGCATTGTTGGCGAAAAACGCCCGCAATTAGCCATGAGTGCGATTGGAAGTATCGTCAGTATCCCGGTCTTCTGTGACTCCGGATACGTGATTTTATCCTCCTTAAAGAAAGCGCTCGCTAATAAAGCGAAAGTTACTGTAGCTTCTATGGCCATTGCTCTTTCCACAGGACTTTTCGCAACCCATACACTAGTGCCCCCTACACCTGGTCCAATTGCTGCTGCAGGAAACATTGGTGCTTCCAACTACTTAGGGACCGTGATTTTATTCGGCTTTATAGTTGCTATTCCCGCTATTCTAGTAGGTTACCTTTGGGCTATAAAGGCAGGTACGAAGATTCATATTGAAAATGAAGAAGACCAGCCTGAGATGGATTATGATGAAGTTGTGGCAAGCTTCGGAAATATGCCGTCTGCCACTAAGTCATTCGCACCAATCCTTGTACCCATTCTATTGATTGGTTTCAGTTCTGTAATCACGTTTGCAGGTTGGAGCGGTCCCATCTTCTCGTTCTTCTTATTCCTGGGATCACCTGTCGTAGCGCTATTAGTCGGTGTGCTTTTCTCCTTTGCTCTACTTCCCAAATATGATGAAGAAACACTGACAAAGTGGATCGGAATAGGCATTAAAGAAGCTGCTCCTATCTTATTAATTACTGGTGCTGGGGGCGCATTCGGTTCCGTAATTAAATCGACAAGTGTCGCAGAATTAATAAAAGGAATTGCAGATAACGAATTAGCTATAGGTGCACTGTTCATATTTATTCCATTCGTCATTGCCGCTGCACTTAAGAGTGCGCAAGGATCATCAACAGCTGCTATCGTGATCACATCCACCCTAATCGCACCCCTTCTTCCACAAATAGGGATAGAGGGAGCTGTGCCGCTAGCACTTGTTGTGATGTCTGTAGGTGCTGGAGCCATGGTCGTTTCACATGTAAACGACAGCTACTTCTGGGTGGTAAAAGAATTCAGCGGAATGTCGATAACACAAGCTTATAAAGCACAGACAATGGGAACTCTCCTTCAAGGCATTACCGCCATAGTCGTGACTTCTATTTTGTGGTTTATCTTTGTATAAAACGATTGCCTGCTTTCATAATTTGAATGGACATTTAGCCCATAGCGGCTTTGTAGACTTTTAGTCGGTAAAAAATAACTTGTATAGTACTATAAACAGTATATTCATACGCTGAAATATAAGGAGCGCAACTCATGGTGAGTTGCGCTTTCCTATTCTTAAGCCTTTTCGCATCGAAGTCGATTTCACGTTAATTAGCGACCCATCCATCAAACCCTTCATCAGAGGAACATTCAATTTGCAGATTCCTCATCGCCTTGACCATCTCCCGATCCTCAAAAAAGATATCTACCAGCCGAATGATAAGATACTCCAGCCAAAAATGTAACCTCCACACCGTTCAACTTGATCGGAAATCTATTCATCGCCATGTTCTTTAGTGAAGCCGCCGCCTTTATCATTATGGGAGTTGTGAGCGTACTGACTTCTAAGCACCTGGTCATAGAGAAATCCAGTTAACCTTCAAATCAGACTGGACCCGGAAATAGTATCTGCACCTTCCGTAAAAAAGCAGGCACTATTAAACATTTGGAAAACACTCTCATATGACATTAAAATCCTGGAAAACTCTCAAGATTGTATAAAAAACACGAACATTTCGAACTTAAAATAAATAAATGTTCATCTTTATCCTTGTACACTCTCCTCGTCTCTGCTATAGTATCACCGTACCCAATTACATATCGCACTCGTATATTCTCAGTAATACGGTCTGAGCGTCTCTACCTGGTTCCCACTATAAGAACCAGACTACGAGTTGAAGCCATAAGGATGCACCCACGTGTATCCTCGTTCAGCCTTGCCGCTGAATAAATGCTTTAACTAGTCGTAGTCTAAAAGGTAGAACATCTGCTTTTTAGACTTTTTTTATTACCTAAGAAACAGCGTTCCGATGCGTGAAGGGAAAACCACATCAAAGGAGACGTACACATGAAAAACATTCGCACTCTCACATTCGTACTCATCACACTACTAATCTCTTTGCTTGTCGGGTGTCAAAATTCCACCGACAGCGAAGCATCCGCCGAGGAAAACGAACAACAACCGATTATCATCCAGGGACCTATGCCGATCGAAGCGGAGAACTTCGCTGCTAAACTTGAAAATGTTGAAGAAGAAACGTCAGGAAACTTTTTATTCTATAAAGGATACGTCGAGGATTACCCTGTTATTGTCATGAAAACAGGAAAAGGCATGGAGAACACAGCTGCAGCGACAGCCATTGCAATCGAGAAATTCAACCCCGCTGCCATCATCAACCAAGGAACGTCCGGCGGCCACGATCCCGACCTGCACGTCTATGACATCGTGCTAGGAAAACGAACGGTCAACATCGGATCTCTGAAAACCGGTCACCGTGAAGACGAAGAAGGAATCGCGCCAACAGAATGGATTCCAATGGATCTGATGGCCTCTGAAGGTAGCGCCGGTGAAGATAAAGATGCGGAGAACATTCGCTACTTCGAAGGTGATGAAGGTTTACTGGAAGCAGCCAACGCGGTCAAAGACACGCACGAAGAAGGAAAAGTCGTGGAAGGTACCATCGGTTCTGCGGATGTATGGAACAATGAAGTCGACCGCATCCAATGGTTCCACGAAAACTTCGGTACGTCTGTTGAGGAAATGGAAGGAGCGGCCGGCGCCCAAATCGCCAAAGCTTATGATGTCCCTTACCTCGGCATCCGTACTCTTTCAAACAACAAAGTGAACGGCGGAGAATACACTCCAGAAACCGCTGAAGCCAACCAGGAATACGTCTATGAAGTCGTGAAACAGTATATTTCTACACAGAAGTAATAAAGAGCGCAACTCACGATGAGTTGCGCTTTCCTATTTATTGACCTTACGCTTCAAAGGAGCGATCACCTCATTAAACTCCTCACTACCTCCCGCATGACAGATACTTTATACAGCTCTAAATCAAGCCACTCCAAAACTATATATTCCCAACTAGGTTGATTTTGATTTATTTCTCTTAGTGTTTACAACCTTTCAAAAAAGTTGAAAAATGTCGATATAATTCACATAGTATTTATTTAATTGAAGAAAAAGAGAGGAATCCTATTGTGAGTGAAAGTATATTTATCGCTTCAAAGCAAAACATCCAAAGAGAAATAGTTAAAATTAATATAAGGTTTACACCCTCTTCAATAGAGGCATTGAGTCACTTTTTCTTCATACAACGAAGTAGGAATAGTAAAAAACTGTACTATGCAGAGATTGCCTCGATAATAGAAATTCCCTTTGAAGAAAATCTGGAAGAAATGTTAAGTGAACAATTATGCATAATTGAATTCAACAACGGGATTTTCATATTCCATTTCAAGAATTCTATTCATCAGGAACCTATCAACATCCTTGAAAATGTGTACGCTAAAAGCAATTCAGAAATGATGGGTGATAGGTTCTTTTCAATCTATCATACAATGCATTCAAGTAATTTTTCGTTTTCACTTCCAGTGATTGATGCAAGCGAATTTAATCTCGAAGAAACAGAAGCTACCCAGGAGCATAACATTCGTGAATCACTACTCTATGACAATTCCATCATTCCAGATGTATCAGAAGATAAGAAAATTTATGCCAGAATCGTCAAAGAAGATGAGGTATTCTCTTTAACATTAACGAATAAAAAGATGTTGAATTTTGATTATGAATACCTATTTGAAGAAAAGCATAAAGAAGTGTATCGTCCATATTTCTATGAATTTAGTTTGAGCGAAAGTTCTCAGCAAAGAATAGCATATGGAGATTACGATGAGGATAAGTTATACGAAATAAATTTAATTAGCTTAAGAAATATACAAGCAAAAAACCCAGAAGAATTATTAGAAGGGGTCCTACTATTCAGTGCATCGCCAATTAAACAAATACCAGCTTATGTAGAAATTAAAGGAGAAAATAAAGAAGAGAGTGTGAGTAAAAAGTCGGATTTGATAAGAGATTTCTTTAAGCAAACTCACTATACTATTCAAGATAAAAAGAAAATTGAAGATGGTTTCATGCAAAAAATCTCTTTATCAAATCAGCATAACCTTACATATGAAGTCGAAATTTTTAATGTGGGGCAGGGAAATTGGATTCATATTAATATCTTTGACAAGAAAAAATTTATTTCAAGGCTAGTATTTGATATAGGGATTGGAAACGGAAAGGGTGGTCACTCAGACAAAAAATTAAGATCATTGATTACAATGAATGCGGCCAATGATATTGATGAGAAAAGTACCTTTGTATTATCACACTGGGATTCCGACCATATTCAAGGAGTGGTTGAATTACAAACAAAGCAATTTTTCACTACATGGATAGTACCAGCTTTACCTGACAAACCTAAGAATGGTGCACTGCGATTAGCAGCCTTTCTAAAAGTTGATTCAAATATTGAAGATTATTTCATTGATCATCGCTTGAACGGTCAACTTATATTTGATAACTCATATATCAAGCTCGGAAAGGGTCAAGGACATGGTCCATCAACTAAAGTCTCTTATACAAAAGAAAATAACTCAGGTCTAATTCTAGCTATTAAAAAAGCCAATAAACAAATGCTATTCCCTGGAGACTGTGAATACATAGAACTCCCAGCATGTTTCACCCACCAAGAATATGAAGCACTAATCGTTTCGCATCATGGAGCCAGCATAAAACAATCCAGTTTGAATTCACTTGGATTCATTAGTCCTAGCACCAAGAAAAATGCAGTGGTGTGTGTAGGGAAAAACACTTCTTATCCAAAGGAATGTCACAAAGATAGTATAGTAAACTTGGGTTATGAGCTGCACGAAACCCGAGATTATAAAACTGCAAATCAACCATGTTTGCTTAAACTTTAAATATTAATAAAAGTTACTTTTCAGTAGATATTGTTTTGAACGGGTACAATAATGAGGTGCTCAATCCATTGACAAGAGGAGGATTAAATTCTAACCTAAAGTCGTGAAACAGTATATTTCTACACAAAAATAATAAAAGAGCGCAACTCACGATGAGTTGCGCTTTCCCTATGCTTTCAAATCAAACCCGTATAAATAAGCGACCAATTGATCAAATTCTTCATCAGAGGAGCATTCAATCTGCAGATCGATCATCGTCATCACAATCTCCTGATCCTCAAAAGCGAAATGGCTGTTATCCACGTTGCTGATGATGTCCCTGTTGGAAAGCCCTTTTGCCCATAATGCATCAACTGCCTGTTTCATCGAAGATACTTCTGCCATACTCATTCCTCCTCAATTTCCTTATGTATGATGATTACGCCATTTAGACGACAAATTCCTGCTTTGCATAGAAGAGTTTTTATCAACTACTATTCTTTACTTAGTCATGCTCGAGTACACGTGCACTGAGAATTTCGAACAAATACTATATTTTTGAATGATTCGCAAGGAATTAAAAAAGAATCTATGGTTCCTCGAATTTTTATAGACAAGAAATTAGAATAACAGCAAGACAGATGTTTGGAGGAAACCGAAATGACAAATAATAATCAAGTACTAGCTTCAGAAATTTATAACGAAATTACAGACGAAATGGACCTTGAATCCATTTCACCTGACAAAGCCTCAATAGAAAGACTTCTAAGAAAGAAGTTCAATTATTTGATGAAGAATATTCTATTAAGATCAGAGGACGATTATAAAAAAAGGAACAAGAATTATGTCAAAAGCGCGGAAAAGCACTTAGTAAAGTACTTGTTAAAATCTTCTCTTTCGGAAACCTCAGAGATCGGTAGGTGGTTTAATCTAAGGTTGGATCTATCAAATTCAGATCGAACAGTAGAGCTATATGACATTATCTCAAACAACCTAACAAACCTTTTACGAGAAGGTCTGACTGACGAAGTCACATTTGATGAGTGGATGTCTACTATTAAAACCTCAATTGATTACAATAATGCAAAAAGTGTAGTGGATCTAAAAAATGACTTGGATGCTTTACGAGCTGCTGCAAAACCACTCAACCACGAAATTGGTTTAGGTGACATTTACTGGAGCAATCAAGAGGGAAGTCGTGGATATGGGATCAAAAATCAAAAAATAAGTTCAAGTAGTCTTCATGATTTCACTCTAAATGAAATTGCTGAGCGTGTTTACACAGAGAGTGAGTATTATGCTGTTCTTGAGTCCTTACTATCAAAATTCAAAAATCATGCTCATTATAACTCTTATAAGACCATTTTAGATCTCGCAATAATGAAACGTAATTATGAGTCCATTGTTGAGCCTGAAGGCAACTCTAATATTGATGATTTGGCTGATTTCAATTCAGATTATTCTCAGATGCATGCAAAAATATATGAGTATCTTCGTAATAACCCCGAAACTCATCGAAAAATTGAAGTCGAAGCGGAGACCGATAATTTATTAGATTTTTTTGCTTCCAAAGAATAAGCTGACTAGAAATGAATGTATTTATATAACTAAATACCAAAATAAGGATCAGGACCCTGTTAGATTTACAATAAAAATATTGAAGAATAGGAGCGTGCAATAAGATGGCAAATAATATAGATGCCTACTGTAATTACTGTGAAGAACAAACTTTCCATTTCGCTGATGTGGATGGTTGGTATTGTGATGAATGCGATAAAGAAAACAAAGGTATTTTTGCTACCCCATATCCTGTTCAAGACTATTGAATAAGGAATGTAACAATAATCACCTCTTAGGTACCATATAGTTTCTTTATCAGATGGATTTAAGCGGGGTACTTTGGTTTTAAAAAGTACCCCGCTTAAAATAAACTGAGCATACTTAATTCAGGGATAACCTCGCCTGCTGCTCAAGATGATTCATTCGTTCTGTATGGCAACTGTTGTACGCTTGAATATTGGCTTGTTTTTCTTTGTGCTTACTGAAAAGCTTGAAGCCTGACCATAACATCCTGCCTACGACAAGAAGTCCGGTTGGATCAGGGATAAGCGCGTCCGCTGCAAGGTCGCCGAGCATACCAAGACCGAATTCGAAAGCCACCCCTAGGGCTGTGAAGCCGATAAGTTCTGCAGTAGCCTCGAGCATCTTCGCTTTGAATTGGTTTTTCGCCTCTTCAGACAAACCAGGCTGATTTCGTTTTGCCCAATAATCCTTTGCGGCGAAGATAAAGCTTACGGCAAAGAAAGAAGCATTAACGGCCAGAATATCTGTCAAAAAGGATGCAGATGTTTCGGCAAGGAATCCAGCAGATAATGACGAAACAGCTTCACTCGTCATCCATACTCCTGCTGCAATCATACTGCCTTTTGCCAAGTCAGGAAGCAACCCTTCCGCTAAGTCCCTTTTCTTCATACTCCAAGGTCTCGCGTCTTTTTTCAATTCATGTAATCGAATCAATTGCGAAATTGTCATGCTCGCTATAACGGAGGTTGTGACAGTAGCGGCTGCGAATTCAAACGAATCCATCGTCAGCACATCTTCGTTATGCGCAATGGTCATATCGTACTTCTGATCATTGGATAGAGCGGCCTCCATATAGAGTGGGTCTGTTGGGTTATGGGTATCGCCACCATGCAAGTGCTCACGATGCCCCTCCTCCGTTGCAAACATAATGTTGCTTGAGTCCGCTGCAAGTTCTGTGTTGTTTGGGTTTTCCCTGACCGTCTGTAAATGGTGCCCCTCCATTCCTTCGATTGGGGCTTTATCGCCTGGCTGCCAGTCTCTCATCAGGTCCTGTTCGTTTTCACTGAAATATACGATGTTGCCCTCATCATTAGTGTACTGAAAAACTTGGTCCGGAGCATTCACATCCTCCGAAGCCCAAAAGCTGTTCATCTCCCAGGCATGTTCCACCCCTTCTGAACGGGCATAGTCTATACTGACATCAGGGTTTATCTCCTGGCTTTGACTCATCGTACGGTATGCTTCATCCATATCTTGCTCGTAGGCTGCGAATAATTCGTCACCCGGCTGAACAAAATGCTCGTCAATGACGTATGTTGCGGCAACTGCTGAACTCCCAGCCGTGTACATACCCCGGTTTCTTCGGTATCGGTAGTTGCTCATACGGCACCCAATGCTGTCTTGTCGGCCTGAAGGACGATTTTCGTCATACGCGGCTTAAAGGATGCTGTAGCGACTTTGAAGATATCATGATAGATGCTCTGATAATAGATTTGAGATTCTGATGTCAGTAGAGACGTATCAATTTCTGCCAGACTATTCGCAAAAGCTCTGACATTTCGATCAGCGGATTGTTCATATTCACTCAAGCTATTAAAGGAAGTATGTACATCTCTCAGGACACTGATCGCCCACTTGTTGTAGGATATCCGTCGAGGGTCTTCCGTTGAAGAAAGCTTTGTCATCAGCTTGGATGCAAGACTGTCATATCGTTTTTGTTCTTCAGGATAATGCTGCAAAACATTGTGCTGAACTTGCTGATCGATTCGCTCAAGCTCCGCCTTAATCACATCAATATCTTCCTCTGCATCAAGCATCGACTCCATGGTCTCGATCTTATTCTCGAAATCTTGCAAGAAGAGTTCTCTTGCCCGCTCCGCATACTGAACACGTAATGCGCTCAGGGCCTTATAATCTTCAAATGCATACTTCCACAATTGAGGCTGACACCATGTTAGATGATCATGAGTGAACTTCATCAGTCTCTCCATCATCATTTTTTGGTCGGCTGGCTTTTGCTCCCTCAGCCTATTCACCATTGTTTCACGGTAGATCTTAAAGAGAGGACGGCTTCCCGGCAATTGGATGAGTGCTGATTCAAGCAGTTTAAGTGCATGAACTGTGTTTTCCTTTTTCTCCACTTCCGCTATCCATGTCTCTTCGGTCACGTTTGCATTCTCTTTTTCTGGTGATGGATCAGATAATGGCGTCGTTGCCGAACCTCTGCTGCCCACCAAATATAAGATTTCTTCAGATCCAGATCGAAATTCCTTCGTCAACTCTTTTTGTACACTCACAAGCTGATTCGTAACTCCTGCAAGCGAATCCTTATGCGCCGTTAAAAGTTCAGTGGTTTGTTCACCTATGTGAGTCGAGTTGTTCTGCTGAGATTGGATGATGATTTCACGAAGCTTTAATGTGTGACCATCCATTAAAGCAGTCAGCTTATCCTCTGTAGAGCTGGACGCTTCTTCCATGGATTTCTGAAGCTCTTCCTCCATTTTATTCACACGATCGAACTGTACTTCCGCATTCTTATCACTCTTTTTGATTTCACTTATGATATGGCTCTGCATGGCGTCAGAGTGTGAGGTCATGCTTCCACGAAGGTCCTCAAACCTTTCCGCTGTAGCCGCTGCCACTCTCTTCTCCATTGCCGCAAGCTGATTATAGTGGGCGGTTCGTTCCTTCGAAGCCGCTCCAGCTTCCTTTTCCACTTGTTGCTGCACCTCTTGAATGGACTGATTGGTTTGTTCAGATAACGTTAAGTATGTACTTTCTAATTTTGTTTCCATGTTTCCCATTGATTGCGTCAGCTGTTCTTTCAACTGCCTATTCATCCGGTAAAAGAAGACCGAAATGACGACCAGCATGACAATAATTGCAATATTCATTGAACCTTCCCCTTCTTTTGTAGTATAAATGCCACGAAGGCACATAATCCTTTTATACTATAAAAGACCGTTCACAACAAACATTTTTTTGTATTAAAGGAATTTGATAGAACTCAAAGAACCCCCCTTTTCATCCAAAGGGGGTTCTTTATGTTCATCACTTCTCGATTTCCGTATCAGGATCCGACGCCCATTCCGCCATCGATCCATCATACACCGCCACATTATCATGTCCCAACTTCCTAAGCAGCACCGCATTCCAAGTCGCCGCAATCCCACCACCGCAGTAGGTGATGATTTTCTTATCCTTGTCGAGCGCACCAGCCTTTTCAAACGCATCTTTCAACTGCTCATCATCCAGCAGCTCCTTCGTTTGATGGTCAGAGTGGGCGACAAACGGGATGTTGCAGCTCGTCGGGATCCGGCCGTTGTTGAAGTCCTGCTCGGTCAGGCTGTTCACAAGCAAGGTGTTCTCATCTCCGATGGCTTGCTCTACTTCCTCTTTGCTGACAAAAAGATCATCTTGACGCTCGCCGCTGAAGGTGGAGGCCGGATACGTCTCCACGCCTGACGCCAGTGCTTTTCCTTCTTCCTTCCACTTGGCGAGCCCGCCGTCCAAAATGGCGATGTTGTCGTAGCCTTCATACAACAGCTGCCAAGCGAAGCGTGAAGCCCAGTCCGAGGCGATAAAGTCGGCACCCACGACCGCGTAACCTTGATCGTAAATCACCGTATAGGTGTCCTCGTCCCCAATCCCGAGCGCTTCAATTTTTTCAACAAAACGTTCTCGTGATGGTTTCGTGAACCCTAAGCCGGAATCCGGATCGGAAAAGTCGTTCATCAAATCAGCAAAAACGGCAGAGGGAATGTGGTTTTCCTTATACGTCTCTTCACCGGACCAGATCTCGGGCCCGTCTGGCGTGGGCTTGAGATAGGTGGTGGCATCTACAATCCGAAGCTTCGGATCATCCAGTCTTTCTTCGAGCCAGTCAGTCGATACGAATAATGGGGGTTGCTGCATGAGATCGCCTTCTTTCTTTTTGACTAGTGTATCACTTGTTTTCGGAATTGTAGAAAAATGAGCTCATCACTGTTCCATTACTCACCTGAGGGGTGAAGATGGTTGAGCGTGTTATCTGGGGGCGTTTGAGTGATCAGGAACTCTTTCCCTATTTAAAAGCTGCTTTTTTGGGGGCCTCTTTTTATTGGGACAGACAAAAGGGCAAATACTGAGACCTTGTCCCAATAATTTGTTTGTAGGACTCATATACGCCCGGGTATGGTACTGCTTGTCCCATAAACCAGTTATCGGGACACCCATTCTTCTGGAGCCACCATTGACAGTCCCATAAATCGTTTATCAGGACAGGCACGTCAACAATTGGACCGTTCATAGTCCCAATCGAAAGTTATTGGGACAGGCAGCTCGCTTTTCCCTCGATGACTGTCCCGATACTAGAAACACCCCTCACGCCCGGCTTGAAAGGTGTCATCTAGACCTGGAGCTGTAACGTTCCTCTATACGCTCAATATCATACTCCCACTCTTCAATAGCGTCCGCGTATTTCTTCGGCCCATTCGTTTGAGCTTTAAACCTTTTGATGAACGAACTCAATTTATCTATGACTTCTTGAGGTGAATGGCTTCTAAGTACATCATTCTGGAGGACCTCCCACCTCTTTTTTCTACTCAAACGGGCACTGTATCCATTTTCGCTTAGAAAAGAGGATGGCTTATACTCATAGACAGAGGAGGCTGCATTATTATTTTCTTTCACGTCTGTTGATGGAACTGTAAGGGTTGGCATAAGCTCTTCGAAATAGACAACAACTTCTACAAAATCATGCTCCATTGCAATGTCCAATGTCGTCTGTCCACGATGGTTTCTAATGTCCACACGCGCACCCTGGTCTACGAGTTTCTTAACAAACTCCAGCATGGCATCAGCACCGCCTTCTATGTAATTCCAAAACTTACAGGCATGCATCAATGTCGTATCACCCGCTTCGTCCTGAATGTTGCTGTCAGCACCTCGTTCTACCAACGTGTTGCTAATCTTCGAGAAAAAGTTATCTCCGTCCAGCTCAACACTCAATACAGCATGCATGAGAGGTGTCCTTCCCCGTTTATCCTGAAGATTTAAATCTAATCCTTTGTAAATCAGATACTGAAGCAGTTCTTGATCACGGCCAGCGGATGCGACATGATGCAAGAGCGACCATCCGTCCTCGTCAATCGACTGGGTTGCCTTCGTCTCGTGAATAAGAAATATAGCGACATCACGGTTATTCATTTCAATCGCTTGAATCAAAGGAGAAAAGACTCCCTCACCGATGACTGCACCCTCATCAAGCAGAATTTTTACTACTAAAATATCGCATGAAGAAGTTGCCCGATATAAAGCGTTCGTCAAGTCCTTCTTGGTAAAAGGAATATCATGGACCATGTTCATTAACAGAGCATGCTGATTCATCAAAGCCGCACTTTCTAGGAAAGTAATCTGCTTCTCTTTGCTGCATAAACAATGATACTCTTTTTCTAATAACCACTGTGCCACGTTCGGTGATTCATAATGAAGCGAAAGAAGAAAGGGGTCCTCTTTCAACTCTCCCTTGAGGATCTGACCCAAATGAGTCTCCACGATTTGTGCTACCTCGTTCACATGATCTTGTTGTATCTGCCTTCGTAAATTCATTTTCCATCATCCTTACTTCTTTTTAAATCAACAAAAGAGAGGCTGTCATACAAAAGCCTCCCACACACACTTATGAAACGACCTCTTCTTTACAAATCACTGCGATTCGTGTCATCGATTTCAATCTGATAAATCCTATTTCTGTCATCTTCCTGACTGATGATATAGAACTTTTCACAATCATAGAAAACCTCTTTGCCTTCATGATTGGTGAAAATGAACATCTCGTTCGTCTTCACCCGGTACTGTCCCCCGACAATCATCGTCACCGATTCAATCGAAATCTCTGTAAAGTTGTAGTGGAGCCCTTCATCCTTAAACCCACTTATACTCTTGGAGGCTTCCACCGCTTCACTACCTGTTAATCGAATAGTTTTGCACGAAACAATCGACTTACTTAAAAATCAATTCTATTTGCCTTCTTCAAAGAACTTATGTCCACTTCATACTTGTTGCCGTAAGTTCTTAATGCAGGGAGCTCTTCTTTCGGTCCATAAAATAAAACGTTAAGATCATCACCTTTGAATTGAGCCACAAAAATATCATCGAACTCATGAAACGTGCTTTTGTTAATTGTGATAAAACTATAATCTTGGGCTGTTGTTTTGACACTTATTCTTCTACCGTCTTTGGTCACATCAAATCCGTGTTGATTGGTCACTTTCGCTAGATCCCCACCCGTATACAGCACACAATAAAACTCACCTAGACGACCGATAAGATGCCTGAGTTCCGTAGCCTTGCACCCAAGCACATTCATCTCGAAACGCAATATTTCCAAATACTCTTCGAACAACCTGCTGATCTGTGAGATCCCGACAAGGCCTGGTTCATTTGTATCTTCCCCTTGATGCAAAAGGAGTTCTCCCTTATTCCACTCCCCTACAAGAGATTCATAATCTGAACCTTTTGGCTTGTGAAAAACAAATCCTGTATAAGGATATCGCTCTCCTATGTATTTATATTGACTTCGACTTATGTAAACGAATAGATGTTTAGTAAAAGCAATCCCGTCGTTGTAACGGTTATAACAATAATCGGACAGCACAATACTACTTGGGTTGGTATCGAACTTGTTGATGACCCTGTCTTTTATTTCTTGGGATGACAGGGTTTCCCCTTTTCTATCTTCCAATACATCAATCAGCTGCTCATAGATCGTCATTGTTTTTCCCACCGAAAACACCTTCCTGTTTATCTTTCTTTAAATTCTATAAAAAAACAAATAAGCCATTATTATTATCGGTACATTTTTGCATAAGTATAATGAGAATATCAATCAAGACAGACAAGGAAGATAAATAGAGTTTGTAGTCCCATAAATCTCTTATCGGGACTCATATTACCTGCCTGCCAACACTTTTTGTCCCATAAATCTTTTATTGGGACAAGCATACCCTGCGAGCCACTTCCGTCAGTTCCATAAATCGTTTAATGAGACACACAAGTCAATAATTCATCTGTTCCTTGTCCCGATCCTCTTTTATCGAGACAGCCTCCTGCCCTCCCCTTCACCTTCTGTCCCAATTCTATTAACCCCCCTCCTTCCCCCCCTTCATCCAAACATCTATTTTTGCAAGCAGGAAAGATTGTCGAATAGTCGAATACTACAAAGAGGAGGAGATACTCATGAACCATACACCAATTATCGCAACCTATTCCATTGTAGCCTGCGATCCACAAACCGGAGAAATCGGCGTTGGCGTCCAGTCGAAGTTTTTAGCCGTAGGATCTGTTGTACCTTGGGCAAAAGCAGGCGTTGGAGCTGTTGCCACGCAGGCATTTGCCAATCCTACATACGGACCTGAAGGGCTTCGCTTACTGGAAGAAGGAAAATCGGTCGAGGAAGTGGCAGACTTATTGACTTCAAAGGACGAGCAGGCCGAGGAGCGGCAGTTCGGAATCGTCGATGCAAAGGGACAAGCCGTTTCTTTTACCGGTCAAGACTGTTTCGACTGGGCTGGCGGGCAGACAGGTAAGCACTATGTAGCACAAGGCAATATTTTAGTCAGTGAAGAGACCGTTAAACATATGGGAATGGCATTCGAAGAAACGAAAGGAACTTTGGCAGAGAGACTCCTGGCTGGACTGAAAGCCGCACAGGAAGCCGGTGGAGACCGACGCGGAAAGCAATCTGCTGCCCTTTATGTGGTAAAAGAAAAAGGTGGTTATGGCGGATTAAGTGATACGCTGGTCGATTTGCGAGTAGATGAGCATGCTGAACCTATAAAAGAGCTTGAACGGCTGTTGGATCTTCATTCCCTCTACTTTGGTGAAACAAAAGCAGAGGATATTATTCAAATGGAAGAGGTCCAGGATGAGGTCGTTGAACATTTGATTCGCCTTGGATACCTTGACCATAAACCTTCCACGGAACAAGAGTTGATGGATACGTTTACGACGTATCTTTACACTGAAAACTTTGAGGGTCGAGAGCAGAAGCAAGGATTGCTTGACCTAAAAGTATTGGAATATTTGAAACAGCAATCATAGAAGTGACAGGACGAACTCTTCTAACCCGTAAAGTAAAGAAGAAGCGCGGAATCCGTCCGCGCTTCTTCTTTCAAATGATACTCACAATCTGATTCCGCTTCGCTTCCTTTCTGAAGCTTTTTGAAGAGATCATTTACTAATGTATCGATCGTATTCAACTTTTCCCTCAGATTCATCATCAACCCCTGAAACATCTTTATAGGTGCTGACAGGATAAATGCCTCCGTACCATGCATCTGCCGTATCCCAGGTAATGGCTTTCTCAACGATTCTCTGCATGGTCGTCATTCGCCCCAGTTTGACGTCAACTGCACGTTTATACCATTTGTTCAGTTCCACACCTTCTGGTAGGTTCGTGCCAGAAGTATAGCGGATATATTGCATACCTCTTACTATTTTTTGTTTGTAGGGTATATCTGATCGGTAAACCAGTGACATATCTGTAATGAATAGGCTCTCTGATATGCGCTTCTCTTCCTTCGTATCTTGGACGATCTGATCGAATAAGTCTTTTAAGCTGTCTTTGTAACCATCACTTCTGAAGTAACCGTATTCGGGCCCCCGATAATTGGTACGATGTTTATAGAAGAAGCTGATGTCCTTCTTATACTGGTTTCCGATTGTTCTATAGTCCCGATTATAGTAAAGGTCCATGTAATCAATTACATTTTCAAAGTAACGGCTGTGAATGAACTCATATCCGTGTTCGTCTATAAGCCAATCATTCGATTTGTTCAAATCATTATCCAATTCTTCGTACTGGACAGGAATATTTTTCAGAATTTCAAGGTCGGCTTGTTTGTCTATTGTTTTAAGCAATTGACCTTTAGTTAACGAATGAGCATCCGTGGCTTCTACAGAACCGACATCAATCGTCGACGTGTCGTTTCGATCTTGTTCATTCACTTCCTCATAAAAGGTAATCGGATCAATTTCTTCTAGAATCCATGCTGGTATAAATTCCATCCAATCAGCTCTTCGAAAGGAAGGACTCCATAGTACGACATCTATGTCTCTTTTATACCATTTCCCCATCTCTAATCCGCTTGGTACATTCTGACCTGATGTGTAACGAATATATTGGGTACCTCTTATCTTCTTGTTTCCGACCCCATTGACTTGTTCCTGAAAGGCCATGGATAGATCTGTAACGAAAATGCTGTCCATGATCAACTTGTCGTCTTTTGTGTCTTGCACCATCTGGTCAAACATCTCAAGAAGTTCTCCATTTCCTGCATCGTACGCCTTCCCGTTATATTCTTGACTCGTTCTATACATGAATTTGATCCCATCAATCCATTGATCGTCAATCGTTCGATAATCACGATTGTAATAGGTATCCATATATTTAACCAAAGGTTCAAACCGGTGTTCACTAACAGGAGTGACGCCATCGATGTAGTAATTATCGAACGCCGGCATGTCCAGTTTCAGTTCAGAAGCATTTGCTTCAGCCAGATTATCGTAGAAATCACTCGAAACAGGATATTTACTTAAACGTATTAAGTCGGCGTCCTTATTGATCCATTCTTCCATTTCCTTTTTGCTATATTCATGAATACTCTTGTCAGAAGGAAGTACTTTATCTTCCACTAACTTGAAGTTCATTTTGACCCCTTGTGGCAAAGGTACACCCGTAGTTGTTTCTACTTGGTCTGTAATCACCAAGCTGTACTGAATCCCTTCTTCATATCCAACATCAGGTGCATGGACCATCCCTTCTTTTGTTCCTTCATCGTACTGCACCGAAGACGTCAGACGCTCCCCACTTTCATCCATGACATATACATGGTCGTTTGTAAAAGTAGAGGGCTCTATGTTCCCGCTCATCTTGATGGCCCAAGATTTCGTCGGGTTCACAATTTCTTGTGCTGGTATTTTAGTGAATTCTTCCTCTTCTTCGTTTTCTGCATGAACAGACGGCAACATTCCAAATAACATGAGAATTGCTGCAATCCATATTGTTTTTCTCATCATAACTCCCCTTACACTTTTTACTTATCTTTTTATATTAGATGGCACTTGGACTATGACTACGATGTGGTGAAAATTCAGGACTTGAGCATGCGCAAGTGAGCGCGGGGATCCCCCCGCGCTTACTCTTAATTACGCCCATCATATAATTCTTCTGCACGAGTGAGGTCCAAGTACTCTTCTTCAAACGCGACCGCTTCTCCATCACCATTGTAGTAGACAATCGTCACATAGACGGGCTTCTCATGGCCCGTTTCCGTTAAGTAGTTATAGTAATCGACGACCCCTTCTTCTTCTATAACAGAATCGCCTTCTACATAGACGCCTTCTTCTTTAAAACGAAGCTTCGTATCCTCGTTGAATTCTTCCATCACTGCCTTTACAGAGGTCGGTTCAGGGGTCACGGAATAATTGAAATGGGTGATGTCATACTGCTTTGCTGCTTCCGTGAATAATGGCATATTGCGGTTTTGATTCCCTAGAGGAACCATGATCTTAACGCCCTTACTCCCTGTATTCTCTGAAGTGAAGGGGTAGGTATTGTACAAGTTCACCCGTTCGAGACGTTGGTCTTTATTCACAGCCGTTTCTGTTCCGTAATCATCAGGATAATACAAAATCGGCTGAATATAGGTGGATTTCAGAGGATCGCCTTTCATCGATTTCACTTGGTCTGTAATCACCAAATGGTGACGATCAAAACGCAGATAACCGTACCTTGATGTTACCTTCAACGTTTTCTTATCCTCAGCTAATTCGATGATGGGCGTCAAAGGCTGTCCTTCGATATGCTCCATATAAACGGTTTGTTCGTTAATGGTGTTCGGATCCATCGGTTCGCTGAATTGAACCGTCCATTCTTTTAATTTCTCCGTCGTGACAAGTGGTTCTAGTTCAATGTGGTTGGTTGCCTCTTTGATTTCTTCCGGCTCTTCTTCTTCATAAGCATCCTCAACATGAAGGTCGTCAATCTGGTAACGCTGTTCCCCGTTCACTTTACTGACTCTAAGCCATGTTTTTTTATATACAGGCAAGTCGAATGAACGAGGCATGTTTTCTTCCACTTTCACTTTCAGGACAGACTCCAGTTCTCCCTCATCATTTAGATAAGAGAAATCGACCAGCTCCACTTCCTCTAAGTTCCCCCACTGTTCCACTTCAAGTTTATAATCCGTTTTGCCTTTTTCACTATTTGCATCATAAGCTTTTGCCTTAAAGGAAGACTGACCTTGCCTGAACACGGGAACTTCCCAAGCTTCCTCGGAAACTTCTCCATCTTCGCGAGCATACATAACCATACGATCCGCTTTCTCTAATTGAGATTGCTGTTCTTTCGTAAGGGGGTATTCCTTTCCGTATGGAGGAAACGATGCCAAGAAGGACTGTTCTCCACCTTTCTCTGTGTAAAACAACAAATGAGTAGGCCGACCTTCTTCAAAACGGGTGGAAACGTCCAATGTACCTGAATTTATGTTCAAGCTAGTGGCCCATTGCCCTTCCCATTTCAATTCATCGCTCGACGTAAGTTGTTCCCTTGCAATCGAGTCACGATTTTTTATGTAGGCTGGAAATTCCATGACGACACCATATTGATCACTCACAGCTTTTATAATGAGAGAATGTGGTTCTACTGAAAATGTCGTATCGTCTTGAAGGCGATACACCTGGGAACCTTGTTCAACAGGCAGGGTGTCGATGAATTCTTCTTTACCTTCAGAAGATCGAACGATCAATCGGTATTCATCAACCAAATCCGAATTGAGATAGGACGTGAATTCGATGAGGCCACCCCACTCCGCCTTGTCTTCATCTGCATCATGAAATGACACCCGTTGTTTAATGAGCATCATGGGTGTAAAAACTTTCGACTCGAAGTGAGGAGACGCTCCTGTTAGGTCAGACTTCGGGTAGACGGCAAAATAATACGCCTCTCCCGGAACATCAAGTGTTGAATCCAACTGATACCACTTGCGTCCACGTATATCCTCTTTCTCGAATACTAAAGGAACCTTTAAAAGCTTATCGTGGTCAGGACCAAGCACGTAGCCGACAATCTCATCCGTTCCAATCGTCTCAAGCTCCCCCTTTGATAGTCGGATCCGATCGATAAACTCTCCCTTCCCTTCCTCATACTGAATGACGCTCAAACCAATATCCTGTTTGTTCTCGTTTTCTTCTGCGTCCGCAAAGGCAGCACTTTGAAAAGAGAAAAACATAGCAATAATTAAAATAAGTATCCTTTTCATAAACACAACTCCTCCTTTTTAAAATTGAACGAAACGGCTATTCATTATGCAATAGCGATTCTCCGCCCTATTAGTATATCGGAATCAGGTACATAGACTTAATCATTTTATAGGAATCAAGGAAAATATTAGATGATTACACCATGATACATTGACGGAGTGAAAGGATAAGAAGATAATGGGAAGTGGAGAAAGGAATAAAGAACTAGGAACTTTTCTTCAAATTCACACTACTCTAGGAGGTAAAATGGAACCTTACATAAGAAAGCTTTTGATCTTAACTTTATTCATTTCAATACTTACCTTAGGCTCTGCCCCATCTTCAGCATCCAGTGCAACCGAATTTGAGAAGCAGTTGACGACCGACAGAGATAAATATTGGACGGTGAACTTCAGTGAAGCCATAAATCCGTCTTCGTTCAATAAAGATGTCGTGCATGTCAAAACAGATGAAGGAAAGACTGTTGAGCAAGTGACGCTTGATTTTGACACACATAAAAATGAAGGGTATGTCTTTCCCCCTGTAATCGGGTACGAACAAGGCATAGAATATACGCTCACCATTGATAAAGAAGTGACTTCACAGAAAGGAAGAGAGATGGCCCAACCCGTCATCATGAAATTCGAGATTGTTGATACACTCATTCCAGAAGGGAAGCAAGAAGCGCGCGTAAACAGCGCATACGGTGCGTTCATCAAAAAAGAGACAAACAAATGGAACGAGTCCGAATATATCACTCAATTGAACAAACACGCACAAGCAATCGAAACGATGTTCGAAAACGGAAATCTTGATGGCATAGCATCAAAACATGCAGAAGCATTAGAGTTGCTTCTCGCAATCGATAGAAAAATCGATTACATTGGATGGAGTCAATTCGATCTGCTGGGTGAACGCTTAAATACGTTGGGCAACCTGAATGACAAAATCAAAGCCCGCTATGAAAAGGCAGCGGATGTAAGCGACGGTTCTCTTTACACTCTAAACGTAGTGACCAGCCGAGTAGAAGAAATGAAGACGAAAGTGTCTCAATACGAAGACACACTTAATTATGTAAAGCCTGCGAATCCTGTTGAAGACCGGATTTATGTAGAGTATGGTGAACACGATTATAGTGTGATGAACCAAGAAGAATATGAACTCGTTATGGATTTTGTCACACAAAAAAGTTCTGAAATCTCCGATCAATCCGTTGGTGGTAAATACGAAGAATACTTCATGGATTATTTGAATGGCGAACGGTGGAGCGGGGACCGGACAGACAGAAGTGAGCGAAACATGGGACTGAAATTTGCTGAGAACGAATTCTATCAGCTTACGGAATACAATATACCGAAAGATGATATCATCCATCTATATAAAGCACGTGAAGTGGTTGATCAGTTCGGTGAAGAAACCCTATTCAACCGGGCTGGAAGTTATTCATTTGAATACTGGAGTATGAATGGTGATGAATCCCTCGAGATTACGAAAGAAAATGAAGAAGATATCATCGCGCTCACGCCTTATGACTTACTAGAAAGAAGGGTAAACAGCTCCAGGGGAAAACGTTACGTAGCTCAAGCTTTCTTCGATCATCTTGGGTACAATACCATGATACGGAACACGAACTTGCTCATTGAGCTTGAAGGGGAATGGTTTTCCGTATTAGACAGCTTCCGCCAATTTGATCGAGACATTTTACTTCAGATGACGGAACAAAGCCCACCAACCAATGGCCCGTTCGAAGAGGTCCCAGAGTATAATTTAGATCAGTGGCTGAAACCTTAATTGAATATATAAAACGTAATAAGCCAGGCTCTTCATTTAAAAGAGCCTGGCTTTCACTAAAATTTGGACTCTGTAGATCACACATGCCTGATAAACTACGTCCGACTTCTGTCCCAACGCCTAGGA
The DNA here is from genome assembly GCF_020171725.1 of Halobacillus litoralis. GTDB lineage: Bacteria > Bacillota > Bacilli > Bacillales > Halobacillaceae > Halobacillus > Halobacillus litoralis_F. The sequence continues at coordinate 16,361 of NZ_JAIVAJ010000006.1, read as the reverse complement.
ACGCTGGAAGTCGGCACAATCCAAACTAATCCATCCTATCGCTATAATTCTTCAGTCTGAACTTAAACTCGACACGTCTTGAATTTTCCCTGTCTACGACACCATTTATTTTCTTCAGCATCGCTTCAGAACGACCATTGGCTGTTATGTCTTCTCTCAGTTTCGTCTTGAACTCGTAATCTCTAATTTCCTCACCGAGAATGTATTTGACGACACTGTATGCACGCTTCTGGGACAAGTCCAGATTCGACATGTAAGAGCCGCGGTCGTCAGTGTGACCTTCTACGACGATTTGTGTGATTTCGTCGCCGTATTTCTTGTACAATACTCCAATATATAAAGGGATGAACGAGTTCAAATCTTCTTTAAATGCCGGTCTGATCACGTCTTTATTCGTTTCGAAAAGAAGGTCATTGTTCATGAATTTGATGGCCCCGGTTTCTGGGTCGATTTCGATATCGAGGTCCGTTTTACTAAACGTCTCCTTCATATCTTTAATGATGTCTTGACGAATTCCTGTAATCATCTCTATTTTTTCCCTTTGTTCGCGGATCATTTCGCCTTGCTCTTGAATTTCCTTTGCGTTCGCCATGTTTTCTTTATGAATATTGACGATCATCGCAAGCAGCACAAGTAAAATAACGAGTAGAATAGTCGTCAATAAATCGGTAAAAGAGGGCCAGAAATCATTATCACTATTCGGGCTTTCGACCAGACGTTTGTATTTATTCCGCATGACCTACCCTACCCTTCTACAACGAATGATTCTTTTTGTTGTTTCATATTCCTTACATTCTCATTCAAAGAGTCGATGGACTGGTGAAGATCTTCTAGGACGGTCCTGACGACCTCATCATTCAAGATCATTTTACTTTCCATGGTAAAGAATCGATTATCAAGAATTTTGTTCGTATTTTTCACATATCTCTCTAATTCTTGAATCGACTTGCTTAAGTTGTTATTCATACTCTCTTCAGTTTGACGGATAAAGGTTTCCATCTGCTTGGTGGACTTATCCATAAATTCTCCCATAGAGGCATTCAGAGATACCGTTTGGTCCGTTATCTTACGGTAATTATCTTCGAACTGCTGCTCCATTTTCACAGCTAAATCAGATAAGTCATCCTGGTTTTTCCCTTGCTGCTTGAAAATACCGATCGCCTCTTCGAAAGAATGATAAATCTGCTCATTTTTATCTAAGTAAGTCTTCATGTTGTCTTCCAAATCACTCTGGTTTTCGGCTTGTCGCTGAGCTTGTGCCGTAAACTCCTCACTGATTTTGTTCAATAACGTAACGCTCTCATCACTTCCTCTTTGTACATGTTCCAGTCCTTGCATCGTACTAGCAAATGTGGTGGAGAGCCTGTCCGTCTGTTCTTTCAATTGAGACGCAACTTCTGATAAACCATCGAATGACGTATGATCCAACACATCTTGAATAGAGGAAGTAGCTTGACTGACCTGTTCTAATAAAAGGGTATTTTTCTTTTCAAATTCGATTTGTGTCTCGACAATGGACTTCTGCTCACTCAGGATACTATTCTGAAAAGCACTCATCGATTCGTATGCATCTTTCGTGTCCTCCAGAGACTGATTCATAGATTCGTCAATCTTGACACACATCGAATCGAAATGGTCCATAAATTGAGACATGAAATTATGGTGTTGTTCATGAAGATGCTGAACGCCTTCTATTTGGCATGTCATGAATTCTTCGTTTCGATCCATAGATGAATGGAGCCTGTCATTAGAGGTTTCGATACTCGAAACCAATTGCTGCTGGAAGGTATCCTGATGCTGTAAATACTCAAGTAAATGTTCAAAGTCATGATGAATTTTGTCTGAACTTTGGTTGAAGGCTTCCATAATGTCTTGCATGTTCTTGAAGGTATCATTCAATTTGCCTGTCGATTGTCCGAAGTCATCATTAAAACGAACCAAATTTTCAGAAGCGGCTTCGAAGTCTTTTGAAAAAGTCTGAATCCCTTCAAATGACTTTTTCAATCCTTTAATTTCATCCCCTACTTCCCCAATGGCTTCGACAACCTTACTAGTGGCAAAGTTATCTTTATCCGCTAATATTTCATTTTCGACAGTCAACATGATATTTAAGAAAAGCTGGTCCGTATTTTTGAATTTTGTATGTAAATTAATGACCATCGAACAGAGTATACCAGCAATACTCGTATAAAACGCCGTGTCGATCCCAGACAGAATCGGCGCAATCGAACTTTGAATTTCCTCCGTGTTAATGCCTCTCAATGAAAAGACCAATCCAACGAATGTTCCTAAAACCCCGATGAGGATAGTAATGGACCCTAATGCTTGAATCAGTTTCAGTTCCCTGGCCGCGTTGTACTTATCAGCGATCCGAAAGTGCGCGAAATAATTCTCAATGACGGTCTGCACATGGTCTCGTGAGAGCTCAACCTTTTCATTCTGATGATTTGTTAGGGATTGTTGAATCTTATCCTGGACATCCTTAAACTCCCAGGACCGAGGATCTGAATACTGACGCAAGTATCCATGCATTTCTTTGTTTCGACCAACAGCAAATAATGTAACGAAGATTAATACTAAAAATGTCACCACGTTAACTCCGACAGGAACCAGCTCTGATGTTATGTTAGATCCATCATCAAATGCCCCTTTCATGAATAAGAAAAGGAATAATACAACAGCTGAGATCAGTATGTATAGACCAATAAACTTACTATTCCACTTCACTTTAAAACCACCCCTCAATATAATGTAAAGCATCCCCCATAGTCGACCAAAAACTTATGGTCCTTTTCATAACGGGAAATGAATGCCTGATTTGTATCCGCTTCTGAAACGGAAGCGATTTTCACCTTAATCCCCTCTTCGTTCAGTTCTTCCACGATCGGAAGAAAGTGCCCATCTCCAGTGAGTAGCAGAACCTCTTCATATTTGTTTTTCCGCTCTCTGATTTTATCCATCAACGCCAGATCGTCAGCATCCATTTCTTCCCCGTCGATGATTTCTTTCGCTTTTTCTTTGTCATTCGATGCTTTCAACACATGAAAGCCCTGCTCCTCCAGCAATCCTTTCAACGCCGTTATACGCTTTGCGACTTTATCCGTCCGTTCTTGTTCCTCATATTCAGGGTAGAATACCGTGGCATATTTATCTTTCACATGATATTGCTCTGCATCCCCGTATAAGATTTTCAAAAAGTGATGGAAATCGAATACCAAATTACCGGTTCCGATTAAGATGTTCGCCGTATCCAGGAAGACACCGACCTCTTTTTTCTTTTGCTTGGAAAACATGGTCAAATTCATCATCCGCTTGACCCCATCAAAATCAGATAGCAGAAAATCGCTTCGCTGAATAAAAGAATAGAGACGATTCAGCTTAGAGCCATGCTGTTCGATAAGTTGATTCATCACCTCATTCGGAAGGGTGCCAGATAGATGATCGACAAACTGCCAAAGCATCATCAAGTTGTTTTTACGAACCTTTTCCTCGTCATATGAAGGAGCTAAGCGAAGTAAATCATAGGTCATAAAGGCCTCTATCCCACCGTCCCGATTGAATAGAAAGGAATGATGGGTGATGCCAGGTTCCATCCACACATTCATCTTCGTCATATCGTGAAAAAATTGAACAATGTAGTCGAGCCAATCCTGACGATCCCCCATCTTATGTAAGTGGGCATCACCTGTCGAGTAACGCTCCTCGTATGGGACGTAGAGGCATTCTAATGAATTTGCGCCTTTACTCGTTCTCTCAAAAGGGTCTTCAGTAAGATCAGCGTTCCTTACTAAGTCCTCCCTATAGTAGAACCGGACATTTTCTCCTTCCGATAAACTCAAAGTATCAAAGGAAGAAGAAGGCAAAGCCGACACAGTCCCCTTTGAAAAATGCATCAAGTCAACCGCTCTGTAGCGTGGTTTCACAATCAGCGGGTTATCAACCGTTTGATTCATGCGAAAAAGAAGCCGATGAACGCCATTGGCATAGAGGCTGGTTCGATATAAGCTTTTTATGTCTTCTTCTTCGAATGAAGGCAGCAGAAGAAGCTCTTGATGATTCATAACCATTCACCTCCAAAAGTTTTAGGTCCTAAAGCACATTCTTTTTGTATACATTGTACCAAAATTTAAATTTATTGGGTTATTTTGTAGAAAGATAAAGATTTTTTTACCGTGAGGGCTGTTCAGGCCCCACGACCAAACCCTGTTCGAATAACGCAAGGAAGGTTTGTTTGTGAACAATTGAGCAATTTTGAGTACCGTCCCCATGTTACAGAGCAATAAATATTTTGCGGATTGAAGAAATCCTAAAGTAAAAGAAAGCTGTTTGATGAGATAAGACTCATCAAACAGCTTTTCTGCGAGCAAAACTTCCTATTGAACACTGATCGACCCGTCCCAGCGCTTACTCCACCCTACCCGCGTTTCTATTTTACAAGTCTCTTTTGCCTCTTATTAAGAGGCAAAGGTGCCTGTCCTTCTGTTTCACTCTTCAAAGAAATGCGTGATTTCTAATGTGTTGACATCCACTTTCGCTAAATGAGGTGTACCAGGACCATAGTAGACTTCATCTCCGATTACGCTCTCAACAAACGCCCCAGCCAATTGATCTAATATTACTTCTCGGTTCAGACCATCCTTACTAATTCTCACCAGATTCTTAATCGGCGCATAGCTTTCTCCACTCACAAAAATCCAATCTTCCTGCACGTTCAATAACCCGATATATGGAAGATCTGCGAGTTTCACAAGTTCTTTCGTGTTGAGGTTCATTCGGTAGATCGGTGTTTCACGATGTTCATACGAATACTTTTCAGATTCATAGTCAGGGTTTAGACCAAAGTAGATATAGTCTCCTTCAAAAGCAAACGAAATGACATCACGGAAGGCTGTCAGATCAGTTTCAATTTTTGTATCGATGAACTCGTCTGTGACCACACCTTCATACCCGCTTCCATCTATACGCGACCGAACCACTTCCAACTCACCCTGACTATCGTTCCGGTAATATAACCAACCATCTCGCTCATAAAAGATCCCCATCGTTTCATTTACTGGTACCGAAAAGATCTTCTCCGCTTCTCCACTAGCTAGATCCCTGCGGTAAATGAAATCTTTCTGATCCCAACCATTAAATACCACGTAAAAGAGGTAGTCATCATTTACGTAATAAGATAATACATGGTTCTCCGTAATCTGTTCCAGGTCAGATCCGTCAGGTTTCACTCGATACACCTTATAGTCATCCCAACGATTACTGGCAGCATCCGTCCCTTTAAAGTAGATCCAACCATTATAGAAATAAGGAGCATCTGTTTGAACCATCGGAGCAATATTTTCAGCAGCCCCTCCTACTTCCTTCGCTTTAAATAGACCATCAAGACCTACGTAGTAATAATAATCATTCGGTTTAATGACAGAGCCTCCCGTGTTCAGGTTGGACAATGCATAAGCTTCAGGGTAACTCCCTTCAACTGAAGTGAATGCCTTCCCTCCCACAGAAAACCTCATCGATACAGGCTCTCCCATTTGAGCACCATTCTGCCCCTTAACCGATGAACCAATCCATAGCGTGTACTGTCCCGGTTCGTAACGTGACTCCGGCTTGACTTCAATCTGGTCTTCCCATGTGCCATAGGAAATGCTAATAGGTACTTCTTCTCCCGTGGTATCCATTACTGAAATAGCCTTTTTAGCTGATTCCAAATCTATCGATACTCTAAATTCAATGTTCCAAACCTTATCTCCGTCAACCACTCTGTCTTGTTCGATTTCCGCTGAAACAGTATTCGCCCCTAAAAAGAATGCCAATGTCAGCAAAAGTACTAGCATGATTTTCTTCAAATCTATCTCCTCCTTCATATTCACTCAATTCTTCACCACCATTAACGTGCAGTAGGTTAGGAAACTGCAGCGTACAACCGCTCGTTAATTAAGATATTACTGGGTCACTAATGGCTAGCATCTTTCGTTATTGGACAAACAATAAGAGTAATAGGAATCTATTTAAACAATATGGGGGGATCTAAATACCGATGATTGGATATCAACACCCCCTCATCTAGTAATTAATTAAATAAGACCAAAGGAATCATGATGTTTAATGTTCGATAATTATGTAATTATTACATATAACTAAGCGACGGTTTCTCTTATTGTAAACGATTGGTCAAATGTGAGAGCCGTCCCCATTTATTGCATTACCGCGCTTATAGCCCTAACCATTCCAAAAACTTTTTCCATCAGTCCCGTTATCAGTATCTGTTCCTGTATCGGTGTCCGTTTCCGTATCAGTTTCTGTTCCTTCGCAACTACCTATAGTTCGCGTACCTCTTTCACTGTCTTGATTGATTTCTAGTAATGTTGCACACTCAAAAGTTATAGATGCATTCCCAGCTGTGACTGTAGAAGTCGTTAATGAGTAGTTAGAAGAATTGACTATGACGGAATAATTGCCCAAATCAACGTCTTCGATATATGAGGACAATTCTTCTGAAGATATCACACGATCTGAAGTGGCTTCAGTAGTTGTATCATAGAGTCTTGCAGAGTCTAGAACTTGTAAAGCCTCAGCTTTAACCGCATCCTCTCTAGTTTTCTGAATGATCCCACCTATACTAGGAATTGCAATCCCAGCTACAATACCCAAAATAACAATGACAGCCAAGAGCTCTACTAAAGTAAAGCCTTTTTGACTAAGCCAAGCTTTTTTATCCATAGTATTAATTTTCCTTTCTAATAGGACCTGTCACCATAACATTCATATTTCCATTACTCCAGTTTTTTATAGTTCTATGTACCTTGTATATATTCATATTTTACCATGAAAAAGACAAAAGAAGAGAATGTTTTTCCAATTATCTTGGCTATTGACCGACTCATCGCACCCTCCAACATTATTCATGTCAGTGGCAGGGGAAATTTTCTTAAGCTTCCTGCTGGTAAAAAGTGATGTCTCGACAATCAGGAAAGATTATCGAAAGATCGAATATAATTAGAGAGACGAAATATTAATGAACGATGATAGGAAATCTTCCTTTATTCATCTACAGAAATCGAAGGCAAAGAGTTGATAAGTGAAACTGATGGGATGGCTTGTAGTCTTTCCTGTTGCGAAGAAGAAAGGCGTGAGGACGGTTCGGGACCATGGTTAATATAGTGACAAAAGCCGCTCAATATTAGAGAGCGGCTTTTGTTTGTTACGGAAACAAAGCGATGAATATCAAAAAGCAGGTGCTATTTTATTCCGCTCAATAGCTTCCACATAATCTAAATAGTAAATTTCGACCTCAAAATAGTCATCCTCACTACCCGATTCAGAAACACGTGTAATTGCTGGCTTTGGAAGACCCTCAAAAAGAGTTTGATATACAATATCAAAATTTACATAAGGCGTTTCTTCAGAAAAACCGTATGCCTGCAGTTTGGAATTTTCTGCTTCATCTAGAGAAGATATATCTAACTCCAATCTGAAAAGAATATCTCCCTCCAACTTCTTACACTCCAATTCTACAGGAATCTTCTTACCTATTACTTGACCTATCAAGTCCCAGGCAACCTTCTTTATTTGCTGATAATCCACGTAAAAGGAAATATGCGATGGAGCTAGTTCATTGAAATATGTCATGTATTTTTCCCACTTTCCAATATTATTTCATAACAAAGGGACGGTTCTTTCATTTGTACGTTTGCACCCCTTCCGTCACCTCCGCTTCGACTTGAACCGTCCCCATGTTTTTTGCGCCTGAGTTTTACAAAATCTCTCAAGAGCAGAAAACAGAGGTGTTCAAAGAAAAGTATAAAAAGAGAGCTTCGATAGAAGGTAAGAATGCTGAACTCAAGAGGTTTCACGGTCTATCCCGAGCCAGGGGATATGGCCTCTTAAGCATTTCTAATCAGGCAAAATTAACCGCCATCGTGGTTAATTTAAAGAGAATAGTGGCCCTCCTATCCTCCTAATCCCCCTCGGTTTCAGCTTTCGATCATAAAATAAAGAGATTTATAATATGTTAAACTTTTTGACGCCTTCATACTTTCAAAAAACCCCTACCAATTCACTGGTGCCGAACCGTGCCCGCGCTTATTTCAAAAGTATATTATTGAGGTAAAGTAAAATATGAGTATTTCTCCATTTTATCAACTATATCAGAAGACCAATACCGTCTGACTAATTCAGAATGACGTAAATACTCTTCAGAAATTTCTCCGCCATTGTTTTTTGTACTATATTGTTCTTCAGGAATACCCTCAACATCACGAAAGTAATGATTGACAAACGCTTCTATATTTGGAGCAACTTCTCTAAAGAATTGTATATTCAAATAATTGGAATCTTGGATACGCTCCGGATTCAAATTGTAGTAAGCAGCTAAAGAATTCTCTACTAAACAATCTAACCTCGTTCTTAAAGGCAAATACTTTGCGAGTTGTATGTCTGTTTCAGCTCTGTTTTTCCCTGTACCCATTAGAGAAAACAGAATATCTGTTGCAATGAAGAATAATACGTAAGCATGGCTTTTATCTTTAATTAGTTGATCTGATAATTCATTGTACCTGTTTATGTTTTTTTGATATGTAAGCTGCGCCAAAACAGACGTTGCTGCAAATGCATCCGCGTTCATTTCCAAAGTTCGGCTTAACATTGGATGAATACTATTCTTATCAGACTTCATAAATAAATTCATGTGTTTAGAATCTAATTCCTTATTAATATATGCTAAATGACCATTTAAGACATGCCCCAATTCATGGAAAATAATCACTTTCGATGCTACTTCAAGCAATAAATCAAAGTAAAGTTGGGCTTTTTGGGGGTCATATTCCTCTTCTAATGAAACCATTCTATAGAAGATTTCATTTTCTTTATAGAGCAGTACATTAAAAATATCAAATAGCTTTTTAAACACCCCGTAGTTAATTACAAAGGTGTATTTTCCATCCTCGATTCTTGAGTATCCACCCATTTCCATCTTGTCGGAAATTGTATAATCAAGCTCTAATGTACCTTTATTAATAAACTCTTTTGCTCTAAACTCAATTGCTGAATTAACTAACATCTCACACTGCTCTTTAAAATTTACTTCGTTCATGTCTATTCACCATCCCTAAGATAATAAATATCCAATTTTGAATTGACGACTAAAACACTAAACTACCACACGGAGTCTAATACCGATTGCAAGGCAAACTATATCGGCTTCTAAATACAGTTAATAATAACTTCAGAGCTCCTCTAGATGGTGATTCTTAAATACAATAAGTTTTATTCAGGAATAGAATTGCTGGTTCTGTGCTTTTATCACCATTTCTCTCCAAGCCAACACCCTCATCCTCACCCATCCACTTCCCTTACAACCAATCTTCCTATCATCCGCCTCAACCAACGCCGGATTCGTAAACCCAGAACTCGTAATCATATCCCCAAGCGCACACCCATGATTCTTCTTCGCCGAATCAAGCTCCCGGATCAACTTCACATCCACCTGTTTCCCCTTCTTGTAATGCTTGATTTGCACCGCAACATCCGTATTGTGCTCAGGGTCGAAGATGATCAAATCTACTCCCCCGTCCGCACCCTCAGAAGTCCTGCGCGGTTGATAGCCTTTCGCCTTGTAGTAGAGGTAACACAACTCTTCGAACTCCCTCCAAGACAGCTCCTCCAGAGGCAATGTCATGATCTCCTTCTCAGACCGCAATAAGTTCGACTTCCCTTTCTTAGAAACAGCCGCCTTCAGAGAACTCGCTTTCCTCTTCCTATCAGGCAATCCCGTGTACTCATTCTTACCCTTGTTCTCTTTCCTTCTCATATCCGGAACAAAAGTAGAAGCGATCCCTCCTGCTAAAGCTGCAACAATAAGCAGCCCGAATATGTAGTAAATACTCGTCACGTCAAATTCAAACATGAACCACATGCCAGCCATCACCACGAGACCTGCCACAGCCGTTTGAACTTCACCTTGTCTTTGTCTCCTAGTTTTCTTAGTCATTTTCCATGCTCCCTCTGTTTTAACAATTTGAACTGTAGCATTTGTAAAATCAATAGGCAGACACCGCCATTTGCTCTATATTGATTTTAGTAGTTCAGGGAATTTCCATACCTCGCCGTTCTTTTCAACATGTTGAGAGACTTTATACAATAGACTATCCTCTCCATAGCCTCGAAAATATTTGATTGAACCAATAATTAATAAATCCGATTTAGTCCGGGAAAAGGCAACATTCAAACGTGCATGGTCTGAGAAGAAAGCTGTTCTATTTTGAGACCGGGTTGTACAATACATCACTACATCGGCTTCATCGCCTTGAAAAGCATCTACTGTGTCAATCACAACACCGCTACCATCAAATTTAAAATTCTCTCTTTTAAACTTGTTTATGATGCACCGTTTTTGCCCCTTATAAGGTGTTATAATTGCAATTTTATTCCCATCATCAATATAGTTTTTGATTTTCTGAACTAATTTGTACACTACATCAGCTTCTCTCTCATTCCGAGGAGATCCTTGACTTGTATCTTCTTTATATTTTGCATCAACTGACATATCCAACCAGTTTAGATGCTTATTGAAAACCATGACTGGCTTCTCATAAGTATTGATTCCATTGTGAAGTTTGTCATTATAGAAAAAGCGGCTGACCATAGATCCAATCACAGCCGGCATACGGTATTGCGTGTCAAGCATGGCTTTATTAGTACCAGGACACCTTTCGTATAGACGCTGGAATAGGCTTGTTTCAAACATTTCATTTTTGCAGTATTCTCTATTTTCCAGTTCAATTTTTTCAGGGTCATGTAAAGCCGTGTTTACTACAGGAGGAAGTTGCTTATGGTCTCCTATTAACACCACTTTTTTAGCACGATTGATGGGGATGAGCAATTCAGCGGGTAAGGCTTTTCCTGCTTCATCAATAATCACAAGGTCAAAAGAAAGACGGTCAAGACCAATCCTCTTCTGAGCGAGACCAACACAAGTCGCCCCAATTAAACTATTTCCTCTCAGAATCAATTCTCCAACTTCGGAATTCACACCACTGTAATCTTCAGGCATGACAATACCTTTCCAATGGTCAAGCAAATCTTCCCCGACTGCTTCAGCATCAAGTGCTTGAATGGAGCTCACGTAATCCTCATATCTCTTCTCAAAGCTGATCGGTAAAATATCTCCTTCTGTCGTCTTCCCACATCGTATCATTCGCCCCACATCATATTGTCCAACAAGATCTGTGAGGACATTATCAACGGCCACATTCGCTTGAGAAACAACGAGAATACGGTCTTCCGGGTGTTGTTGATGATGTTGATAGATAATCTCCTGAATCACTGTCGTTTTTCCGCTCCCTGGTGGTCCTTGGATAAAATATATATCTTCCTGTTGGAGACTAGCGTGTACAATTCCTCGCTGAGTCGTGTTTTCAGCGACAAGTGGATTCTGAAATGGATGAGTAGTAGTTTCTAAAACCCTAGAATCAATCGAACGGGGATTTAACAAACAATTTTTAAGCCTTGAGTTCGTTAACATCCCAATCCTGAAAGCATCAAGAGCTCGCTTTTGTTGAATTTCTGGATATGGATATTTCTTTATGTAAACGGTTAATTCCTGCACCTCATCCGTTTCATCAAAATCACCATAAACAAAAATCGATTCGGCTGTTGAGGAGAACTCGACTGGTAAGTAGCTTCCTTCACCATTTTCAGTGAAGTAATATTGACGGTAGTTGCCTTCTTTCTCAGACAAAAACTCTTTCCAATTCTCAGGATAGAGGCTTTCCATTTCAAATCGATGCATTTTTATGTCTTGACGAAAGCCCTTGTATTTTACTGGACCAACTGTAGAAGTATAAGCTTCACCATCTTTATATAGATAGGTTATCAGTTGATCGGTCACTTCTGCCCATTTATTATAGAAGCCACTACCTTCCGCACTATCTTTAATCAACTTCTGATCATTGAATTCATTGAATAAGAGAAAAGAGAACTGCTCCATTTCAGTGAACATGCTCTTATCAATGAGATTAAATTCCTCGTTGAATACAATACCGAGGGTTCCTTTCATAGCGACAAAGACATCCTCTGGATTACATGCATATTCTTTAACGTCCAGCATCCCCTTGTAGAACAAGAAGCTGTTGCCGTTCATATCTTGTTGGACATCAGCTTTTATTATAAGATCTGTTCCCAGCTGCAGCTTGACTTCATTTACATAAGGAATATCTTTTTCATTCAGCGGGGCAATCTTCCATTCATTAGTCGTTTCCCAAAGACCTTTATGTTGATTCACCCATTCAAAAAAGTCAGCGTAGTGATCTTCATCAAATACTATAGGTACCTCATTAAAGTGACAAACAGCAAAGCTTTCGTGATATTTCTCTGTTACAACAGGCTCGTAATGATATAAATTATAGTCCCACTGTTTTGGAAAAACACGGAGCTCTGCTTTTCTAGGTGGTGTACGGAAAGGATTTTCTAAATCATTCTTATGTAAACGTAAGGCCAACCCTTTGAATTTCAACTGAATATGATTCCTTTCATGCTTGAGCACTTCTGTTTGAATCCCTATGCCAGGTTGATATAGAGCTGTAAACTTGAATAGTCCTTTTGAAACAGAATACGTGCATATATTGTTTCTGGAGGATTCTACAAAAACGTGAACTTCGGCTTCTTCATGATATTCCTCAAGCTCCAACAAATCTACACAATGATATTGAATAGTAACGCCTTTTTCTATAGCAATCTGACCTGTTGAAAATAAGTCCTTCTTTTTATAACGAACCAACTTCCCCACATAGGGAAATGACTCAGGCAATAACAATTGAAATGGTTCTGACATTTCCTCGTTGTTCTTAAAGCAAATATCCAAGTACCTTTCATATTTACGAAGGTAGAACAAGTAAGCTGTCACTTTCTCTAACGCTTCTTCCAAGGAGTGATGAAGGTGTACGAGCGACTGTCGACGAAGTTGGGTGCTTTGGTGATGCTTCAGTTGTTTTCTCGTCGTCTTAACAGCCTGATTGAGCTCTTTTTTAAGTTCAATTCTCTTTTCCCTCGAGCCCTCGACAAACGTTCTCATTTTATTGTAATATAATGATCGTAATTCAGATTTTTTGAGCTCAAAGTCTTGCTTGAGCTTTTCCCTCATCAGTCGGTCTTCCTCTGTCAAATTTTCTAAGTCCTGATTGAATTGTCTTTCAAGGTCTTCTTTGTACCGGTTCATTTCAGCTTCATAATGATTGTACTTTTCCTTCATCCTTTCCTGTTTTTCCAATTCCTCTTTCGATAGTTCGTCACATACAAAATGCACAGCTGCTGCACCTACACCGATGACAGCCAGACCGACAGCAAGAGCAGGAATAGGCATTCAGAAGTCCTCCTTTCTTATTCTAATATTTAGGGTTTTAGTTTCACCATACTTTCTGCAAGAACTCTCATCTGCTCACTTACTTGATCTCTTAGGCGATCGGGAACCTCTACCCCCTTCTGTCTACACTCCTTCATTTCTTCAAGTAGAACATGGGCACACTCACTTAGGATACTCACATTTTTCTCTATCGAGTCCAGGTTGTGCATTCCTCTTTCGTGTTCCTTTTCGATCTGTTTCATTTCACGTTCATGTTCGAGACTGTATTTCTTGAATTCAAGCTGCAATTCTTCGATTCTTCCCGATGTCTCTACCTCTACCCTTTTAGTACTCTCCTTTTCCTTCACTTCGGTTTCCTTAGTCTTTTCCTTTGCCTTCGTTATCTCCATATTGGCATTCTCACGAATTTTCTCTAATTCATAAGAAGCCACTTTAACCTTCTCAATCGAACTTGTAACCTGTGTAATTATATCCGCCACATTATCGGCTACATGACTAACTGTATCCATCTTTACTTTGTAACTCTTCTCGTGTGATTCTTTCGGCAAAACTTCAACGTTTCCTTTATTTACCAAAAACGTTTCACTATTCCCTTTTTTCTTCTTCGGTTCCCTCATATTTCCTAAACCGCTTTTTTTCGTCATCCATACTCCTCCTAAATCGTTTCTTGAATAAGTTGATTGTATTTGCCCTTAGCTAAACGGTAGTCTTCTTGAAGTCTAAATAAGTGTTTAGAGCTTGTTCCCTTTTCCTCTTCTTCATCAATCAAACTTGCCGTGTAATGAAGCATATCCAGAATAGGAGCACGAAGAGCATCAATAAGAGTCAAACGTTTCAAGTGTTCTTTATACTCACGATCTGATCGTGTTGACAACTTCTCCACTTCAGCCTTCATCTCATTGCCTACCTTTTCGATTTCTAGCTCAAACGTCTTCCACTTCTTCTTCATGCGTTTACGTTGTTCTTCAATAATTACCTGTTGTTGCATAATTCTTTCTTCATACCCTTTGTTTAGGTTCTCTTTAGCCCTTTCGAGTTCCTGTTCTAATTTTTCAGTATGTTCTTTTTCAAATAAATAATCAGCATAACTAATCCCGGCCTTGACTACTTCAAGAGCCGTATCAACTGCTACGAAAATGATGTTTGACTTCGTAAGAGTTTTTCTTGCAAAAATGACATTTATGTTCTTCTGAGCGGTGCCAAAGAACCGAAAAGCGGATTCCCTCTCCATTCAAACACTTCCTCTCTCTCCCCATTTACGTGAATTTCATCTTTTGCTCGTTCGGTTTGCTCCGTTGATGTCATAAATAACAAATCATAGGGAATGCGCTGTCTTATGTGATATGTCTCTCCCACTTTGCTCTGTACATTCATGGACGTTTCTCCTAAAAAAAGAGCAACCGCTTCATTTGAAGGTCTTTTTTGCGTTCCTATTGGCTTGACATCCGTCCATTTCTTATCGTCTTCATAAGGAAAATCAGGCATAGCAAGAAAAGCTCCACCAGTCACAGGGTCAAAGTAATATACATTCTCCTTTTGATTCAACTCCACCTCTTTCTGCCTCAAGGCAAGGAGTTCTGTGCTTTTTTCAGTAACTAGAGCTGAGTCAAACTCTTTTATAGACTGGAGTTTATCCAAAAGAGGGCGGTATCGTCCCAGAGATTCATAGTATCCTTTCCAATGGACTGTTTGAATGGTTCGTTCAATATGTACAGTTCCTGTTCCTTCTTCTCTATTACTCAAAGACGCTTCTTCTTCAGGTGCTGAAAGTCCTGGCTCTGCCTTAGGTGAAGGGAGCATCTCGATGTCCTTCTGTATATAAAGGATTGGTGTTTCGTACTCGACTTCGACTTGTAATTCTTCCCGGTAATGATCCTCAAGCTCATCAAACCCAAAATGCTCAAGCACAAAATCTTTGGAATTAAATGGGCTCAAGTTTTTATACAACCTTCGAACAATTTTCTCTTTCAAACGATATGCATGGTCACTACAGTCCCGAGGCTCTACAATGATAGACTCGCCCAATAACTGGAGATTACCCGTCACACAATTGATTAATACCTTCTCTTTTTTTCGATTGAACTGATCCACAAACGTCATAACCCAATAAAGGCTGTCACCAAGATCTGATAACGCTGCATCGCTAATATCACGCTCTTCCAATAAACCAACCTTCATTAAGTAATAGAACTCTTCCTTAATAACCATTTCATCTAATAGAGTCACCTTACGTATCTCTTCAAACGTATGACCTCTCCCTAAAGCGAAGAGGATATATTGAGAGAACTTCCCCAACTCATTCAAGTGATCCGAACTTAGTTTCAAAGTTGCACGTAAAACAGGAATATAGACGGGTATTTTCTCAGGTAGTTTCGTTGCATACACACTAATCCCCTCCCAGATAATTAGTAATATTATACCATTATTGGTCGCGGACTACTATATGATTACTGATTTTGTTAATCTAATTACTCCTAAAAGAGGTTTTGTGCTGAGGTATATGTAAAGGAGGGGGTTTGGCGATGGTAGATTTGCCAAAATAGTACAAAAGGTAGAAAGAGAACCGTGCACTTAATGGTCACTGTGGAGAAATCAGGCAAGTTCTTAAGCTTTACCCCCCCCATTCCCAGTGCAAACAAAGCCATTCCAATCTCAGACGGAAACTTTCCAGCGTAAATCATCAGAACATTAGACTGAATATTTATTCAATCACTCCACATGCTTCTCCCCTCTGCTCCTCGACACCATCCATATATCGACAGTCATAGTAACATGAACCTGACTAATAATTATTTTTCACATTCTGACGCTCCCTATTATGGTTAAAAGGGAGCACTAACCCCTCAACTACTTTAAGTTAACCGTGAGATCATCGGCTATAGTTCAGTCCCTAGAAAGGACGCCTCCCTTGTCCAAGAAGCTTTTGCGTCCATACAAGGCAACCTCGAAGACCTAGAGTTATTCCACACAGATCGTGGCAATGAGTTTAAGAATCAAGCGATTGAAG
>NZ_JAIVAJ010000005.1 GCF_020171725.1 Halobacillus litoralis | reverse complement strand
TTGAATAAAAGGGAGATGCGAGTAAAGGATTGGTATTAAAAAAATTTAAAAACGATAAATAACGCTTCGAACCCCTGGTGTATCAACGTTTCCGGAGGGAGTCTCGCCATTTTCCACCCCACTTTGCGATAACAGTGGTTCCAGAAGCTAGCAAAAATAAGGGTCTAAGCGATTCCCTTTGCGAACACCCAGCATTTGAATATTCTATCTAGCATATATCGACAACATTTCCTTTGCTTAAAAGATTAATAAATCAACTAGTGTACATTTCAAAATTTTAAAAGAGAGATTCTTCATGAGGCGTGTGCTACAAATCGTTAACGGTTTGAGTCCTGCTGACATAGTTGGTTCTCTGTTTGCGGTGACGACTGAGAGTCTTCACTTCTAAAACGGAAAGCGTACAAATAATAAGAGCAGAGGCGACACACCAAATGCAAAGCTCTTTAATAACAAAGAAGCTGATACTCATCAAATAAAGACTGAACACCAGGGCAATGGTGGTCATCAACTGCACAGTAATCCTTCTTAGCCTCGGTGAAAAACGGGTGAATCCATGACCCACTGTCAATAAGCTGTAACCGGCAAGCCCGATCCATGAGACGGGAATCCCGAAGATTTTACTATAGGAGCTTCTGTTGACTTCCTCACAACCACTTCCTCCAATCGGACAGCCCACCTGCTGGAATTCGAAGAGAGAGTGCCAGCTTAAGTAGGCACTGATCAAAACGCCGCAAATCGATAGAATGAGAGGCAGTTTAGTCGAGCTCATGCAATAGCTCCTCTTCTGACAGAAGTTTCTCTACCTTATTCCCATTTATGATCAAGGTAGGGACACTTTCCAACCCGAGCGATTCTGCTTCCCCGTTCAACTCTTCAACAGGGAGGAGAGTCCCATCGGATGGAGTGTGTGCCTCTAATCGTTCAATAAGGCTGTTCTTCCCTTCTTTCTTCCAATCAGTCTGGTTGGCGAATAAGTAATCGAGCGCTTCCCAGTCTAGTTTTTCTTCTCCAGAAATTTTTAGGCGATTCTCTATCACAGACGCTTTTTCATAGTATTCAATTGTGACAGGCTTAAATACGTAGTGAACCTTGCCCGTGTCAATGAGTTCTTTGAGAGTGGGAGCAAGAGTATCGTGCTGTTGTTTACAGTAAGGACATTCGAAATTTGAGAATTCAATGACCGTGTTCGGAGCTTCGGGGTCTCCGAAAGCGATGCCCGCTTCACTTAATTCCGTGGCTGTCATTGGTTCACTTTTTACAATCCAGAATGTGACGACAATCAAAAGGAGGGCTGTGGACAACGTGATAAGGAGCCTTTTAAGATTCATGTACGGCTCTCCATTCTGGTAAATAAGCTCCGCAGCCCTGCGTTTGTTGCCCCTCCGATGAGTGCAATCGCGATGATTCCGACTCCGAAGTTCAGGAGATGACCATCTGGTTGTAAGGATTCATAACGGAAAACTGTGATTCCGAAAAAAGACCAATTGTATGAACTGAAATCCTGGATGTCTGAATACACACCGAGTCCTAAGAGAATCACAACGGTGGAAATGAATAATAGAAGTGAACCTACGAGAAAACTTTTGATCATACACTTTTCTTCCTTTCGATAGGTAATGGAGTGGGTTTGATCGATTCTATAATGCGCTTCCCGTCTTCCGCAAAGGGCATTAAGGAAAGTAAATGAACAATTTGAGTTGCAGCCATGCATCCTATGGCGAATTGGAGCTCACCCGCTGGAACGATGAACAGCAGTGGGATGAGAATGAAAGCAGTCAGTACGGGAATACCGGGACCTGATAATGAAGTCCAGAATTCGGTTTTACGGTCAGCCCGCGGTCGTACAATTTGAACAGCTTTTCGTCTGATGGCTATGATGACCTCGAACTGTCGAGAAGTCATCTTTTGAAAAGTCCATACATGCAAATATTCATGGACGATCATTCCTGTTAAAAAGGATCCCGCGGTCAAAAGGGGGATGTGAAGACCTCCGACAGGTAAGAGGAAGGATAGAATTCCCGTTACAAATGCAATTCCTATAGCATAAGCTCCGTAGACCATCGTGACCACCCTGATCATCTGCCATAAAGACGCCCACTGGGATTGGTGAGACGCTGTTTTCCGCTCCTTCGTTTCCCATTTCGGACCTTGTAATGTTCGAAGAAGAACGAACAAAGCAATCAAACGGTCTTTGAAAAAAGTAGTCCAGTGAAAGGGCGTTTGAATATTGATGAGGTAATGGTGGTTTAGGTTCGATATGAGCTCGAGAAAATCAGACAGCACGTGCTCTTCAGGCCATCCATGCTTAGTGGCACACTCAGATACAATCGTTTGGATTGAACGTTTTCCATCGACGTGTCGAAGCAGCTCACCACTGATTTCTGTGATTTCATGCTTGGCTTTGAGGGAATGATCGGTAATGTCTTTCTCCCGCAGTTGCACACCTTTTGGCCAATGGGGAATCGATTCAGGCCTAATCATATTGCTTCTCCTTTCTCTCTTTGATCCAAAGCAGTCCAAGAATGCACGTAAAGTAAATACTCCCTTTGATTGAAACGTATATTTGTGAACCTACATAGTCGTATAACAAAATTACAATCGACATGCTGAAATAAAACGAAGCGATCTTGGTCAGTTTCGTGCTCAATGACTTTTCCGGGGCCGGAAGGAAAGAGCCGATCGTATAGGCTGTTAAGAACGTGACCATGGAAAGCATCCAGACATCATAGGAATTCCCTGTGAATGTGGATGCTGCAACGCCTGTCAACACAACATAAAGGCCGATAGTCAGCAGGGGAAAGAATCCCGCATAGATGACCAATTTACTCATTACGTAGGAAAGGGGGCGTGTTCCGCTGGCATCAATCAACCGCTTCAGAGAATGGTCTTTACTACGAGCACTCAAAGGATATAAGGCTATGATAAATGGCAGTCCATACATACAAATCTGCTCATAAATCGGCAGGTACAGAGTCAGTTCGAACCATCTGAGTCCAAGGCCACCAAAGAAGAATAAAGAGAGACTGATCAGCGTATAAAAAAGGGTCTCACCATCTCGGTTTAAGCGCTTGAAGTCTACTAGAATCATTGACATGAAACGGTGGTTTGGTCCATCCAATTTTCTGAAAAACACTTTACCTTGGGGTTCATCTCTCCTTGTTTGATTCAATTGAAAGACAGTAAATGCCCCAAATAGAAATAGAACCGGGCTGGTGATAAGAGCTCCCATATAGGGGACCCACATCCATGCACCGTCCTGAAGGTTTAATACGACGTGAGACAACAGGAAACCAGGAGTGACAGGCGCAATCGCTTCAGGGTATCGGCTGAATAATAGATAACCGATGAGCGTGATGAAAACAGTAGAAGAAAGGAACAGAATACCATGAACGAAGCGGCTTTCCGTCCCGCTGATCCAGATCGTAAGTCCCTGGATAGCTTTCTGCCAGAACAAACCGGTAAAAAGAGCAGCAACTCCTATCGCTATAAAACTAATGACCACAAGCATCTGCTCCATTCCCGTGAAGGACAGCTGATTCAATAAAACAAAAAGCATCGGAGTGAAAGCAAGGAAAGAGAGCGGGAACATGATGGTGATCAGAGGCAGTGCCTGCCCGATCGCCCATGAGAAATGACGGACAGGAAGCCCCTGAAAAAGCTTGTAGGAGCTCTGACCCTTGATGCCCCACTGCCACAATGTCAAAAAACTAACGGTGATTACGACATAGGTAACGTTGGCATAATTCTCAACATAAGCAGGCATATACTGCTGATCCAGAAGAGCTTGTTCGCTGAATAATTGGCGGTCAATGAATTGATACATATTGAACCAGACCACAGCAAGACTTCCCAGGATTATGAAAGGGATTAGGCCGAGAAGTGGCATCTCTTTGAAAGCCGTGCCTGCTCTATGTTTCCACTGTGTGAAAATCAATTTACCAATCTTCCATGATGGCATCAATCTTCATCCTTTCTTCTCCAAAGTCTGTAACGACCGTGTATGCTTCATTTAAGTGTGAGGCATGCGTACGTTTTAATAAGTCCCCTACCTTAGTTTCATGTTGAATGATTTCCCCTTGCCGGATAAAACAGACCCTGTCACAAACTGTTTCGGCGAAATGGAGGTAATGGGTCGTCAGTAGAATGGTAATCCCTCGACTTTGCAACGTTTTCAACAAGTGTCTGACCATGTTGATCATGTCAGGATCGAGACCATTGGTCGGCTCGTCAATGATCAAGAACTCCGGCTTGTGAAGCAGCCCTGCAATGATCTGGATTTTTTTCATCATTCCGTGTGAGTAATGTTGAAGGAGCCGATGACGGTCCTCCCATATATCAAACAGCTTGAGCCACTCATTGATTTGGCGGTTTGTCTCTTGTTTAGGAAGGCCTCTTACAGAACGAATGAATTGTAAAAGCTCAAGGCCTGTTAAATCTTCAATTCGCTCGTCCGAATCCGGCACCATCCCGATCTTTTCCTTGATGGTCAAGTTGGAGTGGTCGCTTTCATCCAGCATCATGATCGTTCCACTCTCATAAGGAAGGTCTTCCATCAGCAAGTTCAGAAGTGTCGTCTTACCTGATCCGTTCGGTCCTAGTAAACCAAAAATCTCTCCCTTTTTTACAGAGAGAGAAACACCGTTCAGAACGTTATGATCGCCAAATGATTTATGTACATTGTGAATCGACAGCATCGATCCTCACGACCTTTCATTAAGAATTGCCCGGTCAATGGGGCAAAAATCTAAGTATAGGTGGTCAGCTTAGTAAGAGCAGCCGATTTGTACGGATTTGTCGTCGATGTCTACAGCACCTACGAAGTCAGCACCGTTGTATGTGCACCATGCAGCATATCCGCCAGCAGCGATAATGGCGCTAAGCGCAACAACCGTCCAAGTGATAGCCTCGTTTACCGTTTGTGCTTCCTGAATTTCAACAGATGGTTTTACATAGTTCATGTTTCATCCACTCCTAAAAAATGTTTTATTTTGACCGGGCACATATTGAATGATAGAGGAGCTTACTAGATTGATATACGGAATTTGTTTTAAAATATGAATAAGATGTCTGAATGTTAGGTTAAAAGGTGTGTGCAATCTTATTTTTCTGGAAAAGGGGTTGTGAAACGCTTTCAGTCTGTGTATAATTCAAAACAAGTTAATCATCCAAAACGTTTTGGAAAGGGATCACTATGGCAACGATTAAAGATATCGCAAAGCTTGCCGGAGTTTCTGTTACAACGGTTTCCAGAGCCTTGAACGGATATTCCGATGTCAACGCAAAGACAAGACAACGTATTGAAGAAATCGCGAAAGAAATTGAATACAGCCCGAACTCTCTGGCAAGAAGCCTCGTGATGAATAAGACGAAAACGATCGGTCTTCTTGTATCAGGTCTTACAAGAGAAGGGGCGAAGGACAACATCGTATTCGACGTGCTGACCGGTATCAATGAATTCTGCGGGGCACACGATTATGACATCGTTCTTTTCAATACAACCACCTCGAAGCAAAAGGAAAAGACGTATGCACAGCTTTGCCGGGAACGTCGGGTCGAAGGCGTGATTGTGCAGGGGATCAAGAATGATGACCCTTATCTGCTGGAGATCTTCGATAGTAACATTCCATGTGTCCTCATTGATGTGCCTGTAGAAAGTGAAACCGCCGGCTATGTCACAACAGATAATGTAGACGGGTCCATGAAAGCCGTGCGGCACTTAGCCGAGCTTGGACATGAGAATATTGCGATGATGAACGGTCATGGACAGGCTTTCGTAAGTAAAGAAAGGCTGAAAGGGTTCGAACTCGGAATGCTCGAAGCGGATCTCCCAATTCGCAGTGAATGGATTGTGAACGGGGAGTACAGTGAGAGCAAAGCGCAGGAAATGGGCTTGAAGCTTCTGACCGCTTACCCGGAAGTGACAGCGGTCGTTTGTGCCAGTGATCTGATGGCACTCGGAGTTGTCCGCGCAGCTGAACAGCTAGGAAGAAAAGTTCCGGATCAGTTGTCCGTTACAGGCTATGATGACATCACACTCGCTTCTTATGTGACCCCAGCGCTTACCACGGTGGCACAGGATTTGTTCCGAATGGGGTATTCAGCAGCAGACCTGCTTCTTTCCATCCTTCATCAGACATCTGAGGAGCGCGTACGCTTAATAGAGAACGAACTGAAAATACGTAATACAACAAAAGAAATAAAACAATAATAATTTTTTTTGCAGGAAAACCGAAACGTTTCGGTTCTATTTTTGAAACAAAACCGAAACGTTTTGGATGGAGGAGTGAAACGATGGATTACCGTGTATTAAAAGACAATCAGCTATTTTTACTGACAGACAAAAACGGGGACATTCCGCTGGATCATCCCTATGGACTTGGACTGTATAAGCAGGACACCAGGTTCTTAAGCGAAATGTCTCTCACCATTAACGGCGAGGACTTGATCCTATTGAAGTCAGAGGCGGATGGAACCTATGAATCTTCCATGCTGCTTACCAACCCTCATATGGAGGAAGACGGAGAGATCAAGCTGTGGAGAGAATCGATTGAAGTAGAAAGATTCCGTTACATTTCAGACGATGTCCTTTATGAAACGATCAAGGCGAAGAGCTATTATCCTAAGCCGGTGAATTTCTCCCTTGAGCTATCCCTTGAAGCGGACTTTGTGGATATGTTCATCGTTCGTGGGTTCCAAGAAGGGACGACAGGGACGAAGCGTGAGACGAAAGTGGAGAATGATCGTCTTACATTCGGCTATGAAGGTGCAGACGAGATTGAAAGGCAGACACAAGTTTTCTGGGATGCTTCATCAGGCGCAGAAGCAGAAGGGAATACCATAGCTTTTCCGTTTTCCCTGGATCATGAAGAAGTGAAAGAAGTAACCGTAAGAATTGTGCCGCTTGTAGGAGATGAGAAAAAAGAACCGGTCTCTCCCGCCAATGCCTACAAGAAGCTCGAGAAGATTTATAAGGAATGGAATGACAGCGTTACCAAAGTGAAGACGGATCATTCTTCCCTTAATCGTCTCTTGGAACGGGGCATTCAGGATCTAAGAGCGCTCTCTACAGATATCGGGTTCGGGCCTTTCTTCGTAGCAGGTCTTCCGTGGTTCGGCGTTCCGTTCGGTCGTGATAGTTTAATAGCGGCTCTTCAAATGCTTCCGTTCCACCCGGACATCGCTAAAGGAACGTTAAGGACGATGGCTCACTATCAAGGGACGAAAAAAGATGAATGGCGGGACGAAGAACCAGGTAAAATCATGCACGAAATCCGTTACGGAGAGCTTGCGAACACCAATCAAGTCCCTTTCACTCCTTACTACGGAACGATCGACGCGACTCCACTGTTTCTCATGCTGCTTACAGAGTACGTCCGTTTTTCCAAGGACTTCGATTTATTCAACGAACTCCTTCCGAACGTGGAGCGTGCGCTTGAGTGGATCGACAAGTACGGAGACCGCGATGGGGACGGATTCGTCGAGTATCATCAAGAATCCAGCAAAGGAATTGCCAACCAGGGGTGGAAGGACTCAGCAGACTCGGTCGTTCACCGGAACGGAGATTATGCGAAGTCTCCAATCGCACTGGCGGAAGTCCAAGGGTATGTCTATCAGGCGAAAACCGGCATGGCAGAGCTTTACGAAGCAGCAGGAAGCGTGGCAAAAGCAGATCAGCTGAGAAGTCAGTCCAAGGTATTGAAAGAAAAGTTCAACGAAGCCTTCTGGATGGAAGACGTCAGCTATTACGCGATTGCGCTTGATGAACATAAACAGCCTGTCGGAACCATCACGTCGAATCCAGGCCACGTTCTGTACGCGGGTCTTATGGAGGAAGACAAACAAGAGAAGGTGCTGGATACGCTTGTTTCGCGAAACATGTTCTCAGGCTACGGCATTCGCACGATGGCAGAAGGTGAAGCCGGCTACAATCCGATGAGTTACCACGATGGAAGCGTCTGGCCTCATGACAACAGCGTGATTCTGTTAGGTATGGGCTATGTTCAAGGAAACGATCAGGCGAATGTCGTCATGGAAGGGTTGATTAAAGCTTCACACTCCTTCGAATATGAGCGACTGCCTGAACTGTTCTGCGGATACAGCGATCAGGAAGGAAAGCCTGTCCCGTATCCCGTCGCCTGCTCCCCGCAAGCTTGGGCAGCCGGGACGCCGTTAACCTTCATTCGTACCATGCTCGGCTTGTATCCGACGTATGAGGATAAAGCGCTTATGCTGTCACCAAGCTTTATCGAGGGATTGCATGAGATGGATGTTCAAGACTTGGCACTTGCTGATGGAACCGTGTCGTTCAGAGTGGAGAAAGAAGAAGGTCAATATAAGCTGCAAGTGTTAAACAACACAACTGGATTACGCATAGAGCTTCAATCAGATTCAAAAATTCACGCTTAAAATTTTTGGAAGGGATAGATGAAGATGAAATTCAATAAAATGTTGGCGGCTGTTGGAGTTACAGGAATGTTGGTTGGCGCGATGGCAGGCTGCAGTAACGAATCATCGGGACAGGGAGACGGAGCTGAAGGCGATCAAGTCACCGTCGAGCTTGCCGGTTGGGGAGCGTCTCCTGAAGAGGAAGAACTTTTGCAGCAGACGTTGGATGCCTTTGAGGAAGCGCACCCGAACATTAACGTAAAACACGAAGTCATTGCCGATCAGTACATGGATGTGACGAAGACGCGTCTAGTAGGTGGAGAAGCAGCGGATGTGTTCTATCTGGATGCCTTTGAAGCACCAGGGTTAGCCAATACAGGCGTACTTGAGCCACTGGATGAGTACGTAACAGATGAATTCGAGATCGACGATTTCCAAGATCCATTGCTGAACGCATTCAAGTTCGATGGTACGCAATACGGTTTCCCGAAAGACTTCTCGACGCTAGCGCTTTTCTATAATGAGAAAAAATTTGAAGAGGCTGGCCTTGATGGCCCACCACAAACGTGGGAAGAGCTTAGAGAGTATGCAGAGAAGCTGACGGTAGACGAAGACGGAGACGGTACGCCTGAACAGTACGGCCTTGGATTCTCTTCTGAGCTTGCCCGTCAATTCTATAAGCTTGAGGCTTACGGTGCTGATGTAGTTGGAGAAAACAACGAAGCTGCTTTCGCAAGCGACGAAGCGATCGAAGCCCTTCAACCGATTGTCGACATGAAGCAGGACAAAATCGCAGCTCTTCCATCTGATGCAGGTACAGACTGGGGTGGAGATATGTTCGGTCAGGAAAAAGCAGCGATGGTGATCGAGGGGAACTGGACGGTTCCATTCCTTGAGAACAACTTCACGGATCTAAGCTATGCTACAGCCGAGCTTCCTACGGTCAATGGAGAAAAAGCAACAGCTGCCTTCACCGTTGCCTATGTGATGAATAAAGAATCTGAAGTGAAAGAGGCTTCCTGGGAACTGATCTCATTCCTGACAGGAAAAGAAGGCATGGAGATCTGGACGAGTAAAGGCCTTGCCCTTCCGACGCGTGAATCGGTTGCCGAAGAGCTTGGATTCGACGAAGATCCAATCCGCGGAGCCTTTGTTGCCGGCGGCGAGTATGCCCAGCCATGGCAGGCAGGTCCGAACCTTCCGACCATCAACAACAACTTCAACAACCAGTTCACAAGTGCTCTTCTAGGCGATCAATCTCTCGAAGAAGCCTTGAAGAAAGCACAGGAAACAGCGAATAAAGAAATCGAAGCAGCCAACTAAGCGTGTCATTGGATGATAAGGGAGGGGTCAGCCCCTTCCTTCCCCATCCATATAAGGGTCAGCCCCTTTTAGTGGATGCATCAAGAATGAAAGAGGTGTCGATATGGAACCGGCTAGAAAAGAAACCCCGTCGCATGAACCTGACAAGTCGAAAAAGTCGAAACAACCGAACAAAAAACAGAAGCCGAAGCGGTACATGAGTAAAGGATGGAAAGAAGGTCTATCAGGCTACTTATTCATGAGTCCGACCATCTTTACGATTGGTGTATTTGTTGTCATTCCGATTCTCTATGCCTTTTATTTGTCCTTTAATGATGTACAGCTTCTCGGCGGAATCGGTTACGAATTCATAGGCCTTGAGAACTATACAAGGACATTTGACGACTCCAGAGCATTGATTGCTTTGAAAAACACAGCAGAGTATGTACTGATCGTTGTGCCTGTGCAGACGTGTTTGGCGTTGCTGCTCGCGGCGGCGTTGAACTCGAACATACGTGGGAAAAATGCGTTTCGTATCATTTTCTTCCTGCCGACTGTTACGTCATCTGCCGTGTTGACCATCATTTTCATGTGGATGTACAACCCGGATGGACTTATCAACTCTTTTCTTAAGTTTCTGAGCCTGCCGACGTACAACTGGCTGGCCGACCCTGATATTGCCTTGAAATCGATCATGATCATGAACATCTGGGCGACAGCACCTTTCTTCATGGTCATCTACCTGGCTGCCATGCAGGACATATCTGATTCGGTTTATGAAGCGGCGACTATCGATGGCGCAAACTGGTGGCAGAAATTCATCTTCATCACAGTGCCGATTCTGAAGCCCGTTACGTTTTTCGTAGTCGTCATGGGTGTCATCGGAACCTTCCAGCTGTTTGACCAGTCGTATATCTTCTCTGGTGGTTCCGGAGGACCGAACAACTCGACCTTGACCGTTGTACTCTTAATCTATCAATATGCATTCAAATCGCTTGATATGGGCTACGCCTCAGCACTCGCTGTCGTACTGGCCTTCATCATCATGATCGTCACCATCATCCAGAAGAAATTCTTCGGTGAGGAAAAACTTCATGACTAGGAGGGAAGAAGAATGAAGAAAAGAACAATAACAAAACCCGTCGTGTATGGCGTGTTGATTATCTATGCTGTGGTGACCTTTATCCCGTTCTTATGGGCGATTCTATCTTCCTTCAAGCCTCTATCGGAGATCGTATCAGGCATCACATTCTTTCCGGAAAACTTCACGTTCAATAACTATGCAGAAATTTTCTCTAGAGAGCCTCTGTTTTTACGCTGGATGTTCAACTCGATCTTCATTACTGTCTGCATGGTTGGACTGAACATCATCTTTAACTCGATGGCCGGCTATGCGCTTGCCAGAGTCAAGTTCGCCGGACGTAAATTCTGTTTCTTCCTGATCCTTGTCGTCCTGATGATTCCGTTTCAAGTTACGCTTATTCCGAGTTACTTGATTCTAAAAGCTTTCGGATGGCTCGATACGTATCAAGGCCTCATCATCCCGGGTATGGTCAACGCAACGTTCATCTTTATGATGAGACAGTTCTTCCTGAACTTCCCGAAAGAGCTTGAGGAAGCCGCACAGATGGACGGCCTGAGCCGGATGGGGACCTTTTTCAAAATCGTTATGCCCCTTGCGAAACCAGCGCTAGCGGCACAGGCTGTGTTCATCTTCATGTCATCTTGGAATGATTTCATGAGACCGCTCGTTATCATGTCTTCTGAAGAGATGTTTACACTGACGCTCGGCTTGAACTCCTTCAAAGGGCAGTATATCAGCTTTTGGAACTTGATCATGGCTGCTTCGACGCTCATGACGATTCCGTCGCTGCTCATATACGCCTTCTTTAATCGTTACTTCATCAAAGGGGTTACGTTTACGGGAGGAAAATAGAACTTGGACGTCGGTTCTTACAACTTGAGTGTGCCGTCGTTGGAGAAACACCTCTGCCAAAAGGGATCGGAACCTCTGGTATCACCGCATGATGTGTATGCACGATTCAAGATGTAAGTCAGTGACACAACCATAGAACCCGAGAGACGTAAACGTAAATCAAGTGCGTCTCTCGGGTTTTCTTGTGAATCGCTCTTGCTGTCATCGTGTTAACGATTCATTTGTTATGTTTTTTGAAAATTTGGTCAAAAGCCTTTTCTTTTTCGGGTTATCCTTTTACAATGTAATATAAAACACGATGACGCTTTGCTTTGTTAAAGCGTGTGAAAAGGGGAGTTTGAGCGGATGAGTTCATCAACGATTACTATTGTGAAGAATCCAGATAAAAAGCCGAAGCCACAATCGAAGGACATTGCGTTTGGTAAAACGTTCACAGATCACATGTTTGTGATGGATTACCAAGAAGGCAAAGGGTGGCACGAGCCGCGGATCGTACCGTATGAGCCACTGACACTCGACCCTGCGGCGATGATCTTTCATTATGGACAGACCGTGTTCGAAGGAATGAAAGCGTATCGGACGGAAGATGACCGCATCCTTCTTTTCAGACCCGATCAAAACTTGAAGCGATTGAACAAGTCCAGTGAGCGACTGAGCATTCCTCCAATCGACGAGGAAAGTGTGATGGACCACTTGATCGAGTTGATTCGTCTGGAGCAGGAATGGGTTCCTGATTTCGAAGGTACGTCCTTATACATTCGACCATTTATCATCGCAACAGAACCAAGCCTTGCTGTCGCTCCGTCGAAGTCGTACAAGCTGATGGTCATTCTCGCGCCGGTCGGACCTTATTTCAAAGGCGGCCTGAAGCCTGTACAGATCAACGTCGAACAGCAGTTTACCAGAGCGGTCAAAGGTGGAACTGGCATGGCGAAAACAGCCGGAAACTATTCTTCCGCTTATCAAGCGCAGGCGAAAGCTTATGGTGAAGGACTGGCAGACGTTCTGTGGCTGGATGGAATTGAAAAGCGCTACATTGAAGAAGTCGGAAGCATGAACATCTTTTTCAAAATTGATGGTGAAATTGTGACCCCTGCCCTGAGCGGAAGTATTTTAAAGGGAATCACGCGTATGTCGATCATCGAGCTTCTGAAAAAATGGGAGATTCCTGTGACAGAGCGTAAGATTTCAATAGAAGAAGTCTATGAAGCGCATCAGAGCGGGAAGCTTGAAGAGGTCTTCGGAACCGGTACCGCAGCGGTCATCTCACCCGTCGGTCAGTTGAACTGGTCCGGGCAGAAGATGGACATCAATGACGGTGAAATCGGTGAGCTTTCTCAGAAGCTTTATGACACGATCACAGGCATTCAACGCGGACACATTGAGGATACAGAAGATTGGACGATTCAAATCTAGTAAAGACGCCTTGCCCGGTAAAGGGTAGGGCGTTTTTTCTTAGTGAAAAAGGGTGAGAGATTTAGATTGGGACATGGAGTGGTACAGGGAGGTGTTGGTAGTCCCGATAAAAGATATATGGGACAGTGAGCGGAACGAGGGAGGTGTTGGTAGTCCCGATAAGAGTTAAATGGGACAGTGAGCGGAACCGGGGAGGTGTTCATAGTCCCGATAAGAGATAAATGGGACAGTGAGCGGAACGAGGGAGGTGTTGGTAGTCCCGATAAGAGTTAAATGGGACAGTGAGCGGAACCGGGGAGGTGTTCATAGTCCCGATAAGAGATAAATGGGACAGTGAGCGGAACGAGGGAGGTGTTGGTAGTCCTGATAAGAGATAAATGGGACAGTGAGCGGAACGAGGGAGGTGTTCGTAGTCCTGATAAGAGATAAATGGGACAGGGTACGGCACAAGAGGAGTGCACACAGTCCCAATAACCAAGTAATGCGCAGAGGGCCACACTGTCCGAATCCACAACCGATCCTCAGGTAAAACGAATAAACGCCTTGCCCGATGCGGGGAAGGCGTTCTCATCAAGCATTTTTATCTTCTTCTACATCCATTAGGTAGACCCTCTTCTTAAACGCACCCCGTTCATTCCGCTTATGCTGGCGGATCAGCTCAAGCTCTTCAAAGGTGGCATGGTGCGTTTGGACAAGGGCATGCATGACTTCCAGCATGTCCGCCATTTCCTTTAAGGCATCCTGGTCATTATCCGCATTCAAATATTCTCGGGCTTCTTCCTGGAGTTTGTTCCGTAATGATTCTACGTATTCTGGTTCATCCAAGGTGCGGGTGTTGAACGTTTTACCGAGCGTCCCCATGATATCGGGAATCTTATCGCGCACCAGCTTGTTGTATTTTTTCATCGCGTACCAGCTCACTTTCTACGTTGGTGCCCTTTTTATTCCCTATTTTATTATAGGAAAAACGTAGGAAGGTTCGGTGGTCGGTTCACGAAAAAGGAGGATAGAAAGGATTACAACCAGCCTTCGTCCTGCAGGCGGGAGATGGCTTCGATTCGGTTCGTGACCTCCAACTTATCCAGGATGACCGATACATAGTTCCGGACGGTTCCTGTCGTGATGAAAAGCTCTTTCGAGATCTGCTTCGTATTTTTCCCTTCTGCAATCAATCGGGCGACTTGGCGTTCGCGCTCAGTGAGTGGGTTCGGCTGTGTGAAAGCCAGGTCTACCAGCTCCGGGGAGAAAATACGCTGACCATCCATGATCTTCTTGATGGCAGAAGCCAGCTCTTCACTCGGGCTGTCCTTCAATAAATAGCCGCTTACGCCTGCTTTTCGGGCTCTTTCAAAATAACCCGGGCGGGCAAATGTCGTTAGAATGATGATTTTACATGGCTCGTGCTTCAAGGATTCTGCTGCATCCAACCCGTCCTGTACAGGCATCTCGATGTCCATGATACAAACGTCTGGCTTCTCCTTATGCACAAGTTCGACGGCTTCCTGACCATTGCGGGCCTGGCCGACGACTTCCATTCCATCTTCTAGATCAAGCAGCGCTCCCAATGCACCGAGCAGCATGCGCTGGTCTTCGGCTATGACAATGCGAATCATGAATAGTCCTCCTTTTCTACATGTTTGATCACGTTCGGAACGTGCAGAATCAAGGTCGTCCCTTTTTCACTCTCAATCGTAAGGTGTCCGTTCACGAACTCGAGGCGTTCGCGTATGCCCTGTAATCCATGTCCTTGGAACGGTTCGATATTCTCCGGCATTCCGGTTCCGTTATCTTCAATCGAGACAAGAATTTCCGTCGGATACTGGGAAATCGAGACGTGGCAGTGCGTGGCCTGGCTGTGCTTCACAATATTCGTCGCCGCTTCTTTCAGGCACATGCTCAGCACATTTTCCACGAGAAGAGGGGTATTCTTAAGCGAAGGATCCCCATCCATCGAATATTCCATCTCAGCGGCTTCGATGATCTGCTGGACGCGGATCAGTTCGTCTTCGAGTTTATTCCCTCTCATATTCGAGACCATGTCCCGGACTTCCTTCAGTGCAGTTCGTGCGGTTTGCTGGATATCATCGATTTCCGTTATCGCCCGGTCCGGGTTTTTAGAAACCAATTTTCCAGCAAGCTCGCCTTTAAGGCCGATCATGGACAGCTTTTGACCAAGGGTATCGTGTAAGTCTCTCGCAATCCTCTCTCTTTCTTCAAGGACCATCAGCTGGGAAATCCGCTCATTCGCATTTTCCAATTCCCCTTCCAGCTTCTGCTGCTGGTTGCGGTACCGGACTGTGAATGGAAGAAGGATCACGCCGATAATCGTGATGATAATAAAAGGGAGCTGCGGGAAGAGCGCTTCGATTTCTGTAATCAGCGTCGTCGTCACAGCAATCAGTGTCGTTGTTAAATGAACAATATATAAAGAAAGAAACCCTCCGAAGTGTCGGACGTTTCCGATAAAGAACGCAATGAATAAAGCGAAATAAACATAACCGAAAAACAGTGTCATGACGAGGCTGATGGCCATCTCTACGCTCACCCATAAGTAAATCCAACCACTGTTCGAAACGAAGGATAATCGGTAGGATAGGAAAAAGATCAACGTCATGATGATGCCAAAGGCGACCTCATACATAGAAGAAGATCTGAAAATAAATAGAAACGGCAGCAAACAAAATATGATCCAGACATAACTGGACAGCCCCGTATTTTTAGGAATGATATGATACCACTTTTGCATCCCAAAAGCCTCCTTTGACGATTACTTCTATTATAACGATAAAACAGCCCATCCGATACGGATAGGCTGTCATGAAATTACTTATCCTGTAAACTTGGCTGACGGTTCTGAGGCAGGGAAATCCGGTATTTCTTAATTCTTGATTTCGCTTCTCTGAACGTAACAAACGTCTTCGCCTTCTGGTCATAGAGGCGGAAGCGGATCGATTCAAGACTCGTCTTCAACGTAATCGTCGTCGCATGCTTAAGCGGCGGCGTTTCCTCATGAGCCTTTTCCAAGTGATAGTTCGGCACACGTGGACTCAAGTGGTGCACATGGTGGAAACCGATGTTTCCTGAGATCCACTGAAGAACACGTGGAAGCTTATAATAGGAACTTCCATCGACGGCTGCCTTGACGAAGTCCCAATCGGATTCCTCTTCAAAGTAAGAATCCTCGAATTGGTGCTGGACATAGAACAACCAAATGCCAAGGACACCTGATACATAAAGGATCGGAAGCTGAATGATCAAGAAGGCTTTCCATCCAACAAGGGCAATGATCAAGGCATACAACACAACGACGCTGACATTCGTGATGTGCGTGTTGGTACGCTCTCTTCCTTTCGCTCCTTTTCGGTTGAAGCGGTTGGAGACAAGGAATAGATAGAGAGGTCCGAATCCGAACATGACAACGGGGTTGCGGTAAAGGCGGTACAATAGGCGCGTACGCAGTGGAGCTTTGGCGTATTCCTCGACGGTCATGATCCAAATGTCTCCTGTACCACGCTTATCCAGGTTTCCGCTTGTCGCATGGTGAATCGAGTGCGCGCGCTTCCATTTTTCAAATGGGAACAGCGTCAGTATTCCGGTAATGGTTCCGATGATCCGGTTCGCTTTATTACTTTTCAAAAAGGATTGGTGGGTGCAGTCATGGAAAATGATGAACAATCTCACAACGAAGCCACCTGTAATGGCAGCGATTGCAACGGTCAGCCATACAGACCATGAAAGGCTGATATAGGCAAGGGACCATAGGGCGATCAGAGGCAGGACCGTATTGACGAGCTGACGGACTCCGGCAGACGTATCGGGTTTAGCGTAGTTTGCAACACTTTTCTTTAATTGTTTGGTTTTCTCTTTATTCATGTTAATGACTCCTTCACTAACGTTCAATGTATCCTTATCATAGCCGAAACCCTTGTCATGTTATAAGACACAAACGTCAGGATATGAGTATGACAGTTGTCATAGTCTGCTGGGTACGAAAGGAAAAAATGTTAGGAGTCGCCTTGGAGACCGTTACACATTTGGGGTGAACTTGTCTATTGTGTTAAAACTATAAAACTTATGCCCGATCTTTGTGTGTAACGCACGTTGCATTTAAGCGCTTTCATTCGTTACAATTTTCTTAACAATTAAAAAAAAGTCATCCACCTGAGAACCCTCATGGTTCCTACAAAGGATTGATGAAAGGGGTGTGATGATCTTGGAAGCCATCAGCAAAAACTTTTTCCTATACCTTTCTAATAATAAAGTGTTGGATCGCTTAGCCAAGCGTTTTGGTACCAATTTCGGGGCTGACAAGATTGTAGGGGGAGAGACCATCTCCCAGGCTATGCCAATTATTCAAAAGCTGAACCATGAAGGGTTGCACGTAACCGTGGATCACTTAGGTGAATTTGTTTCTTCTGAAGAGGAAGCAAAGGAACGCACGCAACAGTGCATTCTAAGTATTCAAGCCATTGCAAACCATGGAGTGCAGTCAGAAGTATCTCTTAAGCTCACGTCTCTAGGACTCGATATTTCCAGGGAAATCGTCTTAGAGAATATGCACATTATTTTAGAGGAAGCGGCCAGGCACGACATTACGGTCACCATCGATATGGAGGACTCTTCTCGCTGCGGCGAAACCCTTGAGGTTTACAAAGAGCTGAAAGCAGAGTATCCCAACCTTGGAACCGTCGTCCAATCGTACTTGTACCGCTCTGATCAGGATTTGGATGACCTTAGTCCATACGATCCGTATTTACGTCTCGTCAAAGGGGCTTACAAAGAATCTGGTAAAGTTGCTTTTCCAGAGAAGCGCCTTGTTGATGATAACTTGAAACATTTGATTAAGAAAAACTTATTGAACGGTCATTACACAGCGATCGCCAGTCACGATGATGCCATCATCGATTACACGAAAAAGCTCGTCCGTGACTACGAGATTCCGAATGACCGCTTCGAATTCCAAATGCTTTACGGCATGAGGAATGAAACGCAGGCCGAGCTTGCGAAGGAAGGTTATAAAGTCCGCGTGTACCTGCCTTATGGCGAGGATTGGTACGGCTATTTCATGCGTCGTCTCGCCGAGCGCCCAGCTAACATAGCGTTTGCGCTGAAAGGCATATTCAGTAAATAATCAGAAGGAGGAATTATCATGGTACAACCTTATAAACACGAACCATTCACAGATTTCACAATCGAGGAAAACAAAAAAGCATTCGAGGAAGCTCTCAAAAAGGTAGAAAAAGAATTAGGGCAGCACCATGATCTTTTGATTAATGGCGAACGTGTCCGCACCGATGCAGTGATTACATCAACGAACCCGGCAAACACGAAGCAAGTCGTCGGAACGGTATCGAAAGCTAACTCTGAACTTGCCGAGCAGGCGATTCAAGCGGCATCAGACGCATTCGATGGATGGAGAAAATGGAGCGCGCGTGCTCGTTCTGAGATGCTGTTCCGTGCTGCACACATCATCCGCCGTCGTAAGCATGAATTCTCCGCTTACCTCGTTTATGAAGTAGGAAAGCCTTGGAAAGAAGCGGATGCAGATACAGCAGAAGCGATCGACTTCCTTGAATATTACGGTCGCCAGATGATCGAACTGAGCGAAGGAAAAGAAATCAACAGCCGCCCAGGTGAACAAAACCGTTACGTGTACACAGCAACAGGTGTCGCTGTCGTTATTCCACCATGGAACCTTGCTTTCGCCATCATGGCGGGAACAGCAGTTGCTCCACTTGTAACAGGAAGTACAGTTGTCATGAAGCCTGCAAGTAACAGCCCGGTCGTTGCTGCGAAGTTCATCGAGGTCCTTGAAGAAGCTGGTCTTCCGAAGGGTGCATTGAACTTTGTTCCGGGAAGTGGTGGAGAAGTAGGAGACTATCTTGTCGATCACCCGAAAACAAGCCTGATCTCATTCACTGGTTCCCGCGATATCGGAACGCGTATTCTTCAGCGTGCGTCTGTCATTCAGCCGGGGCAGAAGCACCTTAAGCAGGTCATTGCTGAAATGGGTGGTAAAGATACGGTTGTCGTTGACAATCAGGCCAACCTTGAGACAGCAGCGGATGCCGTCATCACGTCTGCTTTCGGATTCTCCGGTCAAAAATGTTCATCCGGCTCCCGTGTCGTAGCGCACGAAGATGTGTATGATGAGCTGCTTGAAATGGTGAAGGAACGCACAGAGAAGCTGACTTTAGGAAATGCTGCTGAAGAGAATGTCTACATGGGGCCAGTCGTAGACCAAGGCGCCTATGACAAAGTCATGAAGTACATTGAAATCGGTAAAGAAGAAGGACGCCTTGTGACAGGTGGTACAGGTGACGATTCAACAGGCTACTTTATCAAGCCGACTGTGTTTGCTGACCTAGCACCGGATTCCCGCATGCAGCAGGAAGAAATCTTCGGACCAGTCGTTTGCTTCACTAAAGCGAAGAACTTCGATGAAGCGATCGAGATCGCAAACAATACGGAATACGGTCTGACAGGTGCCGTCATTTCTGACAACCGTCAGCACCTTGAAAAAGCGAAGGAAGACTTCCACGTCGGGAACCTTTACTTCAACCGCAGCTGTACAGGTGCGATTGTAGGATACCAGCCATTTGGCGGGTTCAAGATGTCCGGAACGGATTCCAAAGCCGGCGGACCAGACTACCTTGCACTTCACATGCAGGCGAAAACAATTTCCGAAATGTTTTAATCAAACAAAAGCTCTCCCAATTGGGGGAGCTTTTTTCATGTTGCAGAGAACGTTCTATCTGTTCTTATGAAGTTTGAGAAGCGGTGTTGGCGAAACAACTCGCTTTCCATGGGCGTACGCCGTGAAGAGCGAGCTATTTTCCACCCCGCTGCCCTCCTCATTTGTAACAGACCCGTTTTTCGATATTTCAGGCAGTCTCATTTTCAAGGGTGGTTCCTAATCGCGCGTCTTCTGCTATAATGGATTAAAATTCTATTTGTTGGAAAGGGTAGAGTTCCGATGGATGCTAAAGAACGAATTCTCCAAACAGAAGATATCCATAAAGCGACCGACCTCATTACTACCGAACTTGGAAAACCCGTAATCATTGAAAATAAAAACTTCGAGCTCGTGGCCTATAGTTCCATGTCAGAAGATTTCGACCAAACCCAGCAGAAGACGATTCTTTCTAAGAAATGCCCGGTCTTCATCATTGATCGGCTGAAAAAAGAAGGTATCGTCCAGCAGCTGGAGCGAGCATCCGACCCGATCAGGGTGCACCCCATTGAAGAACTGGGCTTTCATCAACGTGTCGTCATCGCTGCCAAACACTTAGGGCATACAGTGGGGTACGTGTGGGTTCAGGAATCCGACCAGTGGATGGAAAAAGACGAACTCGCTTTACTAGAGGAAGTTTCCCTTCATTTAGGGCAGCTGATCAACCGTTTATATGAAAAAGTGAATGCGAAGGAAAACCGGAAAGAAGAGCTGCTTTGGCAGCTGCTGCATCATGAATACGGCAGTGAGAGCCAGCTTCGCCATGATGCGTCTCTTGCTAAATTGGATTTACCTGAACGCTATTCCGTTGTCGTGTTCTCGGTTACCTCACCGAAGTACAACAATCTGCTCGATTACTTACAGGAAACGGTCCTTCGCTTTAAAAAGCACCGCCGTCTTTATTACCTCACCTCGGAATTTCAGATGGTGTTGATCATGGAGGGAAGAAAGAGCGAACGATTCTCTTCCCGTGATTTAGCGCGCGATTTCATCGACGCCGTCAAAAACGACCTGACTGCAGAGTCGTTCTATCATTTCCTGATTGGGGTAGGGAAGGAGTACTCCAGTCTCTATTACATGCGAAAAAGTTTTCTCGAAGCGCTCGAAGTCATCGAAACCGCAAACTTTATCAGCCCGAGACCGGAAACGATGCCTCGTGAATTTTCAAAGCTTGGCATTTACCGCTATCTGGCTGCCCTTTATGAGAAAAACAGTTCAGAAGACTATTACAGTGAAGACCTGCTTTCTTTAATGAAGAATGACTCGGAGAAACAATCCAACCTCCTGCGAACGCTGGAAGTATACTTAGGCCATAACGGGAAGGTGAAAAAGACAGCCGAAAAAATGTTCATCCACCCCAATACATTGAATTACCGCATCAAACAGATCCAAGACCTGACGAACATCGATTTTGGTGACTTCAATATGAAGGCTTATCTATATACGGAGCTTCTATTGATCAACAATGTCGATTCCTATTATCAACGCTATAAGTCGGCCTCTCTCTGAAGTATTTTTACAGGCTATAAGGAGTGTTTGAGTTGGGATACGCTTACGTGTTGTTAACGGGGATGATTCTGTCAGTGGTTTGCTTGATGACGATGAAGAACTTTCGTTCAGAGACGACAGTTCAGAAGATTTTTCATGTGAGTTGCCTTTTGATCGGAGTTGCCTTGATCGTGCTCTCAATCATCGGAATCATAACATATGGACAATCGGTGGAGACGGCGCATAAAGAAAAGGCACCCCTAGAGTGCCTTTTCTTTATGCTTTATTTCGCTTGTTCATCCGGCTGATGGACTCCGAATAGGTTGCCTTCTGTATCTTTGTAATACCCTTGCCAGGCCATACCAGGAAGAGCGTATTTAGGAAGAGCTACCTCTCCGCCGTTCTCCAGAATTTTCGCCTCTGTGGCATCGTAATCTCCAACACCCATCGTACAGGCAAAGCCGTTAACAGGTTGATTAGGCTCTGGGGCAGGACCTTGGCGCTGCATCAATGCTCCGTTTACTCCAGGGTGTTCTTCACTGCCCGTTACTGCACCAAAATAAGGCATCCCGGCGTATTCGGTCCAGTCTTCGAACGTCCATCCAAACACTTCGCTGTAAAAACGCTTGGCACGATCCATATCATCTACGTGAATTTCAAAATGTACGACTCTTCCCATAAGTACCTCCTGTAATTTAAAAGGATTGTGAATCTCCTCTATAACCATTCGGCATATCTTTGAAGCCCTCCTTCTTTTAAATGGAAATAAAAAAATCGTTGTGGGACTGTGGATGCCCATGACGTTTCTCCAGTCTGAATGCTACAATATGGTTGAAACAAGGAGGGTTATGATGAAACGTAAAAGAGTGTACCTCCCCGTTATCCTATTGTTCTTATGCCTCAGCTTTTTCACATTCAAATATGTTCAAAGTGTTCAGGAGGACAGGTCTGATTGGAGAAGTTTTCTCAACCGCTTCTATTATTCTGTTGATGATGCGATCTTTGAATTGGACTATTTATTGAGTAAGGATATTTCTGAGGATCGGTTAGGTGATCGGATCCGTGAGCTGGAGAGAGATTTACTGAAAAGCCAGTACATATATGAAAACGCAAAGTCGTATATCGATTCGAGTCTGTATGGATCCTTTCTTTTCGAAGAAGCGGCAGGGATTCTGTATGGTCTGCAATCATCTGGCACAGTGGATGTCGACCTTGCTCGATTTGATCAGGACGGCAGGCTGGATGCGGATGAGAAAAAATTACTAACAACGATACGTGAGGATTTGGACGAAATCAGAGAAGAAATGCATGCAAATGAACCAGGAAAGCCCAATCCTGATCTAACAGTGGAGCAATTGAATGAAGGGACCAAGTTCATTCTCAGTAAAAACAGACTGGATATTTACAGAGATACTTTTTAAGCGAAATCCATATACAAAAAAGAACTTCCCACACGAAGGGAAGTTCTTTTTTCTAGGATTAACTGCTATATTCTTCTTGATCTGGATGGGAGTTCTTAATGAAGAACGCCATGACGAAACCGATGACCGCAATGATGCCAGCCACGATGAACGAGACGTTCACCCCGTGGATCAAGCCGGAGACTCCGTTTGAAGGAATCGCCTGGCTGGACATGACCGAAACAAGCAGGGCGGTTCCGACTGCACCAGATACTTGACGCATCGTATTGTTCATAGCCGTACCGTGAGGCATAAGGTGCGGTGGCAATTGGTTCAAGCCGGCCGTCGTTACAGGCATCATGACCATCGCAATTCCGAACATACGCACACAGTTGACGAGAGCCAGGTACGTGAAGGTTGTAGCGACCGTTAAATTCGTGAACATGAACGTGGATACGACGAGCAGAGCGAGACCGATAACTGCAAGCCATTTCGCCCCGAATTTATCAAATAACTTACCTGTGATCGGGTTCATAACCCCCATCAGGACAGCACCTGGGAGTAACATCAGTCCGGATTCAAAGGCGGTAAACCCAAGCATGTTCTGCATGAAGATCGGCAGCACAACGGCTCCTCCGATCATGGCAATGAATACGACCATACCAAGAGCAGTGGTCAACGTGAAAATTTTGTACTTGAAGATACGAAACTCAAGGATCGGTCTTTCAAGACGCAGTTGTCTTAGGATGAAGGTTGTAAGGGTAACGGCACCTACAATCATGGAAATCATGACAGGTGCACTGGTCCATCCACTTTCACCCGCGACACTGAATCCATATAGCAGCCCACCGAATCCGAAGGAGGACAGTATGATCGAGATTGGATCCACTTTCGGGAAGGTCTGTTTCGTAACATTTTTCAAAATGAAATAAGCGACAATAATAT
Source organism: Halobacillus litoralis (assembly GCF_020171725.1). Lineage (GTDB taxonomy): Bacteria > Bacillota > Bacilli > Bacillales > Halobacillaceae > Halobacillus > Halobacillus litoralis_F. Next base: position 448,874 of record NZ_JAIVAJ010000005.1, on the reverse strand, counting down.
CAATGATAGCAATAGGTAGAACGACAAAGAATAAACTTCTCCAAGGGAACTGCTCGACAAGGTAACCAGACAGAGTCGGACCGATCGCTGGCGCAAATGCGATGACAAGACCGAACATTCCCATCGCTGAACCTCGCTTCTCAATAGGGAAAACAAGGAACAAGATGGTCTGCATCAATGGCAGAATAATTCCGGCACCTGATGCCTGAAGGACCCTACCTGTCAAAAGCAGTGGGAAATTGGGTGCTATTCCACAAACGAGTGTTCCAAATGCAAAGAGCCCCATAGCTGTTAAAAATAAGCCTCTTGTCGAGAAACGCTCGATTAAAAAGGCTGTAATCGGAATCATAATTCCGTTCACGAGCATGAAAATAGATTGAAGCCACTGAGCCGTACTTGCGTCTAAGCTCAAGTCCCTCATGATGTGCGGCAGCGCTGTAGCCAAAAGGGTTTGGTTAAGTATGGCGACAAACGCCCCCGAAATCAAAACAATCATTAAAGGAACCCGGTTGATTTCCTGTGGGTTGGTTTGATCTGACATGATGAATTCCTTCTTTCTTTTTACTTAGGTCACTAAATAAATAGTTTAACATAAAGGCTAGGAAGCGTTGAATGATTTGCTTACAGAAAAAACGGCTGGAATCCAGTTGGATACCAGCCGTTCTGTATTAAGCGGTTTGTTTTTTTTCTGTTTTGTTAATGATTTTCGTTCCGACAAGGTCGCCGGTGACGTTCAAGGCTGTTGCCCCCATACCGACGAAGACGTCTACGGCAGTTAGGAGTGCTACGGCTTCCATCGGCAGTCCGACTTGAGAGAAGACCGTCGCAATCATAATGATGCCGGCACCTGGCACACCGGCCGTCCCGATCGAAGCGAGTACACCGACTAGAACGATTTGAAGTACGCCGGCAAAATCAAGCGGCTGGTTGATGACGTTCGCTGCAAAGACAGCAGATACCGCAATACGAATCGCCGCACCGTCCATGTTGATCGTCGCACCAAGAGGAAGGCTGAATCCGTATAAGCCCTGGTTCAATCCAAGGTTTTTCGCCGCATTGAGCGTGACGGGTAATGTTCCCGAGCTGCTCTGAGTAGCAAATGCCGTAACGAGCGGCGTGCGGGCCTCGCGCATAAAGGCAGTGGGTTTATTTTTCGTGATGAACAACAGGACCATGTAGAAGGCGAACTGTACTAGAAGGGCGATGTACAAGACGCCGATGAAGTAGCCTAATTCAGAGAGCACATCAGCACCACGAGTCCCGACGATCTCTGCAATGATGGCAAAGATACCGACCGGTACATATTGGAGAATGCCCTTCATGACCGTTAGTGTTGCTTCATTCAGTCCTTCGATGACACGGTACAAGCTGTTGGCTTGTTTCTGATACGCATTGGTCGAGCGTAAATAAGAAATCGCGACCCCGAACACAATCGCTGTGAAAATGATTCCGAGGAGGTTCATTTCCGTGAAGGCCGTCACGATGTTATCCGGTACAATATTGAGCAGGACGCTGGTTACGCCAGGGTTCTCTGGAACGTCGACGCTCTCATTACCTGTAAGAGACAGCCCCATACCTGGATTGAACAGGCTTGCAATCGTAACCCCGACCAAGATCGCAAGAGCGGATGTCCCGACGTAATAAAGAAATACCTTGCCTCCCATTCTTCCGAGGTTCGAAATTCCGGTCTGGTTAATCCCGACAATCAGGGTGAACAGGATCAACGGCAGTATGATGAACTTCAGCAGCCGCATCAGCAGGTCCCCAAGCGGAGCAAGTACGGTAGACTGCTCTCCAGCGAGGAAACCGACAATAAGCCCGAGCACAAGAGCTGCCGTGATTTTCTTAATGAGGGATGTATTTAAATAAGCTTGAAAAATTCGCTTCATAAGATGTATGCCTCCTTTAATAAAATGTCCGTAATTCTGATGAAAATAGTAGGAATACCGTTCCCCAATTTATAAGAAGGATCGTCCCTTGTCAAAGAAGATGCTTCTGTTTGAATGAGTGGAGAAAGAGGAATGTGGAAGAAAAAAGGAGTGAAGGTACGTGACCAAGAGACCCGTAGTGGCATTGACAGGTGCCAGTGGATATATAGGAAGTCATCTTCTGAAGAAATTGGAGAGCCATGCAGACGTCATTGCGTTATCACGAAATGGGCACAAACATGAGAGTCGAGACCATATACAGTGGCGGCCTTGTGATTTATTTTCGATGGCTGATGCCGAACGCGCCCTTGAAGGGGCCGATATTGCGGTGTATCTCGTTCACTCGATGATTCCGTCTGCGAAGTTGACCCAGGGATCCTTTGAAGATATGGACGTCATCTTGGCGGATAACTTCGCACAGGCGGCGAAAAAGCAGGGAGTGAAGCGGATCATTTACTTGAGTGGCATCATGCCTGAAGGACGTGCCAACCTTTCCCGGCACCTCAGGAGTCGACTTGAAGTCGAGCAGATCCTCGGGGCTTACGGTGTTCCGGTCACGACGCTCAGGTCAGGGCTCATTGTCGGTCCACAAGGTTCATCTTTTCCCGTGATGGCCAAACTCATACAGCGTATTCCCTTACTCTGTCTTCCGAAGTGGATGAAGAGGAAGACACAGCCTGTTGCATTAAGTGATGTACTGAAGGCATTGGACCAAACGATTCACAAAGAGGAGGATGCTGGCGAAACCTTTGATGTGGGAGGACCTGAAGCTCTGACTTACAAAGAAATGGCGGAACAGTTATCAGACGTGATGGGGCGTCGTCTCAAGATTCATTCTGTGCGATTTGTCCCGATGCCTTTTGTCAAAGCGATCGTCCGACTGATGACAGGTGCACCGAGGCAGCTCGTCTATCCTTTGGTTGAGAGCCTGCCACACTCCATGATTGTTCGGAAGAGTGCGCCCTCCTATAGAGGAACGATCCCGTTCAAGCAGGCAGCTGAAAAGGCGATCAATGAAGGAGGCGTGTATAGGACAGAACGCCAGTTGAAAAGACCGAAACCGAATGACGTCCGGTCTGTACAGCGCATGCCGATTCCGCAGGGCTGGCAGACAGAAGATGTGGCGCAGGAGTATGTCATGTGGCTTGAGAGGGTATTGAACCCGTGGATCCGAACAAAGGTCGACGATCAATGGTGCTGCCAGATCGGATTTGTTTTTATGAAAAAACCACTCCTTGAGTTGACTTATTCAAAGGAACGCAGCACGCCGGATCGTGCGCTTTATTATATTACCGGCGGGTGGTTGACGGATCAGAGACAGAATGTAAGAGGAAGGTTCGAATTCCGTAAAATCCCAGGTCAATCACAGGCGATTGCAGCCATTCACGAATATGTGCCTGCTCTTCCGTGGACCATTTATCGTTTCACCCAGGCCCACGTCCATCTGCTTGTCATGTGGTTGTTTCATCACTTTTTACGTGGCAGAGATCGTTCGGCGAGCACGCTAAAGGCGATGTAGAAATAGGGGGCACAGAAGTGGCTCCTTCCCACCACCTCAACGACTCAAATGTCGTACATAAAATGAGCCTAATTCGCTCATCTTAAGACTGAGGTGATTGACTAATGAGCAAAAAAGATAAAAAGCCTGACAATCAGTTCAAAGAGAATCAAAACCATGGTGAGAAAAGAAATGGCCGTAAAGCACAGTTCAAAAATTACAACGAAGAATTCGGTGCACCACCCAACGAATATGTAAACAAAGACGAATACTTCGGTAATCAGAAAAAGAAATAAACGCAAAGGGCGAAACCGTGGTGGTTTCGCCCTTTCTTATTAATGTCTCTGGGTTGTCAGGTCTGTGACTTTTCCTTCAGCAGGTGGGGCTGCTACTTGTTCTTCATCCGTGGAATCGGACAGCTCTTCCTGTGCCTTCTCTCCAGCTTCCTGCAGTTCAGCGCCTGCTTCCTTGGCTGTATCTAAGACCTCTTGTGATTCTTCTTTAATTTCTTTCGCCTTCTCTTTAATCTCTTGACCCTGTTCGTTGTAGACGCTTTGAAGAGTCGAGACGACTTCAGTGGCTGCGGAGACGAAGCTTCGTACTTTTGAAACGACGGCATCCTTTGTTTCTGTCGGGTTTTCTTTGGCTTCTGACGCGTAAGTAGTGATCGAGTCCTTGGTTGAGCGTGATTGGTCTTTCAATCGGCGGCGCTCCTCGGGGTTACGGATCAGTACGAAAGCCCCTCCGATTACAGCTCCGGCTAAGATGGCTAATGGCAGTTTATTGTTCTTTTGTTTCATTCCTATTTCCCCTTTCGACTGCATGCTTCTCTGCGGATGCAGCCATGCGTAGTTTTGATGATTGAACGATATCATACTGCTTCTGACCTTCGGTGTACAATTTTGCTCGTTTGCTTCGATACCCGTCTGCCAGGGCTTGGGGTTTGTCCTTGTAGCGATGGAGCACAGCTCCTGTCAGGACGCCGAGAAGGGCACCGCTGATCCATTCCTTCTTATTCATTCGTCTGGCTCTTGATTTGAACTGTTTTTAAGGCATTACGCTTCTGGATCAAGTAATACGAGAGGGCCAGGGCCCCGTAAATCCCTCTCCATCCTTCTTCGTGGACGCGTTTCTCCCCTTCATGAGTGCTTTCTTTCATAGAGGAGGTCATATCTACGAGAGAGGATGTAAGTTTGCGTGAGGATTCTCCGATATCACCTACGATATAAAACAGCGGGCTGAGCGCGCGTACCTTCTCATTGATATCAGCTAATGTATCGTTGCTGTTATGGAGGACATTGGAAGTCTCGCTCATAACAGAATCCAACTGCTCAGGTAGTTGGTTTACGGTTTTGGTAACGCCTTTCAATACCTCTGCCAGGTTGTTCAATGCTTTCATCAAGAAGATCGATACGACTGCAAAGGCAATGCCTATAATGAATACGCCGATTCCTAACCAATCCATCTTATCATCCCTTCCTTCCCGTCTGGTCTTTCTTTGTTTTCCACTTTAAATAGAGCTCGATTGCAGCATCGCCCCATTTCATCGCTTTTACAACCCGTTCGTCTTTCTGGTTGGAAGCATGTGCAACACTTTCAGCCATGCCTTGAAGAGACGTATTGACGGATCCGACCGTCGATCCTACGTTGTTGATGGACTCTACGAAGCCATTCAACGTCTGCGTTTTGTTTTCTACGTCTTCTGCAATTCGATTCGTCTTTTTCAAAAGACTTTCTGATTCACTTGTAATTCCCTGCATCTGCCCTTCTACTTTTTCAAGCGTTTGGGAGACGCTGGTCATCGTGCCTGAAGCCGCTTTTAATGTCTTGATGACAAAAATGGCAATGAATGCGAAGGAAACGGCAATGATGAATAGACTGATTCCGGTTAATGACACAAGGCTCACCTCTTTGATTCATTTTTAACGTTATACCACTAAATCTTTTCGGTGAAACAATCTGTGCTGTGAAGGTTTTCACTTGTAAAATTGTGGAATACAGACTATTGCAAACGCTTACTAAAGGTGTTTTTTTACATGCGAGTGAAAAAGAACACAAATCGACAAAACTTTTCAGAATTTTTTCAAAAATTTAATTGTAAAAGGTTATTCGAGAATTTATGATTAAAGTATGTCAAGTAATTCGAGTCAGTCGTTGAGAGGAGTGGTGGCACGATGAATGATACAGCTTTAGAGCAGGATATTTTTTTATTTCATGAAGGGAATCTCAGATACAGTCATGAACTGTTAGGAGCCCATCGTGATAATCAAAATGGACAAGAAGGCATCAGGTTTGGTGTATGGGCCCCGAATGCAGAGAAGGTAAGCGTTGTGGGACCATTCAATAACTGGGATGGTCGTGAGCACCCAATGAGGCGGATCAACGATGAAGGGCTTTGGTTTACCTTCATTCCCTCTATTGAAAAAGGAACGATTTATAAATACGAAATTCTGACCCCTCATGGTCATTTGAGATTGAAAGCGGACCCTTATGCTTTCTCAAGCGAGCTACGCCCCGATACAGCTTCTAAAGTCTATCCACTGGATGATTATGACTGGAATGATGAAGAGTGGATCAAGGACAGGCAGTCGAGGAATCTCTACGAATCCCCCATATCCATTTACGAACTCCATTTAGGTTCCTGGAAGTATATCGAACCCGAAGTCTTCTATAATTTCCGTGAATATGCTGATATGGTGATTCCTTATGTGAAGGAGCTTGGATATACCCATATTGAGCTGCTGCCGATTATGGAGCACCCATTCGATCGCTCTTGGGGATATCAGATCACAGGATACTTTGCTGTCACATCCCGCTACGGGACACCGGATGACTTCAAATACTTCGTCGATCAATGTCACCAAAACGGAATCGGCGTCATTCTGGACTGGGTGCCGGGTCATTTTTGTAAAGATGAACACGGCCTGAGAAGGTTCGATGGAGAAGCTCTCTATGAATACGCAAACCCGAGCAAAGCGGAGAAGACCCAGTGGGGGACGCTCACATTCGACTTTGCCCGTAACGAAGTGCAGAGCTTCCTGATCTCGAACGCCATCTACTGGTTGAAAGAATATCACCTGGACGGGCTCCGGGTCGATGCGGTCGCCAGTATGCTTTACCTCGACTTCGGTAAAGAAGACGGGGAGTGGGAGCTGAACGAATACGGCGGGCGAGAGAACCTTGAAGCCGTCTCGTTCATTAAGAAAATGAATGAAGCGATTTTTGAAGAGGTACCGAATGTACTCATGATGGCTGAAGAATCAACTTCGTGGCCGATGGTCAGCGCACCGACTTATATCGGTGGTCTTGGCTTTAACTATAAATGGAACATGGGATGGATGAACGACATGCTCAAGTACATGGAGACCGATCCCATCCACAGAAAGTATCATCACAACTTGATTACGTTCTCCCTGATGTATGCTTTCTCAGAAAACTTTGTACTGCCGATTTCTCACGATGAAGTCGTTCATGGTAAGAAGTCGTTATTAAATAAAATGCCGGGTGATTATTGGCAGAAGTTTGCGAACTTACGAGCCTTTCTTGCTTACATGTATGCCCATCCTGGTAAAAAACTACTCTTCATGGGAGGTGAATTCGGACAATTTGATGAATGGAAAGATTTAGAGGATCTTGACTGGGAACTGCTGGATTATGATTCCCATGCGGCTGCCAAGCGTTACATGGAACAGCTTCATCTTCTATATCGTGAAATGCCGGCACTGTGGGAATTGGATCATAAAGAAGAAGGATTCTCTTGGATCGACCCTCATAACTATGAACAAAGTGTCATTTCATTTGTCCGAAATGGACGTACAAGCCAAGACCAGCTTGTGATTGTATGTAATTTCACTCCCGAAGTTTATCACAACTATAAAGTGGGAGTACCGCAACAAGGCTCATATAATGAAGTTTTCTCGAGTGATGCGGAACACTTCGGTGGTTCTGGACAGATTAATGGTGTTGCTTTAGACGCGGTCGCTGAACCTTGGCAGGGCCAGGATCAGCATATAACCATGACAATTCCCCCGCTCGGTGTGAGCTTCTTGAAACGAACTTCAGCAAACAAGGAGGAAAGATCATGAAGAACAAAGAATGTGTCGCTATGCTTTTAGCAGGAGGTCAAGGAACAAGGCTTAAATCGTTAACGAAGCGGATTGCGAAGCCTGCCGTTTACTTTGGGGGGAAATACCGTATTATCGACTTTCCACTTAGTAACTGTACGAACTCAGGCATTGACACTGTGGGCGTACTGACACAGTATGAACCACTCATTTTGAATGATTATATCGGAATCGGTTCACCTTGGGACCTGGACCGAAACTATGGTGGAGTATCCGTACTGCCTCCTTTCATGCAGTCAGAGGGCGGAGGCTGGTACACAGGGACCGCCAACGCGATTTATCGGAACATCCAATTTTTGAATCAATATGAACCTGAACATGTCCTAATTCTTTCAGGGGATCACATTTACAAAATGGACTATGGCGAAATGCTGGAGCATCATAAGCTGACTAATGCGGATGCGACCATTTCAGTTATCGAAGTGCCATGGGAAGAGGCGAATCGTTTCGGCATCATGAACACGGATGAAGAGGGACGAATCGATGAATTCGATGAGAAGCCTGAATTTCCGAAGAGCAACCTTGCCTCAATGGGCGTTTATATTTTCAAGTGGGACGTTTTGAAACAGTATTTGATGGATGATGCAGAGAAGGAGCAATCCTCACACGACTTTGGTAAGGATATCATTCCTGCGTTACTAAATGATGAAAAAAACCTGATGGCTTACCGTTTTGACGGCTATTGGAAAGATGTTGGTACCGTTGAAAGCTTATGGGAAGCGAACATGGATTTATTGAAGAAAGACTCTGATTTGAACTTGAATGACCAGAGCTGGAGGATTTACTCGAAGAATCCAAACCAGCCTCCACAATATATTGCGCCGACAGCCAGAGTGAAAAATGCTTTGATCAATGAAGGCTGCCGCATTCACGGCACAATCGACACGTCGATCATTTTCTATGGTGTCCATGTGAATGCATCGTCGGTCGTAAAAGATTCCGTCATCATGCCGGAAGTGAAGATTGGGAAGAACGTGACGATCAACCGCGCGATCATCTCGAAAGGAACCGTCATTGAAGACGGAGCGGTGATCGGAGATCCGACGCCGGGTAGTGAAATCACATTAGTAGCCGAACAAGGCAGCGTACTAGCGTCAAGCTACGTTAATAGCTAAAAGGAGGATATTATGGATCGTATTGCCGGAATTATCAACTTGGATCATGAACAGGACTTGTTAGATGAATTAACTTATTTTCGGTGTGGAGCGGCCGTTCCGTTCGGTGGACGGTACCGGATGATCGACTTCACCGTATCAAATATGACGAACTCGAGAATCGAATCGGTTGCTGTATTTGCGAGACGTAAATATCGCTCTCTGATGGACCACCTCGAGCAGGGAAAGGCGTGGGATTTAGATAGGAAGCGTGGAGGATTGTTCATTCTTCCTCCTGACTGGAATGACCCGACGGATATTTCCAAAGGGGATTTGCAGCACTTCCATAACAATATCGACTTCCTGCACCGTGCATGGGCTGACTATATTTTAGTCACAGGTTCACAGAACATTTGCAACATCAACTTCCAGGATGTTTTGAAAGAGCACAAGAAGGTGAATGCAGATGTCACGGTGATCTACAACCGTGCAGATGAGCTTTACCCGGAATACCAGCGGGCCCACAAGCTTGAAATTGATCAGAACAGCCGTGTGACAGGTATTCATAATGATCACAGCAGCATCAATGTCTATATGGATATGTATTTAATTAAGAAAGAATTGATGATCGACCTTATTCAGCAGTGTATCGCACACGGAAGCAGCCACTTCTTCCTTGATGGCATCAAGTCGAGGCTGTCAGAACTTCACGTGCATGCTTATGAATATAAAGGGACTCACGCGCTCATCAACTCGGTTGAAAGCTATTACCGCAACAGCAGTAAGCTTCTTGAAGCCGATGAACACGATGGTCTATTCTCGGATGATGCTCCAGTTTTCACAAAAGTGAAGAACGAGGCGCCTTCTAAGTATTTACCATCTTCAGACGTGATGAACACGCTTGTTGCCAATGGCTGCGTCATTGAAGGACATGTAGAAGACAGCATCCTCTTCCGTGGGGTCAAAATCGGTGAGGGAGCGGTCGTGAAGAATTCGATCATCATGCAGCGCTGTGAAATCGAGCCGAACGCTGTTTTGGAGAACGTCATCCTGGACAAAGATTGCAAGATTTCAGAAGGGCGCACCTTAATCGGTGCACCAGAGAAGCCTTTTGTCGTACCCAAAAGAAAATCGATGTAAATAAAAGCGGGGGCTGTCCGAACAATCATTCAGACAGCCCTCTTATCATAACAAAAAATAAGGAGTGTCTGAATAGAATGAAAGTGTTGATGGTTGGTTCAGAGTGTACCCCGTTTATCAAAACTGGAGGGCTTGCGGACGTGTTGGGAACGCTCCCTCAAGCGCTGAAGACTCAAGGAGCCGATGTCCGGGTCATCCTTCCGAAATATGAAATGATGGATGACAAATGGAAAATGCAGCTGGGGCATGTACAGGAACTTGAGGCGCCGATGGGCTGGCGTAACCAATATGTTGGAATTGAATATATAGAGTATGAAGGAATTCCTGTCTATTTTATTGATAATGAATATTATTTCAAACGATCGAATTTATACGGGTATGATGATGAAGCCGAACGCTTTGTCTTTTTCAACCGCGCGGTCATGGAGCTGATGGTATCTTGGGACTGGACACCTGACGTTCTGCATTGTCACGACTGGCAGACGGGTTTGCTTCCGGTTTTCTTACATACCCATTACAAGGATGTAGAGAAGTTTCAAGGTATGAAAACCGTCTTTACGATCCATAATTTAAAGTACCAAGGGATTTATGCACAGTCGGTTTTACACGATTTGATGGACTTCGATGAGGGTATGATGAGAGATGACGCATTTGAATTCTTTGGCAACATCAACTTCATGAAAGGGGCTTTGAATTATGCGGATTTCATTACAACAGTGAGTGAAACTTACGCAGAAGAGATTCAAACGCCTTATTATGGGGAAAATCTAGACGGAGTCCTTCGAAAAAGGTCGAATGAGCTCGTAGGAATCGTCAATGGCATCGACGACCAAAACTATAATCCTATGAAAGATGAGGCTCTCGCTTTTCCTTATCGCAGCTCTTTGATCAAGAAGGCTCAAAACAAGATGTGGCTTCAAGAACAGCTCGGTTTACCGGTACGGAAGGATGTCCCGATGATTGGCATCGTTTCCAGGCTGGTGGAACAGAAAGGCTTCGACCTGATCGGGCGTGTTATCGATGAGCTTTTGTATCATGATGATGTACAAATGGTTGTGCTCGGTACTGGAGAATACCAATACGAACAGATGCTGCAGTGGGTCCAGGACCGCCATCCCGACAAGATGTCCACGAATATTCGATTCTCGGAACCTTTCTCAAGGCAGATTTATGCAGCCAGCGATTTGTTCCTGATGCCGTCACGCTTTGAACCGTGTGGAATCGGACAGTTGATTGCACTGCGCTACATGACAGCTCCGATTGTCAGGGAAACGGGTGGACTGAAAGACACCGTCGAGTCGTATGATGAAGACACGGGAGAGGGAAATGGATTTACGTTTACCCATTACAACGCTCATGACATGCTCTACACGATCCGCCGGGCCATTGCACTCTATCATGAACCTGCATCTTGGCAAAAACTGACGAAGAACATTTGCAAGAGTAAGTTCACTTGGAAGAAATCCGCTAGTCAGTATTTGGATCTTTACCGAACCATGCTTGAGTAGGGGAGACAATGGGAGGAAATCACATGGTGATGTTCAGTGACAAGAAGGAGTTTCAGGAAGCGTTCAGGAAAAAGCTCGAAACACAGTTCGGAAAAACAGTAGAGTCTGCAACAGAGTACGATGCTTACCGCACACTCGGCTCACTTGTGCAGGACAAGGTTAACGAAGAGTGGGTGAAGACCAAGCAGGAATACAGAGAGAGTCAGACGAAACAAGTCTATTATTTCTCTATGGAATTCCTTATGGGCCGCCTGCTAGGTAACAATCTATTGAATTTACAGATGTTGTCTCTTGTTGATGATGGATTGAAGGAACTGGGTCTCTCTCTACCTGAACTTGAAGAGAAAGAGAAAGATGCGGGTCTTGGAAATGGTGGACTCGGAAGGTTGGCGGCTTGTTTCTTAGACTCGCTGGCTTCTTTAGAATTGGCTGGGCATGGCTATGGAATGAGATATAAATACGGGATGTTCGACCAGCAGATCATTGACGGGAAGCAGGTCGAGCTGCCGGATGATTGGTTGAGTCAACAATTCCTTTGGGAAGTACGACGTCCTGAAGAAGCGCTTGAGGTCCGGTTTGGCGGTCATGTGAACGCCGTGGAAAATGATGACGGTGACCTTCACTTTGAACAAACCGGATATGAACAGATCCGCGCGGTGCCGTATGACGTGCCAGTCGTAGGCTACAACAACGAGACGGTGAACACGCTGCGTCTATGGTCTGCTGAGCCAACGGTAGAAGATACGTTAGCTAAAGCAGAGATCGAAAGTCATTTCGGTCATTTTTTAGACCATAAACGCTCACTTGAAGCTATTTCGGAGTTTTTATACCCGGATGACTCGACAGACGATGGGAAAAGACTGCGGTTGAAGCAGGAATACTTCCTCGTATCAGCTGGCGTCCAGTCGGTCATACGCAACTTTGAAGCGCTGAATCTTCCTTGGTCCTCGTTCGCTGAAAAAGTGGCGATTCACATTAACGATACGCACCCGGCGCTTGTCATACCTGAACTGATGAGGGTGTTGATGGATGATAAGGGACTAGGATGGGAAGAAGCGTGGGATCTGACGCAATCAGCGGTATCTTATACGAACCATACGACCTTGAGTGAGGCACTGGAGTCATGGCCGGTTGATATGGTACGCAACTTACTGCCGCGTGTCTTCATGATCATCGATGAGATCAATGAACGCTTCTGTCAGATATTGTGGAAGACGTATCCAGGCGAGTTCGACCGGATTGCGGACCTCGCGATTGTAGCAGACGGTCAAGTGAAGATGGCTCACCTTGCCATTGTAGGAAGCCACAGCGTGAACGGCGTAGCCAAGCTGCACACAGAAATTTTGAAGAAACGCGAAATGAAACGGTTCTACGATACGTTTCCGGAACGCTTCAATAATAAAACGAATGGGATTACGCACCGCCGCTGGTTGATGCACGCAAATCCATCCTTAACCAATGCCATAAATGAAGCGATTGGGGAGGACTGGAAGAAAGACCCGAAACAGTTGAAGAACCTGCTGAATAAGAAAGACGACCTTGCTTTTCTTGATCAATTGCACGACATCAAGCAAGAGAACAAACGCTCCTTTGCAAACTGGGTAAGTGAAACACAGGGAATTACAGTCGACCCCGAATCTATTTTTGACGTCCAGATTAAGCGACTGCATGGCTACAAGCGTCAATTGATGAATGCCCTTCATATTATGCACTTATACAATGAGTTAAAAGCAGACCCGACGCTTGAAATCGTCCCACGCACATTTTTCTTCGGAGCTAAAGCAGCCTCAGGCTACCATTTTGCTAAGAAAGTGATTCAGTTGATCAATCGAATTGCACATGTCGTCAACAACGACGCGGATGTGAACCCGTATATCAAAGTCGTGTTCCTTCCGAACTATTCTGTATCATTGGCAGAGAAAATCATTCCTGCAGCCAACGTCAGTGAGCAAATCTCCACAGCAAGTAAAGAAGCTTCCGGAACCGGGAACATGAAGTTCATGATGAACGGGGCCCTGACAGTTGGTACGATGGACGGAGCCAACGTGGAAATTCACGATTTCGTTGGTGATGAGAACATCTACACCTTTGGATTAAGCTCTGATGAAGTGTTGGAGTATTACCGTAGTGGCGGCTACTCGTCACGAGAGGTGTATGAGCAGGACGAACGAATCCGCAACGTTCTTGACCAGCTCGTGCACTACAGTCCGTTCTCGAAAGGAGAGACGGATTTCCAGGAGCTTTATGACGCACTCATCCATCATAATGATGAATACTTTGTATTAAAAGACTTTGCTGATTATGTTCATATTCAAAAGAAAGTCAGTCAGGATTACCAGCGTAAACGCCTATGGAATGCGAAGAGCTTAGTGAACATCGCTCATTCCGGTGCCTTCTCGAGTGACCGGACCATTCAGGAATACGCCCGTGATATCTGGCAGATTGAACGAGTGCAATCGCTAAAGTGATGTTTTAGGAGGCCTTTCCTGTGAGACAAAAAGAGATGTACCACCACAGCTTTGAGGAAGCGTATAGGGAGCCTTTCGGTGCTGCACCGAAGGGTTCCTCTGTTTCCTTGACGATTGATATCCACACTCATTTCGACGTTCAGCACGTCATTTTACACTACATCTTAGATCGAACCGATGAAGAAAGAACGGTAGAGATGGATCTTTACAGCGAAGAGCATCATTACAATTCCTTTGAGGCGACGCTTCATATGCCGACAGATCCTCAGCTTGTTTGGTATTACTTTGAAGTCGTCTGCCCGGACCATTCGCTTTATTACGGAAGAGAAAACATCTTGGAGAGCGGAGAGGGGAAGGTCTACGACCACGTACCTCCTTCCTGGCAGATCACCGTCTACGATCCGGATTATGAAACCCCTGGATGGTGGAAGCATGCGACGATGTATCAAATCTTCCCGGATCGCTTTTACAGCTCAGGGGAGGTCGATCCGTCCAAAGCACCGAAAACCAGCTTGATTCATGCTCATTGGGAAAATGATCCGGTCTATATCCGGAATGAGCGTGGAGAAGTGATTCGGTGGGACTTCTTCGGTGGGAATTTGAACGGGATTACTGAAAAACTCGATTATATCGCATCACTTGGTGTCACAGTCCTTTATTTGAACCCAATTTTTGAAGCGGAAAGTAACCACCGTTACGACACAGGAGACTATCACAAAGTTGATCCGCTCCTTGGAACGAAGGAAGACTTGGAGACGCTCATTAAAGAAGCGAAGAAAAAGAAAATCGAAGTGATGCTCGACGGTGTGTTCAGTCACACGGGAAGTAACAGCATCTACTTTAATCGTGAGGGAGAATACGATTCTGTAGGGGCGTATCAATCGAAGGGATCTACCTACTATCCTTGGTATTCCTTCCATCACCATCCGGATGAATATGACGCCTGGTGGGGTGTCGGAACACTGCCGACATTGAACAAAGAGAACGACCATTACCAGCGCTTCCTCGTACACAATGAGGACAGCGTCATTAAGACATGGCAGAAATCGGGTATCCACCATTGGAGACTGGATGTGGCCGACGAACTGACCGACGATCTCATCAGTCAGATTTACAGGCAGTTGAAGAAGGTCAATCCTTCAAGTGTGCTTCTGGGTGAAGTGTGGGAAGACGCCTCTAACAAAACGGCTTACGGTAACCGTCGTGATTACTTTTTGGGTGGCGTGCTCGACTCGGTCATGAACTATCCGCTGCGCCGGATCATGCTTGACTTTATGAGAGGTGAAGTAGATGCAAGGTACGTACACCGGACGCTGACCACCCTTGCCGAGCACTACCCGAGGCATTACTTTTATTCTGTAATGAATATGCTGTCCAGTCACGATGTGGAGCGCATTTATACGATGTTGGAAGGGTTTCTTCCAGACGAATGGTC
This sequence comes from Halobacillus litoralis, assembly GCF_020171725.1. Classification (GTDB taxonomy): domain Bacteria; phylum Bacillota; class Bacilli; order Bacillales; family Halobacillaceae; genus Halobacillus; species Halobacillus litoralis_F. Next base: position 433,679 of record NZ_JAIVAJ010000005.1, on the reverse strand, counting down.
AGATGAGGATAAACGACACCAGATCTTTCGCCAAATCAAAGCATTAAGCTTGTGGCTCTATGCATTTCCGGGAGTCCCGTCACTGTATTATGGAGATGAAGCAGGCGTAAGCGGAGGTGCTGATCCGGATAACCGGAAACCCTATCCATGGGGCAGGGAAAACAAAGACCTCCTTCAATGGTATAAGAAGATCGGGGAGTGGAGACAGTCCCATACGTCGATGCGGACGGGTGAATTTAAGTCTTATGAGCTTCATGAAGATGTGTACGGATTCGAACGCTCGACAACGAATGGTCTTGATGCCTTTGGTGAGAAGGCGACCGATGAGCGGGTCATCTACTTATACAACCGAAGCCTTGGTCAAAAGCATCACGTCACGCTTCAAGTGGAAAAAGGGAAATGGCAGCACCTTGAAAACAAGAAGCGGATTTTCCGTGCACGAAACGGGGAGCTCAAGCTTGAACTTGAGCCGAGCGAATGCTTCTTGTTGCGATATATGAATTAAGGCAGCACCTAAGGGGATCCCTTAGGTGTTTTCATTTGTGCTCAATATAAAATAAATTTTAAGTATAGGATTTTGCCTTGTCACGATTGTAAGAAAATTGTAATATAGGTATTTAGTTCTATGATTGGGACTATACATATGAAATGAGATTTAAAAAGGAGTGGTGAAACATTGTTTGAACAACTACAATCCGAAATGAGCGGAAAAGTCGTTCTGCCCGGGCACCCCAATTACGAAGAGACGCGTGCGATTTTTAATGCGGCGGTAAAAAAACAGCCAGCCGCGATTGCGGTGTGTAAGGACGAGCGGGACGTATCAAAAGCTGTAAAGTTTGCCAACGAACACGCCATGCAGATTTCTGTCCGCGGTGGTGGTCACCATGTGAGTGGTACATCTCTGACAGAAGGTGGGCTGCTCATTGACTTGTCAGAAATGAGGCACGTCACGGTAGATGAGGAATCTAAGACCGCTAAAGTCGGTGGTGGTGCGCTTCTGTCTGATGTCGATGCGGAAACACAGAAGTTCGGCCTGGCAACCCCGACGGGAACCGTTTCAGAAACCGGGATCGGCGGTTTGGCTTTAGCGGGAGGTTTAGGATATCTGCGTGCAAAGTACGGGCTTTCGTGTGATAACATCTCTGCAGCGAAAGTCGTAACAGCAGATGGATCCGTTCTCGAAGTAAGTGAGAATGAATACTCGGATCTTTTCTGGGCGATCCGTGGCGGTGGAGGTAACTTTGGCGTCGTGACTGAATTTGAATTTCGTCTCCATGATGTTGGACCGAATGTCTTGGCGCTTGATGTGATGTATGATTTGAAGGATGCCGATCAGATTTATCAACAGTTGGATCAGTTTGTGGAAACCGCACCTGATGAAATCAGCTTGAATGTGACCGTGATGGATCTGCCTCCATTACCAGAACTCCCGGAATTCCTTCACTTTAAACCTGTCATGATTGTAGCAGGGATGTACGCTGGTGAAGTGGAAGAAGGGAAAAGAGTGATCCAACCATTGCGTGAGCTGGCGGTGCCGATTGCTGATCAATCAGGCGTCGTTCCTTATACACAGCTCCAATCAAAACTGGATGCCATGGTACCTAAGCAGGCTAACTTTAAAGGAAGTTCCCTGTTCTTTTCGGAACTATCACCAGAGAACTGGCAGAGTATCCTGAAAGAAAAAGAAATCGCCCCCGGCCACTTGATGCTTCAGTTATGGGAAACACACGGAAAAATGAACCGGATCCCTGCGGATGACAATGCCTTTGCCATTCGTGATGCCCGTTATGTTCTGTTACTGGACATCATGTATGAAGACGAGCAGGAGGAAGCTTGTGCCAAATGGATCGAAGCGTTCTACGAGAAGTTCTCTCCGATCTCTTTTAACGGAGCGGCCTATCTGAATGGGATTGATCCAGAAGACCACGTGATTCGCAAAACGTATGCTGATAATTATGAACAGCTGCTTGAGTTGAAACAGAAGTATGACCCTCATAATGTTTTTCGAATGAATCATAATATCCGCCCGTCATCTGTTCATAGTAAGTAGAATATATAATAAACCCGGGTGATGCATCGATGCGTCATCCGGGTTTTCTATAGGGGATTTGAAAATGTTCCGATCTATGCTTAAAGGGGGAACAAAAAGGGGATAGAAAAGTAGAGATGGAGACAGGGAAGGATGGTTTTTTTGAATAAAGTGGTTGATTACGCAAAAGAGGTGTTCGCGGAATTCCAAAAAGATAATATCCCTCTGCTTGGGGCAGCACAGGCCTATTATTATTTGCTTGCCGTTGTTCCGATGCTTATTTTGTTATTGTCTATTCTGCCATATATGAATATTGAAGCGGAGACGGCAATCAATGCTCTCAGCAATGTGATACCGGCAGAAACCGCTGAAATCTTCAGGGAGAATATCGTCTCCCTCGTCGAGGAACCGAAAGGCGGATTGCTAACGATCGGAATCCTCGGTACGATCTGGTCCGCATCGAGTGGAATCAATGCTTTCATTCAATCTGCCAATCTCGCCTATCACGTGGAGGAAACACGTTCCTTTATTAAAGTTCGACTCCTATCTATTGGTCTGACTTTAGGGATGATTGTCGCGATTGTTGTGGCGTTGGCGTTACCGGTGTTCGGAGATGTCATCATAGATTTCATTAATCGTACGGTGAACCTTCCTTCTCAGACGGTCATTTTATTTCAGTTGTTACGCTGGGTGATCAGTGTGCTCGTCATGGGGGCAATATTACTGTCCCTCTATCGATTTGCACCGAATAAGTCGATTCCCTTCAAACATATATGGCCTGGTGCGATATTGACGGCCGTGCTTTGGCAGTTGATTTCCCTTGCCTTTTCTTTCTATGTCAGTAACTTCGGAAACTACTCGGCGACTTACGGAAGCCTGGGTGGAATCATTGTGCTCATGCTTTGGTTCTTCCTGACGGGGATGATTCTAATGATCGGGGCGGAACTCAATGTCATTCATCACCGTAAGAAATCCGATGAAAAAAGAAAGACGGCTTAAATAAACTTCCCTGTTTTTCAGGGGAGTTTTTCTATTATTCAGTTGCATATTCATTCATCAAAACTATTATTTTATACATAATTCGATGCGTTACGATTGATTCAGTAGAAAATTTTCAAAAAAGTTTAACGTTTATTGATGGCGCTTACATGGTCGATTTATAAGCGTTTTGGTGTTTGTAGAGGGCGCGGATAATCTTTCTCAAGCGCATGAGAGGCGTGATTACATGGTTTTTTCGTGATATACTAGTAAAAAACTGAAAAGACGGAATTTTATAATTTTTGTATGCAACCTTGAAAGACTAGACTGCTAGGGGGAATGATTATGCAGAAACACGGATATCCAGTTCCTCAGGGATTGTATCATCCTGATCAAGAACACGAAGCATGTGGAATTGGTGTACTTGCCAATATTGATGGAACGAAGTCACACAGCATTGTAGAAAATGCCGTTACGATCCTTTGTAACTTGGAGCACCGCGGTGGACAATCCGCCGACATCAGTACAGGGGACGGGGCAGGGATTCTAACTCAGATCCCACACCGCTTTTTTAAAAACCAATGTGAGAAAGAAGATATAGAGATTCCCGAAGAAGGGGAATATGGCGTCGGAATGGTCTTCCTGCCTGAAGATCATGACACAAGAATGGATTGCAAGCGATTGTTTGAGAACATCGTAGAGGAAGAAGGACAGAAGTTCCTCGGCTGGCGTACAGTACCGATCAACGATTCGTTCGTCGGTAACGATGCGAAGAAAACGAAGCCTTTCATCCGTCAGGCGTTTATTGCTCCATCTGAAAATGTGAACACGCAAATGGAGCTTGAACGTCGTTTATACATTATCCGCAAACGCGCAGAACAGGAAATTTCAAATCAAGATGGGTACGATGATTTTTATATTTGCAGCTTGTCGACATCAACGATTGTCTACAAAGGGATGTTGATTCCGGAGCAATTGGATTCCTTCTATATTGATCTAAATCACCCGGACTTTAAAACGGCCCTCGCTTTAGTGCACTCCCGTTTTAGTACAAACACTTTCCCGAGCTGGAAACGGTCACACCCGAACCGTTATACGATTCATAATGGTGAATTTAATACATTACGAGGCAATGTAAACTGGATGAGAGCACGCCAGGAGCTTTGCTCATCTGAATACTTCAGCGAGGAAGATTTGAAGAAGATTCTGCCTGTCATTGATGACAACGGTAGTGATTCTTCTATGTTTGATAATGCCTTTGAATTTCTTCACCTCTCTGGTCGTTCGCTTTCGCACACGGCTATGATGATGGTGCCGGAGCCTTGGTCGAACGATGAAACGATCCAAGAAGACAAGAAGAACTTCTACGAATATCACAGTTGTCTTATGGAGCCGTGGGATGGACCGGCAGCACTGGCTTATACAAATGGTAAACAAATCGGTGCTTGTCTTGACCGAAATGGTCTGAGACCCGCTCGTTATTATGTAACAAAAGACGGCATGATTGTGCTTGGCTCAGAAGTAGGAGCGCTTGATATCTTTGCCGATGACATTCTATATAAAGACCGCCTTCACCCTGGGAAGATGCTCCTTGTCGACTTAGAGCAGGGCAAGATCATTCCAGATGAAGAAATCAAGTTGCAGATTGCACGTGAGCATCCATACGATGACTGGTTGGAAGATAACAAGTTTGAACTTGGTGATCTGCCGGAAGCAGACGAAACATTCCGTCCTGCCGAAGATCTGGTAGAGCAGCAGCTTGCGTTCGGCTATACGACTGAAGAACTGAACCGTATTTTGATGCCGATGGTTACAGATAAGAAAGACCCTGTCGGTTCAATGGGATACGATTCTCCACTTGCTGTACTGTCTAAAAAGCCTCAGCTTTTATACAGCTACTTCAAGCAGCTCTTCGCCCAAGTAACGAACCCGCCGATCGATGCCATCCGTGAAAAGCTCATCACGATGGTCGAAACGACAATCGGAGCAGAGGGCAATTTAGTAGATCCGAAGCCTGAAAGCTGTCGTCAGATTCGATTGCAGACGCCTGTACTGAAAAACGAGGAGCTTGAGAAGCTGCGTCAGCAGAATATCGATGGATTTAAAGCCGTTACCATCTCTACTTTATTTGATGCTGAAGAAAATCAGCTGAAGCCGGCTATGGATCGAATTTGTGAAGAAGCCGACAAGGCAATTGAAGACGATTCGGTACTCCTGATTCTTTCAGACCGTGGCGTCAGCAAAGATAAGGCTGGCATTCCAGCTCTACTTGCGGTTTCCGGCCTGCACCACCACCTCATTCGTCAGGGAACGCGTACGAAAGTAAGCATCCTGATCGAATCAGGAGAAGCAAGGGAAGTACATCACTTCGCTACGCTTCTTGGGTACGGGGCAGAGGGGATCAACCCTTATCTTGCTTATGAAACGTTCCGTGAGCAGATCAACCTTGGAAATCTGCCGGTCGAATCGCTTGAAGAGGCTGTCGATACGTATGTAAAAGCGGCGACAGACGGAATCATTAAAGTTCTTTCGAAGATGGGGATATCCACGATTCAAAGTTACCGCGGTGCGCAGATCTTTGAAGCTGTCGGTATTCGTCAGGATGTCATTGACCAGTACTTCACTCGTACATCATCCCGACTCGGTGGTATAGGTCTCGACATTATTGAAAAAGAAGTCTTGATGCGTCATGAAGTGGCGTTCAGCAAAACACGTGGCGGGAACCGTACGCTGGAAGCTGGAGACGACTATCAGTACCGTAAAAACGGAGAAGATCACCAATACAATCCACAAACGATTGCGACGCTTCAGCACGCTTGCCGAAGCAACGACTATGATCTTTTCAAATCGTATTCGAAGATGCTGACAGACGAGAAGCAGAACCTTCAGTCTTTAAGAGGCCTGCTTAAGTTCAAGAAACGTCCATCTATTCCTATAGAAGAAGTAGAACCGATTGAAGACATTACCCGCCGTTTTAAAACGGGTGCGATGTCGTACGGTTCAATCAGTCAGGAAGCACACGAAGCACTGGCTGTTGCGATGAACCGAATCGGTGGCCGAAGTAACTCCGGTGAAGGTGGGGAAGATGCGAGCCGTTTCACACCGGAAGAGAACGGAGACTCGAAGCGCAGTGCCATCAAACAGGTAGCTTCAGGTCGTTTCGGTGTATCCAGTCACTACCTTGTGAACGCAGATGAAATTCAAATTAAAGTGGCGCAAGGGGCGAAACCTGGTGAAGGTGGACACCTTCCTGGTAAGAAAGTGTACCCATGGGTAGCGGAAGTCCGTGGCTCTACACCTGGTGTAGAACTGATCTCACCACCTCCTCACCACGATATTTATTCGATTGAGGACTTGGCTGAATTGATCTATAACTTGAAAAACGCCAATCCGAAAGCGCGTATTTCGGTTAAATTGGTATCAGCTGTCGGTGTCGGAACCATTGCCGCAGGTGTTGCGAAGGGACGCGCAGATCTGGTACTGATCAGTGGATATGACGGAGGTACAGGTGCTGCTCCGCGTACAAGTATTAAGCACACGGGTCTACCTTGGGAAATCGGCTTAGCCGAGACGCACCAGACCCTTGTCCTGGACCGTCTTCGTGACCGAATCGTCGTAGAGACAGACGGGAAGATGATGACAGGCCGTGACGTCGTAGTCGCTTCATTACTTGGCGCAGAAGAATATGGTTTCTCCACTGCACCACTCGTTGTTCTGGGATGCGTCATGATGCGTGTCTGCCACTTGAACACTTGCCCGGTTGGAGTCGCGACACAGGATCCGGAGCTGCGTAAGAAATTCACAGGCGAAGCCGATCACCTTGAGAACTTCATGCGATTCATCGCACAAGAAGCGCGTGAGCTGATGGCTGAACTTGGGTTCCGTACGGTGAACGAAATGATTGGTCGTACGGACGTGTTGGAAGCAAACGATGCCGTCGATCATTGGAAGGCCAAAGGGGTCGACCTCTCAGCCTTGCTTTATCAGCCTGATGTACCAGCAGATTACGGCCGCTATGCGACACGTAAACAGGACCACGGCTTAGATAAGACGTTGGACGTAGAAGAGCTGATCCCGCTTTGCAAAAACGCCATCGAAACAGGAGAGCGTGTGGAAAGCACAGGCTCGATCCGTAACATTCACCGTGTAACGGGGACGATTCTCGGAAGCGAAATTACCCGCCGTTGGGGTGAAAAAGGACTTCCTGAGGATACGATCAACTTGAAGTTCAAAGGTTCTGCCGGTCAAAGCTTCGGAGCCTTCATTCCTAAAGGGATGACGCTGCGTCTTGTCGGAGATTCCAATGATTACGTCGGAAAAGGATTGTCTGGTGGTAAGATCATCGTTCATCCATCACCGAGGTCTTCCTTCAAGCCGGAAGAGAACACAATCATCGGTAACGTGGCATTTTACGGAGCATCTGCCGGAGAAGCTTACATCAATGGTCTTGCTGGAGAACGTTTCTGTGTGCGTAACAGTGGCGCAGAAGTAGTCGTCGAAGGCGTGGGAGATCACGGGTGTGAATATATGACAGGTGGTAAGGTCGTCGTACTTGGCGGCACAGGACGTAACTTTGCAGCCGGTATGTCCGGAGGCGTAGCTTATGTGCTGGATGAAACCGGCCAGTCATTTGATACGAAATGCAACAAGGAACTTGTCCATCTCCAACAGCTGACAGACAGTGAAGAGATGCAGGACCTTTATAACATGATAGAAAAACACGTCGAATACACAAACAGTCCACTGGGGCAGCGTATCTTGGGTCAATGGAATGAATACGTCAAGAAATTCGTCCGCGTCATTCCGCGTGACTACTTAGCGATGCAGGAACGCATCCAGCGTCTCAAGGACGATGGTTTAGGTAAATTCGATGCAGAAATGACAGCATTTGAAGAGCGAAACAAACCGGTTGAAACCGTGAAATAACATCGGAAGGAGCGATTGTATGGGAAAGTCGACTGGATTTATGGAGTACGAACGTCAAGCGATCAAAGAACGAGATCCGGCCCAGCGAGTTCAAGACTGGGAAGACTACACACTTCCCCTTTCGGATGAGGAAGTACAGAAGCAAGGAGCGCGCTGCATGGACTGCGGCGTTCCGACTTGCCATTCCGGAATGGAGATTAATGGGGTGACAACCGGCTGTCCGGTCTATCACCTGATTCCAGAGTGGAATGACTTAGTATATCAAGGCAGGTGGAAAGAAGCCCTTGAGAAGGAACACGAAATGAACAACTTCCCTGAGTTCACGGGCTTTGCGTGTCCAGCACCGTGTGAAGGGGCTTGTGTTCTTGGAATCAACGAACCAGCCGTTGCGATCCGCAGCGTAGAGCGTTCGATTATTGAAAAAGGGTTCGAGGAAGGCTGGGTCGTTCCGCAGCCTCCGGAAATCCGCACAGGTAAGCGGGTCGCCGTTGTCGGTTCAGGACCGGCAGGACTTGCTGCAGCAGCTCAGCTGAATAAAGCGGGTCACTCGGTTACCGTTTACGAACGTAACGACCGCGTCGGCGGATTGTTAACGTACGGAATTCCTGAAATGAAGCTTCCTTACTCCGTTGTAGAGCGTCGTGTGAATATCTTGAAAGAAGAGGGCATTCGTTTCCAGACGAATACAGAAGTCGGACGTAACTACCCGGTTTCCCGTCTTCAGGAGGAATACGATTCTGTCATCCTTTGTGGAGGAGCGACAGTGCCGCGTAACATCGGGGTTGATGGCCGCAGCCTGAAAGGTATCCACTATGCGATGGACTTCCTTCACTCGAATACGAAGAGCTTGCTTGATTCCAACCACCAGGATGGAGATTACATTAGCGCCAAAGACAAGAATGTCATCGTCATCGGTGGAGGAGATACTGGAACGGACTGTATGGCTACTTCGATGCGTCACGAATGTAAGAGCCTTGTCCAGTTCGATATTTACGACAAAAAAGGTTCCACTCGTGATAACGAAGTGAACCCATGGCCGCAGTACCCGGTCATTCACCGTGTCGAGTACGGTCAGAAAGAAGCAGAAGCGAAATTCGAGAAAGACCCTCGTGCTTATGCCGTCATGACGAAGAAATTCGTAGGCGATGAGAACGGAAGAATTAAAGAAGTGCATACAATTGATGTTGCCCTTTCTTACGATGAAAAAGGCAACAAAGTACGTACAGAAATCCCAGGAACCGAGAAAGTATGGGAAGCAGACCTTGTGCTTCTGGCAATCGGTTTCGAAGGACCTGAACAAGATTTGATCGAGAAAATGGGCGTGGAAACGACCGTCCGTTCCAACGTTGCTGCTCAATTTGAAAAATATACAACGAACTTAGACGGTGTGTTCGCTGCAGGCGACATGCGCCGCGGTCAGAGTTTGATTGTGTGGGCCATCAACGAAGGACGAGGCGTTGCACGTGAATGTGATCGTTTCTTGATGGGTAGTACTCAATTACCTTAATAGATTGAAATCAAACCCTTTGGTAGGTCTGCCAAAGGGTTTTTCTTTTATCAAAATCGAATAGATTGAGGGTGTTGGAGGAATAGAAGAACAGGAGGGATGGTCATGAGGCTTGGTATTCAAAGCACCGATGTTCGATTGATGTATCAACTGGTTCTTTGTTTGGGTTATGACACTGTCAAAGCAAAAGAAATTATAGAAGACATTCTCATAGAGGCTGCAAGAAAAGGAGTAAACCCTTACCCCAGACTACGACAAGAACTCGATGAAGATGCGCAGGTCCTGGTGCTGCTTACGTACATGATTCACCTCTCTGAAACTCAGATTGTGCATGAATGGCATTTTTCTGAGGATGAAGTAAAGGGAATTGTTCTGGAAGAGGAACAACGGAAGAAGATGACCCAATTAGAGCAATGGTTACAAGGACAAGACACTGGACAGGATGTGGATGAAATCCTGTTCCGCGTGGAGGACAGATTGCGCCGAGCTGAAACTAAAAAGAAAGTGTATAAGATTGCTGGAGCTGTCGCGTCACTGGTCGCGTTTTTAATGGTTGGATCGATCTATTTATCACAGCCAACGGTTTCGGATCAGGAAGATGCTCCTCGGATTCACGAACTCGTTTACGATCGATTGAATCAATCGGGGTACACGAACATTAATGTCGGGGTCACAGAGTCAGAAAGACAGCTTATCATTCAGATTGTGGGCTCATCAGAAGACTACCGCACACTGAGCCCGGAGCTGAAGGAGGCAGCAAGGGGTCTATTAGATGAAAAAGGATACCGTGACTACCAGATCGTGGTGGAGCCGATGGCGGTGGAGCGGAGTCTCCCGGGTGTGGAGAGGTAAGTGTTATACTTTTAATAAAGGAGTGTGGATGATGAAAGAATTAGTGGCGTTACATAGAGATCAAATGCTGGAAGAACTCATTGAGTTTCTGAGAATTCCGAGCATCTCGGCCTTATCTGAGCATAAGGGAGATGTGCAGACAGGAGCCAATTGGGTTGCTGAGTCCTTGAAGAGCATCGGTATGGAGAATGTTGAAATCATAGAGACAGAAGGACACCCCATCGTGTACGGAGACTGGCTTCATGCAGAGGGCAAGCCGACGGTTCTCGTCTATGGGCACTATGATGTGCAGCCGGCGGATCCATTGGATTTGTGGGAGACGCCTCCATTCGAACCTGTCGTCCGAGACGGTAAGATTTTTGCCCGGGGAGCGACGGATGACAAAGGACAGCTCTTCCTTCATATCAAAGCGGTGGAACTTTTAATGAAACAGAATGGAACCCTTCCGGTTAACGTGAAGTTTTGCATCGAAGGGGAAGAAGAGGTAGCAAGCCCGAACCTTGTTCCATTTATCGAACAGAATGAAGAGAAGCTTTCAAACGATGCGGTCGTCATCAGTGATACGTCATTTATTGAAAAAGGATTGCCTGCGATCTGTACATCACTGCGTGGCGCCCTTGCGATGGAGCTGCAGGTGAAGACGGCCAATTCCGATCTTCACTCAGGCACGTACGGTGGCGGGGTGCCGAACTCCATTCATGCCCTCGTCCAGCTGCTTGATTCAATGAGGCACGAAAATGGACAAGTTGCCGTGGACGGTTTTTATGACGGGGTTCCGGAGTTAACCGAGGCCCTTCGTGAAGAAGTGGCCGAAATTCCTTTTGACGAAGAACGTACGAAGCGTGATTTGGATCTTGATGATCTATATGGAGAGGAAGGATTCACCTTCAACGAACGTGTCGGGATCCGCCCGACACTCGAAGTGAACGGCATCACAGGCGGCTTCCAAGGCGAAGGACTGAAAACGATTGTCCCGAAAGAAGCCAGTGCAAAAATCAGCTGTCGTCTTGTAGGAGACCAGAATCCAACGCACATTTATGAAGCGATCCAGCGTCACGTCGAAAAACACCAGCCGACAGGCACACGAGTATCTCTTCATAAATACATTCAAGCGAATCCTGTGGCGATGGATTCGAGTAACGAAAAGCTTCAAATTGCTGCCGACGCTTACGAAGAAGTCTACGGCGTCCGCCCTCTGTTCCCGAAAGAAGGAGGCTCGATTCCGATCGTCGAAGTGTTCGGCCGCGTATTGAACTCGCCGGTCGTCCTCATGGGCTTCGGACTGCCATCCGAGAATCTGCATGCCCCGAACGAGCACTTCCATTTAGAGAATTTCGAAAAGGGCATCGAGACAATAGGCAATTACTTCACTAGACTAGGAAAATCATAAGAAGGGCAGCAGGGAGTCGGATGGCTTCCTGCTGTTTTTTGTTTGTTTTAGAAGATGGGGGGGCGAGGTGGATGATCATCGACGTTTCTATTCTGTTGTGAAGCCAAAAGGTAGATAAAAATAATATAATCGACGTTTCACCACAGCCGCGAGCCTCAAACGTAGATAAAAACGATATAATCGACGTTTCACCACAGCCGCGAGCCTCGAACGTAGATGAAAACGATATAATCGACGTTTCACTTCAGCCACGAGCCTCGAACGTAGATAAAAACGATATAATCGACGTTTCACTTCAGCCACGAGCCTCAAACGTAGATAAAAACGATATAATCGACGTTTCACCACAGCCGCGAGCCTCAAACGTAGATAAAAACGATATAATCTACGTTTCACCACAGCCGCGTGCCCCAAACGTAGATAAAAACAAGACCATCACCTTCCAGCCTCAACACAGAACTAGAAACGTAGATAAAGCCTCAGCTATCTTACCTCACTCGTAATAGGCTCCTTTTTTAATTCCTTTTTTAGTAAAATGCTCATTCAGCACCTTTTGAATTCTTTTTCTGCTGACCATTCCATTGCACCACTGATCCATCCGTTCAGTCGTCAGCTTTGTTTTCGGGAAAAGGGTCTTCACTTCAACGGTCATCCGTACAATCATATCTTTCAAAGGCTCTATCTCTCCACAGACCTCGCACATGCACGAATGCCCTTCTACGTAAAGACTAAAAGAATGACAGGCAGGGCAGAAGACTCCTTTTTTCAGTGATTCAAAGTCATACATCGGAATACCTTTTAAGGGTGGGGTGGAAGTGTGCAGGGAAAGGAGCTTGTCGGCTAATTTTAAATCTCTTGAACGGAGGGGAGTCGTGGGCTGCGAGATGCCAGCTAGAAAAGAATGAAGCTGTGTCGGGTGAATGATCGGGGTGTTGAGTGGAGATTGATACAAAGTGAATGCGGGGTTCACGAAGATTACGTGTCCCTGAACGTTTTGCGAGAACCCGTACTTTTTCATCATTCGTAAAAATAGAGACTCGGCGCGGTTGATCTGGTGAAGAGGGTTGAGGATTTCGACTTTAGGCATTCTGAAGAACTTTCCTTCAAAGAAGAGTTGGTCTCCTTCATAATTCTTGATTTCAAATAAGTGGACGGTTTCTCCAGTGATGAGAAGGGTATCAATCTGAAAAAGAGTTCGGTTACTTTCAAACAGCAAGTCGTGGAGTGTGACGGTATGCTCGTTTGCCGCTGTGTTCAGCAGCTCGTCGAAGTGCTGCTCTCCTTCGGATCCCTTCTTCAAATCACAATAGTAGCTTTGTTCGGTGGAGGAAAGGTCAGTTCGGAGAAAGAGGCTCTCCATTACAAGTAGGGACAGCGGGGCGTTGCGTGGCTTATCAATCATGACATCATTCCTTTCACAGAGTAATAGATGGCACTTTCTATTATATAAAATTGACGTATTTTGTAAAAGTTTAGGAGTAAACGTGGTAAAATGACTCTATAGAAATCGAAAGGACGTGAACGTATGGAACAGATCAAAACGCAGCCGAGGTCGGTCGGGGAGAACCTGGATAAGACCTTCCGGTTAACGAAAGCACATTTCAAATCCTATTTCCTCATTCTTCTTCTATTGATGGGCCCAGGGTTTCTGATCAATTACATATTCTTATTTTTAGGTGGAGCGAGCTTCTTTCAGGGAGATTCGAGCGGTGGATTTATGCAGACGCTCAACACGACTGCGGAATCGACGGGGGTTCAGCAGTTTGTCCTTGAGTCGATGGGCAGTGGAGCGGAATTTTTATACATTGCGCTGACGACAATCGCAGCTGCTGTGCTGATTCCAATGGCGCACGCCGCCATCTTGATCGGAACGACACGTGGCTTGAAGAATGAGTCTTGGTCGGTATCCGAAGTGATCAAGCTTGCCTTCTCAAGATTCTGGCCATTATTCGGAAGCACCTTGCTCTTCGGCCTGCTTATGGGGATCTTTGTGTTCATCGGTGTGTTTGCCATTTTGATAGGAGGATTCGGCACAGTCACAACCGGTAGTGGCGCGGTGTCCGTTGTGATGATCATCTTCATCCTGATTGCCTTCCTCATACTAGGGGCTTATTTTGCCATCAAACTTGGCATGTACTTTGCAGCAACTACCTTTGAAAAAGTAGCTCCTGGATTTTCAAGAAGTTGGAAACTGACGAAGGGACGCTTCTGGGCGACATTCGGTTTCTTTATCGTTCTTGGTGTCATCAACCTGCTCGTCATTTTCCTATTCGATGGAGTTTCGTCCTTACTTCTTGGAACGAGCGTGCTTTCTACGGTACTCATGAATATTTCGACGATCATTACGACGATGGTGTTGATGGTCGGTTATGCCGTGAAATATGCGGATCTTCGTACACGTAATGAGGCTAGTGATTTGCAGGACATGATTTCTTCCTACAAAACGGATGAAGAACCGGCTGCTTCGTCCACGGATCAGTGATTTCGATGAGTAACGAGACAGATGCAAAAAAACAAATCGAAGAGATTCTGAATCAGGAGGAATACCAGGCGTATTACGATGTAGAGGAAGGGCCACTCGATTCGATTCGTGAAGCGATCAAAGAGTGGCTGGAAGGATTGCTCGAAAGTATTTTCCCGAATACAAGCATCAACTCTCCACAAGTTGAAGGCTTGATTTACTTGTTCGGGATTGTTGGAGTGGGATTACTGCTGTTCCTTGCGTTCAGGCTGACACAGTCGACCAAGCGTCAGAAGGCATTGAAGGAGAGTAACCCACTCAGCCACAGCAGCCACTTGGAATGGACGTATGAAGAGCACTTACAAGAGGCGGAGTCCATGCGTCAAAAAGGAAATCTCAAGGAAGCGGTCAGGCACGGTTTCCTTGCTCTCCTCCTCAACTTCAATGACCAAGGATACGTCTCGGCACAGGTGTGGAAATCGAACGGTGACTATGTAGAGGAGCTGTCCAAAGTCGATCGTTCCTTGGCGAAAGACTTCCATGAATTAGCGGTCTTCTTCGACCAGGTCACCTACGGAAGCCGGAACATCAGCGAAGAACCCTTTCGCTTGTTTGATGAAAAAGTGCACTCCCTCATCCGGACGGAAAGGGAGGATGTCTATGAAAAGCAATAAGAAAACATGGCTCTTCATCGCACTCGGTCTGTTCGTATTACTTGTGGGGGCTGTGCTGTCTTCTTCCAGACAGCCGGAAAGTTATCCGCCTTACTTGTCCTCATCCCCTTCCCCGACCGGTGTGAAGGCGTTGTATGAGTTCGCTTCTTTTGAGCGTGACATGAGCAGGTGGCGCCAAGCGCCGGATGTGCTGCCTGATCAGCAGCAGTCTGCATTATTCATGGTAGAGCCTTACTACACGCTGACGACGGAAGAATCGAACGCCTATACAGCCTGGATGGAGCGCGGGAACACGATTGTTTTTATGAAACAGAATCCAACAGGTTCATTCGGAACGAGATCCGTTCCTGCCATGGGGCAGGATGGTCCAGTGACGGTCACAGGGTTTGGTGAATCTTACCGTGCCATTGTGGAACAGACGTTCAGACTTGTCCCAGGTGAGGAAGATGAAGTGCTTCTCGAGGACGGACAAGGTCCTTTGGCGATTCAACGATCCTACGGGGAAGGGAAGCTGATCGTTTCCATGAACCCCGGCTGGGCCGCTAACGGTACGATTCTCAACGAAGATCATGCTTATCTGATCGACCAGCTGTTGAAGGACGTAGACGCTGGCCGTGTTCTATTCGATGAATACATACATGGTTCTGAAAATGTTCCGACCGTTCTGACAATCTATCCGAAGTGGATCCTTGTCTTCGCCCTGCAGTTGATCATCCTGGCTGTTCTTTGGTTATGGATGAAAGGGAAGCGGTTCGGTCCGGTCTTTACGCCGAGAGAACATACGGTGAGGCTTGGAGATGAGCGGCTTCATGCTTTGTCTGCCTGGTATATAAGGGGTGGATTCTATCAAGAGTCCATTCGCATTCAGGAGGAATATCTGCGCTCACTGCTTTATAAACGCTATGGAATCGGGATGAAGGAAAGTTGGCAGGAAGTTCGAGAATCCATAGCCAAATTCCAGACAGAAGATGAGCAGAAGCGATGGAGGTCTTATACGCACGGTCTGGATGATCTGCAGTCGATGCGTAAGACCGATTATTTGAAATGGAGCAAGAAGCTCGACGATCTTAGAAAAGAGGTGCAGGGAGATTGAATGAACAACTATCACAATTAATGAACCAATATGAAAAACGGATCATCGGTCAGACGCGCAACATGAAGCTGATGCTGTCATCCATCTTCGTTGGGGGACATGTTCTGTTGGAAGGTGTTCCGGGAACGGGGAAAACCCAGATGGTCCGTACGCTTGCCACCTTGCTTGGCGGAGACTTCAAGAGGATCCAATTCACGCCTGACCTGCTGCCGAGTGACATTACAGGGAGCATGATTTATAACATGAAATCAGGAAGCTTTGAGACGCTGAAAGGCCCTGTTTTCACCAATGTCTTACTAGCTGACGAAATCAACCGAACCCCTGCTAAGACACAGGCAGCCCTGCTCGAGGCGATGGAGGAAAAGCAGCTGACGATCCAGGGAGATACCTACCCACTGCCAGATCCATTTTTTGTAGTGGCGACTCAGAACCCGATAGAGTCAGAGGGTACTTACATGCTTCCTGAAGCACAACAGGACCGATTCTTATTCAAGCTGCATGTGGATTTTCCAGAATTTGAAGAAGAAGTTTATGTTCTGAGACAAGCCGTTGAGTCCTCGAACAAATCGGCACAAACCTCCGCCGTGATGGATATAGAAACGTTTATGGCGATTGCCCGGGAAATAGAGGAAGTGACGATCGAGTCGTCGGTCTATGAATATATGATGTCGATCGTTCGAAAGACGAGGGATTCCGAATCGATTCGTTACGGAGCAAGTACGAGGGCTGGAATCGCCATTGCCCGCGCGTCGAAAGCCTGGGCTTACTTGAATGATCGTGACTATGTCACCCCGGACGACGTGAAGGTAGTGTCCGTGCCGGCGCTGCGTCATCGAATCATACTTTCTCCACACATGGAACTGGAGGGATCGACACATGACCAAGTCATTCAAGGCCTTGTGGGATCTGTTCCTGTTCCGCGATAAAGGGATCCTTCCGACACAACGGCTGCTTCTTTTGATGGTTGTGGTGTCCGTCCTGTCGACAGCTCTCGCCGCACTCGGGACTTCCTGGTTCACTTTGCTCGCTATGAACCTCGGAGTGCTGGTCGTCAGCCTGTTCGACTTAGGTCTATCGCCCAGCAAAAAGCAATGGCAGATTCATAGAGAAATCGAGGAAGAGGTGGAGCGGGGGCTTGAGTCTGAGATGACCGTCTCGTTTTATAATCCGTCTGATTATGAAGCGGACATCCAAGTCATCGATCAGTTCCCGACGTCATTTTCAAATCCCTTTCCCATTCGAGAGCGCATTCCTTCTGACAAAAAAGTAACGCTCTCCATCCCATATGTTGCGAAGGAACGAGGGGATTACACGTTGGAATCGTTATTTGTGCGTTATCGATCCAAATACGGATTGTGGGAAAAGCAGATGAAAGTTAATGAGGAGAGTCGCCTGCGCGTCATTCCTGATTTAACAGAGAGTCGGCAGTTCTTAGAAGATGCTCAGCGTTATTTACTGTACGAAGGAAGTCGCGTCCGCAAACGCAAGCAAGGATCAGGAGAGTTTTCGAAAATCAGGAACTATGTCGTTGGTGATGATTTAAGGCTGATCAACTGGCGCCAGACGGCTAAGCTGCAAGAATTGATGACGAACGAATACGAACCTGAACACGGGAAATACATTACACTGATGATCGATTGCGGGCGTATGATGGGCGTATCTCTGGAAAAGGGGAACCGGCTTGACCGTGCCCTCGAAGCAGCTGTTACGGTTGCGACAGCGGCACTTAAGAAAGGGGATGCGGTATCCGTCATTGCCTTTTCCAGGGAAGTAGAGGTGTATATCCCACCGGCGAAAGGGATGCAGCACCTTCAAACCATTCTGCAGCAAGTGTACAGCTTGAAAGCCAGCCAGGCCGAATCCAACTATTCCGCCCTTTTTCAAAAGATTGAAACCGCTCAGAAAAAGCGAAGCCTTCTCCTATTGTTCAGCGATGTGAATACGCTCGTTCACGAAGAAGGGAACATGTTCTACCTTCAACGTCTAAGACGAAAGCACATGTTCCTCATGCTCGGCATTGAGGATCAAACGACGATCCAAAAGGGAAAACAATTCCCAGGAACGACGAAAGAAGCGATAGTCAAAAGTATGGCACAGAAGCAGCAGATGGATAAAACGAAAGAAGTGAGAAAGTGGGAGAAGCAGGGCATCCAAATGATCGAAGCCCCCGAGGACAGGTTAGCCGTAACCGCCGTGACACGCTATATCGACATCTTGAACCAAGGGTTAATCTAACTCTAGTTGAGTATGCAGCGGGCTCCTCAAACAACTCGCTTTCCGTGGGGTACCGTGAGCCTCCTCAGGCTTACGCCTTCCGGGGTCTCACGCTGTACCTTTATCCCACAGGAGTCTCGCTGTTTGAGGAGTCCGCTGCGCCATGAGTGGAAACAGAACCGTTGTCCACAATTCCTTTTACGCTATACTCCAAGTGTCCTAGTACTACATCTCAAAGTAATGGAAGCTCAGCGGTCATGTGGGATATTTTGTAATATCTGTACCCGTCACGTCCTTTGAAGTCGACGGTATTGACCGAAGCCGATATAAAGCGCAAGACCAATCAATGTCACAAAGGCAACCGCATATTTCGCTTCAAGAGAAATCGCTGCCGGTGTGATGAAGCCTTCAATCAACCCAGCGATGATAAACATCGGCAGCGTGCCGATCAGTAAGATGACAGAACGTAACGCCTGTTCCTTTAATTGCACGGCCCGGGAACGATTGCCTGGGACGAACAGCTTGTAGCCCGTTAACAGGCCGGCTCCTCCCGCAATGAAGATCGCCGTCAGCTCAATGACACCATGAGGCACAATGTATGCCCAGAACTCATACGATTTGCCGGCGTGCATATACATGGCGGCGATGCCACCGATGATGATTCCGTTGAAGATCAATACATAAACCGTCAATAGACCGAACGTGATGCCACCAGCAAAAGCGAGAAAGGCGACGCGGATGTTATTGGTCATAATCTCTGCACTCATAATCGAAGAGTTGACCGCTCCGTCCGACTGGCCGAGGCTTTCCGGGTCGAAATTCTGCGCCATCGATTCAGGAAGGACGGAATAGACGTTCATCACATCTTGTGAGACGGCGAGAAAGGCGGCTGCTCCACCAAGTACGAAAAGGAGCATAGCTGCCAGCACGAACTTCCACTGCTCCACGAAAATTTTGATAAAGGTCGTTCCGAAGAATTGCTTCAGTTGCCCGATATTCGATACCCGATCTTGATAAAGGGTGTTGTGGGCTTTCGAGACGAGGTTGTTCAAATAGATTGTGACCTCATCGCCCGGGAAGTAGGTTTGGCTGAATGATAAGTGCTGTGCGGCCTTCTGGTACAGGCGTTGGAAGGCTTCAATCGAAGCGGGAGAGGCTTTCTTCTTATGTAGGACTTCGAGAAGTTCTTCTAACTGTTTCCACTCCTGCCTATGCTGCTTGATAAAAGATTTATAGTTCATCAAAACTCACCTTTTGTATGCAAGAATTTTACATTTTAATTTCATTATAAAGAAGCTGATGATAGAAAGAAACTGTTTTTTATTACAGGGAGGGGGATGTCGATGAGTCGTGAAGTGTGGGATATTGATACGCCTGAGCATGTCAGAGTGCAGGTGCGTCTGGCGGGGCTCGGAAGTCGGGCAGCTGCCCTGCTGATTGATCAAGCTCTCATTACGTTGATGCAGGTCGGGTTGTTGGCCATTGTGGTGTTTACTCAAGAGAATATGGATACGTTCTTTACGAATAGAAGCGACACGTTCTATGCCATTCTCATCGTGATCGCGTTTGTGTTGAATTGGGGATACTTCTTTCTATGTGAATGGCTTGCTGCAGGGAAGACATTAGGGAAAAGGTTGATCGGCATTCGGGTGGTGGATGATCAAGGTGGAAGTCCCACTACGCTGTCCATTCTCATTCGTAATCTTCTCCGTGCCATTGATATGCTTCCAATTTATTATATGGTGGGCATCGTCATGGTCTTCTCACACAAGAAGCATAAGCGGCTCGGAGATATCATGGCTGGTACACTTGTGGTCTTTGATGGGCACCAACGTAAAAAGACGACGAAGCTGGAAAAAGAGATGGATAGTAGAGATTTAGAGCCTTTTTCAGAGGAGTCCCTTACCCTTCATGCTTTTCAGAAGAAGGAATGGGATTTATTGAAAACCTATTTGGACCGGTATTTCACCCTGTCACCTTCGCAAAAACAAGCCATCACCTATGAAGTCGCGCACATTCTGTTCCCGAAGATCGGGTACGATGTGCAGGGTAAAGGAGCGGACGAGCTTGAGAACGATTTATTCCGCCTGTATCTGACGGTGAGGGACGACTGGAAGATTACGCCGTTTTAATGAGAGAACATGCATAATCGAGAGTATACGAATGCATGAGAAAGAATTTTAATATTTATGTTTACAAAAGCGTGGAATTTGATATCATATACTAGGATTTAAAGAAATTCAATTCATCAATAGTTAAGGAAAGGAGAACAAAGCCTTATGCTTACTTCTCTGTATATGTTGTCACTAACTGTTTTGCTTACGTTCCTAGTTATGTACGCTGCGGACAAAATTGTACGTCGTTTCAAGCGCTTTGAGAAAGAACAGGCGCAGCCGGAACACGTTCAACCGGAAGTTGAATTCACGCAGTCGATGAAATAGATGTCGTTCATGGTCCTCGGTTATCGGGGGCCATTTTTTATTTAGCAGATAAACCTATACAAAAGAATCACGTGAACATCGTGAGCGATCGTTTTTTGAGCACGATGCTCTATTCCAATTCCCTCTGATTTTCCTTATCATTTTTTTACTGTAGGGATTATGGTAAAATGAATATGTTTATAGACAGTGAAAATCGGCTTTGTAAAGCCGTTTACGATAGCATGCAACGTGAAGGAGTTAAATGATGAAAAATAAAGCGGTTGTGTTAGGTGCCAATTATTATATCGGTTTAAGTACCATTCGTTGTCTCGGTATCCACGACGTCCACGTCGCAGCAGTGGATTATGCATGGGAAGGGGCGTACGCGCTGGATTCCAAATATGTGTCGGAGGCGTTGATCGGTCCTCATTACAAGGAGGATCCTGAAGGGCTTTTGTCATTCTTGATTGACTATGCTAAGAAACAGACCGGCACGCCGGTTTTGATTCCGACAGCGGATCCATACGTTGAGTTCGTGGATGCATATTTGCCGGAACTCCGTGAACATTTCCTCATTCCACAGACAGAACAGGGTCTTTATACGAAGATTATGGATAAAGGAACATTACATACACTGGCGTCTCAGCATGGCGTGGCTGTTCCTGAGACGGTTGAGGTGGACGAGGAGAATTTCGTTCAGAAAGTAAATGAAACCATTCAGTACCCTTGTCTCGTCAAACCAGTGGACTCTCCTTCATTTGTTGCGAAGTTCAGACGCAAATTGTTCCAGG
The DNA here is from genome assembly GCF_020171725.1 of Halobacillus litoralis. Classification (GTDB taxonomy): domain Bacteria; phylum Bacillota; class Bacilli; order Bacillales; family Halobacillaceae; genus Halobacillus; species Halobacillus litoralis_F. The sequence goes on along the minus strand of NZ_JAIVAJ010000005.1, from coordinate 412,344 downwards.
TGCACAATGAAGAAGAGTTGCTTGAAAGAGTACAGCAGGCAAAAGACGCGGAGATCGAAGTGATCGTCCAGCGTATGATTCCTGGATTCGATGACCATATGTACACCTTTGATGCCTATCTCAACCAGGATGCCAAAGTGACGCACTGGATGACGTGTCAGAAACTGCGTCAGTTCCCAGTGAATTACGGCGCATCCGTGTACACCCAGCAGAAGCATGTCCCGGAGCTTTATGAACTAGGGGCAAAGTTCTTGGAGGGCATCGGCTACAAAGGATTTGCCGAAATCGAATTTAAGAAAGACGCCGAGACCGGCCGTTATTATTTGATCGAAATCAACGTTCGGATTACGAACTTGAACAACCTTTTATATAAAGCGGGGATTAATATCCCTTATATCACCTACCGTGACCTTATCGGAGATCCACTTGAGCCTAAAGTCGTCAAAGACGATCAGAATCTTGTGTTCTGGTATGCCTATGAAGATCTTCTTGCCGTAAGGGAATACGTGAAAACGGGTCAGCTGTCGGTCGGGCAAGTGCTCGGATCTTATTTCAGACCGAAAGCACATGCCATCTGGGACCCGAAAGATCCGAAGCCGGCGCTCTCTTTTGGTAAGAAGCTGGCAGGTCTCGTTGTAGGAAAAGTGAAGAAGAAAAGCTAGACAAGCATATTTTGAGCAGGGAAGGTAGATAGTATGGCGAAGTTGAACGAGTTGCTGCAATCCATAAACATCGTAGAGGCATGGAATGAGAAGGATGTGGACATTACAGGTCTCGCATACAATTCAAGAAATGTAGAACCTGGGCAGATTTTTGTGTGCATCAAAGGTTTTAAAACCGATGGGCATACGTATATATTAGAAGCTGTATCTAACGGAGCGTCCGCCATTATTGTCGAAGATTATCAAGAAGGCTGGGATGTGCCCCAGTATCGCGTGGAGGACAGCAGGCAAGCATTGGCTGCGCTCAGCGACGCTTTTTATAACCATCCATCGCAATCGATGAAGACAGTTGGAATTACGGCTACGAATGGGAAGACCTCCACTTCTTTCATGACCGATGCCATTCTGGAAGAGCACGGATTGAAGACAGGGCTCATCGGGACAGTTGTCGTGAAGTTCGGGGATTACTCTGAGCCGACGAAACTGACAACGCCGGAATCACTTGATCTGCACCATTACTTCGCTCAGATGAGGGATCAGGATGTTTCGCACGTTACGATGGAGGTCTCCTCTTCTGCGCTTGATTTGAAGCGTGTCGGAAGTGTTGATTTTGACATTGTAACGTTGAACAACATCAGTCGGGAACACATTGATTTACATGGATCATTTGAAGAGTATTTCAACAGTAAGGCAAGCTTGATCAGAGAAGCAAAAGAAGACTCATGGGCCATCTTGAATTTGGATGATGAGTATTCGGCTTCTCTAGTGGACGAAACGAAAGCTCAACTGTTAACGTTCAGTGTAGAGACTGGCGATGGGGATCTAGTCTGCCGCAATTTAGACCTATCGACAGGCCGTGCCAAGTTTGATGTGGAAATCCGCAAATCGTTCACCGTTGGAGAGACGACGTATGAGCCGATGAGCTTTTCCATCGAACTTTCCACACCTGGTTACCATTCAGTGTATAACTCCATGGTAGCAATCGCTGTTGGTCTTCTGAACGAAATCCCGTTTGAAACGATCCAAAAAGGGTTAAAAGCATTCGGAGGCGTAGAGCGACGTTTTGAAATGATTTTCGAAGAGGACTTCAAGATTCTCGATGATCACTTTGCTAACTACGGGAATATTAATGTTACGCTCAGCACGCTGCAAAAGATGAACTATAACGATTTGAAGCTCGTGTATGCCATCCGTGGCAGTCGTGGCGTGACGGTGAACCGGGAGAATGCAGAGGCGATCGTCGAGTGGGCACCGGAACTGGGCCTTACAGAAGTCATCGCAACGACGAGTGACCGTCATGCAACGGAGAAAGACCGGGTTACGGAAGAAGAGCTGGAAGTCTTCCAAGAAGTCATGAAGGATGCAGGCATTGAAGTTCGTTTATACAAGGATTTGGATGAAGCGATTGAGAAAGCAATAGCAGATGTTCAGACAGATGATGTTGTTCTGTTAGCTGGCTGCCAAGGGATGGACCCAGGAGCAAAAATCGCACTCGAACAATTAAACAAAGCGAGACCAGAAATGGATGAAGAAAAATTATTCAAGCCGCTGAAGCATAGAGTGGCAGGCATTTCCTAACATCTAAGAACTGTTCAGGTCTATCGCAAGGAGGCATTACATGAATGACAAAATCATAGGTATTCTCGGAGGGATGGGACCTGAAGCGACGGCAGAATGTTATTTGAAAATCATTCGCGCAACAAATGCTTCGAAAGACCAGGAACACTTCCGTGTGATCATAGACAGTAACGCGAAGATCCCGGACCGGACGGAAGCTATTTCAGGGAACGGTCCTGATCCGGTTCCTGAAATGATCCATGCCGCAAAGAATCTGGAGAAACTGGACGTTGAAGTCGCGTGTATTCCTTGTATGACAGCTCATTATTTTATTGAAGAGGTCCAAAAGGCGGTATCGTTCCCACTGTTGAATGCCTTCTTAGAGACGAAGAAATATATCGGAAATGTTTATCCGGAGACGAAGAAAGTCGGGGTCTTAGCCACGACGGGGACACTTGAGTCCGGTCTCTTCGATAAATACATGGATAATGTGGAAATGGTCTATCCGACGACCCACACACAAAAGAACAAAGTGATGGAAGCCATCTATGGTAAAAGGGGAATTAAGAGCGGGAACACCGATGGAGAACCCCTCCGACTGCTCCAGGAAGCATCAGAGGAGCTGGTCAGGAATGGCGCGGAAGTGATCATTTCCGGCTGTACTGAAATCGGTCTTGTTCTGAAGCCCTACCATGTGAAAACGCCATTAATCGATCCGATGGAAGTGGTAGCCCATGCGGTTGTGAAAGAAACGGTATATCAGAAATAATTCCTCCCAAGAAGGAGTGCTGATTTTGAAAGAGCAGAAGTTCCAGCAGTTCTTGATTGAATCGTTTCGTGATGGTGTGTGCAAAAGAGAGCTCAGGCTCTCCTCAAAAGAAGCAGAATGGCTGCGCTTGTATTATCCACAGGCATCTCTTGTGAAAACAGGGACACAACAACAAAAGACGTGGTATGAAGTTCGCTTGAATCATGGACGGAAAAAGACAACGCCATAAACCGATAAAAGGTTTCGATCACTCAACTTGGTGATCGGAACCTTTTTTAGGATCTTCTAAATTTCTCCTCGCTGCCCCCATTCTTCTTAACAACCGCAGAATCCATCTGACAAAATTACATTTCATTACCAATACCTTAAATTCTATATTCTGTATATAAATGGGCGCTTTTACTTAGTTCGATTGTCCTTTACATCTGTTAAGGGTATCGGGGCATTGTCGATTCATCTGTAAACTTATGAAACAAAAATGTAATAATTATTTGTCTTTTATTAGCGAATTTATTTGTTATAATGAGAGGGTACTGCGTAAAACGACAAGATATATACATAAGGTGAACATCTCAGACTGACAAAATGTGAGTTTAGTAGGAAGTGATCGGAATTGTTTGATGAATCACGCAGGACATGTGCGGGTCATCATGTCGAATTTCGTCATTTCGTGTCGACAGATGTCATCTTCTATACACGATCGACGAAAGCAAGAGGTGTCCTAAAAAATGAAGATTAAGACGTTCGGTCGTCATGGTAAAGAAGGCTTTAAGAATTTAACGAGAAACTCATGGATGTCTGTTGCATCGATTTCTGCTGTAACTGTGACATTGCTCCTCGTAGGTGTATTTGCGACGATCTTACTTAATTTAAATTTCATCGGGGCTCAAATCGAAGAAGATGTTGAGGTCCGGGTATTTATTGATTTGACCGCTAGTGAACAAGAACAGGAACAATTGAGACAGGAAATCGAGGATATATCTCAAATATCTTCTGTTGAATTTCAGTCGAAAGAAGAAGGCTTGAATGAATTAATTAATAGTTTGGGGAATGAAGGGGAGGTTTTTGAGTCTCTTCGTGAAGAGAACCCGCTGAATGACGTCTTCATTGTCCAAACCGAAGAACCGGAAGACACCATTGAAGTAGCTGAAACCATCCAAGGTTTACAGACGGTGGAAAAAGTAGAGTATGCAAAAGAGACGGTTGAACGTCTTTTCAATGTGATGGATATTGCACGTAACGTTGGACTTGCGATCATCGCGGGACTCCTGTTTACAGCTATGTTCTTAATTGCAAACACCATCCGCATCACGATTGTCGCTCGTAAACGAGAGATTGAGATTATGAAAATGGTAGGGGCGACCAACTGGTTCATCCGTTGGCCATTCCTTATCGAAGGGGTACTGATCGGGATTCTGGGTGCCGTCATACCGATCGCTCTGGTTGTGCTGGGGTACAACTTCCTATTCACGGAAATCCAGACAAGATTCCCGACGCTGTTTATCGATTTGCTTCCTGTATACCCATTCGTTCTGGAAGTGTCCGGAATCCTTCTGCTTATGGGCATTACCATTGGTTTGTGGGGAAGCTTTACGTCCATCCGTAAATACTTGAAAGTATAGAGACAACACGACTGGAAAACTTTTGATCTGGGGAGGAAAAAAACATTGAAGTTTAAGCTGTTTATAGCCGTCTTGACTGTCAGCCTTGCGTTATCTGGTTTTTTAGCCAACCCTGCTGTTGCGGAAACGTTGCAGGAGAAGCTTGAGAAGAACCAGGAGAAACAATCTTCCAACCAGGAAAAGAAAGAACAGACGAAAGAAGAAATTGAAGCTGTTCAAGAGCACCAGGAAAAGGTGAATGCTGAGATTGAGCGTCTTGATAAACAAATCATGGAAGCGCGCAACAAAATCAGCACAAAAGAAACCGAAATTAAAGAAACAAGAGAAAATATTGAACGTTTAAAGCAGGAAATCGCTGAGCTTGAAAAGCGTATTGCTGAACGTGACGAACTGCTGAAAGACCGTGTAAGGTCGATGCACCAAAACGGTGGTGCCATCGATTACATAGACGTGCTGATGGGAGCAGAAAGCTTCGGTAACTTCCTTGAGCGCGTGATTAGTCTGAATACAATCGCTGAGCAGGATAGAGAGATTCTTGAACAGCATAAAGCAGACAAAGAAGCTGTTGAAGCGAAAAAAGCACAAGTCGAAGAGGAACTGGCATCTCTTGAAGAGAAGCTCGCTCAGCTTGAGGACTTGAAGGCGCAGCTCGACAGCAGTAAGAAAGAGAAAGACGAATTGCTGCAATCTCTCGAACGTGAAGAAGAAGAGCTTCACAACCACGTTATGAGTATTGAAGAAGAGAACGCAACTCTCGCTGCACAGGAAAAAGCGATGAAACAGGAAATCGAGCGTCAGCGCAAAGAAGCTGAGCGTCGTGAAGCAGAACGCAGAGCACGTGAACGAGCTCAGAACTCAAGCTCGAACTCCGGCTCAAGTTCTTCCTCTAATCCACCGGCTGGAAGCTCTACGTTTGCATGGCCTGCTAATGCGCCAGCAACGTCAGAATACGGCTACCGTGTGCACCCGATTTACGGAACGAAACGACTCCACTCTGGTATTGACTTAGCGGCAGTCGGTACGATTCCAATCTACGCATCTGCGGATGGAACGGTTATTCGCTCGTACTATTCCTCCAGTTACGGAAACGTTGTGTTCATCGCACACCAGATTAACGGACAAACTTATACAACCGTGTATGCTCACATGAGAAGTACACCGGCTGTATCCTCTGGTCAAACGGTTCAACAAGGTGATTTCCTAGGGAATATGGGAAGTACAGGGGATTCAACAGGTCAACACTTGCACTTCGAGATTCACGAAGGATCTTGGAATGGAAGCCGTTCGAACTCTGTAAACCCTCGTCGTTTCCTACCATAAATCAGATAGATAAAAAGCTGACTCGCACCAGGAGTCAGCTTTTTTTATACCATTTGAGGGGGTTGTTCTATGATTGAACTTTCATTCGCTTTTTCACAAACGAACTGTAAGATCAAAATGAGAAAGGAGGAGGTGAAAGTATGCAGATTCCTCCGTATATGATGGCAAGAGCGGTCGCTTTACTAGTGGGGATTTTATTCTATTATATTCTGTCTCAACAATCGAACGCGTATAAGAAGAAAGTCGTTGAACGTACCCTCTCTCTATTCAGCATCGTTTTCGTCTGGATGTTCGTATTTAAGTTCGTCACGCACTTTCCTTTATTGCTGGACAGGCCATTGGCGCTACTTGCTTACCCTAGTGGTACACTGGAGTTTTATTTAGCCGTAGGAATGACAGCCGTTTATTACGTCATAGATATGAAAAGAGGGAAGGTCGAGCAGGAAGACATGCATGTCGATCTTTTCAGGGTGCTTTCAGGAACGATGTTTGTCTATTATTTTTTGATTACGATTGCCTTGAATGAAGCACCTTTCTACGAGCTTTCCTTATGGTTTGTCCTTTACATAGGTTCATGGGTAGTGGGTGGTTACTATGCGCTGCTTGTCAGTTGCATCACGGCATTTGTAATGAGTGTTTTTTCTGACGGGCCTGATTTTATGGGGATTCGGATTGATGCATCCTTCTATATCGGATTGTGCATCGTCTTCGTTGTAATGAATCAACTTAAAAAGAGAATGTGAGCAGCTTACGGTTCGCTGTCTACTATTAGAATAAGGGGAGATCGAGATGAAGAAATGGATCATCGGAGTCGTTTTAGCGGGTATGTTTGGCTGGGCTGTCTACGATATGGTCGTGGAAAGGACCCATACGGAATCTTCGGGCGAGTTGGAATCCACTGCTGAGAATCGACAACAAGCGGATACAGGACTATCTAAAGGGCAGACAGCACCTGACTTTACGGTTCAGACTCTCTCGGGCGAAACCGTGTCCCTTACTGACTACCGAGGTGAAAAAGTGATGCTGAATTTCTGGGCTACGTGGTGCCCACCTTGTCGGGCGGAAATGCCGGATATGGAGAAGTTCTACCGCAATGAGGACGTTACGGTTCTCGCGGTCAATATGACTGATACAGAGAGTCAGCCAAGTGATGTGTCAGATTTCGTCAAAGACTTTGAATTGACGTTCCCCATTTTAATGGACGAAGACCTTACGATATCAGAATTATATCAGATCGTTCCCGTCCCTACTTCCATTTTTATCGATGCGGAGGGGAGAGTTCAATCTGTTATCAGGGGTGCGATGAATTATGATATGATGCTGCAAAGGTACAGTGATCTCTAAAGCGAAGTTGGTTTAAAGCAACAGCCTTTTTCAGTGTTCAGCATTTCTTTTCTTGGAAGTGTTTCAAAAGCATTTATTGAAAGGGGGGGCACTTTCGTTTAGAACTCCTCACGTTTCGAATGATGTAACGATATAAATTCTGCATTGGTAGAATGTAATCCCAATACGTTTCCGTTCTTGAGCATTCTCATTGACGCACATACCCTTATAGGTATAACATGAGGGGAGAAAATAAATAGAAAGGAAGGTTCCTTTATGGGTTTTGTTGCGCTTGGATTTGGAATCATAGCTTTGGCTTACTTCCTGTATCGTTATATGCCTGTTTTAGGGGTCAAACCCTTAGATATAGATGAATGGACAGAGGATGTCGTCCTTCTGGATGCGCGTGATTACCAAACATCCAGTCGAGACCGTGTAGAAGGAGCGTACTGCATTCCTTTATCCTATTTGAATCGTCATTATCAAGACTTACCGGATCAAGAGATTGTGCTGATTGTGCGTGATCAGGTTGAGAAGAACCTAAGCACAAGACTTCTAAGAAAGAAAGGCTTCCATGTGGTCGGCTATACACTCGCCTGTGACACTTTCGACCAGCATGTCCCTTGCGTCAGTGGAAAATAGATTGTTTGAATATAGGGATTTGAATTCATTCGAGAGCGTGATGAAGAGGTGAATTCTACCCATTTTGATAGAGTGAGTCAATCACTCTATTTTTTTTCGAAAAAAATATAAAAAATCGTTCGACTCAGCCCGGCTTCTAATAGAAAAGAGGGGAGACTAAGTGCATGGTTTTGTGACGAAATATGTATAAATATTCGGGACTATGTAGTTGTGTACAAAAGTGTATTCATGTAAACAATCTGTATACAACGTGTTTTCAATTCCGTGTACTTGTGTACAAAGGCGTGTACATGCTGTCATATCAGTATGTACACGCCTTTGTTTTCATGTGTGCGCACTTGTGCACATGTAAGCAAAAATGGGTACACCGAAAGGCACATTGACTATTGATGAATAGTTTATTAGATTGAAAATATGCAAGAGGGAAAAAATAGTAACTTCTTAAAAGGAGAGCTGATGGATGACGAAATCAAGAATTGCTGCCGTTGATGTGGGGAACGATGCCGTTAAAGCGAACTTCGGTAAATTGGAGTCTTCTCTATATATTCCGAACGTAATTGCACGAGACTTAGAGGACCGACCTGTCATCGGAATTGAAGAATTAGATGAAAAGGATCCACTTGATAATTTGCACATTCGCGTGCACTCACCGGCACTGCGTGAAAATAACGCGATTTATCGTGTAGGAAACCTGGCTACAAAAACGACAAACTCTACGGAGCTGGATCCGGGAAGCTACAAGTCAGAAGAAGATCAGACATTAATTATGTTATTCGCTTCACTCGCTTTGGATGCCGTATCCGGTAGAGAAACACCACCTTCTAAAGGCAATGTGATCGAGTCGAGCTACACACTTGGAACAGGTCTCCCTTTACGGGAAGTGAAAGAAGGAAAAGACGTAGGCTACCGCTCACAACTATTAGGGTCTGTTCACCAGGTAGAATTTCTTGTGACGCCTAAATACCAAGGCATTAAAGTGAATCTGAAATTTGATGAAGTGAAGGTATACCCAGAAGGGTTTGCAGCATATGTCAACCTGGTTATGGATAATGATTTGAATGTGATCAACAAGGATTTGATAGACAAACAGATCCTCATACAGGATATCGGAGGTCTCTCAACGGATATCGCCGTCATCCGCAACCGAAATGTAGATGATGATAAAGCGCAGGGCTTCAACTTAGGAGTTTCTGAGTCACTTGAGATGATCCGTGATGAAATTTTGACCAAGCATGGTGTGGAATTGGACAGCCGCCGGGATGTCGTCGATATCATTACACGTAAAAATGATCGACATCATATCATGGTTCGTGGAAGCCGTACGAACGTCCATGACATCACAGACCGTATTCTTCTCGAGCTTGCGAAGAAGCAATACCGTTACCTGAGAAATGTCTGGCAGAAGAACTCCCAGTCTGAGATCTGCTACTTTGTCGGAGGTGGTTCAGCGGTATTGAAGGACTATATCAAAACGCTGAATAATAAACTGGATGGTTACAACATAGAGTTCTTTGAAGATGAGAATGAGAGCATTTGGATGATGGCGAATGCTTATTATAAATTAGTAGCGGACTTCATACGCAAAACTGAGGTCCAATCGAAGAAAGAAAAACAGAAAGCCGCTTCCTCGAAGTAAGGTGATCACCTATGAGTCACTCTAGAAAGCGTGTGGAAAGAGGGCAGTCGATTACATTTCGGCTGCCATCCGACACACCAGACCATTTGCTGAAGCAGCTTACTCATTTGAAAGAGACAGAGAGGCGGAATTTTTCAAGTAAGATTGCCCATTTTGTTTTGGAAGGGGTGAATCAATCGTTGTCGAGAGAGAAAGAGACGATAACTGTCCCCCTCCCGAAATCCCTCTCTAAAGAACAACGGAATTGGATTAAACATGAACATTCCGAAGCTCTGATTGGTAGTATCTTATACCAATTGTTAATGGATCCCGTACGTGCCACTACACTGCTCGCTTCGCTTAACAGTCGTTCGACAGACATTGATGAAGCCCTGTACCTGCAGGAAGAGGCCGCGACGGAAGAACCCCCTCCCCTATCGGTAGTAGAAGATCAGGTGGAGGAGTACGAGTTTAAGATCGATGACGAGGATTTGGATGATATGAGTCTCGATTCCCTGCAAGAGGATCTTCAGACCGAGCAGGAAGCGTCCATTGAGGATGACGACGAAGATGATGATCCGCTGGGTGATTTCCTCTCCAGGATGAATCAATGAAAAAGGCCCTTTTGTGACAAAGGGCTTCTTTTCAATTCAATTGGTTGTGTTCGGCGAAGGCTGCGAATGTTTTCTCGTCCTCGACGAGACCGCAGGCTCCACATTGAACTCGAAGGGCCGGTCCTTGATAGGCGGCGTGAAAGGCGTCCTGCTCTCCAGGTCCGTATTCCTGAACGACATCACCGCTTCTCGGATCCATTTTCACAGCTTTAGGATGCTGTTCAATGATATTGAAACGCGAGCGGTTTGTTTTGCAGCTTGGACATAGATAGGCTGGCATATCTACCACCTCCTTTAGGGTAGTTATGCCCGATGAACGGTTCTTTATGAAGAATTCGGCAAAAAGTGAGGTCTCTTCTGGTTTTGACGTTCCTTTTCTGACGAATGTACATAAAGAGTCGTGGATCGGGGTAATCCAATCATATGGAGGTGGTTGGATGGCGGAACAAGCGGATGCCAAAACCCATTCCAAGGACCAATATGTCGAAATCAAAATGGGGCATCACGGGGTCTTTTTCAAAAAGAGCTATGAGATCCTGTACACCATCAATGACTTTCTATTAGGAATCTGGTTCTTAATCGGAAGTGTGTTGTTTTACTTTGAACACCTGAAGACGTGGGGCGTGACGTTATTTGTCGTAGGCAGTTTCCAGATGCTGATTCGACCCACGATACGTTTGGTTCACCAATTTCATTTGAAACGTCACTACCAAAAAGAATATGAAAGAAAGCAATAGCTTATTTTGTCAGCTATTGCTTTCTTTTATAAGGTGACTTCTATATGGACTAATGGGAATTCCTTCAATAAGCTGTATAGACTAGAAAAAAATGGCTGCGATAGTGCTATGGATGGATTTTAATGTTACAAACCATTGATAAAACAGTAACAATTGTGTCAGATTATTTAAACTATAGTTTTTTTGTACAAAAATGTCTTCGTATGCGTTAGAATTGGGTAATGTAAATTTACGGAGGTTTTACAATGTTTACATTCAAAAAATATATGAACAAGAACACATTTTCTAAATTAGCGATCTATGCCGTTGTCATCGGCATCTTCTGGATGAAGATGTCCTATATACAGTCCAATATCTTTTCACTGAAAGTAGAGAATACGAATGAAGCCTTTATCTTGGCCTTCAACCCGCTCAGCAGTATTCTTCTGATCTTCGGATTAGGGATTTTACTCGCTGGACGTAAAGGGATGTTCGTGTCCTACATTCTTGGTTCTATCTTGTTATATGTCAACATTCTCTTCTATAGAGAGTACAATGACTTCATTACGATCCCGATGCTGAACCAGGTAGCGAACCTGGCTGATCTCGGTGGCAGTATTACAACCATACTTTCTCCAACGGATGTTTTCCTATTCGTTGATGTATTGATTGCCGCATTCCTTTTATTCTATTTGAAGCCGGATCGATTGACGCGCTTCATGCCTAAGCGCCGTGAAGGATTCATTCTTGCTGTAATTGCAATCCCATTATTCCTTGCGAATCTGGCTTGGGCTGAAACAGAGCGTACAGATCTTCTTGAGCGTACATTCGACCGCAATATGCTTGTGAAGTATATCGGTCTGATTAACTATCATGTGTACGATGCTGTACTTCAAGGTAAGACGGAAATGACGAAGACACTGGCAGACAGTAACGAATTGGTGCCAGTCATCAACTATCTGAATGAAAATAAAACACCGGACAGCGATCGTCTGGAAGGCGTGGCAGAAGGTAAGAACGTCATCGCCATCTCTCTTGAGAGTACACAGACGTTTGTTGTAGACAATACATTGCACGGTGAAGAGTTGACTCCATACTTCAACGACCTGAAAGAAGAAGGAATCTACTTCGATAACTTCTATCACCAGGTAAAACAGGGACGTACGTCAGACTCTGAGTTCTTACTAGCGAACTCGATGTATCCTTTGAACCGCGGAGCTGTATTCTTTACGCACTCTGAAAATGAGTACAAAGGAATGCCGGGTCTGCTTAGTGACAATGGATACTTCACGAATGTGATGCACGCGAACGATAAGACGTTCTGGAACCGGAATGTCACGTATGAATCTTTAGGGTATGACGATTTCTTCTCGAAAGAAGATTACACGATTACACCTGAAGAATCCTTCGGGTGGGGATACCTGGATGAATACTTCTTCTCGGATTCCCTTGAAAAGATGAAGCAGATGGATAAACCGTTCTATTCGAAGCTCATCACGTTAACGAACCACTACCCATTCGATCTTCCTGAAGACAAGAAGCTGATCGAAGAGGGAGAGACAAACAGTGGAACATTGAACCGCTACTTCCAGACGATTCGTTACCAAGACGAAGCGCTGAAGCAGTTTATCGAGGAGTTCAAGCAGTCCGAACTCTATGACAATACGATTCTCGTAATCTACGGTGACCACTTCGGTATTTCTGAGAACCACCAGAAGGCGATGGGTCAGTACTTGGATAAAGAGATCAACGATTTTGAACAGTTCCAGCTGCAGCGAGTGCCGATGCTGATTTACGGTGAAGGCATTGAAGCTGAGAAGAACCATACGGTAGGTGGACAAATTGACCTTCGTCCTACCATCACGAATTTACTTGGAATTGAAGATCCAAACCCTGTCCAGTTCGGACGCGACCTGCTTGATGAAGACCGTCGTCAATTCATGATCACTCGTGACGGTGACTTCGCTAGTGAAGAATACGTTGGAATTCAAGGGGTCTGTTACGACCGCGAGACAGGTGAGAAAGTAGAGTCGGATGCATGTTCAGAAGGATTTGAAAAAGCACAGGAAGAGCTTCAAATGTCTGATGATGTCATCTACGGAGACCTGCTGCGCTACTTGGATGAAACCGAAATGATTGAAAAAGAAACGACAAAAGAAGAATAGTACAGAAAAGCTGCCCTCAGATCGCTGAGGGCAGCTTTTCTTATCAGTGGAGTAACCTACCACCAAAAACCATAAAAAACGCTCAGGAGCGCTCCTGAGCGTTTTTTAAACGGTATTCCCGATTATTAGAAGAAGTCTGCCCATACTTTGATGGTTGTGGCTAAAATAAGCAGGGCAAGAACGGTTTGTAGAACCTTCGTATTCACTTTCTTGCCAGCCATCGCCCCGAGAGGTGAAGCGATTAAGCTCGCAACCACCATGATGGCAGCCGGGAAGTACTCCACTTGACCTGTTGTCACTTTACCGATGGTTGCTCCGATCGATGAAATGAGTGTAATCGCGAGTGAAGAAGCGATGGTCATTCGAGTCGGAATCTTCAATACGACCAGCATAATCGGAACGAGTAGGAAGGCACCCGCTGCCCCGACGATTCCGGCTCCAATCCCGACAATCAGAGCAAGTGAGGCTGCCAGTCCTTTATTAAAGGTAATACTATCCATGTCTTGGTCGTCTAATCCTTTTTTCGGGATAAACATCATGACGGTTGCGATCAGTGCCAAGAGACCGTACACAAAGTTAATGCCGCCTTCACTCATGAAACGTGAGCCATACCCACCGATGAAGCTCCCGATTAGAATGCTGACACCCATATATAAAATAAGCGGTTTATTCAGGTAACCGCCTTTCCGGTACGCCCAAACGCCCCCAATCGTAGCAAAGAATACTTGAACGGCGCTGATGCCTGATACTTCGTGAGCTGTAAAAGCCGTAAACCCTACCATAGGGGGTATATATAAAAGCATAGGATACTTGATAATGGATCCACCTATACCGAGCATTCCGGAAAGGTAAGAACCTGCAAAGCCAATGAGAAAGATTGTGATGATTAATCCGAACTCCATGTTGATAACCTCCTTGAAAAAAGGGAACCGTGCAGGGTTCCCTTTTTGTTGATTACAGAGACGGACGTGATAGGTCAGGGACCATCAGGACGTCTCTTCGATATCGATTCAGCCTTTTTTGATCCAGAACTTGAATACGCCGTTCTCTTCTTGGTGATCTAGAAGTTCATGGCCGCCTGATTTTGCCCAGGCAGTAAGGTCACTTTTAGCACCTGCATCTGTTGCTTGGATTTCAAGTACTTCACCAGATTCCACTTCTTTCATGGCTTTCTTTGTTTTTACGATGGGCATTGGGCAGGCTAATCCTTTTGCGTCTAATACTTTTGATACGTTCATTGTCAATACCTCCATAATGGTTGTTGTTGTATTCTTCTTTTTTTACGAGCGATTCTTAAGCTGCTACTTAACGTACAGCACAGCGGTTTGGTCCGATTTCCATTTCTCGCTGCTTTTCATCTTCTGGGTTGATTTTACCCATGTTCGTTTCGCGGATTTCTTGATAAGCGTTTGGTTGTGGTGGCAGGTTCTCTGTCACCATTTTTCTGAATTCGTCTTGGTCATCAATGTTCAACCCGTGGTTCTTCTCGAAAAGAACCCCCAGCTTCTCTGCTACAGTACCGTCTTCGTTCAACTCATCCATGATCATGAAGTGAGCAGGAAGCACGATAAGGTCATCAGAAAGCTCCTGATAGCGTGTATAAAGCGTTTCACGAAGGTCCATGACCCAGTCTTCTGCTTTGCCGGCGAGGTCAGGGCGGCCGATTGAATCGATGAACAGGATGTCACCCGTCATTAAATACTGGTCATCCACAACAAAGGATGTCGATCCGATTGTGTGACCGGGAGAATAGAGTGCATTGATATCGATTTGGGTGCTTCCAATCGTGACATGCTCTCCGTCTTCCAGTTTTGCATAATCGAACGTGACGTCTGCTGCGTCTTTCGGTGGAAGCCAATACGTGCCTCCTGTTTGCTCGGCTAGTGCACGACCTCCGGAAATGTGGTCAGCGTGTAAGTGTGTGTCAAAGATGTGCTTGATCTCGACACCCAGCTGTTTGGCGAAGTCGATATAGATATCGGTCATGCGTGTTGCATCAATGACAGCTGCTTCGCCGTTTGACACGACCATGTAGGAAAGGCATCCTTTCCCGATACGAACAAACTGGTAAAGCTCTCCCCCGTCTTTCAAGTCGCTCACTTTGACCGGCTCCAGGTGTTCGCTCCAAGCTTTCATACCGCCTTCGAGTGAATAGATGTTGGGAAGTCCTTCTTCTTCAAGCATTTCTCCTACCATCTGGGAAGAACCGCCTTTAGCACAAACGACCAGTACATCCTTATCCTTTGGTAAATCATCGATGATTTCTTCTACACCATCCAGTAGATCGAAATAGGGTACGTTCATATAGTCGAAGCTGTCGCTTTCAATCTTCCAGTCTTGGAATGCGTCTTCCGTGCGCACATCAAGAATGAACAAGTTTTCTTTATTCAGTACTTTCTTCGCTACTTCTTTAACAGTCATTTCTTTAATAGTCAATTCCTTTTACCCCCTTAGGTATATTTTTGTCGAAAAAAATTTACTGATTGGAAGTGGTATCAAACGACCATTCGCTCATTCCAGGAACGACGTTATAGACCGTTTTGAACCCTTTTTCCGTTAATTTCTGTGCAGCCATGTCACTGCGGTTCCCTGTCCGGCAGACAACATAGACTTGTTTGTTTTCGTCTACTTCCCCTGCGCGTTCATCGAGTTCACCAAGTGGAATCGATGTGGCACCAGGAATGTGTTCAAAGGCGTACTCAGCAGATTCACGTACGTCTAAGACTAGTGTGTCTTCGTGGTTAAGAGCTTCTTTCAGGTCATCATTGCTTACGACATTTGGGTGTTTCTTTTCCTGCGAGTCTTCATCACTTGATTTACGAACATAATGCTTCAGTACGTCACCTTCTTCGATAGTACCGAGGAACTGGTGCCCCGCACTCTTCGCCCAGGCGGCGAGGTCGGCTTTTGAGCCTTGATCTGTTGCAAGCACTTCAAGTACTTGACCCGCTTCAATGTCCTTCATCGTTTTCTTCGTTCTTACGATCGGCATCGGGCATGCAAGTCCCTTAGCATCTAGAGAAAAATCCGTTTTAATGTCCATTTGTCATCCTCCTATAACCCCTATGGGTATTCATTTGGTGATACGATTACTTCGTTGGACCTTCCCAGCTCATCATTCCGCCTTCCATGTTTGTCACATCAAGGCCTTTTTGTTCCAGGATTTGAGTGGCTTTTCCACTTCTGCCGCCTGAACGACAAACCATAATATATGACTTGGATGAATCAAGTTCACCTGCGCGTTCATCGATGGTACCGAGCTTAATGTGCTTGGCGCCAGGAATCATTCCTTCTGCTACTTCATCATCTTCACGTACGTCGATGATGTTCAAGTTCTCGCCTTGATTCAGCTTTTGTTCGACTTCTTTCGGTTGGATTGTTTTCATTGTTAAAGTTCCTCCTTAGATAAATAGGTTTACATTACCGTCTTCGGCATCACCGAGGTAGGCAGCGACACCAGCATACTCGATTTCATCGAGCAGTTCCGCTTTTTGCAAGCCGAGTAAGTCCATCGTCATCGTGCAGGCCACCAGATTCACGTCTTGTTCCTGTGCCATATCAATGAGATCAGGAAGTGGCATAGCGTTGTGCTTTTTCATTACATTTTTAATCATTTTTGGACCGAAGCCTGCATAGTTCATTTTAGAAATGCCCATCTTATCAGCACCTCGCGGCATCATCTTGCCGAACATCTTTTCAAGGAAGTTCTTGTCTGCTTTGATTGGTTCATCTTTACGGAGGGCGTTCAACCCCCAGAATGTGTGGAAGATGGTCACCTCGTGATCGTAAGCAGCTGCTCCGTTTGCGATGATATAAGCAGCCATCGCTTTATCGTAATCTCCACTGAACAGAATGATATTGGTTTTCTTTGTTTCCGACATGTTTGTTCCTCCTCATTGAATATACATATACGTGTTAGGGTATTTATAAACATAAAATTTTTTATCTGCTTTTCACTAATAGTTGCACAGCTTCATTAATGGATTCTTCTGTGCTTTCCTCTTCATCTGCTTCTCGTATGCACTCCACAAGGTTGGAGCTTACGATAAGACCCATTGTTCGATCAATCGCGCTTCTGGATGCGGAAAGCTGCGTAATGACGTCTTTGCAGTCTTTTCCTTCTTCCATCATCTTCAGAACCCCACGAAGCTGTCCCTCGAGTCGCTTCACACGATTTTTCATTGCATCATTGTATTCCATCGTTAGACCTCCCTTTGGTGAAGTGGTGTTTTTTTGGTTGCTGTGATCAGCACATGTATTATCATATACCCCTGTAGGTATAATGTCAACACCTAAGATTGATTGATTATCATCCCGTGCTAAAGGCTGCTGTGAGAGTTATACGTACACGCGTTTAAGGAAAGGATGGAGATAAAAGGAGGCACGAACATGGAAATAGCCGAGGATATGTTGAAGGTTCTTGGACGCATTGTCACCATTCTACCACTGTTATTAGTGCTGACATTATATATGGGAAAACGTTCAATCGGGGAGCTGCCTGTATTCGACTTGCTTGTTTTACTTGTGCTGGGCTCAGTTGTCGGAGCGGATATCGCCGACCCAGATATCGATCATGTTCATACAGTCGTCGCCATGTTGATGATTGTTTTCCTGCAGAAGATCATCATCTGGATCAAGTTGAAAAACAGGAAGGCAGGTAAACTGTTGACGTTTGAACCGACAGTCGTGATCTATCAAGGAGAGCTTATCGAGAAGAACATTTCGAATATCAACTATTCGATCGATAATATATTAGGAATGATGAGGGAGAAGGGGGCATTTCTAGTATCGGATGTCGAACTTGCCATTGTTGAAGCAAATGGGATGTTATCCGTAAAGAAAAACGCGGGCCAAGAGCCTGTGACGCGCATGGATGAAGGCGTCCAATATAGGGGTGGGGGTTATGAAGTCCCTGTGATCCTTGATGGCGTGATCGAGTCAAAGGCTTTAGTAGAGCTGAATCATACCGAAGAGTGGCTGAGGCAGTCTCTGCACCATTTAGGTGTGCATGATACTCAGCAGGTCTTCTATGCAGCCATTACCGATCAAGGGCAGATCTCCGTTACAATCAAAGGAAGGATCATAGACAGCTTCCCGCCTATTCAACATTAGGAAAAGCCAGGCAGGTGCCTGACTTTATCGGCTGTTTTCCATACAGGAAATGAGGCGTTTTTCGATATCTTGTGCGATGGCTGTCATCGTATCGTCTTCAACCATAGAGATGAGCGCAGTCGGCTTAGGCATGCCGATCTTTGTTTTCGTTCCTTCTTCATAAACGACGATTTTGCAGGGGAGGAAGTATCCAGCCAGAGTATTTTCTGTAAGAACGCGCTGGGCTTCTTTCGGATTACATACTTCAAGGATTCTAAAATCTTTTTCAAATTCCAATCCTTTTTCATTAAGCTTTCCTCTCAAGTCAAAGTTCCAAAGCATGCCGAATTTCTCTTCCTGCAAGCTTGATTCCAGGCTCTGTACTGCCTCGTCCAAGTTTTTGTCTGTTTCAACCGTATAATGGAACATGTAGATCCTCCTTCAGAATGGTTTCGATTTTACCATACCCTTAATGGTATCCAATCAATCATCCTTTTCCACTGAAATTCCATTTGCCTCAGGTGCCAAATCATTTTAACTTTGAACGATATGTATTAAAATAGAGAAAGTAGATGAGAGGACGTGAGGAGAATGGAAAAAGAGATTAAATTGATAGCCCTCGATTTGGACGGAACACTCGTCAGCCATGAGGGAGAAGTATCAAAAGCCAATGAAGAGGCTGTGAAAAAGGCGAAAGAAGCAGGCATTCATGTTGTGTTGAGCACGGGTCGTTCTTTATCACGCTGCCGTGATATTGCAGAATCGCTCGGTCGCTCTTCTTATATCGTAACCATTAACGGTGGAGAAATTTACGACCACGAGTTTAACCTTGTCGAACAGAACCAATTGGCCCACGAACACGTCAAACGACTATGGGAGTTGAAGAAAGAACACGGACTTTACTTCTGGTCTTCAACGGTTCAAGGGTTATTCAATGAGGTCGATCCATTCGAGGATGAAGTAGAAGACTACGATTGGCTGAAGTTCGGTTTCGATATTGAAGACCAGGATGTAAGAGACGTCATCCTTCAGGAGCTGAATGAGAACGAGCACCTTGAAGTGACGAACTCCAGCCCTACGAACATTGAGGTGAACCCTGTCGGTGTCAATAAAGCAGCTGCCTTGAAAAAAGTATGCAGGTGGTTGGACCTATCGATGGATGACATTATGGCTGTCGGGGACAGCGTGAATGATTTAGCAATGATCCGTGAAGCGGGATTCGGTGTAGCCATGGGCAATGCACAGGACCTGATCAAAGAGGAAGCGGATTATGTGACGGGCACAAACAAAGAAGACGGTGTCGCTCAAGTCATCCACAAAGTACTGGAATCTTAATACGGAGTTTTTTAATTAGTGATAAAGAGCCAGGAGGACCTGGCTCTTTTTTTGTGCGCTTTTTGAGAACTGGTAAAATGTAAGCGTTTGCTCAATTTTGGCAGGATTCAGTTGATGAACCGAGAATACTATTATTATCGTTTCAAAAATATCAAATATTAGGAGGTTGTGATGAGAGCATCCTACATAACCGAAGAGCATGAAATACTGCGGAAGTCGTTGAAGAAGTTTCTCGAGAAGGAAGCTTACCCACATTTTAAAGAGTGGGAGGAGAAGGGGGAAATTCCAAGATCTTTTTGGAAGAAGCTCGGAGACCAGGGTTATTTGTGTCCTTGGTTGGAGGAGGAATACGGAGGGGTTGGAGCCGATTTCGGATATTCGGTCGTGCTGAATGAAGAGCTGGAAAAGGTGGGAACCGGCACAATCGGAATTGGTCTTCACAATGATATTGTCGTTCCGTACCTGGCGGAGTATGGCACGGAAGAGCAACGGAAAAAGTGGCTTCCGAAATGTACGACTGGAGAGTGGATCACCGCTGTCGCCATGACCGAGCCTGGAGCGGGTTCTGACCTTTCAGCCATTCGGACGTCGGCTCGTAAAGAAGGGGACTCCTATATTTTGAACGGTGAGAAGACCTTTATTACAAATGGGGTACATGCAGATGCTGTAGTTGTCGTGTGTAAGACGAATCCGAAAGCACAGCCCGCGCATAAAGGGATCAGCTTGCTGCTGGTAGAAAAGGACACGCCGGGTTTTTCAAGAGGCAGGAAGTTAGAGAAGGTCGGGCTACACAGCCAGGATACGGCAGAGCTGATTTTCGAAGACGCAAAAGTGCCGGTGGGTCACCTGATTGGAGAAGAAGGGCAGGGCTTTTATTATCTGATGAATCAGCTTCAACAGGAACGGCTCATCGTCGGAATCGGTGCCATTGCGTCATGTGAGCGTATGTTGGAGCTGACGATTGCTTACGTAAAGGAACGGCAGGCATTCGGTCAGTCGATCGCTTCTTTTCAAAATACACAGTTCAAACTCGCGGAACTCGCGACTGAAATCGAAGTGGGGCGCGCTTTTCTTGACCGGACGATCCAAGCGCACATGGACGGAGAGGACGTCGTGAAAGAGGTGTCGATGTCGAAATGGTGGACGACCGATCTCGTGAAGAAGGTCGCCATGGAGTGCATGCAGCTGCACGGTGGATATGGATATATGGAAGAGTACGAAATGGCGAGGCGGTTCAGAGATGCCCCGGTTACCGCCATTTACGCAGGATCAAACGAAATCATGAAATCGATTATTGCCAAAAAACTTGGACTCACGTAGGAGGTAGGACGATGGAAGAGGTTGTCATTATTGAAGCTGTACGGACGCCTGTCGGGAAAAGAAAAGGAAGGCTCGGGGGGATTCGCCCTGATGAATTGTTTGCGCACGTATTAAGGGAGTTATTGAACCGTAGTGGTGTGGAACCTTCCACAGTAGACGATGTCATTGCTGGGTGTGTCACGCAGTCCGGCGAACAATCAGGCGACGTGGCACGCACGGCCGCCTTAATAGCCGGACTGCCGATTGAGGTGCCGGGTGTGACCATTGACCGCCAGTGCGGATCGAGTCAGCAAGCCGTCCATTTTGCCGCGCAGGCGATTGCCTGTGGAGACATGGATATCGTCATGGCTGGGGGTGTGGAAAGCATGACGAGAGTCCCGATGTTTTCAAATCGACAGGATGCTGTGGATAGTGAAAAATTGACGGGCCAACATGAAATGATTCATCAAGGATTATCAGCTGAGAGAATTGCGGACAAGTGGAGCTTAGCAAAGGAAGATTTGGATCGATATGCTGTAGAGAGTCACAATCGCGCGCTGAGAGCCATGGAAGAAGGGCGATTCGAGAAGGAAATCATGCCTGTTGAAGTGGAGCCGGGCAAATTTATGGAAGTGGATGAAGGGCCCCGTCCTGGAACCTCAATGGAGGGATTGGCCCAGTTAAAACCGCCCTTCAAAGAAAACGGCAAGATTACAGCAGGTAATGCCAGTCAAATGAGTGACGGTGCTTCTGCCCTTCTATTAATGTCGCGCTCGAAAGCTGACGCGCTTGGGTTGAAACCTCGAGCCCGGATTATTGCAAGAGCTGTGGTCGGTTCGGATCCGACACTCATGCTTACAGGGCCTGTACCAGCAACGTATAAAGCTTTACAAAAAGCTGGACTGAGTCTTGAGGATATCGACTTATTCGAGGTCAACGAAGCGTTTGCCCCTGTCCCGTTATTTTGGATGAAAGAAACAGGCGTCGATCATGCCAGGCTCAACGTGAACGGTGGAGCGATCGCGCTTGGACACCCTCTAGGAGCCACCGGGGCAAAGTTGATGACAACGCTTCTTCATGAGCTGGAGAGAACGGGGAGTCGTTACGGTCTTCAAGCCGTATGTGAGGGCTTAGGGATGGCGAATGCGACCATCATAGAACGATTGGAGGTCTAGCGTATGAAAGTGAAAGGTTTAGTGGCTGTTGTAACCGGCGGTGCCTCGGGTCTCGGTGAAGCGACCGCGGTCATGCTTGCTCAACTTGGGGCGACGGTCGTGATTGCAGATCGGAACAGAGAGAAGGGACAGAAGCTCGCCGATGAGATTGGCACAAAGGCTTGTTTTATCGAAACGGACGTCACGTCTGAACATTCAGTAACCTCAATGCTTGATCAAGTGTCGGAACAATTCGGATCCATTCACGTTCTTGTAAACTGCGCCGGTATCGCCATTGGGGAAAAAGTGATCGGGCGAGACAATATCCATCAGTATGAAAGCTTTCAAAACGTGATGAAAGTGAATGTGATGGGGACGTTCAATATGATTCGCCTGGCAGCTGAGCGGATGGAACGAAACGATGTGGACGAGCAAGGCGAGCGTGGGCTGATCATCAATACTTCATCGATTGCAGCGTTTGATGGGCAAATCGGCCAGGCTGCTTACAGTGCATCTAAAGGAGCGGTCGCAGCGATGACGCTTCCCTTAGCCCGCGAGCTGGCCCGTCATGGGATCCGGGTCATGTCGATTGCACCTGGTTTGTTCGAGACCCCGATGTCTGAGAAGATCCCGGAATCCGCTCGTGAAGCCGTGGGCAAGCAGACCCCGTTTCCAAAGCGGCTTGGGAAACCTTCAGAATTTGCCCAGCTCGTCGTAAGCATTGTGGAGAATACGATGCTGAATGGGGAGGTGATCCGCCTGGACGGCGCCATTAGAATGCAGCCCAAATAAGCCGTCGTACCCCTTGTCCTTGGATCATGGTGTGAGCTACTTTAATGAAAAAGGAGACGATGATCATGGCACCAACGTTAAAGAGTATGTTTGAACAAACGGTACGGAAGTTCGGGGAAAAAGAGGGATTGGTGGACGTCCGGTTAGGAACGAGGTGGACTTACAGGGAGTGGGATCTTGAAGTGAACCGGGTCGCAAACGCATTGAAGACGGCAGGCGTCGAGAAGGGCGACAAAGTTTCCACCGTATTGTTTAATACAGCTGAGTTCACGACGACGTTGTTTGCCTGCACGAAAATAGGAGCCATCTTCAATCCAATCAATTTCAGACTGACAGAAAAAGAAATCGAGTTTATTTTGACGGATGCGGAACCGAAAGTGGTTGTATTTGAACGGGCGACTGCCGGAGCTATACAAGCTGTAGCAGAATCAATGGAGGAGGTACGTTTCTGGTCGGTGGATGATCCGGAGGTCTCTTATGGAGATTATTTTTACGACCAGACAGCAGCTGTCTCGAGTGAACCCGTCAAGGAGGAAGTGGAGGAAGATGACCCCTACGCTATCATGTACACTTCGGGTACGACAGGGCTGCCGAAAGGTGTTGTACACAGCCACCGGGATATGATGGATCAGGCGATGATCATGGTAGCCTGCTTGAGGCTGACAGATGATGACCGTGGACTGACGGTTGCTCCGATCTTCCACTGTGCTGAGTTGCACTGTGCCTTTTTCCCGCGTGTGATGATCGGAGCTTCGAATGTGTTGATGCACCACTTCGATCCGGCCGGGTTGATTGAAACGGTGAAGCAGGAACAGATCACAACGATGTTCGCTGCTCCGACGATGTGGAATATGGTGCTACAGGAAGAGTTTACGAAGGAAGACTTCCAGACGCTTAGACAAGCACTGTACGGTGGCGCCCCGATGGCTCCGTCCTTAACGACACGGCTTCATTCTTCCATTGGCGTAGCGTTAATCCAGGCTTACGGCATGACAGAGATGGGACCGGCGATCACGGCACTGATGGAGGATGAGCAGTTGAGTAAAGCGGGTTCGGCTGGTAGAGCACTTTTGAATCATGAAGTCCGAGTCGTTCGAACGAAAGAGGACGGCCCGGCAGAGCCTGATGACGTCTGTGAGCCTGGTGAACTTGGAGAAATCATCGTACGGGGACCCAGTACGATGGAAGGGTACTATAAGCGCCCAGAGGCCACAGAGGAAGCCCTGTACGGAGGATGGTATCATTCAGGGGATGTCGGCTCGTTTGATGAAGACGGTTACTTATGGGTGAGTGATCGTGTGAAAGATATGATTCTATCCGGCGGCGAGAATATTTACTCAAGAGAAGTGGAGGATGCCCTGTTCGACCATCCAGATGTCTTAGACGCTGCCGTTGTCGGTGAGCCTGATGAGGTATGGGGAGAGCGGGTGGTCGCCTTCATTGTTCGAAAAGGAGGAGAGCTCTCTGAGAAAGAGTTGGATGAGTTCTGCATCTCCGGAAACCGTTTGGCCAGATACAAGCGTCCGAGAAGGTACGAATTTGTAGACGAACTCCCGAGAAATGCGAGTGGGAAGCTTCAGAAGTTCAAGCTGAGGGAACAGACTCAAGTCATCCCCGATTAACACGTGAAAAAGCCCGAACGACGCATGAAGGTGGCGTGGTTCGGGCTTTTCGTGTTTTAATCGTTCATTTATAAAGAAAGGTTCGTATTAGCAAGAAGGTCAATCAGCGTGTACAGGACAAGTAGCGTCGCAGCAAGGCTTACATATCCCCAGTAGTTCCGTTTATCAGAGCGGATTTCCGAGATGCCGATGAGAAAAGTTGAAGCCGCAAGAGCCATCAACATGAGAGGAATCGAGTCGAAGTTCCGGGTGATGACTATGTATAACGATGAAACGATGACAAGAACGGAAAAAATAAGCCGGCTGATTCTTAGCATGTGATGATCTCCTTTTTTGTGGACTCAATAATGTATACGATATGAACTGACAAAAAGTTTCAAAAAGGGGAGGAATCACCTTCCCCTTTTTCCTTCTATGAGAAACGAGCTTTTACAAGGATTTCATTGTTTCAATCGGTTGAAGGCCGCGCACATCGTTGTAGTGGGCGAATGGGCAACCGAGTTTCTGAACGCGTTCGACGACATCGGTGAATGGAAAATGTTCAGGGCGCAGCTCTTCAGTGAGTTCATGCCAATACAACGGAACAGCCGTCGAAGCTTCCTGCTTGGCACGTGGAGAGTAAGGCGCTACGATTGTCTTTCCCTTTGCGTGCTGTACATAATCCAAATATAACCTTTTCCCTCGATTTTTCTTTAATCTTTCCATCGTGAACAAATCAGGCTTTTCCTTTATGATCAGAGAGGCTAGAGATTCGGTAAACCGGCGTGTTTCATCGTATGACATCGATCCCTCTTCAATAGGGATGTGAACCTGTATTCCTTTGCTTCCGGAGGTTTTGACAAAACTGTGCACGCCCATTTCGTTGAGCAGGTGATGCAGGAGTCTGGCAGCTAGTACAGCTGTAGAGAATGCATCACGGTCTGGCGGATCCAAATCGAACACGATCTCATCAGGATCCGTGCCACCGGCTTTTTGAAAAGGGATATGCCATTCGATAGCCGCCTGATTCCCGAACCAAAGCAGCGCTTCGACAGTCGTACACGTCATATAGGTTTTCCCTGCCTCTACCCACGCACCGATATAGTCCGGCGCATGGTCGGGAAGGTGCTTCTGGAAGAAAGACTCTGCCTCGATCCCGTCAGGATAGCGGATGACGGTCAGTTTTTTATCTTCAAGAAAAGGTAGCATGTAAGGAGCGATTTCCCTCAGGTAGATCAAGTAGTCCCGCTTTGTCTGGTTCGGCCACAATCGTTTGTCTTCATTGGAAACGGGCACGTCAGGTGGAACCATGGCTAAATCCCATTCCAACTGTTCCTTCGTGCAGGCCGCGGGCTTTAAATCAAACCGGAAGTCTTTAAATAACGGCTCTCGAAACTCTCCGTCATGAATGCCGAGGCAGTGAACATCGACACAAACACTCGGTGGGAGGTGCCAAACGCGATCGATTTCTTCCCCTTTTTGCTTGAAAAAAGCTTTTAACGTCTCGCTTTGATCATCATCAAGACCATGCTTGAATTTCCCGGTTGGAACGATTTCGTCTCCGTCATAAAGTCCACAACTGTAGTAGTCGTTTGAGGGATCGTATCTCGTTAGGAAAACAGTGACCGTACGCCAGTTTTTCACCTTCTGCCATTGTTTTGAACGGCGCCCGTACTGATAGGTGCTGTTCGTCTGCTTGGCGACCATCCCTTCCCCGCGGTGTCGTATGACAAGTTCATCGATCTGCTCGAGTTGTGCAAAGGATTCGACGAGCTGAATCCGGTCCGTCTTGAGCTCTTGAACAGCATGCGTTAACGCTTTTCTTCGTTTCGTATATGGAGCTTCAGGGTTTTTCAACAGGTCGAACGCCATGAAAGTAGCGGGCCGCTCCTCGGCTTTGTCCGTGATTTTGTCATCACTTCTAAGACGCCCCCGCTGCTGGATGGCTTCGAAATTGGCCTGATATGGTGTGTTCAGGATGACAAGTTCTCCGTCCAGCGTAAAAGGGAGGGTAGACGGTTTAATCGTTTCATGCAGCTTTGTAATTTCGGGGAACTGCTTGGATAAGTCCTTGCCGTTTCGGCTCATGAGCTGAATCCTTGAAGAAGTCCAGTGCAGCAAAGCCCGGAAGCCATCGTACTTCACTTCATAATTCCAATCCACTCCTGTAGGAGCTTCTGTCGTCATCGTCAATTTCATTGGCTTGTCCACTATAGATCTCCTCCTTTGTTTTTAGTTTGAGACAAATGGTGGTTCTTAAACGCTCAGATAGGATAAAGTCCGAATTGGAAGACCAAACTAAGGCCAAAAGGAGGTTGCCGCCATGCATACGATGTGGAAGGGAAGCATCAGCTTCGGTCTCGTGAACATTCCAATCAAGCTCCATGCTGCTACAGAGAATAAGGATATTAAGCTTCGTCAGCTTCATGAAGAATGCCATTCACCGGTCGAGTATAAAAAGAGATGTCCGGTTTGCGATCGTGAAGTGGAGTCTACTGAGATTGTGAAGGCATATGAATATGCCAAAAATAAGTTCGTGGTATTGGATGAGGAAGATTTGGAGCAGTTGAAGAAAGAACAGGAAGACAAAGCCGTCGAGATCATCGACTTCGTCAAGCTTGAAGAAATCGATCCGATCTACTTTGAGCGCAGCTATTTCATGTCCCCTAATGAAGGAGGGACGAAAGCCTACGGACTTCTAAGGCAGGCGCTAGCTGATACAGGAAAAATCGGAGTCGCAAAAATTATCATCCGGTCCAAGGAACAATTGGCGATTGTACGAGTATATGAGAATACACTAATAATGGAGACCATTCATTTTCCTGATGAAGTGAGAAACGTGCAGGATGTACCGAATGTTCCAGAGGAATCGGAATTAAGCAAGAAGGAACTCAGTACAGCTGTCACGCTGATTGAGCAGTTGACCGAGGCATTCGATCCTGAGAAATACAATGATGACTATCGAACAGCCTTGCTTGAATTGATTGAAGCGAAGCGGAACAATGAAGAAGTCAAAACAGCGAAGGATCCGAAAAAGCCGGACAATGTCACCAATCTCATGGATGCTTTGGAAAAGTCCCTGGCCAATACGAAGGAAACGAAGAAGAAAACGACCAAAAGGAAAACAACTGCATCAGGGAAGAAGAAAAAAACCTCATAATGATAAGGTTCGTCCCAGTTTTTGTCGGATGCAATTCCTGTATTTAGGATGGGTTTTGTAGTATAATTAGGATAGAAACCTACGGGTCGGAGGGTAGCATGTATGAGCTTACGAACGGAAGAGCAAGCTGAACATTTAATGGCCTCAGCCAAAGCATCGATCGCAATTGAAGGATTAAGCCTTAATCAAAAGCAGGAATCCCTTGTGAAAATGTGCCTGACCGGAGCCATTACGCATAAAGAATTCATTAAGCGGGCGCTGGAACTTTCTCGCCATGCCTGAATCCAGGTATGGGAGTGGATCCTCCCGCTATTGTTATGCCGGCACCGACGTATTGATCAACCACTATGACATCATGGATGATAGGCAGCTGCAGTCGATGGAGACGATTCTTTCAACCCAGCGGCTGTCTGAACTTCAGGAAAAGCCGGTGCAGGGTGATTTCGATTTACGCCATCTATTACGGATCCATGAATATATCTTCAAAGACTTGTACCCATTTGCCGGAGAATTGCGGACAGAGAATATTACGAAAGATGGTTTTTCTTTCGCGCAAGCCAGATTTCTCCGTGATGCCTCGGAACCGATTTTTTCATCCTTGATGAGCGAGAGTTGGGAAACGATGGCTGTCGAACAGCTGGCTGAACGATTGACGTACTACATGGCCGAGCTGAACGTTCTCCACCCGTTCCGTGAAGGAAATGGGAGGAGTCTGCGGGAGTTTATAAGATGTCTGGCTCTTGAAGCAGGCTGTCACCTGGATTGGTCCATTGTACCGAAGGAAACGATTTTTCAAGCTAGTGTTCAATCGGTTCGTCACCCGGAACCACTGAAGCGGGTGATTGAACAATCCTTGATGAAAAGATAAGGCACTTCTGCTAAAACGAGCAGAAGTGTCTTTTTGAATTCAGTGCTGAAAAAAAGGAATCCCTTTCCATCCTGCAAATCCATCCATTATAATGGTGAATATCAGAAAAATCAGAATGGTTGAGTCATACACTCTGAAAAAGGGGGAGACGTGGATGGCTGTAAGGGTGAACGATGTGATGGATCTGCCCGTTCTGCAAAAAGCCAAGCGGTTAACAGAGGCCTATAACAATGAAATCCAGTGGGTCTCGGTAATGGAAGCGCCAGTAGAGCATTACGTCCGCAATCAAGAGTTCGTGTTAAGCACGGGCATGGGGTGTGGAGAGGATCCACAGGCACTGGAGGAATATGTCCGGGACGTCATTGAGTCCGGTGCCTCTGCGCTTGCTTTTGCTACAGGAAGATACCTTTACCAAATCCCTGAACCGATTATTCAGCTTGCTGATTCCCGGGGGATGGTGCTGCTCGAATTGCCGTGGGAAATCAGATTCGGAGATGTCCTGCAGGAAGTACTCCAGATGATTACAAAATCAAAGGAAAGTGAGCAGAAGCGTACCGATCAAATCAGACAGACACTGATAAACTGCGTGCTGAACGGGGAAGGGCTAAACGAAATCACATCCATTCTCTACAAGGAGACGGGCATTCCGGTTGCCATCAGTGATCAGCATAAGAGGGTCCGTGCCAATCACGCATTCGACCGTTTCTTAATCGACGTCTTGAACGGGAAAGAATCGGGGGTCGTCTCGACCACGACCGTCCACCCTTTCAGTGAACACCCACTGTTCCACTTTATTGAGAAGTACATGGTGGATTCGTCTTCCTGCTATCAACTTACGATTACGTCCAATTATAAAAAGCAGGGGTACTTATTGTTCCAACCTGAAACGGAGGGCGAGCTGACATGGTTCACGCTCACTGTCCTTGAGCATGGGTTAACAGCCTGTGCGCTCTATTTCGTAAAAGAGAATGCGATTGAAATGACGGAAATCCGTTTAAAGGATAACTTTCTGCTGGATCTAGCGAGAACCGATCAACCGGTCGATGCGTCCAAAGCGAGGTTGTTAGGGTACGACTTGGACCGCTCATACATGTGTCTCGTCGGGCACATCCATCCGACCGTTGAATCACCGGGGTTCAGTTCATCGGATGAAGGGCAGACCTCCTCTATGCACAGCCGGAATTATTATGTACAGAAAGAGCTGACTCGAGCAGGGGATGTGCTGAAGAATAAAGTGATGGCAACGTTTGATGATCAAGAAGTGATTGTTTTCCTCGAAGGCAGTCCGGACTCTCAGGAGGAAAAGGCCAATCAGTTTCTGGACCTCGTCGAGCGCAGGCTTCATGACCTGCTGGCGGACCATTCGATCACCTGGGGGGTCTCGTCACTTGATGAACGCAGCACACCTTTTCATCAGCGATATAAAGAAGCATCGGCGGCGTGGAGAATCGGCAGGCAGCAGACGGAGGCTTCCCGCACGTTTTTTTATCATACAAAAATGAACCGGGTGCTTATGGCTCTTTCGATGGAGGGTGAAATCGATCAGATTGTGGAGGAGACGCTAAGCCGGTTAGTGGATTATGATACGAAAAGACAGACTGATTTGATTCACACGTTCATGGTGTATAACAAGCACAACAGTAACGTCAGCAAAGCGGCGAGAGAGCTGAACCTGCATCGTCAATCGCTGCTTCACCGGCTGCGGAACATTGAGCAGTTAACGGGGCTTTCGCTTCTGAATGCAGATGATTTATTTTTGTTGGAGTTGTGTGTGAGGCTTTGGAAGCTGAAGCAGATATGAGAACAACCCCCGGTCGAATGATGTGACCGGGGGTTGTGGTGTGTACCGCTATTTTTTTTTCTAATGTTTGAAGTGGCTGATCTGTTCCTGCAGTTTACTCGCTTCACGAGCGAGCACTTCACTCGTGGAGGAGATTTCTTCGATGGAGGCGTTCTGCTCTTCGGTTGCAGCGGCAACTTGTTCGGAATGCTCAGCCGCTTGGGACGAGATCATATTCATCGTCTGGAAGGAACCGACGAGATCTTCGGTCTGCCCTGTCATCCTTTGAATCGAGTCGTTGATATCCTTCATTCCGCCTGAGAGCTGAAGGACTTCCTGAGTAATTCGCTGGAAGGACGTTTCCGCTTCCTCTACAATTTCGACGCCTGATTTTACAGCCTGGTCATTCTGATTCATGTAATCCACGGCTTCTGTCGTTTTGACTTGAACATCCTGGATCAGGTTCATAATGCTGTTGGCTGACTGGTTGGACTCTTCCGCAAGCTTCCGCACTTCATCGGCCACAACAGCAAACCCTTTGCCGTGCTCACCGGCCCTTGCGGCTTCGATGGCGGCGTTCAGCGCAAGCAAGTTCGTTTGTTCGGATATATCTGTAATCATGGAGATGATCTTGCCGATTTCTGTGCTCTTCGCTTCGAGTACTTTAATCGTTTCATTCGTAGTTTCGGTATTGGCATTTATTGTATGCATCTGCTTCAGGGCGGATTGTATCAACTCCTCCCCGGATTTTGAAGTGGCTGCCGTCTCGTTGGTTTGGTCCGCGAATTTGTTCACCTGTTTCGACACGGATGACATGTCTGCGGATAGATGCTGCACAGCGTCTGTCGCTTCTGTCGATCCGTATGATTGCTTCTCGGATCCGGCGGCTACTTCCTGTATAGCTGTCGTGACTTGCTCGGAAGCCTTCGCACTTTCTTCAGCATTTGCGTTCATCTGCTCAGAAGCTGCGGCGACTTGTTCTGAGGATGCTGCAACGGATTGAACGAGATTCTTTAAACTGTGTTTCATCTGATTGAAGTTTAAGACGAGCTGACCGATTTCATCTTTCGTCTGAACTTCAAGGTCTTCAGAGGTAAAGTCACCTTCTGCAATGTGGGTGGAGTGTTCAGCCAATTGCTTCAGAGGCTTTGTCAGTCTTTGTGTGAACCACCAAATCAAGACAGCACCAATTATGAGTGCTAATCCGAGCGTGATCAGCATCGTATTCAAGATTTGGTCGGCGCCGCTGTTGAAGTCCATCATATATGTACCAGCGACTACGTTCCAACCCCATTCCGGGTAATGGTAAGAATACGATACTTTCGCTGCTTCAGATTCCGGGTCATTCGGAAGCGGCCATTCGAAATACGTGAAGCCTCCACCGTTCTGAGCTTGTTGAATCAGTTCCTGAGCGACCTTCACACCGTTTGTATCCTGAGAATCCCAGATGTTTTCTCCCTCTAAAAGGGGGTGGGCAAGCTCGTTCCCTTCGTTATCCAATACGAAAAAGTATCCGTTCTCGCCAAGGTCGATCTCTGAGTTGATGGGTCTTGTGCCATCTTCCTTCATTTCTCCTAGGAGCTTTACTTTAATCATTTCTTGTGCATCCTGCTCCGTGATTCTACCTTCTTCAACCGAATCCTGAACGACTTCGATCATATCCACAGCCTGATGAACACTGTTTTCCAAGTTCGTCTTTCCTAACTCGTTCAAGTGACTCTGACTGGATTGAAACCCTAGTACGCCAACAACAATCGACGGGACAGCAAGTAGAATGAATGTAACGATAAAGATTTTCGTCCTGACCGATTGATTGCGCTTCCAAAATTGTTTCATAAAAAAACCCCTTTTCTAGTTGTATAGAGCGCATTCTCTATTTCTACTATCGGAAGGATATGCCTTTCTATCAAATGCGAATACAAAAAAGCAGAAAGACCGAAATAGGGTCTTTCTGCTTCAAGACTGTAAGTATGCAGAACGGTTCTGTTATGAACGTGGTGGTCAGTGGGGTTGAAAATAACTCGCTTTCCGAAGGGTGGCGCCGAGCCTCATCGGACTAACGTCCTGTGGGGTCTCGCCACAACCACTGATCCCGCAGGAGTCTCCTTATTTTCCACCCCGCTGTCCACCTCAACTTGTAACAGAACCATTCTCCATACTTTATGGCTGCATGCTTCGGAAGAGGAAGGCGGCTAGTTGTTCTCTGGTTACAGAGGCGTCTGGTCGAAACGTGCCATCCCCGTACCCGAGGGTAATTTCATTGTCGGCTAAGGTTTGGATGTAAGGTGCTGCCCATGAATCAGGGGAAACATCAGAAAACGCCATTTCGGTAGAAGAGGATTCAAGGTCGAAGGCTCCTACTAGAATTTTGGCCATCTGAGCACGTGTCAGCGTTTGGTTCGGGTAAAAGAATCCGTCACCGAAACCATCGATCACCTTTTCCTCCTTCAGACGTGCGATGGCATCATAGGTGCTCATGCCGGGCTTTACATCGTCAAAGTCAGGGGCGGGTGGAGTGTCTTTTGAAAAAACAATACTGCGGTTGAGCATCAGGCTTGCTTCGCCACGTGTTACGTTGCGATCAGCGCCAAAGCTTCCGTCCCCGTATCCTCGAAGAATCGTTTTAGAAGTTAAAGCGTCGATGGCATCCTTAGCAAAATGGCTGTCTGAAACATCTGTGAAGCTTACAGGTTCCTGTGGAGACAGGACACGCCAGTACGCATTTGCAATCGCCTCGTATCCTTCCTC
Source organism: Halobacillus litoralis (assembly GCF_020171725.1). GTDB lineage: Bacteria > Bacillota > Bacilli > Bacillales > Halobacillaceae > Halobacillus > Halobacillus litoralis_F. Next base: position 379,511 of record NZ_JAIVAJ010000005.1, on the reverse strand, counting down.
ATTCGGATGGACATCCGTCTCGTCAGGCAGGTAATCCAGCGCTTTTTTCTCGATGGCTTGTTGGACAGGAACGAATGTCGCATCGTTCGTATCCGCTACTTTTTTAATGACCCGGTTGAACTGAAGGAGGGCCAGGTTCAGCTTCAACTGTTCCTCTTCAGGAAGTCGCGGGAATGGGTTGTAGTAGCCCATCAGATAAATATCTGCTTCTTGATTCAGCTCTTCGATTTCGGTCACAATCGAGGTTAGATTCGACTCGACCTGCTGAATGATTTTCGTGAACTGTTCGATATCCACCTCAGCTTCTTGACTCTCTGGGTTAATATCAAGGTTCTGCAGGACGTCATTGGCACCTGCGCTTATCGTCACGATATCCGCATCCGTTAGCAGAGGCTGGATGGCGTCTCCATCAAGGTTCAGCTTATTGCTGCGGATATCTGTCAGAACGTCCTCTGTGGTGTACCCAGGATAAGCGAAGCTCTTATCATAACGATTTAACAGACCGAGTTGAGTGAAGTGGTGGGCTAATAGATCGGAATAGCCGCTCTCAGGGATGGTTCCTTCTTCATAGTCTGGCGTCAGGCCGAATGCCAGCGAGTCTCCTAAGGATACGTAAGAAACCTCTGCATCATCGGCAAAAGCTGTGTGCCAGGGAATCAGCAGGAATACGGTAAGCAGGACCAACGTTATTTTTTTCAATTTGTTCCTCTCCTTTAAAGAAATATCTCTGTTTAGGGAGAGAGCTTGAACCTTGCAGTCCAAGCTCTTGATTCATTCTTGATCGGTCTGTATTCTACAGTGCCATTATGGAACGTCATGCCCCATTGAGCTTTGTAGAATCTCAAACCACTGGTCGTGGTTCAGTTTGATGTCGAGTGAAGCAATGGCCCGATCGATTCGTTCCGTTTTGCCTGATCCAATGATCGGTATAATGTTCGCCGGGTGATTCAACAGCCATGCATACAAAACTTGATCGATGCCGTCAGCCCCGGTTTCCTGTTGGACTTTTTCAAGCGTATCGCGAAGACGTGCCGCTTTCTCATCTTCTGCATGGAACACCTGTCCGCCAGCAAGCGGTGACCAGGCCATCGGTGAGATTCGTTTTTCCTGACACAAATTAAGTGTGCCATCCTCAAAGTTCTCTAGATGATAGGCAGACAGTTCAATTTGGTTCGTGATCAAATCAAACGGCAGGTAAGATTGCAGCATGTCCCATTGATGGTCCTTGAAATTCGAGACTCCGAAGTAGCGGACTTTGCCATCTTTCTTGAGTTGCGTGAAAGCCTCTGCCACTTCTTCACCGTCCATGAACGGATCGGGTCTGTGGATGAGCAGTGTATCGATGTAATCCGTTTTCAAGTTGTCCAGAGAGTTTTCCACAGATTGCACAATGTGCTCCCGGCTTGTGTTGTAGTGGTGCGTCTTGTGCTGTGGACGGTTCTCAGATGGGAGCACGATACCGCACTTCGTCACAATCTCCATTTTGTCACGTAAGGAGGGTTTAAGCTCCAGCGCTTCTCCGAAAAGGGCTTCGCACGTGTAACTGCCGTATATATCCGCGTGGTCGAATGTCGTAATCCCACGTTCAAGGTTGTGTTCGATCAGGCTTAGCGTATCTTCTTTCGACTGATTCCAGTCTGATAAACGCCATAGTCCGTGGACAAGGCGGGAGTAGGATAAATCATTCGTCATTTCAATTCGTTGCATGTTCATTCTCCTTCGTATCGTATAAATTTTCATGGGGTTGTAAAGTAGGGACGTCGATTTGAACAGTGTCCGGGTATTTGATGCCGGCGCCTGTATTCAAAACGACGACTCGGTCGCTTTCTTGGATCCACCCTTTATTGCGTAAGGTCCGGGCTGCAGAAAAGGCTGCCGCTCCTTCTGGACAGACGAATGTACCTTCTAAGGAAGCGGCTGTCTTTTGTTCCTCGAGAAGTGCGTCTTCTGAGACCGCAATGGCACAGCCATCTGTATCATATAGAGCATCGAGAACGAGGAAGTCTCCCAATGCTTTCGGCACATTGATGCCAAAAGCGACGGTTGAAGAGTTCTCCCAGAACGGTGCTTCTCGATCGCCTTTTCTCCAAGCTTCGACGATTGGAGCACAGCCTTCCGATTGAACGGCTACGAGACGGGGCATTCGATTTTCGTCGATCCAGCCGAGTGCTTGAAGTTCCTTTAATGCTTTGTGAATCCCAATCAGCCCGACGCCGCCCCCTGTAGGGTAAAGGATCACATCGGGAACTTCCCAACCGAGTTGTTCTGCAATTTCAATGCCCATCGTTTTCTTTCCTTCGATGCGGTATGGTTCTTTCAATGTCGACACATCGTAAAGGTTGTCCCTTTCAACGGCTCGGGCGACAATCTTTCCAGCGTCACTGATCAAACCGTTTACTAAATAAAGGTTGGCGCCAGAAACCGCACACTCATTACGCGTAATCTTCGGCGCATCAATAGGCATGACGATGGTAGAACCAATCGAGGCACGGGCAGCATAAAGGGACCAAGCCGCTCCGGCATTTCCGTTCGTCGGCATCGCAAGTTCACCCACGCCGAGTTCCTTCGCTTTAGAAACTCCGACCGCAGCTCCTCGTGCTTTGAAGGAGCCGGTCGGAATCGTGCCTTCATCTTTCATATGTAGCTTCGGAATGTTCATATCTTCACCGAGCTCAGGCATCGGAAGCAGCGGACTCATCCCCTCTCCTAAGGTTACCTTATATTGCTCGTCTTGTACGGGAAGAAGCTCATGGTAACGCCAAAGGTCTGGATTACGGGCTTGAAGCTGCTCTTTTTTCAAATGATGCTTCAAGCTGTCCAAATCATACTGAACAAGGAGCGGGCTCCCACATCTACATAAATGGTGCTCGGCGTCGGTCGAGTAAGTCTCCGAACACTTAGGACAATACAGGTGCGATACATAACTGTACTTCATTATAAAAAACTCCTTTCGGTTCATATCCACATGTGAATAACTTCATGTACTTGTCTATCGTTACCTTTTCTACGTGAATATGTGAATATCCTGTGAGTAAATGGTCATTTTGTCTGAAGAGTGTGAACAGAATTTCATACACTTTTTACATTACATAAAAGCAGATTGGAACATACACTTGAACTAATCAGAAAATTTAGATTATAAACAGGGGAGGGGTTGGCGTTGCTTCCTTTTGACATGGTGGAGTATCAGCAGCGACTGATGAATACGAAAAAGAGGATGATGGATAACGGAATCGATGTGCTTCTGATTACAGATCCTGCCAATATGAATTATTTGTCTGGCTATGACGCTTGGTCGTTCTATGTACATCAAATGCTCGTAATCATCATTGATGAACCGCAGCCGCTTTGGATTGGGCGTTACCAGGATTCGAACGGAGCCCGTGTAACGACGTGGTTGTATGACGAGAATGTCATTGCGTATCCAGATCAATATGTACAGTCTGAAACCCACCATCCGATGGACTTTATCGGCACCATTTTGAAACAGATTGGACAGGGAAACCGTCGGATAGGGGTGGAAATGGACCACTACTATTTCACAGCCAAAGCATTGGAGCGGTTGAAGCGTAGTCTGCCGGATGCGTCCTTCCTTGACGCGACGTCGATGGTGAACCTTGTGAGAATGATCAAGTCGAATCAAGAGATTGAATACATGAGAAAAGCAGCCCAAATCGCGGACTTAGCGATGACGAAAGGAGTCGAGAGCATTTATCCTGGCGTGAGGGAGTGTGATACCGCTGCCGAAATTTATTATCACATCGTAAAAGGTACGCCGGAATTCGGGGGAGAGTATCCCGCCATCGTTCCTTTGCTTCCGACAGGAGACCGGACATCGATTCCTCACCTGACGTGGACAGATCGGCCATTTTCAGAAGGGAGTGCCGTCATCATTGAACTGGCAGGCTGCTATAAGCGTTATCACGTTCCACTTGCCCGCACCGTGTCTGTCGGCCAGCCGAATGAACGTTTGAAACAGGTCGCGCCTGTCGTGTTGGAAGGCATTCAGGCCGTGCTTGAGAAAGCGAAGCCCGGCGTAACATGCGGTGAGCTTGAGGAGACGTGGAGGAAGTCGATTCAAGCTCACGGTTATGAAAAAGAAGCCCGGCTCGGCTATTCAGTCGGCCTCAACTATCCACCGGACTGGGGTGAGCATACCGCAAGTATTCGAAAAGGCGATCACACGGTCCTTCAACCGAATATGACGTTTCACCTCATTCCGGCCCTTTGGTTTCATACGGATGGCATTGAGATCAGTGAAACCTTCCGCGTGACAGAGAAAGGTAGTGAACGATTCACAGCCTATCCACAGGAGTTGATTGTTCGAGACTCCTTGAATCTTGGAGGTCAAATCAGCTGAATGATGTGTGGATAACCTGAAAGGAGAGAATAGCATGGAAAAAGCGAAGATGGGGACAAAATCAATTTGGGCTGGGGAAAAAGAGCAGTTAGCCTTTGGCGCTACTCAAGTACCAGTCGTACACAGTGTGTCATTTGGATATGAAGATATGGATGAGTGGTATGAGGTTGCCATTGGTCACCGGGAAGGTCATATCTATGGCCGAAACACGAATCCGACGGTTCAGGCTTTTGAAGAGAAAGTCCGCGTTTTAGAAAATGCAGAAGCCGCAACGAGCTTCTCGACAGGGATGGCTGCCATCAGCAATACGCTCGGGACCTTGCTATTCCCGGGCGACCGGATCGTGTCCATTAAAGACACGTATGGAGGGACGAACAAAATTTTCACGGAGTTCCTACCCAAGCAGCAAGTGGAGGTAGCCCTTTGTGATACAGGGGATCACGAAGCCCTTGAAGAGGAAATCGCTAAAGGGTGCAAAGTGCTTTATTTAGAGAGCCCTACCAATCCGACAGTCAAAATCACGGACATCGAACGGATGGCGAAAGCCGGTAAAGCCGTCGGAGCAGTTGTCATTGTGGATAATACCTTTGCCACTCCAATCAATCAACAGCCTTTATCCTTAGGTGTGGACTTAGTGATTCACAGCGCGACGAAATTCCTGGGAGGGCATGCGGATGCTCTAGGTGGTGTCGTATGCGGACGGAAAGCACTCGTAGAAGACATTTATCATTATCGCGAAATTAACGGAGCCACACTCGATCCTATGGCCGCCTATTTATTACTTAGAGGAATGAAAACGTTGAAGCTTAGAATTGATCAACAGAATCGCAACGCACAGGAGGTCGCCGAGTACTTGCAGACATTTGATTTGGTTGAGGGTGTCTATTACCCGGGCTTACCTGATCACCCTCATCACGATATTGCCAAAAAACAGATGACCGGCTTTGGCGGAATGTTGAGCTTTTCGGTAAAAGGCGGAGTGGATACAGTAAGAGATCTCCTTCCGAGGCTGCAGTTTGCGAACCGCGCAGCTAATCTAGGTTCTGTCGAAACCGTCGTAGGCCCTTCCCGGACGACAAGCCACGTTGAATGTACGCCTGCCGAGCGGGCGGCCATGGGAATTCCGGAAGGGTTGATTCGGTATTCAGCTGGTATTGAGGATATTGAAGACCTCAAAGCCGACTTAGCTCAGGCTTTTGAGTCCGTCACCTCGAAGCTGGAGAATTTGAGCAACCCAGGATGATGACTGCAATATTTCCCGGGGAAGAATCTTTGTTTTACTAATATTGGAATAGGGTACTTCTCCATCCTATAAAGGAGGAGTAGCATGGCTCAATATTACGTAAACCAGAATCAACAGACGAATGGTGATCATGAGGTACACGTGGAAGGATGCAAGTTCATGCCTTTTGAAAAAAATCTGCTGGAGCTTGGCGGACATACCGACTGTGCGAGTGCGGTGGAGGTTGCGAGAAATACTTACGACCAAGTGAACGGCTGCAACATATGTTGTCCGGACTGCGATACGAAGTAGAATGAACCTAGCTATGCTCATGCATAGCTGGGTTTCAGGGTGTTGAAAAGGTTCTGGATAAGATTGAGTGAGTCGTGGGGTGGAAAATAACTCGCTTTCCGGCGGCCCAACAGGACGTTGGGTCGTTCGACGTTGCCACAGGACGTGGCGGTTTTAGTTCGAACATCCTTGTTCACTTATCTCCTCGGACTAACGTCCTGTGGGGTCTCGCCGTTGTCCGTGCATCCCGCTGGAGTCTCGCCATTTTCCACCCCACTTTGCTATAACAGTGGGTCCAGAACCTAACCATAACAGAGTATGAAGCGGTCATCTGTGCGAACAATCAACACTTAAACACTCCAACAGCGTATATCGACAGGAGTTACTATACTTGAAAGATGAAAGAATCAACATCAGGCGTACATTCTCAACATTCTGGAACCCAGCTGTGCTCATGCATAGCTGGGTTTTTAATTTGTTGGTAAAGGTTTGGTCGAAGCGGGGGTGGAAAAATAGGTCGCCGCTCTTCTGAAGCCACCTACGTTGATACAGTACAGCTGTTTGTTCTTTATCGGGACAGCGAGTGGCTTTGAAGCAAGGAGTTGAGTCCGAATAAGCGAGTAATGGGACATCAAGAAGATCGAAAGCACTGTAACCAGTCCGAATTATTTTTGGAGAAAAAGAAAACGACTATTCTTACTACAAAGCGGTTTTTTTAGTGGGATATGGAAGCCTCCAAATAGGATAATTCACTCCATCATGAGCATAGTAAAGGTGAAGAATTCCTAATAAGGAGGATCAGCATGAAAAAGACGATATATATCCTGATCGTTATGACTGCTATGCTGTTTGCATTAGCAGCTTGTAATACAGAAGAAGGCGCACGTGAAAATCAGCAGAATAACATGCGTCAAGTCAGCTTCGGACCTGAAGACCAAGGCATTCAGCCTCATCAGGGCGAACGCACGGACAAATCGATCCAGCAGCACCGCTTCGATGCCAATATTCCATTTGAAGGGCTTAACCCGAATGGGACGTATTCCAATAGTGGAGATATGAACTCATATGAAGAAGCGGATCGCTATGCACAAGGCGATGACAAGATGGGCTCGAACAAAGAGCGTATCGACCAAGTAGACGGCTCTTTTAAAGATGAAGTTGTCCGCCTTACGAATGAAGCTCGAGAGAAAAATGGATTGAAACCGCTCAAAATGAGTCCGGCCGTGAACGAAGTGGCACAGACAAAGTCTGAAGATATGGCCGAGAAGGATTACTTCTCCCATACTTCACCGACGTACGGATCTCCATTTGATATGCTGAAGCAATTCGGTGTTGATTATCGTACAGCTGCCGAGAACATCGCAGCCGGTCAGCAGACACCGAAGCAAGTGGTGGATGCTTGGTTGAACAGCAGTGGACACCGTAAGAACATCATGAACCAAAACTTGACGCACATCGGCGTTGGATTTGCGCAGGACGGTCAATATTGGACACAAATGTTCATTGGAAAATAAGTCGTAACCAAACGCCCGTTTCGACGGGCGTTTTCTTCTTTAATTTTTAGGGGCAGCTCGCCCTTTCATTGGAGACGATGAGAATGAGAAATATTCTATTGCTTGCTATTATTTTCATGATTATTCAACCGATGCTCGTTCAAGCGGAAGAAAAGAAGCTCGTTGCCATCGGTGATTCAATACCTTACGGTTATCATCTTCCTGATCCTGAACAGCAGTCTTTTCCTGCTCTCATTTCCAAAGACAAAGGGTGGCACCTTACAAACTTAAGTAAACCAGGTATTACTTCAGAGGAGCTTCTAGCCAAATTGAATAACGATCCACAGGTTATTCACAGTGTTCAAGAGGCGGATTATATCATCCTTTATATTGGTGGAAATGACTTGCTTAATCTTTTGAAAGAGAATAAAGACCTCGATCAGCTGGATGTAGGAGAAGTGAAGGGGGTCATTACGGATTTGCTGGATCATGTAGGCAGGATACTAATTGAGCTCAATAAAAAGTCTGACGCAAAAGTCTTAGTGTACAACCTCTACAACCCCTATCCCAAAGCTGGTCCAGAGGTGGATGTCCCTCTCCGGTATATCAATGAACAGTATAAGACGTTGTCTCAATTTTATCAGTACGTAATGGATGTGCAGGTTGTGGATGCTTACAGCGTTTTCCACAAGCGTCCTGAATACATGATGACTAGAGATGTCCACCCTACAATCATCGGTCACAGAGCATTGGCTGATCTTGGGCTGCGTGCTCTCCCATAATCGAATCACATGAAAAAGCACCCTGCCTTGTACAAAGGAGAGTGCTTTTTCTAATCGGTCATGCTTTTATTTAATTAGGTTGGCGATTCAGTTAACGGAAGTTATACATTCTGCTCTTTCTTTTCCATGGCTTTTTGATACCCTTCCATAATTCCTTGTGCATACACCTTGTTTAATACGGTCATGGTTTGAGGAATGATATGGTCATCAGAGGTATCGGACACTTGATTTAGGAGGTCAACTAATTCCAACAGTTCGTCAGTTACTGGGAAAATCGGCTTGATGTTGTCCTTCATGTACATCACCTTCCTGATATCATCCGGGGGTATGATAGTAATATAATATTTTGGAATCTGATCTTGAGACCGTCGGTTTGTCCTTAAAAAAATAGACACTTATTATTATCACTTTAAAATCATTCTTTTTCAATGGCTATGTACACCTTTTTGTAATCTTAACCATATGAATGTTCCATGCATTTGTTATACAAACGTTATACTAAGAAAATTAGGGTGAAATGAACTATATAATGACTGAACAGTCTTGCTTCTATCTGTTCAAATCATCCTGTATAATTATAGGAACTTTCAGACATAACGGAGGACGACCGTGTGAGACGCTTATTTACTTATTCTTTATCCTATAAATGGTCGGCTATCATTGCACTCGCCCTCATGGGTATTGAGTTGGTTGTCGAGCTTGTTCAGCCACTGCTGATGGCTAAAATCGTCGACGAAGGGATTGTGGCAGGGGACTTTTCAGTGGTCTCTGGTTGGGGAGCGGTTCTGGTTGGGTTATCGCTTCTTGCCTTTGCAGCAGGGGTGACGAATTCCTTCTTCGCCGCCCGTTTGAGTCAGGGGGTTGGATATGACTTAAGGCGGGATCTATTTGAGAAGGTCCAGTCCTTTACGAGTCGGAACTTTCAATCCTACTCGACACCCGGGTTGATTACGCGCATTACAAACGATGTCGTACAAATACAGAATCTGCTGTTCATGTTTGTCCGGATTGCTCTCAGGGCACCGCTGTTCATCGTTTTTGCACTCTTTATGGCGTTTACGATTGATGTGCAGCTTTCGCTTATTCTAATCGTCGCTGTTCCATTGTTTTTAGCCTTCCTCTTCTTTATTTTATCCAAAGGGGTACGGTTGTTCAGTCGCGTTCAACAAAAGGTGGACAGAGTGAACACGGTCATTCGTGAAAACTTGACGGGCATCCGGTTAATCAAGGGATTCAACCGTGGGAAGCATGAGGAAGAGCGGTTCCGCGGTGTGAATGATGACTTGATGGATAAAAACAAAAGGGCGCTGTGGCTGATGGAAGTGGCCATGCCTGTTGTCATGCTCGGGATGAATATCATCATCCTGGTCGTTCTGTGGATGAGTGTGGACCGGCTGGCGGCGAACAGCATACAGCCTGGTGAAGTCGTTGCGATCGTCAATTATGCGACGCGGATCATGTTCACCTTCTCGATTTTCACATTTCTGATTATGGTGTTTTCTCGAGGGAACGCCTCAGCGAACCGTATTACTGACGTCCTGGATGAGGAGACGCCTTCTTACCTTCATGAAAAGAAAGGGGAGTCTCCTGTGTTAAAAGGAAAGGTCTCATTTGAGGATGTTTCATTCCGTCACGGAGAGATGACAACCCTCGATTCCATCTCCTTTCAGGCAGAAGCTGGGCGGACGATCGGCATTCTTGGAGAAACAGGTTCGGGCAAAACATCGCTGCTTCACCTTATTCCGCGTCTTTATGAAAAGACGAGTGGTGCGATCTATTTGGATCATCATCCCATTGAAGCGCTCGATGTGAAAAGCCTGCGACAGCAGATCAGCCTTGTGCCTCAGGAAATTCACTTATTCTCAGGAACCGTGAAAGAGAACATTGCCTGGGGAAAAGAAGAGGCTTCGGATGCTGAGATTCGTGAAGCAGCGGAACAGGCGCAGATTCACGAATTTATAACGACTTTACCGAACGGATATGAAACGAGGCTCGGGCAGAAAGGGGTGACGTTCTCTGGGGGGCAGAAACAGCGTCTTTCGATTGCGCGTGCACTCGTCCGGAAGCCGAAGATCCTTATTTTAGATGACAGTACCAGTGCCCTCGATGCCCATACCGAACATCGGTTGATGGAGGCACTCAGGGAACAGTCCTGCACCGTGTTTATGGTCGCGCAGAAAATCAGTTCCTTGAAGGCGGCTCATGATATTCTCGTCCTGCACAAAGGAAAGTTGATAGCAGAGGGGCCGCACGAACAATTGCTGAAGGAAAGCGACTATTACCGGGAAGTGTATCAATCTCAGTTGGAGGAGGTGCAGTAGATGGCTCAGCGAACGAATGTCCGAAGGCATCAGGGGATCGGCACAGCTCCGCCGAAGGTCAATGATATCAAGGCGACGACTCGCAGAATTTTCTCGTATATGAAAGAAGAGAAGAAGCGTTTTTACACCGTGCTGCTTCTCATCCTGGCAAGTTCGGGGTTGTCGCTTGCCGGACCATATCTTCTCGGCCGTACGGTAGATCTCGTCATCGCAGAGCCGGATCTCAGCGTTCTTCTGACCATGCTTACAACCCTTTTGTTCATCTACGGCTTTCAATCGGCCTTTCTCTGGCTGCAGAATTACTGGATGATCGGCATCGCACAGAATGCGGTGTACAAAATGAGAAATCATTTATTCTCACACCTGCAGCGTCTTCCAATTCTCTTTTTCCAAGAGTATCAACAGGGAGAGCTGATGAGTCGACTGACCAATGATATGGAGAACGTGAGTCGGACGTTGAATACGGCGATTGTCCAGTTTGTAACGAGTGTGTTGACGATCACGGGAACGCTTGTCATGATGCTATGGCTCAGTCCTCTCCTCACGCTGTTGACGATTACGATTGTACCTGTGATGTATTTCGGAATGAAGTGGATTACGAAGCGGACGGAGAAGTATTTCAAAGAACAGCAGCATCACCTCGGTGAAGTGAACGGCTACGTCGAGGAAATGTTCTCCGGGCAGACGATCGTATCGATGTTTTCCCGTGAAGAACAGGTGATTGAAGAGTTTAAGGGGAAAAATGAAGCGCTCAGGGATTCGGGGTACTGGGCACAAGTGTACACCGGGTTCATTCCGAAGCTCATGAACATGCTGAACAATGTGAGTTTCGCCATCATTGTAGGGGGCGGGGGACTGCTTGCGTTGAACGGCTCGATTTCAATCGGTGTCATCGTGACGTTTACAACGTATTCGAGGCAGTTTACGAGGCCGCTGAATGATTTGGCGAACCAGTTTAACATGATTCTTTCTGCGGTAGCAGGAGCGGAGCGGGTCTTCGATATCATAGACAAGAAGGTCGAAGAGAAGGACGAGACAAAGGCGGAAGATGTTCCAGCGTTAGAAGGGGATGTTCGCTTTGAACAAGTTGATTTCTCTTATGACGACGACCAGTCTACATTAAAAGATATATCCTTCCACGCCAAGCAGGGTGAGACGGTCGCCCTTGTCGGTCCAACAGGGGCAGGGAAGACGACAATCATCTCTTTGCTCTCTCGTTTTTATGAACCGAGTGACGGAATCATCTTGATGGACGGGAAGCCTCTGAACGAAATGACACGCCGAAGCCTGCGCCAGCAGATGGGGGTCGTGCTGCAGGATTCTACGATGTTCCATACAACCATTCGTGAGAACATCCGCTATGGAAGGCTGGATGCGACGGATGAAGAGGTCGAACAAGCTGCGCGTGCGGCCCATGCCGACGAGTTCATCCGACAGCTGCCGGATGGATATGATACGTGGCTGGATTCAGACGGACATGGAGTCAGCCACGGACAGCGGCAGTTGTTATCGATTGCCCGTGCGATGATTGCCAATCCGTCTTTGCTCATCCTCGATGAAGCGACGAGCAGTATCGATACGGTAACGGAAATGAAAATCAATGACGCTCTGGCTAAACTGATGAAAGGCCGGACGAGCTTTGTCATTGCACACCGCTTAAATACCATCCGGTCGGCAGACCTCATCCTTGTACTTCAGGACGGTCAGATCATCGAAAAAGGTTCTCACCGTGAGCTGTTGAAACAGAAAGGGTTCTACGCAGACTTGGTTCGCACCCAAATGGCAGAAGGGCAAGCCCTATCTTAGGTTTTGACGGCACACCTTCCCACAAAGGACATACCGTATAGTAAAAAGGGGTATGTATGATGAGCAATCGACATGATCGATTACCTTTGTGGACTGAAGTCCCTTATGCAGGAGCTTCACATCCACCGACCGTTCGCGGAGGCGTAGAGCCTGAAGCGGGGGAGTGGAAGACTTATTTTATTGAACATAGCAGAAGGCACGGCTTCAAAAAGCTTGATGGAAGACCGATCCGCTTAGCCATCAAGTCACCAGACAAAATTGACTTTTATAAGCAGCTCCAGGAAGTGAAGGAAGCCTTGGCTAACTTAACAGAAGAACAAGTCAAAATAGCGGAATATTGGGGAAGCGGCCCACCGTCCAAGCAGTGGATTCCGGTTGTGGACCGCTTGATTGACACATACAGCGTAGAGGCACCGAGGGCTGCACGTATCCTTGGAGCTTTGTTCAGCGGTATGAACGATGCGTTCGTCGTCTGCTGGTCACTGAAATACAAATGGCTCGTACCTAGACCGAACCAGTTGGATCAGAACCTTGCGACCGTTGTATGTACACCGAACCACCCATCCTATCCTTCTGGTCACGCGACCGTTTCCGGTGCTGCCGAAGTGATCTTGAGTTACTTCTTCCCGGGAGAGCGAAGGAAATTGCACCAAATCGCGGAAGAAAATGCGGTGTCAAGGCTGTACGCAGGGGTTCATTACCCAGCAGATAACGAGCAGGGGCTCCGTCTCGGAAGACAAATCGGTCGTATCGTTGTCGAGGAGCTGCAGAAAGACGAAGTGAACGGAGTGCCGCTCGATCACCCGTTCCGCTCCTACCGGGATGCTGATATTCTGCCGGTCGATTATGAGCAGGTGATTCCTTTCGAGTATGATCAAAGCTGTAACTCGCTGCTGCTTAGTGATGAAGAGGAATCTTCATCGAGTGAATGGCCGGACCCACGCTTATTCTTCTAACAAAAAATGCTTCCGATCACCCTATGGTGGCAGGGAGCATTTTTTATGCAGTGTGTGAATGCAGCTTTTTGAAAAAAGTAGACAAGTTTCCGAGGCTTGTACGCATATACATGAATCAACAAACCCTTAGGAGGAATGTTGATGGATGCCCTTATTTTATCCGCAAAGAAAATCGGTCTCATAGCGGGAGCACTTGTCATTGCCTTTGCAGCTTATTTTATTGGAAGCTCGGTATGGAAGGGAGCGGTTCCGACGTCCTTGATGGATAAGAAAAGCCCTAGAGTAATCAACCTTGTCACCGGAGAATTCAAAGCAGAGACGAAAGATGGCAAAGAGATCGAGGCGTACCGATGGGACCCTGGCACGATTTTTGTGGAAAAAGGAGAAGCGGTTCAATTGAACATATTCGGTGTCAACGGCCACGAACACCCGTTTTACATTGAAGGAACGGATATAAAAGGTACCGTGAAGCAAGGGGAAGAAACCGTCGTTGACCTGAATTTTGATAAAGAAGGAATCTACCGTTTGATCTGTACGACCCACGCAGATACTTCCACAAACGGACCGATGATTGCTTACATCGTCGTAGATTAACGCTGCCATGATTGGAATGGTTGCGGCACACATCTTCCTGGGCCTATCCATTGCGGCACCAGTAGGTCCGATTAATATTGAAATTGTGAAGCGGGGGCTGACCTATGGTTTTCTCTCGGCATTGTTCGTAGGTCTTGGGGGGATGTCATCTGATTTGTTGCTGATGGGAGCCATGTTCCTCGGCATGGCCGCTTTCTTATCTGTGGTCTGGGTTAAGATTCTACTATTGATGATGGGGGCACTCGTTCTGATACATAGCGGGCTGGTCAGTATGAAGTCCCCTCATCTTATGATGGATCAACGGACGGAAAACAGTACGGTTCCATCCTCCATTTATAGAGGGTCGTTTCTGAAAGGCTTCTTGATTGCCAGTACCAATCCCATGAACCTTTTGTTCTGGATCAGCATCTATGGCTCTGTACTGAGCAGTGCTTTTGAAAAGGAAAACCTTCTGTATTCCTTTTTAATCAGTATGCTCGTCTTTGTTGGAATCGGGTTGTGGAACCTGAACATGGCTTTTATGACGCATTTTGGACGTTTTCTGGCGTCGCCTTTTGTCCTGCGTTTTATTCATATAGGTGCAAGCCTGATCTTGATCGGTTTCGGGGGAAGAATGGGGTGGCAGGGCGTTCAGTTGCTTATCCAATTTGTCTAGTGGTTGATGGATACGGACTGTTTCCGGTTGTGTTTGGAGGATTGGGACAGAAGGTGTGCCGACTGGAGAGGATCTGTCCGATAAATCTCTTAATGGGACAGGCAACGCACCAAACGATCGACTCATAGTCCGATAAAACTTTTAATGGGACAGGCATCGCACCAAACGATCGACTCATAGTCCGATAAAACTTTTAATGGGACAGACATCGCACCAAACGATCGACTCATAGTCCCATAAATCTTTTAATGGGACTGACTGAACTCCAAGCAGGTCGTCGTTGTCCTGAACCTTCCCTCTATTAAAAAAAGCCTCCATTCAAAAAATGAATGGAGGCTTTTCATTCTATTAAGAAGCATGATTTTCTTTGATCAGACGGTTGATTTCATTTTTATAAAGGTCAGATCGTCCACCGAAGATCGCCTGGATGTTTTGGTCGACTTTCACAACGCCCGCAGCGCCTAAAGCTTTCAGTTGGTCTTCGTCGATTTGGTTAACATCTGAAACTTCTACTCTTAATCGAGTGAAGCACGCGTCTACGTGTTTCAAGTTCTCTTCACCACCAAGGGCACCCATGATGGCGACAGCTGTTTCTTTGGTCGGATTGGATTTGCCATCTTTCTTCTCATTGAAATCTTTACGAGTGTAAAGTTTGTTCTCCTGTCCTCCGCGTCCTGGAGTGGCAAGGTCCCACTTCTTAATCGCAAATGAGAAGGAGAAGTAGTAGATGACGAAGAAGATCGCACCGATGACAAGGTTCATCCACCAGTTTCCGGTACCCGGTATGGCGTTCACGAGGATGAAGTCAATCAGTCCGGATCCTCCAGCCCATCCTAAGTGCACATCGAGCATGTACATGACAGCAAAGGATACACCTGCTAAAAGAGCATGGAATACGAACAGTAAAGGAGCTACGAATAGGAATGTGAACTCGATCGGTTCCGTAATCCCTGTTAAAAAGGCAGTACCTGCTGCGGCAATCAGCATTCCTTTAACGACAGGCTGGTTCTTTTTATCAGCGCGGCGGTACATAGCAAGAGCGGCTCCAAGAAGCCCGAACATGATGACAGGGAATTTACCGGCCATGAAGCGTCCAGCTGTTACTTCTACACCTTCTGCGACTTGGGCAAGGAAGATATATTGGTCACCAGACACCATGCTTCCAGCAACTTCAGTCGTACCTCCGAGAGAGGTCCACAAGAATGGTGCATACCAAATGTGGTGAAGCCCCGTCGGGATCAATGCACGTTCAAGGAATCCATAAAGACCGACGTATAACGGATTCGTCGCTCCGTTAGCGATGACGTTCGCAACGGAGTCAATGCCACTTTGAATGGGTGGCCAGACAACCATCATCAATAACGCAAGGAAAATAGAAGAAAAGACCATCGCAATTCCTACAGAGCGGTCACCAGCGAAGAACCCTAATACTTCAGGTGGATCGAACTCGTGGAACTTATTATAAATCCAGACGGCTAGTAAACCGACGACAATTCCACCAAGTACCCCCGTCTCAAGAGTAGGAATTCCAAGTGCCATCCCATATTCGCCGCTCTCTGCGACCATCTCAGGCGTAATACTAAGTGCGAAGGAAATCGTTTTGTTCATAATGATATAACCAAGCAGGGCAGCTAAAGCAGCAATACCCGAACCTCCCGTCAGTCCGATCGCCACACCGATCGCGAAGATGACAGCAAGGTTGTTGAAGATACTGATTCCGATATCGGACATGCCGTTACCGATCAGTTGAATCACATCATTTTGTAAAAAGGTGAGGGTATCCGCTAGTGGACCTGTCAGGGCTGCTCCTAAACCGAGTAGAATACCGGCCGCAGGAAGCAGGGCAACAGGAACCATGAGCGATTTACCGAACTTTTGTAAGCTCCCGAAATATTTCTTCACTTTAATATCCTCCTTTATAAGGAAACGCTTTCGTGTTGATGTAAGAAGATTCCCGGGCAGAGCCCGGGATCAAGGATAGACTTAAGCTTTAACCGTTGCTTTTTTATTTTCGTAAAGGGCCGGCCAGAATTCTTTGTTGGCATCAATCATATCGTCAAGGATTTTTCTGGCGCGAGGTGCATCGACTACCGTTCGGTTGAGTGTGAGAGCCTGCAATGCTTTTTCATAACTGTTTTCGAAGTATGCATCGACAACGAGTTTTTCATAGGCGAGCTGGCCTTCGATTAATCCTTTGTAGAATGTTGAAATGTTTCCTACAGAGAACGGTTTCGGACCACGGTTCGTCATCATGGCAGGTACTTCAACCATAGCATCGTCCGGCAGGTTAGCGATCGTCCCATTGTTTTCAACCATGACGATGAAGATGTCTCCGTTGTTATAAGCCATAGAAGCGGCCACACGAATCATGTAGCGACCGTGGATGTCGACTTCCAATTCCACATTCGCTGTTGTATCGTCTGAAATGATTTGATCAGCAAGATTGTGAACACGAGCTTCGCGGCCATTGATGACTTGACGGGCACGTGTGTTTTGCGGGTCCTCTTTTTCAACCATTTGGGAAGGGTACAGGTAATACTGCAGGTACGTGTTCGGCAAGTACTCTGGGAAGTCGGTGACCATCTGCTCGACCTGTTTGAATGTCTTGATCCAAGATGGGTCGTTTGCGATCTCGGCATCTTCTGGAATAAAGCCATCTTCCGTAATCGCTCTCTTAATCGTAGATGTGTGGTCATTGCCGTCTTTATCAAGGATCTTCGTAAACCAGCCGAAGTGATTTAATCCGAAATATTCTGGTACGAGGTCAAATACGTCCTTCCCTAAGATTCCAGCGTAGGATACCATGATCGCCGCTGGCATGTCACAAATATTCAGGAGTTTTTTGTCCTCAGGGAATTCCCGGCGAAGGGCTTCTGCAACAATGGCAGCTGGGTTTGTATAGTTTAGAATCCAGGCATCTGGAGCATAATGGCGGATATCATTCACAAGCTCGATCATATCACCGATGGAGCGAAGTCCGTAAGCCATTCCACCTGGGCCGCAGGTTTCCTGACCGACAGCTCCGTGCTGTAATGGAATCTGCTCATCCTTCTCGCGCATGGCCAGTCCACCCGTACGAATCTGAACAAAAACAAAATCCGCATCAGATAACGCTTCTGCTTTATCCGTTGTATAAGAGAAACGCTCCAGTTCAGGATATTTTTCTCTAAGGATGATTTCAGATGCTTTCGCGATTTTCTCCTGACGTTCGTGATCGGTGTCATAGAAGGTAATCGATTTCAAAGGAAATTGTTCTTTTTCAGCGACTAAGCTCATGATCATTCCGATGGTATAAGTGCTTCCGCCACCAACAACAACAAGATTCTGCTTCTTCATTTAAAAAACCTCCATTAAAGGTATTGTATTTGTATTAATTATTTGTTGATACAAATATAATACATTTAAATGAAAGCGTCAACATATAGTTTGATATTTTTGTTATACTAAGACTACCGACACACCTAGGAGGATGCGAGATGGGATCTCCGTTATATAGAAGGATTGCACAACAAATCAGAGAGGAAATCGAATCAGGCCAGTGGAGGGAAGGGGAATCGATCCCGACAGAGCTGCACTTGTCTGAACAGTTCGGTGCCTCTCGAGTGACCGTGAGGCAGGCGATTAAGTTATTGGTTGAGGAAGGACTGCTTGAAAAGGTGCAAGGGAGCGGTACATACGTGAAGGAGCAGAAGATCGAGCACAATATCTTCGAGCTGATCAGCTTCACGGAGGAAATGCGGAGTTTGAACAAAGAGCCTGTGAACAAAGTGTTGGACTTCCAGCTTCTCGAGCCGAATGATCACGTGAAGCGGATGCTTAACCTTCAGGTGGAAAAGAAGGTTTTCTATGTGCGCCGTCAAAGACTTGTAGATGACATTCCGTATGTGGTCGAAGATACGTATCTGCCGGTCGATCTCTTCCCGAATCTTTCATATGGAATCATGACCGGGTCAAAATATGATTATATCGAACACGAACTTGGGAAAAAGATAAAAGACAGCTTTCAAGAAGTGATTCCGGTACTGCCGGATGAGGATATAGCAGAAGCCTTAACCGTCGATGGAGGAACACCGGTCTTGAAGATCCGGTCGTACAGTGTACTAGAGGATGGGACTGTATTTGAATACAGTGAAAATCACTTCAAGAGTGACGAATATAAATTTACGCTCCGGGCTTCCCGACCGTGAAGCGCTCCAGTTTGTCATTTAACTGCACAAGAAAAGGAACCCATAATCGGGTTCCTTTTCTTGTAGATATCGTATTCACTTTGTTCAAACGCTACTCTTTAACAGCTCCGGACGTCAAACCAGATACGATTCGGCGCTGGAAGAGGAGAACCATGATGACGAGCGGAACCGTTACAATAACAGTTGCCGCTGAAATCTCACCCCAAGGGATCGTATATTGACCCTGGAACATTCCGATCCCGACCGGAACGGTTTTATGAGATTCGGACGTGTTGATAACAAGGGCGAATAGGAATTCGTTCCACGCTGCGATGAACACGAGAATCGCTGTCGTAAAGATTCCCGGTACAGCCAGTGGAAGGATGATGCGGAAGTACGTCTGCATCATCGAAGCCCCGTCCATTTTCGCGGATTCTTCCAGGTCGAATGGGATTTTGCGGAAGAACGTAACGAGTAACCAAATGGACAGCGGCAGTGCAAATGTTGTATAAGGGATGATCAAACCTAAGTGACTGTTTGTCAGCCCGATGTTTCTTAAGAAAATATAGATCGGGGAAATCGTTGCAATCTGTGGGAACATTGATACAGAAAGTACGACACCCAGAATGATCGGTTTTCCTCTGAAACGCAAACGCGCAATGGCATAGGCGGCAAAGGCTGCGACAAAAACAGTGTAAACGGTTGTGATGGTCGCGACGACTAAACTGTTCCATAGATACAAGTGGAACGGTCGAATCGTGAAGACGGAAATATAACTTTGAATCGTCGGATTGCTTGTGAACCATGTGAACGCTTCAGAACCAAATAACTCGGATAGAGGCTTAATGGAGCTCAAGAGAATCCAAAGAAACGGAAACATGATGACGAATACAAAGATGACCAAGAATATATAAAATCCTACGCCTGCTTTTTTCTGCATCTATTCTCTCACTCCTTTAATCTTTTGCTTCATCACCGAGTAGATCGGATCCGAGGAATTTAATGAAAATGGCAGAGATGATGGCTACACAGATGAACACGATGACGGCAAGGGCGGAACCTTCCCCGAAGTTCGTCTGTTGGAACATCACTTTGTAGGCCAGCAACGATATCACTTCCGTCGAGTTGGCTGGTCCTCCACCTGTAAGAACGTAAATCAAGTCAAATACGCGGAACGCATCAAGTGTACGGAATAATAGTGCAACTAAGATACTCGATTTTATAAGTGGAAGGGTGATCTTAAAGAACTGCTTCCATTTGTTCGCTCCGTCCATGGATGCCGCTTCATACAACGAACTTGGGATCGTTTGCAGACCCGCAAGTAAGAGAAGGGCCATGTACGGCGTCGTTTTCCATACGTCTGTCAAGATCGTCGATGCCATCGCGCCGACAGGAGTGGTCAATAAGTAGCTCATATTCTCGATCAGCCCGATGTCTGCAAAGAATTTGGCTATAATACCATTTTGACCATCGTATAAGTATTTCCACATCATCGCAGATACCGCAGTTGGAATCGCCCACGGAATCAGGATGGCTGCACGGACTAGTCCGCGTCCGAAGAATGCCTTGTTGATCAGCAAAGCAATTGACATACCTAATACGAGCTCAAATCCGACAGAGACGAAGGTGAATACAAAGGTATTCCCGAGGGATCGCCACAGTCGCACGTCGGTCAAGTTGTTCGTATAATGCTCTAAGCCGATGAAGTTCGGTCTGATGATACTTTCATTCAGTCCGCTGGCAAGTCCGGTTAGGCGACGAGCATCTTGTAATGCATCTTGTGATTCTAATTCAACGAGTCGTTCTTCCACCGCTCCGAAAGTCTCATCAAACTCCTGACCAAAGGATCGATCGATACTCACGAATTTCAGCTCATCACTAGGTACCTCGAAGTTAAACAGAATGTCATTGACTTCATTGTATTGCTCTTCAATTCCCTGTTCTGCCACGAGCTCTTCGTCAAAATCCTGAACTGTTGTGAGGATTTCATTCAGTTCTTCATCCACTTCACTCGGTGCTTCATCGATTTCATTTTCGAGTGCTGTCACAAGGAATGGCTGGTTGTTTAAGTATTTTTCCAAATCTAAATTATAATCGAGATGAATGCTTGATTTTTGTGGCTCATTCAATTGGTAATCGAACAGACTGAAGTAAAAAGATTGGATGACCGGCCATATGGCGATGGCAAGGATTAAGATCAAAGAAGGGGCAACGAGTAGGTATCCAAGCCGTCTCTCTTTTTTCAATGAATCGCTTAAGGTTTTCTTCTTAGCCAAGAATAGTTCCTCCTTTATGCCAAAAGGGGATAAACCCCTCAGGTACAAGTCCTGAGGGGTTTATCAGGGAGTACAGGTTATTGCATAACTGCATTCAGTTCTTCTTCCATCGCAGCGACTGCCTCTTCTGGAGTCAATTCACCAGCGATCGCTTTGGATACGTTGATTTGGATGACTTCAGAAACTTCTGGGTAGTTCGGTGCAACTGGACGGGATACAGCGTTAGAAAGGGCGTTCTGGAAACCTTCCTGTTGGAAGAACGGGTTCGCTTCAAGGATTTCTTCATCTTCAAATAGAGCTGGAAGAGTCGGAGCAAGACCACCGTGAATCGCAGAGATCTTCTGACCTTCAGGACCTGTCATGAACTTCAGGAATTCCCAAGCTTCTTCTTTGTTTTCAGAGTAACGGTTGATGGCTGTCATCCAACCACCAAGTGTAGCAGCGCTTCCAGCGTCACCGGAAGGAAGTGGAGCGACACCTACGTTGCCTACGATTTCAGATTGCTCTTCATCGTTAGCAAGGTTCCATTGGTAAGGCCAGTTACGGATGTATGGAGATTGACCTTCAATGAATGCTGTGTGAGACTCAACTTCAGTGAACGTGTTGATGTTTCCAGGTACGAAATCAGAGTTCGCGATTTCAACAAGTTTAGAGATACCTGCAACGGTTTCAGGGCTGTTTACAGCAACTTCCCCGTTTTCATCAAGGATTTGTCCACCGTAAGAAGCGATGAACTCAACTGCGTTACATACTAGACCTTCATATTGCTTCGCTTGCATCAAGTAACCGAATTCTGTAGATCCTTCACCTTGGATCGCAGAAGCCGATGTCATAAGGTCGTCCCACGTTTGAGGAACTTCATCTTCACCAACTAGATCTGTACGGTAGAAAAGCATACCCGCATCGATGAATTTAGGCATCGCCCACTGTTTACCGTTGAACTGTGCAGCAGATAGTGCGCCTTCGTTATAGTCGCCTGTTTCAATGCCATCACGTTGTAGGAAACGGTCCAGTTCAAGAACGTAACCTGCCTGCGCGAATTCAGCCGGCCATACAACGTCCAAGTCCATGACGTCGATTTCAGCAGACTCAGCGTTCAGCATCGTGACGTACTGGTCATGCTGCTGACCTGTGTCAGAAGGCATTTCGCGGAATGTTACATTAATGTTCGGGTGAGACTCGTTAAAGGCTTTGATCAATTCGTCTGTTGCGCTTGTAGAGTCTTGTCCACGTGCATAAACGATTTCAACGACTTCACCAGATGAATCGCCTTCGCTGGCTGATTCACCAGAATCACCGGAAGTATCTTCAGTATCTTCGCCGGAATCTGTGCTATCTGTTGCTTCTCCATCACCTTCGCCTCCACCGCTGCATGCAGCGAGGGCTACAACAACCAACAACATCAAGGACAGTAACCAATACTTCGTTTTCATTAAAAAACCTCCCATATTTTATAAATCATTCAACAGCGCGTAACGGACCCCCGACAGTGGACTCACGGATGATGAGCTCAAGTGGAAGTTCATAACGTTCTTTGGACAGAGCTTTTTGAGAATGGATCTTTTCCAATAGGACATGAACAGCTTTCTGAGCCATTTGTTCAATGGGCTGTTCGACTGTAGAGATCGTAGGATCCATAATCCTTGAGATCACTTGGTTATCAAAGCCGATGACAGACAACTCTTCAGGTACCTTTACGCCGTATTCACGGGCCCCGGTGATGATGCCGGCTGCCACTTCGTCACTTCCTGTGAACACAGCGGTCGGTGGGTCTTTCATTTTA
The DNA here is from genome assembly GCF_020171725.1 of Halobacillus litoralis. Taxonomy (GTDB): domain Bacteria; phylum Bacillota; class Bacilli; order Bacillales; family Halobacillaceae; genus Halobacillus; species Halobacillus litoralis_F. Next base: position 356,806 of record NZ_JAIVAJ010000005.1, on the reverse strand, counting down.
TGAATCTCTTTGAACACTTCCATGCCGTTCTCAATCGTATAGGCTTGGTAAAATCCGCAAGATTCCTGGAAAGTTAAGCCCCGTTCAGCTAAAGCTTTTTCGAAGCCAACTTTCCTATGGTTCGCCACCATACTCTTATAACCACCTGAACAGTAGGCAAGTTTGGTATGACCCAGGCGCAATAAATGTTTCGTTGCGATGTATCCACCATGAATTTGGTCGAGCTTGATGATCGGAATTTCCGCCGATTCATCAAATTCGTTACACATGATCAATGGACCGTAAGCTAAGTATTCTGCAATGTCTTCCCATTCGTTTTCGAGCGAAGCGAGAATGATGCCATCCACCTGCTTCGTCTTCAATAATTCCAAGTGCCCAAGTTCTGTTTCTTTGGAGTACATCGTCTGGCAGATCAACAGCTGGTATCCCTGTTGATTGGCCGCTACTTCCATGGATTCCACCAGTTGGCCGAAGAATGGGTTCATCAATCTCGGGACAATGACGGCAATCATCTTTGTTTTTTTGTTCCGAAGGCTTCTCGCTGAGGAGTTCGGAACATACCCAAGCGTTTCCATGGCTTCGTAAACGCGCTGCTTCTTTTCTTTCGAAACATGGGGGTAATGATTGATTACACGTGACACGGTCGACTTCGATAACCCGGCCAATTCGGCTACATCATCAATGGTTACCACTATCAAACCTCCTCTCTCTTCATTCCACTATTGAAATCGTTTTCAAAAATGATGAAATAAAAAAGTGCTGAATCGTGAAGAGACGTAATGACGTTTGATGAAAACGTTTTCAATAACTTAAGTAAAAGTATAGGGTATGAAGAGTCAAATATCAATGGGGATTTGATAAAATTCTGAAAACTTTTTGTATATACACGTTACAACGCAAAAAAATGAACCTATATACCTACATGATCTTTTGGATTTGATGATGAATTTCGAGTGTATATATTGTCGGTATAAGTTGGTAAGTAAAAAGTCGTGAATCTTTAAGCAAAAAAACCGCTCTTTCTAAAGCGGTTTTTCAAAATAGACGAGATCTCTTCCTTGAATCCCGTTCTCATAAAAAGGGTGAGGATAAGAGTCGAAAAATCCTTTTCGAATGAATGAGAACCGAAAGCCTGCCTTTTGATAAAAAATGATATTCTCTATGCTGCAATTCGCTGTTCCAACAATGAGTTTAGATGCTTCAGTACTTTGGAGGCAGCCGGTCAGTTTATGAATCGCTTGTTTTCCTAGTCCCTTGCCGCGAGCGTTCTCCTTCAGCGCAATGTTTTTAATTTCGGCCTCATCAGGGTGAGGGTACGTGATTAAGCAAGCGCCTACTACGTTTCCTTCATCATGAAAGGCGAAGGCGTCTCCTTGATGAAGGTAGGAACGTACAACTGCTTCACTCTCATCCGCCATGAGAAAGAGCTCCAGGTAATCTTCCCGGTTGTCGATGGGGTGGATCGTTACTGAATGTGCCAATGAATGTCACTCCTATTTAGAAGGCTATTATAGATTCAACGTGAATATGGTACCATAGACGTAGTGTGATGATTTCTGAAATGGTCGTTTTTTCAGAAAAAAAGGAGACGTGAACAAAATGGAACAACACGAGAACGTGTACGACTTAATTGGTGTAGGAATCGGACCTTTCAATTTAGGTCTTGCTGCATTATTGGATGAAGTGGAAGATGTCGAGTCTTTATTCTTCGAACAGAATACGAAGTTCGACTGGCACCCAGGCATGCTGATTGAAGGAACGAAAATGCAGGTTCCATTCATTGCGGATTTAGTTACTATGGCAGATCCGACTAATAAGTATAGTTTTTTGAATTATATTAGTAAGAATGACCGAATGTATCAATTCTATTTCCTACAAAGACTGGATATTCCGCGCCGGGAGTACAATGATTACTGCCAGTGGGTCTCAAGACAGTTGGATAGTTGTCAGTTCGGAACGCGTGTAACCGGCATTCGTCCTGTTCGAGATAACGAACAATATTATGAAGTGACGGTTATGGATGTGGAAACAGAAGAAGTGAAGGAGTACCGGGCCAAGAATTTGGTGATGGGAACAGGAAGCAAGCCGGTCATGCCGAAGTCCTTCCAAGGATTTCCTGAAGATGAAGTGCTCCATACCGCAGACTTCTTAGCCAATCAGGACAAGTGCCGCAATGCCGGTTCTGTCACAGTCGTCGGCTCCGGTCAAAGTGCTGCCGAAACCTTCCGGGAGTTAATGAAGGAACAGCGCGACGGGGAGTTCCGACTGGATTGGATTACGCGCTCTGCAAGCTTTGAGTCGATGGAGGAGTCGAAGCTGAGTCTTGAGCACTTCTCACCGGACTATGTGAATTACTTCTATCAGCTCCCTCAAGCAAGGAAGGATGAGATTTTCGCGACACAGGGTCTGTATTACAAAGGCATCAGCAACCATACGGTCAATGATATCTACAACCTTCTCTATGAGTATTCGGTTGCCAGGGAAGAATTGAATGTGGGTCTTCAGGTTCTAAGTGAAGTCCGTGACCTCAGGAAAAAAGCAGACGGACGTTATGAAGTCGAGTGCTACCACTGGCAGAAGCATGAGACGTTCGTCCATGAGACGGATATGGTCATTGCAGCAACAGGCTATAAGCCGCACGTACCGGACTTTGTCCACGACTTGTCCGATTTTCTTGAGTGGGACGAGCATGGTCGTTACAAAGTCACCGCAGATTACCGTCTGAAGAAACAGGAAGAGAAAGCTGGAGAAATTTACGTGCACAGCGGCATCTCGCATACGCACGGAGTAGGATCGACGAATCTCGGGCTTTCTGTTCATCGAAACAAAGTGATCATCAACCACCTTGCCGGACGTGAAGTTTATCCGATGAGCGAAAAAACAATATTCCAATCGTTTGATGCATAAAAAAAAGGGTGGCTTCGGCCGCTCTTTTTTTGTTGAGATTTTTCCCTTAAAATTCCTCGTTATGATATTTTTGTTTCTATATATAAACGATGTTTTTTGAGCTTTCTGTCGAATCGAATGGGATTGTGTAAACATTGCCCGAAAAGAGCGGATATCGGTTGACATCTTCCACTATAAGGTTAATAATATTGTAAATATACAACTAAAATCATAAATATACATAGAGGTGAACGTAGATTGATAGCAGGAATTGTAGGTGCAACCGGGTATGGCGGAATGGAACTGTTTCGGCTTCTGTCGACCCATCCACAAATTAAAAACATCCAATTATATTCTTCTTCTCAAGCAGGAGAAGATTTTGAAACGATTTATCCTCAGCTGGAGTCCAACAAGAGGCACACGCTTCGTGATTTAGAAGCGGAAGTGATGAAAGAGGAGTGCGACGTGATTTTCCTCGCTACACCAGCGGGTGTCTCGAGCCGTTTGACTCCGGATCTCCAAGGTGGAAAAGCGAAAGTTATCGATTTATCCGGTGATTTGCGCTTGAAAAACCCTGATGAATACAAAGAATGGTACAAAAAGGACGCAGCCCCGACTGGCGTTCTCGAGACGGCTGTATATGGCTTGCCGGAGTGGAATCAGGAAGCAATCAAGCAGACAGACGTCATCGCGAATCCCGGCTGTTATCCAACGGCTACGCTGCTTGGGCTCGGACCTGTGATTCAGGGGCAGCTTGCGGAGCGGAGTTCGGTCATCATTGACGCGAAATCCGGTGTTTCCGGGGCAGGTAAGAACCCGAATCCCCTTACGCACTTTGCGCATGCACAGGAAAATTTTCAAATTTATAAAGTGAATCAGCACCAGCATATTCCTGAGATTGAACAACAGCTGGAGCAGTGGGATGGCTCTACGGAACCCGTCACATTTTCCACACATCTCGTACCTATGACAAGGGGCATCATGGCTACGATTTACTTTACACTGAAGGAAGATTTAAGCACGGAGGAGTTATTGGCGCGTTACCGCGACCATTATGCAGCGCATCCTTTTGTCAGGATCAGAGAAGCAGGGCAATTCCCGTGCACAAAAGATGTGTATCAGTCGAATTACTGTGATATCGGCCTGACCATCGACCGACGAACAAAGCGTGTAACGGTCGTGTCAGTCATTGATAATTTAATGAAAGGAGCCGCCAGTCAAGCGGTTCAAAATATGAATCTAGTTTTCGGTATAGAAGAAACAGCAGGTCTGCCTGAGCGACCTGTTTACCCATAACTTAAGAAAGGGAGAGTTGGATTGATTCAAACAATAAAGCAATTTCAAGTGGAAAAAGTGGATGGAGGAACACTCTTAACCCCTAAAGGATTCAAAGCTGGAGGTGTGCATAGTGGATTGCGTTACAAGAAACGTGATTTCGGATTGTTGATGAGTGACGAGCCGGCATCAGTTGCGGCCGTGTACACGCAAAGCCACTTCCAGGCACCGCCTTTGAAAGTTACCCAGGAGAGTATTCGTCAGGAAAACAAAATACAAGGGGTCGTTATCAACAGTGCTGTGGCTAATGCCTGTACTGGGAAACAGGGACTTGAAAATGCTTATGAAACGAGACGGATGATTGCGAATCGATACCAGATCCCCGAATCCTACGTGGCGGTTGCTTCTACTGGAGTAATCGGAGAACAGCTCCCAATGGACAAAATTACACTAGGGTGCGAAGAAGTAGAAGTGTCCGCTACAGGAGCAGAAGATTTTCAAGAAGCCATTCTAACGACAGATACGTGTCAAAAGCACACCTGCTACCAGCTGCAGATCGATGGAGAGACGGTCTCAATTGGTGGAGCAGCGAAGGGCTCAGGTATGATTCACCCGAACATGGCAACGATGCTTGGTTTCCTTACAACCGATGCAAACATCGACTCGTCTGCCCTTCAGCTTGCCTTAAGCCAGTCGATTGACCGCTCGTTCAACCAAATTACCGTGGATGGTGAAACATCGACGAATGATATGGTCCTTGCCTTAGCTAACGGCAGTGCCAAGCACGAACCTTTGAATGAGGATCACCCGGAATGGGAGAAGTTCAAATACAGTCTGCAACTCGTATGTGAAGACTTGGCGAAGCAGATCGCCCGTGATGGAGAGGGCGCGACGAAGCTGATCGAAGTGAACGTTTCCGGCGCCGGTTCGAATGAGGATGCCAGAATCATTGCGAAAAAAGTCGTCGGTTCAAGCCTTGTGAAGACGGCCGTGTACGGTCACGATGCGAACTGGGGACGAATTGTCGGTGCAATCGGACACAGTGATGCCAAAGTGGACCCGGAAGGATGCGACATCTTCATTGAAGGCCAACTCGTATTCAGTGAAGGGACGCCTTGCGCTTTTTCAGAGGAACAGGCGACAGAGGATATGAGTAAAGAGAAAGTCGTCATTGAAATCCGCCTTCATGAAGGGGACGGAGAAGGAACCGCATGGGGGTGTGACTTAACGTATGACTATGTCAAAATCAACGCCAGCTACCGGACTTGATAAGCCGGCCATCGTCATCAAATTAGGTGGCAGTATGGTCGAGCAGTTATCCGATGAATTTTATAACAGCTTTCATGAATTAAAGAAGCATTATCATTGTTTAATCGTGCACGGTGGTGGACCGGCGATTACCGGACTGCTTGAGAAGCTGCAGATCAAAGGCGAGTTCCATGACGGTCTTCGCAAAACGAATGCCGAAACGCTGGAAGTCGTGGAAATGACCCTTGGAGGGAAAGTGAACAGTCAAATTACGTCACGGTTATCCTCCGTCGGCATCTCATCGATTGGAATCAAGGGGTCGGATGCCAACCTGATTACCGCAACGATGCTCGATGAAGAGCGATTCGGGTTTGTCGGCGAAACGCAGCACGTCGATACGACCATCATCGAACAGTGCCTCCAATTCGGGTACACCCCCGTCATTGCACCATTAGGGAAAACCGGAGAGGGACAGACCGTCAACATTAACGCCGACCTCGCAGCTTCTGCAATCGCAAAAGCTGTGGGAGCGGAGAAGTTGCTTTTTGTAACGGATGTTCCGGGGATTCTTCGTGATGATGAGCTGATTGAAGAAACGACGCCTGAAGAGATTCATTCCCTTATCGATGTCGGGGTTATTTACGGAGGAATGATTCCGAAAGTCCAATCGGCCATGGAGGTTCTCTCTGATCATATGCAGGAAGTCATGATTGTCAGTGGTGAGCGTCCACTTATACAAAATGAACAGATGCTTGGAACGAAAATCGTAATCAAACGAAAGGAGGGTGTGGAATGAGTTTATTTCCAACATATAACCGATTCCCCCTTACCATCATTTCTGGACAAGGAACGAAAGTGAAGGACGACCAAGGAAAAGAGTATTTGGACTTTGTTTCAGGAATTGCGGTGTGCAACCTTGGACACCGCCCGCCTGAAGTGCAGTCCGCTATTCAGAAACAGCTCGATGAAGTATGGCATGTTTCAAACTTGTATGAAATCCCGGAACAAGAACGAGCGGCCGGGCTTCTAACCGAAGCGACGAACCTCGATTACGTATTTTTCTGTAACAGCGGAGCGGAAGCCAACGAAGCGGCGATCAAGCTGGCACGTAAGCATACGCAGAAAGAAAAAATCGTAACCTTCAAGCAGTCGTTCCACGGTCGTACATTCGCAACAATGAGCGCGACAGGCCAAGAGAAAATTCAACAAGGGTTCGGAACCCTGCTTCCGACATTCGAATACCTGCCATTCAATGATGAAGCGGCTGTTGAACAGCTGGAAGGCGACGACGTGGCGGCTGTCATGGTAGAAGTCGTTCAAGGGGAAGGCGGCGTTGTTCCTGGAACAGAAGCCTTTCTTAAAGCCGTCGAGCAGAAGTGTAAAGAGCTCGGCGCCCTCATGATCATTGACGAAGTGCAGACCGGAATCGGACGAACGGGCACTCCTTTCGCCCACCAGCTCTATGATCTCGACCCAGATATCGTGACATCTGCCAAAGGGCTCGGGAGCGGCTTTCCTGTAGGAGCCATGCTCGGGAAAGAAAAGCTGGTAGACGCCTTTTCTGCAGGCTCCCACGGTACGACATTCGGCGGGAATCCTCTTGCATCCGCAGCCGTATGCGCAACGCTTGAGACGATCTTTGATGAAGCTTTCCTAGAGGGAGTGAAAGAAAAGGGAGAATACTTGCGTAACCAACTCGAAGACGAACTCCTTTCCCTTCCGATGGTGAAGGAAGTACGAGGAAAAGGGCTTATGCTGGGAATCGTTCTAGACGAAGAGGCGATTCCGCTAGTGCATAAACTTCGTGAGAACGGATTACTTGCCGTTGTGGCAGGTCCAAAGGTTCTCCGCCTGCTTCCGCCATTGAATGTCAGCGAAGAAGAAATGAATAAAGCGGTATCGATCATGCAGCACGTCCTGCACGAGCAGAGCCGTTTGCAGAATGTATAAAAACTGTATGATATACAGGACTTGAGAGTGGTGTTCCGGCACCGCTCTCTTTTTCGTGAGCGATACTTTTAAGACTTGGAGAGAGTTTAGTTGTTTTATAATCGCCGTTCTGGAGCTTGAAGAAGTTGGGTACGTCGATAAAACATGTATAATCGCCGTTTTGGAGTTTATCGAAGGCGGAAACGTCGATCAAACAGATATAATCGCCGTTTTGGAGCTTGCTGAAGCTGGAAACGTCGATAAAACGGATATAATCACCGTTTCGCAAGCTTTATGAAGCTGAAATGTCGATAAAGCCCCCCTCTTCCTCTCCTAAAGAGTACGCAGCACAATCACAGCCTCTATCAACGCCCGAATAAAAACCATATTATCTATTATTCTGGCAACCTAAAAAAAGTGGTGAAAATTCATCACTTTTTTTACTTGCAACTGGTTGTATAAAAATTCATAATATATTATAATTATTCACACATAAAGGGAGTGGTGATGTGAAAGGATATCTATGTTTACAAGATGGTAAGACGTTTCAAGGCGACGCCTCTCAGAATTGGGAACAGCCTGTTCAAGGCGAGATCGTCTTTTTTACAGGGATGACCGGTTACCAGGAAGTATTGACCGATCCCTCATATAAGGATCAAATTGTTGTATTCACTTATCCGTTAATCGGAAATTATGGGATTAATGAAGTAGATGGAGAGAGTCAGGAAATCCAGGTGAGCGGCGTTGTCATGTTCCATTGTTCCGAGAGCACGAGTCACTACTTAGCGACAAGCTCTTTGAAAGATTACTTAAATCAGCATGAAGTGCCCTTCATAACAGGGATCGATACCAGGGAGATTACGAAAGCGATCCGTGCTGGTGGATCGCATCAGGCGATTTTGAGTTCGCAGAAAGAGAATGAGATCCTACCGAGCGAATCCGGACAGATGCACAAGGTGGAAGGGCAGGAAATCGAGTCTTACGGGACTGGAGATCTGCATATCGTACTCATTGATTTCGGATGGAAAAAGTCCATTCTCCATGCACTGCTTGGCAACAACACGAAAGTAACCGTCATACCGTTTACGAAGCTCAACGAATTTCAGGCGAAGAACGTTCACGCCGTCGTGCTTTCCAATGGACCGGGGGACCCGACCGATGCCGAGCCGTACCTGCCGCAAATTAAGAAGCTGATCGACAAGCACCCGACTTTCGGAATCTGCATGGGACACCAAGTCATTGCACTTGCCTATGGAGCTGAAACGGAGAAGCTGCCGTTCGGGCACCGAGGGGCGAACCACCCTGTGAAGGATGTTGAGACAGGGAAGGTCTTCATGTCTTCGCAAAACCACAATTACGTCGTGAAGAGTTCGAGTCTCGAAGGAACGCCGCTTGCGATGCGCTTTTACAACGTGAATGACGGAACCGTCGAAGGATTGACGCATAAAGAGCATGCGATCCTGACTGCACAGTTCCACCCGGAGGCGCACCCGGGACCCGCCGATGCAGAATGGTTATTCGATGACTTTTTCAAAATGATACAAAGCAAGAAGGAGGAGGGCGTGTATGTCTAAGAAAATTCTCGTAATTGGATCCGGACCCATCGTGATTGGGCAGGCAGCAGAGTTTGACTACTCAGGAACACAAGGGTGTCTCGCCCTTCGTGAGGAAGGACATCACGTCGTGCTGGTCAACCCGAACCCCGCGACCATCATGACCGACCACACCATTGCCGATGAGGTGTACAGTGAACCTTTAACACTGGAGAGCGTGACAGCTATTATCAATAAAGAACGTCCTGACGGTCTTCTAGCCGGGCTAGGAGGACAAACGGCCTTGAACCTCGCCGTCGAACTGGAGAGAGCGGGTGTATTGAAGCAATATGAGGTCGAACTGTTAGGTACGACTGTCGATTCGATTCAAAAAGGGGAGGATCGCCAGCTGTTCCGAGAGCTGATGGACGAACTGGGGGAGCCGGTTCCTGAGAGTGAAGTGATTACAACAGTGGATAGTGCCGTGTCCTTCGCGAAGAAAGTCGGTTTTCCTGTCATCAGCCGTCCTGCCTATACGCTTGGCGGACGCGGCGGCGGTATTGCCCATAATGAGTCGGATTTGAAAGAGCTGACGGAAAACGGGTTGAAGGCGAGCCCGATTCAGCAGGTCATCATGGAAAAAAGCATAGCCGGATTCAAAGAGATCGAATATGAAATCATGCGTGATCAAAACGGGACGTGCATCTCGGTTTGTAACATGGAGAACGTCGATCCTGTCGGCGTGCATACAGGGGATTCGATCGTCGTAGCCCCTTCTCAAACACTGACGGACAGCGAGTATCAAATGCTTAGATCGGCTTCCTTTAAAATCGTTTCCGCTCTTGAAGTCATCGGTGGATGTAACGTCCAGCTTGCTCTTGACCCGGACAGTCAGCAGTATTACGTCATTGAAGTCAACCCGAGAGTCAGTCGTTCTTCTGCTCTTGCATCCAAAGCGACGGGCTATCCGATTGCGAAGATGGCAACGAAAATCGCTTTAGGGTACTCGCTCGACGAGCTCCTTAATCCATTGACGGGGCATACGTATGCAAGCTTTGAGCCCGCTCTTGATTACGTCGTCGTTAAATTCCCTCGTTGGCCATTCGATAAGTTTCCGGAAGCGGACCGCACACTGGGGACGAAGATGAAGGCGACCGGAGAAGTCATGGCAATCGACCGTATGCTGGAGGCCGCTTTCCAAAAGGCGATCCAGTGTCTCGACACGAAGCAGCCGGTCATCAACGATATTGAAGAGCACTTATTGAAGCCGACAGACCTGCGCTTTTTTGCCATCATGGAAGCCTTCAGAAGAGGCTATACGCTTGAATGGCTGCATGAACAAACGAAGGTCGATGAATTTTTCTTACAAGCGATCAAACAAATCATCGATATTGAACAATCGCTTCAAACGGAGTGTCTGAATGAAGAGCTTCTTAAGCGTGCGAAGTGGTTCGGTTTCTCTGACCTGCAGATTGCTAAGCTGTCTGGAAAACCAGAATCCGAAGTGAAAGAATGGCGCGACGAATATGACGTGAAGCCGAACTTCAAGGTCGTGGACACGTGCGCGGCAGAATTCGAAGCAGAGACCAACTATGTGTACCGCACTTATACAGGAATCAATGAAGTCGCTCCTTTGAAAGAAAATAAAAAAGCTCTCATCATCGGTTCCGGCCCGATTCGGATCGGGCAGGGTGTCGAGTTCGATTACAGTGCTGTGAAAGCGATCGAGAGCTTGAAAGCACTCGGCTGGACGACCATCATGTTGAACAACAACCCGGAGACGGTGAGTACAGATTATGAAACAGCCGATCGTCTTTATTTTGAGCCGATCACGAAAGAGGTTATTGAAGATATCGTGACGCATGAGAGCGTGGACCTCGTGTTTACAGCCTTCGGAGGTCAGACGGCCATTAATATGGCTGAAAAATTGGAGCAGGCCGGTCTTCCGATTGCCGGGGTCAGCTCGGATGTGCTGGATGCGCTTGAGGATCGTGACCGTTTCTATGGATCTCTGGATGCGCTCCATATCCCTCACGTGGCGGGGCAGACATGTGTAAGTGAACAAGAAGCGTTGAAGGTCGCGGATCAATATGAGTATCCGCTGTTATGCCGTCCTTCCTATGTCATTGGCGGACAGGGCATGGTGAAAGTGAACAACAAGGCAGAATTGCTCCAGGCACTGGAAGGCATGGAGGATCACCATTATCCGGTCATCCTGGATCCGTTCGTCGTTGGAAAAGAAATCGAAGTCGATCTCGTTGGAGATGGAGAGAATGTCTTCATTCCAGGATTGATGGAGCACATTGAACCAGCTGGTGTACACTCTGGTGACAGCATGTCTGTTTTCCCGGCACAGCTTCCAAGTGACATCGAGGCTAAAGTGAAGCAGTACAGCTCTCAGATCGTCCAGAACTTCAACTATAAAGGCATCATGAACATCCAATTCCTTTGGAAGGGCGAAGATGTTTACGTGCTTGAGGTGAACCCACGTGCCAGCCGAACGGTACCGATCGTCAGTAAAGTGTCGACGAGTGCTCTCGTTGATCTAGCGGTACAAGTCGTAACGGAAGGACTCGACCTGAAGGAGATCGAACAGCCTGTCATTGAACAAGTGGCGGTGAAGTATCCATTGTTCTCCTCACATGCGCTGCCGGAACTCGATCAGACACTCGGTGCGAATATGAAGTCGACGGGTGAGGGTATGTGTATCGGCAATACGGTAGGAGAGGCTCTTGCGAAAGTATTCTCACACCTACCTGACTTGAACGAAGAACCAGAAGCGGCCTTCATCGACATCGAGTCCGATACGAAAGGCTCGACCCTGCCGTTCAAAGAATGGGTGCAGACGAAGGAAGCAAGTGTTTACGTCAATGACCAGAAGACACCGGAAGCAAAAGAAAAGCGCGTACAGGCGTTGAAATATGGCATGACCGTATTCAGTGAAAAGACGACGTTCCAGGCTTATGTAGATTCAATCGCTTATAAGAAAGCTTCGCCCGTCGTCCTGCCAAAACCGAACCTACAAGGAGTGGAAAGCGTATGAACCTGCTCGAACAGATGACGTCCACAAGTACAGATTTACAAGGGAAAGACCTATTAAGCTGGTTGAATTATTCTCAAGCTGATGTCTCCCAGCTACTAGCTCAAGCGCAATACTTGAAGGAGAATCCACACTCTTCCTTTTTAGCTGGAAAAACGCTCGCTATGATCTTTGAAAAGTCATCAACCCGTACGCGTGTATCGTTCGAAGCCGGCATGGTCCAGATGGGAGGGCATGCGCTCTACTTGAACACCAAGGACATTCAAATCGGCCGTGGCGAGTCGATTTCAGATACAGCTCAAGTTTTATCTGGGTATGTCGATGCGATCATGTTCCGTACGACCTCTCATGAGAAACTACAAGAGCTCGCGGAACATGCTTCGGTCCCTGTCATCAACGGGCTTTGTGATGTGTACCACCCTTGCCAGGCGTTGGCCGACGTCTTTACGATTCTAGAGCAGAAAGGACGTCTGCATGGCTTGAAAATCGTTTATGTCGGTGACGGTAACAATGTGGCACACTCCTTAATGATTATAAGTGCCATGATGGGGATGGAAGTCGTCGTCGCCACTCCGGAAGGCTATGAACCCGCACCGGACGTTGTGGCCCAGGCCGAAAAGCTTGCTTTACAGTATGAAGGTTCTGTGACCATCAGCCATGACCCCCATAAGGCGGCAGAGGGAGCCGATGTCATTTATACAGATGTCTGGGCATCGATGGGGCAGGAGGAAGAGCAGGAGGAACGGAGGAAAGCTTTCCAAGGCTTCCAAGTCAATCAAAGCGTCATGAATCAAGCCAAAGATGATGCGATGTTCCTACACTGCCTGCCCGCACACCGCGAGGAGGAGGTCACTGCCGAAGTCATTGACGGCCCGCAATCCTACGTTTTCCAACAAGCAGAAAATCGTATGCATGTGCAGAAAGCCATTCTTCAGGCCCTGATCGGATATCGTTAAAAAGTACCAGCATAATGTTATCCATCTGAAAAGTAGGATAGTGAAGGGTATCTTTTCAAAAAAGAATCTGTTCTAATTTTGTCGAACGGAAAAAAGTGACAAGGGATTTGTCCGTTTTTGTGGAAGTAGTGAGGAGAGCGAAACTATTAAAAAGGAGTGGCCCTTTCATGAGCGAGCAAATCCAAACGGCTGTCCAGCCTAAGGTCGTGAAGAAAGCGAATTTTAAAGTGGTCGGTACGTACTGCCAGACGATGATGGACGAAAGATACGTGAAAATTCCGAGGTTGATGGAGGATTTTCACACATCCAAACTGCACAAAGTGAAGAACCGGATCAACACCCCGTGTTCAATTGGGATGTTTGTCGATCCGCCTCATTGGAATGAAGAGACCGATAAGTTTTACTGGTTGGCCGCCGTCGAAGTGGATAGCTATGAGAAGGTTCCTCCTGATATGATTACGAAAACGATCCCGACTCACCGATATGCCGTGATGGACTATGATCCGGATCTGCACGATTTTAACCCTTATCCCTACTTATACGATTGGATTATAGAACAAGGATACCGGCCTGTTGAAGGGTTCGGATTCGAGGAATACCAACCGTACACAGGAAAAAATACAAAATACACGTTATATCTGCCGATCAAGTCGTAACGAAAAAGAGCTCCTTTGAGGGCTCTTTTTTGTTGAGGCATTATAGGCAAAAACATTGTGGTCGGAATGGTGATGTCATTTTGGATTGGGACAGACGATAATGCATTACAGGTCGGTGAGTTCTATAAAATGTGGATTGGGACAGGGCCGCCGGTTCAGCGGTTCTGCTAGTCCCGATATTCTTTTATTGGGACAGAGCGCGTAGGTTCAGCAGTTCTGCTAGTCCCGATATCGCATTATTGGGACAGCCCATCCTGGTTCAGTCGATCAGCCAGTCCCGATACTAAAAAATCGAGACAAGAAGCTACCTATCAAGACAGCGCACTGTCCCAATCAGCCGCCTTCCTTCTTTTTAACGAACTCCCGAAAGAAGTCTCCCTCTTCAAGCGTGTGAAGGGCGTAGCCCAACGGTAAGGGGGAGATGAATTTCGGTTGGGCGGGGAGCCCAAAAGTTCCTGCCATTTATCTCCATGTGGTATAATCAGTCTTATAACGTATAAGGGCTGATATAAAAATGAAGTTAGATAGTAATAATCATTCGGTGTTCTTGATGTACTACCATTTGGTATTGGTTGTGAAATATAGAAGGGAAGTCATTGATGACACCATTTCAGACTATTCGAGAGAAAAGTTTGTATCATTGGGCGAGAAATACAACATTACATTGGTCGAATGGAATCATGATCTAGACCATGTTCATATTCTGTTCAAAGCCCATCCTAATACCGAACTGTCAAAGTTCATCAATGCCTATAAAAGTGCCAGTTCAAGGCTTGTCAAAAAAGAATTTCCTCTTGTGCGAAAAAAACTATGGAAAGAAATGTTTTGGTCAAGGAGTTTTTGTTTGTTGACCACTTGTGGTTCGCCTATTGAGGTGGTTAAAAAATACATCGAAAATCAAGGGGAAAAGTGAGGTGATGTGATATGGCTAAACTGAATAAAGCCTACAAATTCAGAATTCATCCAACAGATGAACAGTCTCTGATGATTCATAAAACCTTTGGTTGTGTTCGCTTTGTCTACAACAAAATGTTAGCAGAACGAAAAGAAACGTATGAAAACCTAAAAGACGATAAAGAAGCTCTGAAAAACGCAAAGCCTCCTACTCCTGCCAAGTACAAAAAAGAGTATGAATGGCTAAAGGAAGTAGACTCGCTAGCGTTGGCGAACGCACAATTAAATTTAGACAAAGCATATAAAGCCTTCTTCAAAGGAAATGCCAAGTTTCCGAAATTCAAAACCAAGCGACACAAACAAAGCTACACAACAAATGTCGTAAACGGTAATATCGAGTTGTTGGATGGTCATATCAAATTACCTAAACTAAAAAAGGTCAAAATCAAGCAACATCGAGAAATCCCTTTCATGCACAAAATCAAATCCTGCACCCTTTCTATGACCGCATCAGGAAAATACTATATTTCTATCCTCACAGAGTATGATAAGAAAATTGAAACCAAAGAAATCAAAGAAGTAGTTGGATTGGATTTTGCAATGAATGGATTGTTTGTTGATAGTGAGGGTGAGAAAGCCAATTACCCGAAATTTTATCGACAGATGCTTGATAAATTAGCAAAAGAACAGCGCAAACTTTCCCGAAAAAAGAAAGGCTCTTCGAATTGGAATAAGCAGCGCATCAGAGTTGCCAAAATCCAAGAAAAAGTCGCTAATCAACGAAAGAATTTCCTCCACCACAAGTCCAAACAATTGGTAACCTATTATGATGCTGTTGTGATTGAAGACCTAGACATAAAAGGCATGTCACAAGCACTCAAATTCGGTAAAAGTGTCGCTGACAATGGTTGGGGTATGTTCACCTCTTTCTTGCAGTACAAACTAAAAGAACAAGGGAAGCAACTTATCAAAATCGATAAATGGTTCCCATCCACAAAAACTTGTTCGAACTGTGGTTCGGTAAAAGAAATCAAACTGTCAGAGCGTACTTATCAGTGCACTTGTGGTCTAAACCTCGATCGAGATTACAATTCAGCACTCAATATCAAAAAAGAAGGCATTCGCTTATTAGCAAGTGCCCAATAAAAAATATAAACTTTTGGAACAAGAGGGTTAGCTTGGTCCATTTCGTCAGCTAATAAAAGTGGCGATTACCCAAGAAACCCCCACTTCAAGCAACCCGTAAGGATGGTAAGTGGTGGGAGTAGTTCACAAAAAGGAGATACCAAAATACAAAGCCGCGGCTACCCCAGCAGCGATCAATGCGGGCTTCAACTTGAACCTCGCATATTGCACAGCATTCAAATTCAGAATTCCTGCTGTCGTATTGGTATCGTCACTGAGCGGAGAGGAGAAGGCGCCGAATGTGCCGCTCGCAAATACCGCCCCGATGACAATAGGGAGAGAGCTGCCGGCGGCGACGGCGATCGAGACGCCGACGGGCATTAAGATTCCCCAGGTTCCCCAGGCGGATCCGATAAAATAGGACAACGCGCAGCCGACGATAAAGATGACGACGGCTACGAAACCTGGTGGAACCCACTCGAATGAAGAGGAGATGGTCGGTGCGAATTCCAACGCTTCTGAGCCCTTACTCAATCCCCAGACGGTTGCGAGTAGTAAAATGACTCCCATGATTTCATTGCCACCAAAAATTAAAGCATCCATCGTCTTCTTGAGCGGTTCTTTTTTAACAGTCAAATACACGACGAACCCGATTAAAGTGAGTACGACGGCGAGTACCATGGCGTCCAGTACATTCGGGTTGATCAACGCTTGGAAACCGCTCTCTCCATTCAGGACACCGACTTGGTACATAAGAAAGAATGTTAAGGCGATGACGCTGACCAATGGGACGATCAGCCTCCAAGGTTTAGCGGGCAGGTCCTTGGTGACGGCAGGGTGGCAGTCCTCCCAGTGATCCTGCTTGTCCGCTTCTTTATTCTCCTGCACGTCGGTTGCGGGCTTTTTGTTGCGGTGAAAAAAGCTTAAGTAAAAGCCGATCGCAATCATCGCGAATGCGAAAAAGTTGAAAGGGATGCTCTGGATGTATAAAGAGTAAGCATCGCCGGTGGTTCCTGCCTGGTTCAGCGAAAGTTCGATGACGGAGGTCATATATCCGACGAAGGCTGTAGCGACGGGTATCAGTACCACGAGGGGAGAGGCCGTCGTTTCAATGACGAATCCGAGCTCCTGCTTAGTCATTGGGATTTTCTTCCGCATGGCTTTCATGACTGGACCGATGGTGACGATCCGGAAACTAGGTGCAGTGAACGTCCCGACAGAGGATAACCATGTTAAGATGAACGCCCCTCTCTTTTCATTGATGCGTTCAGTAGCCTCTTGAACAAAGCCTTTGATTCCGCCGGCCATCTTCACAATGCCGATCAAGGCAGAGAACCCGTATAAGAAGACGATGATTTTTAAATTATTTTCATCCATCAATCCTTCATAAATAAAAGAAAAACCGGTCATCATCCCGCTGAGCCAGTGCGGATCGACCAGGTAACCCGCCACAATGACGCCGAATAAAAGACTTGGAATGACCTGCTTCGTCCAAATCGCTGCGATAATGACGACAACAAAAGGAATGACTGCGATCCATTCCATAGTGCGTTCCCCCGTTTCTAGTGAGCTTCACTTAGCATGCGGTTATTTTGAATTCCTTATTCGATTTTAGAAAACAGGGATTCGCCGTTCCGTATCGAATAGAGTAGGGAAGCACTCAACAGGGAGGAAAAGCATGTCTTTTTTTACACAAACCATAACCATTCAGAAACCAATCGACGAAGTGTTTGCTGCAGCGACTGACTTTAAGAACAGCCCGGAAATCATGGATGCTGTCGTGGATGTCGAATTACTCACGGAAGGACCTGTCCGAGAAGGGTTTCAGTTCAAGGAAACGAGAGAAATCCGCGGCAGAAGAGTTCCTTCCAAGATTAACGTCACTCATTTTGAAAAAAATAAAGCGTTCTCCGTTCGAAGTGTCCAGCAAGGGCTCGATCTCAGATATCACTACACGTTCACCGAAACGACGGAGGGCACGAAGGTGGATTTCCGTGGAGAACTCTTCACAGAAGGACTGCGGAACAAACTCACTCAGCCTCTTATTAAGAAAATCATAAAAAAAGAGGACGAAAATCATTTGAAGCATCTGAAAAACTTTATCGAATCCTCGAGCTAGTGGTATAATAAAAACAAGCTATGGATCATTTTTAAAGGCCTCTTAGAGTTTAGAGGTCTTTTTTTCTTGGACCTGCTGAGGCAGGTTAGTTCGATATTGCAACAGGACGCCTGATTCCTTATTCGAACGTCCACTATTCGAAGATCTCAAGGCGCCTTGAGCCTTTGAGATTAAATAAAGTTCGTTTTGGTTATTTCATAAAATAAAGGATGAGAATAAATATGGATAAATTAGAAGGTTTGCCGCAATGGTCTTCTTCTATTGAAAAAACGTGGGAGGAATCTGGGTTCGGTTCGTTTACAACCGTTCAGGAAAAAGCGATTCCGTTCATTTATAAAGGGGGAGATGTGCTGGGTGAGGCTCCTACCGGGAGTGGTAAGACATTGGCCTATCTCCTTCCTCTATTGGAGAAAGTAGATCCTTCAGTCAAGAGAACGCAGGTGATGATTCTTGCTTCTTCCCATGAGCTTGTGATGCAGATTCACCAGGAAGTACTGAAATGGACGCAGGGCAGCGGCATCGTAAGCACACCATTAATCGGTGGCGCAAACATTAAGCGTCAAATCGAGAAGCTGAAGAAAAAGCCCGCTGTCATCGTCGGTACACCTGGACGTATCCATGAGCTGATGGAGCGCAAAAAAGTGAAAGCCCATGAGATTCAAACGATTGTGATGGATGAAGCGGATCAGCTGCTTGTCACTGAGCATCTCCCTACTGTTGAATCGATTCTGGACGCGATGCAGAAGGAGCGTCAGATTTTACTATTCTCTGCGACCCTTCCGGAAGAAGTCATCGACGTGGCACAGACGTTCATGAACCCGGAAGCAGAGGTCATCCAAGTCGAATCAGAAGAGAAGAAGCCGAACGTCGACCACGTCTACATTCGTTGTTCAGACCGTGAGAAGGTGGAGCTGCTGCGGAAACTTGCTTATGTGGAGGGGTTCAAAGGGCTTGCCTTCATGCAGGACATTGCAAAACTGAATGTGTTTGCTGAGAAGTTGACTTACCGAAATCTCGATCTTGGGTTGCTGCACAGTGATGCCAAGAAGGAACAACGTCAAAAAGCGGTGAAAGAATTCAGGCAGGGCGCATACGATCTATTGCTGGCAACAGATGTTGCGGCACGTGGGCTGGATATTCTGGATATTACGTTCATCGTCAACATGGATGTGCCGAAAGATGAATCCTCTTACATTCACCGTGCCGGCCGTACAGCAAGAATTGGGGCGACGGACGGTGTGGTCGTCTCACTTGTGAACCCAGTCGAAGAAAAACGTTTGAAGAAATACGCCCGTGACATTGATTTTCCTCTGACAGAAGTAGAGATCTACAAAGGTAAATTAGTGAACAAGAAGTAATGACAAGAGGCCTTTTCCTTTTATGGATAAGGCCTTTTATTTATGGTCTTCTTTAATTGGCTGTACGAGGCCTTTTACGGTCATCCGGTCGATGTGGGATTCGTCCTTTGCCCAGTTCATGATTAAGGAAAGCAGCGTCACGATCATGACGGCTGTACCGATGACCATGTAACCGAAAGTCGGTTGTGCTTCATAAAAATAAAAGGTCATTTGATGGTAGGTGAAGAATACTATAGAAGTAATTGTAAAATAAGCAAATTGATGCATATAGGATATAGGTTTAGAGAAGGAACAGTTCACGAGAAACGGTGACCAGTAGAGCACGGATGCGATAGTTAAAGGAATCAAATGTAGGAAGAATCCATAAGGGATGGTCGTGAGTCCGTCATAGCTGATCAGGGCACCTGCCATAAAGAAAGATCCACTGATCGGAGGGCTTTGGCTGCATTTGATCAGCCACCTGAAGCTTTTTCTGAACCATAAACGCTTTTGGTTGGCATACACGAGAAAGGAAGGGGCAGCGACAAAGGTGATCAGGCTTCTGATAAACATGTCTGCTGAAAGGTACTCCATCAAGGCTAATACAACGGAAAGCACGGCTGTAAGGGCAAGAACCGCAGTATAAGTGTTTCTTAAGGACACCTTTTCACCAACTCTCAGGATGTTTTCTTTAACGTTCCCTGCCCGCAAAAAAATAAACGCTGTCGAGCGGTTCATGCTGAAAAATTCGAATAAATAAAATTTTATTACAATTATATAGGATAATGGAATCATATAATGCTATACTTTTGTTTAGAAAATGGGGCAAATGAAAAGAAACAATATAGAAAGAAGTGGCTGCAGGATGCAAGGGATTGCAAATTTACTTAATGCTCCTTCGATGTTGGAGGAGTGGTTGAATTCATTAGATCTGGCCATTGGGATCGTTGAACAGAATGGAGGGTCTTTCACGTATACGTACGTGAACCAGAAGCTGAAGAAATCGCACTCGACCGCAGTAGGAAAATCGATTGATGAAGTGTACCGGAAAGAGGAAAAAGAATATTTGCTGACTGCCTTGGAACAGGCGGAGAAGAACGGGCATCATGAGGTTACGATTTCAAGACCGGGCTGGCTTCAGGTGTATGCCATTCCCTCTACGTCATCGTATCTACTGCAATGGAACCACCCTCGTACAAGTGAAACGCAGACAGGTAACTATCAATCCATGGTGGATCAAAATACGGACTCGATCTTCGTCCACGATGAAGAGGATCGGATTGTTTTTGTGAACCCGGCCGGCGTGCAGTTAGTAGGCGCTGAGAGCTGCGGAGAATGCATCGGGATGAGTGTGCACGGGTTTATTCAAGATGAACCACAAAGTGACGTACAGAATCGACTCGACCGGGTTTTTGAAAGTGAGTTCAGTATCCTCCCTCCGATTGAACGGAAAATAAAGCGGTTTGATGGAAGGGTGATTGAAGTTGAACTGACAGGTTCCAAGGTCATATTCGACGGAAAACCTGCCATACAAACGATATGCAGAGTCATCAGTGAACGGCGGAGGAAGCAGAACCGATTGGAAGAGATGGCTTACTATGATCAGCTCACACAAGTGTCCAACCGGCGCTACTTTTTCAAAAAGCTTCAGCTGGAATTGCAGGAAATCGACCAGACCGACTCTCTTCTGTCTGTGTTGTTCATAGATTTGGATAACTTCAAGGATATTAACGACCAATATGGTCACAAAATTGGGGATGATGTGCTCGTCATCTTTACGAAGCGGATCAAACAGATGCTGAGAGAGACCGATACGTTCTCGCGGCTTGGTGGGGATGAGTTCGTCGTGCTGCTTACAGATTTTCAAGCGGCTTCTGTGCCTGAACAGGTGGCGGAGCGGATGATTGAACGCATTCAGCAGCCCATCGTTCTCAACGGGCACGAGCTTCAGATCAGCGTGTCGATTGGGATTGCGATTTACCCTGACCACGGGGTAACCAAAGATATCTTGTTAACACGTGCGGATCAGGCTTTATATGAAGCGAAAAACAATGGGCGGAAGTGTGTGGAGGTTTACCAACACCCATCTGAAAGCCCTTATAAGCAGTAGAAAAAAGCAGGGTGGAACGCTCTGCTTTTTTTCTATTGCTGTATTTTGGTATATTGAATACAAATACGGCGAAAGGAAGAGTGGAGATGGAAATAGCTGAAATTCGGAATTGGGATGGGACCGATTTAAAACAGAAGTTGAGAAATGAGGAGTTGAGCTTAGAGGAAGTACTAGGTCACTTTCGATCCGTGATCGAGCGCAGAAATCCAGAGCTGAACGCCGTTGTACATAAAACGTATGAAGAAATAGCGAAGGCGGATGTGAACACTCCTCTTGCCGGGCTGCCTTTTTTAATCAAAGATTTAAATGCGATGCAGGGACAGCCTCTTTCATATGGCTCTAAAGTGATGGAAGGCTTCGTAGCGCCGGGAGATGATGTGATCGTTTCGCGCTACAAAAAGGCAGGCCTGACGATCTTAGGGAAAAGTAACACGCCTGAATTCGGCTTTACCCCGGCTACAGAGTCCAATTATTTAGGCTACACGAAAAACCCCTGGGACGTCCGTTACTCTCCTGGAGGATCAAGTGGTGGGGCTGCTGCGGCCGTTGCGACAGGGATGGTGCCGTTTGCGCACGGGAGTGATGGGGGAGGATCGATTCGGATTCCTGCCTCCAACTGTGGTCTGTTTGGATTGAAGCCTACGCGAGGAAGGACGCCTTTCTCCACTCGACTGAACAGTTTTGCGGCCAGTCATGCGATTACACGATCTGTCAGAGACAGCGCTTGGCTTCTTGATATTTTGGAGGGACCGCAGACAGGCGACTTATTTGCGACACCAGCAAGAGGGAAGCCTTTTTCAGAAGTGGTCCAAGAGGAAGTAAGGCCGCTTCGAATTGCCTATCTGGCTGACTTTCAAGGGTTGATGGAGATTGACCGTGACGTTCAGGATGCTGTCGAAAGCACAGCCCACCTGTTGGAATCCCTTGGGCACAGTGTGGAAATCGCCTTTCCGGACTTCGATCTGCACCGGTTTATGGATGCTTATGTGACGGTATGGGTGTTAGGCGGAGCGCTCGCTGTTCAGGAAGCAGCGGCAGCGAACGGGAGAAAAGTCACGACATCTACCGTGGGAACGATGCTGTCGACTTTAGTGGAAAAAGGAAAAAGCTTCTCAGCCATGGAATATGAAGAAGCGCGCAATTTCCTCGCTTCAGAAAGTGGGAAGGTGCATCAATTTTTCGATCAATACGATATTCTTCTTCATCCGGTGACAATGAAGAAGGCGCTGCCGCTCGGTTCCTATGACGGAGAGAAGAATACGATTGATGAGATTTTGGCCGTATCAGCTGAATATGCCCACCTGACCCCGATCACCAATGCAACGGGACAGCCGTCTATGAGCGTTCCGTTGTACTGGAATAGTGAAAATGTACCGATCGGATCTCATTTCACCGCACCGTTCGGGGATGAAGCGACGCTGTTCCAGTTAGCGGCTCAACTGGAACAAGCACGACCGTGGTGGTCGAAATATAAAGAAATCGAATAACTAGTTCACGCGTTTCTGAATATCAGAAATCGATTGATTGAGCTCTTCTTCATTCACATCTTCTTGAATGGAGGAGAGCTTATATTTTTGTTTCACTTTCAGAATCCGCTTCACACTCTCATCAATCTGCTCTTCAGAGAGCTCTCCTTTTTCGACGGCTTCTAACAAGGACTGGTGCACACGTTCAAATTGATTGTTCCTTGTATCCGTCAATAACACGATGTCCACACCAGCCTCGATTGCCTTTAATACAGCTTCTTCTGTTCCGTAATTCTCAGAGATCGCTCCCATGGCCATATCGTCTGTGATGACGAGCCCGTCATAATTCATCTGCTCTCTCAGCACGCCTGTCACGACTTTCTTGGAAAAGGTAGCAGGGTACTGCTCATCGAGTGCGGGGAATAAGATGTGAGCGGTCATGACGGCGTCGGCCCCTGATTGGATGGCCTTCTTGAAAGGAACCCATTCAAATGCATTCAGTTGTTCGGTTGTTTTGTTAATGATAGGCAGCTGGGCGTGCGAGTCCACGGACGTGTCTCCGTGACCAGGGAAATGCTTCACGACAGGGATGACGCCTTCGGATCGTATGCCCTTCATCGTTGGGATGCCGAGCCGTGTAACCGTCTCGGGGTCAGACCCGAACGAACGATCACCGATGACCTCATTGTCTGGATTATTGTTAATGTCCAAAACAGGTGCGAAGTTCATGTTGATTCCATAATGCTTCACTTTCGCAGCCAAGGATTGCCCGACGTCATACGAAAGCTCCGGGTCTCCGGCGTTTCCGATTTGCTTGCTGGAAGGGAGAGAAGAGAGGGACGCGGGGATTCGACTGACACGTCCCCCTTCTTCATCGATTCCTACAAAAAGAGGGGTGGAAGTGGAGTTGGATTGCTTGATGGATGTAACAAGTTGATGCAGTTGATCGTCGCTTCTAACGTTCCGACCAAGTAAAATCACACCGCCGACATGACCTTGTTGGATCATGCTTCTTTCAGATGGACTGAGCGATGTGCCTTCAAACCCCACCATGAACAGCTGAGCGGCTTTATCTTCGAGACTCATCTGTTCCACTTTATTCTCGATTTCTTTTTCAAGCGTATAGAGGGGCGCCTTCTGTAAGTCTTGATGACTGAGATGGCTGGCAGCCTCTGTTTGTACAGGTGTTCTCGTTGTAGCAACTTGGGCGTTGATCAACAGGCTGACAAGGACTGCGCCTGCTGTAAGACTGAGTACGATGATTGTGATCGGCTTCATGTTAGGCCTCCATTATTCATTGGTCGTCTTATTCTATGTAGAAACGTCCATTTATAAAAAATTCTTCATCCACTGACAGGCGAGATGTTCGATTTCATTCATCTGATCCATCAAATCATGGGCGGCTCCTTTGAATACGGTGAGTTGGGATTCCTTAGGCAGGTAGACCATGCCTTCTCTTGTAAGAGGCATCAGAATGGCTTCCTCCCCCTGGTCTCCGTGGATCAAATAAACAGGACACGCTACGCGGGAAAGGAGTTCTTCCTGATCAAAATCATCAAAGTCACGCAGCATCTCTTCTGGAATGATAATCGATGATCGGAATGGATCTTCTACAGATTGTGTGAGGAACCCTGTATCCGCCAATTCAGCCAGCTGTTCTGTCGTGAATTCTGCTGACCAGTCATATTGAACAGGTCCCGTGCCGGCTCCTGTGAACATCATCGTCTTAATCCTGTCCCGCTGATAAGCTTCCAGACAGACGCGCGCTCCGAGGCTGTGTCCGAAAAGGGCCAGGTCTTCTGTGCCTTTCTCCGTTACATATTCGATGGCAGCCGTCAGGTCCTCCACCTCTCCTCTTAAAGTCAGGGGGCGGTTATCACTTTCGCCGCATCCTCCGAAATCAAAGCGAAGAACAGAATATCCTTTTTCTTGAAATGTTGATGCGAGTCGGTCAAAGCGTCCTCTCGAGGAGCGGTTCGAACGGAAACCGTGGCACATGATGATTCCTTTCTTCGTACTTCCTTCCTGCCACAGACCTCTCAGTGTAAGACCGTTTTCGTTTTCAAATGAAACGTTCTCCATCCGGTACACAACCCCTTTCTGAAAAATAGCTTCCCTAGTCATTTTATCATAGATATTGCGTGTGATAGATTGGGGGACTTCCATTTGGAACCAGATATCAGCAGGACCTTACACCCCCTTTTTTACAATATAAAATAAATAATCGTGTACTTTTTGATGTAACTGTTATATTATATGTATAACAGACAAACGGAAAGGGGTTGAAACCTTGTTCATCCAGTTGGATTTCGAATCAAAGAAGCCGATCTATACACAGCTGAAGCATGAAATCATCGCAGGAATCGCGCGTAAAGACTTGTCTGCAGGGGAGGCGCTGCCGTCTGTACGCTCACTGGCTGCGGATCTCGGCATCAACTTGCATACGGTAAATAAAGCGTATCAACAGCTGAAGCAGGAAGGGTTTATTTTAATTCATAGACAAAAAGGCGTCGTCATTCATCCGGACGGAGTGCCTGAAGCGGGCGAGGATTATTATGCTGAATTGAAAGAAACGCTTCGACCTTCCATTGCCGAATCCATATGCCGAGGGTTATCAGAAGAGGAATACTTGTCGATCTGTCAGGACATTTTCAAAGGGTTTAAAGAGGGGGAAAAGAAATGAATACGTCGTTTATGTTGTTGATTTTTCTCGTTGTCATGGTGCCCGTATTTCTTATCTCGATGTTCATGCCTTACTGGACAAGAAGAACGGAGAGTTTCGGAGTCTCGATTCCTGAAAGGGTCTACCATACCACACCGTTGAAGGAGTTCAGGAAGTCCTATGCCGTCCGCATCGCTGTGTTGAGCGGGGTGTTTACGGCTGCCTTTGTTGCTTTTGGCTTTATGGGTATGGAGAGCGATCAAGCGTTCAGCTTCGTATTCGGTGCGACCGTCCTTCTATACCTTGTTGCCAGCTTCTTCGTCTACTTGTCCTATCACAAGCGGATGAAAGCCATGAAGGCAGAGAAGCAGTGGCAGAAGGAACAAGCGCAGCGAACTGTTATTGATACGTCCTTCAGGCAGGAAAAGCTGACCTATTCGAATTTCTGGTTCCTCGTTCCGTTCGGAATTGCGGCATTTATGTTTATCGTGACGTTCAACTTCTACGATCAAATGCCTGAACGGATTCCCATGCAGTATAACTTCGAAGGAGAAGTGACGAACTGGGCGGAGAAATCGTATCGTACCGCTATTCTAATGCCGGTCATGCAGATTTTCATGACCTTCTTATTCCTATTTGTGAATACCGTCATTTCGAGAGCGAAGCAGCAGGTGAGTGCTGAGAACCCGGAAGAATCGAAGCGGCAGAATGTGATTTTTAGAAGAAGATGGTCCTTGTTCATTATCGTAGGAAGCATAGCGATGGCTTTGTTGTTCGGCGTCGTTCAGTGGTCATTCCTGTTTGAAGTCCCATCGTGGATGTTAATTTACGTTCCGCTCCTTTTCGCAGGTGGATTGACGATTGCATCGATCATCCTTGCGTTTACAACCGGTCAGGGAGGGAGCCGGGTACGCGTTCAATCAAATCAGAACGGTGAAGTTATCGACCGTGATGACGACCGTTACTGGAAGCTCGGGCAGTTCTATTTCAATCAAAATGACCCGGCTGTCTTCCTGGAAAAACGCTTCGGCGTCGGCTGGACTGTGAACCTCGCAAGGCCACTTGCATGGGTGTTCTTCCTCGTCATCATCGTTCTAGCCGTCGGACTCCCGATTCTACTTGGAGGATGACGATTTCAGTTGCTGGAGATTCTGATTAAATGAAAAAACAAGTGATGCAAAAGTATGACTAGAGTCAAGGTGTCGAGAAAGTTCTATCGGTTCAATTTTTAGTTGGAGAAGCGGTGTTGGCGAAACAACTCGCTTTCCATGGGCGTCCGCCGCCGGAAAGTGAGCTATTTTCCACCCTGCTGTAAAACTCATTTGTAACAGAACCGTTCCCCATGCTTTCTTCGACACTCTGAAAACCCCCAAGTGATGCCACAGCATCGCTTGGGGGTTTTGAATAAGATAAAGGTTATAAATGCGTGGTTCTTCTAATTGGTGTACCATTTGTAGAGCTTTTTCGGCCGGCCGATTTTCTGGTGGCTGACGACTTGCTTCACTTTGCCTTGTTCTAATAAATACATTAAGTAGCGATAGACGGTCGGGTAGGCGAGTCCGATTTCTTTAGAGATCGCATCGACAGGGAAAGGATCTCGGTTTTTCTTTAGAAAATCAGCAATCGACTGCAGCGTGCCTTTGCTGATGCCTTTGGCTGTAAAGACATCTTCATCTTCTTCCTTCACATGCTTCATATTAGCGATTTGAACGTGAAGGCGGATACGGGAAATCAAATCAGGGGCTTTCACAGGCTTTAAGGCAAAGTCTGTTGCACCTTCATCGATGAACCTGTCGGCGATTTCCTGCCGTTCATCTACCGTCAAAACGAGAATCGGAATGTTTTCGTTATGTTTTCGAATTTCACGGACGGTCTGTAACCCATCCATTTCAGGCATATGGTAATCGACAAGTAAGACATCGTATTGACCGGATAGGAATTTCTCGACCCCTTGACGGCCGTTCTCTGCCGTGTCTGATTCCCATCCGGCATGCTTGCAAAATTCGGTCAGCATATACCTTAGTGACTCGTCGTTATCGATGATCAGAATCTTCATAGCGTACTCTCTCCTTCGGTAATTGAATCCAGAATGTCGTACCCTGTCCAGGCTCACTATGGATCGATAGGTGTGCGTCATGTTCTTTCACGACATTTTGAACAAACGTCAATCCCACACCAGGGTGAGACTTCGTACTGAATCCAGCGTTCCAGATTTTCTCCTTGTTCTCCTCGCTGATGCCTTCGCCGTTATCCTCTACTCCTATGGCGACTTTCCCGTCCGATACTTTTGAGCGGATGGTGACGGTGGCCTGTTCCTTACCTTCGACAGCATCACTCGCATTATCGATCAGGTTCACTAAAGCACGGGTCATCCGGATCTTGTTGATGTGGATCTCGATTTCTTCGTCTGCCTCTAATTCAAATTGATAGATCGTGGCCGATTCAGAAAGTTTATTGGCCCTGACGTATTCAATGAACGTCTTCATCGTGCACCAATTCTTTTTCTCGTGATAGAGAATCTCAGACACCATGTCACTGGTTGATTGAATAGAAGAAGCGATTTTGTTGGTGTATCGTAGGATCTCAGGGTCACTGGTCTTCAATTGAATTAAAGAGTTCAATCCTTCCATTAACGAGAGCGGCGTTTTCAAGTCATGAACGAGATGCAGCGCTTCACGTCCAGAACGGGACTCGGCCACTTGATGACGGGCACGGTGTAAATCCTGTCTGATTCTCCATTTTTGCTCGGATACAGTCAAGTAGACGGCGAGAACGAGGGCGTTGATGATAAATACAGCACAGAAGACAAGACTATAAAAAGATAGAGTGAAGCCGAAGTCGAGTTGTTCAGCCATTTGCTTCACTTCTGTGGAAATCGGACCACCTCCGAAGCCGAAAGCACTCAGGAACAGCACCATGTCCAGCCACTGGATGCCTAGAAGCACTTGTCCAATCACAACTGACTTGAATACTGGCCTGAGCCGTCCTTTATCTAGCATATGCAGAATACTGATCGAAATCAGCAGCAGGAGGGCAGGGCCTCCGAAGTGGTAACTCAATGAGTGGTATCCATTGATGATGAGATACACAAGAGGAATGACAGTTAAAGGGACGACCACTTTTAACCATGATTTATTCAACCTGGTTCCTAGTTCATCACCTAGTAATAATGCGCCAAGGTAATGGGGGAGGGCACGAATGGTATTGAGCATGACGAGCGCGAAGGCGACGAGCATTAACGTGTGACCTGATGGATCTTCACGCAACTGTTCCAGTAAGGTAGCAAGACCCGAGCTTTCTACGTTCAACCATAAGGGCATGGTGGCTCCTATGGCGATGAGTCCTACCTTGATCCATATGCTTTTTTGTCGAATCAGTTGTTTGGTCATCTTTTCCATCATCCTAACGCCTTGAAGCTTTCTCTTATTTTAATACAGTTGAGGGAATTTTTCGATTCTTTTTTGCGTGAACGTACTAAAACGAAAGGTGAGAAATCAAACATTTAACAAATGAACGCACCCGTTTCTTTGTGTAAAATAAGAAAGAGAAGGATTTATTAACGTCACGACTTAAGTTCAAATTATAGAAAAGGTGCGTACCATGATCATCATCATAGATAATTACGATTCGTTTACGTATAACTTATTTCAATACTTTCAACAAATGACGGAAGAGGTGCGGGTTTACCCGAATGACCAACTCACCATTCACGATGTCGAACAGCACGACCCGGATTTGATCGTGCTGTCACCAGGCCCCGGGAACCCTGATGAAACAGGAATCAGTCGAGAAGTGCTGACTGCCTTCAGTGGACGTGTCCCCATTCTTGGTATTTGTCTCGGTCATCAGCTGATTGTCGATTTCTTCGGTGGATCGGTCGAGAAGGGAGAGAAGCCTATGCAGGGGAAAGTCACGCGGGTGACGCATGACGGAAATACAATCTTCAGCGGGCTTCCTGAAACACTCCGTGTGACAAGATACCATTCGCTCATTACGCCTGAAGAAAAAATGGCTGCCTGTCTCGAAGTCAGTGCAAGATCAGAAGAAGGCGTCGTCATGGCAGTCAGACATCAGTCGCTCCCGATTGAAGGCATTCAGTTCCATCCTGAATCGATTATGACCGAATATGGTTATGACATGCTGGAGAAAGCCTACGAAGCGGCTCTTCTCTATAGAAAGGAGAAGGTCCGATGAACCAAGAAGACGTGAAGCTGATATTCGAATTTGCAGATAAGAACGGCGACGTCCGTCCGTTTGCTTTTCTTCGACCTGTACACGTGCTGACGGCCTCTGACACGAACGAAGTGACAGACGCCTTCCGCGAAATCGAAGCGTGGCTGGAAGACGGGTATTATGCTGCGGGGTACGTATCCTATGAAGCAGCACCTGCCTTTAACGAGAACCTTGCCGTCCATCATCAACCGGGCTGGCCGCTTCTTTGGTTCGGCATATTTGAACAGCCTTTTCAAAAGGAAACTGAAGAATCCTCTGGTTATGATGCGTCGAACTGGAAGATGAAGGGGGATTTTGATCAGTACCAAGCAGGGATCGGTCGAATCAAAGCGGCGATTGAGCGTGGCGACACATATCAGGTCAATTACACGACGAGACTCGAGGCGGATTTTACAGGGGATGATTACAGCTTCTATCGTCAACTCGTAAGGAACCAGCAGTCCTCCTACAGTGCTTATCTTCAAATGGGGGACAAGAGCCTGTTGTCTGCTTCCCCCGAACTGTTTTTCAGAATCGATGACGGGCTCGTTACAACGAAGCCGATGAAGGGCACAGCAAAGCGAGGGCGGTTTATCGAAGAAGATCAGGATCAGGTCGATCATTTGTTGACGTCTGAAAAAGAGCAGGCAGAAAACCTGATGATTGTGGATCTATTGCGAAACGACCTTGGGCGCATT
The DNA here is from genome assembly GCF_020171725.1 of Halobacillus litoralis. GTDB lineage: Bacteria > Bacillota > Bacilli > Bacillales > Halobacillaceae > Halobacillus > Halobacillus litoralis_F. The sequence goes on along the minus strand of NZ_JAIVAJ010000005.1, from coordinate 326,661 downwards.
GCCAAGCCCGGTACAATCCGAGTTCCGAAGCTGTTTGAAGTGGAGACGTATCCGACGGTTCATCAGATGACTTCTACTGTACAAGGCGAGCTGCCTGAATCCTACACGTTCCTCGATGTATTCCGCGCCCTCTTTCCGTGTGGATCGATTACAGGTGCACCAAAAGTCCGTACAATGGAATACATTAAGAAGCTTGAATCCTCACCACGTGACGTGTACTGCGGAGCGATCGGATTTATGACGCCGAATCATGAGGCCGTCTTTAATGTTCCGATCCGGACCGTGATGATCGATAAAGCAAAAGGACGAGCTGTCTACGGGACAGGTGGTGGTGTCACGTGGGACTCCACTTCACACGGAGAATACGAGGAGATTATGACGAAAGCGCGTTTTCTGAAGGAATCAAGGCCGGAGTTTTCGCTGTTGGAGACGATGAAGCTGAAAGATGGGGCGTATCCACTGCTTGATTTCCACTTGAGACGCGTTCAGGATTCAGCTCTTTATTTTCAGCGGAAGTGTCATATAGAGGAAGTGAAGAATCAGCTGCGTTCCATCGCAGGTGAAAACCCTGTCGGCACATTCAAAGTGCGTATGCTCGTCGATGAGAGCGGAACACCGGAAACAGAGGTTACACCTGTGACAGACGAGAAGGAGTCGATCTCCTGTAAACGTGCAGCAGAACCAGTGGATGTAGAAAATCCGTTCCTTTTTCATAAAACAACCCATCGTAAAGTGTATGAACAGCATGTCGATCCTCGGGTTTCCACGGTTTTATTATGGAATCAGAAGCGGGAACTGACAGAATTTACGATTGGGAACGTTGTCGTAAAAAAAGACGGTGACTATTACACGCCTCCAGTTTCTTCCGGACTGCTTGCGGGTACCTTCAGACAGCAGTTGTTAGAGGACGGCGTAATCAGGGAAAAGGTTTTGTATATCGATGAATGGGGTGAGTTTGAAGAGATTTGGTTCATCAATGGACTCAGAGGTTGGTTGAAAGCGGACTTTTTGATGGAAGGGAGATGAGCTTAATCAAACATATCGTATTTTATGATGCCCAGTGCCCGTTCTGCTTTTATTTCAAAAAGACACTTCGTCTATTCGATTGGACGGACCAAATTAAATGGGTGGCCGTTCAGGAAACCCGTCAGAATGGTACGTATCCATACTTAGAGGGACGGGATACGCTCGATGAGATTCATATGCTGACGAAAGAAGGAGAAATCAAGCAAGGGTTCTACACGATCCGCAGACTGCTTCTTGCGCTGCCGCCTTTTGCTTTACTCGCTCTCCTGCTTTATCTTCCGGGCGTTGACCGAGTGGGCCCTCCTTTATACAGATGGGTGTCCGCCAACCGGCACCGATGGTTCGGACGCTATGATCTGCCTCGGTATGCATGAGAAAAGAAGGTTTTGAATCAAATTGAGAGGTAAGTGGGGTGGAAAATAACTCGCTTTCCGCGGGCGGCGCCGAGTCTCCTCGGACTATCGTCCTGTGGGGTCTCGCCACAACCGCTGATCCCGCAGGAGTCTCATCATTTTCCATCCCACTTTGCGATAAAAGGGACTTCAAAACCTTATGACATGAGGTTATCGAACGATCATTTTTGACAACGAACATGTTGGTGCCATTGTATCCAGTGAGAAGCGATAGCCGATAACCTACTGGCTTGTATTGTAGAAAAAAGGTTATTAAATCAATTCTACTTTTTATTTTTTTTCATGAGACGATATCCACCGAATACAATGACGACGACCGCTAAGATCATGGAAAACCATTGATCCTGAACCAGCCCTCGGTAAAGTCCGTTGGCGATGAAGGCAAGGCAAAGGAGAGTGAATAGAATCAGTGTTCCTTTATTCATGTCGTTCCTCCGTTCTATGAATGTCTACTACCATTCTAAACGAAATCCCTTTGCGCATACCATGACTTTCGATGTTTTACTCAGGGAGGTATGATTTTACAAAAGCGGCATTAGCGTATATTATACAAGTATAATATAAGAATCGGTGAGGAGAGCGAGTATGAGTGAAGAGCTGTTGTACATAGGCGAGAAAATTATGACCAATCATCGTTTGTTGGCTGAGCGCGTCGAACAGATGGAGGAGCTGGAAGGCGAGCATTGGTCCAGTCAGGAATTCATAGCAAAGAGAGAACACTTATTTACTTACCTGGGTTCGATTATTTCAGGAGATATGGAGGTGGATGAAGCCGAAAAGAAGATTAAAAGATGGTCTGTGGAGATCGGAAATCTAGCAATAGAAGTAGACATCGAATTGAATCACCTTCTTCATACCTTCAGCTTAACTCGTAAAGCGATCTGGTCCATTTTCGAAGATGAGATAGAAGAAAACCACTTCAGTCCCTCCACTATCTTAGAAGTAAACAGACAGACCATGCCCTTATTAGATACATCCATCTACTATATTACAAAAGTTTATTTAAAGCACCATAAAGAAGATTGGAAAAGGACGCAGGCCACAATTGCGAAGCTGTCAGCCCCAATGGTCCCGGTGACAGAGGGCGTTGCCGTTTTAACCGTGGTAGGAGAAATCGACGGGGACCGTGCCCAATACCTGATGGAAAGCTCCTTGAGCCAAGTAGCATCTATGGATTTGAATCATCTATTGATTGATGTATCCGGCGTGCCTGTCATTGATACGGTTGTCGCTTCCCATCTCTTCCAGGTGATTCAGGCGATGGAACTAGTCGGGGTAGATACGACCTTAACCGGAATGCGGGCGGAAATTGCAAAAGCAGTCGTAGATATGGGAATTGAATTCACTTCCGTCAAGACGAAGGCGAGTGTTCAGCAAGCCTTAAGCAGCATCGGCTTCGAAAAGAAATAAGCGTGACAATTCTTATTTGATACGGGCGGTGCATGGGATGCACCGCCCGTATTTTCTGCTTTAATGATTGGGTGACATCGTCATTTTATAGTATTTATAGAGTGCCTGCGTTCCGTCGTTATCTCCGCCGTTTTCACTCAGTTTATCGTACAGCTGTTTTGCAAGTGTGAGACCCGGAACAGGAACGTTCAGTTGTTCAGCGGATTCAATCGCTAGCTTCATATCTTTGATAAAGTGTTTCACATAGAATCCAGGGGCGAAATTCCCTGCAATCATCCGTGGCGCAAGGTTGGATAGCGACCAGCTCCCGGCTGCTCCGGATTCAATGCTTTGAAGGACGCGGTGTGGATCGAGCCCTGCTTGTTCGGCATAGAGAACGGCTTCGACTACGCCCATCATTCCGGCTGCAATGGCAATTTGGTTACACAGCTTTGTATGCTGTCCGGCGCCGGCAGGTCCTTGGAGTACGATGTTGCCTCCCATCACCTCAAAGACAGGCAGGACACTGGCGAAGTCAGCGTCATCTCCTCCAACCATAATGCTGAGTGTACCGTTTTTTGCTCCAACATCTCCACCTGAGACAGGGGCATCCAAGGCATGGAGGCTTTTTTCTTGGGCAGCCATACTAATTCTTTCGGCAAGCTTTGGAGAGGAGGTGGTCATATCGATGAGGTATGTTCCAGGGCGGGCATGTTGCAGGATTCCTTCATCATCGAAGTAGACGGACTCTACATCTTCCGGATAGCCTACAATGGTAAGGATTACATCCGATTGTTCTGCTAGAGTACGCACAGAAGACTGCCAGTTTGCGCCTTCCTTCAGCAGTTCCTCAGCTTTCTCCTTCGTTCTTGTAAAAATGTTCAACGTATAACCGGCCTGCATCAAGTTGCGTGCCATACTTTTTCCCATAACTCCGGTGCCTACAAGGCCAATCACAGGTTTCTCCATCAATCGTTCTCTCCTTTTTTATGTAAGAAGGGGGCGCTGTTGCGGCGCCCCACTGTTATTATTTCTGGCTAGGTTCGTTTACTTTTACAAGTTGTTTACCAAGGTTCTCACCGGTAAATAAGCCGAAGAAGGCATTCGGGATATTTTCAAACCCTTCCTGAATGGTTTCCTCGTAAGTCAGTTTGCCTTCCTGTACCCATTTGGAAAGGTGTTGGAACCCTTCCTGGAAACGATCCTGATAATCCCCGACTGTGAACCCTTTGATGAGGGCACTGGACTTAATCAGGTGCATCTGCATGCGTGGACCTTGATCGTTCGGTACGTTGTAAGAAGCGATCGCTCCGCACTGTGCGATCCGCGCGAATTTATTGAGTAGAGGGTAGACCGCATCCGAGATATCTCCGCCGACGTTATCGAAGTAAACGTCCACGCCGTCTGGACATGCTTTCTCCAGCGCATCTGCCACGTTTTCAGTCTTGTAGTTGATCGCTTCGTCTACCTGCAGCGTATTCTTCAAGTAGTCGATCTTGTCGTCTGTACCTGCGATGCCTACGACTCGGCATCCGACAATTTTCCCGATTTGAGCTACGACAGTTCCGACAGCGCCGGCTGCACCGGAAACAACGATTGTTTCCCCTTCTTTAGGTTGTCCAATGTCCATTAAGCCGAAGTAGGCCGTCAGACCAGGCATTCCAAGGATGCCGAGTGAATACGTGATCGGTCCAAGGGCTGGATCCACTTTACGAAGTTGGTCCCCTTGAGCCGTGCTGAATTCTTTCCAAGGCAGCATGCCCGTAACAATGTCCCCTTCGTTCAGACCATCATATTTTGATTCGACGATTTCAGCTACAACGCCTCCTGCCATCGGTTCATTCAAGGCAAAAGGAGGAATGTAAGATTTCGTATCGTTCATTCTACCGCGCATATAAGGGTCAACCGAAACATACAGCAGTTGAACAAGCACTTCCCCTTCAGCAGGGCTTGGTTTCTCCCCATTTACGATTTGAATATGTTCATCGGTCGGTGTCCCTTCCGGTCGTTTTACCAGGTGAATTTCTTTATTCATCGTTCGATCACTCCTTAATGTGAATTCTAATTCATTTTAACGCGATTCGATAGAAAAAAGGAAATATATTGATTGCAAGTGTGCAGAAAGGTAGCTTAGGAGGTAGGGGGGATCAACATGGTCTATGAAAAAGTAAAATTCGTAGAAGGGGAGAACTTCATAACGGTGGAGGACACAGCGGCTTTAACAGAAGCGGAAATGAGAGCGTTCATTTCCAGATTCACGAATGATGAGCGTATGAACGAAGTCGATCATCTCTCGATTCTTCTAGATGAATCCTTTTCAGCGGATATTGAAAAAGAACTGCAGGCGCATGGTTTTGTCCTGCATGATGAATCTGTATTTGTCAGGCGGGACCTGACGACGCTACCCGAAGTGAACGACCGATTTGAGCTCCGGTCATTGCTCGATGTTTCCACATCGACGTTTCAATCCGTTTGGGAACGGTCCATGCAGGGTTCATCTAATGCTCCATCTTACTTGCAAATGGATGAGCAGATGCGAAGCGTTGAAAAAGAGCTCGGACCTACCTATGTAGATACGTGCAACATCGCTTATGAAGGAGACAAAGCCATTGGCGTTGTTCTCCCGCACATCGAACCTGGTACAGAAGACGAAGGACGCTTCTTCTTCTTCGGGCTCTTACCGGATGAGCGAGGCAGAAAAAAAGCCGCACCTCTTTACTGGCAGGGATTGAAGGCTTTGAAGGAAGACTTTGGTGCAACGTACAGTATTGGCGCGACGAGTGTGAATAACAAAGCGATGCAGCAGGTGTTTGCGACTTGTGGATGTGAAGTTACTCATCGGGTCAAAGTTTATAAAAAGAGGAAGGGGTCCTGAAACGGTAGAGAGGTTCGATCGACCGTTCGTTTGAAACCAAGAAGAAAAGGAGCAGAGACTGCATTGTCCCTGCTCCTTTGTCTACGTATGAGTTTGCAGCCATTCCCGTTCGTCTTCGGAGAAGGCACGTGAGCGGGTCAAGAATCGTTTCCCTTCCACACCCTCTACGGAAAACATGCCGCCTCTTCCATCCACGACATCAATGATCAGCTGTGTATGCTTCCAATAATCATATTGCTTTTTGTTGATATAAAACGGAGTCTCGCCGATAGAGCCTAGATGGACATCCTGTGTGCCAAGAATCAAGTCGCCCTCAGGGTAGCACATCGGGGAGCTGCCGTCACAACAGCCGCCGGATTGATGGAAAATCAGCGGGCCGTGTTTTGTCTTCAGCTTCTCAAGCAGTTCGATGGTCGCGTCGGTTGCTGTCACCCGTTCAACCACTTGTAAAACCTCCTTCGGTTTAGAAGAATCCTAATTTCTGCGGGCTGTAGCTGACAAGCATGTTCTTCGTCTGTTGGTAATGACTCAGCATCATCTTATGGTTCTCACGGCCGACACCAGACATCTTGTAGCCGCCGAATGCCGCATGGGCAGGGTAGGCGTGGTAACAGTTTGTCCATACACGTCCGGCTTCGATGCCGCGGCCGAAGCGGTATGCCGTGTTCATGTCGCGTGTCCAAACGCCGGCACCCAGACCGTAAAGCGTATCATTCGCAATCCTCATCGCTTCTTCATGGTCTTTGAACGTCGTGACGGATAGCACAGGTCCGAAAATCTCCTCCTGGAAGATTCGCATGTCATTGTTTCCTTTGAACATTGTCGGCTGAACATAATAGCCACCTTCAAGGTCGCCTTCCATTTTGTTCTGAGCACCACCAGTCAGGCATTCTGCTCCTTCTTCTTTCCCTACTTCTAGATAGGAAAGGATCTTCTCAAGCTGTTCCGAAGAAGCTTGAGCACCCATCATGACCTCAGGATCAAGCGGGTTTCCGACTTTAATTGATTTCACGCGTTCGATGGCGCGCTCCATGAACTCATCATAAATGGATTCCTGGATGAGGGCACGGGAAGGACAGGTACAGACTTCGCCTTGGTTGAGCGCAAACATGACCATTCCTTCAATCGTCTTATCGAGGAAGTCATCGTCTTCCCTCATGACATCTTCGAAGAATATATTCGGAGACTTTCCTCCGAGCTCCAGTGTGACAGGTATGATATTTTGTGAAGCGTATTGCATAATCATCCGGCCGGTCGTCGTCTCACCCGTAAAGGCAACCTTCTGAATTCTAGGGTTCTGTGCCAGCGGTTTACCCGCTTCAAGCCCGAATCCATTCACAACGTTCAGAACGCCGGCAGGAAGGAGATCTTCAATCATCTCGAGTAAAAGGAGAATGGAGGCAGGCGTCTGCTCTGCAGGCTTCAACACGATACAGTTTCCTGCAGCTAAGGCAGGTGCAATTTTCCAAGTGGCCATCAGAATCGGGAAGTTCCAAGGGATAATCTGACCGACGACGCCTAATGGCTCGTTAAAGTGATACGCAATTGTATCGTTGTCAATTTCACCAATTGAACCTTCTTGAGAACGGATGACTCCGGCAAAATAACGGAAGTGGTCGATGGCAAGAGGGATGTCGGCATTCAATGTTTCACGTACCGCTTTTCCGTTCTCCCATGTTTCCGCTACGGCAAGCTTCTCCAGGTTCTCTTCCATGCGATCGGCAATTCGGTTCAGAATCAGAGAACGGTCTGTGACCGACGTACGTCCCCACGCGTCCTTCGCTTCATAGGCCGCATCAACCGCAAGCTCAATGTCATCTTCAGTGGAGCGGGGTACCTGACAAAATACTTTTCCTGTTACAGGAGTCACATTATCGAAGTACTCTCCATTGACGGGTGGGGTCCATTTTCCGCCGATGAAATTATCGTAGCGTTCCTTATACTGAACAATCGATCCTTCTGCATTTGGAAATGCATATACCATAGTTCATTCCTCCTTTTAATTGCAAACGCTTACAAAAAAGTTTATGTAAGAGTAAGCTTTCTAGTTAAATCTACCATTTAATCGTAAATTTTTCAATAATCAGACAAAAGATCGGTTTTTTCGTTTTCTAATAGATTTGGTATAATACGAGTATCTCTTACTATGAAGGAGCCTGATCGATGACCACTACAAACCGAGTCATGCTCGTGGATGGAATGGCACTCTTGTTCCGTGCTTTCTATGCTACGGCTATGAGCAATTATTATATGATCAACAGTAAAGGAATTCCGACCAATGCCGTATATGGCATGATGAAGCACTTGTTCACAGCGATCGAGACGTATCAGCCGACCCACGTCATCTGCTGCTGGGATATGGGAAGCAAGACGTTCCGTAATGAGCTTTTCTCAGAATATAAAGCCAACCGGGGAGGGCCACCTGAAGAGTTGATTCCTCAATTCGACCTTGCAAAAGAGGTCGTGGCATCGCTCGATATCCCGAACATTGGCCAAGTAGGGTATGAAGCGGATGACTGCATGGGTACGCTAAGCCGTGTCTACAGTGAAGACTCTCAAGTTTTTCTACTGACAGGAGACCAGGATTTGCTGCAGCTGCTAAGACCCAACGTCAATGTCGTTCTATTGAAAAAAGGATATGGCAACTATGCGGAATACCATGAAGATGCTTTCGTCGAAGAAAAGGGCATCACACCTGAACAGATGATCGACTTGAAAGCCTTGATGGGAGATACGAGTGACAACTACCCGGGTGTAAAAGGAATCGGTGAGAAAACCGCCCTGAAACTGCTTCTTCAATATGAAACGATCGAAGGCATCCTCGAAAATATCGACCAGCTCACAAAAGGGCAGAAGAACAAAATAGAAGAGAACCTCGAGATGCTTCATCTATCCAGAAAGCTTGCACGGATTCACTGTGAAGCAGATGTCGATTGTTCATTGGAGGATGCGCTGTTCTACATCAACCAGGATAAGATGGCGGCGAAGTTTGATGAGCTGGAGTTTAGGAATTGGGAGAAGAATATTGTGAGGATGTAAACAAAAAGGGAGCCCTGATGGGGTCCCTTTTTTGCATTATAGTAAATCTTCTTGGCGTGATTCGCTGAATCGGTTCGCTTCTTTATAACAAGAAGAGGCTTTCTTATACATCCGCTTATCGTAATAGATGTCACCTAACATTTCTAGATATTCTCTGTAACGCCTGTGATTTTCGATTTTTTTGATATGGGGTAGAACTTCTTGTTCAAATTTCTTAAGAAACGCATCAGTGGATGTTGTATTTTCGATTACATTTCTCAGTACATAAAATTTATGGAGGTGGAATGTTAATTCATTTTTTTCAGCAAGACTTTCCCCTTTGTGAATAAGCTCCCAACATTCTTTCATATTCTCAAGTCGATAATGAGAGGAGGCGAGTAAATAAATGGTGTTCACTTCAAAGTCTACATCCGGCGTCGGTATTTCATGAGCTTGTTCTAAATAGTATTTGCTTTTTTCGTATTCTTTCTTTTTCAAACAGCCGAAGCCTATGTTCTCAAGAATTCTCCTCTTCGACTCGGGATCTTCCTGTTCGTCAGAAACTTTTAAGATCTTAAGGTAATATTCCTCGGCAATGTCGTAGCTTCTCAAATACTCGTAATTGATTGCAATAATCAAGTAGGTGTCTATTATCCTGGAGTAATTTAAGTCTTTAAAGTAGCCTTCCAGAGCCAGTTGACCATAATAGTTGGATTCAACCGCGTGTGTTACCAGTCTGGAGTAAGCCATACACAAATGAAAATATGTTTCCGTATCTCTGAAGTGAATGAACTTCAAAAAAGATAAAGTTTTCTTAAAGTGATCTAAAGCGGCCTGGAGGTCGTTACATAATAGGTAATGGATCCCTAGTGTCTTGTGGAAGAAAAATTTGTACTCTTTATTCGAGAAATCATAAATGTTGGTTAAGTCATGAAGTAATGGTTCAGAAAGAGGCTTAAAATCGATTCTCATGTCATGTCGTGCTTTAATAATTTTATAAAGATTATTCAATTCGTTGTTTTGATTATTGCTTATACCGTTTTTATATTGATTATCGTACTGCTTCATTAAATCTTCATTTTGTAATTGGGCTGCTTCGTGCCAATCTAAAAGGTCCTGGTAAACACCCTCATCAAATTCTTCGTTTATATCTATCAGTTTTATATTTAAGCGCTTCTCTAGTAAAGAATAGATCTCATCACTTGCACTGATGCTGTTGTGTTCAATTTTACTTAGATACGAGACAGAACAGATTCCTTCAGAGAGCTCCTCCAACGTCATCTTATTTAATTTACGATGCTGCTTAATCAATGTTCCCTTCATACCCTCACCCCTTTAAAGCGTGCTGGTAACAGTATATCAAAATACGGAAAGGGGAGGGGTGGATTTGGAATAGGAAAAACTATCTGGCAAATCAAATGAAAAAACCCACCCTGAAACCAGGGTGGGTGTGTCATGCATTTATAGAGATTTCAGGGCGTCTTCAATTTGAGTGTCGCCTTGAATCATTTCAAATGTTTTGTGATAAGCGTTCGGTTCTTGCAGGCAGGCGATCATTGTTTTCGCAACATCGGCCCGGGAAATGGTTCCTTGATCAACTTTTTCACCGACTTGGATTTGGCTCGTGCTTTCATCGTGTGTCAGTCCGCCGGGGCGCACGATGGTATAATCGAGCTCTGTTGATTTCAAGTAATCGTCCGCTTCGCCTTTCATCTTCATGTAATGTTGAAGAGATTCCGGACCGCGTTCGGGTTCTCCCGCCGCCATACTGCTCAGCATGACGAATTTTTTGATGCCGAGGCTTTCTGTCGCTTTTACTAGGTTGATGGCTCCATCGCGGTCAACCGCTTCAGTCTGGTCAGCACCAGTGCTTCCTCCAGACCCTGCAGCAAAAATCACGGCATCCATGCCTTTCACTGCATACCCGACATCACTATGTGTGACGTCAGCGAGCACAGGAGTCCCTCCCAGCTCTTCAATCTTTGCTTTCTGTTCTTCTTTTCTTATTAATCCGAATGGCTCGTGGCCAGCTTCATGTAAATATTGAACAAGCAGACGACCTGTGTGACCGTTTGCTCCTGCTACTAGTACTTTCATAGACGTTAAGCACTCCTTCCAATTTATGTGTAACTCCGTAATTAATTATCCGTTTCTGTTAAGAATTAAACATCATCGGACTCAGAGTTGTACATTTCAGGAAAGCAGAGCTCCTGGTAATTGCACCTCGAACAGACGCGTGGGTCGTCCTGAAGTGGGAACTGATGAAGGGGGAGGGGCTCATTTTTAACCGGGTCGTTTAAATAGTCCTTCATCCGTTCAATGCTCGCTTGATACAGGTGCTGGACGTTGATCAAATCCTGCTTCGTCAACTTATGATCCACATGCCCACCCTCGAGTAAGTATTCATTTCGGATTACGATTTGATCGATGGACTCGATCTTATACTTCTGTTGTAGGTATAGGGCATACAAAGCAAGCTGGTTGCGGTCTTCTTCGGACTTTTTCCCGGTTTTCCAATCGACAATCACCCATTTATCTTCCGCCAGGTTTTTATAAACTAAGTCCATAACGATAAAGACTTTTACTCCATCTGTCTTCATAAAACGGAATTTTTCCGAATCGATGAACTGCATATCCCGCTTGTTCAGGACATCGGCGAATGACTGGCTCGCAAAGAAGTTTTTCACCGTCGTGTTCAGACGGTCCGTAATCTTCTTGACCTTTGCTTGAGGCAGGGTATTCGTCTGACTGTAGTAGATTTCGTGAAGCATAGTATAGTGCTTCGGACGGTTACGCCAAAGGTGCTCTTTCCGAGTCGACTCGATGAATCCACGATTCAAGTGGTGTCGGATCTCATCGACGATTTTTTCTTCGGAAGGAAGTTCTTTATCTTTCAATACGTCTTGGATGATTTGATAGATCAAGTCGTGCACAACACTACCGAAATGCATCTCAAGGTTTGTTACTTTCTTCAGTCTGTATGCCTGCTTTGCGAGGGAGTCCGCGCTTGAAAGCCACCCGTTGTGGGAGGTGTAATAGTCATAAGCATATTTCCTGAGACAGGTAAGCATTGTTTTGTGCCGTGAAATCGACCACGACAGTTCGGGATAGGGTTTAATCTCAAACATCTATTCATCCTCCCTTACTTGATAGTCTGCCAGATTCACTCGGCCATTGATGACCGGTATTCCTTCGCTTTCGAGGGACATCCTCTGAATCTCATACCCCTCTTCATCTCGGATTGCTACTTTTCCCTGCGCGTTGATGACTCTGTGCCAGGGAAGATTGTATTTGTCGCTCATAGAGTGTAAGGCACGTGAGACCTGTCTTGCGGCTCGTGGGTTCCCGGCAAGCCGCGCAACCTGGCCATAGGTCATCACTTTTCCTTCAGGTATATGTTGAATGATTTCCAGTACATTTTTCGTAAAAGGCTGCAATCTTATAACCTCCTGACTCTATTCTACCTCATATCACAATCGAATAAATAGAAGTGATACAATAGTCTAAATAGGAGAGGAGCGGATAGAATGACGATTTCACGAGTTTTATCAATTGCAGGATCAGCTGCGCAGGGGAGTGCGGGGATTCAGGCAGACCTTAAGACCTTCCAGGAATTCGATGTCTATGGAATGAGCGCAGTCACAGCTATTGTAGCCAACAATCGTACGACAGAAGAAGGAATTTTCACACAGCCGATTGAGGCGATCGAAGCGCAGGTGTACGCCTCCCTCGAGCACGTCGGTGTGGATGCATTGAAGACGGGGATGTTGTTCACGGAAGACATTATTCATCGCGTAGCGGAGTTGATTGAAGAGTCTGAGGTGCCAGCAGTCGTCGTAGATCCAGTCATGATCGGGAAAATGGGCTCCCAGTTGCTGAAGGATGAAGCGATTGATGCCTTGATCCATCATATTGTGCCACTGGCTACCGTCATTACGCCAAATTTACATGAAGCAGCAAGGATGCTGAAAATGGACGTCCCGGATACCCCAGAGGACATGAAATGGATGGCGAGGGATTTACATCAGCTTGGGGCCGATTATGTGTTGGTCAAAGGCGGAGCCCTTCAAGATTATCCGGCTGTAGACATGCTGTATGACGGGAACTCGATTACAGAGCTTGAAACACAGCGGGTGAATACCATCCATACAAGTGGAGCAGGGTGTACCTATTCTGCTGCCATCACAGCTGAATTAGCGAAAGGGAAGTCGGTTGATGAGGCTGTAAGAAGAGCGAAATCCTTCGTCACGACAGCGATTCAGCATGCACTTTCCTTTGATAGAGGAGTAGGCTCCACCTACCATGCGGCCCATCGTAAGGAATGGTAACGGTGGATACTCATTTGTTCATGTTCGGTTCTTCACCACCCTTTAACGAAAACCTTGGAGCGGCATTTTACGACCTGATGCAATCTTCAGAAGTCGCCGTTCTTTACATAGAACGAGAAGGCTCAGAGGCTTACCTTTCGAAATACACTCAAGCGCTACCAGGAGAGGTGAACATGTATCCTTTAGCTTTAAAAGATACATATCATAATCAGGAACTTGAGAAATTGAAAGGATGCGGTGGAATTATTATTGGAGGGGGAGATACCTCTGCTTACCGACATTATATTGTCGACTCTGCCCTCGCTTCCGTCATCAAGGAGCGGTTTCAATCTGGAGTACCGGTAGCAGGCTTCTCAGCAGGTGCCCTAATTTCGCCGAAACACTGTGTCATTTCAGACCAAGACAACGTTCAAGGAAAGCAGCTGTTTGAGAAGGGGCTGGGGTTACTGGACGACGCTGTGATCGCAGCCCATTACTTAGAGTGGCAGGAACAAAGAAACCTCAAGACCGCCGTCACAAAGCTCGACGTTTCCATTGGTTACGGTATCGCAGAAGACTCCGGCATCTACCTTCACAACAACCAGCTTGCTGTGTCGGAAGGATATGTACAATTCGTACTTAATCCAGCAAAGCAACAATAAAAAAGCACCCAGGCGGGTGCTTTTTTATTGTTGTTGAGAAAATTTGAATTGATTCAACAAACTGTATGACCATTCATGAAGTCAATCAAATGATCGCTCTTCTTATAAATGACGGCATTCAGAAACTGATTATAAAGTGGTTCTGGACCCACTGTTATCGTAGAGTGGGGAGGAAAATGATGAGACTCCTGCGGGATTAAACGGACAACGGTGAGATCCCCGAAAGCGCAGCTTGAGGTAGCTCACCGTCCGCCGCGGAAAGCGAATTATTTTCCTCCCCACGAAGCATTCACTTCATCCAGAACCCAATAATTATTATTGGTGAATGCGGTCGTATTTGTCGACCTGTTTGTTGCGTTCAACATCCCAGCGGTTTTCCGGGTGTTCTTTACATTCTGCTGTACAAGCAGCGTGCTGTTCCTGTTCACAATCTTCACAGCAAACATACTGACGGTTACATACCGGGTTGGAGCAGTTGATCATACGATCTTCTGCTTTTCCACAGTGTTCACATTTAGCAATGACCTTTTCTTCAACCTGATTGACAGGTACAGAAATACGCTCATCGAAAACGTACATTTTACCATCAAACAGTTCACCCTTCACTTCAGGGTCTTTTCCGTAAGTGGTAATGCCGCCTTCCAGTTGATAAACGTCTTCTACACCGTTTTTCTTAAGAATACCTGTTAACTTCTCGCAACGGATCCCGCCTGTGCAGTACGTGAGAACTTTCTTATCTTTCCACTTGTGTGCGTTCTCAGCAATCCAATCCGGGAATTCACGGGACGTGTCGACATCTGGGCGGATGGCGTTGCGGAAGTGACCGATACGGTACTCGTATTCGTTACGTCCGTCGATGACGATTGTGTCGTCGTCTTTCAGCATTTCGTTGAATTGCTTCGGCTTCAAGTGCTGTCCGCCGAAAGTTTTTGGATCGATGTCATCTTCATCGAGACTCCAGTTCACAAGCTCCGGCTTCACGCGGCAGTGCATTTTTTTGAATGCGTGACCATCGTTCTCATCAATCTTGAAGTGAATATCAGCGAAACGCTCATCGGAACGTACATAATCCATATACTCCTCGACTTGCTCCACTGTACCTGAAACTGTACCGTTAATGCCTTCATGGGACACAATGATGCGCCCTTTCAGACCTAACTCCTTACAGAACTTCAGGTGGTTAGCACAGTATTCTTCATAGTCAGGAAGGTCAACATACTTGTAGTACAACAGAACTCGATAATCTTGTGAGCTCATGGGTGATTCCTCCTATATTTATATCTATATCCTTTATAACATCAACAATTGAACCATACTCCATCATAATCGATTTTCGAAAAAAATTCAACTGACCTCGGCTCGATTTCGTTTGCGCTCCCTCAGCCCGAGCGTGTACAAGTACAAGACAGCACTTGATGCAAGCATTAATCCAATCAATACACCGAATGGCAGTTTGAAGTTTGCTGCTGTATAAGGCTGAGAATAAATCTCCAGCAATATGCCAGCAAGTACAGACCCTGATGCACTTCCGATAAATTGTGTCTGCTGCTTCAGCCCAATCCCGGCACCGATCAGCTCGCTTGGTAAAATGCGGGAGACTTCGTTCGTCGAGCTTGAAGACAAGCTGGAAAATCCGAAACTCGTAAACATGTAAGCTACCATAATGCCATAAGGGCTCATTCCTGCAAAGAAGAAGAAGACCAGGGCTGAAATCATAAGAAGGATTTGAGAAAGCATCAGTATCCGGATGTTCCCGTATCCGTCAATCAGCCTTCCTACATAAATGGCGGCGACAGCAGACAACATGGCACCTGGAAAGATGATGAACCCAATGGCTGCTGCTCCGCGATCATACACCTGCTCAAGCATAATCGGCATGAGGAAAAGCACAGCGAAATGCAGCGTAAAGCCGATATAGCTCATGAATACAATCCGTCGGTAATGCTTGTTACGAATCAGTTCTGGCTGTATGAACGGCGTTTTGGTACGGTTGATCCTTAACCATAGAAGAGCAGCGGTGATGAGGCCACTCATCAAATACCAGCTGTTGAATGTCGAGGCATACAACAGCAGCAAGGTGACGCTTGTCCCTGACAACAGGGCGCCGATCACATCAAAAGTTCCTTTCTGCGTGCCTTCCGCAGGCATGAACTTGAATAGAATAGGAATCACGATGATGACAAGCACCGTCACAATAAACAGGAAATTCCAGTCTAAGTAGTCTGTAATCAAACCGCCCACAACCGGGCCAAGACCGAATCCGAGTGACGTGGCAGACGCAATTAAGGCATAGGCGCTCCCTCGTCGTTCCATCGGAATGTACCGTCCTGCAAAGACCATAGAAAGCCCTGGGATGGCTGCGGCTCCTGCTGCTTGGCACAAACGGGCCGTGAGAAGAACGATATAACTGGAAGAAAAGAATCCTAGAATAGAAGAAATACTAAAAATAAGAATACCTATGGTTAATAGATTCCGAATAGGGAGATAGTCAGACAGCCGGGTAAAGGTGATGGTGAAGATGGCGAGGACGATGGAATAGCCCGATACAATCCAGGCTCCTTCAGATGGCTGTAACGAAAATTCTCGTAATATATTGGGTAAAGCGATGTTGAACATGGTTGTATTCATAACAACGATTAATATGGAAGCACTTAAAAGGAAAACCGTCTTAAAATGCTTCATGGAAGGTTGAATTTGATTCATTTTTGAATTCACTCCCTTTAGTTTGAGACATCCGAGTTACTATATCATACCCCTGATGATTCGGAAATTGTCAGTATATTATGATGATTCCGGTCCTAAACAGTAAACGCTCTGTTCCCTTTTGAGAGAACAGAGCGTTGTTAAAAATGTTTGTAATGCATGCAAACCTACTATTTTACAATCGCGCCAAGCACCGATTCAAAATGTCCGAGGGCCCACTCGTGCCCAGCCTGATTGAAGCTCGCCACGGCATCCTTGTGAACGACGATGTCATATCCTAGATTATAGGCCTCGATGGCTGTATGCAGGACGCAGATATCTGTACAGACGCCGACGAGGTGCAATTCCGTAATCCCTCGTTCCCGAAGTTTGATGTCCAGGTCCGTTCCACTAAAGGCGCTGTAGCGAGTTTTATCCATAAAGAGGACATTCGCTTTATCTGCATTGGATTCGTAGGTCATGCGCAAATGGCCGTATAGAGTCCGGCCGTCTGTCCCGCGGATGTTGTGGGGTGGGAACAGCTTCGATTCTGGGTGATAAGGATCTTTTTCTTCATGCACATCAACGGCGAATACGACGACATCATCATTTTTTATAAACTGGTTCGTCAATTCTACGATAGTAGGCTCGATGACCTGACCGGGCTCTCCGCACGTTAACGCTCCATCCTCTGCAACGAAATCATTCGTGTAATCAATATTGATCAAGGCACGCTTCATATAAGTCCCCTCCAAAGTGTCTTTACATCTATCTTAACAAAAAGAGGAAACTTAATGGGAATAAGACTGCTCTCGTCTGAATTCAGTAGAGGTTTTCTGCATTGTAAGCAGTAAAAGGAAGCCTGAAAGAATGAGAATACCACTCGTAATGAAGAAAACAGCCGAGAATCCGAACGCACCGGAAATCATACCGCCCATTGCAGGTCCGATAATATTCCCGAGAAAACGAACGCTCGTGTTATACCCGAGGACTTCTCCCTGCATCGCGACAGGTGCTTCCTGACGGATGAAGGCCGTTCTGACCGGAATAATGCCTCCAATTGAAACCCCAAGTAAGAACCGAAGAATGACTAACTGCCAGATGTCCGTGACAAAGGCGGCCGGAAGGTAAACGGCACCGGCCATGAACAGAAGGAATACGAGAATCTTCACGTATCCTTTCCGGTCCGCAATTTTTCCCCATTGCTTCGCCATCATAAGGTTGCCGAGACCAGCGGCAGAGAAGGCGATACCTGAGAATAACGCAAGGTTCTCAGGGCCATGAAGTTCTCCTACGAATAACGAAAGAATGGGCTGGATACTGAAATGCGCAATCTGGACGGTTAACGAAATGAACATGACCATTAAGAGAACAGGGTGCTTCACGATATGAAGAAGAACTTCCTTCGTTTCGTAGCTTGTTTTCTCTTCCTGATCTTCTTTCTCAATCCGTTGTTCGGCAATACCGAAGTAGACGATGACAGCAGACACCGCTACCGTAATTGAAACGAATTGGAACGTTGTTGCATAGCCGATTCTGTCTGCGATTAATCCACCGAGCATCGGCCCGAGAAGACTTCCGGTGATGCTGCCGGTCTGAAGCGTTCCGAGGACCTGTCCCGCGATATGCTTCGGTGTCTGCGTTGAAATGAGCGCTTGAGACATCGGGATGAATCCGGTGAAGATTCCCATGAACAGACGCAATAGGAACAACTGCCAGACCGACGTTACGAATCCCATGAGTAGGACGGACACGGCAAGTCCTGTCGCAGAGAAAATTAATATTTTCTTTCTTCCATATTGATCTCCGATTCTTCCCCAGATCGGTGAAAAGATGAAGGCAGTCACAAACGTGATACCGAACACCCAGCCTGACCAGGTTTGGACAAAGGACGATGAAAAGTCCCCAAGTCCTTCAATATATAAAGACAAAAAAGGCAATACCATTGTAATACTGCCTGCGATAAAGAAATTGGCAAACCACATAATCCATAGATTTTTTCGAGCTCTCTGCTCTTGCGTAAGGATAGAAATCCCTTCTTCCTCATTTATTTCGACACTCTAACTATATATCACAATTTCCAATTGATGAAAAGAAAATGGTCTGGAAATGGATATTTTTAGGCTCTTTCAGGGAAGAAACTTAGAAAAGGACGATTGAATGCTCTTCGCGGTGAACGGATATAAAAAGATCTGAGTGTTAACGGTTGCAAAACATGTATATACAAATTATAATTTAAAGCGAATCATGTATATACATGTTAATGAATGAGTCACATAAAAAATGTAAGCGTTTAAGGAGGAGTAAGAATGTTCAAAAAATTATTCGGTAAGAAAGAAACATCTGCAGAGGTATTTGCACCTGTCACAGGTAACAAAGTAGCGTTGGAGGAAGTTCCGGATCCGGTATTTGCTCAGAAGATGATGGGAGAGGGAATTGCGATTGAACCAACAGAAGGCACTGTCGTAAGCCCAGTGGAAGGTGAAATCGTTCAAGTATTCCCGACGAAACACGCTGTAGGGTTGAAGACAAACAGCGGAGCTGAAATCTTGATCCACATCGGACTTGAAACGGTAAGCATGGAAGGTGAAGGCTTTGAAGCATTTGTTTCCCAAGGAGATAAAGTAAGTGTTGGAGACAAGCTAATTACATTCGACATGGACCTTGTGAAAGAAAAAGCGAAAAGCACAATTACGCCAATCATCGTAACGAACAGCGATGAGCATGACGTAAACGTGACGGCTGATGAACAGTTGACTGCAGGAAGTTCGAACTTGATGACGGTCAATCAGAAGTAATTCCATCAAGGAGGATTAAATATGAATTTAAAAAAATCAGCTGAAGAAATTCTCGAAGCCGTCGGAGGTAAAGAGAACATCTCAGCTGCCACACACTGTGTCACTCGCCTAAGACTTGCATTGGTGGATGAAGGTATTGTCGACCAGGAACGATTGAACAATATCGATGCCGTCAAAGGCTCTTATTCGACGAACGGTCAGTTCCAGGTCGTTATTGGACAAGGGACAGTTGATAAAGTATTTAAAGAGTTTGCCCCTCTTGCAGGAATCAGTGAGGACCAGACGAAGGAAGATGTCAAAGACGCTTCAGCAGAAAAGATGAACCCGCTTCAACGGGCCATCAAGACGCTGGCTGACATCTTTATCCCGATTCTACCGGCTATCGTAACAGCTGGTTTGTTACTTGGTATCAACAACATTCTGACAGCAACCGGAATCTTCTGGGATGAGCAGTCGATCATCGATGTTTATCCATCGTGGTCCGGTATTGCGAACATGATCTTCATCATCGCCAATACGGCCTTCGCATTCCTTCCAGGTCTAATAGGTTGGTCTGCGGTTAAGAAATTCGGTGGTAGTCCGATTCTCGGTATCGTGATTGGACTGGCCTTAGTACACCCTGAATTGTTGAGCGCCTGGAGCTACGGAAATGCCGTAGAAGAAGGCACGGTTCCAACATGGAATTTATTCGGTTTAGATGTTGAAAAGATCGGTTACCAAGGACAAGTTCTACCTGTTCTTGTAGCATCTTATTTACTGACGAAGATTGAACTGTTTCTGCGTAAACGAGTTCCAGATAACATCCAACTTTTAGTTGTAGGTCCTGTTGCCTTGCTTGTTACTGGAATTCTGACCTTTATTATTCTTGGTCCTATAACATTCGCAATCGGAAACTGGATCACAGACGGCATTGTATCTATTTTTGAGTCATTTGCATGGCTAGGCGGGCTTATTTACGGCGGTGTGTATGGGTTACTTGTTATTACAGGTATGCACCACACCTTCCTGGCAGTAGATATTCAATTACTTGGACAAGCTGAAAATGCTACAACGTTCTTATGGCCAATGCTTGCACTCTCTAACATTGCTCAAGGTTCTGCTGCTTTCGCCATCTGGCTGGCATCACGTGATGACAAGCTGAAAGGGCTAGGGTTCTCAACTGGTATTTCAGCATGGCTTGGTGTAACAGAACCGGCCCTGTTCGGTGTGAACCTTAGATTCAAATATCCATTCGTATTTGCCATTGCTTCTTCTGCAATCGCAGGATTATATATTGCTTCACAAGGTGTTGTAGCAAGCTCGATTGGTGTAGGAGGCGTACCCGGCATCTTCTCCATTGTACCTGGCTTCTGGATTGATTTCTTAGTCGGAATGGCTATTGTCATCATCCTGCCATTAGTCGGTACGTTCCTATATGCAAAACGTAAAAAAGACGTGTAATAAGAACAAACAGATTCCGTGGGCTTCCCACGGAATCTTCAGTAATCAGAGAATTTTTTTAGAAAACAATCAATTTTAAGAATGGTGGTGCGATCATGACAAATCAACCATGGTGGAAAAAAGCGGTGGTCTATCAAATCTATCCGAAAAGCTTCAATGACACGACTGGAAATGGCGTCGGAGATATTCAAGGAATTATCGAGAAGCTAGATTACTTGAACGCATTAGGAGTGGATGTCCTTTGGCTGACACCGATGTACAAGTCCCCGCAGAATGATAACGGGTATGACATCAGTGACTATTACGACATTCATGATGAATACGGAACGATGAAGGACTTTGAACGCCTCTTGGAAGAAACCCACAAGCGTGGTATGAAACTCATCATGGATATCGTTGTGAACCATACCTCTACAGAGCATGAGTGGTTCCAAGAAGCGCAAAAGTCGAAAGACAACCCATTCCGTGATTATTATATTTGGAAAGACCCGGTTGATGGCGAAGAGCCGACCAACTGGCAGTCTAAATTCGGTGGAAACGCATGGAAGTACGATGAAGCTACAGGACAATATTACCTTCACCTATTCGATGTGACACAAGCGGATTTGAACTGGGAAAACGAACAAATGCGTTCTGATATTTATGAGATGATGCGTTTCTGGGCTGACAAAGGCGTAGATGGATTCCGTCTCGACGTCATTAACTTGATTTCAAAAAATCAGGACTTCCCGAACGATGATGGACGCACAGCCCCAGGAGACGGGCGTAAGTTCTATACGGACGGACCGCGCGTACACGAGTTCATGAAGGAAATGCACGATGAAGTGTTTGGTCCCCACGACTTGATGACAGTAGGGGAGATGTCTTCAACGACGATCGACCACTGCATTAAGTACACGGCGCCAGAGCGCAACGAGCTCAGCATGACCTTTAACTTCCATCACCTTAAAGTAGATTATCCGAATGGGCAGAAATGGACCGTTGCTGACTTTGACTTTATTGAATTGAAGAATATCCTGTCTACTTGGCAGAAGGAAATGAACGAAGGCGGCGGCTGGAATGCTCTATTTTGGTGTAACCACGATCAGCCACGCGTTCTTTCGCGGTTTGGAGACGACGTGAACTATCCGGTGGAATCTGCAAAAATGCTTGCGACAACCGTCCATATGCTGCAGGGCACGCCTTACATTTATCAAGGTGAAGAATTCGGCATGACGAACCCGGGCTTCGAATCGATTGATCGTTATCGTGACGTAGAGTCCCTGAATATGTACAAAGAGTTCAAGGCAAAAGGGCACAGTGAGGAAGAAATCATTGCGATCCTGAAGCAGAAGTCCCGCGATAACTCCCGTACACCTGTTCAATGGAACGACTCTGAGCATGCCGGTTTCACAGAGGGTACACCGTGGATCGATGTGGCAGATAATTATAAAGAAGTGAACGCAGAGAAAGTCATGAAAGAAGAAGACTCTGTTTTTACGCACTACCAAAAGCTGATTCAGCTTCGTAAAGAGCAAGACGTCATCACATTCGGGGACTATCAGCACCTCACACCTGAGGACCAGCATGTATTTGCTTATCTTCGTGAAACGGAAGAAGAACAATTGCTTGTCGTCAACAACTTCTACGGAGAAGAAGCAACATTCAACGTTCCAGACAATGTCCATGTAGAGAACACAGCTGACGTGCTGATCAGCAACTACGAGGAACAGCCTCTACAGAAGCAGCTGACGCTCCGCCCTTATGAGTCGGTCGTTTATTCTATTCCGCGTTCCTGATATACTTTAGTTGGTGATAGACATGAAAAATAAATTTTTGTTCATATACAATGAACTAGTCCGTCAAATTCAGCGAGGGAAAGTCCAACCAGGCGAAACGCTGCCCTCAGAGCATGATTTGACGAATGAATATGATACCTCCCGCGAAACCGTGCGGAAAGCTTTGAATCTCCTTTCGCAGAATGGATACATTCAAAAGGTACGTGGGAAAGGGTCTGTCGTCCTTGATCATGGGAAGTTCGAGTTCCCAGTGTCGGGCTTAACGAGTTTCAAAGAACTCTCCGATCAGCTGGGACAGGACTTCAAAACCATCGTTCACGAACTTTCACTCGAGTACCCGAAGGATGGGGTGAAGCAGCATCTGCAATGCCGCGCGGATCAGAAGCTGTGGAAAATCGTGCGTGCGAGGGAAATCGGTGGAGAGAAGATCATTCTTGATAAGGACTTTATCCGTGAAGACCTTGTTCCAGAGCTCTCCAAATCCATTGCTGAGGAATCGATTTATGCCTATATCGAAGGTGAAATCGGTCTCGATATCAGCTTTGCCAAGAAAGAGATTGTTGTAGAGAACGTAACGGAAGAGGACCGTCAGTATTTGGATCTGCTTGGTCACGAACAAGTTGTCGTCATTCGCAGTTATGTCTATTTAGCAGACGCTACTTTGTTCCAATTCACAGAATCCAGACACCGACCGGATAAATTCCAATTTGTTGATTTCGCAAGAAGAACGAAAGCTTAAGGCAAGTCCTTAGGCTTTCTTTTTTTTACTTACGTCGTTAATGTTATAATGAAGTCAGTCTATGAACACGAGGTGAATGTTTTGTTCGTAATCGGTGCAACAAAAAAAGTTCAGGATAAATTGAATTATGAGATACAGGATGCAGAGTCCTACAAAGAGGTACCCGCCATTTATCAATGGCATGCGAACCTCTTTACATTGAAACGGAAACAGTGCCTGGTACTGATGAATAATGAGACAGGTCTCAACTTGACGTTGCTTGGCCTCAGGAAACAGCAGTTTGACCACTTGGACAGTGTCATCAAAGGTTCACTCAGACAGCTGCTTCAAACCCTTGAGGTTGACCCATCTATTATCAAGAAGATGGAAGAGCAGTCTACGGAGATTCATTATACGAAAACAACCAGCCGTCAAATACTCGGAATGATGAACGAAATGAAGTTCATGATTGAGGCAAAAACCGAAGATCTGAGCTATGAAGAGATTGATGCGGTCGAACTGAATCAATTTCTAAACCAGTCCATGTTGTTTAACGCCCTTAAGCACTCATACCCGGCTGAAACGTTTGTAAAATATTTTGAAGAAAGCAGCGCATAATACCATGCGCTGCTTTTTTTGTTTATACTGAAAGAAGAAAAGCAAAATGTTTTACATATACCTGTAGGGGTATTATAATCGTGTTACATTCAAATTCATGGAGGGTCTGTATATGTTTTTTAAATCGTTCTTTGATGAAAATTTAGCACAAATGTCTTATATGGTCGGGTGTCAACGGACAGGGGAGGCGCTGGTCATCGACCCGGCGCGCGACCTGACGCCGTATATCGAGACAGCGAAAAAAGAAGGTTTTACGATTACGAAAGCAGCAGAGACACACATCCATGCAGATTTCCTTTCCGGAGCTCGTGAGTTATCCCAGCGTGAGCCGGTCGAACTGCTCGTATCTGGTGAAGGAGGAGAAGATTGGTCATACCAATACCTCGATGAAACGAAGCATCAACTTTTAAAAGATGGTGACCAGTTCTATGTAGGCAATGTTCGTCTTGACGTTCTACACACACCGGGGCATACGCCGGAGAGTATATCTTTCCTTCTGACAGATGAAGGAGGCGGTTCCAATGTTCCGATGGGCATCTTCACTGGAGATTTTGTTTTTGTCGGAGATGTAGGCCGTCCAGACCTTCTTGAAAAAGCGGCTGGAGAAGAAGGGACCTCTGCCAAAGGTGCGAAGCAGATGTTTGCGTCCCTTCAGCGCTTCAAGGAGTTGGACGATTATATCCAAGTCTGGCCGGGGCACGGAGCGGGTAGTGCCTGCGGAAAGGCGCTAGGAGCCGTACCATCCTCCACAGTCGGATACGAAAAAATCAACAACTGGGCGTTACGACATGAGGATGAAGAGGCCTTTACAGCAGAGCTGTTGGACGGGCAGCCAGAACCGCCTAAGTATTTTGCGATGATGAAAAAGCTGAATAAGCAGGGTCCTTCTCTAGAGAAAGAACGTGACTTGGAGAACCTATCACCTGAGCAGCTTGAAGGCTATCAACTTGACGATTATGTCATTCTGGACACTCGTTCTAAAGAAGCTTTCAAAGAAGGGCACATCCCGGGCACCATCAACATCTCTTATGACAAATCATTGCCTAACTGGGCAGGATGGGTCATAGGGTATGATCAGTCCATCATCTTAATCAGCCGAATGGAAGAGGTCCATGATGTGAAGAAGATGCTGGAATCGATTGGGCTGGATGATGTCATTGCTGTAGTAGATGCAGATGAAGTAGAGCGACAAACTTCTTTGGAAACGTACGAAAACATCACCCCACGTCAACTCGAAGCCCAGTATCGAGACCAGGACGATTATGTCATTGTCGACGTCAGAAATGAGAATGAGTGGAATGAAGGGCACATTGAAGACGCACAGCGGATTCTATTAGGTGAACTTCAGGACAATCTGGATAAAGTTCCTGCCGGCAAGACGCCGATCGTACATTGCCAGTCAGGAAAGCGTTCCGCTATCGCGGCGAGCATTCTGCAGGCACACGGATTCAAAGACGTCTTGAACTTAACAGGTGGATTCAACGCTTACCAAAAGGAATACCAACCCGTAAGACCTTAATAAGATGCAACAAAGCTCGACACCCATACGGTGTCGAGCTTTTATTAAATGGAGATGGGGAAAGGATGATGGGGAGGGGCAGCGTCCATTGTCCATAAAGGGGACGGACTGCTTTCACTTCCCCAATGCCAGCCGGTAATCGCAGCCAGTACAGCATCCACTTCATGGGAAGAACTCATCTCAGGAATGTCCCCATCAATGAAAGTCTGAGCCAACCATCCTCTGACCCAAGCTAAGCTGTCAGCCTCTTTCTTGTAGTGTAGAGCGTGACCGAAATGTTCCTGAGGTACACGGGAAGCCAGTGCAGCACCAGGGTGGACCTCAAGGACAGAGACGTTGTCTATCTTAGATAAGGCATGGGCCAGATGAATGCCTCTCGCCGTAAGATAAATCATTCGCGTGAGGGTAGGAGGCATGATTGACCCTGATTTCATCCCTAAGTCCTTAGCGTATCTTCTTAATGCCCGGTCATACGATCGGTCACCGCCACCATCCTGATAGGAAAGAGGAGAATCCATCGCAACTACGACTCGACCTATTTCCGCCCGTTCCGAAATAAATGATAGAAGATCCGCGTCTGAAGCTCCGACGACAGAATCATCCCAGGAGAGGCTCTGCTTTTGTTCGATAAGAGAAGTCACAACGGTATCTTTATGATTGGACGGTCCTGATAAATCGATTCCAATAAAATACATAGATTCACCTCATTAAAAAAAGACCTCTACCACAGGTTGGGTAGAGGTAAATAGTTTGGATTAGTATAGGATTAGGGGAATTGCTTAGAAATTCAAATGAAAAATTGATTTTAGAAGTCTTGTGCAATTAGTGGTCTAGGGTAAGCATCAACTGCATTATCCTGAACAGCTGGTGCAGCTACTGATGATAAGAATGCAACAACTGCAATAATAGCTAAGAACTTTTTCATAATAAGATCCCTCCTAAATGAGAATGTTTATTCAATAATTCAATTGCTAACCTTAGGTAAAAAGATGACTTCTTGTACATTCTTTGCTCTTCTAGAATGTCGGCTAAAAACATAGAGTATCTTATCACATATATATGTTCTTTCTTATCTTGGAAAAACGGAATAGCTTCATTTTCCAAGTAACTCTCAAGTTCTGAATCTTTTCTGATAAGTTTAGAAAAGACTTCAAAGTGTAATTCAAATTCTTTATGAGGGTAATCATATAATATATTCTTCCCCTCATTAATCCATTTAAGGCAACCTGTTGTATCTTTCATCCTGTAGTGCTCTACTATTAACCCCAAGATGGTAGTTAGAAAATCAAGGTTCTGATATTTTGAATTTGAATCATAGTATTCTAGGCTTTTCTCGTAGTTTTCTATCGCAGCCTCGTGATTCTCTATTCTCGATTCAAGTGTGCCAATGTTTATAAATACCAATCTTAATTGATTTTTGTCTCTTGTTTGTAAAGCAATTTTTTTAGCTAAATGTAAGTTTTCAAGAGCTTTGGCATAGTTTTTTAGCCTGCTATAGTTGATTCCTTGTAAGATGTGACAATCAGCACTCTTGGCTAAATCATAATGAGATTGGTAAATCTCTAAAGCTTGATTCACATAGAAAACTGAAGCTGAAATATGGTTTGCCTGGCTAGTGCTTAAGGCAAGTAAGTAATACAAATCACTAAATTCCCAGTTTTCTGGGTTAATAGAATTGCTGATGTGCTTTGATTGCATCAGCTCTTGGTAAGACTCATCAAAATCCCCACGATAATACTTTAATAGTCCAGTACATAAGTGATAATAAAAAGCCATTTTATTATCGAACGTATCTCTAAACTGCTTGACATCTTTCCATGCCTTATAAGCCTCCTCTATCTCACTTTCTAAAAGCAAGTAGCGAATGCGGAAAAGCTCGAAAAAGATATACAAATGATGATTATCGTGCGTTTCCTTCTGCTGAAGAAGCTCGTCTTTTAACGTACGGGCTTTTTCTTTGTCTTTAAAAACGATCGCTTCATACCATTCCTTCAGCTTTTCCTTAGAAGGATGACTGTTGGAGGAGTCATGAAAGTCGAGTCCAAGACGTTCATAAAGGAGTTCAAGCACCTCGAACGTTGGAACCGTTTGATCGTTTTCGATCTTAGAAAGGTACGCGGGTGAGATGATTCCATCGGCAAGCTGATTTTGTGTCAGACCTTGCTTAACCCGGTGAAATCGAAGTACTTTGCCATATTCCATTTTTTAACACACCTAGTCGATCAACTATGAATTGCCAGCGACTTGCTCTAGCAAATCTATTTTTAGAATACATGTTCGTCTAGTAAATTTCAACTAGATTGACAGGTTTCCCAAGTTGCCTCTTTTTTTCCTCTTTAAGGGGCATTTTCAACCCCAACTTTCCCAGACACGTATTCAGAAAATTGTGATACGTTAAATATGCGTTAAAAAATTGGGAGGGATTAGATGAAATGGAAAACAGTTGTGGCGACTTTTGTACTAGGAACTAGTCTAGTATCAGGTGGAACAGCGGCGAGCGCGGATACCTCGCTGAATGTCGACCTGGACAAAGGTACTTCACATTTTATTAAGAATCATCTTGAAGCGAAGAATGTCATGTCAGAAAAAGGGGTTAAGCAGTTCTTTAAAACGAACGAAGACTTACTTAACCTTAAATATGGCAGAGACCTTAAACTATTAAGTTCTGAAACAGATGAACTTGGAATGACACACTATGTATTCCACCGTGTGATTCAAAACGTTCCGGTCGCTAATTCAAAAATTGTCGTACATACAGATAAAAGTGGAAATGTTACGGCAGTCAATGGAGAGTTCCATAGTGAAGCTCCTGAGAAGGTGCGTCAGTTGAAAGACTTCAATAAACATCAGGCGGTTGACTACGCTTGGGATCATATTGATGTCGACAGAGTAGAAGCTGATAAAGTTCAGAAGAGTGAACTAGGAGAAGACTTTCATACATTGACGGAGAACTCGGACCTCGTCGTTTATCATGAAGACGGGGAATATACACTTGCATATCACGTAGAGCTCCAATTTTCACAGCCTTACCCAGCCAACTGGCAGCTGTACATCAACGCCGAAACGGGCGAAGTGCTGAAAGCAGCAAATGTGCTTCATGAGGCGACGGGTACAGGGACAGGCGTCTTAGGTGATACGAAAACCTTAAATACGTATGCTTATAACAATACGTACTATTTATTTGATACGACAAAACCGATGAGTGGTGTCATCGAAACATTCGATAACTACGGTGGTCAATACAGCAGCCTACCTGGATATTATGTAACCGACACAGGAAATACCTTCTACAGCGAGCGCCAAAAAGCGGCTGTTGATGCCCATTACTATGCAGGAGAAGTGTTTGATTACTTCTACGATACGTTTGGCCGTGAAAGCTATGACGGAAATGGTGCCGACATTCGTTCGACCGTACACTATGGATCGAATTACAACAATGCAGCATGGACAGGCAATCAGATGATTTACGGAGACGGCGATGGGTCAACATTCACCTACTTATCAGGAGCGGATGATATCGTAGCCCATGAATTGACGCACGCTGTAACAGATACGACGGCTGAGTTGATTTATGAGAACCAGTCTGGTGCATTGAATGAATCGTTCTCAGATGTATTCGGCTACTTTGTCGACTCTGAAGACTGGTTGATGGGCGAAGATGTTTATACTCCTGGAGTGAGTGGAGATGCCTTACGCTCCCTATCCAACCCAAATGCTTACAACCAACCTGATCATATGGATGAGTACCAGAACCTTCCGAACACTGAAGCTGGTGACTGGGGCGGGGTTCACATCAACAGTGGAATTCCTAACAAAGCCGCATACTACACGATCAACAGTCTTGGAATGGCTCAATCCGAACAAATCTATTACCGTGCTTTAACCGTTTATCTAACACCTAGCAGTAACTTTACAAGTGCCAAAGCGGCGCTTGAGCAATCTGCGCAGGACCTTTACGGATCTTCTGCAGCAAGTGCTGTGACACAGGCGTGGAACAACGTTGGGGTTTATTAATTAAGCTGAACAGGGAGGAGAGACAATGGTCTCTTCTCTTTTTTTGTAATCATAACCGAGTAAAGAATGACAATTCAGGGTATAAAAGGTATAGGAAAAGTTACGACTACCAAGATTGGCATCTTACATTGGTTATGAAGGAGGAGTTATGTGTGAGTCTTAACGTCACACAAAAGTTAATCAAAGATCACTTAGTAGAAGGGGAAATGAAGCCCGGCTCGGAGATTGGGTTGAAGATTGACCAGACACTCACTCAGGACGCGACCGGTACGATGGTGATGCTGGAGTTGGAAGCGATGGGGATTTCTCGTGCGAAGACAGAAGCTTCTGCTCAGTATGTCGACCACAACTTGATTCAGGAAGACAGCAAAAACCCAGATGATCACCTGTTTCTTGAAAGCGCCGCCAATCGATTCGGATTATACTTCAGCCGCCCGGGGAACGGTGTGAGCCACCCTGTACACATGCAGCGACTTGCAAGACCTGGCAAAACACTATTAGGTTCAGATAGTCACACCTGTGCGAATGGGTGTATGGGAATGCTCGCGATGGGAGCAGGTGGGATCGATGTCGCCATGGCCATCGCAGGGGAGCCTTTTTATGTGAAAATGCCGAAAGTCTGGGGCGTTAAAGTAACAGGCAAACTTCCAGACTGGGTCAGTGCCAAGGATGCCATTTTGGAGATGTTGAAACGTCATGGTGTCAAAGGTGGAGTCAATCACATCTTTGAATATTACGGGCCAGGTCTCGACAACTTAACCGCCATGGACCGTCACGTCATTGCGAACATGGGAGCTGAGCTTGGCGCAACGGGGACCGTTTTCCCATCTGATGATGAGACGAAGCGTTTTATGAAGTTGCAAGGGCGAGAAGATGAATGGATTGAATTGAAGGCAGATGATGGTGCCCAGTACGATGTACATGATGAGTTGGACTTATCCACTGTAGGACCAATGGTCGCCAAGCCTTCCAGCCCGGGAAATGTCGTTCCAGTGGAGGAAGTGGAAGGCGAGTCGATTTATCAGTCTTACATCGGCTCATCAGCAAACCCAGGGTACCGTGATTTTGCCATCGCATCGAAGATTGTGGAGGGGCAACACATTGCGGACGGAGTCTCGTTTGACTTGAACCCGACATCCAGGCAGATGCTGATCGACCTATCGCAGGAAGGACACATCGCGAACTTCCTACAGGCAGGAGGAAGGCTTCACCAAGCAGGGTGTAACGGATGTATCGGAATGGGGCAGGCACCGGCAACCGGACGGAACAGTCTGCGTACGACTCCACGTAACTTCCCGGGTCGTTCAGGAACGAAAGAAGACAGCGTATTTCTATGCAGTCCGGAAACAGCGGCTGTCAGTGCGCTGCACGGAAAAATCACCGATCCGAGAAAAGCCGGTTTCGATTATCCGGAGGTGCAGGAATTAGATCAGCCGACTGTGGATACGAAGCTGTTGGATGCTCCTCTTCCAGAAGAGGAAGCGAAACAGGTTGATCTTGTAAAAGGGCCGAACGTGGCCTCGATTCCTGAGATGGATGAGCTTCCTGATGAATTGGAAGTCCCTATTTTGCTGAAAATGGGAGATGACATATCGACAGATGAAATTCTGGCCGGTGGTGCACGTGTGCTTCCATACCGAAGTAATCTACCTGAAATCAGTAAATTCACATTCGAAATTGTTGACGATACGTACTATGATCGGGCCATGGATATTCGTGACGAAGGAGGTCACGCCGTTGTCGCGGGAACCAACTATGGGCAGGGATCGAGTCGTGAGCACGCCGCTCTAGCTCCGAAATACCTTGGTCTGCGTGTGGCTATTGTGAAAGACTTCGCTCGTATTCACTGGCAGAACCTCGCTAACTTCGGCGTACTGCCATTAACATTCACGAACGAATCTGATTTAGATCAGCTGGAGCAGGGAGACGTGCTTGTCTTCCATGGCTTAAGAGAAAGCATTAAACAGTCCAATACTGTGAAAGCTGAAGTGAAAGGGAAAGACAAGACATTGACATTCGAACATGCGATGTCAGAGCGTCAGATTGAAATTATGCAAATGGGTGGTTTGATTAACTGGGTCAAGAACCGTTTAAATGACTGAAGCATAGAAAAGAACCGTCTGCTGTGAGACGGTTCTTTTGTTTATTTCTTCGTATTTAATGGTTTCAGGTCCTGTTCAATCTCTTCTCTTTTATCTTCAAGGAATGGGGGAAGAGCTAATGTTTCTCCCAGACTCTCGACATCTTCATCGGTTGCAAACCCGGGGCCGTCTGTCGCAAGTTCGAATAGAATGTGGTTGGATTCTCTGAAATAAAGGGACTTGAAGTAATAACGATCGACTAGTCCGGAATTCGGGAATCCGGCTGCCTGAATCTTCTCGTGCCACTTCTTCAATTCTTCTTCATCCTCTACCCTGAAAGCGACATGGTGGACGCTGCCTCGACCGGGTTTTTCACGAGGGGCATCAGGAAGCTCTTCGAGATGAACTTCAGCTCCTGTTCCGCCTTCTCCAGTGGAGAACACTTTGAATTGATCATATGATCCAGCTTCGGAAAAACCGAGTACCTCCGTCAGCACTTTCTCAGTTGCAGGCAAATCCTGAACAGATAAATAAACAGGACCCAGCCCCTGAATGCCGTATTCAACAGGAACAGAGGAACGATTCCAAGGAGTTCCTGATGCTACGCCGGAATTGGTTTCATCGGATACGAGCATCAGACGCTGCTCTTCGTGGTCGCGGAAAGCAATCGTTTTTCGACCCATACGTAATTGAATGGAATCGTGGGCAATGTCATTGTCTTCGAAACGCTTCTTCCAATAATCCAGAGCTTGATCATCTTTGACACGTAGTGAAGTCGTAGAGATGCTCTGATTTCCATAATACGTATGACCCGCGCGATCGATCTCAAAGAAGGTCAAGTCTGTGCCCGGGTTCCCCTTTTCATCTGCATAGAAAAGGTGATACATCGATGGTGCGTCCTGGTTAACGGTTTTCTTTACTAATCTCATACCTAAAAAATCCGTATAGAATTTATAATTTCGTTCTGCATCAGCTGTTATGGCAGATACGTGGTGGATACCTTTGAGGTTCATCATTATTACCTCCTGTTATATTATCTTGAATTCAAGATAATTATATGGTGTTGGAACCATATTGTCAATTCCTTGGCTTTACACCCATTCTCCCTTTTTCTCGAATGGAAAAATAAACGTCTCTAAGGACTTTGAGTAGTAAGTCATGGGCGGCTTCTTAAATAGCCTGGAGGGTAGGAAATCCATCAATTGATTGGTATATATGTCGGCCTCTGCTTTCTGTAAGGACCAGTTCTTATGATAAATAGGGCCTTTATAGACCGAATTCCCCCGGGTCACCCATAGGCAATACCGCTCAGTGAGCCAGTAAATCAATGAGCCGGGCTCAGATGGTATGGGGGGAGAGGTTGTAAGAAAGCTTGCATGGAAGTGGGCAGTAGGATAGCCTTTATGAGTACGCCTGCTTACATAACTAAAGCGACTGGGAGTTTGTTTCAACTGAATACTTGCATGTACATAGGGGAGTCCGAACAGTGTGCGGGCTAGAAAGACACCAAGAGGGTGGTTGGCATCCAGCGTTACAAAATAGACACCAGGTTCTCCTTTAAATGTGACATACGTCCGCACATTTAACTCAAGGAGATGATTTCCGAATTGAACGGGTGGCATTCCTTTGAAGTGGATGTGATTCATTCTGAACGGAACAACCGCAATCCACGCTTGTCCATCGTAAAGGTCGAGTTCGAAGGCTTTGGGTATATGGGGGCGTAACATCTCTTCCGGAACCGGCCAGTGCATAAATACGAGTTCTTCCCATGTCTGGTGCATAATCCATTTCTCGGGCTTCATAGTGACACTCCTTTATAAGAGTGTTCTACCCATATTTTCAAGAAAACATGCAGGGAGATGTGGCGTAGGTGTGAGGAGGTTAGTCTTGAGCTGTAGTGGGCTCTCTTTGTTCTCTATTCATCATTTCCTTTTCCAGCAATTCAATAAATTCATAGTCCAGTTGCAACTCTCGTGCTCTATACAGGGATACCACGAGAAGGTTATCGTTTAACTCGTGCAGGATCATCAGGAAGCCCTCCTTTGAAAGCTAATCTCTTAGCTGGGTCGCAGCGGTTGCCGCTCCTATAATTTTTCCGTTCGGGTCATACAAAGGCTGAGCGAATACATCATATTGAATGAGTCCTTGAGAAAGGGGGAAGGAAATGTATTCCCTTAGGATCATTTCTTCTTCGATGACTTTTCTCTTAATGGCGACTAATGCCAAAGTACCGGAGTTTTCATCCAGCTCGTCATCCCTTTTTCCGATTACAGGACCCATTTTGAAGTCCGGATGAGGGTTGAACATCCAAGTATAACGCAAGTTCATGTCACAATGAGCGACGACGATGGGTGAATTCATCAACGCGGATTCAAACGGTTCGCTCAAGTGATCAGAAAAAAATAGAGACGGATTAATGTGTAAGAACGATGCAATCTGAGTGGCGACGGCCATACTGGGATTCCTGGTACCATTTTCTATTTGGGCGTAATAGGCTCGATCAATATGAGCCCCGGCTGCGATCTGCTGTTGTGTGTAATTTTGTTCTTTTCGTAGTTTAACGAGCCATCTTCTCAACTTTCTTCACATCTCCTACTAATGGTGTTTCGGTTTTGACTAAAAAAACAGTGCTGTAAATTAATAAATTCGTCCTAGTTCGAACAATTCCTTGTGGCACATTGCAACATTATCATCATTTATTATAAAAAGTTTATTATTATTCCAATATAGTGTCTGAACGTTGCCATGGTGGGCTTCCTGACAGGTGCATTCTATCAAAGATCGAGAAAAAAAGAAAAGGTCTTCCCAATGATCGTTACGTCTGATATTTTTAGTAAGGAATTGAAGGGCTTAAAATGAATGGAAGGTGATAGAGAGTGGCATGGGAACTATTAAATATACTAGCTGTCAGTGCATTCGCATTTAGTGGGGCTATTGTCGCATTAAATGAGAGGTATGATATATTTGGCACATTTATTTTGGGGATAGCTACTCCTTTTGCCGGAGGAATTATCCGAAATATTGCATTGGATGTGCCAGTTGTGCACGTTTGGGAGCAAGGATACCTACTTTATGTAGCTTTCATTACAATCAGCATCGTCTATTTTTTTCCGAAAAGCTGGGTCATGTCCTGGGATCGATGGAACATTTATCTGGATGCGATTGGGTTATCTGCATTTGCCCTTCAGGGAGCGGCTTTTGCGATTGATAGTGAATTCCCATTAGGTGGAATCATCTTTGCAAGTATACTTACAGGCGTTGGGGGCGGAGTCACCCGAGATGTGTTGGCGCAAAGAAGGCCGATGGTATTGCATCAGGAAATTTACGCAGTATGGGCGCTCGTCGTAGGATTGCTTACAGGTCTTGGTATCATTGACCTTGATCACGTTATTCAAACGTATGTCCTATTTGTTGGTATTGTAGCATGTCGTGTGCTTTCGTACCATTTAGGATGGCATTTGCGTTTTCGAGATATGTACAGGTTATAAAAAAACATCCCGCTCCAAAAGGAGCAGGGATGTTTTTTAGAATCTGAACAAGTCACCGGACAAATAACGCTCTCCTGTGTCTGGTGCGATGCATACTACAACTTCACCTGGCTTCTTCTGCTTGGCTACTTGGATAGCTGCCCAGCAGGATGCGCCGCAGGATGTACCTAACAGCAAACCTTCTTCTCTCGCAAGTCGGCGGGTAATGTCATAGGCATCTTCGTCTGTCACTTGGAAAATCTCATCATAGACTTCCTGATTCAAAATATCGGGAATGAAACCCGGGCTCGTTCCCACAAGCTTGTGCTTCCCAGGCTTTCCACCGGACAGGACAGGAGAACCTGCAGGCTCTGCGACATGTACGGTTACGTCTTTGTAATGCTTCTTCAATTCTTCACCCGTACCTGTGACGGTTCCTCCTGTTCCAGCAGTGGCTACAAAAGCGGAAAGGGGCTTACCGATCTCATCCATAGCTTCGATGATTTCTGTGGCTGTCGTGTACCGGTGGGAGTCAGGATTCGCCTCGTTCTCAAACTGCATCGGCATAAATGCGCCGTCGATTTCCTTCACGAGCTCTTTCGCTCTGGCGATTGCTCCAGGCATTTTCTCATCTCCTGGTGTCAATTCGATTTCAGCTCCATAGGCTTTTAGGAGATTGATTCGCTCTTGGGTCATCGTATCCGGCATGACGAGAATCGCCCGATAGCCTCGTGCTGCGGCATTCATGGCAATACCAATTCCTGTGTTTCCGCTCGTCGGCTCGATAATGGTTGATCCTTCTTTCAGCTTTCCGTCCTTTTCTGCCTGGACCATCATATTATAGGCCGCTCGGTCTTTCACACTACCGCTTGGATTGTATTTTTCCAATTTCATATAAATATCCGCTCCGCCTTCTGGGGCGATTCGGTTCAATTTCACAAGTGGGGTGTCTCCGATTAGATCGGCAATGTTATCGACAACACGCATGATCTCACATCCTTTACTTTCATTCATAGTGTTATTTTATCACAGCAGCCTTGCCTATTTCACCTTAGGGGCTTAGGAAGGGAATGCGTGATTGGGGTACTGATCAGGCTCACGCATAATTACGAACACAAAAAAACCGAACGCATCACGCGTTCGATTTTGTAGAGGCTGAAACTTTACTGTCCCAGCCTCTTTAAAAGTTAGAAGTTCTTCTGTACGACTTTTTGAGCTAAGTGGAAAGAGTCTTTCGGTACGGAAACTTTAAAGGCAAGTTGGTTGGCATTTAAGTTGAACCGATCGACCCTGACATCAAACTGGTTAGGTGTGTCCATCTGAGTGACTGCGACATAGATGGTTTCTTCGTTCGGGTTCACGATGACCCACTCCGGGAAATTATAATTATCTTCTACGAATTCAAGTACCTTTTTATTCGGTAAAGGCAGCTGACCTAACGAAATACGCTCTTGTTCAAGAACCAAGTCACCATTGTCCTGTACCACAGGGTTCAGCTCGACTTTGATCGGAATTTCCTGATCGAATGCCCGGATGTTTCCCGTTAACATGACATTATTTTCGAGCGTGATGGAATAATCGAAAATGGTCTGACTGGAGAGCTCTCTCAAATATTCGTTTGTCAGTTGCTCTAAGTTTTCTTTCGTTGAGACGATGGTAAACTCGGCGTCCGACGTGTTTTTCTCCTTATCAACATTCACTAACGTGTAGGAGGAAGGGAGGAAAATAAGAGTCAGCAGCCAGATTACAATGCCCAGATTTACTAAAGCCAGGATAAAAAACGATGTACGCCATTTGTTCTCCAAAAAGAGTCGTTTCATTTTCTGCATTCCGCCTTATCGTTCAATCTCTTCTTTTATATATTGTAACACGCGCTCGGCAATTCGTTTATACCCTCTCTCATTTGGATGAAAGCGATCCTGTTGCCAGAGTAAATCCTCTGCGTTGTTAGAGAATACATCACGGATGGGAATGAAACTTGTTCGGTTGAAGTCGTCGACCACCCGTCTGCTGATTTGGTTCCAGTCACTTGTAATCCTTCCGAGTTCAGGAATGTTCTGGAAATAATCCTCGAAAGGGTTGTACAAGCCGATTAAATAGATGGAGGCGTCTGGATTGGTCTCATTTACGATTTGAAGAATTTCTCTTAGACGCTCCTCGTAACCTTGCTGGGCATTAACAAAGGCTTGGTAATTCAAGTCCGTTATATTGTTCTCTACCACTTCCATGACGTCATTCGCTCCGATTGTAATCAAGACGAGGTCCGCCTGTTTAATCGATTCCGTCATTTCTTCCTCATTTTTCAGTCTTCTTAACAATTGATCGCTTCGATGTCCGTTTTTACCGAAGTTATCGATTTCCACATCACCGGAGTTTGGGTTGCTCTCAAACGTTTGTTGCAAAATACCTAAATAACCGCCTTGTCCGGTTCCATCACCGATTCCTTCTGTCAGAGAGTCTCCGAGAGCTGTAATTTGAAGGTCTTCCCGGATGAAAAGGTCCTTTGCGCTCTCAATCACACTTGTAAACACATCACGAATGCCGTCCCCGATAGAGGGTTCTCCTTCTTCAGGAGGTCCATCTATAACCGTCTCGTCCTCAGAAGGTTCCCGGGTTTCCTCAGACTCCTCAGCAGGGAAAAGTGGCTCCGGCTCTTCCTGATTCTCAGAGGAAGGCTGAGTTGTATCATCAGGCGAATAGATAAAGGCCGCCGTTATAAAGAATCCGATGGTTATGGTTAATAAGACAGAAGCGATCCATCTCCATGCTTTCATTTGGGTCACCCCTGATTGTTATAATTCCGCTTACTAATAGTATATGATGGTTCCACGCATTGGGAAAATAAAAACGTGTTATCGTTATTCTATCATTTTCCTTATATAGACATACGCTTATCGATACGGTAACTTGAGGGTAACAGTCAATTTTTTTTGTGAAGGAGGGGCAGTTGATGGACAGCACGATGACGATTTCTGTTCGAGACTTGATGAGCTACATCTACCGAGCCGGTCATATTGATAATCGGTTTCGTTCCAATACAACCTTAGTCGAAGGGACAGCCATTCATCAGGACGTACAAAAAATGTATGAAGAGGGCGATGAGAAAGAAGTTGCACTTGAACATACCTTTACCCGTGAACAGTTGACACTCCGCTTACAAGGGCGCTGTGACGGCCTTCTTCAGTCGGATCATGGACCTGTCATTGATGAAATCAAGTCCACGGCCAGGGATTTGGATGAACTGGATGAGGACAGTGATCCAGTCTACTGGGCTCAGGCGAAGGGCTACGCCTTTATCTATGCGGATCGTGAAGACCTGGAGGAGATTCAAGTTCAACTGACGTATGTTCAGAAGCAGTCTAAAGAGAAGAAGCGGTTTTTGAAAACTTTTTCTAAAGAAGCGTTAACGTCCTTTATAGATGAATGTATCGATCAATACATGTCTTATGCAAGAATCATTCTGCATATTCGTGAACAAAAGCAACATTCCATTCCGGATTTATCGTTTCCTTTTCCGAGTTACCGGGAAGGACAGAGGAAGCTTGCGGGAAGTGTTTATCGAACGATTCAGGAAAAGCGGGACTTATTCGCCCAGGCCCCTACTGGAATCGGAAAGACGATCTCGACTCTCTTTCCAGCTGTGAAGGCGATGGATCTTGAAGGTATGGAGAAAATCTATTATTTGACCGCGAAGACGATTACAAGGACAACCGCTGAAGAGGCGCTTCAGTTTATGGGGGACAAAGGGCTGGTCCTTCGTTCGGTGACGCTTACAGCAAAGGATAAAATCTGTTTTCAAGATGAAACGATCTGTCAGCCGGATTACTGTGAATTTGCAGACGGGTATTATGACCGGATAAATGAAGCGCTAGTCGATATACTCATGAACGAAACGCTTCTATCGAGACCGGTCATCGAGTCCTATGCGAAAAAACATAAAGTGTGTCCATTCGAATTTTCACTGGATCTAACGAATGAGGCGGACGTTATCATTGGTGATTACAACTACATCTATGATCCAAAGGTGTCTTTAAGAAGGCTGCTTCCCGATCAAAAGAAAAAAACGACGCTTCTTGTGGATGAGTCTCACAACTTAGTGGAAAGAGCCAGGGAGATGTACTCTGCTCATCTGCCTGAACGTGAGTTTCTGATTCTGAGTGAAGATTGGGAATACGAAAATGAACGTCTCTCAAAGGCAGCCGAGGCGATCTATAAAGACTTGGTCCGACTCAGAGGAGAGGCATCTGAATCATTTGTAGTGGAAGATCTGCAAGGGGAATGGGAAGAATCGTTAGAGCGCTTCCTTGAACAAGCGGAGCGGCAATTGCAGAGTGAACCAGTTGACGATCAGTCCGAGCACTTGCTGGATGTTTATTTTACAGCCCAGAGCTTTCTGAGGATTCTTGAATTAGTGGATGAACATTTCAAAGTGATTGGGGATATAAGCCAAGGGGAATTCAACGTCAAGCTCTTCTGCCTTGACCCTTCTCATGTTCTGAGTGAAACGACTAAAGCGTTCAGGTCCTCTGTATTCTTTTCTGCAACTCTATCTCCTTTTGGATACTACAAGGATATGCTTGGTGGAAAGAAAGACGATTATATTTTACAGCTCCCATCGCCTTATGACTCTTCGCAGATCGATTTAGTCGTAGCTCCCTTATCGACACGGTACAAAACGAGGGAACAGACGGCTGGAAGGCTGGCAGGTCTGTTATATGAACAGGTGAAGAAGCAGAAAGGAAATTATCTGTTTTTCTTCCCGTCTTACCATTACATGGATCTTGTCTATCAGCATTTTAAACAATATGAGGCGGACGTCGCTGTTCAGGAACAAGGAATGGACGAGGATAGGAGAGAGGATTTCCTCTCGCAATTCGTTCCTGGAGGAGAGCTCGTCGGATTTGCAGTGCTCGGTGGCATCTTTTCAGAGGGTGTCGATTTAAGAGGGGATCGATTGAATGGGGTGGCCGTTGTCGGAATCGGACTTGCTCCGAGAAGCCTTGAGAAAGAATTGATCAAAGATTATTTCCAGGAAAAAGGCCGCAACGGGTATGACTACGCGTATGTGTACCCGGGGATGAACAAGGTGCTGCAAGCGGGAGGACGTCTCATCCGTTCCGAGTCGGACCAAGGCTCGATCCAACTGATTGACGACCGTTTCCTCACTCCAAGGTACACGACGCTTCTGCCTGAAGACTGGGGCGATTACCGAATTGTGAAGTAGTGTCATTTCCCGGGAAATGATGTCGGAAAAGGTACTGAAAAACAACACCGCTCCTAATGGGCGGTGTTGTTTTTATAGGCATTCCAGTACATTTTCACAGAAATGAAGCATCTCTTCACGGTGTTCTTCTTTGATTCTATAGACGTCAAAGATGATATCATCAATTTCTTGATGGAGCTGTTCAGTCGAGTACTCAGGGTTCTCTTTTTTCTTTTCGACTAATGTTTCAGCTTTCTTGACGACTATTGATTTCTGTTCTTCAGAAGGGCGGATGTATGGAATCTTCTTAATGTAGCCAGAAGTCACCATATTTGTTCGATTCAATACTTTCCGCAAAATGTATTTGACCAGGCTGCTGTTCAGTAAGCCGAGCAGATAATACAAATCTTCCTGCTTATCAGGAAACAAGTTCGCGTTGACTCCGAATAAACTTCCTTTTGGAAGATAGGAGGCAGAGAACTTCACCCCCATTGAGGAGCAGGTGATTCCTTCTTGATAGAGATAGGAAGGGTTACGGATTGTGAACTTCTTTTCATTTTGACTGAGTGACCTCCAGTCTTTGTGGATATAATGCTTGGGCGGGTAATACCACCCATCTTTCGCGCCTCCGTTTTTGTAGAAAGGAATCCAGTCTTCTGCGTCTGTAATTTCGTCCGCCTTGCGTAAGAAGCGTCCATCATTGCCGGTTGAGACTCCCGTTTTAATAGGTACAATGTGTTCTAACGGTTTATAATGGGATCGGAAGAGTTCAAGCACTTCCTCCGGCACATTAATTGCAAAATTATAGTTTGGCAGTTTCTTAAAAACGGTTTGAGGCAGGTATTGAACACTCGTTTCTGGTGGGTTTTCGTATTGCTGATAGGTTAGTCGGTCCACTAGTCTTACAGTATGCCCATCTTTCGCAGGGGCTTTTTTGATTGTCAGGATGGAAGTCCGAACGTCTGCTTTTCCATGATGAAACAATCTACGTGGAGCCAGAATCACTTCTTGAATTTCAGAATGATTTAATAAATAGTTTCTAAAGTGTTTATAATAAACATTCGTTAAGAAAGAATCCTGGACGATCATAGTAAGAATACCGCCCTCTTTTAACAACTGCAGCCCTTTATAAATGAACAGGGAATACATGTTATGCACACCGATATCTTGGAACTGTTCAGCCAGAACGTCTCTGTTTTCTGTGAAGTACGAACTTTGACGTTTTGATTTATAGGGAGGGTTGCCGATGATGGCATCGAATCGATTCGTGCCTTCTGCTTTCAGAAAATCCTGATGTGCATAATGGATCCCTTCATATTGTGCTGGAATGGCAGGGTCGACATCATAGGCATGGATTTGGGATGGTGTGTAACCTGACTGTACCAACGTTCGAACGAAGATTCCATCACCCGTTGAAGGGTCTAATATTTGAGGTTCTTCATGTTGGGATTCCAGGTGTCTGCTTACCGTGTTGACCATGTAGTCCACGGTTTCCTGGGGGGTACTGTACTGCCCCATAGCTCGTTGAGGAGATAACATCCAAATCCCTCCATTTTTTATGTATACACTAATATATTTGTAGGAAAATGTCACTATAATAGTGGTTTTTATCTATTAAAATTTTCTTTAAAAGTAAATAAAAAGGACTAAAGGAGATGATGATTATGGCATGGGTGAAACCTGTTCGCCTAACAAATTATAAGGATACGTATGAGGGTAAGTCGGCTACGGTGTTCGATCGACTGCTTGCCAATCACCAAGGAACGTATGAAAGTTTCCTTCCTCTTCAACGTGCAATCAAAGAGACTTCATTGCAGGAAGATCTGCGTGAGGTGATCATAACGTTCGTTTCTATGAAAAATGGTTGTGAATACTGTACGAAGAGCCACTCTGAAATCCTGAAAGACCTTGTCAATCAAACAGATATTCTGGACTGGTTATCAAATTATCAGCATTCCGACATGTCGGATGAGTGGAAAGCCGTGTTAACATACGCGGATCGCTTAGTTGCAAAGCCTGTTCAAGTGACAAAAGAAGATGTAATCCGTTTGAAGGATCTTGGGTTTTCTGAGGAAGAAGTTGTCGAAATCAATCAGACGGTCGCCTATACTTCCTATACCAACCAACTATCGATAGGGCTTGGCCTGTAATAAAAGAATTCATTATAGCGTTAACTTTTGTTAACCGCAAAAAAATATAGTTGACATTATGATTCTCCTTCCAGTAGTTTATAAGTAAGACTTGTAAACTGGAAGGAGATTTTTATATGGAAAAGTCACGTATGACAGCTTATGATTTGGCGTTGGGAGCCTTGTTTGTTGCTTTAATGGCGGTTGGGGCAAATATTACATATATTGTTCCTTTTCTGACCGTTTTTGGTGTGCCGTTGACGTTGCAAACCTTTTTCGCCATTTTAGCTGGAATTATTTTAGGCAGCCGTCTTGGCGCATTTTCAATTATTGTATATACGATTCTAGGATTGGTTGGGGCCCCGATCTTTGCTTCGTTTCAAGGTGGACCTGGTATCATCTTCTCCCCAACATTCGGATTTATACTTTCTTTTACAGCGATTGCGTTCTGCGCGGGAAAAGTTGCGGAGATGAAACGAAGCTTGAATATCTACATTGCGGCAGCGCTTGTAGGAACAGCCGTCAATTACTTGATTGGTGTCAACCTGTTCTATGCTGCGATGAATTTCTGGATTGAAGGTGGGGGCATCAACTATGCTATCGCCTGGTCGAGCATGGTCCCTTTCTTAATTAAAGATGTCGTACTGGCTGTCGTGGCAGGGGTATTTGCCTATCGACTGGAGAAGTCATTCCTGCACCGAACGCCTTTGAGACAGGCGAAAGCATCTTAATGAGCTTCAAGCCGTCTTCCTTCTGTGATCCCTGATATAATGGAATCAACTTACAATAGGAGGGCATGCTTTGAAGCGAATCAGCTGGTTGTTGTTCCTATTCTTTGCCGCGGGGTGTCAGTCATCTCCAGAAGTAGATGGGAGTATGGAGGTTCTTGCAGATGAATTACGCTCTCCGTGGGATTTAGAGATTTACGGTGAAGACTACTTCATCTCTGAACGTGAAGGAAATGTAGTGACGGTGGCTGATGGTCAAGTGAACAGAGCGCCGCTCCAAACGTCTGAAGAGATTGTTCAAATCGGTGAGGGAGGGCTGCTCGGGTTTCACCTTCATCCAGACTATGAAACGAACAACCTGGCTTTCGCTTATCATACCTATGAAGACAACGGACTCAAGAACCGGGTTGTACTAGTCGAGAATCAGGGATCAGAGTGGATAGAGATCGAGTCTGTTTTAGAGAATATTCCGGGTGCTCGTTTTCACAACGGGGGGAGAATCGAAATGAGTCCGGACTGCTTTCTTTTCGTAACGACGGGAGATGCTCTTGAAGAAAACACAGCTCGGGACTTAAGCTCTTTATCGGGTAAAATTCTGAGAATGAACATGGATGGCCGTGTCCCTTCTGACAATCCGATCAACAATTCATACGTGTACTCTTATGGTCATCGTAATCCGCAGGGGCTTGCCTGGACTGAGGAGGGGCAGCTGTATGCCTCTGAGCATGGGCCGGATGCTCATGACGAGATCAACAGAATTGATGCAGGCGCTGATTATGGGTGGCCTGACTATGTCGGGGATGAGCACGATGATTCCGTAACAGCTCCCCTTTTTCACACAGGAACAGAGACGTGGGCTCCTTCTGGTATCACCATTTATGAGGATCAGTTGTGGATTGCCACTTTGAGAGGGACAGCCCTTCGTACCCTTTCGCTTGAGGGCGGAAATCCTGAGGTGGTCACGGAGCAATATGGCCGCATCCGGGATGTTGTAGAACAGGAGGGGGTGTTGTTCTTTATAACGAACAACACAGATGGACGCGGGTCCCCCGCTGACAATGATGATCGACTTGTTCGGTATTCTCCATAGAAAAAAGGCAGGTGCTGTGCACCTGCCTTTTTTTAGTATTCTATGAAACTCTACCTATCCTTCTTCTGAAATATGCTTGCCGTGTACGAACGCCATGATGGCGAATACGACGAAGGCGATCAGAAGAACGGTTCCCCCGACGATGAAGAATACAGTGTTGAAGGCGCGCATGCCTTCAATCGGCTGAGTGTAATAAAGCCACATTCCAACCGTTAGTCCGAGTACACCGAAGAAGGAGCTC
Source organism: Halobacillus litoralis (assembly GCF_020171725.1). Taxonomy (GTDB): domain Bacteria; phylum Bacillota; class Bacilli; order Bacillales; family Halobacillaceae; genus Halobacillus; species Halobacillus litoralis_F. The sequence continues at coordinate 282,465 of NZ_JAIVAJ010000005.1, read as the reverse complement.
CAGACGTGCACGACCGAAAGTTTGGAATCTTTCGGAATCGTAAAAACGCGATAATAAATGGCAAAGGCAAACAACGACAGCCAACCGACAACGAGGATGTGGGCGTGAATAGCGCTGAGCTGTAATCCGCCACCGCCTGCCATGTGAGAACCCATAAACGCTCCGATTAATGCGTAAATAGCCGCTACTCTAACAAAAAAGCGCGTGCGATCCATATGAACGACCTCCTACATAATTAAACGTAACCTACTCTATTATATCGAAATGGAAATAGGAAAACATTTCTCTTACTGAAATTTCGCAAAACGTTCACCCGTTTGGATTGTTTCAGTCTCTCCTGTATGATGATGGTGAAGGAGTGATCGTATGGAACAAAGATTGAAAGATTTTTCAACTTATTTGAAAGATAACCAAATAGATGTCGCATTCATCAACTCACCCGAAAACTTTTTCTACTTAACGGGCTTTTCGACAGATCCGCATGAGCGACTGCTCGGGCTGGTCGTTTTCCCGGATAAACAGCCGGTAGCCGTTTTACCTGGAATGGAGAAAGGTCAGTTGAAGGACGCAGGCTGGAAGCACGAGATCGTTGGTTACGCTGACCACGAAGATCCGTGGGCGCTTCTTAGCGAAAAGGGAGTCAATCAAGCGGAGACAGTCGGGATTGAGAAGGAAGTGCTCTCTTATGGGCGCAGTGAATCCTTTACCTCCTTGTTCGATAAAGTCGATGTAGCGGATATCGAACCCGCGCTTAACGAAATGCGCGTTGTAAAAGACGAGCAGGAAGTGGCGATCATGCGTGAAGCGGCCGAGCTTGCGGATTTCGGTGTGAAAGTCGGCGTTGAATCACTACGCGAAGGCGTGAGTGAGATGGAAGTGCTTGCTATGATTGAATATGAACTGAAGAAGAAGGGCGTTTCTCAAATGTCATTCTCCACGATGGTTCTATTCGGAGAGAAATCAGGATCCCCGCACGGAAATCCTGGAGACCGTACGCTTAACCCTGGAGACTTCGTTCTGTTTGACCTCGGTGTTGTATGGAAGGGATACACTTCTGACATCACGCGTACATTTGCTTATAAGTCAGTTTCTGATGAACAACGTAAAATTTACGAGACGGTCAAAGCAGCGCTCGATGCTTCCCTTGCTATCAGTAAACCTGGCACGCGCATAGGCGACCTTGATCAAACGGCACGTGATTTAATTACGGAAGCTGGTTATGGAGACTTGTTCCCTCACCGTATCGGACACGGGCTCGGAATCAATGTCCACGAGTTTCCGTCTATGAGTCACCTGAATGATGGTGTGCTGAAGGAAGGCATGACCTACACACTTGAACCGGGTATTTATGACCCTGAAATCGGCGGAGTGCGCCTTGAGGACGATGTGCTGGTCACAGAAGATGGGTATGAAACGTTAACGAAAACACCAAAAGAATTACGTATTGTCGAATAACAGGAAAGAGTCGCTGATAGCGGCTCTTTTTTTAACTGTCGAAAAAAGTAGGGGACTAGTTCTGTTACAAATGAGGTGGGCAGTGGGGTGGAAAATAGCTCGCTTTCCGGCGGCGGACGCCGAGCTAACTCAGGCTAAAGCCTGAGTGGATCTCGCCGTGGTCCGTGCATCCCGCAGGAGTCTCGCCATTTTCCACCCCACTTTACGCAAGTAGTTGGAACAGAACCGTACAGGGGTGTGGAGGCCGAACGTTATTCTGTGCAATCATTGCCTTTTTGGGGATGGTTGCTTAAGAGGTGCCATCTACACCTGATAAAGGTGTGGGCGGAACAACGTGACTTATCGGACGCCCATGGAAAGCGAGTTGATTCGTCAACACCGCTTCTCAAGTTCTCAAGCTTTGAGAAAACAGCTTGGACTTTCTCGACACTCTGAGGAAAGAGTCGCTCATTGCAGCGGCTCTTTTTTTGGTTCTCATGATTGTGCAAGGTGGAAATGCTCTTATACGCCTCTGGTCTTAGTTCAAAATATAGCTCAGGCTCATTACGACAAAATCTGATTCTCGGTAAGATGAAAATAAGAAATCAGCAAGGAGGGAAAAATCGATGAAAAAATTTCTGTTATTTCTCGCAGGCTTAGTGGCACTAACGATCTTACTTGCGAACCTTGGTCCCATGATCCTGCTTGGTGTAAGCGTCTGGTTGCTTTATGTCGTGTTCAAACAGTTTATGAAAAGTGAGTCGACAGCAGGCAAAATCGCCTGGGTCGTGCTTGGCTTAATCATCTTAAGCGTAGCTGTATCGAACATTTACGCTGTCATCGGTTTAGCGGCTGCTTACGGCCTGTACTGGATTTATAAAAACTGGACAGGCAAAAAAGAAACAGTCACCAAATCAGATGATCCATTCACGAATTTTGAAAGACAATGGGCAGATCTTAACAAATAAGAATAGGGAGAGATGAATCAATGGCTAACATATTTACTCGTATGAAGGATTCCATCACAGCAGACTTGCACAGCGTTTTAGATGAAAAGGAACAGAAAAACCCTGTTGCCATGCTGAATCAGTATTTGCGTGAAAGTGAGAAGGAAACGGAGAAAGTGCGTAAGCTTGTCGAGCGCCAGTATCGCTTGAAGGACGAGTTCACCCGCGAATATCAGAAGGCTGAGGATATGGCAGAGAAGCGTAAGCGTCAGGCGGAGATTGCAGAGCGTGCCGGCGAAGAGTCGATGCATGCATTTGCTTACCAGGAGCAGCAGGAATACGAAGCGAGAGCGGAACGTTTGAAAGCGTCCAGACAGGAAGCCATCGAGCAGCTTGAGACATTGGAACGCAAGTATGAAGAGATGAAGCACAAATTGAAGGACATGCATCTGAGGCGGATGGAACTGATGGGAAGAGAGAACATCGCGAGAGCACATCACCGTATGAATCAAGTGATTGAAGATACAGCGGACAAGCCTTACTCCCGCTTTTCTGAAATCGACCGCTACATTGAAGACTTGGAATACAAAGTGAACAGCGCTTATTACCGGAACACGTTCGATAGTAAGATTGCGAAGCTTGAGAAAGATATGAAGGATACAGACAACGTTACAGTGAATTAAGGAATCATGGTATGATAAAGGCGCAGTAATCTGCGTCTTTATCTGATTTTGCAAAGGAGGATGGCCGGTATGTTTAAAAGAATTTCTACAGATACGATGAACACCATTTTAATCATAGGGGTGATCCTCCTTGTCGTGGAAGTCGTCTTCTTTGAAGGAGGGCTGGTATTCTCACTACTCTTCTTCGGATTGATGGCTTATATAGGTTGGAAAAAATATCGCAAAACGTGGGGGAAGATTTTCTTTTGGATCGGGCTGATCGTGCTCGTCTTCACGATACTCAGTATGATTGCGGTACGCTTCTTCATCGTCGCTGTGATTTTCTTAATGGTGAGGGATTATTATCGATCGAAGAAGTCTCCGGAACAAATCGTTCCGGAAGTGATTCGACAGGACATGCCTGATTCGGACGAACCCATTCTGAGGCAGAAGTTTTTCGGAAGTCAGTCGACACCTGATTCATCGTATGAATGGCGTGATATCAATATTCATGGTGGATTCGGTGATCGTGTGATTGATCTCAGTCAGACGGTTCTTCCTGAAGATGAGGCGGTCATTTCGATTCGCCACCTGGTAGGGAACCTCGTCATTTATGTTCCGTATGATGTGGAAGTATCCATTCTGCACAGTGCGGTCTTCGGAAAGACGGCCGTTTTCCAATATCAAAAATCAAAGGTCTTCAACCAAGTCGTATCCTATCATACGCCTGACTATGCGAAACACCGGCCCCGTGTAAAAATCGTAACCTCTTTGTTGTCCGGAGATTTAGAGGTGAAGCGGATATGAGTATTTGGCAGAGACAGATTGTTGTCGGCATTCTGACCTTTCTCGGCTTTACCTTGGTCCTTCTTGGGTTTACGTTCATCGCCTTTCCTTTTAACGAATGGTCGGACTTGTGGTACCGGACGGTCCTTGATCTGCCGTATATCTTTCTAGTCCTGACTTTTTCGATTTCAATGGGTGTGGTCATCGGTCTCACGCAGGGCTGGATTTGGAAGCGGACGCTACAGTCTGTAGATTACCAGCTCGGTGAAGTCGTGAAAGGGAATCAAGTGGTCTACGGGCAGTCGGATGTAAAGGAAATCAACGGAATTGAAGCGAGAATGAAGCAGTTGGAGCAGAAGTTTGAGCAGCAGACGGCGCTTGCCCAGAAGATCGCAACAGAGAGAGCCGAAGATCGCGAGAAGAGCTTGCAGGAGGTTGTTATACAAGAACGGAATCGACTTGCGCGGGAGCTTCATGATTCGGTCAGTCAGCAGCTCTTTGCTGCCTCCATGATGATGTCCGCGATTAACGACACGAATGCTTCTGAGGACGATCAATTGAAAAAACAGCTCGGTATGGTCGAGAACATGATTCACCAGTCCCAGCTCGAAATGCGGGCGCTGCTTCTTCACCTTAGACCTGTCCCGTTAAAGGACAAAACGCTTGCTGAAGGCATTGAAGAGCTGTTGCATGAATTGACTCAAAAGGTGCCGATGGACGTGGCGTGGTCGGTCGAGGAAGTCTCGCTTGAAAAAGGACTCGAAGACCAGTTGTTCCGTATTTTGCAGGAGTCCGTATCGAACACGCTCCGTCATGCGAAAGCCGAAAAGTTGGACGTAAGGCTGATTGAAAGGGATCAGAATATCATCATGCGCGTCGTGGATGACGGAATCGGCTTCAATGTCGAAGAAGAAAAGGCAAGCTCCTATGGACTGCAGAACATGCAGGAACGGGCAGAGGAAGTGGGGGGCGCCTTGAAAATCGTCAGCCTGAAAGGGCAGGGCACACGCTTGGAAGTGAAAGTCCCATACCGGAAGAAGAAGGAGGAGGAATACGTTGATTAAAGTACTGTTTGCTGATGACCATGAGATGGTCCGAATCGGGGTATCCGCTTATTTGTCAGCCCAAGCGGATATTGAGGTGATAGCTGAAGCGGATGACGGGACAGAAGCGGTCGATCTTGCGCTGGACCATCGTCCTGATATTATTTTGATGGACCTCGTGATGAAGGAAATGGACGGCATCGAAGCGACAAAGCAGATTATTGAACAATGGCCCGATGCTAAAATCATCATTGTGACGAGCTTTCTTGATGACGAGAAGGTGTACCCGGCGCTTGAAGCTGGTGCAACCAGTTATATGCTCAAAACATCGAAAGCCGATGAAATCGCGAAAGCCATCAGAGCTACATATGAAGGGCAGTCCATTCTTGAACCGGAAGTGACCGGGAAGATTATGACCAAGATGCGTTCTTCGGGAACGAAGCCCCTTCATGAACAGCTTACAAATCGTGAAATCGAAATCCTACTGCTGATGGCTGAGGGAAAAACAAATCAGGAAATCTCCGATCACTTGTACATCGCCCTGAAAACGGTCAAAGTACATGTCAGCAATATCCTCGGTAAGCTTGAGGTTCAAGATCGCACCCAAGCAGTCATTTACGCATTTAAGCATAATCTAGTCTAACCCCTGCCTGGAGAAGGTGAGGGGGATTTTTTTTACATAATAAAAAAATAGAAGGCGAGAATGAGGATGAGGTAAAAGGCAGCCAATTTGAAATAGATTCGATTCATACTGGTTCCTCCCTTTACCTCAGAATATGTAAAAATGATGTAAAAGATGCCTGGCATCCTTCCGAATTCAGCCTGCAAAACGGTGAGATCTGGTACACTTAATTTATCAGCGCAGTGCTTGTTTTTCCCCGTTTTCGGGAATACCAGTAGTAAAGAGGTGAGGCTTTTGAAATGGAACAATTCGTTAGCGATAAATGAAAATTGGTCAAGCCCGATTTCCAACCAGGAGTCCAAGCAGAAGGTGGCGGAGCAAGTCAGTCACTTCGTAAAGGATGGAGACATCATTGGAGTGGGTTCCGGGTCGACATCTTTCTTAGCTCTGAAGGCGATTGCCGAGCGGGTCAAGCGTGGTGGCATGAACGTGATGGCGATACCGACATCACAGGAAGCCTTAATGAACTGTGCGACATTCGGATTGAAAACAACGACGCTCGCCGGAGCCCGTCCTGACTGGGGTTTCGACGGTGCCGATGAAGTGGATGGTCAGAATCGACTGATCAAAGGAAGGGGCGGCGCGTTATTTGCCGAAAAGTTAGTCATGGCAAGCGCACCTAAGACGTATATCTTAGTAGACGAGAGTAAATTCGTTGAGACGCTGGGACAAGCCTTTGCTGTTCCGGTCGAGGTTGATCCTAGAGCCGTTCATTTGGTGGAGACCACTCTTAAGCGTTATCCTGTAAAGGAAGTGAGCTTGAGGATGGCCGAGTCGAAAGACGGACCGGTCATAACGGAATCAGGCAATCTGATTTTGGATGTCCGCTTTGATACCATCAGCAATGATATGGAAAAGGAGCTCAGTGCCATTCCGGGCGTCATCGAGACGGGCTTATTCATTGGGTATTCAGTGGAAATTATGACGGTTTAAGCCCATTTCACTTATATTTAATGGTCAACTTTAATACTTTTTCTATAATAGTAGTAAATCCTTCATTCAAAGGAGAATCATTATGGGACTGCCAGAGAGGATTACTTATCAGGATGAACGCTATCCACTTCTTGCCCTTGCGCCGATAGGAAAGAAAAACAAACAGATCAGGTCGATTGGTCATAAATTCGAGCGGGGGCTTCTGTCAAGACTAAATGATACGATTATGGATTACATTAATTATAAAGGCTGGGATGTTTCTAAAATCAGGCGTTATTTGGGAGTTACAGGAGAAGCTGTCCTTCCTGTATCGCTGCAAAAGGATGAAACGGTCTATCCACATCTGCTTAGACCAGAACTGTTTCTTTGGAGGTCGCTTCCTGCAGAACATGGACTACCTCTTAAGCAGACGTACCTATATCCGAAAGATTTCACCCAGCTGTCTTCTGAGCAGCTGACCGAACACGTGGGGCAGGTACTTGAAGAGTATATGTTCCTGGCTGAAATAAGCGAATATTCAAGGGACCACTGGCTCGAGGAAATCGCATTATCTTTCCACCGTCACCCATTGGTTCATTTGATTCACGAAAAGCGTGATGTGATGGATTCTGTTGAAACGATGAATCAGTCTTCCCTGCTTTCCGTTCTAAAATATCCGGAAGACATTTCGTACTGGAGACACCGTGTAGAGATTGTCATGCGGCCCTTCCGCGCGATGCCGGAAGACTGGTTGGAAGGGGGAGAGGGCAGCTGCTCGCACATAAAGGAGCTGCACTTTGACGCACACCACCGTACGATATGCTGCTGTTGTGAAACGTGTGACTTCCATCTCTACTATCACGTTGACGATGAGAGTGTAAGTTTCGCTGAACATTTTGACGTTGCTAGAGCGGAGAAAAGGTTCCATACGATTGAGCGGCAGTTCAACGAAATTGCCGAACAGAATACGCACCTGTTAGGGCAGCTTGACCAAATGCGTGATTTGAAGAAAAAGCTTTCTCAGGCTGCTGACACGCTCGATGAAAGCTTGGAAACCGCTCAGCTCATAGCAAGATACGAGCAGAAGAAGATGGATTTGAACGATTATCCCATTTTATATATGTACAGCAAGTTGAGTAACATTATGATTCCAGAGCGTAAAAGTTCCCATCTGTTGTGGCTATCAGACGTTGAGCTTGAAGAGGTCACCATTTTCAAGGAGTTACCGAGGTGGCTTGAAATACTTCCGCAGCACGTATATCCTTTAACGCACCACGTGCGAGATGAACTCAATCTTAAGCTAGAGGAAGTCCGCTACGATGACGAGGATGTTATTTTGACAGTTAAAGGGCACGCCTTGACGTACGCGAAAACGCAGCAGATCCTGGACTTGATCCACTATTACGGAACAGACTACCCAGCTCACACGCTGACACAAGTGCTTGCAGGCAAAGCAACGAATAAGCTGAGAACGCTGAAGCTGCACGAAACAAGGTGGTTCGGCCTCTTGTCAGACTGGCCGGAGAAGCACATCCAACGATTATTCAACCAGCTCGAGAAGCAGGGCTGGCTAATGAAGCAGCAAAAAGGATATTCAGTCAGTGATTATGCAGAAGAAGTCATGTAAAGAAGAAAGGTCGCTCATAGAGAGCGGCCTTTTTTCAGGTTGTTGAAGAAGTATGGAGAGCGCTTCTGTTACAAATAAGGAGGACAGTGGGGTGGAAAATAGCTCGCTTTCCGCGGCCCAACAGGACGTTGGGTCGTTCGACGTTGCCACAGGACGTGGCGATTTTAGTTCGAACATCCTTGTTCATTTTTGAACTCAGGCTATCGCCTGAGTGGATATCGGCGAGGTCCGTGCATCCCGCAGGAGTCTCGCCATTTTCCACCCCACGACTCACTTTATTTCATCCAGAACCTTTTGAAAGCAAAAAAACAGTCACGCTTTCGTCATGAGTGGAAACGCTCTCATGTGTTATAATTTTGATAATGAAATTTGAGGAGGAATCGGAATGAAATCGATTTACCATCAAGCACTCGGAGACGAATTTCATAGATTGCACCCGGAATTACAAAAGAAGTTTGGCTTAACCAGTAAACAAAACTTAATGGCACTGGGGCAGGGGCGGATGACAGAGATCAGAGGCATGAATCCTTTGCTGCGTCCGTTTCTCCAATTCGGTGTCTGGGATCATATCGTTTTTGCAGAAAGAGGAAAGGACGTTCCGTTCACGCTTGAGAACTTTGCCTACGAAGATGATGACGGGCGTGAGAAAGTCAGTTGGATCCGGCGCTTCTTCTTCCCTTATTCGATTCGCGGCTTTGATGCATCGATGCACTACGATGAAGAAAGTGGAACGATTGTCGATGACCTTGGTAAATCAGGAAAGCTTAAGGTGGAACTTGATCTTCATGTAACATCTGATGGCGGGTTATTCATGCAGTCAAAAGACATGACCTTTGATGGAAAAGTACAATTACCGGGTCCGCAGACATCAGTGTACGAGCACTATAATGAAAAGGAAGAAGCCTTTCAAATCCATGTTCACGTCGGTCATCCATTATTCGGAACCGTGCTCATGTATGAAGGCTTGTTCTATACAGAATTTCTACCCATGACCTATAAAAATATACCCGAACGAGGGATTTTAACGTAAGGAGCGTTTCATCATGACTCAGAGAGATTCGAAGGAAAATGAAAAGGTCCACACAGATTTTAAAGAAAAGATGACGTACGGCGAGTACTTACAGCTGCGTGATCTTCTATCCGCTCAGACCCGTCTTTCCACACACCATGATGAGATGCTTTTCATTGTCATTCATCAGGTGAGTGAACTTTGGATGAAGCTGATTCTTCATGAACTTCGAGCGGCTATTACGAATATCCGTGAAGGGGATGTTCAAGAGGCATTTAAGATGCTTGCCCGTGTTTCTACGATTCAAGTGCAGATCATTCAGGCCTGGGATGTGCTGTCGACGTTAACGCCAGCGGAATATATTGAGTTTAGGGATTCTCTTGGACAAGCGTCCGGTTTTCAGTCGTATCAATATCGAATGGTCGAATTCGCCCTTGGATATAAGTCCCCTCACGTCCTGAAAATTTATGAGAAAGACCCAGCTCTACATAAGGAATTGAAGGAGGCGTACGAAGCCCCGAGCATTTATGATGCTGCGATTGAAAAACTCGTGGAAGCTGGCTTTGACATCAATCCTGACCTGATAGCACGCGATTATACAAAGACGTATGAAGAGGATGCATCCGTTGAAGCGGCTTGGAGTAAGGTCTATCAAAATGTCGATCAGTACTGGGACTTGTATCAACTGGCTGAGAAGCTGGTCGATATCGAAGACCGCCTCCAGCAGTGGCGTTTCCGACATATGAAGACTGTAGAGCGCATCATTGGTCATAAAAAAGGAACGGGTGGGTCTTCAGGTGTAGGGTACTTGAAAAAGGTGCTCGATCACCGCTTCTTCCCAGAGCTGTGGGATGTCCGCACTTCTTTATGATTTCTTGAATAAAAAATAACAAAGCAATTAAAACAATATTACATTTGTGTTACAATGGGCTGTAGACGACTAGTGACTAAAAAATGAGGTATAAAAAATGAACCAACCTTTTCTATATATCATCACGCTGTCCCTTCTTCTCGTGACAGGATGCTCATTCATTGCGAATGCCAACAGTTCATCCGACGAAAAAGGAGAGGATCTGCAGCCCGAGTATCACGTTGACTTAGCCACGGATATTACAGAGTTTGACGAGTACCACATGACGATTCACTACCCGAAAACGCAAAACAACAAAATCGACCAAATGATCATTGACTATACAAATGAAAGAAAAGCAGAGTTCAAGCGGAAAAGTTACGAGGCTCTGCAGAATCAAGACCCTAAGAAAGCACACGAATTACACATCGACTTTGAAGTTCTGCATCAGGACGGCGCTGTTTTTGTCGTCCTTTTTGAAGAAGTTATTGACTTAGGAACCGGGAATCCAATCGAGAGCCAAACGGTTATGAATTTCGATAAGGACAAGGGAACGCTGTTGAAGGCAGAGGACTTCTTACGCGAAGACTCTACTTTAACGACTTCTCTTGCGGACGAGTCGTTTGCGTGGACAAAGAATGGTCTTGCCATCTACCAATCGACAGGAAAAGAGCTTGTCGATCAGACGGCTCTGAAACCAAAATATGCAGATTTGCTGAAGACGATCAAAGGGACCTCCCACGATACAGCAGAGTCGGATGTAGCAAAAGAGTGGCCAAGCGCTGCTTTATCCAATCGAGCGAAAGCATCTGAGCAAGCGGATAAGCGCGTTGCGTTGACATTTGATGACGGTCCTCATCCTAAAGTGACGGTAGACGTTCTGGACGTATTGGAAGAGCGCGAAGTCGAAGCGACCTTCTTCATGATTGGAAAACGGGTTCAGTACTATCCGGAAGTGGCGCAGGCTGTTTCAAAGGCCGGTCATGAAATCGGAAACCATACGTGGAATCATGCAAGGGTGACGAGGTTGACCTCTGAAGAAGTCGACGAACAGATTGAACGAACACAGCAGGTGATCGGAGAAGCAGTCGGTTACACTCCAACGATCATCCGCCTCCCGTTCGGTGAGCAGATGGCGTTCAATCAGGAGCTTCACTCTGTTTCTCCTAATGTGACGATCGAGAATTCAAAGGACAAATCGCCGGAAGAGATGGCTTTAGAAGTTGTAACGAAAGTGAAGGATGGCTCCATCATTATGCTGTCGGATTTGGATTCGAATACAGTCGAAGCGGTGGATCTTATCATTGAAAAGCTGTCAGCTGAAGGGTACGATTTTGTCCCTGCTCATCGATTAGCGAAATAACAAAGAAGCCTGCGGATAATCCGCAGGCTTCTTTGTAGTACAATGATTATTTTTTCAATGAAAGAACGATTTAATCCAATCTTTCTTTGATCCAGTCTCCCCAGCGTTCGAATTCGACGAGGAATCCGTCGTGGCCGTAATCGGTTGAGATGTGGCAGTGTTCTCCTTGAGGGACTTTCTGGCTGAAGGAGGCCATGACTTCCTGTGGGTAAAGCAGATCATGCTCGAAGCTCATGGTATAGACGGGAACGTGATAGTGCGCTGCAGCTTTCTGCCAGTGCTCTCTGCCGCGTCCGATATCGTGGTGGTTCATTGCGCTCAGTAAGTATAAGTAGCTGTTGGCATCGAAACGTTGCTTTATTTTTTCGCCCTGATAATTCAAATATGACTGGATTTCGTATTGCGTAGGGGTTTGCTGTCCACGATCGAATCGTTGTTCAAATAATTTGTTGCTCCGATAAGTGACCATCCCGGCCATCCTCGCAATTTCAAAGCCTCGAAGACTTTCGTTTGACGTGTAGTTTCCTGCGTTATAGTGGGGGTCATCTTGAATCGCCCGTGCCCCGATATGGTTGAACGCAATGCCGTAATCCGACAAATACGGCGTGGCGGCCAGGATGAACAGCTTCTCCATGAAGTCCGGGTAGAGTAATCCCCACTCGTACACTTGCATTCCGCCTAAAGAGCCGCCTGCAACAGCATGAACATGATGGATCCCCAGTTTCTGAAGAGCTTGATGCTGAGCGTTGACCATGTCCCGGATGGTCACGCTCGGGAAGTCGAGTCGATAAGGCTCTTTTGTTTCCGGATTGATACTTGCTGGTCCCGTAGAGCCGTGGCAACCTCCGAGAACGTTAAAGGTGATGACTTGAAATCGGTCGGTATCAATTGGGGCATCAGAGCCGATCAGCCCTGACCACCAGCCGGGAGATGTCATAGGCCCGACAGCCTGCTGGTTCCCTGTTAGCGCGTGACAGACTAATACGACAGGCGCTTTTACAGGTCCGACTCGTTCATAGGCAAGCTCCACCTGATCCAGCTTCTCCCCAGAATCGAATGTAAAGGGACCGATCTCGATGCTGTCGGATGTTCGATTACAAGTTACCGGATTTTTTAAAGACATGAATGTCCTCCTCTGGAAAAATAAAAAAACCTCTTCCAAAATAAGAAGAGGTTATATGTATAGATTCCTCCCCTTATCTTCCAGGTCAAATAACCTGTAGGAATTAGCACCTTTTCAAGTCGAACTTGAAGGTTGCCGGGCGTCACAGGGCCTAGTCCCTCTGCCACTCTCGATAAGAGATTTTTTACTATTCCGATTATTTAGTTGATAAAAGTATAAATGGCATCCCTTCAAATGTCAAACTCAAGTCTTTAAGGTTTGAACGGAAACATCATTGGGAATGGTTTACCAACGAACAAAAAGGAGTGTTAAACCATGAAAGAATATAGCGTAGTACCGAATAAAGATGTAACAGGTTGGTTTGTCAAAATCGAGGACGTTGCTCCGACTGATGAATTTGATGAAAGAGATCAAGCGGTCGAGAAGGCTGTGGAGTTAGCTGAAAACAATAAGCCAAGCCGCGTACTGATCATGGACCAGAATCATGAGGTCGAATCAGAACGTACCTTTTAAGCAAGAGGGGCCCTTCATTGCCCCTCTTGTTTTCTTTTTGGTAATATGAAGGAAAAAAGGATGAGGATAGAATGAAACAGCATGACGTGATCATCGTAGGCGCCAGAGTTGCAGGGTCCAGCCTGGCCATCTTGTTAGCAAAGCAGGGAAAGAGCGTTCTACTGGTTGATAAAGCCTCCTTTCCGAGTGACACGTTGTCCACTCACCACATGTCACATACCGAGTATCTGAAGGAGTTGGGCGTGCTGGAGGAAGTGGAGAAGACCGGACTCAGGAAAATCGAGCGAATGCGTACATACATAGGTTCAGCTTTTGTAGAAGGACCAAGAGCAAGCTACACGATTATTCCGAGGCGTGACCACCTGGATTATGTGTTACTAAAGAAGGCAGAGTCATTTACTGATGTGGAAGTTATGGAGAGGACCACCGTCACGAACCTCGTCTGGGAAGGTGAGCAGGTGAGAGGAATTGAAGTGGTCGATCAAGCAGGCAGGACAGAACAAATCGAGGCTACCTGGGTCGTAGGGGCAGATGGAAAACACTCGCAGGTGGCGCGATTTGTGGAAGCGGCTGAATACGAAACGCATGAGCCGCTGCGCCCGGTTCTGTATGGCTATTTTAAAGGCATCGAACCTCTTTCGAAGCCGACCACAGAAATTTTCTTACAAGAGGGGCGGATTGGCTTTCTGTTTCCGATGGAGGAAGGGCGGGACTGCCTTGGGATAGAGATCCATCCCGACGAATTCAAGGACATGATGAAACAATCGAAAGAAAGCTTCGAAGCGATGTACCGTGAGCATTATGACATGGACCGACGCATGGAAGGCGCTGAACTGGAAGGCAAAATCATCGGTACCAAAGGGATGCCGAACCATTTCAGGCAGGCATACGGAAAAGGTTGGGCGCTGATCGGGGATGCCGGGCATAGTAAAGACCCAAGCACAGGTCTTGGGATTAATGATGCCTTCATGCAGTCCTTCCTTCTTGCTGAGGCTCTGAACAGTGAAGACGAAGAGACGGCACTTCAAGCTTATCAGCAAAAAAGGGATGAGCAGTTGATGCCGGGATTCCAGCTGACGATCGACTATATCAAATCGCTTCGTAAGTGGACGACGAATGAAGTCGCGCTGTTCCAGTCAATGGCGGCGAACCCTATGGTTTGGAATAAGATCGTGCCGCGTCTTGCCGACCATTTGAAGGCGGAAACAGGGGACATGCCACTGCTGCATGGATCCGTCCTGATGGAAGCGCAGTCATTCGGATATGAGTGAAAGCAGGAGACTAGGCATCTGGTATCGAAGCTAACGTTGAGGTGATAAACGATGAATTGGACGAAAGAGCAGGCTTATGCCAAGCTGCAGGACATTTATACCGATCGCGTTATGCAGGATGAGAAGCGGCGGATTTTTCAACAGGTGTATCGTCATCTACATGAACACCTTTCAGATCTGGCCGTTTCATCCGGGTTGACTGAACAAGCAGAAAAGCAGTTGCAATTCTTCAAGGAATACACATTCATGCCGGGGGACAACTTGTTTCAATCGATGAGGTTTGTGTTTTTTCTCGCCCGTGGAGAGCGTAAAGGCGACCAGGCAGAAACGGAACAGCATCTGGCCAGGATTTACAAGGCACTGTTCCAGCCTGCAGGATTGAAGAATCCATATATTCCGGATTCCTTCTGGGAAACGCCGCTTGGTGTCGCCTGTCTGGTCGCAGAAGAAGGCGTCGAAGCCGTTTACCCGATATTAGACGAGATTGAAGAAGTAGAAAAAGTTTAAGCACGTTACGACTTTCGTGAAGGATTCAATTTCTTTCTTTGTCTGCGGACTAAGCCAAAAGCCAAGACGATACCGAAGCTGCTGATCAAAAGGACAGTCCCATTCAAGTAGTTGTGGCTGTCCATCACGTTTTGATAGTACTCTTTCCTTTCTGCTTCTTCCTGTACAACGTTCCCATCTTTTATGTACACTACGCCGTTCGGCCCACCGACAGAAGTCATGAATCCTTTTGGTGAGGGCTCGAGGAAAAGAAGAAACTCACCACCACCCTTTTGGAACTTTTCAATAAGGTGTAAATCAAACATATCAACACCTGCTGTCACTCGGTCTTCCTGCTCTCCTTTATACGTGTCGCTAATATGAAAAGGGACAGCCGCAAAGGGAGCTGTCTGCTCGGTGTAACGGTGCTCACTTGTGAAATCGAACGTACCTTTCACAATCACGGCTGCTCTGTTTTCAACTTCGGCAGGGTCCATTTTTTCAAAGAGCGTTGCTTGAACAGGTGACGCTGTAACGATACATAAACACAACGTTACTAGGATCACAAACCACTTATTTTTCATTAAAACTACTCCTTTTCTGAATAATTATGTAAGATATAGGAAATAGGATTGGGGATATCGTAACACAAAAATGAATAGCTTAATAGAGAATGCAGGGGAGGACAGTGGTCAAAATAGGCCACATGACTTGATAGAGAACACATACAATAAAGGTGGAGGTGTCAGTCAGATGCAAAACTATGAAATTACGATTGTGGGAGCGGGGCTTGCAGGCATCACAGCAGCACGCAGGTTAAAGAAGCAGGGACGTGACCGCATTTTATTAGTAGATAAGAGTACGAGTGTTGGAGGGCGTTTGGCAACGAGACGGGTAGCGAATGGAAAAGCAGATCACGGAGCTCAATTCTTTACGGTAAGAACGGATGAATTGAATGAAGATGTAGAAGACTGGTTGGAAAAAGGGTGGATCAGACATTGGTATGGCGAAGACTACCCAAGGTACACGGCTGTCGACGGCATGAACCGACTAGCAAAACAGTTGAGTGAAGGCTTCGATACGCTGCTGCAATCAAAAGTCGTCGAGATCAAGCGCCAGGACGGATTTTACAAACTGATCGATGACCAGGGGAAAACGTGGAAGTCCGAGAAAGTTCTGCTCACCATGCCGGTCCCGCAAGTCGTCCAGTTAATGAAGGACAGTCAGTTGAATGTGCCGGTCGAAACGATGAAGCAGCTGAAGAGCATCGCATTCGAGCCGACTTACGTAGGGATCTTTCATTTTCAGCATGCGACGAGCCTCCCTGGAAGTGGACAAGTCGATCAAGACCTGCCTGATGGAATGGAGCGCATCGTCGATCATCAGAAGAAAGAGATTTCTGACGATGTCATCGTCAGCATCTACATGACGGGCGATTGGTCCAGACGCCACTATGGGGAAGACTATGTTATGGGGCTGATGAAGGAGAAAGCAGCCTCTTATCTGGACTTTGACGATATCCAGTCCGAACAGCTGAAGCGATGGCGTTACGCTCAAGCGAACAAAGTCATCCGCTCCCCGTATTTGGATCTGACAGGAGAAGGTACGCTTGTCTGCGCGGGGGATGCATTTCTTCGTGAGAATGATTCCGCAGGCCGCACAAGGTTTGAGAGTGCCTACCTTTCCGGGAAGGATGCGGCTGCATTTTTGAGCTGGTAAAGCAGAGGAATTCACACCCTATAGAGCGAATACTAGAGTATTACGTATAGGGAGTGGGGACCTTTTGTTTACTAAAGTCGGACAGGTCATGTTGTATTTGGATCATCAGGAGGAAGGTGTGAAGTTTTGGACTGAGCAATTGGGGTTCGTCATTACCTCTGAAGAGAAGAATGGGGAAATGAAATGGTTTGAAGTGACTCCTCGTGACGAAGCTGAAACCACGATCGTTCTTCACGACAAAGAGGTTGTTGCCAGACTATCTCCGGGATTGAACTTGGATACACCTTCTTTGATGTTCTATTCGGATCGTTTTGATGAGCTGTATAAGGACTTACAAAGCAAGGGAATCACGGTCGGGGAAATCGTGAACATGCCGACTGGACGCGTGTTCAATTTCGCTGATCATGAAGAGAATTACTTTGCAGTTATGGAAAAATAGATAGTGAGCAGAAGCCAGTATTCGATGCTGGCTTTTATTCGTGAGAGCTGGTTAACAGACAGGCATATTATACAAAGAAAATGAGTGAGCTGGAGGCGAAGGGGGAAAAACATGTTCTCAGATGTAGAAGCTAAAATGAAGAAAAAGAACAAATTGTTATTTTCCCGTGACAGCCACTGTCTACAGGAACTGATTGAGCTGATTCAACAGCAGAATCATCGAACTCTCGTGATGTGGGCGTTGGATGGTGCAGTCCAACCTTTGCATACTTTTGAAAAAGCCTATCCGAACGAGCGGCGGCCGAGAATCTGTCTTGAAACGTGTGAAGAATGGGCAAGGGGTAGAGTGAAGATGCCGGCAGCGAGAAAGGCGATCTTAAATTCGCACGCGGTCGCTAAAGAAGTCGAAGATCTCCAATATGGTCTATTATGCCAAGCGATCGGACATGCTGGAGCGACCGTACATGTAGAAACCCATGCCTTAGGTCTGCCAATCTATGAATTGACGTCTCTGGTTCATCAGTATGGCAAGGATCAGTATCAAAAGCCGGTAAGAGAAAGAATCCAGCAGTATTATGAACGGCTTCAATACTGGCAGAAAACGACCGTCACACTTGACGTGAACTGGGCGGGCTTTTTGCTAGATGACACCAAGCCGAATAAAGAGAAAAGAAGAAATGAGAGTCGTTGAATGTTTCAGCCTGAACGTCATCGTCGGTGGGAAGCCTGCAGAAATCATTAGAAGGCTGGATGAATGAAATTCGATTGGAAGCACAAAGAGCTTAGAGGGCAGCCCTCTAAGCTCTTTTAGCAACTTCTCGTTTTTCATAACGCTTGAGACGCTTCATCCTTGTGATGGTATAAACGACAAGACCAGCCCAAATGAACGTGAACGAGACGGCGTGAACGTGCGTGAAGGGTTCGTTGTATAGAAAAACACCGATCACCAGCATGATTGTCGGAGCAAAATATTGTAAGAACCCGACCATAGACAGTGGAATCCTTTTGGCTCCGGCAGAGAACAACAGCAGAGGCACAGCGGTGACGATACCAGCACCAAAGACAAGAAGGCTTGTCGTAGATACCCATTCGACCTGCTGGAACTGCCCACTCTGTTGATTCAATAAGTAGAGCAGAGCGACAGGTGTGACAATCATCGTTTCAATTGTTAACCCGTACATGGCATTGAGCGGAACCAGTTTTTTTAGCAGCCCGTATGCGCCGAAGCTGAAAGCGAGCAGGAGGGCGATCCAAGGAACAGATCCGAAATTGACCGTCATATAGAGTACGCCGATTCCAGCGAGCAGGAAGGCGAGCCATTGGGCTTTAGAGAATGTTTCCTTCAATACGATCATGCCGAGAAGGATACTGACAAGCGGGTTGATGTAATATCCAAGACTTGCTTCGATAACATGGTTTGAATTCACAGCCCATATGTAGGTGACCCAGTTGATGCTGATGGCAACCGATGCAAGCGTGATGCCTGTCAGCTGCTTTCGGTTTCCCGCAATAGAACGGATCTGTTCAATAAAGGGGCCTTTCTTTTTAGTGATCAAGACAATCATCCCCATGAATACGAAGGACCATATGATTCGGTGGGCGAGTATTTCAAAGGCAGGGATTTGTTGAATCAGTTTCCAATAGATGGGGAGGAAACCCCACAATATATAAGCACTTGCCGTGTAAAGAATGCCGAGTTTCTGGTCTTGAATCATAATGTAAATCCTTTCTTTCGCAGTGTCTTTACATTGTACTCCTGATCGCTCATCCTTTACCAGAGAAAAGTTTGAAGTAATAGTAAATCCCATTTATAGCATATGTAGGGAATGTTAGGCTGTTAGGGGAGGGAGGAGTATTATGGAGACATTTGGCCGAGGCTGCTTTTACATCATTATAGGAATAGCGGCATTATTTTTCCTTGCCGTCATTACGCGCAGTCACATCAATATTTCTATTTTCATCGTGATCCCGCTCGTGATTATTGCGTTTTGGATAGCGAAGAAGAAAACAGATGAGAAAAATAGCGATACATAGGGTACTTGCTGTCTCATCTAAAACGCTGAATACATAAAAAGCACGAAACATTTCAATACTGAATGTTTCGTGCTTTTTTTACGAGAGGGTGAAGCACTCTCACCCTCTCCCTATATCATTCACTTTCCTCAAGCTGGTCTTCTTGTCCTTCACGCTTGTGTTCACCTAGTGGCATCAGTTCGTGGGACAGGTCTTTCAGTGGTTGATCAGCAGGTCCTTCCATCACGGAGCCGTCATAAGAGAAGCGGGAACCGTGGCATGGACAATCCCAGGAGTGCTCTGCCCCGTTCCATTCCACCTCGCATCCCATGTGCGTACAGGTCGTATCAACCATGTATACTTGGCCTTCTTCATCCTTGAAAGCGCCGGCGCGCTCGCCTTTCCATTGAATGATTTTCCCTTCCCCTTTATGAAGCCGCTCGGGACGGTCAGCGACAAGCTCAAGCTTTCCGTCGATCAAGTGGGTGGCGACATCGAAGTTCTGCGATAGGAACTGCTTCATACTTGGGTCCGTTTTGAATCTGGACGGGGTGAACAACTCGTGGAATAATGATTGTTCCCCGAGTACATAGTCACTGATCAATTGTCCGGCTAGTGTTCCGTTCGTCATCCCCCATTTGCGGAATCCAGTCGCAACGAACACATTTTGATTCCTTCTCGTAATCGGTCCGATATAAGGAACTTTATCCAACGTCGTCAAGTCCTGAGCAGACCACTGGAACAGCTTCTTCTTAATCCCGAACGTCCGGGCTGCGAACTCTTCAAGCACTCGGTAATGGAAGGATGTATCAACTCCCTGACCGGTTTTGTGGCTCTCTCCTCCAATAAGTAGGATAGGTTTACCGTTATATGAAGCGGTCCGCACCGTCCTTTTCGGTTCGTCGATGGAAAGGTACATCCCCTCTGGAATCTCCTTTTCCGGTTCGATTGCCATGAGGTAGGAACGTTCAGCATACATCCTGCTGAAATAAAATCCTTTTCCATCATAAAAAGGGAAATGGCTGCATGATACGAGCTTGTCGCACGTGATCGTACAGTCGTTTCCGGTCTTCACATGGATGCGGTCCTCTTCTTTTACATCCGTAGCCGTGGTCTGCTCATGGATGGTGCAGCCTAGGTTTTTCAGTTCTTTGACAAGGGCTTGTAAGTACTTTAACGGGTGGAAGCGGGCTTGGTTTTTCATACTTAACGCCTTTGTTGCTTCCATATCAAAAGGAAGGGATTCATAAAGTGTCCCTGGGATATCGAGTTGTAAGTAAGCTTTATGTTCCTTTTCAAGCTTTAAAGCTCCCTGCTTCGTGGTCGCAAACAAGTGAGCATCCTCTTCTGTCCACTCACAGTCGATGGAATACTGGTCGACCAAGTCTTTCATGAAATGGAGAGCATTCATCTGAGCCTGGTAGTACAAGGAGGCTTGTTCGTCTCCGAAGTGGTTGAGGAATTCGTTGTAAATCAGTCCGTGCTGGGCCGTCACTTTGGCGGTAGTGTGACCGGTTGTACCGTTCACGAGCTGGTCCGCTTCAATCAGAGTGACCTGTTTCCCGGCTTTTGCGAGTAAGTAGGCGGTGGTGATTCCGGTGATCCCTCCACCGACAATTAAGACTTCGGTCGATGCATCTTCTCTCAATGGCTCGAAGGAATCGATCTTGCAATCCTCCCGCCAAAGGGGCTCCGGTCGTGTCCATTCCTGTTGCTCATGGTTCATAATAGTCCTCCTCCAATAGACGCTTTACTATCAGTTTTACCGAGATCACTTTTTTCATGTAAAAAATATGGATCAAATTAACTTTCTAGTTGGGATGTAGTATAATAGACCTGTGATTAGAGGGGGGAGAAGGATGGACGTATTTGTGGCGAGGCAGCCGATTTTGAAGAAGAATGATGATGTGTATGGGTATGAGATTCTTTATCGAAACAGCTTGAAAAATCAGTTTGTACCTATGGATGGAAACCAGGCTACTTCTGAAGTTTTGCGAAATACATTCCTTACGATTGGTCTTGAGCGGATGTCACAAAATAAGCCATGCTTTATTAACTTCACAGAACAGCTTCTCCTGCAGAGAGTACCTGAGTATTTTTCCCCGGAACAACTCGTTGTCGAAATTTTAGAGGATGTTTCACCTACGCAGGAAATCATTGCGGTCTGCCGTGAATTGAAACAAAAAGGCTATCAAATTGCCTTAGACGACGTCGATCAGATGGAAAGTTCAGACTACATCGCGTTTATGCCTTACATAGATATTATTAAAATGGACATTAAAGCTGTATCGGATTGTGAACGGACTGAAATCATCCAGGCAGCGAAGCGTTTAGGCATCATTTTATTAGCGGAAAAAGTGGAAACTCGTGAAGACTATGAGCAGTGTAAAAGGGATGGATTCGACCTTTTCCAAGGCTTTTACTTCAGTAAGCCTTATATCGTGACGGGGACAGAACTTCCTTTTTTCCATTCAACGTATTTCCTGATGATTCAGGAACTGTCGGTCTCTGATCATCAAATCGATATTGAACGAGTGACAGAAATCATCGGTCAGGACTTGTCCTTGACGTATAAGCTGCTTCGTCTGATTAATACGACGGTGAGGCCGGGTACCATCCCAATCGAGTCCATCCGTCAGGCGGTGATGCTGCTCGGTACGGAATCACTGAAGAAATGGCTTTACGTATTGTCCATTGATCAAGCAGGGGTGAATCAAGATAAAGCTCCGTCTCTTATTATGAAGACCAGTCTGACCCGGGCCAAAATGTCCGAGCAGATTGCTGTGAGGCTGCAATCCCCCGGAAAAGCGGATGGATACTTCTTAGCGGGGTTCATGTCGTTGATTGACGTGGTCATGAAGCGCCCTATGAAGGAAATCGTAAATTCTCTCCCACTGGATACGGGGATACAAGATGCCCTGAATGAAAAACGGAACCTTTATCGGGAGATTCTTGATGTTGTCATTGCTATGGAGCAGGCCGATTTTGATTATTTAGAGAACGAACTCTCGAGACTCGACATTCAGTTGAATGAGGTCTTCGAAATCTATGGTCAATCGATTGCCTGGACAGACCAGCTGTATGAGGATCATTTCTCTGCCTGATAGCGAATATCTAAACTTCCTATTGCGGGAAGTTTTTTTATTTTGCATATTTTCGTTAATGTAAGCGTTTTCTTGGAATAGATTAAGAGTGAAGGGGGAGGACAAGATGAAAAGAAGAATAGAGTCCGAGATGATTCACGGTGGTGCAAAGGATGGACGTTCGTATGAAGGAAGCTTAACCGTACCGATCTTTCAAACATCCACCTTTTCCTTTTCTTCTGCTGAACAGGGAGAAAGGCGGTTTGCGGCTGAAGAAGAAGGGTTTATTTATTCTCGTCTGGGGAATCCGACGGTTCGTGCGCTGGAGGAGCGGATGGCTGTTCTGGAAGAAGGAGAAAAGGGACTTGCTTTTTCTTCCGGCATGGCGGCCGTATCTGCCGTTCTGACATCATTAACGAAGGCAGGCGATCACATCCTTTGTTCCAACGGACTGTACGGCTGCACATTCGGTCTGCTTCAGTGGTTGAACGAAAAGTACCAAATCACTCATTCGTTCAGTTCAATGGAAAGTGAAACCTCATTGCGCGAATCGCTCGCAGAACGGACCCCGGCTTGTATTTTTATAGAGACACCGGTCAATCCGACCATGAAGGTTCTAAATCTTAAGATGGTAGCAAAGGTCGCACGTGAGCTTGGAATTCCCGTCATTGTCGATAATACATTCTGTTCGCCCTATTTGCAGCAGCCTCTCAGCCTAGGGTGTGATGTTGTTGTACATAGTGCCACGAAATATATCAGCGGACACGGAGACGTAGTAGCCGGTCTGGTCATTGGGAAAGAAGACTATATGACCCTGCTTGCCAAACGAGAGCAGAAGGATGTCGGTGGGGTGCTCTCCCCGTTCGACGCGTGGTTGTTGTTACGAGGGGTAAAGACCTTGCATGTAAGAATGGAGGGGCATTGTCAGAGTGCGAAGTGGCTCGCTGACAAGCTCAAGAATCATCCGAAAGTCGAGAATATCTACTATCCTGGTTCTCGTGATGAAGAGGAAAAAAACATCGTCGAACAGCAAATGCGTTTAGCTGGAGGCGTGTTATCATTTGATATCAAAGGGACTAAGGCACATGCTCAGAAAATGATGAATGAGCTGAAGATGATCAAAATCGCGGTCAGCCTGGGAGATGCTGAAACGTTGATCCAGCACCCGGCCACGATGACGCACGCTGTCATCCCGGCTGAAAGGCGTCAGCAGATGGGGATTACGGACACGATGCTCCGGTTGTCAGTAGGTCTTGAGGCCGTGGAGGATATATGGGACGACCTCAAACAGGCTCTGGAGTGGGAAGATCTATCATAAGAATGATTCAAGGAAACACGTGCTTTTTCAATGAGAGCATGTGTTTCTTTAGTTTAGCCCTTTACCAGAGGGGAATGTTATACTAGGTAAAACTATTTTTGAAACAAATCTCTCTGATAGAAAGGATTGTTCATACATGTTAGAAAAATTATTCGGTAAAAAAAGTGTAGAGGAAACGCTTGTAGCGCCAGTCAATGGAAAGGTCGTCTCCTTGGATGAAGTGGATGATCCGGTTTTCAGTCAACGGATGATGGGTGACGGTGTAGCCATTGAACCTGCGGATGGAAAAGTGGTCAGCCCCGTATCTGGAGAAGTCGTTCAACTTTTCCCTACGAATCACGCGGTCGGAATCAAGACCAAATCAGGCGTTGAAGTACTTGTACACATCGGTCTTGAAACGGTATCTATGGAAGGAGAAGGATTTGAAGGACACATCAAGCAGGGCGATAAAGTAAATGCAGGCGACCACCTGATCACCTTCGACCCTGAACTAGTCAAAGAGAAAGCGAAAAGTACGATTACACCGGTCATCATTACAAACTATGACGACGTCGTGGAAAGCTTTGACGCTTCTTACTCAGACGGTGCAACTGCAGGCGAAACATCCATAGCTACATTGAAAACGAAATAAAATGAAAAATCCTGGAGCTTCATGCTTCAGGATTTTTTGATGTCTTTCTATGTTCTAAGAATATTGGAAAGATGACCCTCGTTACAGGTATAATAGGGGAAGACTACATACTCGGAAAGGTTGTGGAAACATGAATAAAGGTGTAATCAGCTTAGGTGAAGCGCTGATTGACTTCATCCCATTAGATGATGAAAATATAAATTTCCAGAAGAGTCCAGGAGGCGCTCCGGCGAACGTAGCCGTAGGGCTTGCTCGATTGGGAGCGAACTCTTCGTTCTTAGGTAAGGTAGGGGACGACGTGCTAGGACGCTTTCTCCATGACACGCTGACGTCTTATGGTGTCAAAACAGAAAATATGCTGTTTACAAAGGACATTCGGACCGGCGTTGTATTCGTCACGCTTGATGAGAGCGGGGAGCGTAGCTTTGACTTCTACATTGACCCAAGTGCGGATCGTTTCTTAGAAAAAGAGGAAGTGGATGCTTCCCTGTTTGAAAGCCATAACGTCTTTCACTTCGGCTCGATTTCAATGATCAATGAGCCTTCACGCTCGGCAACGAAAGAAGCCGTCAAGCTTGCAAAAGAGAACGGCGTCATTGTTTCCTACGATCCAAATCTACGTCTCGGCCTTTGGGAATCTGAACAGCAGGCCAAAGAGACGATTGAATCGATGCTTGCAGAGGCGGATATTGTGAAGATCTCTGAAGAAGAGCTTGAATTCCTGACAGGTGAAACGGATATTGAAAAAGGGGTCGAGAAGCTGTCCCATTATGACATTCCTGTCTTGTATGTCACGCTCGGAGCGGAAGGGAGTCATGTGTTCACGAAAGAGGGGCACACTGTTGTTCCTGCCATGAAAGTACAAGCTGTCGATACGACGGGAGCGGGCGATGCGTTCGTTTCAGGTCTGCTTTACCAATTGAGTGAACGGAACAAGCCGACGTCAGAGCTGACCCTTACAGAACTGGAAGAAATCACGAAATTTGCGAGCGTATCCGGAGCTTTAGCTGCATCGACGAAGGGCGCGATGACGGCTCTTCCGACACGCGATGAAGTCGACGGATACTTGAAATAGGAGGCGATCGAATGGCAGAACGAGACCAGGAGTTACGACAGCTAGCAGAAGAAGAAGTACAGAAGCATACAGAAACAGTCGAAGCGGATCCCTACCGTTTAAACTATCACCTTATGCCACCAGTCGGCCTGCTGAATGACCCGAACGGTTTTGTGCAGTGGGGAGACACGTATCATATTTTCTATCAGTGGATGCCGTTTGATACCGGTCACGGTGCCAAGTTCTGGGGGCATTATACGACCAAAGATTTCGTCAACTACACCCATGAGAAGCCTGCCTTAACACCGTCGGACTGGTTTGACAAAAATGGTGTCTACTCGGGCAGTGCGATCGTTCATGAAGAGAAGTTGTACTTATTTTACACAGGAAATGTAAAAGACGAGAACGGCAATCGTGAAACGTATCAGTGTCTCGCTGTGTCAGAAGACGGCATCAACTTTGAGAAAAAGGGAGTAGTCGCAGAGCTGCCTGCCGGCTATACGCCTCACTTCCGAGATCCGAAAGTTTGGGAGCATGACGACCACTTCTACATGGTCATCGGTGCCCAAAGCGAAGAGGAGCAAGGAAAAGCGGTTCTGTTCCGTTCGGAGAATTTGACGGAGTGGGATTTTCTAGGTCCGATTACGGGGAGCAAAGAAGGAAACATGGGCGAATTCGGATTCATGTGGGAATGCCCGGACGTCTTCGATTTAGACGGTCAGGAAGTCTTGATCGTTTCCCCTCAGGGTCTTGAAGAAGACGGAATGAATTATGCCAACGTCTATCAAAGCGGATACTTTGCAGGTGAACTCGATTATCAAGCACCGAAGCTTGAACATGGCGCCTTCACGGAATTGGATCGTGGATTTGAATTTTATGCTCCCCAGACAACCGTAGATGAAAAAGGACGTCGGATTCTGATCGGCTGGATGGGAGTACCTGATCAATATGAGCAGGCTCACCCGACAGTTGAAAAAGAGTGGATTCACTGCTTGACGATACCGAGGCAGCTGACATGGAACGGACAGAAGATCATTCAACAGCCGCTTGATGAATTCAAGGATATGAGAGGGCCGGTTCTTCTCCATTCATCCATTACGATTGAAAATGATCAGAAAGCAGTCCGCGGTATTCAAGGAAGAAGCATCGAGCTGAATATCGACTTCGAATCAATCGGAGAGCAGTTTGCCATTGAATTATTCCAATACGCGTCACTAAGTTATAAGGATGGGGTTATGACGTTATCAAGACCTCATCTGGAAGATAAGGAGAAAACGGAATTCCGCCGTGTTGCGCTTCCGGATGGCTTGAACAACATCCGCATGTTCATCGACCATTCCACACTTGAGATCTTTGTGAACGACGGAGAAGAAGTATTTACATCCAGGATCTATCCACAGCCTGAGGAAGAGCATATTCTATTCACTTCCCTTGGGGCATCCACATTCTCTATTGAGCAATGGAAGCTGTCCGGATTTCAGTACGAATAAGAGACATGTCCTATCTCTTCCGGAAGTCCCATCTCTTGTGGTAAGATAACGTTATGTAAATTGCACGAAGGAGCCGTTTGTCTATGAGTCAATCATCCAAAAAAATGAAAGCAAGTGAACGAAGAGAACACATCCTAACTCTGTTGAAACAGCGCGGAACGCCCGTCACAGGAAGTTCATTGGCCGAAGAAATGAACGTAACGAGGCAAGTTATCGTAGGAGATGTTTCATTGTTGAAAGCTCGAAATGAACCAATTGTAGCGACAAGCCAGGGGTATCTGTTTATGACCGATGCAAAAGATGAACTGGCCTATCAGCGAACAATTGTCTGTCAGCACGATGCAGATGAGACAGAGGATGAATTGAACATCTTAGTGGATCATGGCGTTTATGTACAAGATGTCGTCGTCGAGCATCCGATCTACGGAGATTTGACAGCTCAGCTTAGAATCTCCAACCGACGTGACGTCAAGAAATTTATCGGACAGGTGGAGTCAACGAATGCGTCCTTCTTACTGGAGTTAACAGGCGGCATTCACACCCACACGATTGCCTCTGAAAGCAAAGAGGCTTTAGAGGAAGCGATCGACGAATTGAAAGAAGCTGGAATTTTAATGAAAAATGAATGAATCATGAAGAGAAAAGAGGTATGCTTTGAATAGGGAGCATATCTCTTCTTTTTTGAAGGTAAGATAGGTATAAGTGATAGAATGGTTCCCTCTATGACTTGTTAAATGAAGGTTGGTGTGCCAAGTGAACTTTTTTCCTTATATATTGAGTTTTATCCTTTTCTTGAACGTACTATTGGCATTAGCCATCATCTTCTTAGAGCGGAGAGATGCCAGTGCCACTTGGGCGTGGTTGATGGTTTTGTTGTTTCTTCCGATTGCAGGATTCTTACTCTACTTAATCTTCGGACGCAGGCTCAGCAAAAAAGAAATCTTTACGTGGGATAAAAAGAGCAGGCTCGGACTGCTCACCTCTGTTCAGGAACAGCTGAACGCAATTAAAGAGGATACCTTCGAGGTGCATCATCCTGCGATGGAGAAGTATGAAGACTTGATTTACATGCATCTGAAGAATAATGATGCACTTCTCTCACAGGATAATGAGGTGGAGCTGTTTACCGACGGACAGAAGAAATTCCACGCTCTGATTGAGGATATTAAACAGGCAGAGGACCATGTGCATCTGCTTTACTATATTGTGCGCCATGACAATCTCGGGGAGCGGCTTGCCAACGCACTGATCGAAAAGGCGAAGCAGGGTGTAGAAGTCAAGCTGCTGTATGATGACATGGGTTCGCGTCTTTTAAGTCGCAAATTCGTGAAACGCATTCAAGATGCAGGTGGGGATGTAGAAGCATTCTTCCCTTCCCTCGTCCCGAAGGTGAACTTGAAAATCAATTACCGCAACCACCGTAAGCTTGCCATCATTGATGGAAAAGTAGGATACATCGGCGGGTTCAACATCGGGGATGAATACTTAGGGTTCAATAAGAGATTCGGCTACTGGCGGGATACGCACTTACGAGTGGAAGGTGGAGCGGTCAACCACATGCAGACGCGCTTCATTCTCGACTGGAATCAGGCCTCCCGTAAGGATATTTTATATGAAGACCGTTTTTACAACGCGGAATCCAAAGGGGACGTCGGCATGCAGATTGTCTCAAGCGGCCCGGATTCCGACTGGGAACAGATTAAGCACGGCTATATGAAGATGATCATGTCCGCGAAAGAATATGTCTACATCCAGACGCCTTATTTCATTCCAGATGACAGTCTGCTTGACGCACTGCGCATTGCGGTTTTGTCTGGAGTCGACGTCAGGATCATGATTCCGAATAAGCCGGATCACCCGTTTGTGTACTGGGCGACGTTCTCGAATATCGGAGACATGCTGCAGGCGGGGGCTTCCGTTTATGTCTATCAAAAAGGATTCCTTCACGCTAAAACCATTGTAGTAGACGGTGAAATCGCATCCGTCGGCACGGCAAACATCGATGTACGAAGCTTCCGTCTGAACTTCGAAGCCAACGCATTCTTATATCATCCTGAAATTGCAGAAGTTCTCGCCGACCGTTTTCACGAGGATATGGTCGACTCGTCTGAACTGACGTATAAGCTCTACCAATCAAGATCGAAATGGATCCGCTTCAAAGAAGCCATCTCACGTCTGCTTTCTCCAATCCTATAATCCAAACAAAAAGAGCGCTCTGTCATAAGACGGAGCGCTCTTCTTTCAAGAGAGGTTGTATGGGTTTTATTAGAGAGAGGGAGGGAAACCCTCTCTAACGTCTTTCCTTTACTGGGAGGAAAGCGTGAGTTCTGCAGTTGACGGTTGACCGTCACGGTACACCGTCAGTTCGACCGTTTCGCCACCTTCTGTTTCGTTATAAAGGAATTGGCGAAGGTCCATAAGTGATTCGACTTGTTCGCCGTTCACTTCGGTGATGACGTCGAACTGCTTGAGTCCAGCGTCCGCAGCGGCGGAACCTTGCTCTACTCCTCTGACGATTACACCTTGTGTAACATCAGCAGGAAGGTTCAATTGCTGCTGCAGAGCTGCCTGAGGGACTTGGGCGACGTCTTGGAGAGAAACTCCCATGTAAGGGCGTTCCACTTCACCGTTTGTTTCTAAGTCTTCAATGACTGGCTTCGCTACATTCATAGGGATGGAGAATCCAATGCCTTCAACTTCTTCCTTGGCGATTTTCATCGAGTTGACTCCGATGACTTCACCTTGAAGGTTGATCAGAGCACCGCCACTATTACCTGGGTTAATGGCTGCGTCTGTCTGAATCACTTCCGTTTGCCAGTCTGGCTGTCGGTCTCCGTTAATATCTACCGGAATATTACGGTTAAGACCGCTGACAATCCCTTTCGTAGCGGAACCTGCGAATTCCATGCCCAGCGGGTTACCGATCGCAATGGCTGTTTGACCGACCGCTACATCATCGGCGTTCGCGAATTCTGCAACCTTTTCGACATGTTCGCTATCTATTTGTAAAACGGCTAGGTCTGTGAGTGGGTCACTGCCCATTAATTCGGCATCTACTTTCGCGCCATCACTCAAAATGACTTCAAGGGATGAAGCCCCTTCTACGACGTGATGATTCGTGACGACAAATGCTTGATCTCCATCTTCTTTATAGATGACCCCAGATCCTGTGCCGGCTTTTTGGGAATTTTTAATATTACTTACGCCCACCACCGCTTTCGATGTTTCATCGATGGCTTGGGATACAGCATTTTGGCTCTGACCAAGATCTAACTCATTGGCTTGTGCTGTCGGTGGACTTGTATTAATATCTACGGAAATACCCTGCCATTGGAAGACTGTCGTAACAGTGAAGACTGCGACGATGGCTCCCAGCACACTAAAGGCTAATCCAGAACGTTTGTAGTTTCTCTGATTCTTCTTCTCTTCGTTATTCATCATAGCTGACAAGTAACTCCTTTCTAGAGCTTAGAGTACTTATATTGATGGAAAGCGAGAGCCGGATTCACCATAGCTGCTAAGAGGCCCATCGCTTTTTTTCTTGGCTGTTTCCCTCTGACAATTCTTATTCTACGGATCACCTATGGAATGAATTTGGAGAAAATGTGGAATAAGTGTGTAAAGAGGGAGAAGTGATGGAATCTATGAGAAAATAGAAAAACAAATCGATAGGAAGGGGGATGACCATGGATCAGTTCATTGGACTCGTCGAGGATGACCCGAACATCCGTGATATTGTCGAAGGCTATTTAAAGAAAGAAGGGTATGTCGTTCAGGCGGTGGAAACGGCTGAAGAAGCATGGGACATTTTCGAAAAAGAGTCGCCGGACCTATGGGTGCTTGATATCATGCTGCCTGGAATGGATGGTTATGAATTCTGTAAGCGGGTCAGGCAGACTTCTGAAGTTCCCATTATCATCATTTCAGCAAAAGATGAAGAAGTGGACAAGATTATAGGACTTGAGCTCGGCGGAGATGATTACTTAACGAAACCGTTCAGCCCAAGAGAGCTGGTCGCCCGGGTCAAACGACATTTGAAAAGGTGGCAGGTGATGCAGCCTGAGCAGGAGTCGGACCGGATTCAAGCGGGAGACCTGGAGCTGAATGAATCAGAGCGTCGTGCTTATTTTCAAGGGAAGGAAATCGATGTCACGACGAAAGAATTCGAGCTTCTTAAGATTCTGGCCTCACAGCAAAACCGTGCCTTCTCAAGGGAAGAACTACTCGTCCGTGTATGGGGGGACGATTACTTTGGCAGCGACAGAGCGGTCGATGATTTAGTGAAAAGACTGCGTAAGAAAATGAAAGACGTGCCGATCGAGACAGTATGGGGTCACGGCTACCGGCTGAGAGGACAGTCTTCATGAAGCTGCACTATCAATTGAATGCAGCATTCACCGCTTTGATTCTCGTTTTGATGACGATTACAGCGTTCTTTATTTATTCCTTATTAATGGACATGCTGATCTTAGATGAAAGGCGGCAGCTCGAGGCACGGGCTGACATCCTGATTGATGTCATCAACGATCAAAGCCCATCCAGCGGACCTACATTATCGCAACTTGTTCAGGACCGCAACTATCCGATGCTTCTGTTCAATCAAGAGGAGGATGTGATCCTTTTTCGGACAATGCCTGCGAACATAGCACAGGAGTGGGTGCTAAGATATGAAGGAGAACTCGTCAATCAGGAAGTGTGGGCAGGCGGGGGAGAGCGCTTCGTCGTTTATGATTTCCCACTGTCTCCGCGGAGCGACCAAGTGCTCGTCATGGCGACTCCTCTGAACGATCTTCAAGCCGTACAATCAGTATTCGCGCTTCGAATGATTGTCGTCATCTTAATCGGATTAATCTTAGCCGTATTGATCAGCTACTTTTTCACACGAAGGTTGGTCACGCCTCTGTCCCGATTGAAGCTC
The DNA here is from genome assembly GCF_020171725.1 of Halobacillus litoralis. GTDB lineage: Bacteria > Bacillota > Bacilli > Bacillales > Halobacillaceae > Halobacillus > Halobacillus litoralis_F. The sequence goes on along the minus strand of NZ_JAIVAJ010000005.1, from coordinate 251,093 downwards.
GAATTGAAGAAAATCGAGAAACGGCAGTTCGACCAGCTTGAAGCCGTCGAAGCAACGGGTGAGATCAAAGAAGTAGAGCAGAGCGTCCGGAATATGGCGAGTGAGCTTTCCCGATACATTCACAGCCAGAAGCAGTTCTTCCAAAACGCTTCTCATGAATTGAAGACCCCCCTGCAGTCGATTCAAGGTTACGCAGAAGGGATACGCGACGGCATCTTCGAAGGGGAGGCAGCGGAAAAAGGCTATAACGTCATGATCAGCGAGACCGAACGATTGAAGAAAATCGTAAATGAAATGATTCTGCTCGCCAAATTAGACAGCAGTGAAGATGTCTATCATCCGGAACGAACGGACATCATGAGTTTAGTGACGCAAGCACATGACCGTCTACTCCCACTTGCACAGGAAAAAGGAGTCGCCTTGTCCATACAAACCGATGAATCCTTTTATGCCGAAGTGGACCACGAGCGGGTTCTGCAGGCCTTCATCAACATCATCAGTAACGCCATCCGTCACGCCGAACATGAGGTGAGGGTGGAGACATTCGAAAAGAATCAATCCCTGGTCGTTAAGGTCAGCGATGATGGAGAGGGAATCCCGCAAGAACTTCTCTCGCAGCTGTTTGAACGTTTCATGAAAGGAAAAGGCGGGGAAACAGGACTGGGCCTTGCGATATCGAGAGCCATTGTCGAGAGGAGCGGAGGATCGATCAAAGCCTATAACGAATCAGGGGCTGTTTTCGAAATCGAATTGCCTTCCGACTAGCATGGTATAATAAGCATAAGAAAAAGGCATCAAAGAGAGGATGGAAAAGATATGGAATCAAAACCTTGTATTGAATCACTAACCGTAAAGAATTCCCACGTACTCCCACCAGATACGAACAGCCACGGCACTCTTTTCGGAGGAAAGCTGATGGCCTATATTGATGACGTCGCGGCGATTGCCTCCGTCAGACACTGTCGAAAGCCGGTCGTAACCGCGTCTACGGACTCCGTCGACTTTCTTCAGCCGGTATTTGAAGGAGATACGATCTGTCTGGAAGCCTTCGTAACGGCCACCCACAACACCTCCATGGAAGTGTTTGTCAAAGCCATCACGGAAAATTTACTTACTGGAGACCGGAAAGTCTGTGCGACCGCCTTCTTATCGATGGTGGCAGTAGATGAAAACAACGAACCGACACCGGTTCCAGGCGTGTATCCAGAATCGGAACAGGAGAAATGGCTGCACGAAGGTGCTGAACGCCGTCGCCTTCACCGTAAAGAACGTAGAAAAGAATCGAAAGAGCTTGCCGAGAAATTCGGTACAGGCTTACCTTGGATGGACCGTTCATAACAGAGAAGCCCTACTACCAGGTGGTAGCAGGGCTTCTTTTTTTGATGCGATAGTGTATTCGGACAAGCTGAGTGGTGTAGGGCTCATCCTTGTCCCAATTATTTTCTAATGGGACAAGGAGCCATGGTGGTAAGGCATTGATAGTCCCAATAACGCTTTAATGGGACAAGGGGCCATGGTGGTAAGGCATTGATAGTCCCAATAACGCTCTAATGGGACAAGGAGCCATGGTGGTAAGGCATTGATAGTCCCAATAACGCTCTAATAGGACAAGGAACCACAGAGGTATAACGCTCACAGTCCCGATCACATTTTAATGGGACTGTGAGCCATAAAAAGTACCGCTCTTTGTCCCGTTACCCATCAACCGGCCTTATTGGACAGTCGTCCACTGCTCTTCAGGGAATTCGGATTTGATTGTACAGATCGAATCCCAGTCATAAGCAGAGCCGTCACGCATCGTGATGATCCGGTCCGCAATCGCCTTGGAGTCTTCACGGTCATGGGTGACGAATATAGAGGTGGTACCCGTTTGCTTGATGATCTCCTTCAGTTCACTCCGAATTTTGATCTGCAGGTCTGCATCCAGATTACTGAACGGTTCGTCCAATAGAAGAAGAGATGGCTTCGGTGCGAGGGCACGTGCAAGAGCGATTCGCTGCTGCTGACCGCCACTTAATTCATGGGGGTAGCGCTTGGCTAACGTCGTCATGTTCACGAGCTCCAGCACTTCATCCGTCCGTTGCTTCTTGGCTTTTCTGCCGTAGCCTTTCAGTCCGAATTGAATATTTTCAGCGACCGTCATATGAGGGAAAAGCGCATAGTCCTGGAAGACCATGCCGATCCCGCGCTTCTCCGGTAAAACGAAGCGGCGGTCATCGGTCATAACGTCTCCACCAATCGAAATTTCTCCACGGTTCGGCGTTTCTAATCCGCAAAGCAGGCGGAGTACGGTGCTTTTTCCACTGCCGCTTTCACCTAAAATCGAGACAATCTGTCCTTGGTTTATCGATAAGTTGAAGTTCTGAATGGTATTCTCTTTTCCATAACTAAAGCAAAGGTCTTTGATTTGAACAAACATATCAATTCTGCTCCTTTTCTAAAACTTGATGGAAAACATAAATCGCGACGCCACTAATCAAGACGATGATGATCGAAGCAAGCGACGCTTCGTGAATCTGTTCATCACTTGCATATTGGAAGGCCTTTGTGGACAACGTGTCAAAATTAAACGGACGCAGGATCAGGGTCAAGGGAAGTTCCTTCAGGATCTCAATAAACGCAAGGATAAACGCGCTGACAAGCGAACCTCTGATCATTCGGGCGTCCACCTTGAAAAAGGACTTGGTGACGTTCATCCCGAGCATTCTTGATGCCTCGGTGAACTTGTTTCCGACTTTATCAAATCCTGACTCGATGGAATTGTACCCGACAGCCAGGAAGCGGATAACGTATGCGGAAATAAGCATAAACAGGCTCGTACTCAACGCCAGTGTAGGCGTTATGCCGATCATATCGTAAAAACCGAACAGCACTTGGTCGATTTGTATGAACACGGTACTGATTCCTACTGCAATGACCGCACCGGGAATCGAATACCCGAGGATGGTCACTCTGGCCGCTGACTTCGAGACGATGCTGTGATGCATGCGTGCGAAATTCGCGATAATGACAGCAAACACGACAATCATAGCAGCACCGATAAAGGACACCACAAGTGAGTTGGTAATCAGTGATGTGAATTCTGGCGATGCTATTTTGTCGTACGTCAGGAACATCCAGTCAACAAGTTGGATAAAAGGAATAAGGAATCCGAGTGAAAAGACGATCAGGCTATAGCTGAACGCAGCCCAGGCTTTCCCGCCCTTCAATGTTATTGGAGTCAGAGGACGTACTTTCGCGTTGGAGTAACTGTATTTCTTTCGTCCGCGCAATACTTTCTCTAGTACTAAGATTCCGAAAACGATGAACATTAAAGTGGCCGACAATTTAATAGCCGATGTTAAGTCGTTCATCCCAAACCATGTTTGAAAAATGGCTGTACTGAAGGTGGGAACTCCGAAATACTGCACAAGGCCGTAGTCATTCAGCACCTCAAGCAGGACGAGGCTGACACCACCTACAATGGCTCCGCGCGAAATGGGAAGCACGATCCGGAAATAGATCTCCCACGCATTCCGTCCAAGCAACCGTGCATTTTCAATAATCGAGGCCGATTGATTCGCTAGAAAAGCCCGTGTGATCGTGTACACATATGGATAAAGGAACAGTGTGAAAATGAATACGGCACCTGGAAGCGTCAAGATATCAAAGTACTTCTGATCGACTTCCATCCCCCAGCGGTTCCGGAGTGTCGTTTGAATGACTCCCGTGTAATTTAAAATCCCATTATACGTGTACCCTGCGATGTAGGGAGGGATTGCAAGAGGCAGAATAAGCGCCCACTTGAAAAAGCGTTTCATCGGGAAATCGTAAGCTGATGTGAGCCAGGCCAGGCTCGTCCCAATCAGAATCGATAAAATCCCGGTAAAGACCATTAATAAGCTGGTATTCTTCAAGAGGTCGGGGAGAATAAATTCCTGTATGTGTCCCCAGTTTTCTGCCTCCTGTGTAAAGAAATTTATGAAAATCGTGACGTTCGGCAATAGAATCAGAACGACGATGATCAGGCTGAGCCACGTCCATATGTTCATATATCCTGGTAGTTTCCTGAGCCATTTCAACCCTTACACGTCCCTTACCATCTACAGTTTCTGTTCAACCTTGAATCATATATACCTTTGTTCAAATACACATGATTCAACATGGAACACTAATATCAATGATAACAATTATCAATTGTTTTGTATATAAAAAGTGCGCCGCTCGAGTAGAGCGGCGCATGGTGGATTATTTCCAACCCACTTCATTCATGATCTTGATAGCAGCATCGTTGTTTTCACCAAGCTGAGACAGGTTGATATCCTGTGCTTCGAATTCTCCCCAGCTTTGAAGAAGTTCAGATGGAGCGACATCCGGGTTTACCGGGTACTCATAGTTCGCTTCTGCAAACTGTTTCTGTGCTTCTTCTGTTGTTAGGAACTCCATTAGTGCCTGAGCTTGCTCTGTGTTCTTAGAGCTTGCTGCCATTCCGATTCCGCTGATGTTGACGTGAGCCCCTGTAGAATCTTGGTTCGGGAAGATCACACCAAGTTGTTCGCCGACTTTCACTTCTTCAGCATCTTCAGAATTCAGCATTTTTCCTAGGTAGTACGTGTTCATAACGGCTAAATCACCTTCACCGGCAGCGACTGCTTTCGCTTGGTCGCGGTCTCCACCTTTCGGTTCGCGGGCCATGTTATTGACGATTCCTTCTGCCCATTGCTTCGCCGTTTCTTCTCCTTCAAGTGCAATCATAGACGCGAGAAGAGACTGGTTATAAATATTGGAAGAAGAACGAATCAATACTTTGTCCTGGAACTCTTCGTTTGTTAGGTCCATGTACGTTTGAATCTCTTCCGGGTTCACAGTTTCCTTGTTGTAAGCAATAATACGTGCACGCTTCGTCAAACCGAACCACTGTCCGCTTTCTTCACGAAGGTTCTCTGGTACGTTCTCATTCAATACTTCACTGTCTACAGATTGTAGAAGGTCCTGACTTTGGGCGCGGTATAGACGACCGGCATCCGCTGTGATCAGTAAGTCCGCTGGAGAAGCTTCTCCTTCACGAGCCATACGTGCGATCAGTTCGTCATCGTCCCCTTTGATGACGTTTACTTTGACACCCGTCTGCTCTGTAAACTTGTCATAAAGCTCTTGGTCCGTTTCGTAGTGACGACCAGTGTATAAGTTCACTTCTCCGCCGATTTCTTCGGAGGCATTCGTTTCGTTTTCTGTTTCATTTTCTGCTGTTTCCTGTTCTGTTTCTTCTTGATCGTTACTGCTTGATTCTTCCTGTGGCTCTTCCGTATTGCCGCATGCAGCAAGCACAGTGAGTAGAAGGATTAAGCTGAATAAAAACCATTTCTTCATCGTTGATACGCTCCTTATGTAACATTTAATTGATACTGATTTTCAATCCCAATTACCATTGTAATGAAAATGTTTCTCAAGTCAATAGTTATTTTTTTGAAAAGACTGACCTTTCCTCTAGTTGGAAAAGATCAACCATTGATTTTAGCGCTTTTTATTAGTAAAGTGTTTTATTGGAATAATCTATATAAATATTTGGTGAGTGTGTTTTTTCTCAGAGGATGAGGGGAACACAGTTGGTAATAAATAGCATTTGGAGGTGTAGAAATGATTCAGTCTGCTCTAGATTGGCTGAACAATCTATTTTGGGGATGGATAATCGTCTACGCATTGTTAGGGTTAGGCTTATGGTTTTCCATCAAGTTCCGCTTTGTGCAGTTCCGCTATATTCCCGAAATGGTCCGTGTCTTATTTGATAAAAGGGCGATTTCTGCAGAAGGGAAGAAAGGTACGTCTCCGTTTCAGGCGTTCGCGATCAGTACAGCATCCCGTGTTGGTACAGGGAACCTCGCCGGTGTAGCTGCTGCGATTGCTGTAGGTGGACCAGGGGCTGTATTCTGGATGTGGATCGTTGCCGTTGTCGGCGGTGCATCCAGCTTTATCGAAAGTACACTGGCACAGGTTTATAAAGTGCCGGATAAAGATCAATACCGCGGTGGCCCGGCTTACTACATGGAAAAAGGGTTGAATAACCGTAAGCTCGGGATTGCTTTCGCCGTGACAATCACCTTTACTTACGGACTTGTATTCAGTGCAGTGCAGTCCAATACGATTCGTCTCGCTTTTGAAAACTCGTTTGACGTGAATCGATTACTGATGGGGACGATTCTTGTTATCATTTCAGCTTTGATTATCTTCGGAGGGCTCAAGCGTATTGCCCAAGTAACTCAATACATTATTCCCGTCATGGCCATTCTCTACATCATCATGGCTCTGTACGTCTTGATTATCAATGCCTCTGAAGTACCAACGATGCTCGCTCAAATTTTCCAAGGAGCGTTCGGTTTCAGAGAAATTGCAGGGGGTACGTTTGGAGCAATGATTCTGATCGGGATCAAGCGTGGTCTATTCTCGAACGAAGCAGGAATGGGGAGTGCGCCTAACGCTGCGGCCACTTCAGAAGTGACACACCCGGTCAAGCAGGGTCTGATTCAAACGCTTGGCGTATTTACAGACACCTTACTTATTTGTAGTGCAACAGCTGTCATTATTTTGTTCTCAGGTAGTTACTTAGATAACCCGGACGCGGATGGAATCGTCATTACGCAGATGGCGTTTGAGTCAGAGGTCGGGGCATGGGCTTCCATCTTCATTGCCATTGCGATCTTCCTGTTTGCTTTCAGTTCGATCATCGGAAATTACTACTACGGGGAAACGAACATTGAATTCATTAAGAAAAGCTCCACGAATATCTTCATCTATCGTCTTGCTGTACTTGGGATGGTGATGTTCGGAGCGTTAGCGAAGTTTGAAATCGTCTGGTCTTTAGCGGACTTGTCGATGGGGGTTATGATTCTCATTAACTTATATGCAATTACCCTCCTGTCTCCTGTCGCTTTCAAAGCCATGAAAGACTATGCCAGACAGCGTAAAGAGGGGAAAGATCCGATCTTCTACCAAGACCATTTACCAGGCGTAAAAGGAATGGAGTATTGGCGCAGGGATCAGGACATTGCTTCTCATGAAGAGCAGAAGAAGATGGGTGAATAATGGAGAACTCAGGGCATTACGATGTCCTGGGTTTTTCTTTTGGTTTAGAACCCCTATCACGTCCAGTGCACTTGAATGTGATATGATAGGTTCAGCATTTTTGTGAAAAGGATGAGCTCATATGAGTATGTTGCAAGTCGAACAACTGACGAAGAGTTTTGGAGATAAAGATTTATTTGATCATATATCATTTACCGTAACCAATCATCAGCGGATCGGTCTGATCGGAGTGAACGGAACAGGCAAATCGACCTTGCTGAAAGTATTGGCAGGCATCGAGTCCATGGATGAAGGGACGATGGACCACGCGAAAGATTTCACGGTCGAGTACCTGCCGCAGGAACCGGACCTTGAAGAAGACCTGACTGTACTTGAACAGATCTATTATGGGGACTCGGAGATGATGAGGACGATGCGCCAATATGAGCAGGTCCTCCAAGAGCTGTCGTCAGACCCTGAGAATACGTCTGTTCAGGAGCGTATGCTTTCTCTTCAACAAAAGATGGATGAGACAGAGGCTTGGGAAGCAAACACCGTAGCTAAGACGATTTTGTCGAAGCTTGGCATTGAAGGGTACCAGAAAAAAGTTCGTGAGCTTTCTGGTGGTCAGAAGAAAAGAGTGGCGATTGCAAAAGCTCTGATCCAGCCAGCGGATCTTTTATTACTGGATGAGCCGACCAACCATCTGGACAATGAAACGATTGAGTGGCTTGAGGAGTATTTGTCGTCTTATAAAGGCTCATTGATGATTGTTACGCACGACCGTTACTTCTTGAACCGCGTTACGAACTTGATTTACGAGCTTGAGCGGGGAAGTCTTTATATCTATGAAGGGAACTATGAAACCTTTTTAGAAAAGAGGGCAGAACGAGAAGAACAGGAACTTCAGGCAGAGCAGAAACACAAAAATACGTTAAAACGTGAACTGGCTTGGCTGAAAGCCGGAGTGAAGGCACGTGGTACGAAGCAGAGGGCCCGCATCCAACGTGTAGAAGAGATGAAAGAGACCTCTTTCAACACGGATCAGGAACAGGTGGATATGGCCATCGGTTCCAAGCGCCTCGGAAAGCAGGTGCTGGAGCTTGAAGGAGTCACTCATGCCTTCGGAACGCAGACGATTGTAAATGACTTGGACTACTTGGTCGTACCAGGGGAACGTCTAGGGATTATCGGACCTAACGGCTCAGGCAAGACGACGCTGCTGAATATTATGGCAGACCGAATCCAGCCGGACAGTGGGGATATAAACGTTGGCTCGACGGTGAAAATCGGGTATTACACACAGGATCATCAAGAGATTGATGGGTCGCTTAAGGTTGTTGAATATATTAAAGAAGTAGCAGAAGTCATTCATACGGCTGATGGAGACGAGATTACAGCTGAACAAATGCTGGAACGCTTCCTCTTCCCAAGGTCTCAGCAGTGGACGTACATCCGCAGACTGTCAGGAGGAGAACGCCGTCGCCTTTACTTGCTTCGTGTCCTGATGAGCGAGCCGAATGTTCTTTTCCTAGATGAACCGACGAACGACTTGGATACGGAGACATTAAGTATTTTAGAAGAGTATCTGGAACAGTTCCCAGGGGTCGTCATCACCGTCTCCCACGATCGTTATTTCTTAGACCGCGTCGTCGACCGCCTGCTTGCCTTCGAAGGAGAGGGTCACGTCCGCCGGTTCCAAGGAAACTACTCCGATTACCTGGATACAAGAAAACAAGAAAAGAGAGCGGTCGAAGAGAAAAGAAAAGAAGCCTCAGCTCAAGAGGAAACACGCCGTAACAACCGAAAACGCAAACTTTCCTACAATGAGAAACGAGAATGGGAAACGATTGAAGACGATATCGCAGAGCTGGAATCCCAGCTCGAACAAGTCGCAGAAGACGTCGAAACCCATTCCAGCGACAGTGAAAAAGTCCAAGAACTCTACGCCAAACAGGAACAGGTAGAGCAGGAACTCGAAGCCAAAATGGAACGATGGGAAGAACTGTCTCTCATTGTCGAAGAGATGAACCAGTAATTTGTTTCCCATGTATCAACAATTCTTCAATATGATTAATAGTAGTTTTACAGACCGTTGAATTTTTATAGAGAAGAAACCGGACGCAATCATTCCATGCTGCGTCCGGTTTTCTTTTTGGTTAGAATGCTGAATTCTAGTGGATACGCATTGAGCAGAAGTTCATACTTCTTTTTGTAAAGGAGTTGGAGATACGAGGAGACTCTTACCGGAATGGAGGGCAGGGGGAAATCCCGCAGTAAGCGAAGGAGGAATCTCACTGGCCGCCGGTGGAAAGTGAGTTGTTTCTCTCAATCCCAGCGAACCGATAAGTGCCACGACGAAATAGGGGAAATGGTAAGACCTTAGAAATTTGTCTCAGTCGCTTCTTTTTGTGAATAAGGAACAAATATGGAATAATGAATACGGATACAACAGATGAAGGAGGACATAAAACATGTACATGCCAAGTCAGGAAATGCTTGAAAAATATGCAGACCTAGCCCTTAGAACAGGCGTAAATCTGCAGCAAGACCAATACTTAATGATCAACTCGACCATCGAAGGCGCAGCGTTCACGCGCGTTATCGCGAGAAAAGCGTTCGAAATGGGAGCGAAAGATGTTCACATCAACTGGGGTGATGATGAGCTTACACGCATGAAGTACGAACATGCCGATCAGGAGACCTTGTCTGAGGTACCGGAGTGGCAGAAAGATAAGTTCACATACTTCGCAGAGAATGGAGCGGCCATCCTTTCCGTACGTTCGACAGATCCAGACCTACTTAAAGGAATCGACGCTGGGAAAGTAGCAGCAGCCAACAAGTCGAGAGCAGAAGCGATGTCTACATTCCGCGGCTATACGATGAACGACCGTATCCAATGGTCCATCGTTAGTATCCCTATTCCAGCATGGGCTCAGAAAATTTTCCCTGGAGAAGACGAAGAAACTGCTGTGAAGAAGCTGTGGGAACAAATCTTCAGCATCGTCCGCGTCGATCGTGACAATCCAGTGGCGGCCTGGGAAGAGCATAATCAGACCCTTATTAAAGCCCGCGAGTACCTGAATAAAAAGCAATATCAGAAGCTGATCTATAAAGCGCCGGGTACAGACCTTGAAGTAGACCTGCCAAAAGGTCACATTTGGAAAGGCGGCCCTTCGAAGACGGTGGAAGGCGGCGTACAGTTCAACCCGAACATGCCGACAGAAGAAGTCTTCACGGCTCCTCATAAATACGGAGTGAACGGAACCGTTGCAAGCACGAAGCCTCTTAACTACGGCGGAAATGTCATTGACAACTTCAGCGTAACGTTCAAAGAAGGAAAAGTCGTGGACTTCAAAGCGGAAGCAGGAGAAGAAACCCTTCAGCACCTGCTTGATACAGATGAAGGCGCACGCAGGTTGGGTGAATTGGCGCTCGTTCCTCACGAGTCACCGATTTCTCAATCCGGACTGATCTTCTACAATACGCTTTATGATGAGAACGCATCATGCCACCTTGCTTTAGGAAAAGCGTATCCGAACAACATGGAAGGCGGCTCTGACATGGATGAAGACCAACTCGACAAAGCAGGTGTGAACGACAGCCTGACTCACGTTGACTTCATGATGGGATCTGCCGAACTGAATATTGATGGTTTACTGGAAGATGGAACAACCGAACCTGTCATGAGAAACGGCAGCTGGGCGATTTCATTTGACGAGTAAAAGATCAGGTAGAGCGGGGCTTTTTGAGTCTCGCTCTTTTTTTTGTAGGCGATTGTGTAGGCGGTAAGGATTTAATCGACCTTTCGAGGTACAGGAGTCATTGAAACGTCGATAAAAAGGGGATAATCGACGTTGTGAGGTTCAGACGTCAAAGAAACGTCGATAAAAAGGAAATAATCGACGTTGTGAGGTTCAGACGTCAAAGAAACGTCGGTAAAAAGGAGATAATCGACGTTATGAGGTTCAGGCGTCAAAGAAACGTCGATAAAAAGGGGATAATCGACGTTATGAGGTTCAGACGTCAAAGAAACGTCGGTAAAAAGGAGATAATCGACGTTATGAGGTTCAGGCGTCAAAGAAACGTCGATAAAAAGGAGATAATCGACGTTATGAGGTTCAGACGTCAAAGAAACGTCGATAAAAAGATATAATCACCTTTTCGAGGTAGCAGAACCCTTGGAAAGTCGAGAACATAAAGAAATTCTCTTACCACCACCTCCTCTCAAAGTAGAAAATCACCCCCATTGAAGCGAGTCGCATGGATGCTCTCCCCGAATGTGCTAAGAAACGAAAAGCTAGAGAGAATAAAGGGAATACGTAACGAAAAGGGTGGGATGAACATGGTGTATGATGTCGCAATCGTAGGAGCTGGATTTGGCGGACTGGCAGCTTCCGCTGAATTATCGAAGCATGGGAAGAACGTTGCTGTTTTTGAAGCATCAAATGAACTTGGAGGAAGTGCGGGGAAGTATGAGCGGAACGGCTATCGCTTCCAATCAGGAGCGACGGTCGGCATGGGATTTGAAGCAGGGGGAGTTTTCGATAAGCTCTATCATTCTCTACAGATTGAGAAGCCTCCCATGACCTTGTTGAATCCGATCATGGATATCCACATGCCGGATCGAGTCATTCATTATTTCAAGGAAAAACAGGAGTGGTATAAAGAGATCGAGCGTCACTTTCCCGAGGCTGCCTCTCCCATCCAAGCCTTCTATGACGAGGTCTTTTATGTTGGGAGCCTCGTCGATCAACTGCTTGATTACCGACCTGTGTTTCCGCCGAAAACCATCAAAGATTGGACACGCCTTCTTCCGATGGTGAACACATCTTCGCTCAGGCTGCTTCCTTATATGAATCAAACTGTGTATGATCGTCTGAAAAAATATAAGCTTCATCAACATGAGAGATTCCAGACATTTTTAAATGGAGAATTAATGGACAGTGTCCAGACGAGCGTTGAATACTGTCCGGCATTTCTCGGGTATGCTGCGCTTCAGACGTTTCATAAAGGCGCGTATGCTGTGCACGGTGGACTTGCCACGGTAGCGGAGCAGCTTGCGGGTTATGTAGAGGACAAAGGGAACGAAGTGTTTATGAGGTATCCAATCCGTCGAATTGAAAAAAAGGGTGGGCATTTCATACTGCACTCTAAGCGGAACAGTCAATTTGAAGCGAAGCAGTTAATTCTGAATCATTCCGTTCACAACCTTGCGGATACCCTCACCGAAGACTTGATGAAGCAGACCACGATCAAGCAGGAAAAAGAGGAGCAGCGTGAGACATGGGGGGCGTTTATTATCCATGCGGGTGTGGATGCCTCTGTTTTTGACGGGACGGATGTGTTATATCATCAGTTTATTGACCCGGAACATCCGAATGACCTTCATGACGGCGGTCAGTTCTTGATGTCTTTATCAGATGCGGAAGACACTCAAATGGCGCCGGAAGGGAAGAGGTCCTTGACGATTTCGACGCACACGAACCTCGAACAGTGGTGGGAGGCAGAGGACTATGAGACCAAGAAGCAGGAAATGACTGATCGGCTGATTGCAACCGTTGATCACTACTTCCCGGGTTTTGAAGCTGGGCTTGATCTCGTTCTGCCTGGAACACCGGTCACCTTTCAGAAATGGCTTCGACGCTCCAAAGGTAAAGTAGGTGGCTATGCACCAACGGGAAGATACAGCTGGTTGAACAGTTACTCCGTAAGGTCTGGGATCCCCGGCGTTTACCTTTGTGGGGACACGGTTTTTCCTGGAGCCGGAACCTTAGGTGTAACCCTTTCCGGACTGACTGCAGCAAGAGAAGCGTTGCGATGATTGAGATAGAGGCATTCAGGGAATAAAAAGGGTAAGTCTATAATGAGAGGATGTTGTGAAATGCCAGGTCCAGAAAATGAACTTCCAGGTTTCCAGGCCAACCCCAATGAATTCGGGAAATGCGGTAGCTGTGGACGACTTTTGACTTCCAAAAAAGAAGCTGAGGTTAAGCTTTGTGCAGATTGTCAGAAGCGTCATAAAGATAAAGGAATCGAATATGATGAAGCGGAATAAATGAATGCAAAAAAGGTTACGTTAAATAGGCGTAACCTTTTTAGATACTCATCTTTATGGAAGAGATAAACAGTTCTTCCAATGCTCCTTCAAATCAGAATTTTCTTCGGATAGTTTCCACTTTACACGCCTATGTACAAGTGATAATATCAACCATTGTGATTTTAAAACACATCGAACAACAAAGGAGATAATCATGAATCAAAAACAAACAGGTCGCATCGATTGGCCGGTCTTTGGTATTAGCGGAGGGCTTCTTGTCCTTTTCGTTATGTTAGCACTTATTGATATTAGTTTAATTGAGACCATTGTAAACAGCAGCTTTGCGTGGTCAGCCAAGTACTTTGGTGCATTCTGGCAAGTACTGATGCTTGCTACATTCTTCGTAGGGTTGTACTTAGCCTTCTCTAAGTACGGAAAGATTAAAATGGGGAACATGGATAAGCCAGAAATCGGGCTGTATAAATGGCTCTCGATCATTATGGCTACGCTCCTCGCTGGTGGAGGCGTGTTCTGGGCAGCCGCAGAGCCGATGTGGCACTTCCTGACGGTCCCACCTTCTCAGTCCGGGATGGGGATTGACGCAGGAACAGAAGCGGCGATCAACCCGGCACTTGCACAAAGCTTCATGCACTGGGGCTTTCTGGCGTGGGCGATTCTCGGTACGATCAGTGCCGTCGTGATGATGTATGGTCACTATCATAAAGGTATGCCGATGAAGCCTCGTACGCTGCTTTATCCGATTTTCGGTGAAAAGCTTCGTGACAGCTGGTTCGGTACAGTGGTTGACGCTTTCTCTGTCATCGCTGTAGCAGCCGGTACGATTGGTCCGCTCGGTTTCCTTGGACTACAGGCAAGTTACGGTCTGCAGGAGATCTTCGGAATACCTGACAGCTTCAGCACTCAGTTTACGATTATTTTTGCTGTGGTCATTGTTTCTACGATTTCAGCGGTCACAGGTCTTTATAAAGGAATTCAATATTTAAGTAGCTTCAACGTTCGTCTGGCTTTAGGACTCATGGTCTTTATTGTTATTTTCGGACCAGGTGGATTCATTATTAACCACTTCATTTCCGGTTTCGGATATTACGTAGATCAATTCATTCCAATGAGTACATTCCGTGGAGATTCAGACTGGCTTAATCTTTGGACGGTCTTCTTCTGGGGTTGGTTCATCGGATACGGTCCAATGATGGCCATTCTTGTCAGCCGTATTTCAAGAGGACGTACCATTCGCGAAATCATCATTGCTGTATCGGTATTCGCACCGGTCATTTCAACATTCTGGTTCACCGTACTCGGCGGATCTGGAATTTTCTATGAACTCAAGAATCCGGGCTCTGTATCAGAAGCATTGAATGCTGCCGGAAACCCAGCTGCCATGTTCGCCATTACGGAACAGTTTCCACTGGCTGTAATCGTGTCACCGCTGTTCCTACTTCTGACGATTCTTTTCGTTGTAACGACAAGTGACTCGATGTCTTACACCATTGCGATGGCTGTAACAGGAGAAGGAAATCCGAAAGCATGGCTGCGTGTATTCTGGGCTGTGTTGATGGGTGCTATTGCGATCATCCTTCTTATTACAGGAGATAGCGGAATCACTCAATTACAGAACTTCATCGTAGTAACCGCTGTGCCGGTATCTCTGCTGTTGCTGCCGATGATCTGGCTCGCACCGAGAGTTGCGCGTAACATGTTTAAGGATCAATTTAATAAGTAAATGAAAAGCTGCTGCGTAATTATACGCAGCAGCTTTTTTTTAGGCGATGATGCCTCGTTCGTTTTTGAATTGTTTATGCTTTTCTTCTTCCATCAACTTTTTCAAAATCAATACGACATCATAGACATCTTCGAAAGAAATGTACAGCGCAATCGGTGCGAGACGGATCACGTTAGGCGAACGATAGTCCGGCGTGACGCCTTCCATTTTCAGCGCTTTGCAAATGCTTGCGGCCTCTGGGTGGACGAGGCTGATGTGTCCTCCGCGTCGCTCATCCTCGAGTGGATTAACGATTTGAAAACCGAAATCACTGAGCTCTTGGTGGATTAGGTTCATGAGCAGCCTTGTCAGCTGTAAGGATTTCGATCGAACGGCTTCAACCCCTGCCTCATGGAACATATCCAATGATCCAAGCAGCGGGGCAGAGCTTAAGATATGCGGGGTTCCCATCTGAAATGCGCTGGCCGTTTCAGCAGGAGTTAGTGTGTGTTCCATATCGAATTGTTTTTCCTTTTTCGAGCTGAACCAACCGGCAAGTCCCGGTTTTTGACCAAGGTGTTTCTCGTGAACGTAGAGTCCTCCGACTCCACCTGGTCCGCTGTTCAAGTATTTGTACGTACACCAGACAGCGAAGTCGACACACCAATCATGCAGCTGATGAGGCAGAGCGCCTATAGAGTGGGCCAAGTCGAACCCGACGAGAATCCCGCGCTGGTGGGCTTCATTGGTCAGGCGTTTCATATCAAGCAGCTGGCCGCTTCGGTAGAGAACAGACGGCAGAAGCAGAACCGCTGTTTGTTCATCCATTTGTGCGATGATATCGTCTTCATCCAGCGTGTAACCGTCCTGGCTTTCGACACGAATAAGCTCCTCTTCATGCTTCAGCCCTTTTTGCTCGATTTGACTCTGCAGGGCATAGATGTCTGATGGGAAGTTGAGCGTATCTGCTACAATTTTCGTACGGGATTTGTCAGGCTGATAGAAGGTAGCGATCAGCTGGTGCAGATTGGCGGTGATCGAGCCAGTGTTGATGACCTCATGTGGTTTGGCTCCGATTAGCGGAGCGGTTTTTTCACCGATTTTTTCAGACATATAGAACCACGGCTCTTTCCCTTCCGTCCAGCCGTCGATGGCGTGCTCTTTCCAGTCCTTAAGCGAAGTAAGAACAGCATCTTCCGCTCGTTTGGACAGTAACCCAAGAGAGTTTCCATCCATATAGTAGTGATTATCTTTCGTATAAAACTCCGATCGGAACGCACGCAATGTGTCGTTCTGATCCATTTCCTGTACGGTCTCTCGTGTGATCTTTTCCTTCGTCATCCAATCCCTCCTGCTTTCATTATATACAGAGCATGTCCCAAGTTGAAACTGTCCAGAATGCTAGCCGTTCCACAGGTCGTTTTTGTGAAGGACGGCTTTAATCTGCGAGTAGGTGATCTCTTCAGGTAAAGCTTCCTTTATCGGCTTAAGTCGTTTCTCATCGAGTTGTTCATAAACCGTCAGGACCTGATTCTCCTCATCCGCATTAAACCACTCATCCCAGTCGAACGGTTCGCCTTCTTTTGCGCTGCGGAACAAGTGGCTTTCCACCGTTCGTGGACTGATGCCTCTTTCTTTCGCAATTTCCTCGATCGGTTTCTGTTCTTCTTTCCACAATTGATAGCTGAACAAATGACTGGCCTTTCCGTTGGTGGAAGGTTTAGGGGCAGAGGTTTGAGAGAAACTTTGTCCTGATGGCTTCGGTTTCTTCTCAGCCTTCTCGGCCCACGGTTGAATTTTTTCAAGAAACGTTTCGCCGTACTTCTCCCACTTCTGTTCTCCGATCCCTTTAATGTTCAGCATCTCTTCTTTAGTTTCTGGTAAATAGATGGAGAGAGCCTTTAGTGTCGAGTCTGGGAAAATGACGTATGGAGGAAGTCCTGCTTCATTCGCCACTTCTTTTCGTAGGTTTCTCAATTCATTGAAGTATTCGACATTGTAATTTTCTTCTACATTTGTTGTTGTAGACTCAATCAGCATAATGACAGACTTGTTCCCTTTCAGCACATCGACCGATTTCGGAGTCAGCTGCAGAGATGGATAACGTCCGTTTCCGGGGTTTAAGTATCCCTCGGCGGTAAGAAAATGGATGAAGCGGGTCAGCTGCTTCTCGGTGTAATGGGACAATAACCCGTAAGTCGGAAGCTTTTCGAACTGGAACTGCTTCACTTTCTTATCAGACGAACCCTTTAAAACCTTAGCCGTTAATCCAGCACCGAAGGATTCGCCCATTCGTTTTACACAGGAGAGAATCATCTGTGCTTCTTTCGTCATGTCTTTTTCTTCGCCTGCATGCGTGCAGTTTGTACATTTGCCGCAGGGCTCTGTGCGATTCGGGTCTTGGAAGTATTCCAGAATATACTGCTGCAGACACATGGAGGTATGACAGTAGTTGATCATCGATTGCAGCTTGGCGTATTCTTCTTTTTTCTTTTCCTCAACAGGTGATTGGTCAATGAGAAAGCGTTGAAGCTGAATGTCCTGACTGGAGAAAAGCAAGACACAGTCCCCGGGTTCTCCGTCACGACCAGCACGACCCGCTTCCTGATAATAAGATTCAATGTTCATCGGCATCGAATAGTGAATGACGAACCGAACGTTCGATTTATCGATTCCCATACCGAAGGCGTTCGTCGCTACGATGGTGCTGACTTCATCTTGGACGAATTTCACCTGCATCTCTTTCCGTTCATTCTCTCCCATACCGGCATGGTATTTACCAACAGGGAAGCCTTCTTTTTCTAAGCTTTGTTGAAGGTGATCGGCATCTTTCCTTGTAGCTGTATAGATGATGCCGGATTCTTCCGGTCTGCTTTTGACATATTCTTTGACGAATTCACGCTTGTCGCGCCCTTTGATCATACGGAAGGAAAGGTTTTCCCGAGCAAACCCAGTGTTTACAATCGATTCATCCTCCACGTGGATCAGTCGCTGAATATCCTGGATGACTTCCTGTGTGGCTGTTGCGGTCAAGCCCATCAAAACAGGGAGGTTCGGAATTTGGTGCAGCGTAGGGACGATGGAGCGATAACTCGGTCTGAAGTCGTGTCCCCATTGAGAGATACAGTGTGCCTCATCAAATGCAATCAACGACAGTTTAATCTGTTGAATCGCAGATAAAAATAGTCCGGAGTCGAAGCGTTCAGGTGCGACGTACACGAACTGGTAGCGGCCGGCTTCCATGTTCCTGAGGCGCTCACGCATTTCATTCTGTGAAAGCGAGCTGTTGATATATGTAGCGGAAATGCCGTAAGCATGCAAAGCATCCACTTGGTCTTTCATTAATGAAATGAGAGGGGAGATGACGATGGCGGTCCCATCCAAGGTAAGACCGGGAATTTGGTAACATAATGATTTACCGCCCCCGGTCGGCATCACCGCTAACGTGTTCTTTCGGTTTAATACTTGTTCGATGGCTTGTTCCTGTCCATTTCTGAAAGAAGGAAAGCCATAATAGGTCTGGAGCAGCTGTCTAGCTTGATCCATCATATATTCATCATCCTTATCGTACTGGAATTAAAGCATATCGAGCTCTGTGGGTCAGCGTCTTTTCCCATCTTATCATGTTTCATATAAAACCAAAGGGGAAAAATAGTTCTGTAATCAGCAAAAGAAATGAGGAGTGTACAACATGAAAGCAATTGTCATTGAACAGTATGGTGGACGTGAACAATTAGTGGAACGCGAATTGGAAACCCCTGAACTGAAAGGCGATCAAGTTGTAATCGATATGAAGGCGACTTCCATCAACCCGATTGACTGGAAGGTGAGAGAAGGATACATGAAAGATAATATACCTTTTGAATTCCCTGTCATTCTGGGGTGGGATGCAGCAGGAATTATTAAAGAAGTCGGAACGGAAGTGAAGAACTTCAAAGTAGGCGACCGCGTATTCGCCCGACCAGCTACAACAAGGTGGGGAACTTATGCAGAGGAAGTCGTCGTAGATGAGCCTCTACTAGCTCACCTGCCGGATAATATACCATTTGAAGAAGCGGCTGCCGTACCACTTGCAGGACTGACAGCATGGCAGTGTCTCGTTGACTTCGCTGACATACAAGAAGGGGATAAAGTCTTGATCCATGCCGGTTCAGGTGGTGTAGGACATTATGCCATTCAGATTGCGAAATCATTCGGGGCATATGTAGCTACCACGGCAAGCGGTAAGAATAAGGACTGGGTTGAAGAACTGGGGCCGGATCTGTTCATCGATTACAAGGAAGAGAATTTTGCGGAAGTGTTGAATGACTATGATATTGTCCTGGACACGCTTGGTGGTGACATTCAGTCTGATAGTTATAAAATCTTGAAAGACGGTGGCCGGCTTGTATCGATTACACAGCCGCCGAAGGAAGAAGAAGCCGAGCGGCATAATGTGAAAGCAGGATTTGTTTTTCTGGATCCGAAGGGAGAACAATTGGCTGAACTTGCGAAGATGATGGAAAAAGGGAAGCTGACTTCTGTCATCGGACACCGCTTCGACCTATCAGAAGAGGGGCTGCGTCAGGCTCATGAAGTGAGTGAAAGTCATCATGCAAAAGGGAAGATTGTGATCAGTATCTAATCAGCAGGAGGAGAGACCACTTGAGTGGTCTTTTTTCTTTTTTTGTGGAAAATTTTTAAATATTCTAACAATAAATCGTGTAGTCGATGTAAACTAGGGTATATAACCATTATACATTCGAAAGAGGGGGAAGCAAGTGCTGAAACATTACGATACAGGTTTATTTTATGATGAAATGATGGAAACTGGCGGAACACCGAAGCGTCATTATCGATGGTTTTATGAACTGGTCGAACAGTTCTCGGGAACGGAACTACGGGAAAAGCATGATACGGCACAGCTGAACTTCTTAAGAAAAGGCATCACGTTTACAGTGTATAACCACACAGGTGGAACGGAAAGGACGATGCCGTTTGACTTCGTACCGATCATCATCCCGAAGCCGGAATGGCTGAAGATTGAAGAAGGGATGAAGCAGAGGCTGAACGCACTGAACCGTTTTTTGGACGATGTCTATCACGATCAGGATATTATAAAAGCGGGGATTGTACCACGCAGTCTCGTTGAACAGAATGCTTATTACTATGAGCAGGTAAAAGGCTTAGATGTGCCCCTGCGAAACCATGTTTTCCTCGCTGGAGTGGATTTGATTCGTGATGATGAGGGACAGTATCGAGTATTGGAAGATAACCTGCGTAACCCATCAGGGATGAGCTATGTCTTTCAGAACCGCTATGTAATGAGACAAGTCTACCCAGAGTTGTTTTTCCAACATTCTATCGAAACCCTCGAGCATCAGCTTTCAGAGCTTCAGCAGATTCTGATCAGCCATGTTCCTCTCAATGCTGACTCTACAAAGACACCGACTGCGGTTCTTTTAACTCCGGGGATGTACAACTCGGCCTATTATGATCATGTCTTCTTAGCTCAGCAGATGGGAATTGAGTTGGTAGAAGGCCGGGACCTGATTGTAAAAGACGACGTCGTTTATATGAAGACAATCCGTGGGCTTAAACGTGTCGATATCATATATCGACGAATTGATGATGATTTTCTTGACCCGGAAGCTTTCCGCCCGGATTCGGCTCTTGGGGTGCCAGGTTTATTAAGAGCCTATAAAGAGGGGAACGTATCGATTGTCAATGGAATCGGCAATGGCGTAGCCGATGATAAGGCGATGTATGTGTACGTACCTGATATGATTCGCTTCTACTTAGATGAAGAACCAATTATTCCGAATGTAGAGACTTATTTCCTGAGTGACCCTGAACGGTTGGAATATGTTTTAGAGCACTTAGACGAGCTTGTCGTTAAAAACGTAGGAGCGTCCGGTGGCTATGATATGTTAATCGGACCGCAGTCAACAGAAGAAGAGCGGGACTTGTTCCGTCAGAAGATTATCGAGACACCAAGTCAATATATTGCCCAGCCGACAATCAAGCTCTCGAGGGCACCGGCTTATCAAGAAGGCAGATTCTACCCGTGCCATGTGGATCTCCGTGTATTTATCATGAACGGGGAAGAACCTCATGTACTGCCGGGTGGACTGTCCAGAGTTGCGTTGAAGGAAGGGTCGTTAGTAGTCAACTCCTCTCAAGGCGGAGGCGGAAAAGATACGTGGATTCTAACAGAAGGAGGAGATTCGAATGCTTAGTCGAGTAGCGGATTCATTATATTGGCTGGGAAGAAATATGGAACGTGCCGAGAATAATTCCAGGGTATTAAGTGTTCAGCTCATCCACATCCTTGAAGCATCTGAAGGTCAGTTATTGGACCGTAATTGGGAAGAAGTTATCGAAATCTGTGCATCAATTCAGGATTATTACGACCGTTATGATCGTATAGATAAAGAGACGGTGACACATTATTTAGCTACAAGTCCTTTGAATATGAATTCGTTCATGAATTGTATGGTTTATGCAAGGGAGAATGCTAAAGCGACAAGGGACATCATTCCGGAAGGGCTGTGGGAGGTCCTGAACGAATTTCATCTGGAACAGAAAGACTGGCAGGAGCAACCCGCTACAAGTCAGCATATTCAACACTACTTGAAAAAGGTGATGACGACTTCTATGACAGCTCAAGGAGTCGTGGAGTCTTCGATGAGCAGAGACTTACCTTATACCTTCCTTAAAGTAGGCAAGTGGCTTGAAAGAGGCGAGAAGGTATCCCGTGTGTTGAACGTATTTTGTGAGAAGAATAGGAAAGAGACAGAATCACGTACCAGTAGTTATTACTACTGGCTGACGGCGCTTCAATTCACGAATGGATACGATGCGTATATTAAAAACCATCCGCCTACAATGGAACCGAAGCACGTGCTGGAATTTTTAATCAAGGAGCCCGCATTTCCAAGGTCCATCCGTTACTGCATCGATCATGTAAAAGAAGCCATCCATCGTATAGAAGGTGGTAAAGTCTCGCATTATTCTGCGGACTTATTTGATATGATCGAAAGGATTCAGGAAGAGATCGAAGAAGCGGACATCGAGAATATGAATATGGAACAGCTTATGTACTTTTTAGATCACTTTCAGAACCGCTGCATGACGCTCAGCAGAATGTTTTCAGAAACGTATTACTTAGTTGAGCCTGTCAGCGTCAAGTGAAAGGACACCAGGGGGAGAAACATGAAGTATAGAATCGAACACACCAACACGTTTTACTACGACAATTTCGTAGATCAAAGTATGAACCATGTCCGGTTGAAGCCGAGAACAGATGAATGTCAGAGGCTTCTTGCCTATCAAACAGAGATTAATCCGTCTTCTATGACGAAAGAACACATCGATTTATGGGGCAATCATGTTGAAACGTTCTTCATCCCCGAGAAGCATGAGCATTTGACTGTCAAAACGACGTCTACCGTAAGCATTCAGAAGAGTCCATTTATCCGGATGATTCACTTTACAGAAGAAATGAAGGAGATCTTTCACTCTGAGCTTTTTCGTAATCACTATTTAGCTTACTTAAATGAGACGCCTTATACCTTTTTATATAAGGAGCAGATAGCAGAGATCGTAGATGCGGTAGGAGATCCATCTGATCCTGTTCAATTCTCAATTGACTTGTTGGCATACCTGCACCAGTCGATCCAATATGACACGGCGACAACCCAGGTGGGAACGAAAGCCTATGAATCCTGGCCACTCCGGAGCGGTGTCTGCCAGGACTTTGCCCACGTTATGATCGGGGTATTGAGAGCGCAGGGTATACCGGCACGTTATGTGAGTGGTTATTTATATGTTGGCGAGGATTCTGCCCTAATTGGCGATGCGGCGACACATGCCTGGGTGGAAGTGATGGTCCCGGGGATTGGTTGGGTAGGCCTTGATCCGACGAACAACGTAGAAGCACTGGAACAGCACATCCGTATCGGAACAGGTCGTGACTATGCAGATGTCAGCCCCCTTCAAGGTGTGTACCGCGGCGGAGGTCAGAACCTCTCTGTTAAAGTGAGTGTGACACAGATCGATTCGAATCAATAATGGAAAAAGTCCTGGCAACAGGGCTTTTTTTGTTTTGTTGATGATGACATTTTTTACAAAAATAAAAAATCTTCTATCCCCTACAGTACCAAGGGAAGTAGGGGGGAGGTACAGGCTGATATTCGACAGGAATGTTTATAGGATGCTTAGGGTGGTATATAGGGGTTAGCGCATTCATTTAAGGACGAACTAGATTATCAACTTGGTACATACTTCAATCCTCCCATAGTGAGTGCGAAAATGAAGAGGAGGAAATTGAGTGAAGCTTAAATCAATCATTCTCGTATTATTGTCACTCGTACTAATTATGCCTACAGGAACGGTGTTTGCCGATCATCATGAAGAGCCAGCGGTAGACACGGAGGCAGTAGAATTAAGAGCAGTACTGGATCAATTATTCTCTGAACACGCCTTTTTAGCCATCACGGCTATGAGAAAGGGCTATAATGAGGACCCGGATTATGACCAAGTTGTAGAAGCATTGAATGGAAATACGGATGATCTTACAGATGCCATCAGTGGTGTGTATGGAGATGCAGCTGGAGAAGCATTTGATGATGCTTGGAGCGAGCACATCGGATACTTTGTAGACTATGTCGTAGCAACAGTAGAAGAAGATGAAGATGCAAGAATTGAAGCGTTGGATAATCTATCTGAGTATAAGGAAAACTTCGCTGCTTTCCTATCTGAAGCTACTGATATCTCAGAAGACTCATTAGCGAATGGTCTGGAGATGCACGTCAATCAATTGATTGGGGCATTCAATGACTATGTAGATGAGGATTACGAAAGTGCATTTGAAAGCCAGAGTGAAGCAATGGCGCACATGTATGGCCCAAGTAAACTGCTTTCTCAGGCGATTGCAGACCAGTTCTCTGAAGAATTCAATGATACGAAAGCCGTAACACCGGCAGCTGAGCTTCGTTCTGGTTTGAACTTCCTATTATCAGAGCACTTTGCACTTGCGCTGCAGGCGATGCAGAACGGAATCGAAGGATCTGATGAATACGAAGCAAACGTAGCTACGTTGACTCAAAATACACAAGAGCTTTCCGCAACTATTGCAAGCGTGTATGGTGAAGAAGGCGGAGAAGCTTTTGAAGAACTTTGGAGCAGCCACATTGGATTCTTCGTCGACTATGTCGTAGCAACGGCAAATGAAGATGAAGAAGCGAAAGAAGAAGCTCTGGCTAACCTTGACGGATATCGTCAGGACTTCTCGGAATTCATGAGTACAGCAACAGAAGGACGCGTGCCGGCAGAAGGTTTAGCGAATGGTCTTCAAACGCACGTCAATCAGTTAGTAACAGCATTTGATTCTTATGTGGAAGAAGATTACGACCAGGTGTGGGAAAGTGCACGAGAAGGGTACGGGCATATGTTCACACCAGCTAAGCTGTTCAGCGGTGCGATCGTAAGTCAATTCCCTGATATGTTCATGATGGAAAAAGAGATCATGTTCAATGATGTACCGGAAGATCACTGGGCAGCTCAATACATTTACCCATTAGCTGAAATCGGAGTGATCAATGGCGTTACGGACATGACGTTCGAACCGGATGAAAGTGTAACGCGTGGACAATTCGTCGCTTTCATTGCGAGAGCTTTGGATCTTGAAACAGATATGGACAACCCATTCACAGATGTTTCCTCTACGTTCGAAGATGAAGTAGCAGCAGCTTATGCAGCTGGTATTACGACAGGTGTAACGGAAACGCAGTTCCATCCAAGTATGGAAATCACTCGTGAACAGATGGCCGCAATGGCGATCCGTGCTTATGAGTATTGGACGGAAGCGGATTACATGCCATCGGAAGATTATGTCTATGCGGACGAAGCTCACATCAGCCCGTTGTTCGGGGACTATGTAGACGCTGCAAGAGAACTTGAAATCATGGAGGGTGGAGCTGGTAACAAGTTCAACCCGAAAGCAAATGCAACGCGTGCTCAAGCCGCTAAAGTTGTATTTGTCCTAAGTACTTCTGGTGAGTAAAGCATAGAAGAATAATGAAAAAGTGCAGGCGTCTTTGGCACCTGCACTTTTTCTATTATTCATAAGCTGTACGATGACTCTTTCCTGTAATGACATTAATGAGAAATCCTATAATTCCTCCCACAAATGCTGGAACGACCCAGCTCAGGCTGTAATCAAATAAAGGAAGCTGACTCATCAGACTTGTTACGGCAGGCATTTCAATTCCAAAAGCAATGATTCCGTCGTAAATTCCAATGAGGGCGGTGAGTGCGATGGCTCCTCTATATACATTAGAAGACATAGGGATCTTACGACTTAAGAAAGTTAGCACAATTAATACAATGGTAATGGGATACATAAACACTAAAACGGGTATGGAATAAGAAATGATGGAGTTCAGTCCTATATTAGAAATCGCCAGGCTGATTAACGTCACAATCAAAATAACCGTTCTGTAAGATAGAAACGACAGACGTTTTGAGAAGAACTGTCCACAGGCGACGGTTAACCCGACACAAGTCGTAAAACAAGCAAGTCCAACAATAATTCCTAGCAAAAGAGAGCCTGGTTGACCAAACATGACGTCCGCAGCACCTGCAAGAATGGCACTTCCGTTATCATACGATCCTTCCGTCGCCATCTTCGTACCAATCCAACCAAGGGCCACATACACACTGGTCAGACCCACAGCCGTTACAGAGCCGGCTTTTAATGTCTTCATCGTAAGTTGACTTTGATCTTTAACCCCTCTGTCTCTGAAAGAAGTGACAACGATGATTCCGAATGCTAAAGCACCGATGGCATCCATTGTGAGATATCCTTCCAAGAAGCCGCTGATAAAGGGTTGAGTTTGATACTTTTCAGTAGGTTCAATGGTCTGCCCATTTAATAAGAAGAAACTACCTACAACAAGGCCTGTGATGGCTATAAACAGAGCAGGGGTCAGAACCTGCCCGACACGATCGACCAGTTTCGACGGATTTAAACTTACCCAGTAAACGAGAATAAAGAATATAATTGAATAAATAAATAGCGTAAGGGGCGAACCATTAATAAAGGGTACCACTCCGGTTTCAAAAGCAACGTTGGCTGCACGTGGAATGGCAAAGAATGGACCAATCACGAGATAGACGAGCGAAGTGAAATAAAGACCGAATAAAGGGTGGACACGTCCTGCCAGCTGTTTAGCTCCGTTGTTAAAGAAAGAGATTGCGGCAACTGTGATAATGGGGATCCCGACACCTGTTAATACAAAACCAATAATAGCAGGGATATAAGATGTCCCGGATTGATATCCTAATGTAACCGGGTAGATTAAATTACCTGCACCAAAAAATAAAGCGAATAGTGTGAAGCCGATAAATACGGTGTCTTTTGCTCTCATGCTTGGTCCCTCCTCTGGATGTCTGTTTATTTTAAGTTAAAAAAGCTCTTCCTATTCTAAGGAAGAACACATACGAAATCGGTTCGGCTGGTTTCGACAAAAACTGATTTATTTTTCTAAACAACGTCGTAATACTATCAATGTCAAAAAATTATGTCAACACATTTTTAAGAAAATTTAAAAGCTTAACATTACCATCCATTTAAACGTTTTCAATAAATGACAAAATTCAATATAGTTTACATCGTAGTCTTGGGATTATAGAATATGGCTACATATACTGTGGAGAGATGAGGTACCTATATGATCGACTCACTATTATTGGAATTAATGATCATCGGGCTGTTGGGAATCGGGTCACAATGGGTGGCTTGGCGGTTCCGTTTACCAGCCATCGTTGTAATGTCAATTGTAGGGTTAATGGCTGGACCTGTATTTGGTTTATTCAACCCGGAACAGGATTTCGGGGAAATGTATAAGCCGATCATTTCGCTTGCTGTTGCTGTCATTCTGTTCGAGGGAAGTCTAAACCTCGACTTTAAGGAAGTAAAAGGGCTTGGTCGCCCTGTATTCCGAATCGTAACCTTCGGTGCCTTCCTGAGCTGGATACTGGGATCCCTGGCTGCTCACTATGTGGCTGGGCTCTCATGGGCGGTAGCTTTCACAATTGGAGGTCTTTTCATTGTAACTGGACCAACGGTTATTTTACCTCTCTTAAGACAGGCAAAGCTGAAACCGAGGCCGGCTAAGATTTTGAAGTGGGAAGGGATTATTGTAGATCCCATTGGTGCGTTGCTGGCCGTTTTCGCTTTTGAGATCATCGTGTTTATCTCTGGCACGGACGTCAACCCATCCGCCTTGCTTATGTTCTTCCTTGCTTCTATATTTGCCGTCATTCTAGGTATAGGATGCGGGAAAGGTGTCGGATGGATGTTCGAGACGGGGTATGTGCCTGAGTTCTTGAAGTCGCCAGTCGTTTTTGCTGTCGTTATTGCATGCTTCACCATTGCTGATGAAATTACACATGAGACAGGACTTTTGTCTGTAACAGCTATGGGAATGACGCTTGCCAATATGCATATTTCCTCTATTGCTGATATGAGACACTTTAAAGAGAATATTTCGTTACTACTTATCTCAACGATTTTCGTTATGCTGACGGCCTCGTTGACGAGAGAAACTTTACTTGAAATCTTTAACTTCCATACGATTGCATTCGTACTGTTAATGCTGTTTGTTGTAAGGCCGCTATCGATATTTGCCTCGACATGGGGGACGGATTTATCGAAATCCGAGAAGCTCCTGGTCGGTTGGATCGCACCTCGAGGAATTGTAGCTCTGACCGTTGCTAGCTACTTTGCCAGCGTCCTATTAGAGTCTGGTTACGAGGATGCGTCCATTTTGATATCGATCACGTTCGCTCTCGTATTTACAACCGTTGTGGCGCATGGATTCTCGATCAGCTGGCTGGCACGAAAGCTTGGCTTATCCACTGAAGGACCGCCTGGTGTCCTGATTTCCGGGGGAAGCGAATTTTCTACAGGGCTTGCTAAGACATTAGAAGATTTGAAGGTTCCTGTCCTCATTTCAGACTCTTCGTGGGAGCGTTTGTCGAGTGCAAGGTCAAGGGGAATCAAATCCTACCATGGAGAGATTCTATCTGAGCAGACAGAGTACTATTTGGATATGACGCCATATGAATATTTGGTGGCTGCAACAGAGCTTGACTCTTACAATGCGCTCGTCTGCACAACCTTTGTACCTGAATTCGGTCGAAACAATTCCTTCCAGCTGAGCCTCAGCAAACGGGAAGGAGACAACTTGGAGAGCCTTGTTCATACAATCGGAGGACGGGTGTTGTTTGAGGAAGGGGCATCTTGGGTGGAGCTCAATACGATGGTGGAGAACGGGTACGTATTTAGAAAGACCAACATTACAGAACAGTACACGTATCAGAAGTATTTGACGAATATTGACGATGCAGCTCTGCTCCTTTTCGTTAAGAAGCCGACTGGAAAAATCGAATTCTTTACGAACGAAGTGGATCCGAAAGCGGAAACAGGTGACGTAGTCGTTTCCCTGACACCACCAAGCAAAGAATTTGAACGTATTCAGGAAAAGCTCGAAGAACATCGGAATGGAAAGAATAAAAAGCAATCCGATAAACAAGATTCAAAAAGCCAATAAAACGGCACCCCATATAGAAAATCCCCTGACGAATACATGTCGTCAGGGGATTTTTATTTTTACCTTAAGGACTCAGGCCTCGGCTTCGGCTAACTGCTTCCTTAAATCCTTCAATTCATTTTCCATGCGCTCCAGCTGCTTTTCAGCTCTTTCCACATTACCACCGTTTGCTTCTAACTTGTCCAAGTCACCTTGAATACGAATATAATCAGACTTTAAGAAAGTAATTTGATCTTGTATCTCTTTTTTTGTCAACTTGATCACTCCTTGTTTTCTATTGTAGAGGGTGTGTCAACATACTATAATGGATTTTACACCCATTTCAGAATTTTAACAAAAATACGTTTCGAAATAAAAGGAGAGGGGTAAGGACATGAAAGTATATGAAGAACAAAACGTACGATTATTTAAGGAAGAAACGGAAGGGCTGCTGATGAAACGAGAGGCTGAGAATAACCTGCCGATCGGGATTTTGAATCAGCTTGCGAGTAGGCAATCAGACTCCAATCCGCACCTCATTTATATCAAAGAAAAGGGCAGGACGACTTTCCTGACCATGAGGACCCCGCCACATCTATGGATTTTACCCTCTTTCGCAACAACAACACAGAAAACAATTGAAGCTCTTGTTGACTACCTCTTGGATCGCTCGTTTGATGTTCCAGGCGTACTCGGAGAGGAAAAGGCAGTCGAATGGTTCGTTGCTGCCTATAAAAGAAGAAAAGGCACTGAACCGAGTCTCCAGATGAAGCAAGGCATCTATAAATTGGAACAGCTGTCTTCCATCCCTCTTCAGGAAGGACAGTTCATCCAAGCCGATCAAGAGCATCTTACATTGGCCAAGGCATGGTTTCGACAATACGGTGTAGAGGTGAAGGAAAAACATATTGAAGAGCAGGCTGATCGCTTAGCGGAAGACATGATTGAGCAAGGGAAGCTGTTTCTGTGGGTGATGAATGGTACGCCTGTATCAATGGCCTGCCGCGCTCGTCAAACGCCTAATGGGATAACGATCAATGCCGTTTTCACACCCGATGCCTATAAAAGAAACGGCTACGCTACTCAAGTTACATATTTCTTAACCGAACATCTATTGAGTTCAGGAGCGGCGTTCTGTTCTCTCTATACAGATCTAGATAATCCTTCTTCTAATTCTATTTATCAAAGGATTGGATATAAGAGAATCGGGAGTTCAATTGTATATAAATTACAATAATCGTGGATATTTATCCCTTTCATAACAAATCTCTTTTTGATTTTGGAGTATTCCGGACTAAGATGAAGGGATTAGGATGATATAGGTCTATAACTGATGAAAAGTTTTCTAAATGTTCTATTTTTGGCGATATAAATTGTATGTTCTGTATAAACTTGTTTGATTGTTACATAATTATTCCGGTATCATGTTAAGTAATTGACCTTAAATATGTGTTTAGGAGGCCCAATTCATTGAAAGCCTTAAAGGTTTTGGACAATATCATATTGAAAATAGAAGAATTCATACTTAGTTACGCTGTGATCATCATTGCTTTAATGGTGGTAGGGAAAGCGATCAGTCGAGCTCTCTTTACTTATACACCGCCATTTGCAGATGAAGTGAGTCAGATTGCCATTGTTGTGGCGACATTCATGGGAATCAGTTATGCCGCCAGGAAAGGCCGCCATATCAGCATGTCTGCTTTCTATGACCTGGCTCCGTTTAAAGTCCGGAAAGCGCTGGCGATCATCATTCCACTTGTGACAGCCATTATTCTGTTCGTACTTACTTATTACTCGGCACTATATGTACAAAATGTCTATCAGGACGGAACGGTTACGTCTGCACTAGAAATGCCTAAATACTATCTGTATATCTTTATACCGATCGGCTTCTTCCTGGGCGGTGTACAGTTCCTGCGGAATATGTGGATTAATATTAAAGATCGGGATGCGGTTTATTTAGGTACCGATGCGAAAGATTACAACGACAAAGATAAGAAAGAAATCATGGATGAAACACACTTGTAATTCAAATCCGGCAGAAGAAAGGATAACGTTATGATTGCGACTTTACTTGCTATCATGGTGGTCCTGTTACTACTGAACTTCCCGATGATGATTCCACTGATGGTTGCGCCTTTAATCGTCATGTTCATCTATTTCCCGAACTTGGACCCTATGATTTTAATGCAGCAATTCTCAACAGGTATTGAACCCTACGTTCTATTAGCAGTTCCGCTGTTCATATTTGCAGCAGATATTATGACAACAGGAAAAACGTCTAATCGATTATTAGATTTTATCGGATCATTTATTGGTCATATCCGCGGAGGGTATGCGGTGACAACAGCCGCTGCTTGTACGCTGTTCGGTGCCATTTCCGGTTCGACTCAGGCAACGGTTGTGGCGATTGGTAAACCGATGCGTGAGCGCTTATTGAAGATCGGCTATAAAGATCCGACAGCGATGGCTCTGATCATCAACTCCAGTGACGTAGCTCTCCTCGTTCCACCTAGTATCGGAATGATCATCTACGGACTCGTATCTGGAACCTCTGTAGGCGATTTATTCATCGCAGGCATTATTCCTGGTATTATTGTATTTTTAAGCTTTGCAATTTACAGCATCATCTATGCGAAGGTCGCAGATATTCCACTTGCGAATAAAGCAACATGGGGCGAGCGCTTGGCGATGACGCGAAAAGCATTACTTCCACTAGGATTTCCAGTCGTCATCATCGGTGGAATCTACTCCGGTTTATTCAGTCCGACTGAGGCTGCCGGAATGTCCGTACTTTACGCCTTTATTCTGGAAGTGCTCGTCTATCGTTCCATCCATATTAAACAATTGCCGAGCATTGCGCGGTCTACAGGGTTAGTCACTTCAGCCGTTTTTGTACTGGTAGCTGGTGGACAAGCCTTTACATGGGTCATTTCATTCGCACGAATTCCGCAGATGATTACGGAAACCGTGCTTGGGGATAACCCAAGTGCCATCTTCGTACTCCTGATGGTGACCGTCTTCTTCTTTGTCGGCTGTATGTTTGTCGACCCGATTGTCGTCATTCTGGTACTAACCCCTATTTTCTACCCGGCAGCGATGGATGCCGGAATCGATCCGGTTCACCTTGGGGTCGTCATTACGTTCCAGGCTGCACTGGGATCTGCGACACCACCATTCGGAGTCGATATATTTACGGCGAGTGCCGTATTTAATAAGCCTTACTTAGAAGTGATTAAGGGCACACCACCATACATTTTGATGATGGTTGCCATTTCAATACTATTGATATTCTTTGAACAAATTTCTCTTATTCTTCTATAAGAGGAATTTCTATAAAAAACTTGGGAGGTCATGATCATTTTAAAATTTAAACATGTACTGAGTTTAGCGTTCTTACTCGTCTTGAGCACCGTACTGGCTGCTTGTGGCGGAGATAGTGGAGAAAACGCTGGTGGAGAAGGTGACGGAGGCAGTGAAGGAGAAACCTATAACTGGCGTTTCGTTACAGAAGAAGTGGATGGACAGGTACAATATGAATACGCTGAGGAATTTGCAAAACGTATGAACGAAAAATCTGACGGCGCTGTTAATATCGATGTTTATGAATTCGGAGGTCTAGGAAGCGAGACGGACCAAGTTGAGCAGCTTCAAAATGGTGCTGTTGAATTGGCTGTTATGTCACCTGGATTTACAGGGAACATGGTAAAAGAAGGACAAATCTTTGCTCTTCATTTCCTTTTCCCGGATCGTGTAGAAACAACACAGGAAATTTTGAATTCTAGTGAAGCTTTGAATACAGATCTTCGCGAGCGTTATGAAGAGTTCGATATTTCACCTCTTTCGTTCTGGACAGAAGGAGCGATGCAGTGGACTTCATCTGGTACTGCTTTAGAAGAACCAGCTGACTTCCAAAACTTCAAGATGCGTACACAGACGTCTCCATTGATTTTGGAATCTTATCGTGCCTATGGTGCGGAACCAACGCCAATGAGCTGGTCTGAGCTTTATACAGCTCTTGATCGTGGAACGGTTGAGGGACAAGAAAACCCAATCTTCTTTATTGGAGATGCATCGTTCTATGAAGTACAAGATTACATGACAGTCTCTAACCATAACAACTACGTAGCGATGACAACTGTCAATACGGGTTGGTATGAAGGTCTTAATGATGAAATGAAAGCAATGGTAGATGAAACTGTACAAGAAATGCAGCAATGGGTATTTGATGAGCAGCAGGCTCAAAATGAAGAGTGGTTGGAAACGATTAAAAATGATGAAGAAAACCCAACTGAAATCATTGAGCTGACAGAAGATCAGCGTCAAATGTTCAAAGATGCAGCGATGGATGTACGTGACTTCTATCGTGAAGAAGTTTCTACAGTAGATGGAGCGATTCTGGATAAGCTGGAAGAAGAAATTAATTCAGCATCTGAATAATAAACGATGAAAAGAGCCTGGAGAATTGTCTCCAGGCTCTTTCTTTTTGTTCTTATTGAACCGGTTCCCATGGTTCGGTTTGTTTACGGTAGTCGAGCCATGTAAGGATCAGGACGACAATAAACAGAAAGCTCGAGATTTTGAACAGTGTAGCTGTTTCGACGAATTGATAAATGAACCCAAGAATGAGAGCGCTGGAGCCGATACCAAGGTCGATGGATGAGTAGTACATCCCGTTTGCGATCCCACTGCGTTCCGTTGTCGTTTTGGAAATGACCCATGCTTGAAGAGCCGGCATCATCGATCCAAACCCGATTCCAAAAATAGCTCCCGATAGGATAAGGTGAAGATTACTGCTCGCAAAGGCGAGAATCCACATCGCGATGAAGGAGAGAACCGAACAGATGATGATCAAGTTCCATGGTCCGTGTTTATCAAAGTAT
The DNA here is from genome assembly GCF_020171725.1 of Halobacillus litoralis. Taxonomy (GTDB): domain Bacteria; phylum Bacillota; class Bacilli; order Bacillales; family Halobacillaceae; genus Halobacillus; species Halobacillus litoralis_F. The sequence continues at coordinate 217,835 of NZ_JAIVAJ010000005.1, read as the reverse complement.
TTCCCTGTGATCGGACGCGAAATGGTAGCCAGAACGGCATTGAAGAAGTAAAACAGGAAGGTTCCCGTCAATCCCTGCTCGTTCCCGAATATGACGATATAGGTGACAACCGATCCGTAACCGAACGTGTTCAGTAACGTGACCAACGCCGGGTAACGGCTGTTCTTTTCAATAAGCGACCCGAAAAATGAAAACTTCGGTGGATTCTTTTGGTTTTCATAGACGCTGTCAGGTGTGACAAAACTCGTGACAGAGAAGAGAAGGATCGCAATGATCCCGAGACCGACCGAAATCCAGACGAGTAAATCGAAGGTGAAGTTCTGATACAGATAGATTCCTAGGCTAGGGGCCATGATCATCCCGACGGTGACGGATAATCCGAAGTATCCCATTCCTTCACCGACTCTTCTCCTTGGTACAAGATCGACAGCTGCCGTTCCATTTACCGTAGTGGACCAGCCCCACGCAATTCCGTGGATGAATCGAATGACCAATAGAACCGTGACGATCTGAGTGATTGGATACAAGGCGGTCATAATCAATAAGGATATGGCGCCGACTAAGACAAGCACCTTCCTTGGTCGTGTTGACAGCAAATGCCCAATAAAAGGTCGGATTAAGATTGCCGCAAAAGCAAAGGTCGTCGTGATCAACCCGATTTGAAGGTTGCTTCCTCCAATCGATTCTATGTAAGGAGGGAGGTTGGGTAAAAGCATTTGGAAGCTCATAAAGGTAAATAAGTTCGCTAAGACAAGAAAGATAAAAGGCCATGTCCAAAGCTTTGGAAGTGGTTTCTGCATGAAGTCATCCTCCTTTTTTCGACAAAATAAAACCCACTATGTTTAAGCATAGCGGGTTTCGTTCATATCCTCAATAAATTTGGTTATGTTTGTTCCTGACGATCTATCCATTCCTCATAGAGGTGACTGATCGTTGTTTTAATCACCGCATAGGCTGGGATGGCAAAGATCAATCCTAAGAACCCAGCAAGTCCACCAGCGGCTAAAATAAGCGTAATGATGGTTAGAGGGTGGATATTCAACGCCTTTCCCATGACATTCGGTGAAACGAAGTTCCCTTCGATTTGTTGAGCGACAATCATGATGACCGCAACCCAGAGAACGAGAATCGGATCTTGGAAAAAGGCAACGAGCGCTGCCGGGATCACGGCGAGAAACGGTCCTACAAACGGAATGACGTTCATCATCATGGCGAACAGAGCGAGCGTCAGCGAGTAAGGAAGATCGATGATCAAGTAACCGACAAGCAGCAGCAACCCGACTACGATACTGACTGTCATTTGTCCGAGGATGAAGGACTGCAACGTAGAATCTACGGCGTGCGCCCACTTCTTGAAGCTCTTCGCTGCACGCTTGTTCAAGAACTGAGCGATGAACGGAGTTAACTTCTCTCCGTCCTTGAGCATGAAGAAAAGGAAAAACGGAATCAGTACAAGCGCGAAGACGAACCCGATCAACTCACTGATGACGTTAATGATGATCGTCGATGCGTCCTGCAAATAAGACTGCAGGTTATCAATGACGTTCTGAATCGTCCCGTCAAATTCGCTCGGAATGATATCCTGGTTCTGCTGCCAGTACGTAATGGTTTCCCCGAACATCTCGACCATTCGTGGGAAATTGTTCGCAAGCTTCGAGAACTGCTCCTGAGCGATTGGTGCGATGAACTGGACGATGATGAATCCAAGCAGAATATAAAGTAGGAAAATCACGACAATGGAAGCGATCCTCGGTAATCGGTAGGACTCTAACAGTTCAAGAACCGGTCTTGATAAGTAGAAGAGGATGCCCCCTCCGATCAACGGCACAGCAATGGCGCCGATATAGATGAGAATTGGATCAAAGAAGAATTGAATCTTATTCAGCAATAGAATGAGCAGGGAAACGAGAATAGCGGCCACAAGTGTTTGGAACCAACGTTTATGAATCAATGACGACACACCTTTTATGTAGGATTTAAATAGTTATATTCGCTTATAGAATCGTTTTTCCTTTTTTCTATGTAAAAGTAACGACTTCTGGTTTGCTTGCGCCTCTGTTTACAGCGCGTATAATATAAGCATACCAAATTTTGTTGGAAACTGTACAAGGAGATGAATAAAAAGATGAAGCAGGAATTATTGGATCGGTTTACTTCCTATGTGAAGCTGGATACACAATCGGATGAGGCAAGTACATCAACGCCATCCACGGAAGGGCAGTGGGAGCTCGCCCATCAATTAGTCGAGGAATTGAAGGAGATCGGATTAAGTGATGTGACAGTGGATGAGCACGCTTATGTGATGGCAACTCTTCCGTCTAATACAGATAAAGAAGTGCCTGTGATCGGTTTCCTTGCCCACATTGATACCGCAACGGACTTTACTGGGCAGAATGTGCGCCCACAAATCGTGGAAGATTATGATGGTGGTGACATTCAGTTGAACGAAGAGACTGTACTCTCGCCAGCTGACTTCCCGGAACTGTCTACATATAAGGGACACACCCTTGTGACAACAGATGGCACGACTCTGCTTGGCGCGGATAACAAAGCCGGCATTACGGAGATTATGACCGCTTTACACCACTTGGCATCCCATCCTGAAATCAAGCACGGTGATATCCGTGTGGCCTTTACACCTGATGAGGAGATTGGCCGCGGTCCACACAAGTTCGATGTCGAGCGGTTCGGAGCTTCTTACGCTTATACAGTAGATGGCGGACCATTAGGTGAGTTGCAGTATGAGAGCTTTAACGCGGCAACAGCGAAGGTTCATTTTTACGGAAACAGTGTCCATCCCGGAACAGCAAAAGATAAGATGGTCAATGCCGTCAAGTTGGCAATCGATTTTCAGAATCAGCTGCCGGCAGAGGAAGCGCCGGAACACACGGAAGAATACGAAGGGTTCTTCCACTTGAACTCATTCGAAGGGAATGTCGACCAAGCGAACCTTGTTTACTTGATCCGCGATCACGACAAAGCGAAGTTCGCTCAGAAAAAAGAGTTGATTCAGGCGGTTGCTACTCAGCTTAAAGAAAAATACGGAGAGAACCGTGTGGCGATTGAGCTCGAGGATTCGTATTACAACATGGGCGATAAAATTGAGCCTGTGAAGCATATTGTAGATATTGCGTACGAAGCGATGAAAAATGAAAGCATCGATCCTCTGGTCAAGCCGATTCGGGGTGGTACGGACGGTTCTCAGCTTTCCTATATGGGACTGCCGACACCGAACATCTTTACAGGTGGAGAGAACTTCCACGGAAAGTATGAGTATGTGTCCGTAGATAATATGGAAAAATCAGCGAAAGTCATCGTTGAAATCGCGCGGCTTTTTGAAGAAAAAGCGGAGTAGTCGAAGAGATTGTATAAAGCGATCGGGTTGTTCAATACTAAGGACGCCATAAGTTTTTTCTAAAATACTTCATTGACAAAATCTGGCCGCATGCTATGATAAAGGAAGAATTAAGCAAATTCCTAAAGGGGAGTAGCTTTTACAATAAAGTCGTCATTTCGGGAGTAATCCCCGGCTTTATTGACAACGGACGTTGTTAGCGAGACCTTTACCCACCAGCGGTAAAGGTCTGTTTTTTTGGCCTTTACCGTCGTGGTAGGGGCCAATTTTTTTTGAAAAAGGAGAGACACACTGTGGACGTGCAATTATTAATTGAGTATGGCTGGGTTTTACTTGTATTAGTTGGATTGGAAGGGATCCTTGCTGCCGATAATGCTCTTGTGCTCGCTATCCTGGTGAAACACTTACCGGAAGAAAAGCGTAAGAAAGCCTTGTTCTATGGTTTATTCGGGGCATTTGTCCTTCGATTCGGATCTTTATTTGTTATTTCATTTCTTGTGGATGTCTGGCAGGTTCAGGCTATAGGTGCGGCATACTTACTGTTCATATCGATTAAACACCTCGTGGACAAATGGAGAGATCGTAAGAAGGATGAGGCAGAAACAGAAGAAGAAGAGATTGTCGATGCTGAATCACAAAAAGGAAAAGGCTTCTGGGCTACAGTTGTTAAAGTGGAATTGGCGGACTTAGCGTTCGCAGTAGATTCAATCCTTGCTGCTGTTGCGCTGGCGGTTGCCTTGCCGGAAACGGCACTTCCTGATGTGGGAAGCTTAGATGGCGGTCAATTCGCTGTCGTTCTAGCAGGTGGTATGATCGGAATTATCATCATGCGTTATGCAGCGGGCGTGTTCGTAAACTTGTTGAAATCCCGTCCGGGTCTTGAGATTGCCGCTTTCGTCATCGTGGGATGGGTAGGGGTCAAACTTCTTGTACAAACGCTGGCTCACCCGAATGTTCAAGTCCTTGATGAACACTTCTCGCATTCTACCGTGTGGAAGGTTTCCTTCTATAGCATATTGGTCATCATCGCTGCTTTAGGCTGGTTCTTGTCGCCGAAGAAAGATGTAGAAAACGAAACATCAGAATAATGTCGATATACACTAAAGCTGCAGAGTAATATCTGCAGCTATTTCTTTTGATAAAAAGGGAGGACGACGCTTTTTGCTGCCCGTCAGGACTTTGGGGTGTTCGGTGAAGACCTTTCTGTTTTCGTTGCTGATTATCAAGGGTAGAATAGAAGAAAAGGGGTGATGACTTATGGGTAAAGCAGCAGAACAGCCTTCCGATCAGTTCCACTATATTAAAAACCGTATTCAAATGCTGAACCAAGTCGTATCGACGATGGATCCGGACGTTGTCGATATGGAGGATTTCAATCGTGTGCTCGATATGATTCAACAGCTGCAGATGAAAATGGAGCGTTTTAAAAAGGATTGGGAGCAGCAATGATTGGGAGAAGGATGGTTTTCTTTTTCATCTGGATCGCGTTTATTTGTTATGCCGTCTGGGTGGCGCCGGACGGGAACGAGGGGTACCTCCAACAGCTTGTCACGATGGACGACCCGGACCCATTGCTCCTCATGGTCTTCAGCCTTCTAGGCGTTTACCCAATGGCATTCGCGTTGATTCTTCTTGGTGAAGACGATAGTGCTTTACCTGTCTGGCCGTTTGTCATCGGTTCGTTTGGACTCGGGGCATTTGCTCTTATGCCATACTTTTTCCTATCAAGAGGAGACCGGAAGAGGAATGTGCGAACACCAAAGTCTGTCCAGAATTTGATTCAGTCGACTCTTTTCAAAGCGCTCTTGTTCGCGGGGGCCATCGCTTTATTTGTGTATGGCTTTTCACAGGGAGATGCTTCTCTTTATGCGAGAGCCTTTCAATCTTCTCAATTCGTTCACGTCATGACTGTCGATTTCTTCGTATTAACGGCTTTGTCTGTCTTTGTAATATTTTGGAAGGAAGGGAAGCGTGAACGGGTCAATCAACGGCACTGGATGGGGATTATTCCTGTCATTGGCTTGCTTGCTTATCTGCTATTACGGAAGGAGGAAGAAATTTGAGGATCCAGCCGATTACACAAGAGGAAGCGGAAAGGATTGCTCATTGGAAGTATCCGGAGCCGTACAGTTTTTATGACATGACGGCTGATGAGGAGGACTACGAAGAGTTCATCTCAGAGGAAAAGCGTAACCCCGATACATATAGTGTACATGTTGAAGAAGAGTTGATTGGATTTTTCACGTTCACTCCAATTGAAGGTTCTCTAGACGTGGGGCTCGGGCTGCGACCAGATTGGACGGGGCAGGGAAAAGGAAGGCCCTTTATCGAAAATGGTCTGAAGTTTGCAGAGGAGAAGTACAATCCGTCTGCATTCACGTTGTCCGTAGCGAAGTTCAATACCCGAGCGATCAAAGCCTATGAAAAAAATGGCTTCATTGAAACAGAAGAATTTATGCAGCCGACAAATGGGGATGTCTATCCTTTTGTCAAAATGAAAAAGTCGTGATGAAGGTTCTGTATGGAATTGAGAGTTCAGTGGGGTGGAAAATAATTCGCTTTCCGCGGCCCAACAGGAAGTTGGGTCGTTCGATGTTGCCACAGGACGTGGCGGTTTTAGTTCGAACATCCTTGATTCTTTGGGGCATCAGACTTCGTCTTCGGGGATCTCACCGTGGTCCGTAAATCCCGCAGGAGTCTCATCATTTTCCACCCCACTTTGCGATAACAGTGGATACAGAACCTAAACAACAACCAGACTCTAATTCGATTATTTGTGCGAACACCATCCATTTGAACATCCTACTACATAGCATATATTCTCAGTTGTACAACAGCCCGAGAATCAATATGAAGACTTTCTTAACACTCTGTAATTCGTGATGAGGCATTCATCACGACTTTATTCGTTTATAGTTTTCCAGGTATGTCAGGACTTCGAGTGTAAGGACGCCCTGCCATTCGGCTTCAGCCGTCGGCCATACGTCTTCGTCTCTTTGCCATGTCCAAGGGGGACTGATCAAGGGGCGTTTCTCTAATCCCTCTACAAAAAAGTCGAGGTTTTCCTGTATATCTGCATCAGACAACCCGACCTCAAGGCTTTGAGGGGATGGTTTGAACTTGAGCGGAAAGGGGACGTAATTCTTCCACTCTTCACGGCTTCGTACCACAATCGAATCGACTGCCTTCTTCATTTGCTGCCGATGCGCATCTTCATAGAAAGAAGGATGCATGGTGAAGAAGCGGTGATAACAGTAGATCTCGTGCTCGGATTCGAATGACTCAAGCGATAAGAAGTGATCGAGAGATTGTCGAACGAGTCGATCTGCATCCAACTTCTCAGTGAAATCCCGGTACTTAAGCACGTATCCAATCAACTCTGCAGAAGGGTTCCCCCAATTTGCATCAATCCAGGACTGTCCATTCTCATGGACGGACCACCAAAAGGCGTGAGGGTGGTCGTTGACTTCTGGTGGCACGGCAAACCAGCCTTGACGTTCTTCATCAAAGGTTTGTTCCAGGTAGCCAATCGCTTTCTGAATCATCACTCTCGCTTCTTCAGATGAATCAACAGTTACTAAGTGCTGTAATGCGACGGATGTTGCGATAGCTGATGAACCAGGAAGACGGATATCTGATTCAAGTCCGCGTCCGAATCCACCGTCTGGGTTTTGGTAAGGCTTGAGTGCCTCAATCATGCTTTTTGTGTCGTCATCCATCTTCGCGCGTTCAACTTCACGGGCATGCTCGCGAATGAATTGCTTCGCAGCTTGATACGTGTTCTGTGACAAATTTTCCACCTGAATCCCTCCTACTCGTATATATTCGGTTCTTCCCTATGATTTCCTTTTTTGTGCACAACACTTTCTTCTCTTTTTCATAACGATTACAATAGTCCGTAGAAGGAGTGAGAAGGATGGCGTTACACCACTTTCATTTAAAAGCAGATTGGCCCGGGGGACGCGATAATGTCGGATATATTGAATCAGATAAATTGAAGACGAAAATCTCTATTCCTAAAGAGATGAATGGTCCTGATATCGGAACCAACCCTGATGAAATGCTGCTCGGAGCTGCTGCTACGTGCTACATCATAAGTCTCGCAGCGCTGATTGAACGCGCGGCTCTACCGCTTGAAGAGATGGATATGGAATCGGAAGGAATCGTCGATGTCACAGACGGAGTCTTCACGTATAAAAAAATAATCCACAAACCGCGAGTCGTGCTGAAGGCTGAAGCAACGGAGAAGCACCTCAGTCAGTTGAACCGTCTGGTTGAAAAAGCAGAGAAGAGCTGCATGATCTCAAGAGCGATCGAAGGCAACGTAGAACTTGAGATGGACGCTCACACAAGCATTCAATCAAAATAGATCAAAAGAAAAGCTCCTCAATGCGAGGAGCTTTTTGTGTTATTGCTTTTCTCTTAGTTTTCAATCAAGTAGACGCGTGCTTCGAAAGGCTTCAATGCTATGGACGTCTCGCCCTTGTGAACTTCCACGTCGTAGTTGCTTAACGCTAACTGCTCACTTGATACAGTAAGCCCGGATTCAAAGTGGGCTTCCCGGTCGGTCAAGTTCGTGACAACGAGAGCCACTTTGTCATCAAGGGTTCTTGTATAAGCATAGACCTGCTCGTCGTTTTCCATGAGTAAATCATAGATGCCGTATGTGAAAAGGTCGTGTTCTTTTTTCATGCGGATCATCTCACGATAGAACTGGAGGATCGATCCTTCCTGATTCCATTGATCCGCGACGTTGACATCCTTGAAATTCGGGTTGATCTTCATCCATGGACTGCCGCTCGTAAAGCCGGCATTTGCATCGCCGCTCCACTGCATAGGCGTACGGCTGTTGTCCCGGGAAGTGCTCCACAGAATTTCCATAATGTCGTCGTGCGCCATGCCTTGTGCTTTTTTGTTTTTATATAAATTCTTTGCGGCTACATCATCATAATCCTCGATGGATGGGAAGGCGACGTTTGTCATGCCGATTTCCTGCCCTTGATAAATGAAAGGCGTTCCCTGCATAAAGAAGTACATCGCTCCGATCGCTTTCGCACTTTCTTTCCAGTATTCCTTGTCATCTCCCCAAGTGGATACGACACGGGCTTTGTCATGGTTCTCAACGAACAAGGCATTCCAGCCGTCATTTTCAAGTGCTTTCTGCCAACGGGTAAGTGCCTGCTTCAAGCCTACGACATCAAGCTTCTTATCTCCGTCGTTGTCCCAAAGGTCCAAGTGCTCGAATTGGAAGACCATGTCCATTTTTCCATTATCCCCAACCCATAAATCGGCCTCGTCGGCACTGACACCATTCGCCTCTCCGACCGTCATGACGTCGTAATTGTCATACGTGCGGTCTTTGAATTCCTGAAGAAATTCGTGGATGCCCTCCTGGTTCATATGCATATCAAAGGAGGAGACGTATTCTTCGTTATTCGGGTTCGGCATGTCAGGAAGGTCAGGGCGCTTCTTAATATGGCTGATGGCGTCGATACGGAAGCCGTCGATCCCCTTGTCCAACCACCAATTGACCGTATCGTACAACTCTTCACGCACTTCAGGGTTTTCCCAGTTTAAGTCTGGTTGTTTAGTAGAGAACACATGTAGGTAGTATTGATCTGTTTTCTCATCGTACTCCCAAGCAGAGCCCTCGAAGATGCTTTCCCAGTTGTTCGGCTCTTTGCCGTCCTTACCATCGCGCCAAATGTACCAGTCACGCTTCGGATTGTCCTTGGACTGACGGGATTCGATGAACCATGGATGCTCGTCGCTCGTATGGTTCAACACAAGGTCGATGATCAACTTCATGTCGCGCTTGTGAACTTCCTCAAGCAGCTGATCGAAGTCGGCCATCGTACCGAATTCTTCGAGGATATCCTGATAATCGGATATGTCATAACCGTTGTCATCTTTCGGGGATTTGTACATCGGGCAGATCCAGATGAAATCAATTCCGAGGTCTTTTACATAATCGAGACGGTCGATCATTCCTTGCAGATCACCAATCCCATCGCCATTTGAATCCTGAAAACTACGTGGATACACTTGATAGCCAACTGCTTCTTTCCACCAAACTCTCTCCATGATCATTCCCACTTTCTCATCTAATGTTGTTTACGTAAGTGCAACCGTTTGCATCATTTTTTAATATAAAAACCCCTTATTATGAATATTCGAGAACAAGAGGTTGAATTCCTGTATTGTGCAACCGTTTTCTTTGCTGTTTTCATAGTAAACGATTTCACTCCGTTTGACAATATTAAGATGAAGAGAATCTGATAATCACGTTCAGATCACCTGTTGCACGAAAAATAGACTTGGGAAAGTCCTAGTCTTTCAAGTGCCTTAAACATGTCTTTAAAAACAAACTATCCTGTTATCAATATCATGCATATCTACTAACGCCCTGTTCTGACAGCAACAAGTGATTCTTTTATGATAAGAATCAGGAAGGTTTAAGGTCTTAAGAAGAGGTGATTAGAACAGTCGTTCCTATTGAGTGAAATAATGAAATTATGCTATTATTTTCCTCTAATGAGTACAATTGTATAGACAAGAGGTGTCAAAATGAATTTGCAAACTCTACTATTAGATGATGTTCCGCTTCATATCAGAGGAGATTATGCGGTCAGAATCGATCAATCCATCGTGTTTCAACTGGACAGGCAGGTTACGGGAGGTTTGATTAATCGCTTAAAGAATGATGGCGTACAACTTGCAAGAGTTTCACGTTCCAACGGAGAGTTTGAATGGTTCCACGGCCCGTTTCGACTGAAGGAACAGTTCGGAGTTATTGTATTGGAGAAAGGCTGAAACGAAAGAATTGCGAGCGAATCGTATTTCATATATATTAAGAGTACATCAACTAAATATTGAATCCTTCGGGGTCGGGTGAAAATCCCAGCCGGCGGTAATGAACATCATGTTCCAAGCCCGCGACGGGGAAGCAGTGTGAAGCACGTTTCCCCCTGATTTGGTGCAAATTCCAAAGCCGACAGTGAAAGTCTGGATGGGAGAAGGATAGCGAGACGTAAATGGTGCACAATCGGTGTGCCTGATTTTGCTATACGCAAATTTACGAATCTACAGACCCTGGAGAAGTATGTCTTCTTCAGGGTCTTTTTTATTTTGGTTTGGAGAAGGAGGGTTACGAGATGGACAGAGATGAGCATTACATGTCACTCGCGATTCAGATGGCCCGGGAAACCGTCGGTCAGACATCACCGAACCCGTCGGTCGCAGCTCTTGTGGTGAAGGATAATCAAGTCGTCGGAATGGGCGTCCATGTAAAGGCAGGAGAACCGCACGCTGAAGTCCACGCTCTAGCGATGGCGGGTGAGAAAGCGGAAGGTGCAGATATTTATGTAACGCTTGAACCGTGCAGTCATTACGGAAAAACACCCCCGTGTGCAAAAGCCGTAATCGACGCCGGAATCAAGCGGGCTGTCGTCGCTTCCCACGATCCGAATCCGAAGGTCGCCGGCCGCGGCATAGAGTGGATGAGGTCTGCTGGATTGGAAGTCGTGGAGAACGTCCTCGCAGAAGAAGCAGACGAACTGAACAGAACGTTCTTCCACTATATCCAGCACAAAGAACCGTACGTCCGGTTGAAAATGGCGATGAGCTTAGACGGCAAAATCGCGACAGCAGCGGGAGAGAGTAAATGGATTACAGGTGAGGCTGCGCGTCTTGATGGACATACGTACCGTCATCAATCGGACGCTATTCTCGTCGGTGTGAACACGGTGCTTGCCGATGATCCTTCTTTGACGACCCGAATCGAAGGCGGAGGGCGTCATCCGATTCGAGTCGTATTGGATAGTCAGCTGAGGACTCCCCCTTCTGCAAAAATCATACAAAATGAAGAAACCCCGACTTGGATTTTTGTTGGTCAAAAAGTTGAAGCGGATAAGAAAGAGGCATTCAGCCAATATCCACACGTATCGATCATTGAGCAGCCTTATGACAGGATCGAGGCGTCTGATGTGCTCACGTATTTAGGGGAGCAGAACGTGACGACCCTTCTGATCGAGGGAGGCGGCACGGTTGCAGACGCTTTTGTACGGGCTGGGAAGGTCCATGAAGTCATCACATACATGGCTCCTAAGCTGATTGGCGGAGAAGGCGCCTTAACCCCTGTGAGCGGAAAAGGGATCGCTCACTTAGCGGATGTGGATGCCTATCAAGTCGTTTCGACAGATAAAGTTGGAGAAGATGTGAAAATCGTTTCGATCAAGAAAGGGTGACAGAGAAGATGTTTACAGGGATTGTAGAAGAAATCGGATCATTGAAAGCCGTGAAAAGTAAAACGGAGGCGTTGGAGCTTCAGTTAACGGCTGAAAAAGTGCTGGAGGATGTCCAGCTTGGTGACAGCATTTCCGTGAATGGCGTCTGCCTGACGGTGACAGACTTTTCAAAGGATACGGTCAGTTTCGATGTGATGCCGGAGACGTACAGAGCGACGACGCTGCATGCATTGAAGCAGGGGAGTCCGGTCAACTTAGAACGGGCAATGGCTGCGAATGGACGTTTTGGAGGCCATCTCGTATCTGGACATATCGATGGAACCGGTAAAATCGTATCGAAGAAACCGGAGTCCAATGCGGTCTATTATGAAATTGAACTGCCGGACGAACTGATTCACTATTTTGTTTATAAAGGATCGATTGCCGTCGATGGAACTTCGCTCACGGTCTATGGCGTGGAGGAGAACCGTGTCACGATTTCCCTGATTCCTCATACCGTTGACCACACTGTGCTCGGCGATAAAGGCCCGGGGGATGAGGTCAACATCGAATGCGATATGATCGGCAAATATGTGGCCCATTTTTTAAGCAATCAACAATCACAAAATCAGAAGCCCGATGTGTCGATGAATTTTCTTAAAGACAATGGCTTCGCATAAATGAGGTGAGAGACATGTTCGATCTTATTGAAAAAGCGATTGAACGATTGAAGCAGGGGAAGCTTGTTATTGTGTGTGATGATGAAGATCGTGAGAACGAAGGGGATCTGATCGGTGTTGCCGAGTATGCCGACGCAGAGATGATCAACTTCATGATTAAGTACGGTCGTGGTCTTGTATGCGCGCCGGTTCAGGAAGAGCTGGCAGAAACGTTGGATCTACAGCCTATGGTCGATCACAACTCGGACCCGAATAAGACGGCGTTCACAGTCAGTATCGATCACAAAAGTACGACAACAGGGATTTCAGCTGATGAACGGGCGACGACCATCAAAGAAATGCTGAACCCGGAAGCAACGGCGAACGACTTCAATAAACCGGGGCACATCTTCCCGCTTGTTGCAAGAGAAGGCGGCGTCCTCCGCCGTGCAGGACATACAGAAGCTGCGGTGGACCTGGCTCAATTAGCTGGCGCGAACCCTGCCGGCGTCATCTGTGAAATTATTAAAGACGACGGAACGATGGCACGCGTCCCTGATTTGAGAAAAATGGCGGATGAGTTCGATCTTCCGATGATTACAATCGCGGACCTCATCCAATATCGTCATAAAAATGAAAACCACGTTGAAAAAGAAGTGGAAGTGAACATGCCGACAGCGTTCGGTGATTTCAAAGCGATTGCGTATCGCAATGACATCGATCACAAAGACCATGTGGCCCTTGTAAAAGGTGACATCAAGCCTGACGAACCGACATTGGTCCGTGTCCATTCCGAATGTCTGACAGGCGATGTCTTCGGTTCCTACCGCTGTGACTGCGGACCCCAGCTTCACAATGCCCTCAGGCAGATTTCCGAGAACGGCAGCGGGGTTCTTTTGTACATGAGACAGGAGGGCCGGGGTATTGGGCTGGTCAACAAACTGAAGGCGTATAAGCTTCAGGAAGAAGGATACGACACAGTCGAGGCGAATGAGAAGCTCGGCTTCGGGGCAGACCTGCGCGATTACGGCGTAGGAGCACAGATCTTGAGAGACCTCGGAATTTCGAAAATTAAGCTTCTGACAAACAATCCGAAGAAAATCTCTGGACTTGGCGGCTATGATCTCGAGGTTGTCGAGCGTGTAGCGATTCAGATGCCATCGCGAAAAGAAAATGAAGAATACTTGAAAACGAAACAGTCGAAAATGGGGCACTTATTTCATTTCTAATAAGGAGGAATTATAAATGGTTAAAGTATGGGAAGGTCAGTTAGTAGGTACAGGTTTGAAGGTCGGAATCGTCGTTGGGCGTTTCAATGATTTTATTACAAGCAAGCTGTATGAGGGCGCGATTGATGCCTTGAAGCGTCACGGTGTCGATCTTGACGAAGTGGAAGTCGCCTACGTACCGGGAGCATTCGAAATCCCACTCGTTGCGAATCAAATGGCGAAAAGCGGCAAGTTCGATGCGGTCATCACGCTTGGTGCGGTCATTAGAGGATCTACACCACACTTCGACTACGTATGCGGAGAAGCGGCTAAAGGGGTATCCCAAGCTTCTCAGCAGTCCGGTGTACCTGTCATCTTTGGTGTCATCACAACGGACACGATCGAGCAGGCCATCGAACGTGCAGGTACGAAAGCAGGAAACAAAGGCTGGGAAGCAGCAACAGGCGCCATCGAAATGGCGACATTGATGAAGAACTTCCAGTAATATTCTCTCACCGGCTTCCTGTATAGGGAGCCGGTTTTTTTGTTTATAAAAAATGAAAATAAGGAATCATGCATGTAGAGGAAGGTGAACAACATGACGACAAGAGCCGTTTGGTTCCGAAGAGACTTACGATTGAATGATCACACCGCTTTATCAAAAGCGATCGAGGATTCTAAGAAAGGTGATGAACTCCTCCTTCTTTTTCACATACATCCCGACTTGAATAAGTCGTTCCATGCGACTCATGATTATTTCTTTCAAACACTCAACCACTTGGTCGAGCATTCGAAAGTACCGTTTCATTTTATCGAGGGATCATTGGAGGAAGCTTTCGATGATCTATTTGAAAAAGTAGACGTCGACTACGTGTACTTCAACCAAGACGAATCGGGTTTCGGGAAGCAGCGTGATGATGCATTCCTTGAGTACATGGACGACAAAGAAGCAGAGGCTTGTGCCTATATCGATCATCACATGCACGGAGCACAGGAAATATCGAAGAAAACAGGCGGCTATTACAAAATGTTCACGCCCTATTATAAGCAGTGGAAACAGGTGCCGAAGCCTGCTGTTCAGAAAGTGGATCACGAGAAGCTGGAAGCCTTGGCTGTTGACTATACTTCTTCCTTTAAAGATGGCAGGAAGGCGTACGACGATCTCGTCGGAATGACAGAAAGGGAGTTTGACGGAATCGGTGAACAGGACGCATGGGATCGCTTCGAAGACTTCATCGACGGCCCCATTTACGACTACGATGACGAGCGGGATTTCCCTGCTGTAGACGGGACGAGTAAGATGTCGAGGTTCCTTCGAACAGGCGTGGTTTCCGTAAGGTCGCTCTACCATTACATTCAGGATGAAGTCGACTTCCGCAAAAATACCGAAGGCGTCGAAACGTATATTTTAGAGCTCGCCTGGCGCGACTTCTACAACATGATCTATCATTTCTATCCTCAGTCCAAAGATCAGGAAGTTGTGGAAAAATACCGAGGGCTTCCTTGGAACAATGATGACGATTTATTTGACGCCTGGAAGGAAGGCAGAACGGGATTCCCGGTCATTGATGCTGCCATGAGACAGCTGAATGAAACAGGATGGATGCACAACCGCCTGCGCATGGCGACGGCTTCTTTTTTAACAAAAGACCTTCTGATGGACTGGCGGAAAGGGGAGCGTTATTTCGCTGAGAAGTTGATCGATTATGATCCGGCTTCGAATATCGGAGGCTGGCAGTGGGCCGCGTCGACCGGTACGGATCCTGTTCCATACTTCCGAGTCTTCAATCCGACAAGGCAGTCAGAGCGCTTTGACCCACATGGCCGATTTATTAAAGAGTGGATTCCAGAGCTCAAGGATGTCCCGAAAAAATATATACATGACCCTTCCAAGATGCCGGAGAATGAACAGGAGAAGGCTCGCTGTATGATCGGAGAGGATTATCCAGAGCCTGTCGTCGATCATAAAACGATGAGAGACAAGGCGATAGAGATGTTCAAGGATCAGAAGGATGGCTCCAGCTAGGATTCGCTCAATCAATATGAAATAATAGTAGAAACGATAATAGTAGGAGGTACTTGCTTTGAATCAAAAAGAACTTGAAAAGTATGCAGCACTTGCGCTTGAAAAAGGCGTAAACATTCAAAAAGGACAAGGACTGATCATCAACGCACCGATCGAGGCGTCTGACCTTGTGCGCACCATTTCCGCTAAAGCCTATGGAAAAGGCGCAAAGAATGTCCACGTAGAGTGGAGTGACGAAGTGTTAACATTCTTGAAAATGAAGAATGCTCCTGAAAGTGTGTTGGAGAACTTCCCGAAATGGAAAGCGGATGGGCTTGTAGAAATGGTCAAGGACGGCTATTCTCTATTGACCGTCTATGGTCCGAACCCTGACCTACTGAAGGATGTCAGCTCTGACCGCGTGGCGAAAGCGAATAAAGCGAGCGGAGAAGCGTTGAAGACGTACCGCGAATTCATCATGAACGACAAGACGACGTGGTCGATTGTCGCATATCCACAACAGGCATGGGCACAGAAGGTCTTCCCTGACGCTGAACCAAAAGAAGCGCAGTCTAAGCTTTGGAACCAGATTAAATACATCACGCGTATTGATCAGGAAGACCCGATCAAAGCCTGGGATGAGCACAATGCGAAGCTGCGTCAAGCACGCGAATACTTAAACCAGAAGCAGTATAAGAAGCTTCATTACAAAGGGCCTGGAACGGATCTGTCGATTGAACTCGTACAGAACCACATCTGGCACGGAGGCTCTACCCAGTCCCAAGAGGGAACAGAATTCAATCCGAACATGCCGACAGAGGAAGTGTTCACGATGCCGCATAAATACGGTGTGCAAGGTACAGTGTCCAGCACAAAACCATTGGCATACGGCGGTAATCTGATTGAAAACTTCACGCTTACGTTCGAAAACGGAAAAGTCGTCGACTTCACAGCAGAAGCAGGCGAAGACACGCTTAAGCACCTTCTAGAGAGCGACGACGGAGCGAAGCGTCTTGGTGAAGTGGCGCTCGTTCCTGACGAGTCCCCGATTTCTCAGTCCGGTCACATTTTCTTCAACACCCTTTACGATGAAAATGCGTCCTGTCACCTTGCGCTCGGTAAAGCGTATCCGACAAACATCGAAGGCGGATCGTCCCTTGATGAAACGCAGATGGATACGCAGGGCGTAAACGACAGCCTTATCCACGAAGACTTCATGATGGGCTCAAGCGAACTGGACATCGATGGTGAAACGCACGACGGCCAGTTCGAACCGATCTTCCGCAAAGGCTCATGGGCGATTGATTTTAACGAAGGAAGTGAATAAAGGCTGATTTAGGCCTGCCATCAACCCGGATGACGCATTCGTAAATCGAAGCGTCGTCCGGGTTTTGTTTTGTGGATGACTCCGAGTGTTTATCGGACAGGCGTCGCGCTGATGGGCAGTCAGTCCGATGAAACTCTAAATGGGACAGGCACAACACCAATCAGGAAGCGGACAGTCCGATAAAACTCTAAATGGGACAGGCACCACACCAATCAGGAAGCGGACAGTCCGATAAAACTCTAAATGGGACAGGCATCGCACCGATCAGGAAGCGGACAGTCCGATAAAACTTTAAATGGGACAGGCATCACACCAGTCAGGTGGTTCACAGTCCCATAACTCGCTAAATGGGACTACATGTACACGTAGCCGATTCGCCTCTGTCCCAATGCCTCTTACACATATATAATCCTGTCCAAGTCCCCCTGTTTTTGTCGACGACTGTTACAAATTTGATGCCGTCATTACACGACCGTTACAAATCATTTAAATTGCAATAAAAGAGGAGTTTATCGCTCTTTCTTGTGGTACATATAAGATAACAGAAGTACCATAAGAAGGGTGAACACAACTATGAAGCGCGATGCTTTCTTTGATAATGCGAAATTCATTCTGATCTTTTTCGTTGTCTTCGGTCACCTGATCCAACCGTTTACGGACGGGTCGAAACCGATGTACACACTATATATGTGGATTTATACCTTCCATATGCCGGCCTTTATCTTCCTGGCTGGATTTTTTGCAAAGGGTTCTGGAAAAAAGGATTACATCATTCAGCTGGCTAAGAAGCTGATTCTGCCTTACCTGATCTTCCAGCTGATGTACACAGGCTATTTCTTCTTTATCGGGAAGGATGGTTGGTTGAACGGACCATTCTATCCGCACTGGTCGCTTTGGTTTTTATTCAGCTTGTTTTGCTGGCACATCCTTTTATTCTGGTTCAAAAAGATTCCGCCGTTTATTGGATTGGCCATTGCAGTCGAGATCGGCCTTGTCGTCGGATATTTGGATGGAGTCGGCCATAGCTTCAGCTTATCCCGTACTTTCGTCTTTTTCCCGTTCTTCCTTGCGGGTTACTGGTTAACGAAGGAACACGTAAAGAAGTGGCGTACGCAGCGTGTCAGGGAATTCGGCCTTGTCTTCATGGCCGTGATTGCTGGATTGATTGCCGCGTTTCCAGAATTCAGCTCCGGCTGGTTCCTCGGTTCCAAATCGTATGAAGTGCTGGGGACACCGGAACTTGGTGGCTTGATTCGACTGGCCGTCTACGTCCTTGCCGGATTGATGACCGTCAGCGTCCTCGCCTGGATGCCAGGGAAGGAGTTCAAGTTCACACATCTTGGAAGTCAAACCTTATACGTTTACCTGCTGCACGGCTTCTTCATCCAGTTCTTCAGAGAAGCCGGCTGGTTCAAAGTTGACAACTTGTTTGATGTAGTCGGGCTTGCGATTGTCTCGCTCGTCATTGTGCTGCTGTTATCATCGAGCGTCATCCGTACGATGACTCAGCCATTGATTGAAGGGAGAGTGCAATTAGTCAAACAAAAGTGGGACCAGCTGATCCACAGTCGTGAATACCGTTAGAACAAAGAGCGTCCAAACGAGGGCGCTTTTTTTCAAGTGCTCGAGAAAGTCCTATCGGTTTTTTTAAAGCTTGAGAAAAGGTGTTGGCGAAACAACTCGCTTCCTCGGTGCTGTGAGGTCTCACCTGTACTCTGCTCTCATAGGAGTCACGCTGTTTCGCCAATCAATTTACGAGGTGGAGGCGGAACCTCTTTTGCTATATCTGGAAAAGGAGATGATGCACAGAATAACGTTTTGTCTTTCCTCAACCTCGCTCGGTTCTGTTCCTAATACTTTCATACAGTGGGGTGGAAAATGGGGAGACTCCTACGGGATGCACGGACCTCGGCGAGACCCCGCAAGGCGAAGCCTGAGGCGGCTCGGCGTCCGCCGTGGAAAGCGAGCTATTTTCCACCCCACTGTCCACCTCATTTGTAACAGGACCGTTCTCCATACTTCTTTAACAGTCTGCTCTTTTTGATTGAATAAAAGAAATCAGCTCATACTAGTGGTAGTCATTAAAACAGGAGGTTTCTGTATGTCGAAAAAGGTATTGATGGTCGTAACCGATACAGAGAAATTGGATAAGGATACACCTACAGGACTTTGGCTTTCAGAGTTTGTTGAGCCGTCCACTGAACTGAAGCAGGCGGGTTTTGAAGTGACGGCCGCCAGTATGAAGGGAGGTCGTGCGCCGATTGATCCGAACAGCTACGAGAACGAGCTTCCGCGCGTATGGGACGGGGTGATGGAACCGATTCACGATATGGAGAAATTGTCAGAAGTGAACCCTTCAGACTATGCAGGCATCTTTTTCTGTGGAGGTCACGGGACGATGGTGGACTTTCCGAACAATGAGACGATCCAGGAAATCGTGAGACATTTCATTTCTGAGAAAAAAGTGATTGCTGCGGTTTGTCATGGACCTTCCGCATTCGTCGGTGTCACGAATCATAACGACGTTCCGTTTGTCAGAGGGAAGAAAATGACCGGCTTTACCAATGAAGAAGAGAGAGGAACGGGACTTGATTCGCATATGCCTTTTCTTCTCGAGGATGAGCTTGAGAAAGCAGGAGCGGACTTCGTAGCAGGAGAAGCGGCGAGTGATCATGTAGAGGTCGATGGAACGTTCGTGACAGGCCAGAACCCTCAGTCAAGCTTACAAACGGCTCAAAAGATGATTGAGCAATTAAAAAAGCAGGCCGGGTAATCCCCGAGCCTGCTTCGGCTTCATTTTAAAATAGTAAGTGTGCAATGAGTGTAATGATCGGAAGTGTGATCAGGGTACGTAGTAAGAAGATGATGAATAGATCCTTCATATTGACCGGTACCTTGGATCCAAGCAGTAGTCCACCAACCTCTGACATGTAAATCAACTGCGTCACAGATAGGGAAGCAATGATGAATCGTGTCATTTCACTTTCAATGCCTGCACCGATCAAGGCAGGAAGGAACATATCGGCGAAACCGACAAGAATCGTTTCAGAAGCTTCCTGTGCATACGGCACCTGCATCAGTTCGAGCAATGGAATAAACGGTGTTCCGATCCATGCGAAGAATGGTGTGAATTCTGCAATGACCAGAGCAATCGTACCAAGCGCCATAACAATCGGAGCGACACCCATCCACATATCGAGGATGTTCTGTCCGCCTTCTTTGAAGAAGTGGCCGATCCCTTTAGATTTGCTCCCACGCTCGACCGCTTTTGTATAGCCGTAAGTGAAGACATTATGCTGTTCAGGAACTTCTTCTGAACGATCATCCGGCTCATCGTTGACATAGGTGTCTTCTTTTCTTGATAGAGGTGGAATACGCGGCATAATCAGAGCGGCCACAAATCCGGCAAGTGCAACCGTTAGATAGAACGGGATGAACATGTCACCAAGACCGACTTCTTGAATGACAACGATACTGAATGTAATCGATACAATAGAGAAGGTTGTCCCAATTACGGCAGCTTCACGTTTTGTATAATATCCTTCTTCGTATTGCTTACTTGTCAACAGGACCCCGATTGTTCCATCACCAAGCCAAGAGGCTAGGGAGTCGATGGAGGAACGCCCCGGAAGACGGAATAGAGGTCGCATGATTTTTGTAAGAACGACACCGAATAATTCCAACAGCCCGAAGTTTAATAATAAGGGCAAGAATAAACCGGCGAATAGGAAGACAGCGAATAAGGTGCTGAGCAGTCCTCCGGATCCGAGTAGTAGACCGCCTGTAACGTCTGAAATAATCGGCTCGGGTCCTACTTGGAAGTAAACCATTAACGCAAAAATCATACCAAGAACACGCGTGACAACCCATACAGCTGGAACATCGAATAGTGACTTGAAGAATGGTGTTTCGTCCAGTTTATCTGGACCGGCGAATTTAACCAACAACGTTCCGATCGCTGTGATCGAGATGATGATCGTCATGATCAATGGAATCTGTTCACCGATGGCTCCTTTTAAGGCGTCCGCCAGAAGCGCAACGGGGATGGTAATCGAATCGCCCTGAGCGACCGGGAACATAAATAAGAATACACCGATCAAGGACGGAATAATAAAACGTAAATGCGAAGCGGCTTTAAAATCTTTTGCTTTCATCCAAAATCTCTCCTTGCTGTCTAATTCATTTATTATGAGTGCAGAGAATAAATATGCAATGACACTAATTTTAATACGATTCGACAAAAAAGCCAATAGGAAATTTTTATTCTGTGTAAAAAATGTTTATCGATCTCAGGAAAGAGGAACTCTTGCTTATACTAAAAATAATAATCAGGGGGTATCGCTTTGAGATCTTTCCCTACTCCGAAAGTCGTCGTCAGTCAATGCCTGGAGTTTGAAGAAGTCAGGTACAACGGTGCTGTCATTCCAGATAAAGCCGTGCAGCGCATGCAGGCTTATGTCGAATTCATACCTGTCTGTCCTGAAGTGGAAATCGGTCTTGGCGTCCCGCGTGACGTCATCCGTATTGTTGGTGGAGAGGAAGAACAGCTCGTTCAGCCGAAAACAGGTCAGGATTATACAGATGTTATGAAGAAGTTCGCCGAGACGTTTATTCAGAACCTTCCTGATGTGGACGGCTTCTTATTGAAAAACCGCTCACCTACGTGCGGCGTTCAGGATGTCAAAGTCTATCAAAGCACAGACCACGGTCAGGTGATTGGAAAGACAAGCGGTTTTTTTGCCAAAGAAGTGCTGGCCCAACACGGCGGACTGGCAATTGAAGAAGAAGGACGTCTGAAAAACTTTACACTTCGTCATCATTTTTTAACGAAGCTGTTTACACTCGCTGAGTTCCGTGCGGTTAAAAAGGCGGCTTCCTTCAAATCCCTACAGAAGTTCCAAGCTGAGAATAAGTATTTGTTTATGGCTTATCACCCCGGTATATCCAAAAAAATGGGGCGGGTTGTGGCCAATCATGATCACCATTCCTTGGAAGAAGTGATCGATCAGTATGAAAAAGAGCTCCAGCATTTACTGCAGACCCCAGCAAAACCGAAATCTCATATCAACGTATGTCAGCATATTGCCGGTTACTTCAAGAAACAGTTGGGCAGGCGGGAAAAAGAAGAATTTCAGCTTCTGCTAGATCAATATGCACAGGAGCAGGTTCCGTTAAGCGCTGTCATTAGTGTCCTGCGCACATGGACGGTCCGGTTTGATGAAGGCTATCTCGACGATCAGACGTATTTCCAACCGTATCCGTCAGAGCTAGTCGAGATCTCCGATTCCGGAAAGGGGCGGGCCTACTCTTAAGTGTAGGCTCGCGCAATCCGGTCGACACTCGGACCATAGCTTTCCCCGAACATATTGAGATGGACGAGCAGGTAGAACAGCTGATAGAGCGGTTTACGAACCTCGTAATCATCAGGAAGCGGTTGAATCTCCTCGTATGCCTTATAAAAATCACGCGAGAACCCACCGAATAATTCTGTGAAGGCAAGTTCAAAGGCAAAATCACCATAAAGGACAGATGGATCAATCAAGTAAGGCTTTCCGTCACCACCGGCCATCCAGTTTCCACCCCACAAATCCCCGTGGAGTAAAGAAGCTCCCGGATCATCAGGAATCCACTGCTCCAGTTTCGCTGTCAGCTCTTGGAGTTGATCGAGGCGTCTGCCGGATATGAGTCCATTCCTTTTTCCGTATTCAATTTGAGTCCGCAGTCGATCATCACGATAATAAGTGAGCCATGAATCGCTCTCGGCCTCTGGCTGATCGAGCTCTCCGACAAATGTGGGCACGTGGAAGCCGTAAGCATCCCCTGTATGCTTGTGCATCTGCGCCAGCTGATGTCCCAGCTGCTTGGAAACGTCTTGTTGACCTGTCGGAACCCAGTCCAATATCATAACGGCTTCCTCGTCGTTCTCCGGCTCGTCAAAATAATGAACATGAGGAACCGAAATCGTCCCTGTTTCCTCAATCCGCTTCAACCCTGAAGCTTCTGCTTTAAAGAAGTGCGAAGGGACATTCTGATTTCCTTTAACAAAATATTCGTTCTTTTCCGTTCTGACGTAATAGGAGCGGTTAATATCTCCACCACCAATACTTTTCCACTCTTGTATAGTAGATTCGTCTTCCAGACTATGTAATCCTGCTTGAATCGCCTCTTTCACTCGAATCCCTCCTTCTTCCTTACTCTATACCCTTTTGAAAAGCTGAGAATTCTCGAAATATAAATTCAGACATAAAAAACCCGGAAGACGCATCTTCCGGGTTTTATGAATATTAATGAATCGTTGTTGAAATGGTGGGGACTTTCTGTGTCTTCTTTTCATAGGCGAAAATGGTGTTCACCGTACGGAATCCGAGATGACGATAAAGCTTCTCTGCTTCTTCATTGTTTGTGCGTACGGAGATGGTCACGACATCGAGAGAGAGGGCGTGAAAGGCGTATTGCAGCGCATATTCAATCAGTGTCGTTCCGATTCCAGCACCCTGTTCACTGTCCGAAACATTGACGAAGCAGATTTCTCCTTCATGGCCTTCAATGATTGTTTCAAAATAGATGTAGCCGAGCAATGATCCATTTTCCTGATAGCCCCACAAATGGTTTTCCGGTTCTCTTGATAAGCGGATCATTTCCTCTGTCGTGTAGTAAGCGGCTTTCGGATGAAGGCGGTCGATCTCCTGGAAGTCTTCCTCGATGACATTGACGATGCTGCTGTGGTCGGAGGTGGACGCCTCGAAGCTGTGCTTATGCAGAGCGAGTGTTTTTTCGACATTGTAAAGCTCGAACTGGTGGCGCTCTGTAAAGGAAAGAAGTTCGGTGTTTGAATCGAAGCAGGCAACCTTGGCGACATCGAAATGAAGATAGACCGTAAGAGAAGCCTTATCCCACAAGCTTTCGATCACTTCTCGTTCATTTTCTATCGCAAAAGGACCGAGCAGACGGCACAGTTTCTGATCGAAAAATGGAAGCAGACCGAGGAATCCAATGATTTCATCGTCCTTCCAAGCCACATAGGCAAGGGGATCTGTAAATTGAGTCAACGTCCATATCTGTTCAAAAATTTCATTAGGATCTGACGCCAGCCAGGCGACGTAATGGTGGTCCTGGTTATTCATGCGGTGAAGCCAGTCAGCCACCTTATGTAAGTCTTTCACCTCAAGTTCGCGAATGTTCATGAAAGATCACCTTTTTCGTTTTAGTTTATCATGTCATAAGCATGTCAGGTTGTGCAAGCGAGGACCCTGTCAGTGAAAAAGGGAGATTGAATTACACCAAAAAGGGTAAAGTGAAATAAATAATAGGACAAGGTACAGGATAAAATACCTTGAAAATAAGTAGAACAGCTTGAGAGGGTGTATCTTCTCAGAAACCGGTTCATGGCGAGGCTGACTCTTATTTTAGATGAAAGGGGGAGCCGGTTTGAAGGAACGATTGAAATACATACCCATCTACCGAATCACTGTCATCGTCTGGATGGCGTTTCGATTCCTTATGCAGATTCTATGGTTTCAAAAAACGAATCGAAACTGGACAGAAGAAACCGAGCGGAAATGGAATGAAATGCTTCAAAAGCAGGCGGATGAATATAGAAGAAAAGCGATCTCACTTGGCGGTCTGCTCATCAAGTTCGGACAGTTTTTAAGTTCAAGGGGAGACTTGCTGCCGCAGTCTTTTATCAAAGAATTGGAGGGGCTGGTCGATCGGGTGAAGCCCGTCCCTTTTTCTAAATCCAAAGCCATCATAGAGGACGACTGGCAATCCGATTTGGACGAATACGTAGAGTGGATCGAAGAAGACGCCGTCGCCTCGGCTTCCATTGGAGAAGTCTATCAGGCGAAGCTGAAAGACGGGACGCTCGCGGCAATCAAGGTGCGGAGGTACCGGGTTGACGAGATATTCAAAATGGACTATAAGGCGTTGCGCATCGTCTTTTGGATGATCAACCGGTTCACAAGATATGGTCGGAAAGCGGACCTTCCTGCGCTGTATCAGGAAGTCGTCCGGGTGATCAGTAATGAACTGGACTTTACAAAGGAATTGAAGAACGGGAATCAATTCAAGAAGCGGTTCCACGACTTTCCGAATGTCTATATTCCGGAATACAACTCCAACTTGTCAACAAAGCGCGTCCTTGTGATGGAGTGGATTGAAGGCGCTAAGGTGACAGACCTTGCCTTTATTAGAAAGCATCAGCTCGATCGAGAGAGAATTGCTAAAACGTTATTCGACTTATGTATTGAACAGTTTCTGTACAACGGCATGTTCCACTCCGACCCGCACCCGGGCAACTTGATGCTCAAACCAGACGGGACGCTTGTTGTGATCGATTTCGGAATGGTCGGTGAAGTCCGCGATGAGGATGTACGCTCCATTCGGAAAATCGTACAGGGCTTCATTCTCGAAGATTATGACATGGTCGTGCAGGCCCTGGAGCAGATGGGCTTCCTTCTTCCGAACGCGGATTCGGATAAGGTGAAAAATCTGTTGAAACAATCCACGGACCTTTACTTGGATGGGAACTTTGACAAGCTGGATCCGAATACGATGAATGAAACCCTCGAAGAAATCGAAGGATTCATCAAGGACCAGCCGATTCAACTTCCTGCCGACTATGCATTCCTCGGCAGGGCGACCAGCATCATCGTCGGTGTACTCAGTACCGTACATCCCCAAATCGACTTGATCGAATGGGGGAGACCCGTCATCAGAGATTGGATATCAGGGGATGAAAAACAGTCCACGGCCTCTTTATACACAGAAGTGGCCAAAGAGACGGCACGCCCACTGCTGTCATTGCCACGTGCACTGGTGAACTATTTGGAAGATGGAGATAAAGAAAGAGATTGGAAGACGCAGCATCAACAGAAGCAGATGTCCCATCAGTTCTATCTGTTTTATGCCTTGCTATCTTTTATCATGATGCTTGCAGGTGTAGGGCTGATGCTGGTAGAAGCGCTCACTATCATGTGGATCACTTCAGTCATAACAGGGATCGGCCTAATCGGTGTTGTGTTCTGCTTAGTGAATCATTGGCGCATGATTAAAGACATGACTAAACAAGGGAGGAATGGACAATGAACGATTTACTTAAAAAAGGATTTTATCTTGGAATTGGTGCAGCAGTCAGTGGAAAAGAGAAGTTTGAAAAGATGATCAACGAAATGGTGAAACGTGGCGAAATGAGCCCTTCCCAAGCCAAGTCGATGATGAGTGAATGGGTGAATAAAGGCGAGAACGTCGATAAAGAATGGAGCGGCCAAGCAAAGGCCAAGTTTCAAGACCGGATGAAGGATCTAGGATTTGTAACAAGAGAAGAATATGAAGTCCTTGAATCAAGACTCCGCCGTTTAGAAAACTTCCACTCTCAAGACTAAACCAATTACGGCAAGTTATTTTCCACCCCACGGAGCACTCAAATGCATCCGGAAACTAATACAAAAAGTGTCCAGTAAGGTAAACTCACTGGACACTTTTTTGTATGAAAAATTACTTTTCCAACTTGAATTGATGGACAAGGTCGTTCAGTTGATTGGACATATCAGCAAGCTCCTTCGAGTAATGGGAAACTTGTTCCATGGAGCTGTTTGTCTGTTGGAGGGAAGCGGTTGTCTCTTCCACGCCTGCTGCTGATTCTTCTGAACTGGACGCTACACTTTCAATCGAATGATTCATCGTCTGTGTGCTGTCAGAAATGTCTTTCAAGTTATGTGAAATGGTATGAATACCGTCTGCCATATTTTGAATCGAGGACTGGATGTCTTCGAAGGTGACACCGGTTTTCTGAATTTGCTCTGTACCCTGTTCTACTTTTTGATAACCACTTTCGAGGGATTCAGAGACATTCTTAGATTCCGTTTGGATGTTTCCAACCATATTCGTAATCTCACCTACAGAATTGGATACCTGCTCAGCAAGCTTCCTTACCTCATCCGCTACGACAGCAAATCCCTGACCGTGTTCGCCAGCGCGTGCTGCTTCAATAGCGGCGTTCAAAGCGAGTAGGTTGGTTTGTTCTGCAATATCTTGGATGACTTGAATCAGTTTCGAAATCTCGCCAGACTGTTGGTCGAGATGATGAACTTTTTCGACGGACTCTTTCATGACTTGATGGATGGCATGCATATGCTTGACGGACTCATCCATCAACTGTTTGCCTTCATCACTCTGAGCCAGTACGGATTCCGATTGCTCAGCAATTTGATGACCCGTTTCATTGGATGCTGCAATTTTACGGCCGAGATCTTCCATTAGTTCAGAAAGCGTCGTAGCGTCCCCGGCCTGTTGTTCTGATCCGGATGACAGCTCTTCCATCGTTGCAGCTACCTGCTGGGAAGCTTCCTGCACCTCATTCGAGGACTGTCGCAAATCATCACTTTGATGCTTCACTTCGTTTGATAGAGTGCCAATCTGTTGAATCAGTTGTTTCAAATGATGCTTCATCTGATTCATCGACACGCTCAATACTCCGATCTCATCCTTGCTTTCACTTTCTAAATCATCATGATACAGCTCGCCGGAAGCGATTTGGTCGGCCGTAGTGATCAGATTGTTCATCCGCTTCTTAACGGATTGATTCACGAACCACATGACCGCGACTCCTAGAATGAAGGCAATCGCAACCGCAATCAACAGGATGTTTACAGTTGCCTGCAGGGTGTCTTTAGAAGTAACGGTTGTGTCGTTCATTGCTTGTTCTACTTGCTGTTGAATCATAGTCAGTTGGTCTACAAGTTGAGAACGTAGATTGGAGGTGGTTTCGCGGGCTTCGTTGATTTCTCTTTCGTTACTGACGTTTCCAACCATACTCTCCAGGAAGACCGTGTTAATTTCCTGGTCCAGTTCACTTATAGACTGCAAAGCTCCTTCAAATTCTGTTCCGCTGAATTCCTCGGTATATGTAGATAGAATTTCGTTGAAACGCTCACTTCTATCCTCGAACTCATTAATGTAAGAACCACGAG
Organism: Halobacillus litoralis; assembly: GCF_020171725.1. GTDB lineage: Bacteria > Bacillota > Bacilli > Bacillales > Halobacillaceae > Halobacillus > Halobacillus litoralis_F. The sequence continues at coordinate 190,086 of NZ_JAIVAJ010000005.1, read as the reverse complement.
GCTCACGGATATAATCTGCAATTCGAATGTCTTTCGTACGGACAAGGGAAGCCATTTCGGCAAATTCAATCGCTGTTGTTCCAGCATCATCAAGTGTCTGCAGGTTATCACGTGATTTATCCAACTGGACATACACCACGCTGATCGCCACAGCGAATAGCAGCAATGTTAACCCGAAGGCACTAGCATACTTTGAACCAATACTTAGGTTTTTCCAAAACTTCATAATAGGCGCTCTCCTTCTATTTATGTATTTAGGACAATCTTCTTATTCTTACTATCGGATAAAACGCATCATTTGTTAGTCAAAACGTACTAAGCATTTGAAAGGCTGGATATTATTTCAATATAATGAAAAGCCGGAGGTGCAATTTCCTCCGGCTTCGTTTATTTATTCTTTATTAAAGCTCCGTGCAACAGCTTCATAAGGGCGAAAACAACGAGCGCGACAATCCCGAGGTTGAGGTAATACCAAAGGCCGTCTCCCATGTAGTCGAGAGGGGTCGCTGCTTCCGGCGGTCCGTTCAAAAACATGTAGTTGGCTCCAAGAATGGTATTGATAAAACCGACTACGACGCCGTAGATCACGAGCCAGAAATAGGCTTTGAACATGGTGCCCCAACTCACGTTCACAGAAGCTGTGACGACGAGAAAGACACTGGTCCAAATAATCGCCATATGATGAATGAAAAACTTCCAGAAACGGAAGTGCTGGTAGTCATACAATAAATCTGGCGTAATCAGCGCAATAAGTGCCGGGATGATGCCGATGAAATAGTTCAGTTTGATCAGCTTCGGGTGGTAGGTGACGAGTGCTGCTATTCCTACAATCGAGGCGATGCCGCATAAATGAAGGGGGATGTAATACGTCGTGCTCCATACCCCGTTCGTCACTGCCCAGTATTGGTAGCTGACCTCCGAGATAAATAGAAGGATGAGAAGGGATAGTCGAATGAATTTCATAGAACCCGGGTGGCGGGATATTTTTTCAGCAAATAAAAGAATAAAAGAAAGCCCGGCAGCAAAGACGATCAGCGCAATCCAGTGGCTGAGCGTAAACGGGACGAATGGGTGGGAACTATAGGCTTGAAACCAATTGTCCAATGTTGTCACATCCTAGTGAATCAGTATGAACTGTGCTATGATTCTATCATAATTCATATGGCAGAAAGAGGGTTTGTATGAAAAAAGTCAATTGTTTTCAGTGCAAGCATTTTCATACAACTTGGAATCCGAAATTTCCGAGGGCATGTAAGGCATACGGCTTCAAAACGAAAGAAATGCCTTCCCAGCTTGTACTGAAAACGACGGGTACGGAATGTATGCAGTTTGAACCGAAGCAGCCGCAACGGAACAAAAAGCAGAGTCAACAGACGTCTCGGTTCGATTTTCGACTGTAAATATAATGAAATTTTCAGAAAACATATTTACACACTCTTATTCTATGGTATGCTGATGAATATTTATGATGGATGAGAGGAGTTGAAACAGAATGGCAAGAGAAAAATGGGGAACAAAACTTGGCTTTATGCTGGCCGCAATGGGTTCAGCTGTAGGGCTCGGGAACATTTGGAGATTTTCCTTCGTTGCAGGTAATAATGGAGGAGGAGCTTTTTTAATTTTATATTTACTATTCGTAGTATTAATCGGTGTTCCTCTCTTGTTAACAGAGGTTAGTATAGGGAGAAAAGCAGAGAGCGACGTGATTGGATCGTTTAAGAAGCTGGCTCCGAAGACTCCGTGGTATTTGACAGGGTTCTTTGGAATCGCCAGTGCCTTTTTAATTCTAAGCTTTTATGCAGTCGTAGCAGGCTGGGCGATGTTTTATTTCTGGAATTATATTAATGGATCATTCTTTACGTCGCCTGACGTTGGATATGAGGGAGCCTTCGGGCAGTTTATCAGCCATTCGTGGCATCCGATCATATGGACAGCACTGTTCATGACCTTGACGATCGTCATCGTACTCGGTGGGGTCAAAAGAGGAATAGAAGCGGCCAACCGCATCTTCATGCCGCTGCTTGCGGTGCTGATGATCGTTCTGGCATTCTTCAGCCTTTCTCTGGACGGGGCATCTGAAGGGATGAAGTTCCTATTCACGCCGGACTGGTCCGCATTAAGCGATCCGTCAATCTATATTGCAGCACTGGGTCAGGCATTCTTCTCGCTGAGTCTCGGTATGGGAGCCATGCTTACGTACGGGAGTTACTTGAAGAAGGAAAACAAACTTCCAAGTGCAACACTTGGAATCGGACTGATGGACACGTTCTTTGCCGTCATTTCAGGTATTGTGATTTTCCCGGCCGTATTTGCTTTCGGGATCGATCCAAGCTCAGGACCACCACTGGTCTTCATCACGTTACCGACGATCTTTGAACAAATGCCATTCGGCGGAGTCGTAGGACTGATCTTCTTCTTCGCACTTGTATTGGCATCCCTGTCCTCTTCAGTATCGATTCTTGAAGTGCCGACAGCCTACTTCATGCGCGCATTCGGATGGAGCCGATTCGCAACAAGCGTACTGATGGGCTCGATTATGTTCGTAATGGGAATCGGTGTATCACTTGGTTTCGGAGTCTGGTCAGGTGTAACGCCAATTGGCGACCTAGGCATCCTCGATTCCATGGACTACATTGCATCGAACATCCTTCTGCCACTCGGCGGACTGTCGATGGCTCTGTTAGTCGGCTGGTTCCTTAAGAAAAGCGAAGCGCTGGAAGCGACAGACTTGTCCAATTCTCCAATAGGCGGATTCTGGCACTTTATCGTGAAGTATTTGGCACCAATCTTGATTGTCATCATTTTCTTGAATGCGGTTGGACTGCTTTCAGTCATCTTCCCATTCTTATAATAGAAAATCCCGGGGCGTCCTCGCCTCAGGATTTTTTTCTGTCTGCAGATTCGGGATTAGGTTGTTCGAAGGATGTGTTTGAAGCTTTATCACTCGAAATCTCACAAATGAATATAATCGACGTTTCGAGAGTCGTATCAGCACAAAGCGTCGAATAAACCGATATAATCGACGTTTCGAGAGCCGTATCAGTACAAAACGTAGAATAAACCGATATAATCGACGTTTCGAGAGCCGTATAAGCACAAAACGTCGAATAAATCGATATAATCGACGTTTCGAGAGTCGTATCACCACAAAGCGTCGATTAAAAAATATAATCACCGTTTTCAGTGCCATATCTCTTGAAACTGTAGATGAAAAAGAAACCATCTCCATTCCAACAACCCGACCCTCCCCGAACTGACCTCATCCACCCAACCTGCTGAATCCAACAGGCTTCAACGAGAAGTAGGACAGAATCCCGCCAGACGTGTTAAACTACGACAGAGTGTAATTTTTAATAAGCAAAAAGGAGTTTGACGACGATGGCAATTTCGAATCAAACCGTCTTAAAGAAAATGTCCAATGAGATACAGGAAGCGATGCTTCAGCACGGAAATGATGAGAAGGTGAAGGAGCATGTACGTTCTGTCCGTCTGCTGGCGGATCTTTTTCTTGAGCAGGAGACGTCTTCCAAACGCTCGGTAATCGAACCGACGAGTGATGAAGTGCGCGCGATGATGGGCGGCGGCACGTCCAAGTCGACGGAACAGAAGGGCGAGGCCGATGAGCCGACCCCTGAAGAGATCCGAGTGATGATGGGGGGAGACAAGCCTCAATCCTCCAAGAAGACAAAAGGTGATGATGAGGCAAATGGAGAATCGATCTTTGATTTCTAGAGAGGGGAACAAATAATGATGAAACTCTTTTTACTATTAGGAGCATTGAACGGATTTTTAGCCGTGGCGCTTGGTGCTTTCGGTGCGCACGGATTGGAAGGGAAAGTGTCACAGAAAGGCCTGGATCAGTGGGGCAAAGCCGTTGATTATCAAATGTTCCACACGATGGCGCTTCTCGTTACGGCATTGTTAATGAGCAAAATCCAGACCGGATTGATGACAGGCGCAGGATGGTTCTTCTTCATAGGCATTATTTTATTCTCCGGGAGCCTCTATATTTACGCTCCAACAGGGATTAAGACGTTTGCTATGATAACACCTTTAGGTGGTCTGTCTTTCTTAATCGGCTGGATCTTGCTTGGATATGCCGTCATTAAATACATTTAGAAAAAATAAAGCAGCGTAACAAACAAGAAGATGATCACCCCGCGCAGCAGTTGGATCATCGCCTGAAACTTCTGCTGCTTTTTTGATGCGATGAGGGTGTCGAAGAAAAAACTTCCGGCAAGGACGTAGAACATCAGAAGGAGAATCCACTGATGTTCGAGCTGGAAGAGACCGACGATGGCTAGAAGGACGGCTAATGCGATCGTTCCAAGCTGAGCGTGCTGATAGTTTTCGTAAGGATGCTTCATCCTTTCACCCTTTTCTATTCAAGATGAAAAACTCGCTATCAAATAGCGAGTTTTTTGTTACCTTGGAGTGGTGCCGTTAAACGGGTAGCTGTATTGGATTTCTTCATCAAACGTAATGTAATCGAGATAAATCATAAGCAATAAGTACCTTTTGCCAGTCTGAGGGTCACTTAAGATGATGTGATCACGTCCGGCAGCCTCGATGATCCCTTTGAACACTTTGGCATTCCACTGGTCATTATTTTCGAACGTCATATACACAGTAGCCGGTTTTCCTGCATTCAAGCGCAGGATGTTTTCGATATACGATTCTTCAGAAGGAAGCATGTTAGGCGGGTTGATGCCGCCGTACCCTCCACTTTGACCTTGAGGGATACCGCTCGGTGTCGGGGCGCTCGGGTAATAATACATATAAGGATTGCCTGGATAATAAGGGGATGAACCTTGGCCGTACATCGCCTGTCCCTGTCCGCCCATTGGTTGATTTTTTGCCAATTGAATCACTCCTTGTCAAAATTAATAAACACTAGGACAATCCGAACGAGTCGGCGAATAAAAGCAGTGGGATTTAAATCTGCCTGTATTCCATTGACCATACCATTGAGCCGGGCACTCTCCTTCCGGCCTGAAGAACCAAAGGGAATTCGAAGCCGGGTGATAACGCTTGCCGTTGATCGTCTTTCTGGCCAGTCGTTTGTCCTTCTCCCGGGCTCGCTGGTAAAAGTAACCCTTCTGAGTCGCTTCGAATCCACCGGGGTTTTGATACACCATGTCACGGATCGAGTTGATATCGGTGAAGTCGATGCAATCTCCCCTGACACGGTTGACTCCTGTATTTCCGACCATAAGCATTCCGAGTTGCCCATCACCCTCAGCTTCCGCCCTCATCAGTCTGGCAAGCAGGCCAACGTCCGCTTCATTGTAGGCAATAACAGCCATGCGGTCACCTCGCTTTTTAGAGCCATGAATGGTTGTTCTTTAACACTATATGTACAGAGGTGGTCGAGTTATGATTAAAAAATTCCTCCACATCATGTGAGGATGTTGTAAGATATTAGGTGAAGGAGGGAGCGAGATGGACATTCTTTACATAGAGGACGATGTTGAGATCGGCACATGGGTCCAGAAAAAATTAGAAGAGGCAGGCTTTCGTGTCGACTGGATTACAGAAGGAAAGCTTCCGGCGTCGATCAGTCAGTATGCGGTCGTCGTTCTGGACGTCATGCTGCCGGGACTGGACGGGTTTTCTGTAGGGAGGCGCATCAAGCGAAAGCATCCAGGATTGCCCATCATCATGCTGTCTGCCCGCACGTCGATAGACGACAAATTAGAAGGGCTTGAGTTTGCGGATGACTACATGACCAAGCCGTTCCATCCGGAAGAACTCATCATGCGAATCGAAATCCAGGCAAGAAAATACGAGAAAACGAAAGAAGACGTGTTAACGATCCGTCACTTGCGCATCCATTTGGAGCAGCAGGTTGTCATCAACGAAGAGACGGGCGGAGAAATCATTTTGACTGGAAAGCAATTTTACATATTTAAATTTTTCTTGAGACATCTCAATCAAATTTTGACGAAGGAGCAGCTGTATGAAGGCGTGTGGGAGGAGCCGTACCGTGAAGGCGATAAAACGCTGATGGTGCACGTCAGGCATTTACGGGAAAAAATAGAGCGTGACCCTTCCCATCCTGAAATCATTGAGACAATTCGCGGCATCGGATACAGGGTGAGAGCATGAAGGTGAAATGGACCTCCTCGTTGCAGACGAAGTACATTCTACTGGTTTTTCTTGCCCTCTTGTTTCTCCCTTTCTGTCTGCCTTTGATTTCGCTGACGGTCTATCTTCCGCCGGTTCTCATGCAGGATGAAGAAGACCCGTACCAGGACTATGACTATATGGAAGCGACGTGGCACGAGGAAGTGGCGGAGTTATCCGATGAGCCGGAAGACGTAATCCTGAGCCGCATGGCTGAATGGCACGAGCGCTGGCCCGATGCCGGAATGTTCTGGGTCGGGGAAAATGGACAGCTGAAAGAACAGATCAACCTGCAGGCGGAGATCCCCGAGCAGTGGTCGCAGGGGGATGCGGTTCAATTTATGAAAGAACGGTATGATGGGGAACTTTTCACGGTCGTCGCCTCACTCGAGGAGAGCAATAGAGGCTTTATGGTCATCGAAATCGACAGGGAGTTGTTAGGCCCCCCTATTACGAAGCTGGAAAGAAGCTATGACGTATTCATCTTTATTGCGATCGCAGCGGTATTCATTGGCTTCATCGTCCTCTCGTGGGTGTTTTTCCGTAAGGTGCAGGGGCGTTTGAAAAGGCTTGAAAGCGCAATGGAGCAGCGGGGGGATAACGGACTTCCGACGCCCGTCGAACGGACCTCGAATGATGAAATCGGAATGCTTGAAGTCAGCTTTAATCGCATGGTGAAGGAGCTTGAAGAGAGCCGCGAACGGGAGAGGAAAGAGGAAGCGTTAAGGAGAGAATGGATCGCGAGCTTGTCTCACGACCTCCGGACACCGCTTACCACGATTCGTGCTTCTCTTGCAGAGGTAAGTCGTGAAGTGAAGTCGGAGAAGGGGCAGGCGTCGTTGGATTCCATCAATATGAAAATCGATTCTCTCAGTCATTTGATTGATAATCTCCTTTCTCTCTCGCTGTTGACCAGTAAGAAATACCCCTACCATGAAGAGCAGGTTGAGATGAACCGGTTCGTACGTCGTGTTGCGGCTCATTGGTATGCCACCCTCGAGCAGGAAGGGCTGGAAGTGGAAGTAGACGTTTCACAAGATGAACAGCTTTGGGCGATCGATTCGAAATGGATGGAACGCATCTTAGACAATCTCTTTCAAAATGTCGTCCGCCACGCGGCCTCAGGGCGCTTTATCGCCATCCGTCTCAAGCAGAACAAGCTCTGCATCGAAGACAGAGGAACAGGTATGGCCTCCTCTTCGAAGCATGAAGGGGCTGGTGTCGGATTGACGATCGTCGATTTGATGATCCGCGATATGGGGCTTGAGTGGCAGGTTGACTCTGCTCCAGACGGAACGACTATATCGATTGAGAACCCTTCTACAAGAATCGGTGAGCAGGATTAAGTTCCTCTCACCGATTTTTTTAAACAAAATTTAAACAACCCGCTTCCTTGAATTTAACCCTCACAATCTATGATGAAAGTGGAGGTGGGGGAGATGAATGAAATCATCTTGCAAACGAATCAATTAACGAAAACATTTAAAAAACAGAAAGCCGTCAACGCAGTGGATTTGAAAGTATATCAAGGAGACATTTACGGCTTTCTAGGTCCGAACGGAGCTGGAAAAACGACGACGATCCGAATGCTGCTTGGCTTGATGAAGCCATCAGGTGGAGATATAAAAATTTTTAACCAGTCGTTAAAGAACCATCAGCTGGAGATTTTGAAACGGATGGGGTCTCTCGTTGAATCGCCGTCCTATTATGAGCATTTAACAGGACGCGAAAATTTAGAAGCGCTTCGACTTTTGCTGCAAGCACCGAAAGCCCGTATAGACGAAGTGTTGAACATCGTAAGGCTCACGCAGGATGCAGATCGTGCGGTGAAGCAGTACTCACTTGGGATGAAGCAGCGACTCGGGATTGCCGCCTCTTTACTCGGAAATCCTGAACTGCTTATTTTGGATGAGCCGACGAATGGCCTCGATCCTTCCGGCATCCAGGAGATACGGGAGCTTATTAAAACGATGCCGAAGAAATATGGCATTACCGTCATCATTTCCAGTCACTTGCTCAGTGAAATGGAGCAGATGGCAACGCGGGTCGGCATCATTTCAAAAGGGAAGCTCATCTATCAAGATTCGATTCATCGTTTGAAAAATAAAGCCCTGCCACAGGTCGCTCTTCGTACAGGGCAGGTCGTGAAAGCGAAGAGCATCCTGCAGTCAGCTGGCTTTGAAGTGGGTGGAGACTCGACGTTTGTCACACTTGAGAACGTTTCGGACCGGGAAGTGGCTAAGGCGGTTTCGCTGCTCGTCGAACAGCACATCCCGGTCTACCGCATTGAAGAGCGTTCACACTCGCTGGAAGACATCTTCCTAGATTTGACGAAAGGTGGCGAGCTCCATGCTCCAGGCACTGCAAGCTGAACGGCTGAAAATCAAGCGCAAATGGTTCTGGTTCCTCGTCTTTCTCGGTCCATTCGGAGTGATTGCGCTGCAGGTCGTCAATTACGGCGTCCGTTACGACTGGATTATGCGCACGTATCCAGACGAATGGGGCAGGCTGATTCAATTCACCAATATGTTCGTCGCATCAGCCCTTTTTTTGGGGATGGCGATTCTCGCGTCCCAACTTGCGTCACTTGAGCATAAGCAGGGGTCGTGGAAGCAGATCTTAGCCTTGCCTGTGAAAAGAAAAGATGTGTTCGTCGCGAAGTTCATCGTCCTTACGTTCATGATTTTCGTATCCTCTGTTTTATTATTCATCGGTACCATCCTGCTTGGCGTGGGGCTTGGGTTCGGGTGGGATGCACCGTTTTTAGCGATTGCGGAGAACAGTTTCTATCCGATGCTCGCAGGTCTGCCTGTGCTGGCTCTCCAGATTTGGCTCTCGATTGTCCAGACCAACCAGTCCGTCCCTCTTTCCATCGGTATCTTCGGAGCGGTCTTCGCCACATACAGCCATAATGCACCGAACTGGATCATCTGGCAGTGGCCGCTTCTCTTCCCGGGCAAAGACCCACTCCCGTTTGTCGGAATGGGGATTGTGGTAGGATTGGTCATTCTCATGATCGGAGTCGTGGATTTCCAAAGGAGGGACATCGCATGAAAAATCTGTTGCAATCAGAATGGTTGAAAATAAAGAAGACGAGAATTTGGTGGCTGATCATCATCAGTCCGATCCTTGCTGGGATTGCCTGCTCGGCCGTACCCATCCCAGGAGAGCTGGGGTGGCTGATGCTCCTCAGTATCGGCGGCTCTATACATGCCTTGCTATTCCTTCCACTGATGGTGGCCGTCTTCGCAGCATTCGTATGCCGCTATGAACACCAGCACAATGGATGGAAGCAGCTGTTTTCAATGCCTGTCAAAAGAGGACGCGTGTTTTTAGCGAAGTATTTGACGGTTCTCGGCTTCGTCTTTGCGAATCAGGTCATCTTTACGTCTGTGGTTATCGGAGTCGGGCTGTCCAGAGGAATAGAAGGGGAGTTTCCGGTCGATATGTTCCTGCGAAGCTTCTTCGGAGGGTGGCTCGCCACGCTTCCGCTTGCCGCCTTGACGCTCTGGGTGGCGGTCGTCTGGTCCAGTTTTGCAGCAGCCGTGACGGTCAACGTCATTTTAACCATGCCGAACCTATTGATCGTCAACTCCGAAACGATCGCCCCGCTGTATCCATGGGCGCAGCCTTTCTTGATGATGCTGCCACCTGTTGAAGACTCGTTCGCTGGGTTCATCCAACTAGAATCTCTACTCGTAGCGATATTGGGAGGTCTGGTCGTGTTCTTTATCGGCGGCTTGGTCAGTATCCAAAGAAAAGCAGTCTGAATTGAAACATTCGCACCCTGCTTTCCGTATTTAAAGAAAGGAAGGCGGGAGTGGATGAAGAAAAATCGGAAAAAGGGATCGTCTCGTTTTGAGTGGCTATTTGACATCGTGTCGTGGATGATCGAGCTCCTGTTATGGATACCTCAGCTCCTTATGGTACCGCTCAGGCTGTTATTTTGGATGCTACGGGGTGTTAGAAAAGTGATCGGTCATCTATTCGACGGAATATGAAGGGCTCTGCTTCTGTAGTGGAGTCTTTTTTGTTTATGTGAATCTGCGAAGAAACTAACGCCCATAGAAAAAGGACCCCGTGATGACGGAGTCCTTGCAAGTCATGATTAAATGTCTAAGAATTGATCGATCGCATCCGGCTTCAGAATGTTTCCGACATAGAAGGATCCAAATTCGCCGTAGCGGGATGTCACTTCGTCGAAGCGCATTTCATAGACAAGCTTCTTGAACTGAAGCGGGTCGTGCGCAAATAGAGTAACGGCCCATTCCCAATCGTCGAAGCCGAAGGAGCCTGTGATGATTTGACGGATTTTACCCGCATATTGACGGCCGGTCATGCCGTGCTCATACATCAGCTTCGCTCGGTCTTCTTTTTCTAATACATACCAGTTGTCATTACCCTGACGGCGCTTGTCCATCGGGTAGACACAGATATGGTTCCACTTCGGAAGGGTCGGCTTAAGGCGCGCCTGAATTTCCGGATCGTTTTCATCTGCATTGCCCATGTAGTTGGACAGTTCAACAATTGATACGTAAGAATAAGCAGGCTTCGTGAATTCAGCCAGCTTGGATTTATTGAACGTTGTTTCGATCGTGTTCAGCTCTTCCATAGTCGGACGCAGAATCATCATTAAGAAGTCTGCTTTTTGCCCCACGATTGTATATAAAGCATGGCTGCCTTCTTTCGCTTTCTCTGTATCTTCCCAAGTTCCAACCATTTCTTTGAATTCCTGGATCGCCTGTTCACGGTCTTCACTGCTCGCATGCTTCCATGCGGTCCAGTCGATGGAACGGAAATCGTGAAGGCAATACCAGCCATCCATTGTCGTAACTGCTTCTGGCATGGTGTGATCGCTCCTTTTCAAATATAGAAATATCCTTACTCAATATAACACAGTTTGACAGCTTCCTTCATTCGCGAGCCTTGTGGAAAATAGATCATCTTTGTGACAAACGAATGAGAATGGTCAAAAGAGGGTAAAGTGAAATTGGAATCGCTTCCTTGAAAAAATTCAAACCGAACCACTTTCATTTAAACACAAAAGGTCTTATCATATATAACAGAAATGAAAAATGGAGGGTTAAACATGAGTAACCTATTTGATACTTTGAAAGCGAAGATTGACGGAAAAGGCAAGAAAATCGTGTTCCCTGAAGCATTAGACGAACGTATCCTTACAGCAGTAAGTCAGCTTGGTGCAGACGGTATGCTGAAACCTGTACTAGTCGGAAATAAAGAAAAAATAGAACAGAAAGCATCTGAGGTAGGAGTAGACGTATCGGGAGCAGACATTCTCGATCCAGCCAACTACGATGAATTCGACGAGATGGTCGCAAGCTTTGTTGAACGTCGTAAAGGAAAAGCGACAGAAGAGCAGGCGCGTGAAATCCTTCAAGGCGGCAACTACTTCGGTACAATGCTTGTCTACATGGGCAAAGCGGACGGTCTAGTGAGTGGTGCAGCACACTCCACAGCAGATACAGTACGCCCGGCTCTTCAAATCATCAAAACGAAACCAGGCATTAAAAAGACGTCCGGCGTATTCGTAATGGTTCGTGACGAAGAGAAGTATGTATTCGCAGACTGTGCAATCAACATCAACCCGGACAGCCAGGATCTTGCAGAGATTGCACTGGCTAGTGCCGATACCGCACAGCTTTTCGACATCGACCCTAAAGTAGCGATGCTGAGCTTCTCTACTAAAGGATCAGCGAAGTCTCCAGAAACAGAGAAAGTCTCTGAAGCGTTGAAGCTTGCGAAAGAACAGAACTCTGATCTATTGATCGACGGTGAGTTCCAGTTCGACGCTGCATTCGTTCCTTCTGTTGCACAGAAAAAAGCACCGGACTCTCCATTAAAAGGAGAAGCGAATACGTTTATCTTCCCAAGTCTTGAAGCAGGTAACATCGGATACAAAATTGCACAGCGCCTAGGCAATTTTGATGCGGTCGGACCGGTCCTTCAAGGACTGAATCAGCCAGTCAACGATCTATCACGTGGCTGTAACGCAGATGACGTGTACAAGCTTGCCATCATTACAGCAGCGCAGTCTGTTTAATGAATAAATGATGAAACCACGGCCGTAAAGGTCGTGGTTTTTTCTTTATTAGGGGGAGGTGTTCGTTCCTAAGTCTATGTCGCTGTTAATGGGACAGGCATCGTGCCAATGGAGCGGCTCGTTGTCCCATAAAACAATAAATGGGACAAGCATCATACCAGTGAAGCGGCTCATAGTCCCATAAAACAATAAATGGGACAAGCATCATACCAGTGAAGCGGCTCACAGTCCCATAAAACAATAAATGGGACAGGCACCATACCAATGGAGCGGCTCATAGTCCCATAAAGCATTTAATGGGACAGACACCGCCTTCAGGCAAGTCGTCCCTGTCCCAATCCCCCTCAACTAGCAATAAGAAAAGCGCTGGACCTCTATTTGAGGTTTTCCAGCGCTTTTTCGTTTCGTTTGATCATTTGTTCGAATCGTTTTTCAAAATTAGTGATTTCCGTCCCTTCGAGGGGATCGGTTACGATGTGGCCTGATAAATCGTAGAGTTTGCGCAGGATCCGGTCGCGGACGTCGGAAACGCTCAATGTAGTTCCGAGAAGTTCATTAAGAGAAGCCATGACGCTTGGGTCGATATCCGGATAGGTGAACCTGGTTTCTTCGCCTTTTCTGCTTACTTCATAAAAGGTCTTCAACAACTGCGCACGCTCGGAACCGCTTCCTGTGACGTCCAAATAAATTTGAACAGCCGAACCGTTTTTCACGCGGCGCTGAGAGATACCGGCGAACTTCTTGCCATCAATGCTTAAATCATACGTGCCGGGGCAGTAGGAGCGTGTAATTTCATAAGCTTCGATGTCCTTTGTTAGGTCTTCAAATAAGACGTGGATGAAATCGACCATTGCATCGTAGCCTTCATGAATGTTGACGCCGTCTGAATTGGGAAAAATGAGCGACAGGTTCAGAACGCCTTCATCTAATACGACGGCGAGTCCTCCTGAGTTACGGACAATCACTTTGTAGCCTTCTGACTTCAAATAATCGACCCCTTCTTGGATGTAGGGCAGGCGCGCATCCGGGATGCCGAGCACGATCGTGTCGTGGTGGACCCAGAGGCGGGCTGTCGTCGGGCTTGAACCTTCACCAACGGAAATCGAAAGCGCGTCATCCGTCGCAAAAGACTGGAGCGCATTAAAGGTAGGACCGAGGTTGCTTTGGTCGATGAACCGATATGAGGTCGGGTGTAATAATCTATGGGTTTCTGACATGTTGTTAACTCCTTCACTTTGCAATGTTGCGATGGTACCAGTATATCAAAAAAACGCCGGTTCACTCTAAATGATGGAATGGAACTCAAATTTTCCGTTTGTGACGTCATGATTGGGGGTAAGGGGATGAAAGATATGAAAGGTCATTTTCATTTGGAAAAAGGTCTACTCATACGACAAAGATTTTGATAGAATATTGAACCTGTGACACCCTTTCGAGAAAGGGTGTTGTTATAGTTTTTACAAATTTTATGAAAGTCAAGATGTTTTTTTGTCATATAAAAAGGTATATAATAGTAAAAAATGTCGAGTGGAAAGGACAAGCTGATGGCTTATCGTGATGAGAAGTTAAGTGAAGAAAAGGTGTTTAAAGACCCGGTTCACCGGTACGTTCATGTGCGGGATCGTGTGATTTGGGACTTGATTGGAACAGCTGAATTCCAGAGACTTCGCCGCATCAAACAACTGGGGACGTCTTATTTGACGTTCCACGGAGCGGAGCACAGCCGTTTTAATCATTCTCTTGGCGTGTACGAGATTGTCAGACGGATTATCGAGAACTTCAAAGACCGCCCGAACTGGGACGATGAGGAGCGGCTGCTTTGTTTAAGTGCGGCTCTTCTGCATGATTTGGGGCACGGTCCTTTTTCTCATTCGTTTGAAAAAGTGTTCAAGCTTGATCACGAAGATTACACGCAGGCGATCATTCTCGGTGATACGGAAGTGAATCAGGTATTGAAAAAAGTAGAGGCCGGTTTTCCGAAGAAGGTTGCGGATGTCATCAACAAGACGTATTCCAACAAGCTGGTGGTCAGCCTGATCTCAAGCCAGATTGATGCGGACCGGATGGATTACCTGCAGCGCGATGCGTACTTTACGGGTGTCAGTTACGGACACTTCGATATGGAACGGATCCTTCGTGTCATGCGTCCGATGGAAGACCAGGTCGTGGTGAAAGAGAGCGGCATGCACGCCGTGGAGGATTACATCATGAGTCGTTACCAAATGTACTGGCAGGTGTATTTCCACCCCGTGACGCGGAGTGCCGAGGTGATTCTCTCGAAGATTCTCCACCGAGCGAAGGAACTGTACGAGTCGAATTACACATTCAAACTGCAGCCGACGCATTTCCTGTCCTTTTTCAAGGAGAAGCCGACGCTGTCAGAGTATCTGGCGCTTGATGAAGCGGTGACGCTTTACTATTTTCAGACGTGGATGAACGAAGAGGATCCTGTGCTCAGTGATCTGTGCTACCGGTTTGTGAATCGTAAGCTGTTCAAATACATCGAGTTCAATCCGAACTCACAGATGGAAGAATGGATGGAGCTGTACAAGCTCTTCAGCAAGGCCGGGCTGAATCCGGACTATTATTTGGTCGTGGACTCGAGTTCCGACCTTCCTTATGATTTTTATCGGCCTGGAGAGGAAGAAGAGCGTCTTCCGATCCACTTATTGCAGCCGAATCAGGAGTTGAGGGAGCTGTCCAGGCTGTCTGATATTGTCGAGTCGATTTCAGGGAAGAAGCGGACCGATCACAAATTGTACATCCCTCTCGACCGCCTAGAGGAGATGTCCAGTCGGAGTAAGACGAAGAAGCGGATTATGGAAATATTGTTTGGATAGGAGTGAGCTTCCATGTTGGAGAATCACGCAAAGTTGATGCAGTTTTTCTCAAGCACGGATGAAATTGTCGGGCGTAAGAAGCTTCAGAAGATGATTTACATACTGAAAAAGTGTGAAATCCCATTTGAAGAACGCTACCAATTCCATTTTTACGGACCGTATTCAGAAGAGTTGACGCTAAGGGTCGAAGAGATGTGCAACTTAGGGTTTATCAGTGAGACGAAGGAAGAGAAGAAGAATTACTACCAGTACCGGTACAAGCTTACGGGTAATGGCAAGGCTTTTCTTGAACACTATGAAAACAACATGCCGCCACTGCAGAACCACATCGTGGCGATGAATGAGAAGAGCTCCCGTTTCCTAGAGCTCGTTTCGACCATGTTGTTCTTCGAAGACCTGCCGAAAGAAGAAGTGAAGGAAAAGGTCTATACGGTGAAGAGTACCCAGAATTATACCGATGAAGATATGGATGAAGGATGGGAATTTATTGAAAAAATGAGGTCCATCCATTAAGATAGAAGATAGATATGCTGAATGATTCAGTATATCTATTTTTTTATCGTCCGATACATAAGTAAGAGGCAATACTGCGTCACTAAATTTCTGGAAAATAAAAAAACAGGGGTCAAAATTATGAAGATCATTCGGTTTTTGTCTTATTATGTTCTTGGAGTCATTGGTATTTTGTTGATTAGTACGTCACCTGCACTGTTCAGGGAAGGGTCCTTCTTTAATGTATCCTCCTATTTCTCTGAACTGCAAATGCTTGTAGGAAGCATTCTGAACCCTTCTGAATGGGTTTATTTCTTCAAAGGCAATCCCGTTCCGCTTTTTGAACACTTATGGGAGCCTTATCGGTATTCGATGATCGTCTTTTTCGCTGGGATCATCCTCGCTGTGGTCGTGGCTTTTATTCTCGCTTTCGGGACGATGTTTCTTCCAAAGTGGGCAAAAAGCGTCGTCGAGCGTGTCTTGAATCTACTAGAGTCAATTCCGGATTTGCTGCTTGCTTTCTGCTTGCAACTGTTCATCGTATGGTTGTATAAACAGACGGAAATCCTGTTCGTAGACTTTGCAGCGGTGGGCTCGGAAAAGATCTATGGTTTGCCGATTATAGCCGTGTCGGTCCTGCCGATGATCATGTTGTATAAAGTCATTCTCATGCTGATGGAAGACGAAGTGTCACGCTCCTACGTCCAGATGGCTCGGAGCAAGGGACTTGAGAAAAGTGTCATTCTGAACGTCCACGTCCTTCGTAATATTATGAAGAGCGTCTTCTACCATTCCAAGATCATCATCTGGGTGTCGCTTTCCAGTCTGTTTATCTTTGAATACATCTTTAATATGAACGGCATAACGACGGCCTTTTTCAATGACTTCCGTCCGATTGTCACAACAGCGATCATGCTGCTTCTGTTCACGCCGTTCTTTATCATTTATCAAGGAACCGAGGTGTTTGTCTTCAAGGACGATGACGCCTCGGATCACATCAATTGGAAAATGAATACGTTTGTCGGTTCCGGGTATTCGAAAGGGCAGGGAAATAAGAGTTTCAAGGAGATCATGGGGGAAGTAGGCGCCCATTTTAAAAATGTCAAATTCCTGATTGGGTTTCTCGTAATCACAACCATGCTTTCGATCAGTCTCGTTTACACCTTTACGGCGGATCCGTTAGTCGATCAGTTCTTCCATATTTACGAGGATAACAAGCTTGTCAGTGCAGCTCCACACTCCCCGGAATTTGTGTTTCTCGGGACGACTGAGCTTGGATTCAGTATTTTCGACCAACTGCTGGTCGGGGCGAAGTACACGATTCTTTTCGCCCTCGCCGTCGCTTTTATGCGGATGATCATCGGCTTCATTCTAGCGGTGCCTTTCGCATTCTTCCTGCCTTCTAAACTTCAGAAGGGGATGGAAAAGCTGATCGACGGCATGCACTTTCTGCCGCTTACGCTAATCGCTTATGTGCTGTTGAGTCCTGTCTTATTAATGCCGATGGGCGGCTTTACAACGACCGAATTCGAGCGGATTCTGTATCAAGGGATCATCATGACGATTCTCGTAGTGCCTCTTGTTACGATTTTATTCGGAAATGAAATGAAGTTGTTGATGAAAGAAGAGTTTGTCATGAGTACGAAAGTGATGGGCGGGAGTTCGGTGCATTTGATTCGTAAGCACCTTCTGCCTCATCTGAGCAGCCGGATGGGAGTGGTATTCGGACAGCAATTCATCCAAACGCTGCTTCTGATGATTCACCTGGGCGTTTTCAACCTGTACTTTGGGGGGACGAAGAAGACCTTTGCTCCGTTTCAAAATGACCCTCCGACCTCGACTACGTTTGAGTGGTCCGGGTTGATTGGAGCTTCGAAGGATTCTTTGATGACGGGCCGCTGGTGGTACATCATTCCTGCTCTCGTCTGTTTTGTCATCCTGATCGTCTCCATGCAGCTGATCATTTCTGGAATAAAAGAAGTGCAGCAGGTGCGCGTCGGCGTTCCGATTGAACGCACGAACTGGTGGCGTAAGCTTCTTCAAAATAGAAAAGCCAAACGTTATCGTCCATCGTGGGAACCAGAGCCGGAAGATTTCGTGTTCACACATGAGCCGGATATCGAGAGGCGGAAGCAGGGGTGACCTATAGAAGATAGAAAGGGCGCAGTTGAGTTGTCAACTGCGCCCTTTCTACTGCCTATGTATGTGTATGGCAAGACGTACATCCCTTTTGCAGATAGATCCTGCTTAAGTAAGATACTTCGACAAAACTCTCCCCACTCCTCCTTTTTCGACAAAAACATTGGATAAGGGCTTCTCCTAAAAAGTGACTTCAATATGTGTTAAAATGGGGACAAACTGTGAGTCTCAACAGAGGAGGACACGCTACGATGAAAGAGTTCGATTTGAACAACAAAGACGGACAAGATAAAAAGAAAAATCAATTTACTATTCTAAAGGACGACTCCACGGATGGTCACGGCGGATATGGTGTCGGTTCCATCAGTTTGGAAAATATGACGCCTGTCATCGTCGATCCGAATGAAGGGGAGGCCTTTATTGATATGGGCGCTCTTCATGCCCGCAGTAAAGTGGAGAAGCGGATCAAGTTCCTTCCGAACAAGGAAGAGGTCCCGAACGGCCTTCTGTACTGGATCGCCTGGATCACCGTCGACCATCGTGAGGGTGAAGGCGCCGGCTACTACGGAGTGGCAGCCAGTGAACTCCGTGTCGATCGTTCCATTAAGCGTGGCTATAAGCTGATGCCCGAGCACGTGAATCATATGGACAAATCCTTGAAAGGGAAGTTCGCCGTCGACCACATGGACGAGCCATCGAAGAAGCTGCTTGGCGAATACCTGCGTGATTTTAAGCCTGAGCTTTGGAAAAATACAAGACAAGAACTGAAAGACTCTCTCGGAGTGGAGTAAGTCTGGTACGAAAAGGAGCCTTGTGATGAGGCTCCTTTTTTTATGGATGAACAGTAATCGTCGTGAACGCATGTCTCTGTACTGTTTTATCATCGCTGATGGGAGAAAAGGGGAGTGACAGCGTATCTCAGCACGTTTTTTCATCGAGCGGAAAGCCTAAACAGCCGTGAGGTCCTGACTCATGACGTGTTCAGTCCATCCCGCACACGGGAAGAAAGACCCTTTTTAGGATTTTCCGCTAAATTCCAGTATACGCTGGCTCTTTTTATGATAGAATAAGAACAAATGTTCGTGTTATGAGGAGGAGCAGCTATGGGAGAACAAAATCGTGACCGCGGGTCGATTAAGTGGACGTCGCTTATGCTTCCGGAGCATGTCGAGATGATCCGTAACCTTTGGAAAGAGGATGAGCGTGTTGAAAAGGGCATATTGGATGAACAGAAAGCAGTGGAGATCGACTTTCTGCTGCAGCGCGCACTGAGCGATAATTTGACGGTTTCAGTGAAGGTGCACAACGGCTTTGATTATGAACATCTTCAACTGAAGATGAAGCAGGTGAACAAGCTGGAGAAAACGGTGTATGGGGTGGATTGGAAGACGAAAGACCCGGTCAAAGTGCCGCTCGATCGGATCGCTGATATTTCGATTGTGTAACCGTTTTGTTAAAATTCACAAAACGTTCACAGAAATGTAACAAAACCGAGTTGGCTAATCTTGACTGAAATGGGTGCGGGTAATATATTAAGTAACACATGGGTTACACTCATGTGTTACTAGGACAGAGAAAACGACCGGATGCTCACCGGTCGTTTTCTCTGTCTTTTTTTATGTTTTAGAAAATCCAGTCGACTACTCCTTTGAACCAAGGGTCGTCTCGGAATTCATCTTCCAAATCTTCGATGTCGCGGTTTTCATCACTGCCGCAGACCGTTTTCGGAATGTCTTTCTTCGGCATGTACATCAACCGCTCCTGCGGGCAGTTCGGTCCGGCGCGGAATCCGGTTTCCGGGTCGATGTAGACACCCTTCACGCCTGGAGTCGGGATGAAGGCAGCTTGTGGAAGTGGTTCGTGTATCGCTTCCATTGTATCTGCCCAGATGGTCTTGGCATACCGTTTTTCGTTGAAATCAGTCAGCGGCTGTCCTTTGTCATGACCGATCCATACAGCGGATAAGTATTCTGGGCTGAAGCCGATCATCCAGCTGTCAGCATCCGTGGTTCCGGATTTCCCGCCGTACATGCGTGTTAGCTTTCCTAGAATGGAAGAGCCTGTGACAGGTGCGTAATCCGCACTCAAGACCGAATCGAACATTCCTGTCATCA
The DNA here is from genome assembly GCF_020171725.1 of Halobacillus litoralis. GTDB lineage: Bacteria > Bacillota > Bacilli > Bacillales > Halobacillaceae > Halobacillus > Halobacillus litoralis_F. Next base: position 170,314 of record NZ_JAIVAJ010000005.1, on the reverse strand, counting down.
TGTGCGTGACCGTGAAGGCACGGTCGGGGTCAATCGGATCTTCTTCGTTGAAGACCGGCTTGTATTCATATAAAACATTGCCGTGACGGTCGGTGATTTTCTGGATAGTATGTCCACGTAGGGATTCGGACCCATGTACCAGTTTGCCGTACGCCTCGAGCATTTCATATAGGGAGATGTTCACAGCCCCGAGCGCAAGGGAGGGAACGGCCTCTGCGGAAGTTGAAATCCCGAACGTCTCAAGCGTATTGACGAGATTCTTCGGTCCGATGTCCATATGTGTCGATACGGCGTAAATGTTATCGGATACGGCGAGAGCCTGTGCCATCGTAATCGGCTTTTCGGCATATTTATGGTTGTAGTTCTTCGGGTCATACCCATTTTCTTCGCCATTCCACTTGAACGCTTTATCCTCACTTTTGATCATCGTGACAGGAGAATACCCTTCTTCAAGTGCCGCATAATATAAGAACGGCTTGATCGTCGATCCCACGTGGCGTCTTGCCTGCGTCACTCTGTTATAGGAGCTCTCACTGTAATCCCGTCCACCGACCAGGGCCGTAATGCTTCCGGATTCACTATCCATGACGGCTGATGCGACTTGGGCATCCTCCTCACTCGGCATGGCCGCTGCAATTTTTTCTTCCAAAATGGTCTGGTGTTCTTCGACCAGAGTGGTGTAAATATGGTAACCGCCGGTTTGGACGGCTTCCCGTTCGACATCGAGAATGCGTGCGGCCTCCGTCAGGACTTGATCCTGGAAGTAAGGGGCGACGTCTTTGTCGGTCTGCTTGTCCGGATCTGAGTAAGTCAGGCTTGCCGTTACCGCTTCGGTCTTCTCAGAATCCGTAATGAAACCGCTCTTCTCCATTTCAGATAAGATTAAGCTCTGTCTCGATTTGGCGCGCTCTTCATTGGCGAGCGGAGAGTAGTAGCTCGGCCCTTTCGGAATACCTGCGAGCATGGCTGATTCCGTCAAGGTCAGCTCTTCTGCCGGTTTATTGAAAAAATAGCGGCTGGCGGCTTCGATACCGTACGCTCCGTGTCCGTAGTAAATCGTATTTAAGTAGCCTTCGAGAATTTCATCTTTGTTGTAGAAAATTTCGAGCCTGAGCGCATAGAGTGCCTCTTGGATCTTCCGCTTCCACGTCTTATCGTGGGAAAGATAGAGGTTACGCGCATACTGCTGTGTGATGGTGCTTGCGCCTTCGACCATCTCCATATGTTTCAAATCGGTCAATGCGGCGGATGCAATACGCCTCACATCAAATCCGAAGTGGTCGTAGAAGCGGCGGTCTTCAATCGCGATGGTCGCTTCCTTGATCGATTTGGGCATATCTTCAATATTCGTCCAGTATCGTTCCTCTGCTCCGTGATCCTCGCCGATGATGGCTTCGTCCTGACTATAGTAGACGGTGTTCTGTTCGGTCATGAGGGACGGGGGACCTTGCGTGATGGCATACCCGAGTACACAGAGCACGCCTATGAATGCGGCAGCCCCTGCGAACAAGGACCATTTCACGCCACGTTTAAACCATTTGAAGGTGAATCGTATAAAAAAAAGCATTCTTTTATACTCCTAACTGTTAAGAATGTATAAAGACTGCTATTATTATGTGAGAATATGCATATTTTTAAACCTATGAAAGAGGCGAAGCGAACATGGCAACATGGTTTACTGAAAAACAAACGGAGAATTTCGGCATCACAGCGAAAATCAACCGTTCCCTTCATAAAGAGAAAACAGATTTCCAAGAGCTCGAAATGCTCGAGACAGAAGAATGGGGCAACATGCTTGTCCTGGATGATATGGTTATGACGACAGAGAAAGATGAATTTGTGTACCACGAAATGGTGGCGCACGTCCCGTTGTTCACGCACCCAAGTCCGAAGCATGTCCTGGTCGTAGGCGGAGGAGACGGCGGCGTCATCCGTGAAGTGTTGAAGCACAAGAGTGTCGAGAAAGCGACGCTTGTCGAGATCGATGGCAAGGTCATCGAATACTCAAAAAAATACCTGCCGAGCATTGCCGGCACCCTCGATGATGCGCGTGTAGAAGTGAAAGTGGACGACGGCTTCATGCACATTGCTAAAAGTGAGCGTGAATACGACGTCATCATGGTCGATTCCACTGAACCCGTCGGACCCGCTGTGAATCTTTTTTCTAAAGGATTCTATGAGGGCATCTCTAAAGCGCTGAAGGAAGACGGCATCTTTGTCGCCCAAACAGACAACCCTTGGTTCAAGGCTGATTTGATCCGTCAGGTTTACGGAGATGTGAAAGAAACATTCCCGATTACGAAGGTGTACACGGCGAACATTCCGACTTACCCAAGTGGGTTGTGGACGTTCACAATGGGAAGCAAGCTGTACGATCCGCTTCAAGTACCGGAAGAGCGCTTCGAAGAGCTGGATACGAACTATTACACCGAAGAGCTTCACACCGCCTGCTTCGCTCTGCCGAAGTTTGTGAAGGATTTGACGAAGGAGTGAGCGACGTGTTGTTTGACGAAAGTTACTCTGGAAAAGTATTCATCATGAGCCGCGCAACGGAAGAAGAGGCGGATACAATCATCTACGGGATGCCGATGGACTGGACGGTCAGCTTCCGTCCAGGCTCACGCTTCGGCCCGTCCCGAATCCGTGAAGCCTCAATCGGACTTGAAGAATACAGCCCTTATCTCGACCGTCACTTGGAAGAGATCCGCTATCATGATGCAGGCGATATCATGCTGCCGTTCGGTAATGCGCAGCGGAGCATTGATATGATCGAAGGCTACATCGATCAATTAGTAGAAAAAAACAAGTTTCCACTCGGTCTGGGTGGGGAACACCTAGTAACGTGGCCTGTGCTCAAAGCGATGTATCGCAAGTATCCGAATATGGCCGTAATTCACATCGACGCACACGCGGATCTACGCGAAGAGTACGAAGGCGAGCCGTTGTCTCATTCAACCCCGATCCGGAAGGCGTGCGAACTGATCGGTCCAGAAAACATTTATTCGTTTGGTATCCGCTCCGGCATGCGTGAAGAATTTACATATGCCGAGCAAAGTGGCATGCACATGTCCAGGTATGAAGTGCTCGAACCGCTTCAAGAGATTCTCCCGACACTGTCGGGACGCCCGGTGTACGTGACGATCGACATCGATGTTCTCGATCCAGCCTTTGCCCCTGGTACGGGAACGGCAGAAGCAGGCGGCATTTCATCGAAGGAATTACTAGGAGCGATCCACGCGATTGCGGGTAGTGAGGTGGACGTAGTCGGCGCTGACTTAGTCGAAGTCGCGCCGGCTTACGATCCAACAGAACGAACACAGATTGCTGCAAGTAAATTTGTACGTGAAATGCTTTTAGGCTTCACGAAATAAGTGATATGATAGAGACAAAGCCACCTCCAGGGGTGGTTTTTCTATTGGATCGAAAAATATAGAATTCTGGCTTTGGGGATTACACTCGCCTTATAAGCCAAATCCGGCTCCAGCGCCATGGCGCCCTGAGCCTTTGATTTTGAGAAAAGGAGTCATAATCTATGAATCGAAAAACGATTGGCATTATCGTTGCCTATACGATCGTGATGGCTTCCCTTTTATTTGTCACGTTCGGGTTAAACTGGAACCCGTCAGGCTATGACTATAAAGTAGAAGGGGACACCCTGACGATCGAGCGCGGAATGATCGCGTCTGAAACACAAGAAGTCAACATTCAAGATAAGCAATCGACTGCGTTGTTATTTTACACAGCGTTATCGAAAGAACGTGGTCAATGGAACATCGACTTGACGATGATCGGCCTGTTACTGCCGTTTATCCTGCTATTGTTCGTTCCGGAAAAACAGCCGCTTAAGGAGACCGTACCGAGAAAATGGTACAGGTTGGTCGTCATCAGTGCAGCCGTCCTGTATCTCGCATACAGCATCACGCAGCACGTGACGAACATTTCGCTGATCCAGACTTATGTGGAGCGGCTGCTTTCATAATAATAGGAGTTGGGCTGCGAAAGTCGCGCCCGAACCGCGGAAGTCGCGCTCGAATGGCGAAAGTCGCGCCCGAACGGCGAAAGTCGCGCCCGAACCGCGGAAGTCGCGCTCGAATGGCGAAAGTCGCGCCCGAACGGCGGAAGTCGCGCTCGAATCACGAAAGTCGCGCCCGAACGGCGGAAGTCGCGCTCGAATGGCGAAAGTCGCGCCCGAACCACGGAAGTCGCGCTCGAATCGCAAACGTCGCGCCCGAACCGCGGAAGTCGCGCTCGAACGGCGAAAGTCGCGCCCGAACGGCGGAAGTCGCGCTCGAATCACGAAAGTCGCGCCCGAACCCCGAAACGCGCCTGCACCCAAGTCACAACAGTTCGACATATTCCGGGAGGCTTGCGTTTTTTCTCTCGAATTCTTATAATATACAAGTTATAGTGTACGAAATTATCAACAATGAAAGGCGGATGGACATGCCAAGTAACGCCAAAGACGTTCAGGTGAAGCTCGTAACCGAAATCAAGGACGACGGTCGAAAAGAGAAGATGGAAGTTAACGAGCCGGGGCAGTTCTACCAACGTGGAGATACGAAAGTACTGACGTTCACAGAACACCCGGACGAGGGAGATGCCATTAAGACAATGGTGACGGTCAAGCCGAGTCACGTCAGTATTAAGCGGAGCGGCGGCGTCGAGATGCGCCAAGTGTTTCAACCAGAAGTAGAAACCGAGAATATTTACCACCATACGTATGGTGATTTTCATATGAGAACGGTCACAGAGAAGATGGAGTTTCAGTTGCTGGAGGAAGCTTCAAAAGGGAAATTGACGCTTCGATATCAAATGACGTTAAACCATGAAGTCACGCAGGCGCACAGCTTGACGTTGACGTTTGAGGAGGAGAGCTGAATCATGAACATTGTGGAACAGATGGAGCAGACGCTGAAGGATGAAGTAGTACGTGCCGTGCTTGCGGCCGAGCTCGCGACAGAAGAGGAAGTACCGGATGTCGTGCTCGAGCAGCCAAAGGATAAAGCACACGGAGATTACGCAACCAACATGGCCATGCAGCTTGCGAGAATCGCCAAGAAGAACCCGCGCCAAATTGCAACGGAGCTTGTGGAGCAGTTCGATAAATCCAAGGCATCTATTGAAAAAATAGACATTGCCGGTCCAGGATTCATCAATTTTTATATGAATAATCAGTACTTGACGAAGCTTGTGCCGACGATTCTCGATGCTGGGGAAGAGTACGGACGTACGAACCACGGAGACGGCCACAAAGTACAAGTCGAGTTCGTATCCGCCAACCCGACAGGAACGCTACACCTTGGCCACGCACGAGGAGCGGCTGTCGGCGATGCGTTATGCAACGTTCTTGATGCAGCTGGATATGATGTGGCACGTGAATACTACATCAACGATGCCGGTAACCAGATGGCGAACCTTGCCCGTTCCCTTGAAGCGCGTTACATGCAGGCGCTTGGCAAAGAGTGGGACATGCCGGAAGATGGGTATCACGGAGCGGACATTATCGGTCTAGGTAAGAATCTTGCGGAAGCAGAAGGTAGCAAATGGGCGGAAGCATCTGAAGAAGAGCGCCTTGAATACTTCCGTGAATACGGTTTGAAGTTCCTACTTGATAAAATCAAGACAGACCTTGAAGAATTCCGTGTTCCATTCGATCACTGGTTCTCTGAAACCTCCTTGTATCAAGATAGTCAGATTAAAGACGCCTTGAACGTGTTGAATGAGAAAAACTATGTGTATGAGAAAGACGATGCGACATGGTTCGAAACGACGAAATTCGGAGACGACAAGGACCGTGTTCTGATCAAGAATGATGGAACGTACACGTATTTGACGCCGGATATCGCGTATCATAAGAATAAGCTCGATCGTGGATTCAATACGTTGATCAACATTTGGGGAGCCGATCACCACGGCTACATTCCTCGTATGAAAGCGGCGATCCAAGCGCTTGGATACGATGAGAAGACGCTTGAAGTGGAAATCATCCAAATGGTCAACCTGTTCCAGGACGGGGAAAAAGTGAAGATGAGTAAGCGTACAGGTAAAGCCGTTACGCTTCGTGAGCTGATGGAGGAAGTCGGAATCGATGCCATGCGTTACTTCTTCTCCATGCGTTCCAGTGATTCTCACCTCGACTTCGACATGGACCTTGCTCGTTCAGAGTCCAACGAAAACCCTGTGTACTACGTGCAATATGCACACGCCCGCATCTGCACAATGCTGAAGCAGGCAGAAGAAAAAGGCTTTTCTCAAGACGGATTTGATGGCAGCCACCTGACGTCTGAAAAAGAAGAAGATCTTCTGAAGCGTCTTGGCGAGTTCCCACAAGTGGTCGCCGACGCAGCCGAGAAGCGCACGCCTCACCGCATTACGCAATATGCGTTTGATCTAGCCTCCAATCTTCACAGCTTCTATAATGCTGAGAAAGTATTGGATGAAGATCACAAAGGGCGTACAGCTGCACGTCTTGCGTTAATGACAGCCGTCCGCACAACGCTTCGTAATGCCCTGAAGCTCATCGGCGTCTCAGCACCTGATCAAATGTAATTATTCTGAGCATCGAAAAGCTAGTTTTAACTGTAAGATCGTCATTCATTGTTGTGTAAAATAGCGGATGTTCGCACAACTGGTGATCTTTAAACGGATTGAAGTGAGGTTCTGGATCCACTGTTGTAATGAAGTGGGGTGGAAAATGACGAGACTCCTGCGGGATGCACGGACCACGGCGAGATCCACTCAGGCTTTAGCCTGAGTTCAAAAGTGATCAAGGATGTTCGAACTAAAACCGCCACGTCCTGTGGCAACGTCGAACGACCCAACGTCCTGTTGGGCCGCGGAAAGCGAGTTATTTTCCACCCCACGCAGCACTCTATTTTTTCCAGAACCTTCTTTAGGCAACTTTAAAAAACGCAAGGTTCGGTACCTTGCGTTTTTTAACCAATATTATGAAAACGTTTTAATTTATTCGATAGGAGAGATTCAACATGAAAGAAATCATCTTTGCTTTATTAACAGGTTTAGTCGTAGGCATCGTCTTCGCCTTGCTGAAGCTTCCGATTCCCGCACCGCCGGCGGCTGCTGGAGTGGTGGGGATCGTCGGCATTTATTTAGGATTCAAGCTCGTTTCCTGGATCAGCCCGGTGCTGACGGATATCATTAAATAATCAGCCCAAACTAAAGTCATTCACAAGAAAGGTCGCAGGAGAACTGCGATCTTTTCGTTTATTCTCGTTTTGATAGAGCGATTGTTCAACCATTGGTCATCGAAGGCAATGGCATCGCCGAAGTCTTCCAAATACATATTGCGTAAGTTTTGGACGAAGTTCCTCTCGTAAATGAACGTGTTCACTTCTTTGTTTAGAAAAAGACTGCGCCGGTCGAAGTTCGCTGTCCCGAGATCGGCCAGCACACCGTCCACGATCACGACTTTGGCATGATAAAACCCTGCATCGAAAAAGCCGACCTTCGCCCCGTCGTTCCGCATCCTTTTGAGGTAGGGGATTGCCGCTTCTTTGACAAAGGGGTGATCCGCCTTCATCGGAATCATAATTTTCATATCCACATCACGATCCAGCGCACGGTGAAGAGCCGCCATTAGCCGTTCAGTCGGAATAAAATATGGAGTGCCGATCAACAGCTCACGTTCTGCACGCTCAATCATCGCATACATCTCATCCTCCAAATCGACTCCGTCTGTTGCGACAATCCGTACCTCTTGACTTCCTTCAGCTTCTGGCACGAGAGCTTCTCTTTTTTCACCTGTCGCAAGATACCAATCGTCCAACAGTACTTCATGAAGCTGACGGACCAGCTGACCGGTGCTTCTCAAGTGATAATCCCGCCAATCACGGAATTTGGATGACTCCCCAATGTAATTCATTCCGATATTGTAGCCCCCGACATATCCAATCTCACCATCAATAATGGCAATCTTTCGGTGGTTCCGCCGCTGCAGACGATAGAAGAAGTAGGGGAAGCCCGGCACCTCCGCAAAGCGGAATATGACACCAGCTTCCTCCAATTCCTGACGCAAGCGGCGGTCCAGCTTGAAGCAGCCGAGCCTGTCCCCGAGTAAACGGACAGGTACGCCTTCTTTCGCCTTGTCCATCAACACTTGGAGAAAGTTGCGGCTGATATAATCATTGTCAATTAAGTAAAAGTAAATATCGACTTGAACAGACGCTTGATGAATATCGTTAAATAAGTCCTCATACATTGGTGAACCATTTTTGTAGAGCTTATAGTCCGCTGTTGTTTGCTTGAATGACAGCTTGCGGGCATTTTGATGGTGTGCTTTCCGCCCGAAGTGAAAATCCAAGAATAAAAGTAGGAAAATTACAGCGATGATCAGGATAGTCAGCATAGGTTCACCTCCTTTCCTAGTATGCTTTCCCTAATCCCAAATGATTCAAAAGGAAAAACAGGAAAACATGTTGACTGAATGCTCATTCATAATTTATGATAGAGCTATAAGATTCAGAAAATTAGGAATCGCACTTGCGGTCACATCAAAGAGGGGGAGAACTCATGAATCCTTTGTTACTCGCAAACTGGATTCTGTTCCTTGGTGTCATGATTTATGGAGGATACTTATTCGTTCGCGTCGTTCGGACTCGTATCGCTTATATCAAGATGGGACGGAAATTCGAGTTTGATGGAGAAATTAAAAATCGGATGCGTAAAGTAGCAGTCAATGTATTCGGTCAGAAGAAATTATTGAAAGACAAGAAGTCAGGCGCCATTCACGTCATGATGTTTTATGGCTTCATTCTTGTTCAATTCGGTGCCATTGATTTTATCTGGAAAGGACTAGCCCCGCAGTCTCACTTGCCACTGGGACCTTTTTATGAAGGATTCGTCTTTTTCCAGGAACTTGTTACCTTGATGATTTTAGTTGCGGTCATCTGGGCTTTCTACCGCCGTTACATTGAAAAACTGGTTCGTCTGAAGAGAGGTTTCAAAGCAGGACTTGTTCTTATATTTATCGGTACGTTGATGCTTTCTGTCCTGATCGGAAATGGTATGAGTTTGATTTGGTTCGGCTATGAGGGTGCTTGGACAGAGCCTGTTGCGACTATTATTGCAAGCGCTTTCTATTGGGTGCCACCGACTGTAGCCGCCACCATCTTCTACGTCATGTGGTGGGTCCACCTGTTGATTTTACTTACTTTCTTAGTCTACGTGCCTCAATCGAAGCACGCGCACTTAATCGCTGCTCCGGTCAACGTGTTCTTGAACCGTGAAGATCCGCCGGGCAAGCTGCAGAAGATCGATTTTGAGATTGATGAAGAGGCAGATGAAGAAGAGGTTTCGTTCGGAGTCGGAAAAATTGAAGACTTCAACCAGCTTCAGATGATCGACTTCTACGCCTGTGTGGAATGTGGCCGTTGTACGAATGTATGTCCAGCAGCCGGATCAGGGAAAATGCTGTCTCCGATGGACCTCATCGTGAAACTTCGTGATCATTTGACGGAAAAAGGAGCGGCCGTGACCGGTCAATCTCCGTGGGTTCCAGCTTATGCGTTCTCTGGAACGGAAGGCAATACGCTTGCGCAAATGGCACGTACTCCTGGAACGGACGAAGCCGCTGCATCCATTGAGGCAGTCAACAATAAGAGCTTGATCGGCGACGTCATTACAGAAGAGGAATTGTGGGCTTGTACGACATGCCGTAACTGTGAAGACGCCTGCCCGGTTATGAACGAACACGTCGATAAAATCATCGACCTGCGCCGCTACCTCGTCCTGACAGAAGGAAAAATGGACGCCGATGGTCAGCGTGCAATGATGAACATTGAACGCCAGGGGAATCCTTGGGGACTATCGAAGAAAGAACGTGAAGACTGGCGTACGATGGAAGAGGATGTTCACATTCCAACCGTGAAAGAGTTGAAGAAATCTGGAGAAGAATTCGAATATCTATTCTGGGTCAGCTCCATGGGATCCTACGACAACCGCAGTCAGAAGATCGCGATGGCGTTCGCGAAGCTGATGAATGCGGCTGGCGTGAAATTTGCCATCTTAGGTAACAAAGAGCAGAACTCCGGCGACACCGCACGCCGAATGGGTAACGAGTTCTTGTTCCAGGAACTCGCGGAGAAGAACATGAAGGAATTCACGAAGCACGACGTCAAAAAAATCATTACCATCGATCCGCACGCCTACAACATTTTTAAAAATGAGTATCCAGACTTCGGTTTAGAAGCTGAAGTGTATCACCATACGGAAATGCTTGCGGAATGGTTGAAGGAAGGACGTCTGAAGCCGGAAGGTGTCGTAAACGAGAAAATCACCTATCACGACAGCTGTTATTTAGGACGTTACAACGAAGTGTACCAGCCGCCTCGTGAAGTGCTCGAAATGATTCCAGGTGTTGAAGTCGTCGAGATGAAACGTAACCGTTCAAACGGCATGTGCTGTGGAGCTGGTGGTGGAATGATGTGGATGGAAGAGAAATCCGGTAACCGCGTCAACGTCGCCCGTACCGAACAGGCACTCGAAGTCGAACCTACGATGATCTCAAGCGGATGCCCATTCTGCCTGACGATGCTCTCAGATGGAACGAAAGCGAAGGAAGTCGAAGAAGAAGTCAGCACAATGGACATCGCCGAAATCTTGGCGAAATCCATGTTCGAAAATACGGGTGAAAAGACAGCCTGAGGAAGCGAAAGGGCTGGGGGACCGTCCGCTTTCCGTGGGGCGGCGCTGAGCCTCCTCGCTCGCTTTCGCTCTCTGCGGGGTCTCACCTGTCCACCTTGTCCCACAGGAGTCTCCCGGTCCCCCAGCCCTTTCTGGCCAAATTAGGAAGCTTTTTTTCATGGTTCGGCTGAACGAAGTGGGGGGACTGGAAAACCATTGCTAAAGGGAAATAGGCGGAAATAATGTTAGGTTTCGAACATTGTCTGTCCATTTTTAACTGTAAAAATAATAATAATAATCTAAAAATTATGGAAAGTGTACCTGATTTTCGGTACACTTTCCATATGAGAAGAAATTGAGCGAGCGTTCAATCGTCAATTTTGTAAGCGTTATCAATAAGAGGAGGAACCAATATGCGTAAAACAGTCATTGTAGATGGAGCCCGTACACCTTTTGGTAAATTCGGTGGAGCCCTTGCTCCGCTGACAGCGGTACAGCTTGGTGGAATTGCCATCAAGGAAGCGTTGAAGCGAAGTCATGTAAATCCGGAAGACGTTGGAGAAGTGATTATGGGAACAGTGCTTCAAGGTGGTCAGGGGCAGCTTCCGTCCAGACAGGCATCAAGGGAAGCGGGCATTCCGTGGGATGTAAAAACCGAGACCATCAACAAAGTCTGTGCCTCAGGAATGCGAAGTGTCACGATGGCCGATCAGTTCATCCGCCTCGGTGAAGAAGACATCATCGTCGCTGGGGGAATGGAAAGCATGAGCAATGCACCGTACTTCATGCCGAAAGCACGATGGGGACTGCGCATGGGTGATGCTCCGGTCAAAGATATGATGGTGCACGACGGACTGACGTGCTCCTTTGAAAATGTCCATATGGGCAACTACGGAAACCGAACAGCAGACCAGCTGGAGATTTCCAGGGAAGCTCAGGATGAGTGGGCGTATCAAAGTCACCAGCGTGCTGTGAAAGCGATGGATGAAGGGACGCTTTCAGAAGAGATTGCCGCAGTCGAGGTGCCGCAGCGTAAAGGTGATCCTGTTGTCGTCGATCAGGATGAAGCACCGCGTAAGAGCACAACGGTTGAAGCTTTGGCGAAACTCCGTCCTGTGTTCGATCCTCAAGGGACGATCACGGCAGGTAATGCCCCTGGAGTGAATGATGGTGCCTGTGCCATGCTGCTGATGTCTGATGAAAAAGCTCAAGAAGTAGGGGCGAAGCCATTAGCGACGATTTTAGCTCACGATGAAATTGCAGTTGAAGCTCAGGACTTTCCGCAGACACCGGGGCTTGTCATCAATAAACTTTTAGAAAAATCAGGAAAATCCATAGAAGAAATCGATCTTTTCGAAGTGAACGAAGCGTTTGCGGCTGTCTCGCTTGCCAGTGGGAAAATTGCAGGGCTTGATCCGGAAAAAGTGAATGTGAATGGCGGGGCTGTCGCACTCGGACACCCGATCGGGGCAAGTGGAGCGCGGATTTTACTGACGCTTGCTTATGAGTTGAAGCGCCGTGGCGGCGGACTTGGCATTGCGTCGATCTGTTCAGGCGGCGGTCAAGGGGATGCCGTACTGATCGAAGTACCGAAATCATAAACGGAAGGAGTGTAGAGGATGGAAATCAATCAAGTGATGGTCATTGGTGCAGGGCAGATGGGAGCTGGGATTGCTCAAGTTTTTGCTCAAGCTGGACTGAAGGTGAAGCTGAATGACATGAATCAGGAGGCGTTGGATAAAGGGCTCTCCGGCATTGAGAAGCGTCTTGCCCGTGCAGTCGAAAAAGGAAGAATGACGGAGGAAGAGGAGAGAGAGGCTTTCAATCTTCTTTCCGGTACGACGAATATGGACGATGCTTCAGACTGTGATTTGGTCGTCGAAGCCGTCGTTGAAAATATGGACGTGAAAGAGAAGGTTTTCAAACGATTGGATGAAGTGACACCGGAGCATGCCATTTTAGCGACGAATACGTCATCGCTTCCAATAACAGAAATTGCGGCAGCGACCAATCGTCCCCACCAAGTGATCGGCATGCACTTCATGAACCCGGTTCCGGTTATGAAGCTTGTCGAAATCATCCGTGCCATTCAAACGAGTGATGAAACGTATCAAGCGATTGAAGATATGACGAGGCGCTTGAGCAAAGAACCTGTTGAAGTGGAAGATTTCCCTGGGTTTGTGTCGAACCGTATTCTGATGCCGATGATCAACGAAGCGATCTATACCGTTCACGAAGGCGTCGCCTCTCCGGAGGACGTGGACACGGTGATGAAGCTTGGTATGAATCATCCGATGGGGCCACTCACGCTTGCGGACTTTATTGGACTCGACACGTGTCTCTATATCATGGAAGTTCTCCACGAAGGCTTCGGAGACAGCAAATACCGACCTTGTCCACTGCTTCGGAAGTACGTAAAAGCAGGGTGGCTCGGCAAGAAATCGGGCAGAGGATTTTACAGCTACGAATAACTTGTGAAGGGGAGAACGGCGATGCATTTACAGTTTACGGATGAACAGGAAATGATGCGAAAGATGGTGCGTGATTTTGCAGAAAAGGAAGTCGCTCCAGCGGTTGAGCGGATGGAGAAGGAAGACCGGTTCCCGGAAGAGTTGATTCCGAAGATGGGAGAGCTCGGACTGATGGGCGTGCCCATTCCGGAAAAATACGGCGGAGCGGAAATGGACTACACCTCCTACATCATCGCCATTCATGAACTGTCGAAGGTCAGTGCGACACTTGGTGTCATTTTATCTGTTCACACCTCTGTCGGAACAAACCCGATTCTTTATTTCGGGACGGAAGAGCAGAAGCAGAAATACTTACCGAAGCTGGCATCGGGGGAGTACTTAGGTGCCTTCGCCCTTACGGAACCGAGCGCGGGTTCAGATGCTGGAAGCCTGAAGACGCGGGCGGTCAAGGATGGAGATCATTATATCCTCGATGGATCGAAGGTGTTCATTACAAACGGTGGGAACGCTGATACCTTCATTGTTTTTGCGCGGACGAATCGGGAGGAGTCCAACGGGAAGGGATTGAGTGCATTCATCGTAGAACGTGATACGCCGGGATTCTCGATTGGAAAAGCGGAGAAAAAGATGGGGATGCACGGATCAAGTACCGTCTCGCTTAATTTTGACCAGTGTAAAGTGCCCGCTGAACAGCTTCTCGGTGAAGAAGGAGAAGGCTATAAAATCGCGCTTGCGAACTTGAATATCGGACGGATCGGGATTGCCGCACAGTCGCTTGGGATCGCCGAGGCAGCTCTTGAACATGCGGTTGCTTATTCGAAAGAACGCGTCCAGTTCGGTAAGCCGATTGCGAGCCTTCAGGGGATCTCATTCAAGCTTGCCGATATGGCTACAGCTGTCGAATCTTCCAAGCTGTTAACCTATCATGCTGCCTACCTTCAACAGGAGGGCAGACCTTGTGCGAAGGAAGCCTCCATGGCGAAACTGTTCGCTTCCAAGGCAGCTGTCGAAGCGTCTATCGAAGCAGTACAGGTCCACGGAGGATACGGATATACAGAGGATTATGCTGTCGAGCGTTTCTTCCGCGATGCGAAGGTGTGCGAAATCTACGAAGGAACGAGTGAAATCCAGCGAATCGTCATCAGTAACCAATTGATTAGAGACTAAGGGAGGACCTACCGTGAATTTTACATTATCTGAAGAGCAGGAAATGCTGAGAAAAATGGTGCGCGACTTCGCTAAGAATGAAGTGGAGCCGACCGCTGCCGAGCGTGATGAAGAAGAACGCTTCGATCGAGAGATTTTTGACAAAATGGCTGAACTTGGACTGACAGGCATCCCGTGGCCGGAAGAATACAGCGGCATCGGATCTGATTTCGTCAGCTACGTCATTGCCGTTGAAGAACTGTCCCGCGTTTGTGCCTCGACAGGCGTAACACTGTCTGCCCATATTTCCCTCGCCAGCTGGCCGATTTATAAGTTCGGAACAGAAGAGCAGAAGAAAACGTTCCTTGCTCAACTCGCTTCAGGTGAGAAGCTCGGCGCTTATGCTTTATCAGAGCCCGGTGCCGGAAGTGACGTCTCTTCCATGCGCACGCAGGCTCTGCTTGACGGTGACCATTACGTCCTGAATGGAAGCAAGGTGTGGATTACGAACGGCGGTGTAGGAGACCTATACGTTGTGTTTGCCAAGACGGACCCAGATGCGGGCAGCCGTGGAATCAGTGCGTTTATCGTAGAAAAAGGTACACCAGGGTTTACGTTCGGTAAAAAAGAGAAGAAGCTCGGAATTCGTTCCTCTCCAACGACCGAATTGATCTTCGAAGACTGTAAGATTCCGAAAGAAAACCTGCTTGGAAAAGAAGGAGAAGGCTTCAAAATCGCGATGATGACGCTGGACGGAGGCCGGAACGGTATCGCTGCCCAGGCTGTTGGAATTGCACAGGGAGCCCTCGATGAGTCCGTCGCCTATGCGAAAGAGCGTGAACAGTTCGGCAAACCGATTGCCAAGCTTCAAGGAATATCCTTCAAGCTTGCCGATATGGCAACGGAAATCGAAGCATCGAGACTTCTAACCTATCAGGCGGCGTACTTGGAGTCAGAAGGCCTTCCGTATTCGAAAGCATCCGCGATGGCGAAACTTTTTGCTGGTGATACAGCGATGCGCGTCACGACAGAAGCCGTCCAGGTGCACGGTGGATACGGCTACACGAAAGATTATCCAGTCGAACGCTACATGCGCGACGCCAAAATCACTCAAATCTACGAAGGCACACAGGAAATTCAGCGTCTCGTTATTGGAAGAATGGTTACAAAGGATTAGAGGATTAAGCCCAATTACGATCAAATACCAAAGAAGGTGAACCGAATGCATCCACTCGCCGAACGAATTCAACAACGGGATATGCGCGCCCTTGCCCGCGCCATTACACTGATCGAAAACGATTCAGAAGACAAACTCCGTCTGATGAGCGATATCTTTTCGATGAAAAAGCGAGCCCATTATGTCGGCATCACCGGTTCACCTGGCGCAGGCAAAAGTTCTTTGATCAATCAGCTGCTTACTTATATACGGAGTCTCGACCTGACGGTTGCGGTCATCGCTGTTGACCCGACAAGCCCGTTCAGCGGTGGGTCATTACTCGGAGATCGTACGAGGATGAACCAGCACTTTATGGATCCTGGCATATTCATCCGCAGTATGGCGACCCGGGGCAGTCTGGGTGGCCTCGCCCGCTCGACAAAGGATGCGATCCGCGCCTGTGATGCCTACGGATTTGATGTCATCTTAGTCGAGACGGTTGGAGTCGGACAGTCTGAACTCGATATTATGAAAGTCGTCGACACGACAGGTCTTGTTCTGACACCGAACAGTGGCGATGTGCTTCAAATCTTCAAAGCAGGCATTATGGAAATTGCTGACCTTTTTATCATCAATAAAGCGGACCTTCCAGGTGTCGGAAAGTTGAAGGCGACCCTTGAAGAATACAAGATGATCGTCAATAAGAAAAGGTGGCAGCCTCCGATTGTCCGCACGATTTCAACAGAGAACAAGGGCATGGAGGAGCTGTGGGACAACGTAGCACAGCATCAATCGTACTTATATGAAACAGATGCAGGAGAGGCGCAGCGGCAGGAGCAGTTGAAGCTTGAAGTCTATGATCTGATCCGCGAGGAATTGTGGCGGGAAGTGAGAAGGGAAATCGATGACGATCAAGAGAAGCAGACTGCTTTCCGTAATACAGAGGCCGATCCTTATCAGCTTGCGCGTACGTGGGTTCAAAATTGGATGAACAAAGGGGAATGATTATGTCGAAAAAAGAAGTCCCTTCCTCCATTAAAGATGAAGCACTGGTGACGAAGAGACGAAACCAGATGATTAAAGGAGCCGTCACCCTTTTTATTGAAAAAGGCTTCCATAAAACGACAACCCGTGAAATCGCCAAGGCGTCCGGGTTCAGCATCGGAACGCTCTATGAATACATCCGGACCAAAGAAGACGTTCTGTTCTTAGTCTGTGATTCGATCTATCAACGAGTCAAGGAGCGGATGGAAGCTTCGATTGATCCACGTGAAACGACGGTTCAAAGCCTGATTCATGCGGTCAGGTCTTATTTCCAATTGATGGACGACATGCAGGATGAGGTTCTTGTCATGTATCAGGAGGTCAAATCCCTCACGCGAGACGCACAAGATTATGTGTTGCAAAAGGAACGTGAAATGGTCGCGATGCTCGAGGACGTCATCCGGAACAGCCTGCCCGGGCGTGAATCGGAAGAAGAAATCAAGCTTCTTGCGAATAACATTTTCGTCCAGGGACAAATGTGGGGATTCCGGAGGTGGATTCTGCAGAGGCAGTTCACGATCGAGACCTATACAGACGTCCAAATCCAACTGCTGCTTAACGGAGTAGGAGAATTTCAAAAACAAGAAGGAGGAGCTTGAAGATGGAACAACCGACGGTCTATCAACCGAAACATCCGGTCCGTTTTGTAACCGCTTCCAGTCTGTTTGATGGGCACGATGCCTCCATCAACATCATGCGGCGGATCTTACAGTCGACAGGAGCAGAAGTCATTCACCTCGGACATAACCGCTCCGTAGAAGAAGTCGTCAATGCCGCCATTCAGGAAGATGCTCAAGGAATTGCGATCTCTTCTTATCAAGGCGGACACGTTGAATATTTCAAATACATGGTCGATTTATTGAATGAAAAAGGAGCCGGCCATATCCGCGTTTACGGAGGTGGTGGCGGCGTCATCATCCCACGCGAAATCAAGGAGCTTCATGAATACGGGGTCGCACGCGTATTTTCTCCGGAAGACGGTCGCACGCTCGGCCTTCAAGGCATGATTAACCTTATGATCGAAGAATGCGATTTCCTTCCACCTTTACAAGTAGAGGAGGGAGTCAGTCAGTTAACTGAAGGAAACCACCAGGCGATCGCCCGTTTTATTACGTATGTTGAAAATACACCGAAGCAGGAACGGGAAGCCGTTGCTGCATTTGATACAGCGGTGGACCGTACGCAGGAAAAAACGATTCCCGTACTCGGAATTACGGGGACGGGTGGAGCGGGTAAGAGTTCACTCACCGATGAACTCATCCGTCGTTTCCTGAATGAAATCCCGGAAAAGAAAATCGCCATCTTATCCGTTGACCCGACAAAACGGAAAACAGGAGGGGCCTTGCTTGGAGACCGCATCCGGATGAATGCGATTTTCAATCCTCGCGTCTATATGCGCTCCCTTGCCACAAGGGATGCACGATCGGAGCTCTCCACTGCGGTCGAAGAAGCGATTCAAGTTGTGAAGGCGGCCGGCTACGATTTCATCATTGTCGAGACGAGTGGCATCGGGCAGGGAGATGCAGCCATTACCGACATCACCGACCTGTCGATGTATGTCATGACAGCGGAATTCGGCGCCCCTTCCCAGCTTGAGAAAATCGACATGATCGATTTTGCCGACTTCATCGTGATCAACAAGTTCGAACAAAAAGGTTCAGAGGATGCTTTCAACCAAGTGAAGAAGCAGTATCAGAGAAGTCACATGCTGTTCCATGAGGACGATTCGAAGTTTCCGGTGTTCGGAACCATTGCGAGCCAGTTCAATGATCCGGGAACGAACACGCTGTTTGCCTCGATTGTCGATGTGTTGAATGAACGATACGAATGGCAGGACACCACGTCCTTAGAGCGCGTCGATAAAGTCGAAAAGCAAAACGTCATCATCCCGAACGATCGCAAGCAGTATTTGCGTGACATTGCGCTTGCTGTACGTGACTATCATAAACAGACAGAAGATGAGGCGCAGAAGGCACGTAAACTCTACCAGCTGAAAGGAACGATCGAAGCGGTGGAGGACGGGGATACGAAGCAAAGCCTTGAACGACTCGTCGAGGATTACGAGAAGTCGATCGACCGGACCGCCAAGGAGAAGCTCGATGATTGGGATGACCTGCACGAGCGCTACAGCGGAGATACGTACAGCTTCAAAGTACGGGATAAGGAAATCACGATGGACCTGACAACAGAGAGCCTTGCTGGTCTTAAAATCCCGAAAGTCGCGCTTCCGAATTATTCTGACTGGGGCGACCGTCTGACGTGGCTGCTGAAGGAAAATGTACCCGGCGCCTTTCCCTTCACAGCGGGCGTATTCCCGTTCAAACGAAAAGGAGAGGATCCGAAGCGTCAATTCGCTGGGGAAGGAACGCCTGAGCGCACGAACCGCCGCTTCCACTACCTATCAGAAGGCGACGATGCGAAACGCCTGAGTACAGCCTTCGACTCCGTCACGCTCTATGGTGAAGACCCGGATGAGCGTCCTGACATTTACGGGAAAGTCGGAGAAAGCGGTGTGAACATCTGTACGCTCGAGGATATGAAGAAGCTCTATGACGGCTTTGACCTCGTCGACCCTACAACGTCTGTATCGATGACCATAAACGGACCGGCGCCGATTATCCTGGCGATGTTCTTCAACACGGCTGTCGACCAGCAACTGGCCAAATTCCGTGAAGAAAACGGTCGCGAACCGAATGAAGAAGAAGCAGCGAAAATCAAAGCCGAGACCATCCACGTCGTCCGTGGTACCGTGCAGGCGGATATTTTAAAAGAAGACCAGGGGCAGAACACCTGTATTTTCTCAACAGAATTCGCACTGCGTATGATGGGGGATATTCAACAGTACTTCATCGATCACGAAGTGCGGAACTATTATTCGGTTTCCATTTCCGGTTATCACATCGCAGAAGCGGGAGCGAATCCGATCACCCAGCTCGCCTTCACGCTCGCGAACGGCTTCACCTATGTCGAGTATTACTTGAGTCGAGGCATGGACATCAACAAGTTCGCACCCAACTTATCATTCTTCTTCTCCAACGGTCTCGACCCTGAATACACGGTCATGGGCCGCGTTGCGCGCAGAATCTGGTCGATTGTGATGAAGGATAAGTACGGAGCGAATGAGCGAAGCCAAAAGCTGAAGTATCACATCCAAACGTCAGGGCGTTCCCTGCACGCACAGGAGATCGACTTCAACGACATTCGGACGACACTGCAGGCGTTGATTGCCATTCAGGACAACTGTAACTCCCTGCATACCAATTCGTATGACGAGGCGATCACTACACCGACTGAGGAATCCGTGCGCCGTGCGATGGCGATTCAGATGATCATCAGCAAAGAGTTCGGCTTGACGAAAAATGAAAACTCTCTGCAAGGTTCCTACATCATCCGCGAATTGACCGACCTTGTCGAAGAAGCGGTGCTTCAGGAATTCGAGCGCATCAATGACCGTGGAGGCGTTCTCGGAGCGATGGAGAGACAGTATCAACGTGGGAAAATCCAAGAGGAATCGCTCTATTACGAAGGCAAAAAGCATTCAGGAGAACTGCCGATCATCGGAGTGAATACCTACCTGAATCCGAACCCGCCTTCAGAAGAAGAGATCGACTCCATGGAACTCGCCCGTGCATCCAAAGAAGAGAAAGAGCACCAAATTACAGAACTGAGAAGCTTCCAGAAGCAGCATGAAACAGAAGCCGATCAAGCACTCAACAGGTTGAAGCAGGTCGCAGCAGGCGGTGGAAACATTTTTGCCGAATTGATGGAAACCGTCAAAGTCGCAAGCCTCGGCCAAATCACCAACGCCCTCTATCAAGTCGGAGGACAGTATAGAAGAAATATGTAACACTCATTAATCTATTTTCTCCCTTAAAAAATAGAACGCGCCCTGCTCATACGATGAGCAGGGCGCGTAAACTTTCCCTTGATTCCTTGAAAAGACACCGATATCGGTTTGCTGAAATGGAGTGAAGCGGTGTTGGAGAACACTCCCTGTCTATCGGCAGTCAGTGATATTTTTCATAATGCTGAAATATCACATTGATGTCACGAAGATTTAATTGAGATATAAGTAAAAACTGAGGTTCCTACACCTATCGGGAAGGGAGAGGGAGATTGCAGTGGGGTTCTGTATTCACTAATTCTCGCGCAGTGGGGTGGAAAACTAGGAGACTCCTGCGGGATGCAAGGACCACGGCGAGATCCACTCAGGCGGAGCCTGAGTTCCAAAAATTCACAAGGATGTTCGAACTAAAACCGCCACGTCCTGTGGCAACGTCGAACGACCCAACGTCCTGTTGGGCCGCGGAAAGCGAGTAGTTTTCCACCCCACTGCCCACTGACTAAAGTACAGAACCTTTACTCTAAAAAATGCGTCCTGCTCTCACTTGAGAAGCAGGACGCGGCAAAGATTACTTGTTACTTAAAAAAACTCAGTGACTCTAATATACCTGATAAGCCACGTCCGGCTCCAGCGCCCAGCTCCTCGCGACATAAGCAACCCACCCTCTGGAAGGGAAAATCGCCTTCCTGCGGGCGTTTTGCTTATGCGAGTCGGAGCTCCCAGGGCGCTTCCGCCTTTGGGGTTTAGTGGCCACCAACTTGATCGTCATCGTGCGCTTGGTTGACCTCGGTGATATAAGGCTTTTTCATACCATACCATTCATACGTCAGATTGTACGTTTCATCCGACTTTAAGAGCATCCACGTGCTCGTATCTTTCACATGAAGCTTCTGCCCATCAGCCATGACATAGTACCCATCTTCATCATGAGTCTTTTCCGTAATCGTAGCCTCGGACAAATGCTCGGAACGAACGAGTCCATAGTTACTGAATAGATAAACAACGACAACCACCGCGAAGATCAAGGTGGCAATCCAATTGAACGGGTGTGTTTTTAACATAGGTCCGCTTCTCTCCTTATGATGTAGTCCTACATTTATTTTATATGAAATGATAGAAGAACACCAAGCAATTGCTGTTCTCCTTATAGCGTGAGAGAAAGGTTTAAATTCTATTCAGATTGGCTACTAATGGTTGTACCTGTAAATTTGATTTTTATAAGTCCAACTCATATAATGGATGGTATGATTAAATGTGATTCGTATGTCTATGACGTCATATTTTCTATTATGTGTAGATAAAGGAGTGCTGAGATCGTGAGTTTAAAAGAACTAAGCAAAGAACAAATTGAAGAATCTTCAATGATTGAACTTGCAACGATCATTATGGAAGAAGAAAGAGAAGCTATCGATTTTAATGAGATTTTCAATCGCATTGCTTCTTTGAAGAATTTCACTGAAAAACAAAAAGAAGAGAACATCGCACAGTTTTATACAGATATGAACATCGACGGACGCTTCATGACGATCGGAACCAACCGCTGGGGACTTCGCAGCTGGTATCCAGTCGAACAGATGGAAGAGGAAATCGCCAACCTTCCACAGAAGCGTAAGAAGAAGAAAAAGAAGAAGAAACCATCCAAGCTGCTTGAAGATGAGCTGGGTATTTCCGAATACGATGCTGCAGATGATGAGGATCTCGAAGATGACGTCGATCTTACCGACGAAGATCTCGACTTAGATGATGACGACGATGACTTCGACGGCGACTATGAAGATGATGATCTGGACGAAGAGGAAGAAGAAATCGTTGAGGATGACATCAGCTTCATCGGCGATGATGATGAAGAGGACGACAAGTAATCCGAAATCGCGGTTGACTTTCAAAAGCCAAATCAGTAGAATCTTATTTGGGCTCTTTAATTTCCGAACGAAATATAACGCTCCCCTTTGATAGGGGAGCGTTTTTTATTTTTTATATACAATCAGGTTATGATAAAAGGTAAGGTTCCCTGAACGCAATCGTTAGTTTTGACAATATATATGGAAAGAGGGATATACGTGGCAGCAACTAAGTATATTTTTGTGACAGGCGGAGTTGTGTCATCTCTAGGAAAAGGAATCACAGCAGCTTCTTTGGGACGACTACTAAAAAATAGAGGGTTGAAAGTAACCATCCAGAAATTCGACCCGTACATCAACGTGGACCCGGGCACGATGAGTCCGTATCAGCACGGAGAGGTGTTTGTGACAGAAGACGGAGCGGAAACCGACCTTGACCTAGGTCACTATGAGCGCTTCATCGACATCAACTTGAACAAATTCAGCAACGTGACGACAGGTAAAGTGTACTCAAGCGTCATCAAGAAAGAACGTCGCGGTGATTACTTGGGAGGAACTGTCCAAGTAATCCCTCACATCACGAATGAAATCAAGGAACGCGTTTTCCGTGCAGGTCACGAAACGAATGCCGATGTCGTCATTACTGAAATCGGTGGTACGGTAGGGGACATCGAGTCTCTACCATTCCTTGAAGCGATTCGCCAAATCAAGAGTGATATCGGCCGTGAGAACGTCATGTACCTTCACTGTACACTCGTGCCTTACTTGAAAGCAGCAGGCGAAATGAAAACAAAACCGACACAGCATAGCGTCAAAGAGCTGCGTTCTCTTGGAATCCAGCCAGACGTGATCGTGCTTCGTACGGAGAACAAGATTTCAGAAGATATGAAAGAGAAAATCGCTCTTTTCTGTGACATCAATAAAGACGCAGTAATTGAAGCAGGAGATGCGGACACATTGTACAATGTACCGATCACGCTTCAAGAGCAGAACCTGGATCAGTTGACGTGTGATCACTTCGGTCTGACTTGCCCGCCGGCAGAAATGACTGAGTGGAATCAGCTGATTGATCAAGTGAAGAACTTGAAGGAAAAAGCGACGATTGCCCTTGTTGGTAAATATGTCGAACTTCCAGATGCGTATATCTCTGTTGTGGAAGCCTTGAAGCACGCAGGTTACGGCTACAATGCAGATATCAACGTGAAATGGGTGAATTCAGAGGAACTGGAAGGCGCAAATGTTGCGGATCAGCTGCAAGACGTCGACGGAATTCTCGTTCCTGGAGGATTCGGTGACCGAGGCATTGAAGGTAAAATCGACGCTATCCGTTATGCACGTGAAAACAAGGTTCCATTCCTTGGAATCTGCCTTGGTATGCAGCTTGCCACTGTAGAATTCGCACGTAATGTGCTTGGACTTGATGGTGCGCACTCTGCCGAAATCAATCCGGCTACACCACATCCGATCATCGACCTTCTACCTGAACAAAAAGAAGTAGAAGACCTTGGCGGAACGCTTCGTCTTGGTACCTACCCGTCTCGTCTGAAGGCTGGTACGAAAGCAATGGAAGCCTACGGTGCAGAAGTCGTGTATGAGCGTCACCGTCACCGTTTCGAATTCAACAACCACTACCGTGAGCAAATGGAAGCAGCAGGCTTCACGTTCTCTGGTACAAGCCCGGACGGACGTCTTGTCGAAATCATCGAGGTGGATGACCACCCATGGTTCGTTGCGAGTCAGTTCCACCCGGAATTCAAGTCTCGTCCAACACGTTCTCAAGAACTTTTCCACGGCTTCATCGGCGCAGCCATGAACCGTTCATAACATGGAAGAAAGCCGGGGCATCTGCCCCGGCTTTGTTTATAGTTTTTAGAAAAAGTCCTATCGGTTCTTTTAACGCTTGAGAAGCGGTGTTGGCGAAACAACTCGCTTTTTCATGGGCGTCTGTCGCGGGAAGTGAGCTATTTTCCACCCCGCTGTCTACCACGCGTGTAACAGAATCGCTCTGAATATTTGGACAGAAGATACGACTTTCTTCTATTAATGGTAAGATAGAGGTATGACATTATTCGCGGGAAAGAACGCATAGGGCTATTTTTTCAATGGAATGGATCATACCGCTCATGAAGAGTCATATTCGTCCTGAAAAAAAGCTCCAATTACATAGTGAAATTCCAAAATTAGAAGAAATTAGCGAAACCGAACATACATGCGCAGGAACAAATCCGATTCTCCTCGAAAGTTATTCTTAGTAGAGAGAAAAGGACAGGGAGACTACTTCTATTCGAAAGGTGGAATCATATGGCTGATACAATCCTTATAGTGGACGACCAACGTGGCATTCGGTTATTATTACAAGAAATCTTAAAGGCCTCAGGGTACAAGACCTTATCAGCAAAAACCGGAAAACAAGCTTGTGAGCTGGCTGACGAGCATGACATCGACTTGATGGTCATGGATTATAACCTGCCGGTGATGCACGGACGTGACGTGCTGAATCAGATGAAGGAAAAAGACTGTAAGTTTCCGGTCATCATCATTACGGGCGATTCTGAGGAGTCGGTGGCCCAGGAAGTGGATCATCTTTTTGTACAGAAAATTGTGAGTAAGCCATTCGACATCCATAATTTTCAAGAATTGGTGAAGAGTGTACTTGTGAAAAGCGAAACGTAATCTTTTTTTTAGATGAAAGCGCTGTATCCGCTTGCAGTTGTTGCACCGAGGTGTGGGTATTGGTATTCTATTAACTGTAGTTTAAGTTACCAGTGGATTTTCCAGAATTCACTTGTAAATATCAGAACGAATTTTTTAAGGAGGATCTTTCATGCCATTAGTATCAATGAAAGAAATGCTAGAAACTGCTAAGGAGAACCGTTACGGTGTCGGGCAGTTCAACCTAAACAACCTTGAGTATGCTCAAGCGATTCTTCAGGCTGCAGAGGAAGAGCAGTCTCCAGTAATCCTTGGAGTATCTGAAGGTGCTGCACGTTACATGGGCGGATTTAACGTTGTTGTAGATATGGTTAAAGCGCTTATGAAGTCATACGGTACAACTGTACCTGTTGCGATTCACCTTGACCACGGTTCAAGCTTCGAGAAGTGTGCAGAAGCCATCCATGCAGGTTTCACATCTGTTATGATTGACGCTTCCCACGATCCACTTGAACAAAACATCGCGGTTACGAAAAAAGTTGTTGAGCTTGCTCACATCCACGGTGTTTCTGTTGAAGCAGAACTTGGCCGTGTTGGTGGACAAGAAGACGACATCATCGTAGACGACGCTGAAGCAGCCTACGCGATTCCTTCTGAGTGTAAGCAACTAGTTGACGAAACAAACGTTGACGTATTTGCTCCAGCACTTGGATCTGTACACGGTCCTTACAAAGGTGAACCGAACCTAGGATTCGACCGTATGGAAGAAATCATGGGTCTTGTAGACAAGCCACTTGTTCTTCACGGTGGTACAGGAATCCCTACAGCTGACATCAAGAAAGCTATTTCTTTCGGTACAGCTAAAATCAACGTAAACACGGAAAACCAGATCGCTCAAGGTAAAGCGGTTCGTGAAGTTCTAGCTGAACAGCCTGAACAATACGATCCTCGTAAATATCTTGGACCTGGCCGTGAAGCAATCAAACAAACCGTTATCGGCAAAATGCGCGAATTCGGTTCTTCACAACAAGCATAAAGAAAGAGCCTGAGAGGTACTTTCTCTAACTAAGGAACCGTTACGACTCGTAACGGTTTCCTTTATATCAGTCATGAAAACGCCATCATTTGAGTTTTTTCAACAAAATCTAACACTAATGAACAGGGGTGGACAGGATGAAATTTTTCATCGATACGGCTAATATTGAAGATATTCGGGAAGCGAATGCGTTAGGGATCTTGGACGGAGTGACGACCAATCCGAGTCTCGTTGCGAAAGAAGGCGTCTCCTTTCACGACCGCTTAAGAGAGATTACAGCAGAAGTAGACGGATCCGTCAGTGCCGAGGTCGTTTCTGAAACAGCGGAGGAAATGATCAAAGAGGGTAAAGAGCTTGCCGCAATTGCTCCGAACATCACAGTCAAAGTGCCGATGACGCTTGAAGGGCTGAAGGCTGTCAAAGTATTCAGCGACTTGAACGTGAAGACGAACGTCACGCTCGTTTTCTCCGCTAATCAGGCTTTGTTGGCCGCGAGAGCCGGCGCGACGTATGTATCGCCGTTCCTCGGCCGTCTGGACGATATCGGCCACAATGGTGTAGAGTTGATTGCTCAAATTGCTGAAATCTTCGATCGTCACGCGATTGATACGGAAATCATTGCAGCATCGATCAGACATCCAGTCCACGTAACGGAAGCGGCCATTAACGGCGCTCACATTGCGACCGTCCCTTTCAAGGTGTTCCAACAGATCGTCAAACACCCTTTGACGGACCAAGGGATTGAAAAATTCCTCAAGGACTGGAATAATCAAAAATAAGTAGAGTGTGATGGAAATTATTGCACATACTAGTACTAACATCTTTACCAATAAAGCGAGGAGTATTTCATGCATAAACTTTTAGTGGAAGGCGGAACGAAGCTGCGCGGCCAAGTCCGCGTCAGTGGAGCCAAAAACAGTGCCGTTGCTTTGTTGCCAGCAGCTATTCTAGCTGAATCTCCAGTCACGATTGAAGGTCTTCCGAATATATCGGATGTTGGAATTTTATCGGATTTACTCGAACAAATCGGTGGTAAGGTCGAGAAGGATGGACGTACCATTCATATCGATCCCACTCACATGGTTTCCATGCCTCTTCCGAATGGAAAGGTGAAGAAACTGCGTGCTTCCTATTACTTCATGGGCGCCATGCTCGGTCGTTTCAATAAAGCCGTCATCGGTCTGCCTGGTGGATGTCACTTAGGACCACGCCCGATCGATCAGCACATTAAAGGCTTTGAAGCCCTGGGTGCAGAAGTGACGAACGAACAGGGCGCCATTTACCTGCGTGCAGAGGAGCTTCGTGGAGCGCGTATTTATCTTGATGTGGTCAGCGTAGGAGCAACGATCAACATTATGCTTGCTGCTGTCCGTGCCAAAGGGAAAACGGTCATCGAGAATGCCGCAAAGGAACCGGAAATCATTGATGTAGCGACCCTCCTAACAAGTATGGGGGCGAAGATCAAAGGTGCGGGAACAGACGTCATTCGTATTGAAGGTGTCGATCAGCTTCAGGGTTGTCTACATACGATTATTCCGGATCGTATTGAAGCAGGAACCTACACGATTATGGCGGCTGCCCAGGGGGACGAGATGATCATCGATAATGTCATCCCACAGCACTTGGAGTCCTTGATTGCCAAACTCCGTGAAATGGGAGTCACCATTGACGAAAATGATGAGCAGCTTTACATCCGGCCCGGGAAAACGTTGAGCAGTGTCGATATTAAGACGCTCGTCTATCCTGGTTTTCCGACGGACCTACAGCAGCCGTTCACCTCCCTGCTTACAAAGGCAGAAGGGACCGGTGTCGTCACGGATACCATTTATCAGGCCCGTTTCAAACACGTCGATGAACTTCGAAGAATGAATGCGTCGATCAAGGTGGAAGGTGGTTCGGCCATCGTGTCCGGACAGTCCAACCTGCAGGGTGCGAAAGTGAAGGCGACGGATCTCCGTGCTGGAGCCGCTCTCGTCATTGCCGGACTCATGGCAGACGGAGTCACCGAAATTACAGGTGTAGATCATATCGAACGTGGGTATGAGAACATTACGAACAAATTGATCGAGCTTGGGGCGAACGTCTGGTACGAGCAGATGACAGAAGAAGAAGTCGAGCAGTTCCAGAACAGCTAGTCCGCTCCCAGCCGCAGAATACGAAGCTTTGTTATAAAAAAATAG
The DNA here is from genome assembly GCF_020171725.1 of Halobacillus litoralis. GTDB lineage: Bacteria > Bacillota > Bacilli > Bacillales > Halobacillaceae > Halobacillus > Halobacillus litoralis_F. The sequence continues at coordinate 142,303 of NZ_JAIVAJ010000005.1, read as the reverse complement.
ATTCTTGTCCAAACCATAGAAGAAGCTGAACATTCAGCTTTCTTCTATGCACTTCTTTTTTCTTCCAGTCTACTGAATATTTTTCACATGAGCATTGAAACCTATCGTTCCGAGGAGTACAATAAAGGTTGTTTGATAGAGATAGTAGGAAAGTATTCATGAAAATCTCCGTAAGCTTCAAACACATAACTTCTACTCGCTTCTCCTTCTTTCTTCCAGTACAGAATAGAAGTCATTTTATTTCACAACAAGCAAGCTTACATGACACATGCCAAACCAGGCAAATATAGAAAAAAACATAAAAGTGGTGATTTTGTGGCAGAACTAACCATCTCCAATTTGGAGACGATGACTTTGAAAGGCCTCTATGAGAAAGCCAGACAATTCAAAGTCTCGTATTATGCAAAACTGACAAAAAGAGAATTGATTTTCGCAATCTTAAAGGCACAGGCTGAGAAAGACGGCTTTTTATTCATGGATGGAATTTTGGAAATCATTCCATCAGAAGGGTTCGGATTCCTGCGCCCGATCAACTATTCTCCGAGTGCGGAAGACATTTACATCTCCGCTTCCCAAATCCGTCGTTTCGACTTGAGAAACGGGGACAAAGTGTCCGGTAAAGTCCGTCCTCCGAAAGAGAACGAACGTTACTACGGCTTACTTCACGTAGATGCCGTCAATGGTGAGGACCCGGATTCAGCCAAAGAGCGTGTCCACTTCCCAGCGCTTACGCCGTTGTATCCAGATAGACAAATGAAGCTTGAAACAGCACCGAAGCTGCTTTCCACCCGTATGATGGACGTGATGTCTCCGGTCGGGTACGGACAGCGTGGTTTGATTGTTGCCCCTCCTAAAGCGGGTAAAACGATGCTGCTTAAGCAGATTGCCAACAGCATCTCGACCAACCACCCTGATGCGAAGCTGATCATCCTACTTGTTGATGAGCGTCCGGAAGAGGTAACTGATATTGAGCGTTCAGTCGATCCTGATGTAGACGTTGTCAGCTCTACATTCGATGAAGTACCGGAAAACCACATTAAAGTGTCCGAGCTCGTACTAGAACGTGCAATGCGCCTTGTTGAACATAAGCGCGATGTCATCGTCTTGATGGACAGTATTACACGTCTGGCACGTGCGTATAACTTAGTCATTCCACCGAGCGGACGTACACTATCAGGTGGTATCGACCCGGCAGCCTTCCACCGTCCGAAGCGATTCTTCGGTGCAGCCCGTAACATTGAAGAGGGTGGCAGCTTGACGATTCTGGCGACGGCTCTTGTCGATACAGGATCACGTATGGATGATGTCATCTATGAGGAGTTCAAAGGAACCGGTAACATGGAGCTTCATCTGGACCGCAGTCTGGCTGAACGCCGAATCTTCCCGGCCATCGACGTCCTTCGTTCAGGTACGCGTAAGGAAGAGCTCTTAATGCAGAAGTCGTACCTCGACAAAGTATGGGCCATCAGAAAGACGATGTCGGATAAGCCTGACTTTGCCAACCAGTTCATGCGCAGGCTGAAGTCATCTAAGAACAACGAAGAATTCTTCGATTTGATGGATAAAGAAATGCAAGGGAAGAAGACGCCTCAGAGACGCACGCGTACAGAAGTCTAAATAAAATATTTTCCAAATGATCGAGAGCGTCTATCATCATTCAGCTCTTGATCATCATAAATGCAGCGGTCGCCTGGATTCGCGTTGATTGGAACGGACTCATTTGTCAAAAAAGAACCATTTTTTCAATGATTGAATTTCTTTCTATTGTGTTGCAATGGTTCTGTGAGACTGTTATAATCTTTCTATGTGAGTTTCAGTAAAAGGTGCTATTCAACCTTCGACGGCTCTTACAATAACTCTGTTTCTTAAGGATTCAGGGCAAAAAGGAGTGGAAGAACATGAAAACAGGAATTCATCCAGAATACCGTAAAGTTGTATTCCTTGACACAAGTTCTGATTTCAAGTTTCTAACAGGATCTACTAAATATTCTGAGGAAACAATTGAGTGGGAAGATGGAAACACGTATCCATTGATCCGCGTTGAGATTAGTTCTGAGTCACACCCGTTCTACACTGGTAAGCAGAAAGCTGATAAAGCTGGCGGCCGTGTTGATCGATTCAAGAAAAAATATAACCTTTCATAATAATCAGTGGTCATCGTTCGATGAAAACTGCATCATTTTGAACAAAAACAGGCAAATTGTCTCGACCGTTTGCCTGTTTTTTTGTCAAAAAAACGGGGTAAACTAAGATAAATAACGTGATTGAATACGAATATCCACATCATTGAAGCTATGATGTGGCTCGTGTGAGCGACTTTATAGTTTTGGTTATGTGGTAGAAATGAAATAAATCGAGAGCTGTCCCATGGTGATCTTCAGAGGGGTAAGTCGAAATCATCGGGAGGGCTCTTTTTTGCTGAATGAAAGGGAATAACCCCCTTGATTCTGGAAAAAAGAACGAAGGGTACGGCGCTTGTACCTTTGATGTGTAATGCGGTGAGAAGCGAGAAGGGAGCGACAGTGCACGTGTATGTAATGAAGCAAAGTGGTTGGGTTGAAGTCATCTGTGGAAGTATGTTCAGCGGTAAATCGGAGGAATTGATTCGCAGAGTCCGTCGTGCAACGTTCGGAAATCTGACGGTTCGCGTTTACAAGCCTGCGATTGATGACCGTTACCAGGAGGATGCCGTCGTTTCGCATAATGGAACTTCGGTATGGGCAAAGCCAGTAAAAGCCTCCTTGGATATCCTGAAAGAAGTAGACGATCAAGTAGACATTGTCGGAATTGATGAAGTGCAATTCTTTGATGAACACATCGTAGAAGTAGTGGAATGCCTGGCTGACCGCGGCATCCGTGTAGTCGTGGCCGGCCTTGATACCGACTTCCGCGGCGAACCGTTCGGTGAAATGCCTGCCTTGATGGCATTAAGTGAGAGCGTGACGAAATTGAACGCCATCTGCCCGGTCTGTGGCTCGCCTGCCAGTCGTACGCAGCGTCTCATCGACGGCGAACCCGCTTCTTATGATGATCCGATCATCTTAGTGGGCGCATCCGAGTCGTACGAGCCGAGATGCCGACACCATCACCGAGTTCCAAACAAACCCAGGCAACAAGAAGTGAAAGCAGCCTACGCTGAAAAATAAACGGCATGAACGGTTTTATCAAGACCCGTGCGATGCATCTTGAAATGGATGTGTGGCACGGGTCTTGTTTTCTAATTTGGTCCATATATACTCAAGCGGACTGAGGTACCGTATGCTGCATGATAAATAGCCATCTAGTATGGTGGTTATGGAGGTTCCGGTTCCTTATGGAAGAGGTGTTGGAGAACCGGGGAATCTCCTACCGGATTGGAGGGCAGCGTGAGATCCCGCAGTGAGCGAAGCGAAGGAGGAAGCTCACCGACCGCCGGTGGAAAGCGAGTCGGTTCTCCAGCACCGGCTTTCTTCAACTTGGCGAACCGTCCCTGAGTGGCTGGATCTACCCTGCCGATGTGCTCGAATGTGCTGGGGTATCTGTCCAATGTGCTGGTTTCTGTTTAAGATAAAGGTAGAAAAGGAAGCCTGTCTATATATAATTCGTTTTCCTGTGTACCAGCCGTGAGAAAGGTGGAATCAGCAATGCCGGATAGCAGCTCGCAGACGTTACTTAAGCGCTCTCAACTACTGAAAGAATGTTCCGACGCATATGCCTATGCTGTTGAGGTCGTGACGAAGAACAGTGTGATGGCTGAAGATATCGCCATGTCCTGTGCGGAAGTTTGTTATGAATGTGCAAAAGAATGCACCAGCTCTGAGCCGGGGTTATTTGATGAAGAATTGTACAACATGTGCCTTCAATATGCGTCTCTCTGCGAAAGAATGACGTCAGTGCCGGCGATTGAACGTAAAGATGCAGCGCTTAAAGAAAGTAGTTAACTCCTGTTTCCAGCAGGGGTTTTTTGTTTGGGATAAACGATATACATATTCACCCTTCTTCAGGAAACAATAACGAAAAAGAAGAAGAGGTGAAATGAGATGAAACGATGGATCTTAGCAGGACTTGTCGGCGTGACGTTGCTATCAGCATGCGGTTTGCAGATGGATAAGTATCAAGGAGAAACCAGTCGCGATGACATTGAGAACATGGGTGCCAACGATCCGGTGACGAGAGAAACACAGAACCCGCGCTTGATGAGTGAGCCTGGTGATACGTGGGGGATTAAGCAGGACCGTCATCTGATGAAAGAAGCGGTTAATGAAATGCCTGGAGTGGAAGTGAAGCGAATCATTTTGGAAGCGAGTCAGGCGTGGATTTCTGTTAATGTGGATGGCTCCGGAGATTTGTCCAAAGAAGAGATCGAAGACTGGAAAACAGAGGTTAAGCAGGCCGTGTATCGTGCCGTTCCCCGCTACAACGTTCACGTGAAAATCAGCTGATGGAAGCTTTGGTTGTAACCGTGCCTGCTCTATAATATAATTAGAATGTTATGGAGAAAGAGGTGCTTACCAATGATCGAACGGTTACAAACATTAGAAGATCGTTATGAGAAGCTTAATGAATTATTGAGCGATCCAGAGGTCATTTCGGATACAAATAAACTACGTGAATATTCTAAAGAGCAATCGGGCTTGCAGGAGACGGTTGCCGCTTATCGTGAGTATAAGGATGTAACAAGTCAGCTTGACGATGCCAAAGCGATGCTTGAAGATAAGCTGGATAACGAGATGGCTGAAATGGTGAAAGAAGAAATCAACGAGCTTTCGGAGCAGAAAGTGGATCTAGAAGAACGCCTGAAGATTCTGATGCTGCCGAAAGATCCAAACGATGATAAGAACGTCATCATGGAAGTGCGCGGCGCAGCCGGCGGAGACGAGGCGTCTCTATTTGCTGGTGACTTGTACCGTATGTACTCCCGCTATGCAGAACAGCAGGGGTGGAAGACGGAAGTGATTGAAGCGAACTCGAACGACGTGGGTGGCTTTAAGGAAATCATCTTCATGGTCAGCGGTGAGCGTGCCTATTCCAAGTTGAAGTTCGAGAACGGAGCACACCGCGTACAGCGTGTGCCTGAGACAGAGTCGGGAGGCCGTATCCACACATCCACTGCAACGGTTGTCGTTATGCCGGAAGCGGAAGAAGTCGAAGTGGAGGTCCATGATAAGGACATCCGCGTCGATACGTTCGCATCCAGTGGACCAGGTGGACAGAGTGTCAACACGACGATGTCTGCTGTTCGTTTGACGCACGAGCCGACGGGAATCGTTGTTTCCTGTCAGGATGAAAAATCCCAGATCAAGAACAAAGAAAAAGCGATGAAGGTACTTCGTGCGCGTATTTACGATAAGTTTCAGCGTGAAGCGCAGGAAGAGCTAGATGAAAGCCGTAAGTCTGCAGTCGGAACGGGTGATCGTTCTGAACGAATCCGCACGTACAATTTCCCGCAAACGCGTGTGACAGACCACCGTATCGGTCTGACGCTTCAGAAGCTGGATCAGATTCTTCAAGGAAACATGTCTGAAATCATCGATGCGCTTCTGATTGAAGAACAGACGAAGAAGCTGGAGTCCATCGGTGAATAATACATTTACGACAATCGAGGAAGCCCGTCGCTGGGCTTCCGTTTTTTTGCGGGAAAAGGGTCGTGAAGCTCAAGTAGCCGACTGGCTACTCGAACACTACCTGGACTGTTCGTACACTCAATTGCTTGTCAATGGACCAGAGCGGTTCCCGGATGAAAAGAAAGCGGCGTTTGTACAAGATATCGAGGAACACGCCGAAACGGGGGTACCGGTCCAACACTTGATCGGAACAGCACCTTTCTACGGAAGGGAGTTTGCGGTCGATTCGAACGTGCTCATTCCGAGGCCGGAGACAGAGGAGCTTGTAGTGGGCGTCATCGACCTCATCCGCGAGCAGAACCTCTCTCAACCGACCGTCGTCGATATCGGGACGGGGAGTGGCGTGATCGCTGTGACCCTCGCTTGTGAGTCCCCTTCTTTGAACATGCTCGCCACCGACTTGTCCATAGAAGCCTTGCAGATTGCGAAAAAGAATGCAGAGCAACACGGGGCTCCGGTGACCTTTTTCCAAGGAGATTTCCTGGAGCCGGTCATGCATGAGGCGTTGGATGTCATCGTCTCGAACCCTCCTTATATTGCGTACAGGGAGAAGGAGTCGATGGATGATACGGTGGTGGATTTCGATCCTGAGCTTGCTTTGTTTGCGGAGGATGAGGGGCTTGCTGCGTATCAGGCGATTGTGGCGCAGGTTGCATCGCTTGAGAATCTTCCGTCTATTCTGGCTTTTGAGATTGGCCATGAGCAGGGGAGTGACGTGAAAGCGATCATCGAGCGGCGTCTGCCTGCTTATGAGGTGGAGGTGCGCCGGGACCTGAATGGGAAGGACCGGATGGTTTTTGCAAGAATGACAGATTGATAGGTTTAGCATTGTTTTTTTCTGCCCATACTGACGACTAGAAGCAACATCGGGGGAGGAAAAAAACAATGAAAAACAGTTTGCTCTTATTATTATCTCTTCTTATTATTCTGACTGTACTGCCTTGGGGACAACAGACGAATGCTGCCCGTGATTATCAGGTGATTCCGGATGAAGCGATCAGACTCCGCATTTTAGCGGACAGCAATGACGATCAGGATCAGCAGATCAAGCGCCTTGTTCGTGACCGTGTGAACGAAGAAATTACGGTCTGGGTGGAGGAGTTGACGTCGATTGAAGCGGCAAGAGAGCTGATTCGAAAGCGCATGCCTGAGATCCGTATGATTGTGGCGGCTACACTTGAAGAAGCGGGCGTCGACTATGATTATTCGGCTGACTACGACAGCAGTGTTTCTTTTCCAACGAAGCTGTACGGATCTTTCATCTATCCAGCGGGAGAGTATGAAGCGATTCTCATTACATTGGGTGAAGGTGAAGGGGACAATTGGTGGTGCGTACTGTTCCCGCCTCTATGCTTCCTGGACTTCTCAAACGGAACGAGTGTAGCGGAAGATGCGGAAGAAGAGAAAGAGCAGGACGAATCGGAAGAAGAGAAGGAAGTGAAATTCTTCGTCATTACGTTGTGGGAGAAAATTTTTTCCTAACGAATTCGGTTAGAAAAATACAGCGTTTCTATCATATGATCCACACCCCTTTTCATAGAGTATAGAAGAAAGGGTGTGGATTTAGTATGTTTATCGAAAAAGTGGATGACCAGCTCTATCAATTGAAGCGGGATGAAGAGACGATCGGTGGGTTCCATCTTGTGCCGGTGGACGATTCGGCAAGGAGAATTGAGAAGCTCGAAGTGAGTGAAGGCATTGTCGCAGCGCAGGTGCTGGCGGTATTTGAGCTGATTCAGAAATACGCGGAGGAGCAAGGGATTTCTGCTTTGTATGTCGAAAGTCATTCCGATTCTCTCGACTTTTTACTACAACACCAGCGTTTCGAATGCCACGATGTCGAAAATCGCGTGTGGATATATCGAGTTGTTCACACTTAATTGTGAATAAATGGTTGATTTATTAACATTTTCAACCATTTATGTGGATATCTTGTGGATACTGAAAATTGGGACATGGAAATTACTAACGGATTCTTTGGATATGTGGGTATTTCTGTGGATAACTTGAGGACACCTTGAGGACATCCTGTGTACAACGTCGAAATTTGCGCTTAATTGTAGAATTCTCGTATAGTAGAAATATCGAAACTTGTCAGTGAAGGAGTATCAGTATGAGCATGCAGACGAAATTGTGGATACCGGAAGATCCATCCAATCCAAAAGACCAATCTATACAGGAAGCCTCCGATTTATTAAAACAACACCAAGTGGTCGCTTTCCCGACGGAAACCGTCTACGGGTTGGGGGCGGATGCTACGAGCGAAGCGGCGGTAGCTGGAATCTTTGAAGCGAAAGGGCGCCCTTCAGACAATCCGTTGATCGTGCACGTATCAAACCGCGACCAGGTCGATCGCTTGGTCGAGCGCATTCCGGATGTCGCCCGCACGTTGATGGACGCTTTCTGGCCGGGGCCTTTGACGCTGATCATGGAGAGCAATGGTTCAGCCGCTTCGAACGTAACGGCAGGTTTATCCACGATTGGAATTCGAATGCCTGATCATCCTCTTGCTCTGGCTTTATTGGAAGCGGCCGAAACGCCTCTTGCCGCTCCAAGTGCGAACCGCTCCGGCCGTCCGAGCCCGACAAAGGCTGAGCATGTGAGGCAGGACCTCGATGGCCGCGTTGCCGGTATCCTGGATGGCGGTACGACAGGGGTCGGCTTGGAATCGACGGTTCTGGATTGTACAACAGAAGTCCCTGTCATCCTGAGACCTGGTGGTATTACGAAAGAGCAGCTGGAGGAGGTCCTTCCCGAAGTGGCGGTCGATCCTGCATTGGCGGCAGAAGACGATCACAAGCCGAAGTCTCCTGGCATGAAGTACACCCACTATGCTCCGGAATCTCCACTATGGTTAGTGGAAGGCGACGACGAATTTTTCATGGAACAGTTGGAACAGTTGAAGGCTGACGGAAAACGAGTCGGTGTCATCGCAAGTGGTGAACTGGCAGAGAAGTTGGACCATCAACCCGTCATCCGCTGCGGCTCGAGAGAGAACCTCGCCGAAGTGGCTGTTCAACTTTACGATGCGCTTCGGGAATTCAAACGTTCGGAAGTGGATCTCATTTTAACCGAATCCTTTGAAGAGACAGGCGTAGGGGCTGCGGTGATGAACCGTCTGCGTAAAGCTTCTGTCCGCGTCTTGTCCTCTTCCTAGCATATCGTCCCCCTTCTTCGCATACCTTGATAGAGGTTCTGCGAGGAAGGGGGATTTATTGTTGGATCAATGGACTTCCATTTTTCTATTATCGATGGCTTTGGGGTTGGATGCTTTCTCTGTTTCACTCGGGATGGGGATGCAGGCGATTCGTTTGAAGCATGCTTGTATAGCGGGGGTTGTCGTCGGGGCGGCGCACGTCCTGATGCCGGGGCTCGGGATGATGCTCGGTCAATGGCTGTCATCGAGTGCCAGTCAGTGGACATCCCTCGGTGGTGGGATCCTGTTATTCGGTTTAGGAAGTTACACGGTTTTCGCCTCCTTATCTGAGAAACAGTCTTCTTCCTACACACTTGCCGGGGCTGGGGTCTGGCTTTTTGCCTTAAGCGTCAGTATCGACAGTTTTCCAGTCGGCTTCACACTCGGTCTGAAAGATTCCCAGTTTTGGTTCTCTGTTCTATCATTTGGTGTATTCAGTATGGTCTTGACGTGGACAGGCTTCATCATCGGACGCAGAGCCGGTAACCTTCTCGGCACCTCCAGCGAAATTCTCGGTGGTAGCATCCTCTGTGCGCTCGGATTATACACGATCTTTTAGACTTCACGCTTATGACGACGCCGATTCACCTGTGATATGATGGAAGAAAAGGCAAGGAGTGCGATAGTCATGAACATTCTATTTGTATGTACAGGAAATACATGCCGAAGCCCAATGGCGGAAGCGATTCTCAAATCGAAGTGGCCGGAGGATCAGGTGCGTTCTGCCGGTGTTTTTGCCGGAGAAAACCAGCTGATGGCCACCCATTCAGAAATGGTCCTCGAGGAGAAAGGGTTCAGCCTCAACCATAAAACGTCACAGATTAAAGAGGACCTATTGGAATGGGCCGACCTTGTCCTGACGATGACCGATCGCCACAAACAGACGCTCACCCTACAGTTTCCGAAGCACGAAGACAAATACTTCACGCTGAAGGAATACGTGCTCGTCGATCAAGGGCAGTGGTCTGAACTGAAGAACCTTTATTCAACTCTTGAGGAAAAAAGATCAGCGATTCTGAAAGAGAACAGTGCTCACCTTACAGAGAGTGAACTGGAAGAGGTACTGCAGAAAGAGCTCTTCGATGAAATCAGCCAGATTCGAGCGCTTGAACAGCAATTCCCAGATGTAAACGTGCTCGATCCATTTGGCGGAAATGTGAACGTTTACCGGGAAACGAGAGACGAATTAGAAAAGTATATTGAACTCCTCGTGAAAAAGTTAGAAAATAGAGATAAATAACTAGTTCATTGGGAGGTCTTTTCTGTGTCAAGAAAGTATAGGTCAAGTCTTCGTCTCAAGTTAGTCTTGTTCATAACAGGACTAGCGATCGTTACATACTCATTTACAGCTTTATTCATTTACGGTCTTCACGGGTACGTCCAGTCATTCTTGGAGGTTTCAGCTCAAACCTTCACCATCATCACGCTTCTTTTAGGTGTATTTTGGTCCGGCGTGCTCGCTTATTTCATATCCGGATTCATCACAAGACCGCTGAATCGATTGGAGAAAGCCGCTACCGCAGCAGCAGAAGGTCATCTAACGGAGAAAGTGGAAGTGCAGAAGTCCGATGACGAGATCCGCTCGTTATCCTTAGCCTTCAATAAAATGATTGATAACTTAAGTGGTGTGGTGCGGAACATCGATCAGCACTTCGAAGAAACGAACCGTACCGTCATCCAGATGAAATCGTCTGCTGACCAGGCGGCCGAACAATCCCGCATGATCAGCCAGACGACACAGGAAATTTCAAAAGGTGCCGAGACATCAGCCGCCGCTGTTCAGCAGAACGCAGAGTCCGTCGAGGATGCCACACATCTGGCAGAACAAGTCCAACAGAAAGCAGCCTCTTCGCGTGAAAAGTCCGAACAGATGCTGTCCGTCCTGAAAAATTCCGAAAAAGTCGTCGAGCAGCTGGTAACAGGGATCAGGAACGTAGCCGATGACCAGCGTGCTTCACTGAAAGACGTCGAGCGCCTGGACAAAAATGCCCAGGAAGTCGAAAACATCATCAGCCTCGTCGGTGACATTTCCGAGCAGACGAACCTGCTTGCACTCAATGCATCGATTGAAGCAGCAAGAGCGGGTGAACACGGCAAAGGCTTTGCCGTCGTAGCGGACGAAGTACGGAAGCTGGCAGATGAAAGTGCCACATCCGTGCAGAAGATCACCGACTTGATCGCAACCATTCAATCAGACGTGAAACAAGTCGTTTCCCAAATGACACAGCAGATGAACAATTCAACGAAAGAAGCACAAAAAGGGAAAGAAACGACAGAAGCCATTCAGCAGATGGGAAGCTCCGTGGGCGAAGTCGTCGAAGCCGTGCAGGATATTTCCGGCATGGTCGAACGCCAGCTTCTATCCATCCAACAGTCTTCCATCCAGTCCCAGGAAGTCGCCGCCGCAACCGAGCAGACATCAGCAGGCGCCGAAGAAGTCAGCGCCTCCGTCCAGGAACAGACATACGTCATGGAAAACATCGACGAACTGGCATGCGCCTTGGAAAAACAAGCCGCATCCTTGAAAAACCAAATCCATAAATTCCAATTGACAGACCAAAACGAACCTGTCACGATAAAGGAAAATTAGTGTAGGAATCGTTGTCGGTCATAGTGGATCAGGTAGGTTGAGCGCCTTCTGGAAGAGGTCGGTTTGAAGCTAGAGGATATCCCGCTTCTGACCCTTTAGGAGAGGTTCAAGCAGATTGACATAGAGGTGGAGGAAAAACGATGAGACTCCTGCGGGATAGAAGTTCAGCGTGAGACCCCGCAGAGAGCGGAGCGAACGAGGAGGCTCACCGGACGCCCGCGGAAAGCGATTCGTTTTTCCCCCGCCGACACCACCACTTATTGAAGAACCGACAGCGTTTCCTCATTCACAGGAGGAAACAAGATGAAAGTCATTTTAGCTTCCGATCACGGCGGCGTGAACCTGCGTCAAGAAGTCGCAGAAGAACTAAACAACCTGAACATCCAAGTCGAAGACATCGGCTGCAACTGCGAAGGCTCCGTCGATTATCCAGACTACGCCATCCCGGCAGCAGAACGCGTAGCAAACGGCGAATTCGACAAAGCCATTCTGATTTGCGGGACAGGCATCGGCATGTCCATTTCAGCCAACAAAGTCAAAGGCATCCGTGCCGCATTAGTTCACGATCTTTTCACAGCAAAGGCGACACGTGAGCACAACAACTCCAACGTCCTCTGCATGGGAGAACGCGTTATCGGCCCTGGTCTCGCTCGTGAAATTGCGAAGACATGGGTTTCGACAGATTATGAGGGCGGTCGACACGAAAATCGCGTAGGGAAGATTGCCGAATACGAAAATAAGTAATACAATGAGATAGAGAAAAAGCGGATGCACCGAATGTATGCGCTGTGGATAAAAGGGGGAGCAGAATTGCTTCTCCTTTTTGCAAAGAATGAGGAGGAAGAGCTGTGAAGGATGTAGCTGCTGTTCAGTCCGATGTGAAAAACGTAGTGGACGGGCTTTTGGATAGTGGAACGGTCAAAAGCGGCGTGTTCGTCGTCGGCTGTTCTACGAGTGAAATTGCCGGAGAACGAATTGGCACGTCCGGAAGTGAGGCAATCGCCGAGGCCGTGTACAAGGAGTTGCATAGACTAAAGGTAGAAACAGGAGCGCAGCTTGCTTTTCAATGCTGTGAGCACTTGAACCGCGCTTTAGTTGTAGAGAGGTCCAGCGCTGAAGCACAAAAGTGGCCGGTTGTATCCGCCATACCTGTGCCGAAAGCCGGTGGATCGATGGCATCCTATGCTTATAAACAGATGCAGGATCCTGTATTAGTCGAGAGCATCGAAGCGGACGGTGGCCTCGACATCGGGGACACACTGATCGGCATGCACTTGAAGCGTGTCGCCGTACCACTGCGATTGGAGCAGAAGGCGATCGGGGAAGCGCACATCACAGCAGCGAAGACAAGGCCTCCTCTTATTGGTGGAGCTCGTGCTGTTTATGAAACACAACAAGTCGAAGGTTCTTGCGACTAGGATTTCTGAAAGGGGAATGGGAAACGATGAACCATGTAAAATCAACGGATGCAGAAATTTTTGAAGCGATTCAAAGTGAACAGAAGCGCCAGCAGGACAATATCGAACTGATTGCCTCTGAGAACTTCGTATCAGAAGCAGTTATGGAAGCGATGGGGTCTGTACTGACGAACAAATATGCGGAAGGTTACCCGGGCCGTCGTTATTATGGTGGTTGTGAACACGTAGATGTTGTCGAGAACTTGGCGCGCGATCGTGCGAAAGAGCTTTTCGGAGCGGACCACGTAAACGTCCAGCCACACTCCGGAGCGCAGGCGAACATGGCTGTTTACTTCACGGTTCTTGAACACGGCGATACCGTGCTTGGTATGAACCTGAACCACGGTGGTCACCTGACACACGGAAGCCCTGTTAACTTCAGTGGACAACTTTACAACTTTGAAGAGTATGGTGTGACTGAAAAAGACCAGCGTATCGATTACGATGCTGTGCTTGAAAAAGCCAAAGAAGTGAAGCCGAAGTTGATCGTCGCTGGAGCAAGTGCCTACCCACGCGAAATCGACTTTGCGAAGTTCCGCGAAATCGCAGATGAAGTCGGAGCGTACCTGATGGTCGATATGGCGCACATTGCAGGACTTGTAGCAACCGGCCTTCACCCGAACCCGGTTCCACACGCTCACTTTGTAACCACAACAACACACAAAACCCTTCGCGGGCCACGTGGCGGAATGATTTTCTGTCAGGAAGAGTTTGCGAAGAAAATTGATAAATCCGTCTTCCCTGGTATGCAGGGTGGTCCGTTGATGCACGTCATCGCCGCAAAAGCTGTAGCTTTCAAAGAAGCTTTGCAGCCTGAATTCAAGCAGTACTCCCGTCAAGTGATCGCGAACGCGAAACGCCTTGGGGAAGCGCTTGTCGAACGAGGCGTGAACCTCGTTTCCGGTGGAACAGACAACCACCTGCTTCTTCTTGACCTTCGTCAAAACGAACTGACAGGAAAAGTCGTTGAAAAAGCCCTTGATGAAATCGGCATTACAACGAACAAGAACGGCATCCCGTTCGATCCGGAAAGCCCGTTTGTTACAAGCGGAATCCGTATCGGTACAGCAGCGGTGACAAGCCGTGGGTTTAAAGAGGATGAAATGGATGAAATTGCTGACTTGATCGCGTTTGTTCTTGAGCATCACGAGGACGAAGCGAAAATGAAAGAAGCGCACAATCGTGTGCAGCAGCTGACATCCCGCTTCCCACTTTACCAATCTCTCGTTCATTCGGTGTAAATACGAAAGCCACCAGCCTATTTGCTGGTGGCTTTTTATATTTTTTGAGAAAGTCTTATCGGTTCATCTCAGCTTGCGAAGCGGTGTTGGCGAAACAACTCGCTTTCCATGGGCGTCCGTTGAGTCTTCTCGCTCCCTTCGGGTCGCTGTGGGGTCTCATCTGTACTCTGCTCCCATAGGAGTCTCGTCGTTTCGCCAACACCTTTATGAAAATGAGATGGAACCTCTTATGCTATCATCTGTAAAAAAACTATGATTGCACAGCATTACGTTCGTCTTTCCTCATCCTCGCTAGGTTCTGTTCCCACTACTTTCATAAAGTGGGGTGGAAAATGGCGAGACTCCTGCGGAATTTACGGACCACGGCGAGATCCACTCAGGCTTTAGCCTGAGTTAGCTCGGCGTCCGCCGCGGAAAGCGAGCTATTTTCCACCCCACTGACCTCCACATTTGTAACAGAACCGTAATGTTCTTTGGGAGAGGTTGTCACGTCGGTTTTGTGGCTAAAGGGGGAGTGAAAGGGGAGAGAGGAGTTCTGTCTCGGCCGTTTTCACTTCGAAAGACCCCTGAAAGTGTAAGGAGAAGCTTCTTCAAGACCTTTTTAGAAAAAGAATAAGGCAGATCGTCTAACCAAGGACTCAGCAAAAAAGGATTAGATTTGTCGGTTTAGGGAAAAATCGTGTTAATCAAACGTTTGTTTAACCTTGCAGTCGACTGGTATTTTCAGTACAATTTAAAGGATGTAAACTTTGAGGAGGAGTGATCGGCAATGGGAAATGTATATGTACTGGACCATCCATTGATTCAACACAAACTAACCTACATACGTAAAGCGGAGACAGGGACGAAGGACTTCCGCGAACTTGTAGATGAAGTAGCAGCGCTGATGGCGTTCGAAATTACACGCGACCTTCCGCTTGAGGAAGTATCCATCGACACGCCAGTCGTGTCCGATGCGAAAGCGAAAGTTCTGACTGGTAAAAAGATCGGGCTCGTTCCGATTCTACGTGCTGGTTTAGGAATGGTAGACGGCATCATTCAATTGATCCCGGCTGCAAAAATCGGTCACGTCGGCCTTTACCGTGATCCAGAGACGTTACAACCCGTCGAATACTATGTAAAACTTCCAAGTGATATTGAAGAACGTGAATTGATTGTCATTGACCCGATGCTCGCAACGGGTGGTTCTGCGAACGAAGCGATCCACTCCCTGAAGAAACGTGGAGCCCGTCAGATCCGACTGATGTGTCTTGTGGCTGCGCCTGAAGGAGTCGAAGCCGTTCAAAAAGAACACCCTGATGTCGACATCTACCTGGCAGCCCTTGATGAGAAACTGAACGAAAAAGGCTATATCGTTCCAGGCCTCGGCGACGCCGGAGACCGCCTGTACGGTACGAAGTAAAGGAGAGAGACGATGGCAGACCGCATTAAAGTGATGACGATTTTCGGAACAAGACCAGAGGCGATTAAAATGGCGCCGCTTGTCCTTGAACTGAAAAAACGATCCGAGCAGTTTGAACCGATTGTAACGGTAACCGCTCAGCACCGCGAAATGCTTGATCAAGTGCTGAACATTTTTGACATTGAACCGGACTATGATCTTGATATTATGAAGTCTCGCCAAACCCTTGCCCAAGTGACAACGCGAGCACTGGAAGGACTTGACCAAGTGATGAAGGAAACCGAACCGGATGTTGTTCTTGTTCACGGTGATACAACGACGACATTCGCCGCTTCCTTAGCTGCTTACTACAACCAAATTCCAGTCGGACACGTGGAAGCCGGCCTTCGTACGTGGGACAAGTATTCCCCGTTCCCTGAAGAGATGAACCGTCAGCTCACAGGAGTTATGGCCGATCTGCACTTTGCTCCGACCAACAAATCCCGTGACAATCTGCTTTCAGAAAATAAAGCAGAGGACCACATTTTTGTAACAGGAAACACAGCAATCGACGCTCTGCAGACGACAGTGGCAAGCGACTACGCTTCCGACATTCTGGATGAAGTTGGAGACAAGCGTCTCGTCCTCATGACCGCGCACCGTCGTGAGAACCTCGGGAACAACATGAAGCAGATGTTCCGTGCGATTAAACGTCTTGTGGAAGAGCATGATGATGTTCAAGTCGTTTATCCTGTCCACTTGAACCCGGTTGTCAAAGAGACGGCGGATGAAATTCTAGGAAACGACGATCGCATCAAGCTGATTGATCCACTTGACGTCATCGACTTCCACAATTTCGCTTCCCGTGCTCATTTGATTCTGACCGATTCAGGCGGAGTTCAGGAAGAAGCACCGTCCCTTGGTGTTCCGGTCCTCGTTCTGCGTGATACGACAGAGCGTCCGGAAGGAATCGAAGCAGGTACACTGAAGCTTGCTGGAACGGACGAAGATCATATCTTCAACCTTGCGAATGAACTTCTGTCCGACGATGGGAAGCATAAGGCGATGTCGAAAGCATCCAATCCTTATGGAGACGGAAAAGCCTCCGCTCGCATTGCGGAAGCGATCCGCTATTTCTTCAAACATCGCGACGACAAACCGCAGCCATTCGAAATTGAATGAGCTAGGTTCTGTACGAAATAGAGTGTCAGTGTGGTGGAAAATAACTCGCTTTCCGCGGCGGACGGCGAGCTACCTCCGGCTGCGCCTACGGGGATCTCGCCGTTGTCCGTTTAATCCTGCAGGAGTCTCGTCATTTTCCACCACACTGTACCATAAGAGTGCATACAGAACCTTACTTCACGTCTGCCAATGACGTTTAGCAAAGGTTTGAAGCTGGACTTGAATAAGAGTGTATTGAAAAAAGAGACCTGAGCAGGTCTCTTTTTTTATGGGATGAATTATCCTCTTCTCAATAATGAATTTCGAAATGCCGCGCATAGCTCCTTCATCTCATCGCACACTAAGAAGAAAAAAAGGAGCCTCTCATATGCGACGGATTCTTCTAGCCATCACCCTGCTCTTTACAGTTGGTTTTTCCACCCCGCAGTCGAATGAACCTGTCACTATTATTGTTGAACTGGATGAGTCTCCTGAACAGTTTGTGTCGGAGGTCGAATTGAGACTTCCCAGGGTTGAGGTCGTGGCGGAGTATGACACGATTTTCAATGGAGTAGCCATCCGAGGAGAGGTGCAGGAGTTGGAGAAGCTGGCGAGGATGGATGCTGTGACGAATCAGTACCCCGTCCGGGAATACAGTGCGCTTCAGGAAGACGAGCTGAGTTTTTCTACGGAAATGATGCTTGATTCCATCTCTTCAACCTATACCGGTGAGGGCGTCAAGGTGGGCGTCATTGATACAGGTGTCGACTATGCACACCCGGATCTTTTTATGAACTATAGAGGCGGCTTTGATACGGTTGATTTCGACAATGACCCGATGGAAACGAAGGCGGAGGGAGCGACGATGCACGGGACTCATGTCGCCGGTGTGATTGGAGCGAATGGAAAAATGAAGGGGATCGCACCGAACGCTGAGCTTTATGCTTATCGTGCTCTCGGTCCGGGTGGGATGGGTTCATCTGTCCAAGTCATCGCGGCTATTGAAGAAGCGGTGGAAGACGGGATGGACGTCATCAACCTCTCGCTCGGGAACGATGTGAACGGACCGGATTGGCCGACAGCGAACGCCGTGGAAAAAGCGATCGAGCTTGGAACGACGGTGGTGGTGGCTGCAGGGAACTCGGGGCCGAATGATTGGACCGTCGGCTCGCCGGCGACTTCTTCTCATGCGATTACAGTAGGAGCCGTCGCATTACCTTCAGAAATGCCGGTCCTCGAGGTGGCCAGGAAGAAGATCCCGCTTCAGCCGCTTGTAGGCTCAACGGTTTGGACGCTCGACAGAAAATATCCACTTCATTTTGCCGGGAAAGGCGAAGAGGAAATTGAGAACGCAAGAGGCAAGATTGTCGTGTTTGAAAGAGGCATTGTACCGTTTTATGAAAAAGCACTCAAAGCCTACAAAGCAGGGGCAGAGGCGGTGCTCATCTATAATAATGAAGAAGGAATGTTTCAAGGATCGTTAAATGGGCTCAACCTTCCGATTCCTGTTGCGGCGGTTACGCAGGAAAGTGGCGCGTGGCTCGAGCAGCAAAAGGATCAGTGGGCAGCGACGGAATGGGAAAACCTTGATCAGAGGATGGCTCCTTTTTCATCAAGAGGGCCCGTCACAACAAGTTGGTCGATCAAGCCGGACGTCGTTGCGCCCGGCGTCAACATTATGAGTACTGTACCCGGTGGCTACGCGCCACTGCAGGGAACGAGTATGGCGGCACCTCACATTGCGGGTGTAGCGGCCCTCATCAAAGAGGCGCATCCAGACTGGTCTCCGGGGCAAGTGAAGCAGGCGATCTTGAGTGGGGCGGACAGGATGGAAGGAGTCGTCCCGATCGATCAAGGAGCCGGATATGTGAACATTGACCAGTCGATTGAACCGAAGCTCTTGATTGATGGAAAGCTTGAGTACGGACGCATTCAGGACGAACTGTTCCAGGATACGAAGACGATCCGCATGACGAATCCAACAGAAGACGAACTGAAAGTCACGTTCCGAACGCCTGATAAAAAGACAGGAGAGTCGTGGACGCTGCCGCGGACAACCTTCTTGTCACCAGGGGAGACGAAAGAAGTGCTGATAGCCTTGAGGGTGTCTGGTGGTTTCCTTGAGGATGGTCTCTATCAAGGGTACGTCGAGGTCGAAGCGGATCGGCCGTACCATATCCCGTATTTATATATGAAGGAATCCGCTGACTATGCGCGAGTATCGGGCTTCGAATTGTCGAAATCACTCGGTGACAAACTGAACTATCGTTTCTACCTGTCTGAAGAGGCGGAGGTCGTGACGGTCGATCTTTACCGGGCAGGGACGATGCTCCATGCTGGAGAGTTAGTCGAGTGGAAGGATATGCGATCTGGAATGGCGCAGGGGACGCTTCCTGTGAAGGATGAACTTGTAGGTCCATATCAAGCGGTTGTGAAGGTTGAGGCGGAAGGAAAGGTTTACACGTACAACTTCCCGGTTATTTTCTAGTAAATCCCATTAAATCCTGTGGTTGGTGCAGGGTGTGTGACTGTTCGCTCACCCTGCGCCTTTGAAATGTGACGAATTTGTGATCGTTTCTTGTCAGACATTTGTATTTTTACTCGTTATTGCATTGACATGAAATGAACCCTCATGTATTCTTACATAGTGTGGAATGATAAGGTTTTCATACGTAGAAGAGAAAGGTTTGATCGCCTTGAATTCGAAGCCGCCTTTTCAAGCCATGGCACTCACCAGTGCGATCGTTTCTCAACTAGCCGGCGGACCACTCGTCGGGGTCTATTTCGGGAAATGGATCGACAGCCATCTATCCACATCACCCACGTTTCTAATCATAGGGATTTTTCTTGGGTTGGGAGCAGGTACATACGGAACCATTCATTTAGTACGAAAGTACACGGGAGACGATTAATATGGAAGATTACCAGCAAGTAATTGCCCGTCAACGAAAATGGATGTTCTACCTTCTGGCATTACTAGTACTAGGTTGGGGAGTCACACCTTGGCAACCCATATTCCTCGGGCTTCTACTTGGAGCACTATTAAGCTTTTACAACCTCTGGCTTATGCAACGTAAAATCCGCAAGCTCGGAGAAGCCGCATCAGAAAGTCATTCAGTACGGGGAATCGGTACATTTACGCGACTGGCCTCAGGCGCTTTAGCCGTTGTCATCGCCCTTCAGTTTGAAGAATATTTCCATTTAATTTCAGTAGTATTGGGCTTAATGGCAGCCTACATTGTCATTTTTATAGATTACCTTTTCAACAAATCTACAGCTTAGCATGATGGAAGGTAGGTGAACAGATTGAATCACGAATCACCAATAGTGGAAGACGTTCTGAATATTCCATGGTTGGATTTCAACTTATCCAATGTATTAATGATGTTTGTCGCATCATTGATCGTTTTCATCCTCGGTGTAGCCGCGACTAGAAACATGAAGCGCTATCCAAGAGGATACCAGAACTTCATGGAATGGTTGATCGACTTTATAAAAGGTATCATCGGTTCGAATATGGACTGGCGGACAGGTAAGCTATTCTTGCCTTTAGGATTGACATTATTCGCCTATGTGTTCGTTTCCAACATGCTCGGAGTCGTAACCAATGGAGTTGTGGGACACACGCTTTGGTGGAAATCGCCAACAGCGGACCCGGGAATTACCTTGACGCTTGCTGTGATGGTTGTCGTATTGACACACTATTACGGAGTGAAGTTGAAGGGTGGAAAAGAATACACGAAAGGATTTGTACGTCCTTTACCATTCTTACTGCCGTTTAAACTGATCGAGGAATTTTCAAACACCCTGACGCTTGGACTGCGTCTATACGGGAACATTTATGCAGGTGAAATTCTACTAAGCTTGCTTGTCGGACTAGCGACGTCAAGTGCCTTAGGTGCTTTAGGGGCAGCCGTCCCAATGATTGCATGGATGGGCTTCAGTACCTTTATCGGTTTCATCCAAGCATTTATATTCGTTATGTTAACGATGGTTTATATGTCTCACAAGGTGAGCGATGACCATTAATATAAAAGTAAAAATCTAATTTTTAAAATATTTGAGGAGGATTTTCATTATGGGTCTATTAGCAGCTGCAATTGCAGTAGGTTTAGCGGCACTAGGTGCTGGTATTGGTAACGGTCTTATCGTAAGTCGTACAGTTGAAGGGATTGCGCGTCAACCAGAATTGCGCTCTGCACTTCAAACAACAATGTTCATTGGTGTTGCCCTTGTAGAGGCCGTTCCAATCATCGGCGTTGTAATCGCGTTTATCGTATTAGGTCAGTAATGCAGGACGAGCACGACAATCTTTTGGCGAAGTTCAACTCTATCGATCTTCGCCTTTGCTTTACCTTATGAACAACTTTATACCCGGTAGGGAGAGAAAGAAAACTTCGACGACAGCTGAACAGCAGCTGAAGCCGGGTTTTTCTCATGTAAAGCCTCTGTTTCAGACTAGCATGGGATTAGAAAATCGTTATACCTGATACGAGATGGTGTGGGAAGGAGTGAAAACTGTGCAAGTATTCACAAATAGTCTTGTTCTCGGAGCTGAAGCTGGATTTCTAGTAGGAGACATGCTTACTCAGCTGGCATTCTTCATCATCCTTCTAGCGTTACTAGCCAAGTTCGCCTGGGGACCACTGATGAACATGATGAAAGAGCGTGAAGATTACGTTGCAAACGAGATCAACACGGCTGAGAAGAGTCGTGAAGAAGCTCAGAAAATGCAGCGCGAAGCTTCTGAAGAGTTGAAAAAGACACGTCAAGATGCACAGAGCATTATAGAAGACGCACGTAAGACAGCTGGTCAACAAGAGCGCGATATCATTGAATCCGCTCGTGCGGAAGCAGACCGAATCAAAGAATCTGCCCGTCAGGAAATCGAGCAGGAGCGCGATAAAGCGGTTCAAACTCTTAAAGACCAAGTCGCTTCTATGTCCGTTATGATTGCCTCCAAGGTGATTGAAAAAGAATTGTCTGAACAGGATCAAGAGAAATTGATCAACGAATACATTAACGAGGCAGGAGAAGAGCGATGAGTAACACAATCATTGCGAAACGTTATGCAGACGCTCTTTTCCAACTCGCACAAGAAAAGAACAAACTGGAACAGGTAGAATCAGAGCTTCGTACATTTCGTGATGTTTACACGAGCAGCCCGAAGCTGGTTCATTTCCTTAAGCATCCCCGTGTGACGATGGATCAGAAGAAACAGTTGGTTACGAAGTCATTTCAATCGTTCTCGAATGAAGTGCTTCACACGCTTCAGCTTCTTGTCGATCGCCACCGTGAAGATATCATGATGGATATGGTTGCCCAGTTTATTACGAAAATGAATGATGCTAAAGGTATTGCCGATGCCGAGGTTTATTCGGTTCGCGAGCTGTCGGATGCAGAGAAACAACGCATTTCAGAGACGTTTGCACCGAAAGTCGGCAAAAAATCATTGAATCTGACGAACATTGTGGACCCTGAGATTCTAGGTGGAATCCGCCTGAGAATCGGTAACCGCATTTTTGATGGTTCAATCAGCGGAAAACTTCGTCGCATGAAGCGCGAGCTGACATCCGCGAACAATTGATGATAGGGGTGAAATGGCATGAGCATCAAAGCTGAAGAAATCAGTGCGCTGATTAAGCAGCAAATTGAAAACTATGAAACAGATATAGAAGTCAATGATGTGGGTACAGTTATCGAAGTCGGTGATGGTATCGCACGTGCTCATGGTCTTGACAACGTCATGGCCGGAGAGCTCGTTGAATTCTCTAACGGAGTTATGGGTCTAGCCCAGAACTTGGAAGAAAGTAACGTTGGTCTTGTCATTCTTGGACCATATACAGATATTAAAGAAGGCGATGAAGTTCGTCGTACAGGCCGCATCATGCAGGTTCCTGTCGGTGAAGAACTACTTGGCCGTGTCGTAAACTCTCTTGGACAGCCAGTTGATGGCCGCGGACCAATTGAAACGACAAAAACACGCCCGATCGAATCACCAGCTCCTGGTGTAATGGATCGTAAATCCGTTGATGAGCCACTTCAAACAGGAATCAAGGCGATTGACGCCCTTGTACCGATCGGTCGTGGACAACGTGAATTGATCATCGGAGACCGTCAAACAGGTAAAACATCTGTTGCGATTGACGCCATTCTGAACCAAGCCGACCAAGATATGATTTGTATCTACGTCGCAATCGGTCAGAAAGAATCGACAGTCCGTGGTACGGTAGAGACGCTTCGTCGTCACGGAGCGCTTGATTACACAATCGTTGTAACCGCAAGTGCCTCTCAACCAGCACCACTTCTTTACCTTGCTCCATATGCCGGAGTATCAATGGGTGAGGACTTCATGTATAACGGCAAGCACGTACTTGTTGTGTACGATGACCTTTCCAAGCAGGCTGCTGCATACCGTGAGCTTTCCTTGCTTCTTCGTCGTCCACCAGGTCGTGAAGCCTTCCCAGGGGACGTATTCTACTTGCACTCTCGTCTACTTGAGCGTGCGGCGAAATTGAGTGACGCGAAAGGTGGAGGATCTCTTACAGCTCTTCCATTCGTAGAAACACAAGCAGGAGACATTTCCGCTTATATCCCTACGAACGTTATCTCGATTACAGACGGTCAGATCTTCCTTCAGTCGGATCTCTTCTTCTCGGGTGTACGTCCAGCGATCAACGCCGGTCTATCCGTATCCCGTGTTGGTGGTTCCGCACAGATTAAAGCGATGAAGAAGGTTGCCGGTACACTGCGTCTTGATTTGGCGTCTTACCGTGAACTAGAAGCCTTTGCACAGTTCGGATCCGACCTTGATAAATCAACACAAGCGAAGCTTAACCGCGGTGCGCGTACCGTAGAAGTTCTGAAGCAAGGTCTTCACGAACCGCTTTCTGTTGAAAAACAGGTTATGATCATTTACGCACTGACAAAAGGACATCTTGATGAAATCCCAGTGGCGGACATCACTCGTTTCGAGTCTGAGTTCCACAACTGGTTAGACAATAACCGTTCAGATCTTCTGAAGACAATCCGTGAAACAGGAAAACTAGCAGAAGACGAAGATATGAAAGAAGCTGTCGAAGCATTCAAGAAGACGTTCGTAGCGAGTGAATAAGAGAAGGTAAGGGGTGGGTGAACAGCGGCGTACGAGCTTTTCATCGCTCCCTGGACTTCTTAAACAAACGTTTGATTGAAATCGACTGAACCAGCTAGAAAGGGTGGTGAAACAGCGTGGCATCCCTTAGAGATATTAAAGGCCGGATTACGTCCACTAAAAAGACGAAGCAGATTACAAAAGCGATGGAGATGGTATCTGCATCCAAATTGAATCGTGCTGAACAAAATGCGAAATCATTTGTTCCTTATAGTGAGAAAATCCAAGAGGTCGTGGCAAGTATTGCACAAGGCGGCGGTGATGCGAGTCACCCGATGCTTGAATCCCGTGAAGTGAAACGGACAGGGTACCTTGTCATCACTTCCGACCGTGGACTTGCAGGAGCTTATAACAGCAGTGTCCTGAGAAAAGTCTACCAGCAGATTCGTCAGCACCACACGTCTGCAGACGAATATACGCTGATTACACTCGGTCGGATCGGACGCGATTTCTTCCGTAAACGTAATATGCCAGTCGACATGGACATAACAGGCATTTCCGATCAACCGGATTTTGCTGATATCAAGGACATCGCCTCTGATACGGTTCAACTTTTCTCAGACGGTGAAATTGATCAGCTTTACATTTATTACAATCACTACGTCAGTGCCATCACTCAAGAAGTGACGGAGAAGAAAGTTCTTCCACTCACTGACTTCGGTGGAGAAAAGAAAGCAGCAGCTTCAAGTTCTTATGAGTATGAGCCGGACCAGGAAGGAATCTTAGAAGTCCTTCTTCCACAATACGCTGAGAGCTTAATCTACGGAGCTTTACTCGACAGTAAAGCTAGTGAGCACGCAGCCCGAATGACTGCGATGAAGAGTGCTACGGATAACGCTGATGAATTGATCGGCGACCTGACTCTATCTTACAACCGTGCACGTCAAGCTGCTATTACCCAGGAGATTACCGAGATTGTCGGCGGAGCCGCTGCCCTCGAGTAGAAAGTCTCTGATTTTTTTACAGTAAAGTTAGGAGGGAAATCGATGAGTAATGGACGCGTGACCCAAATCATGGGACCCGTTGTCGATGTCACGTTCGATGATGGACATCTCCCTGATATTAACAACGCCCTACACGTAAGTTACGAAGCGAAAAATGAAGACGAAAAAAGCGTCGACCTTACATTAGAAGTTGCCCTTCACCTTGGTGACAACACCGTTCGTACGGTAGCTATGTCATCAACTGATGGTGTAATGCGTGGTACTTCTGTTACAGATACAGGTGAGCCGATCTCTGTACCTGTAGGTGAAGTAACACTTGGTCGAGTATTTAACGTAGAAGGTAAGAACATCGACCTTGACGAGCCACTTCCTGCGGATGCCCGTCGTGACCCGATTCACCGCGAAGCTCCGAAATTCGATAACCTGGCAACAGAGACGGAGATTCTTGAAACAGGAATCAAAGTTGTAGACTTGCTTGCCCCTTATGTAAAAGGTGGTAAAATCGGTTTGTTCGGTGGTGCCGGAGTAGGTAAAACCGTACTGATCCAGGAATTGATCAACAACATCGCACAAGAGCACGGTGGTATTTCCGTATTCGCTGGTGTTGGTGAGCGTACTCGTGAAGGGAACGACCTTTACTATGAAATGACGGACTCTGGCGTTATCAAGAAAACAGCCATGGTCTTCGGTCAGATGAACGAGCCGCCTGGTGCACGTATGCGTGTTGCCCTGTCTGGTCTTACAATGGCCGAGTATTTCCGTGATGAAGAAGGACAGGACGTACTGTTCTTCATCGATAACATCTTCCGTTTCACGCAAGGTGGTCTTGAGGTATCCGCCCTTCTTGGACGTATGCCATCAGCCGTAGGTTACCAGCCTACTCTTGCAACGGAAATGGGTCAGCTTCAGGAACGTATCACATCTACGGACAAAGGTTCCGTTACATCGATCCAGGCGATTTATGTACCTGCCGATGACTACACGGACCCGGCTCCAGCGACAACGTTCGCCCACTTGGATGCGACAACGAACCTTGAGCGTAAACTATCTGAGCAAGGTATCTACCCAGCCGTGGATCCACTTGCTTCGACTTCCCGTGCGCTTGACCCTGAAATCGTTGGGGACGAGCACTACGAGATTGCCCGTGAAGTTCAACGTACGCTTCAGCGTTACAAAGAGCTTCAGGACATCATTGCCATCTTAGGTATGGATGAACTTTCTGATGAAGATAAGCTGACTGTATCACGTGCTCGTCGCGTACAGTTCTTCCTATCTCAGAACTTCCACGTAGCTGAGCAGTTCACAGGACAGCCAGGTTCTTATGTACCGGTTGCTGAAACTGTCAAAGGCTTCAAAGAAATCCTTGAAGGCAAATACGATGACATTCCAGAGGATGCGTTCCGTCTAGTCGGACGTATTGAGGAAGTCGTTGAAAAAGCAGAACAAATGCAATAAACCATAGGTGATGTAAAGGGAAGGCGTTCTTCTACATGAACGCCTTGCCGTTTGCTAAAGCCCAAGGAGGAATTACTATGAGCACACTAACGGTGAGTGTTGTCACTCCTGATGGCCCGGTATTGGAAGATGCATTTGAAATGGTTAGTTGTAAGGCGGAGAGCGGGGAACTTGGAATTCTGCCAGGACACATCCCAATGGTCGCTCCTCTGACAATCAGCGCGGTTCGTCTTAAAGGCGAAGGAAAATCAGATCGTATCGCTGTCAGCGGTGGCTTCTTGGAAGTGCGTCCTGACAAAGTGACGATTTTAGCTCAATCAGCTGAGAAACCAACTGATATCGACATCGACCGTGCCCAAAAGGCGAAAGAGCGTGCCGAGCGCCGTCTGCAAGATAAGCAATCCGACATAGATTTCAAACGGGCTGAAATGGCACTCAAACGAGCCGTCAATCGTTTGGACGTTTATGATAACAACTTCTAAACTGCTTTCATCTTTGAGAGCAGTTTTTTGTTCTTTTTGATAATCTTTGGCAGATCCAGGATGTGAAGGGTGCGAACTAACTGACTTTCGACTTCAATTGATGTCGTATTCAGTTACTATTACCCGGGAAATGAAATAATTATGTCCGATTCTGTTTGAGCGATGTCACAATATGGTATAGAAGAGAGAAACGAGGTGTTCAAGCGGTGGAACAGTACTTCGCAGAAGAAGCCCTTCTCAGTATGACCTCCCACTTGATTTTCATCATTATTACGTGGAGGCTCGTGCAGGCCGTTAACTTCGACGCTTTTTTCAGAAAGAATCGAGTGTTCGAAGCAAGAATCTTTATTGTATTCATCACCATTGCCCTTGGTACAACGGTCAGTAACTTCTTTTTAGACTTTATTTCGTGGTCGAATAACCTGATTTATTTGTTCTGATGGGCTTGTCTAAAGTTGTTAGGAATTGTATCGTATGAACGGTGTCTTCTCAGGTCAAACTGATAGTAAGTTGATGCTTGGGGAGGCATATATAAATGAAAACTTTATTGGCTGTCGTTGGTGCGTTGGTGATTTTCGGGACAGGTGTTTATCCACAGGAGAGGGCTGATCAGAGCCAACTCGAACAATTCGCAGCCTTTGCTGAGGATGAGCAGCTGGAAGTGACGTCATGGACTGTGACGATGAAAGAATCGATCCAGCAGACCAAAAGTGAAGAATGGGTAACAAAAGCCTCATCTTTTTATAAATCCGAGCCGATATTAGAAAAAATGGCGAATGCCGATAAGCTGACATGGCAGAATAAATCGGGACAGGTAACGGAGACTTTAAGCCTAATTATCCCAGTGGATTCCAACAATTCCGTTGAAAGGGTTTATGCGCTGAATGGGAAGGGAACTGCTTCTCTAAGCCAAAAAGTAGAAGAACGGAAAAATCTCGCAAAAAGTCGACTGTTCTCAAAAAATGTCACTATTTTCTCTTGTCTCAAGTCCGAAAAGAATGGTATTATTGATGATGTTTTAATGTATGAAAAGTTTAGAGATGTGTTTAATGTTGAAACGATAAATGAAGTCACTGACAATGGTTGGACCAGCTGGTCCGGACATAGTAAGAAATGGGGTCAATCCCTACCCATACTTAATGATGAGATGAATGTTCAGTTTGCATCTAGAATATTGGGCGGGAGGACAAACGTTACGATTGGAACACCCATAATTACTGCTGAATATTAATAGTAATGAATAAGGACGCGGAGGAGAATGAACCTTGGAAAAAATCATCGTCCGTGGTGGGAGGCAGCTGAATGGCTCTGTGAAAGCAGAAGGTGCCAAAAATGCCGTACTGCCTGTCATCGCAGCAAGTATAATCGCAAGTGAAGGAAAAAGCGTTTTGCATGATGTACCTGCACTAGCAGATGTTACGACAATTAATCAAGTGATTAAACATATGAATGCAGATGTACATGTTGAAGGAAATACAGTTGTAGTAGATGCTTCTAACCAGTTGGAAACAGAAGCCCCAATTGAATATGTCCGCAAGATGCGTGCCTCTGTTCTTGTACTGGGACCGCTTTTGGCCCGCTATGGTCATGCAAAGGTCGCTATGCCTGGAGGTTGTGCCATTGGATCCCGCCCGATTGACCAACACCTGAAAGGGTTTGAAGCAATGGGCGCAGAAGTCACTGTTGGAAATGGATATGTCGAAGCGCATGTAAAAGGTCGTTTACAGGGAGCAAAGGTTTATTTTGACGTACCAAGTGTAGGTGCTACTGAGAACGTCATGATGGCCGCAGCTCTAGCTGAAGGGAAAACGATTCTTGAGAACTGTGCCAAAGAGCCTGAGATTGTCGATCTTGCCAACTACTTGAACAAGATGGGCGCACGCATCGTTGGAGCTGGAACGGAAACGATCCGGATCGAAGGTGTGGAAAAGCTTACGGGTGCTGAACACACGATTATTCCTGACCGTATTGAGATCGGAACCTTCATGGTTGCTGCAGCGATCACAGGCGGGAACGTATTCGTGGAAGGTGCTATGCCTGAACACATCCGTTCTGTCATTTCTAAGATGGAAGAGATGGGTGTCAAAATCACTGAAGAGAACGATGGTATTCGTGTCATCGGACCGAAGAAGTTGAAGGCAACAGACATCAAGACCATGCCGCACCCTGGATTCCCAACGGATATGCAGTCGCAGATGATGGCTCTTATGTTGAGTGCACAAGGCACGAGCGTCATCACAGAAACGGTATTCGAGAACCGCTTCATGCACGTGGAGGAATTCCGCCGCATGAATGCACACTTGAAGATCGAAGGACGCAGCGTCATCGTTGAAGGACCTTCTGACCTTCAAGGAGCAGAAGTTGCCGCAACGGACCTTCGTGCAGGAGCCGCCCTCGTTTTAGCCGGGCTGGTCTCTGAAGGCTATACGCGCGTAACAGAGCTTAAGCATCTGGATCGTGGGTATGTAAACTTCACAGAGAAGCTTCGTCAGCTTGGTGCCGACATCGAGCGCGTCAGCGAAGTCGAATCGTATCAAGAAGAACTTGAGCCTAGCGAATCACTATCGACTTTATAATGTATTCAATCCGAGCCTGTCTATTTCACGCAATTGTGAAATAGGCAGGCTTTTTTATTTTTTCTCAGGGACCTTGAAAAGCGTGAAGCATTTTTCTCTCAGAAGGTTCTATCATCCGACTCTCGTGGATATATATTTACTAGAGGGTTGTTCCCTCGATTCTTAGCCAGGGAGGATGCGAATGAAAAGAGAAAATTGGATAGGAATCATCGCGGTCGGTGGCCTGTTTATGGCCATACTCATCATTCCTACATTAATTGTCGTACCATTCACCGAGTCAGGCGATACGGCTCAAGTTCGCGAAACGCCTCAAGAGTTCCAAGTGGAAGACATCCCATCGAACCTATCTCCTTTTTCCGTTAAGGTATTACGAGAGAGTGGAAAGGTAGAGGAAGTACCGCTCGAGAAGTACGTCTCAAGAGTCGTTGCGTCCGAAATGCCGGCGAACTTCGAGTTAGAAGCGTTGAAAGCCCAGTCCTTGGCTGCCAGAACCTACATCATTCGCCACTTGGTCAACGGCGAATCGATTTCAGAATCAGCAGACGTGACCGACACCGTTCAACATCAGGTCTATAAGAACGATGAAGAACTCAGACAATTGTGGCAGGAGCAATACGCATCCAATATGAAAAGAATCAACCAGGCTGTCCAGGAAACGTCAGGAGAGATCATGACGTACAACTCTGAGCCGATTACCGCTGCCTTTTTTTCAACAAGTAACGGATTCACTGAAAACGCAGAAGATTATTGGGAGAGTGAAATTCCGTATTTGAAAAGCGTCGAAAGTCCGTGGGATGAAACCTCACCGAAGTTTAACGACCAGAAGATCATTACGTCTGTCGAGCTAGAGGCGGCTCTCGGCATCTCCTCCATTTCGAATACGACCCTTACGAAAACAGAGGGGAACCGGGTGGATGAAGTGCACTTCGGAGACAAGACGTTCACAGGACGAGAAATCCGTGAAGCATTCGACCTGAAATCCAGCGATTTCTCCATTCAACAAAAAGGCGATCACATCATTTTTACAACGAAGGGCTATGGCCATGGTGTAGGGATGAGTCAGTATGGGGCGAACGGAATGGCGCTGTCAGGAAAAAGCTACAAAGATATCGTGAAGCACTATTACAAAGGGATCGAAATCTCCCCAGTCAGTACGCAGACAGCATCTTTGAAATAACGGAAATGCCGGGTGCAGAAGCAGTCACCCGGCATTTTTTATAAAAATTTTCCACTTCATGTATAGATTCCCTCTAAAGTGTTCAGAATGATTTTTGAGGTGATGAACATGAGAGAGGAAGAAAAAAAGAGCGTGACTAAATTAAAGTTTAAACGCTTGATGCGCAAGAAGTGGTTGTATCCAGCTTTGTATCTGTCCGTAGCTGCATTGGTGTTAGTCGGAGTGTTTTGGTATCAACAGGGTGCTGATAACTTAGACCAAGTCGCGGATGAACCTGACACACAAGTTGAAGACGAAATCCTGACAAACAATACGCAAGAAGAGTCGGTACCGGTCATGGAGCAGGAAGAGAACCTGCAAATGCCAGTTGTAGATGAAGCAGCAGCTTCCATCGTAACGAAATTCTATGACTACGACGCTTCAGAAGCAGACCAAGAAAGTGCACTGGTTCTATACAACAATAAGTATTACCAAAGTGAAGGCGTAGATATCACACGTGAAGACGGAGAAGCTTTCGAAGTAACAGCCGCTATGTCCGGTACTGTTACGGAGATCAAAGAAGATCCACTTTACGGAAACGTAATCGAACTTTCCCACGATGGTGAAGTTTCAACAGTCTATGCAAGTCTTGACCAAGTCCAAGTAGAAACAGGAGCAGAAGTCACTCAAGGTGATGTTCTTGGAACTGCAGGAAGCAACTCTTTCGGACAAGCAAGCGGCGTTCACGTACACTTTGAAGTACGCGCTGCCGGCGAGCCTGTCAACCCTGAAAACTTCTTCGGACAGCCAGTCAGCAAAATCAAAGACGGTGCTGAACAAGGAGAAGAGGAAGAAGGAGCTCAAGACAACACGCCAATGAATGAAGACGGCGCAGAAGATGAAGATGCTCAGGATAACACGCCTGCTGTCGATGAAGACGAAGAAGGCACACCATCTGAAGAGCCATCTGAATCAGAAGAGCAGCCAACTCCAGAAGAAGACAGCGCATCATCAATCTCAACATTCCAAGCTTAAAATGAGGGTATCTTTACCCTCATTTTTTTTGTTTTTTTTGATGGTTCTGGATGATTGGGACAGGGAGAAGATGCTCGGAGGGGAGGTTGTCCTGATAAAAGCTAAATGGGACAAGGGGGCGCGGTATGAGACCTGGGGCTGTCCCAATAAAGGATAAATGGGACAAGGAGCAGCCGGATGAAGGTCGGGGTTGTCCTGATAAAAGCTAAATGAGACAGGGAGCCGCCGCATGAGGTCTGGGGCTGTCCCGAAAAAGGATAAATGGGACAAGGAGCCGCCGCATGAAGGCCGGGGCTGTCCCAATAAAAGATTAATGGGACAGCGAAGCCTTTTGCCTCTGATCATCAGTCCCAATAGCAGCCCCAAGCCCAATTCGAACAGACCACCTCTTCTGAAAAGAGAAGCCTGTCCCTCGACCCCGCATAAACCCCTGTTCTACATAAATGGCATAACTCCAAATCTTTATTAATACAATGAAGATAACCGAGCACTCGGTAGCATCCAGGGTCTTTCACCATGACAAACATCAAGAGAAACCCACACAGATTTAATGACAGAAACGCTTTCCCTTATGAACCCACC
The DNA here is from genome assembly GCF_020171725.1 of Halobacillus litoralis. Lineage (GTDB taxonomy): Bacteria > Bacillota > Bacilli > Bacillales > Halobacillaceae > Halobacillus > Halobacillus litoralis_F. Next base: position 110,291 of record NZ_JAIVAJ010000005.1, on the reverse strand, counting down.
CCCTTGGATAGTCAATCACAGGAGGCGAGTGGAGTGCATGATTACATCAAAGAGAGGACCATCAAGATTGGAGAGCACGTGATTGAAACAAAGAAGACGGTACGGGTGATTGCAAAGGAATTCGGAGTATCTAAGAGTACGGTACACAAGGATTTGACGGAGCGGCTTCCAGAGGTGAATCCTGAGCTTGCGAAGGAAGTTAAGAAGATCCTTGATTACCACAAAGAAATTCGACACCTCCGCGGTGGAGAAGCGACACGAAAGAAATACAGGACAGATGAGCCGGCTGCTGAACCCACTGCCTGATTGTACGATCCTTCCTTTGTCACAAATCCTCGATATATAGGAACTTTTTTCTTTTCAAGTAAGACGAATGTCGTAATCTTGTGATAGAATATAGAATTAGATATGTTTGTATGCTCAGGTGAGGAATTGAGCTGCAAGTCGACTAAAAAACGAAGATTTGATGAATGATAAATAGCAATAGGACTGTTTTCACAATAGGGAGGATCTACAGGACATGTTCGCAAGAGATATCGGAATTGACTTAGGTACGGCTAACGTACTGATACATGTAAAAGGAAAAGGGATCGTGCTGAACGAACCTTCTGTCGTTGCGATGGACCGTAATACGGGCAAAGTGCTTGAAGTAGGTGAAGAAGCCCGTCGTATGGTTGGACGTACGCCTGGAAACATCGAAGCGATGCGCCCATTGAAAGATGGCGTCATTGCCGATTTCGACGTGACAGAAGCGATGCTGAAGCACTTCATCCAAAAAACGAACGTACGCGGATTTTTGTCGAAGCCACGCATGTTGATCTGCTGTCCGACGAACATTACGAAGGTCGAGCAGAAGGCGATCAAAGAAGCGGCTGAAAAATCAGGTGGTAAGAACGTCATTTTAGAAGAAGAGCCGAAAGTGGCTGCGATCGGCGCGGGCATGGACATATTCCAGCCGAGCGGGAATATGGTCGTAGACATCGGTGGTGGAACGACGGATGTTGCGGTCCTTTCCATGGGTGATATCGTAACCGCTTCTTCGATCAAAATGGCCGGAGATAAGTTCGACCACGAAATTCTTCAATACATCAAGAAAGAGTATAAGCTCCTCATTGGTGAGCGTACGGCAGAAGACATCAAGATCAAGGTGGCGACGGTCTTCCCTGGTTCTCGTCAGGAAGAGATCGAGATTCGCGGCCGTGACATGGTATCAGGATTGCCGCGCACGATTACGGTGAATTCTGAAGAAGTCGAGCGTTCATTGAGAGAATCCGTACAGGTGATCGTTCAAGCAGCGAAGCAGGTGCTGGAGCGCACACCACCTGAACTTTCTGCCGATATCATCGACCGTGGTGTCATTATGACCGGCGGTGGAGCATTGCTTCACGGCATCGATCAGCTGCTTGCAGAAGAGTTGAAGGTCCCTGTTCTCGTAGCAGAGTCTCCGATGGACTGTGTCGCGACAGGAACAGGCATCATGCTTGAGAACTTGGATAAGCGAGTTTCTTCCAGATCATTATAAACAGGAAAAAAGGCGGCCGTTCTTGAACGGACAGCCTTTCATACATAACTAAAGGAGCGATCACCGTTGTTACGAGGATTCTATACCGCAGCTTCAGGGATGAAAGCGAACCAGCGAATGCAGGAAACATTGTCGAATAACATGGCGAATGCTTATACGCCAGGGTACAAAGCGGATCAAGGAACGATGCGTGCTTTTCCCGAGCTGTTGATCGAACAGATGGGGTCGAAGCGCATTCCGACGAAGGAAGGGCTTAACCTGCCTGTCAGACACGGAATTGGATCCCTTAACACTGGTGTGTACCTTCAGGAAACGGTACCGTCCTTCACGCAGGGAGACCTGCGTGAAACGGGCGTTTCCACCGATATGGCGATTCTTCAAGGCGAAGTACCCGATGAAGCCGGTGCTGTCTTTTTCGATGTTCAAAATGAAGCCGGCGAAGCCCGTTATACGCGTAACGGCAACTTCACAGTGGATAACGAAGGCTTCTTGACGACAAACCAGGGGTATTACGTGCTGGATGACGCAGGCAACCCGGTCAATACTGGGGGCATGGAATTTGACGTTTCAGATGACGGTGTGCTGAATATCGACGGACAAGAGATTCCACTTGGTCTATCCTATTCACCGAATGCACCGGACATGGTGAAGCAGGGAAATGATGTGTATCAGCCTGGAGAAGAGGCAGCGCCGCTTGTCGATGCACGGGCAAACCCTGACACAGCGTTCGCGATCCGTCAGAATGTGTTGGAGGGCTCTAACGTCGACCCAGCGAGAACGATGACCGAAATGATGAATACATACAGAACGTTCGAATTGAATCAACGTGTGTTAAAAGCGTATGACCAAAGTCTTCAAAAAACCGTAACAGAAATCGGAAGACTTCGATAAGGAGGCCCTACCATGAATCTTTCTATGATCCAAGCATCTGTCACAATGGGACAACTGCAGCAGAAACTCGATTTGATTGGGAACAACCTCGCCAACACGAATACGACCGGTTACAAGAGCCGGAATTCGAACTTCTCTTCCCTGCTGGTGCAGCAGATTGATAACCTGGACGATGAAAGCGCAGAGCGAAATCGTATTACACCGGACGGCATCCGTATTGGAACGGGCGCACAGCTCGGGCATACGAACCTGAACCTCAGCCAGGGAAGCCTTCAAAACACCGGGCGTGAGCTTGATGTCGCGCTTCTTGGGGATAATCAGCTATTCCAAGTGCAAGTGCCGACAGAAGAGGGAACAGAAACGCAGTACACGCGTGCGGGGAATTTTTATTTGAATCCGCTTGATAACGGACAGCTTCTCTTGACCAATGCGGATGGTTACCCTGTCATCGGGGAAGACGGCGATCCGATTGCGATTGAAGAAGGGTTCGATGGCATTTCGATTACGGAAAATGGTGGACTATCCATTACGCGTGGAGAGCAGCAGGAGATTGAAGCTCAACTGGATGTTGTAGAGGCGGTCCGTCCGCGTATTCTTGAGGCAGCGGGGCAGAACCGGTTCCGCATCCCTGACAACATTCCGGACGATGGCATTTTTGCAGATGTGGCGTTTGATGACCAGCAAATGCAGAGCCAGACACTGGAAGCTTCCAATGTAGAGATTCAAAAAGAATTGACCGACTTGCTTATGGCCCAGCGTGCTTATCAATTCAACGCGAAATCCATTTCGACAAGTGATCAGATGATGGGGCTTGTCAATCAATTGAGATCATAATATAAGGAGTTTGACGACCATGGCAACAGATCCTAAATCCGAGAAAAACAAGACACGTCGAGAAGAGAAAGAGCGTAAGCAGCAAGAGAAGGTAGCAGCGAAAAAGGAGAAGAAGCCGGCCAAAGGTAAGAAAGAAAAGAAAACAAGAAAAGGCCGTCGTCGTATTCTTCCGATTTGGCTCCGTATCATTATCATTGTTCTTCTCAGCGCGCTTGCTTTGATCTTGGGAGCAATGGTCGGATATGGCATCATCGGGGATGGCAATCCAACCGATGCCCTTCAGTGGGAAACGTGGCAGCACATAATTGACATTGTCACCAAAACCGAATAGCTTGTACTTCTACTCTATGTGAGAAAGAAGTCCTTCATGACACGAGTCGATCGCCGGCTCGTGTTTTTTTATATGTCTGAAACCCCCTTCAGTATGTTTCCAACTGTGAAATCAGGGAATTATGTAAAGATAGTAATCGATGTCGTAAGAGGGGGAGGGAATACGAGGTGAAAACGGAAGTCTTTGTCGCCGGGGGTGGAGTCGGAGGCCTGATGCTTGCTGCCAAGCTCGCGAGCCGTGGCGTTCACGTGACGATCGCAGAGCAGCTGACGAAAGAATCACCGGTCTATAAAGGAGAACTATTGCAGCCTAAGACACTTGCCATATTAGAGGACCTTGGTGTGATTGATGAAATCGAGGCATGTGGACACGTGCTCGACCAGCTCAGGTTCCAAGAGATCCATCGCAGGCCCCATCAGACGCCGGTTGAAATCAATCTCACAGAGCTTGATTACGGACGGGTGGCAAGCAGATATGATCATTCTCTCATGGTGCCGCATGAAAAGACGAAAGCCATTTTACGTAACAAAGGAAAGTCCTATGAGGAGTACTTTCATTATTTGAAAGGAGCACGCTTCTTAGGCTTCGAAAATGGTGTCGCCAAAGTGAAACAGGGCAAGGAAATCATCTACGTCGAAGCGCAGGTCTATGTCGGAGCGGAAGGACGAAGTTCCCCTACTAGGGATGCGATGAATGTAAAGGTGGAGCGTACCGATTACAATCACCATTTCTTAACCGTCACCATTCCAAGACCTGAAGATTTTACAAAAGGGAAAATCATTACGACGTCTACCTGCTTTCTCGGACTGTTTCCGCTGCCGGACAATGAAGTTCGCACGGTTTTTCTCATTAAAGCGGGGGAGTACAAGACGATTAAGGAAAAGGGGCTTGAATATTTGTATCAGGCATACGGAGAGCTGGAGCCTGAGCTTGCTGACGGTGTGAAGGCGATTACGGATTGGAAGACGGTACAGCTGATGATTCCGTTCACCTATCACGTCGACCACTATTATGCAGGCAACCTAGCCATCATTGGTGATGCCGCGCACACCGTGCACCCGATGGCCGGGGAAGGGATGAATCTCGCTGTCCAGGATGCAGACGTTCTAGGCGAACTGCTGGCCTGGTGCAAGGAAGAGGGGAAGCCGTATGAACAATACCTCCATTATTATGAAGATGTCCGCAAACCACGCGTATCTTTCCTCCTTAACTTAAGCCATTTGTCCGCACTTGTTTATTCTTTCCGATTCGAGCTTTGGAGGAAGTTTCGTACGAAAGCGGTGCAGCGCATCTATGATGATGATCAACTCCACGTGAAACAAATGCTCAATATTGCTGGACTCGGGCGCTGGGATTTCAGTCTCATCGACAGGGCGATCCAGGGAAGTATGCTGCCGGCACGCAGGAAAAAAGTGAGTGACAGAAAGCAGCAAAAATATTTGTTCTCCGAGCGGGATGACTACCCTTGGAGATACGAAGAGAAGGGATGAGATCAATGAACGAATGGATTACGGCGATGCAGGCTCGGAAGTGGATGAAGAAGAATGAGTCCTTCCTGCCGATTTGGCACGCATATGTCGGGGTGGAGCTTGATTTGTTCAATCAATTCGAACGAGCGACCGACATTGATACAGTTAGTGAGAAAACAGGCTACCCACGGGACTTGCTCGCTTCCTGGGTAAGGGTCGGCGTAGCGGTCAAGCACTTGAAAAAACGTCCGAATGAGCGATTCCGTTCCTCCAAACAGCGATGCTCGACCCTGATGGGAGACAACGTATCTCCAGGTATCAAAGCCATCTTGAAGGAGATGCTCGAGCTCCACATTCCAACGATGCTGAAATATCCGGATATCATGCGTTCCCATGAGAGAGCCCAGTTTGACCATGAGCGTCATGGAGAGGTCGTGGCAGAGACCTCAGCGTTGCTCGAACATTTTGCCATCAAAAAAATCATTAAAATGCTGCGTGATCAAAGAGCGAAGACGGTCGTGGACCTCGGATGCGGGCACGGAGGTTACCTTCGTAAACTGTCAGAAGAGTTTCCGGATCTGAAGCTGGTCGGCGTTGATATCAACCAGAAGGTGGTGGATCACGCACGGTCTCTATCAGAGGGCTATCCGAACATTTCCTTCGAAGTCGGAGATATTAACACGTGGGAGCCGGAGGAGCAGGTCGATGTCGTCTTACTGCACAACATTTTCCACTACATCCACCCGGACGAACGCGATAACCTGCTGGATCACCTGAGAAGCTATGTGACACATAAAGGCCTTATTTCCGTTATTACACCAATCAGCGAAAAAGAATACGGACACGCCTTCTCGTCTGCATTCAACAGCTTCTTCATCGCGCATGACAATCTATTTGCGCTGCCGGATAAGCAGGAGCTTCAGAAGATTTCGGACCACTGCCACTTCGAAATGTTCGACCTTGACCCGATCATTAAAGAAGGCTCTTGGTACACGTTCTGGCTGTCCCCGAATTCTCCAATCAAAGAAATGCGTCAATCGACGATGGCTGGGGGAACGGAACAGCAGATCAAGAGAGAGCAGGCAGAACTAACGAGAACGTCCTAGAACAAAGCGTCCATCTCGGGCGCTTTTTATTTTGTGGAAAAGATCTTGTCATTCTTCGCGGGAATTACTCTCTTTCTGGATTTCCTATGTTTGCAGTCATAAGAGTTAAATCTGCGTCTTTGGTCTAGGTTCTGTTCCCACTATCTACCGAAAAGAGGGCTGGAAAAATCCGAGACTCCTGCGGGATGCACGGACAACGGCGAGATCCCCGAAGGCGCAGCCTGAGGTTAGCTCGCCGTCCGCCGCGGAAAGCGAGGTTTTTTCCAGCCCTCTTAACTCTAAATTTGTAACAGAACCGACCTTTCAACTGATGTATGTTCAATCAAACAAAAAACTCCGCCCGGAACAAAGAGTGTTCCGGGCGGAGTACATTTATAACCGTCGACCTTGCACAAGTCTTACAATAAGTACGATAAGAGCAATCACGAGCAGCAGGTGGACCAAGTTGCCTCCCACGCCGCCGATGAGACCAAGCAGCCAAAGAACGAGCAGCACAATTAAAATAGTATATAACATGACCGGCATCCTCCTTCCTAAGTACGCTTGTTTTTCAATATCCTAAAACCACCACATTGAAACCAGACAAAAGAAATTTTGTCCAAAAGCCTCAGGACCTATATAATAGGACTAGCAGGTAAGAAAGGAGCTCTGGTTATGTTAGATATTCAACAAATTAAAGAAATCATCCCACACCGTTACCCATTCCTATTGATCGATCAAGTCGAGGAAGTCGTAGAGGGAGAAAAGGCTGTCGGTTACAAAAACGTCACGATGAACGAACCTTTTTTCCAAGGACACTTTCCTGACTACCCGGTTATGCCTGGCGTGCTGATCACAGAAGCGCTGGCTCAAATGGGAGCCGTGGCGATGCTGAAGAAAGAAGAGAACCAAGGAAAACTGGCCTTCTTCACGGGCATTGACAAGTGCCGCTTCAAGCGCCAAGTCAAGCCGGGTGACCGCCTGAGACTAGAAGTCGAGATCGTACGTTCCAAAGGCCCGATGGGTAAAGGAAAAGCGAAAGCTACGGTGGACGGCGAACTGGCATGTGAAGCAGAAATCATGTTTGCACTAAAATGAGTTGAGCGCTTTTGCTCAGCTCTTTTTTTATGGGTATGTGGCCAAACTGAATATCATTCTTTATTTAGAACTTTCATTCCACCTTTTAACTTTATTTCTTATAAACATAAGAACTTGAGGGCAGACTAGTTTGAGAAATTACATTTAAGGAGGAACTACGAATGAAAAACTTATCTTTAAAACTGTTGACTGCCCTTTTCGCCATCTCTCTTCTTGGTGCTTGTGCTTCTGAAGAGGAGCCGATGGACGACAACAATGGGGCCGAGGACAATGACACGATGGAAAATGGTGAAGAAAATGCCGAGAATGATGGAGAAGACCACATGGATGACGGTATGGATGGCGGCGAAGAAGACGACGCAGCTGAAAATGGTGAGGACCAGGGAGATATGACAGACGGTGATAACGGGGACATGAATGAGAACGGTGAAGGCGATATGACAAATGAAGATAAAATGGATGACGAAGAAAACAACCAATAATCTCTCGAGCCGCTGACTTCAGCGGCTTTTTATTTTTCCTCTCGAAAAGATAGAAACATGGCGACCACAATCAACACAATCCCCCCGATCGAAAAAAACGGCACGAGGAAGTGCAGAAACCAGAGGGCTTCCAAGACGTACAGACCGATTCCAATGAAAAACATGACCAGTCCGATCACAGAAAGGGGTTGGCTCACGCGCGTTCCTACTCTCTTAAGAGATTTTGGTGGGGCAGCTTAGTGCCGCCCCGGTAAGTACTCAGCCCTTCAGGTCAATCTGATTTCCGAGATTCGGGTGAGGAATCGACTCCTCGATCATTTTGACCACTTGACTGCCGTTTGACTCGGCATCGTTCATCGCCTTATCCATTACTTTAAGGCTGGACTGCTGTTTCACATCGATGGCACTCATGGCCATAGACATCGCTGCGATATCCATCGTATCCCCTCCTTACTAGTAGTATCGGTTCCCTTACTCAGCTATCAAGCTCGATCAGACTCAGTTCGTGATTTTGTTTTTTGTTGGAATATGAGTCCGCGTTCTGTAAAATGAAAGATAACAACCATTTTTAGTTTCAGCACGTGATAGAGAGGAAAAATAAGCGAGTAGAGGTGATGACAAATGAAATACCGAACGGCTGAAGATTTACGGGATCTCTTATTGGAAGAACATGAATCTGTCGTCAATAAGATTCCACAGGAAAAACTGGATGTCTATTTGTATTTGAACCAACTGTTCCAAGATACTTATATTCCAGACGACCACCTATTCCGGTTCGTGTTCCGCTACTTTTTCCGGTTGGATAACCCGAGTCTGACAAGCGAATTTGAAGACGAATATTTCAAAGTGATGGAGGATCAGAGAGGCAAAGAGCGCCCGAACATCGTACAAATTACAAAACGACTTTACGACATCAAGAACCACAAAGGCAACCCGACGATGCAGTTTCCACTCGCCGCTGCCATGCTTCACACCATGAACCCGGAATTCCCGACCTACGACGGCGATATCGTGAAAGCATTCGACTTCTCCTCCACGTACCACCTATCCGGATTCGATAAAAAAATGAAGCGGTACATGGACCAGTATCAGCACACCTTCCGCACCTACAACGAACTGCTGCAGGAAGAGTCACTGGAACCCTTGTTCAACCACTTCGATGAACGATTCCGAGGATACGACCTTCCGAAGGCGAAGAAGCTCGACTTAATCGTCGCCCAGCTAGGGAACAACCTGCAATAGTCTTGGATGTGCCTGTTTTGGGTCAGCCCGAGCTCTAATCGACGTTTTGCGAAGCTTAAGCAGATACAACGTCGATAAAAAGGAAATAATCGACGTTTTGCCAAGCTGGAGTCAGAGAAACGTCGATAAAAAGGAAATAATCGACGTTTTGCCAAGCTGGAGTCAGAGAAACGTCGATAAAAAGGAAATAATCGACGTTTTGATAAGCTGGAGCCATAGAAACGTCGGTAAAAGAGAAATAATCGACGATTTGCCAAGCTAAAGCCGATGAAACGTCGATAAAAAGAATATAATCGACGTTTCGAGAAGCAGAAGCCAATAAAACGTCGATAAAATCCAGATCACTGATTTACCAAAGGAAAACAGCATACACAATCCAGAAAAACGCTTGGACAACCACGTCCAAGCGTTTTTTGATTCATTGATCTTTTCAGGAAGAAAATTTCCTATACACGCTAAATAAAATATTCAAATGCTGAGTGTTCACACAGGTCATCGTTTCAGACTCTGGTTGTTGTTAAGTTCTGGACCCACTGTTATCGCAAAGTGGGGTGGAAAATGGCGAGACTCCAGCGGGATGAACGGACAACGGCGAGACCCCGGAAGACGAAGTCTGAGGAGGCTCGGCGTCCGCCGCCGGAAAGCGAGTTATTTTCCACCCCACGACTCACTCAATTATATCCAGAACCTTTTTCACCTTCGTTCCGACACAAATTTGTCACCGTTCTACAAGTTGCAATCGATTTCACGGTTTAGTAATATTATTCTAAATTGTGACTACTTGGTCAATTCGTTAAAAAAAGAATGGCCTTCCTTCTTAAGGGGGAAGATAGAGAGAGCGAAATGTACGTGATTCAGGGGCTGGATGAGCAATAAGGAGAGGAAGTCTGATCATGAAACGTTTAGTCGTACTGATGGTGTTGTTGATAGGAATCGCAGGTTGTTCCAATCCTGATACAGAAGAGGAGGCGGAGCCGCGTGTGACGCCGGTGGAGACAGCTCCCGTGACGAAAGGGGATTTCGTCGTGGATCGTGAGATTGTCGGACGGGCGACCAGCGCAAATACGTCGCCGGTCATCTCTGAGGTCCCGGGTGAGATCGTGTCGATCGAAGTGGAAAAAGGGGACCGTGTAGCGAAAGGGGATGCGCTTGCGGTCGTCGATCCGGGAACGGGTCAGAATCAGATTGAGCTCCAGCAAATTGCGGTCAGACAGGCGGAGAAGCAGCTCGAGAATGCGCAGATCTCGAAGCAGCAGGCGGCTCAAGGCGTGGACAATGCAGCGGAGCAGGTGCAGCTGGCCAAGCAGGCGGCGAATGCGGAGCAAAGTCAGACGAGCCAGTCTGTACAGGCAGCAAGGCAGCAGTATGAGCAGGCGCAGCAGCTGGCGAACCAGACTCGTCAGCTCGCAGACGACGGCGTGATTCCGGAACCGCTCGCCGTCCAGGCCCAGAACAGGGCGGACCAGGCGCATGCGCAGGTTCAGCAGCTTCAAGGTCAGGCACCACAGTCATCTTCTGCGATTTCGCAGGCCGAGGCGCAGCTTGATCAGGCGAGACAGCAGAGTGAACAGGCGCAGGTCGCGGTCGAACAGGCCGAGCTTCAGGTGGAGCAGGCACAGGTCCAGCTTCAGCAGGCGGAGGAGCAGTCCGCCAACCGGACGATTACCGCGCCGGCATCAGGTGAAGTCTCGACACTGAACGCCGGCACGGGGGATCTCGTCACCAATCAGCAGCCGTTCGCATCGATTGTCAGTTTGAATCCGATGACGATAACGGCCGCACTGACCCCGGAACAGCTCGGCCTTTTTACAAAAGGAGAAGAACTGGACGTCGAGGTGGATGCAATCAGTCAGACGATTCCTTCCACGATCGGGTATGTGAGTTCGGTGCCGGATGATACGGGGCTTTACCCTGTGGAAGCGCGGATTGCGAATGAGAATGAAGCGGTGAAGCCTGGGATGATGGCGACGTTCCTGCTGCCTGAAATCGTGGTGGAGAATGCGTTGATCGTGCCTACGGATGCGGTTGTGGAAAATGGGAATGAGGCGTATGTCTATCATGTTGTCGATGGAAAAGCGGTGCGTGTCGATGTGACCGTTCTTGAAGCGCAGACCGATCAAATGGCGATCGAAGCGGACCTTCCGGAAACGGCCGAGGTGATTAAGTCCGGTCAGTTGACGTTGACCGATGGCAGCGCCGTGACGTTGATGAAGGAGGACGCGTAACGTGAACTTAGTCCATCTTTCGGTCAAACGTCCGGTCGGCGTCATCATGATTGTCGTGGCGCTCTTAGGGCTCGGATTCGTGTCACTGAGAAGCTTGACGATCGACCTCTATCCAGAAATCGAACTGCCGATTGCCGTTGTATCTACAAGCTATGAGGGAGCGGCCCCGCAGGAAGTCGAGGAGCTCGTCAGCCGACCGGTGGAAGCATCGGTCAGCTCGATCGAAGGCCTTGAGGTGCTGCAATCGCAGTCCCAGGCCGGAGCATCTCTTGTTCTTTTGCAATTCAATACGGGCGTGAACTTGGACAGCACGCTGCTTGAAGTCCGGGAAAACGTCGACCAGGTACGTGGCCTTCTGCCTGACGGGGCAGGGGAGCCGAGCGTGCTTCGCTTCGATCCGGGCCAGCTTCCGATCATGAACATCGGGCTCTCTGGTGACACGCCGGAAGAGCTGCAGCAGGTTGCTGAAACCCGCATCGTTCCTTTTCTTGAACGACAGGGAGGCGTCGCTTCTGTCGGCATCGAAGGCGGGAAGATTCGTGAAGTCCAAGTGCTGATCGACAGGGCGCAGCTGTCTCAATACGGCCTCAACTCCCAGACGATTGCGCAGACGATTACGGCGGCGAACCAGTCAGCGTCGGCCGGAGCGGTTGAGAAGGGGAAAAAGGATCTGCAGCTGCGATTGGAAGGCGAGTTCGAATCAATTGAAGACGTTGAGAACACGATTCTGCAATTGCAGACCGGAGCCCGCGTCAAGCTCGGCCAGATTGCAGAAGTAAAGGATACCCTTGTAGACTCGAATACCATATCGAAAGTGAACGGCGAACCTTCCGTCGTGTTATCCATATTGAAAAAGACCGATGCCAACACCGTCGAGACGGCCGATGAAGTACGCGCCGCCATCGAAGAACTGCGCGGAGATTTGCCTGAGGAAGTCGGCACGAGCATCATCCTCGACACGTCTGAGTTCATCAAGATCTCGATCAACAGTGTCGTCTGGAACATCCTGCTCGGAGGCGTCTTCTCGGTACTCGTCCTATTGCTCTTCCTGAAGAGCGTCCGCGCGACCCTCGTCATCGGCCTGTCAATCCCGATCGCCATCATCTCGACCTTCACCCTCATGTACTTCACAGGAGAGACGCTCAACGTCCTCACGATGGGTGGACTCGCGCTCGGCATCGGCATGATGGTCGACAGCTCGATCGTCATACTCGAGAACATCGTCAGCTACAGGCAGCAAGGCTATTCCATGGTCGAAGCCGCGAAGAAAGGGGCCACCGAACTCGCCCCCGCCGTCATCGCATCCGCCACGACCACGCTCGTCGTCTTCCTGCCGATCATTTTCGTAGAAGGTATCGCATCCGAACTGTTCACGCCGCTCGCCCTCGTCATCATGTTCGCCCTGATCGCATCCCTCGCCGTGTCCGTCACGCTGATTCCGATGCTGTCATCCAAGCTGTTGACGAAGCCACTCCAGACAAGCGGCAGGCGGTATTGGTTCGATCGTTTTATGGAAAAAGTAAACGAGCGTTACCGTTCGCTACTGCGTTTTGTGTTGAAGTGGAGGAAGTCGACGGTGCTGGTGACCGGACTATTAATCGCCGGAAGCGCCGCACTGATTCCGACGATCGGGACCGAGTTTATTCCACCTTCTGATCAGGGCCAAATCACGATGAGAGTCAACATGCCGGAAGGAACGTCGATGGACGAAACCGAAGCGCTCACGACCCGCGTCGATGAAGAAATCGCGCAGTTCGGGGACGTGATCGACGTCAGCTACGCCACCATCGGCGGTGGAGGTATGACAGGTGTCGGAACCAGTTCGTCAGACTTCGCTTCCTATACAATCGAGCTCGTCGACCCGGGAGAGCGGGAGCGGACGACCCAGCAGATGGTCGAACAGCTCCAGGAAGCCGTTTCCGATATTCCAGGAGCGGACATTCAGGTAAGTGAGATGGACGCAGGACTCGGGACAGGTGCTCCGCTGCAGGTGCAGCTGAATGGAACCGAATACGAAGTCCTCGACCAGCTCGCCCAACAGGTCGCCTACGTCATGAATGAAGTGGATGGTGTAAACAACGCGACATCTTCGACAGACGAAGGGCGTCCTGAGCTGAAGATTGACGTCAACAGAGAGAAAGCAGCGCAGTACGGCCTCAGCTATCAGGAGGTCATCGGGCAGACCCGGCTCGCCTTCAACGGCCAGATTGCAACGCGCTATCGGGAAGGCGGAGATGAAATCGATGTCCGTCTGATTCTTCCAGAAGACCAGCGCCGCACGATTGCGGATGTAGAGGGGATGAGCGTCCAAACCGCGACGGGAAGCCTCATTCCACTCGCCACCATCGCCAACTTGGAGCAGGTCCAGGGGCCCGTCACGTTACTCCGTGAAGACCAGCAGCCTCAGGTAAATGTCGAAGCAGAAATCGTCGGACAGGATTTAGGTACCGCAACGGAACTTGTACGCTCTGAGCTTGAGCGCTTAAATTTTCCCGACGGATATACCTATGACATTGGCGGACAGGCTCAGGATATGCAGGAAGCGTTCGGTGATTTGACGCTGGCTCTTGCGTTTTCCATATTTCTGGTCTATGCTGTGATGGCGATTCAGTTCGAGAATTTCCTGTTTCCGTTCATCATCATGTTCAGTCTGCCTGCGACGATCATCGGCATCACCGCGGGGCTGTTCGTGACAGGACTGCCATTCAGCCTGCCGGCGTTTGTCGGGATCATCATGCTCGCCGGAATCGTCGTAAACAACGCGATTGTGCTCGTCGACTACATCAACATTCTCAGGCGCAAATCGTACGACCGCTATGAAGCGATCTTAGAAGCCGGTCCGAACCGACTGCGTCCGATCTTGATGACGACGCTCACGACCGTGCTCGGCATGGTGCCGCTCGCCATCGGAATCGGCCGGGGAGCCGAAGCCCAGCAGCCACTCGCCGTCACAATCATCTTTGGCCTGACGGTCTCGAGCTTCTTCACGCTCGTCCTGATTCCGGTCGTCTACACATACTTTGACGACTTATCGAACAAGATTACAGGCTTTTTCAGAAGAAAAAATAAACAAGAAACATAAAAGGCAGGCACTACGCCCTCGGATTCCGGGGGCGTGGTGCCTCTGTCTTTTCTAGGCTTTTATAGATGAAAGTTGTTTAGATATAGTTGGTCGCAACCGTTTTGAGCCTTTTTCTCAAAGCCATTTCCTCGCCAACTCCAGAAAAAAATATCCCATCCCACAAAAAACTTTCAAAAAAAGTGATCCAATCTCTCTTTTGTTTCGATAGCTAACCAAGAGACAACAAACAAAGGAGAGAGAGAAATGAAAAACATCAGACGTATTTTTATTACCTTGATGGCTTTTATGATGCTCGTTCCATCGATTGCGATGGCGAACACGAACGCAACAGTGAAAACACCGGCCGCTGATTTGAGAGCGACGCTCGACCAGCTTTTATCGGAACACTTTGTGTTAGCGACAACATACATGATGAAATCCTACGATGAAGCCGCTGACCGTGACGCGGTTTGGGAAAAGCTCGATCAGAACGCGGCAGACATGACGCCGGCGATCGCTTCGATTTACGGAGAGGAAGCGGCCCAGCAGTTTGAAGAGATTTTCAGAGGACATAACGATTACTCCGATGCTTTCGTAGAAGCAGCGAAAAGCGGAGACGAGGAAGCCCGTCAAATGGCTGAGCAGGAAGTCGATGAATTCGTCAATGAATTTGGCAGTTTCCTAGCGACCGCAACAGAAGGCAACCTTCCGGAAGATGCAGCGAAGCAAGTCCTTGCTGCTCATGAAGAAGATGTTGTGAAAGTTTTCGACCACTATGTGAATGAAGAATACGAACAAGCGTACCAAGCCTTCCGCGAAGGATTCAACCGCATGTTCGACATCAGTAAAGCATTATCTTCTGCGATCGTAACGCAAATGCCGGATCAATTTGAAGGAACAATGGCAGATACACCAGCTGCAGACCTTCGTTCGAACTTGAATGCCCTTGCTTCTGAACACTTTGCTCTTGCCGTACTTGAAATGCAGAAAGGCTACGACCAAGCAGCCGATTATGATTATGTAACATGGGCAGAAAATCAGCACACAGCTGATTTCAAAGCAGCTATCGCTTCCCTATATGGTGAAGAAGGTGCCGCTCAGTTTGAAAAAGTGTGGCAGCAGGATCACATTAATGCACAATCTGATATCGTAACCGCAGCACTTGAAGAAGATGATGAAGCTCGTCAAATGGCAGAAGACAGCCTGATGATGTTCGCAGAAGATTTCGGAGCGTTCCTTGGAGCAGCGACAGAAGGTAACCTTCCAGCAGAAGCTGCAACAGAAGCGGTCTGGATGCACGAAGAACAAGTGTTGAAAACGTTCGATGAGTATGTAGCAGAAGATTACACCGCTTCTTACGATTCATTCCGTGAAGGTTACGGCTTCATGTTTGGAATCGGTGAAACATTAGGCGATGCGATTGTGAAGCAGATGCCTGAACAGTTCGGTCATGACATGATGCCAGAACAAATGCCGGACACTGGAATGGGCGGCATGAGTGACAGCTCTTCCACTTGGATGTGGGCAGCATTTGGTGTATTTGCTCTAGCAGCCGCTGGGTTTGTTTACCGCAAACAGTCTAATTCATAAAGAGTGAAAAGGAGGGAAAGGACAATGAACCTGAATTGGAGAGCATACTTTATCGTCATGGGCTTCATTGCCCTTTTCCTCATCATCTATGAAAGTGACGCCTTCGCGCTTCTATCCAAGGAAGATACAGACGTCGTGCGGGTCGAGAATCCATCGTCCCAGGCCGCTCCTGAAGAAAAGAAGAAGGAGATCCTGGACGGGGAGTTCACCGTCATCAACAAAGACCAAAACATGAATGACGAGAAAGTCGTAAAAAATGAACGCCAAGCGGAAGAGGGCATCATCCCGACACAAATCCGCATCCCAGCCATCGACGTCGACGCATCTGTCGAGGAAGTCGGCGTCCTTGAGAATGGGGAGATGGGCGTCCCTGAAGATCCATTGAAGGCAGGATGGTTCGAACCCGGAACCCAGCCTGGCAATCGAGGGAACTCCGTCATCGCGGGTCACGTCGACAGTCGCACAGGCCCTGCCGTCTTTTACAACCTCGATCAGTTGAAAAAAGGCGATGAAATCACCGTAACGGCAGCAGATGGGGAAGAGAAGACGTACGTCGTTCAGAAGCTGGAGAGCTATCCTCAGGACAACTCTCCGATTGAACGCATTTTCGGATCAACCAACGAAAAGCGCCTGAACCTCATCACCTGTACCGGTGAATTCATCCGCAATCAAGGAGGACACCAGGACCGTCTCGTCGTCTACTCGACGTTGAAGGAACCGGTCGAAGAAGTACCTGTTCCGACGAATGTGAAAGTGAGCGGCGCCTTTGTCACATGGTATGCCGTCAGGGAGGAAAACATTGCAGGCTATCGTGTCTATGAAAGCCGGGATGGTGGCGAAACGTTTGAAAAAGTCGCCAGCGTCTCCCAGCACGAGCGAAAAGCCTACTCGGACCCTAAGGCGAGTGAGTATCAGTATTATGTGACGACGGTCAATAAAGACGGTCAAGAATCCACGCCATCCCCCATTTCTGGTGGGTTGAAATAGATGAAAAAAGCAGCCGCTATGGCTGCTTTTTTCATGCAGTGGAAAGTGAAAGGTTCTGTCATATAGTTAGAGAGCATCGGGGTGGAAAACAACTCGCTTTCCGGCGGCGGACGCCGAGCTAACTCAGGCTATGCCTGAGTGGATCTCGCCGTGGTCCGTTTAATCCCGCGGGAGTCTCGCAGTTTTCCACCCCGATGCACGCCCGAAAGAGGAGACAGAACCCGTCGTATATAACATGAGGAAGCAGCAAAACAGACTTGATACGCTCTCTCTCAACCTTTTTGAGAATGAAATGACATCAAAAAGGTTGAGATAAGGTTCTCACAACACTTTCGATTCTTGAAAAGCAAAAAAGTAGTCGAGAGCACTGTGCTCTCGACCGTTTTAGGAAATCATCTGCTGGTTCACGAGTTGTTGATACGTCGGATTCGTTTGATAGAGTTCGGCGTGGGGGCCTTGGCCTGTGACGCGGCCTTTTTCGATGACGATCATTTTGTCGGCTTCGACGACCGTCGATAGACGGTGGGCGATGATGAAGGTGGTGCGGCCTTGCATCAGCGTCCGTAGTGCGTCCTGGACGGCGGCTTCGGATTCGGAATCCAAGTTCGACGTCGCTTCATCTAATAAAAGGATGGCCGGGTCTCGAAGCAACGCGCGGGCGATGGCAATGCGCTGGCGCTGTCCGCCGGATAATTTCACTCCGCGCTCTCCGACGGTCGTATCGAGTCCGTCCGACAGGGCCATGACGAATTCATGGGCGTTCGCTTGCTTCAAGGCGGCTTCCATCTGGAGTTCGGAAATGTCCTGATCGAGGCCGTAGACGATGTTCTCGCGGATGCTGCCGGCCATGACGGGGCTTTCCTGCGACACATAGCCGATTGACTGCCGCCATTCTCTCAGGCTGATCTCCTCAAGCGGCTTACCCGCTGCTGTGATGCTTCCGCCAGAGGGCGAGTAGAACCGTTCAATCAGGGAGAAGATCGTCGTCTTGCCGGCGCCGCTTGGTCCGACGAAGGCAACGGTCTCGCCCGGGTTCACGTCAAACGACACACTGTGCAGAATCGGTGCGTCTGCCTGATAACCGAAGGACACGTCGTCGAAGCGGAGTCCTCCTTTTTCAAAAGAATGGGGTTGGTCATTGGCTTCGGTGTCGCGGTCGAGCAGGTACTGGATGCGTTCGGTTGCGCCCATAGCTTTCTGGAAGGCGGTCATGAAGGTGGCCATCTGGCTGAACGGGACGACGATTTGGAACATGTAGATGATGATGGCGACGAGCGATCCGGCTGATAGGGCGCCGGATGCGACGCGGACGCCGCCGTAGCCGATCAGGACGACGAGTACGAGCATGATCAGGGTCGTCATGAGTGGCGAGATGATGGCTTGGATTCTGGCTTCCTTCAGTCCGTATGTAAAGAGTTCGCGTATGCCGTGCGATCCTTTCCGTTCTTCTGCGGCCTCGGCGTTTGATGCTTTGACGAGGCGGATCTCGGATAGGACGCGCCCTAAGTTGGCGCTGAATCCAGCCATTTCATCCTGCATTTTCTTCGAGATGCGGTACATGATGCGTCCGAGCGGAATCGCGATCAGGAACGAAACCGGCACGGCGACAAGCATGATCACGGTCATCTGCCAGTCGATCGTAAGCAGGATGACGATCGCCCCGACGATGGATATGATTCCGGTTAAAAAAGAGACGAGGTGATTCGACAGCAGTGCTTTTACCGTATTAGTGTCCTGCGTAATGCGGCTCATCGTTTCGCCGGATTCGTGCTCATCGAAGTAATGAACAGGCAGGCGGAGAATGTTCTCCCACAGCTGCCGGCGGATGAACGCGACAATTGATTCGCCGATGTAGGCGAGGATGTAGTAGGAGAAGCCGCTCGACACCGTCTGGACAATGAAGGTCGCGGCGAGGAAGACGATGACTCCTCCACTCAAGCCGCCGCTCGACAGCTGATCGACAAGGTCCCGTGTGAAAAGGGGGATGACGAGGGCAGTCGCCGTCTCGATCAGGCTTAAAACGAGCGCGACGGCAATCAGCCACTTGGCAGGCATGCCTCCTTTGATGAAGGAGAGGAACTGCCGCACATTACGCTTTTCATCACTCATCCGGATCCCTCCTGTCCACTTTGATCAAATCCCATGTCGTTACGATGCCGACGGGCGCTTCATTCGCATCCCCGGACTCAGTCAAAATGACGGCTTTCAGCTTCTCATTTTTTTCAAGACTATGCTCGAAACGCTCCTCGAGATCATATACCGTCCGGTCCGCCTTCAGAAACTGGATGTTCGGATTCCGGTCCTCCTGAAGCACGTCCATACTTTTCATCCCGTCGATCTGAACCGCTCCATCCTGATGCGTCCGCGACATCCAGCTGACGATGACGTCGTTGGTCAGGAGCCCTTTGAACTCGAACTGATCCCCGTAAATCGGAAACTGGGAAACTGGATGCTTGTCGAACGCCTCGATAATGTGGGCAAGATCCGTGTCACTTTTGAAAAATAAAACAGGCCTCGTCGCGAAATCGAGCGCTTTCGGCGGTTGGTCAAGCGTTCGTTTAATACGCTCCAAATCCTCCACGACATCGAGGTGAGGCGTCGCAATGTAGTACTCCTCATCAATCCGCTCATGAACAATCGCATTCCTGAGCTTCGCATACTGCTTCAACTTGTCAAAATAGACCCGAATGACGCTGTGCTTGTTCTTCGAATGCTGCAACAGCTCGACGAAGTTATCGTTCTTCGGAAATCCATTCAATTCTTTCAAGTGCTGGTGAATTTGGTTGAACGCCACCTCGAACCGTTCTACAACATCAGCCATAAGCTTCACTCCTTTTCTTCTTATTATATCTGACTTGTGCCGTGCTACACATCAATATGCTACACTTGTAAGGAAAGAAGGTGATCGCATGCTCGGAACACGCATCAAACAATATAGACAAGAACGACAATTATCGCTATCAGAACTTGCATCAAGAGCGGAAGTCGCCAAATCCTACCTCAGCTCGATCGAACGAAACGTCAAAACCAACCCATCGATCCAGTTCCTCGAAAAGATCGCAAGCGAACTCGACGTCTCCATCCTCACTCTCCTGTACGGAGAAACCGACGAAGAATGGATCGAACTCGCAAGGTCCGCGAAAGAAGCAGGGATTTCGAAAGACTGGCTGCGTGATTATATACAATTTGAAAAATGGAGACAGGGGAAAGAGTAGAATGTCTTTAGAGGCGGAGTCCAGCACATGGGCTTCGCCTTTACTGATTGAGGGGGTCTATGCGCGATCAGCTAGAGCCCAGTCGCGCTCGAACCGGTAAAATCGCGCTCGAATCGAGAAAGTCGCGCTCGAAGCGGGAAAGTCGCGCCCGAACCGAGAAAATCGCGCCCGTACTGGGAAAACCGCGCTCGAACCGAGAAAGTCGCGCCCGAATTGAGAAAGTCGCGCTCGAACCGGTAAAATCGCGCCCGAGACAGAGAAATCGCGCCCAAACCACAGAATCCCCGCTCAACCCCTAACTCAACAAAAAAAGACCACTGCCCATAAGACAGTGATCAACGCTCCATATACTCTTTCTTACTATCCAACAACTCAGCAAACACATCGCTCCGACCATATTCCGTCCGTGACCAGGCATTCTGGTTCATAACCAAGTCCACATACGTAAGACGCGGATAATCATTCCCGCTGAACGTCAGATCCTCGTTTACCTGATACCACAAGTCTCCGTTGTCGCGGATCCAGTCCGTCCCGATCGCCTCAATCGCCTGTCGAATTTCATAGGCCGTCTCCAAAAACTCCTCACGACCCGTCTGCTCATACACCGACAGCAGATAATACGCTTCGCCAAGGGCATGATTCAACGACGTGTGCGGCTTCTTTTTCCCTTCGATACCAGGGTAATCCGATATGAGCTGATGCTCGCCGACCTCGATTGTATTCCCCTCAGCCATCTGCTTGACCAAATACTCGGCATAGCCGACATTCAGTTCCTTCACCTCAGGCAGGTCGAATACCTCGGCCGCTTCACGCAAGAACAATCCGAGCTTCTCATTGTGACGCGTATCCACGTAAGGAGCCGTCACCCCGTAAGGCTTCTTCAGCCACGTACTCGTATATTCCGTCGGCCAAAGCTCCGTTCCTTTTTCATCTTGATACGCCTCCGCCATTGTCACCGAATTCAGCACAAGCGCCTCAAACAAAGGCTCCTCCGTCCTGCGGTAACGCTCGAGCGCTTCCTCATTGCGGATCAAGCCGACATTCCGTCCGTAGCCCATCTTCGTCCCGGGCTCAATCGACCACGGCAGCTTCACATAAGCTCCCGCCGGCGTCAGCCACTTTTGCGACATCAAATAATTCTGCTGCACGTACTCAGACCAGCTCTCAAGCTCAGCCGGATTCCGCATCAGCACATCATCCGTCAGCGCCCACGACTCCGCGACATCCTCGCCGCGACTCACAAGCCCGAGCGTCAGTCCCGCCTGCTCGTACTCATCCAGGAACCGACGAAGCACACTATCGCCCGACGTCAGCACCTCCGAACGATACGACTTCCCGACATAATACGACTGCACCAACTCTTTTTCTTGAAAAAGTCGAACGATGCCCTCTGGCTGTGTGGTAGGATCCACACCATATGTACCGTCGTGCTCGCGCTCAATATCGAGCGTATCGAACGATTGAACGCTCGTCCTGGAATGAGGACGGGTGGCGAGTTCGATTTGGACCTTCGCAGCCCCCTGCGTCGGATTGTTCCATTCGGCGAAAATCAGCTCCGCCTCGTTGGCCAGCGTCCGTTCCGTCACCGTCAACACGCCCGCCTTGTCGTTCGTTATGTACACATCATACGAGCGGACGATGTCCGTCGCTGCCGTCCAACCCTTCTCTTTTTCATCGATCTTCGCAAATCGGAGACCATCCCCGGAAAGGGTGTAGGCTTCGGATTCGATGGTTCGTTCCGTATTCTCTTCAAACTGCTGTGCATCGAGGAATGACCAGAAACTGAAGACCCCGATACCTATAATGGTGATTACAATGCCGAGCGCAATCAATCGCTGTTTCAAAGCCTTTCCTCCTCACAACATCATCTTTTTCCAGTTTACCACAAAATGTGCGCTTCTCGTTAGTCACAATCATGCACGGACATGCCATGAATTGACATAAAATATGAAAAAACCTTAACAATATTTGAAATTATATGGTAGAATAGATTCAATTTAGTACACAATTCTCGATCTCTGCACATGACACGACCAACATTACATATAACACCGTCGCAAAATTTCGTATTTTATCGAAAATTGATAGTAAATAATCTATAAAAAAGAAAAGGTGGGTACATGGATAAACAAGAACAGTTGAAGGAGTTAATGGAGTCGATTATTTCGCAGACTGAACGATCAGAATTATTATCATCTCAAGATGTCATCGATCGGATGATTCAACATCTTCAGACTTAACTTATATAAAAAAGGCGGCAGGTTCTCCTGTCGCCTTTTTAGGTGTACAAAAAACTAATCGGTTCTTCAAGTTGAGAGAAGAGGTGTTGGAGAAACGACTCGCTTTCCACGGCGGACGGCGAGCTATCTCGACTTCGTCTTCGGGGATCTCACCATTGTCCGTTTAATCCCGCAGGAGTCTCCCCGTTTCTCCAACACCTCTACGAGCACAAGGCTGAACCTCTTATCATGTAAGAAGTAAAAGAGTTTCCTATCTCACAAATTCAACTGTTCATTGCCACCTTATTTTACGATAAAGAAGTAATCGAAAGGGGGCAGGTCTACCTTATAGATGTAGTGAGAATTCATAAAACTGACTACGCCCTCCCTTACCCCATACGATGACTAATCACTAACCACCAAAAATCAAGAATTCGCCGATCCTTTTTTCATCAGCAGATCAACCATACGTCTGAATCCTTCACGGTAGAACACAAACGTGGCGCCTGCGTAGACGATTCCTGCAATCGGTACGATAATCGCGAGCTTCCAAAGCGAGTAGAGCGAGTCGATCACGTTCCACTGCTGGAGAAGCCAGACGACGATACCCATCAAGGCGGTCGGAAGCAGGACGCGGCCGAACATCGCCACAAGCTTGATGAACTCTGATTTTTCATAGCCGCGGTACAGAACGAGCGTAATGCCTGTGAAGTAGTAGACCGACACGAGCGCACTGGAAAGCGCGAGACCCGGGTAACCGAGCGGGTCGATCAGCAGCCAGTTCAGGACGACGTTCACGATGATCGTCGTCGAGCTGACCATCAGAATCTTCTTCGCATTGCCGTTTGCGTACATCGCTTTTACCGAAATCGTTAAAAGTCCCTGCGTCACGATGATCGGGACGTAGAACTTCAGCGCATCATAGACGGCGGATGTGTCGGCCGCGGTGAATTCGCCGCGCTCATATATAAATGAAAGAATCGATTCTCCGACTAAGAACACGCCGACCGCAATCGGCAGAAGCACCATGACGCCCATTTGATAGCCGAGGAACAACGTATTTTGGAACTGCTTTTGATCATCCGCGCGCTCCGATAACAGCGTGAAGATGATCGCCACAAACGTCGTCGCAAAAATCGTACTCGGAATACTCATCAAGAGGGAGGCGTTATTCAAATACGTGACCGCAGCTCCGGATAACCCGGCCGCAAACGCCTTGTCGACGAACACATTCACGTGCCCGACCGACGAGTGAAGCAGTGCCGGTGCCAGAAGCAGCAGGAACGTCTTCAAGAACCGCTTGTCCATATTCAACGTCGGACGCCAGCGGAATCCGCCTCGCACTAAGTAGTAGAACTGGATACATGCCCCGAGGAACGTCCCGAACACAAATCCGTAAGCGACACTGTAAATGCCCCACGCATCTCCGAATAAGAAAATAAAAATAACAGCAAACAATGTTCCACTCAGCTTCGACACCTGCGTCGGCACAAAAATCCGGAGCGCCTGCAAATAAGACTCCAGCATGCCGCTTAATGCAATCACCGACATAAATAAGAAGAACACTTTCGTAATTTCAACCGCGACATCCGCCGTCGCCGCTGACATACCTGGGTAAATGAGCGGCACAAACCAGTCCGCCGTCACATAAAGCACAATCGACAGCGTCACGAACAGCAGGAACGTATAGTTCAAGACACCCGATGCATCGCGCTCGGCCTTGTCCGTATTTTCTTCATTTGCGCGCCTGTGCTTCAAGTACTCCGGAAGGAAGACCGCATTAAAGCCGTTCGCCACCATCGTGACCGTCAGCGTTACAAACGCAAACGCCAGGAAGAAGCCGTCCGTAATCTCACTTGCCCCGAATTTCCACGCAACAGCACTCTCACGCAGAAACCCCATGATCTTTAACAATAGCGACAACAACGTAATCCATATCGCCGCCTGTTTCAAACGTCCCATTCAAAACACCCCATGCACAAAGCCTGACCCACGAAGAGTCAGGCTTCCTAATTAAAAGTTCGTCAATGCATCCTTATAAATCGCCTCGAACTTCTCCGCAGCCGCATGGTGGGAGTAGTTCTCCTCGATCAATTCACGAGCTTGGTGCGCCATGGCTTCACCGCGCTCCGGATTCTCGATAATATGAACGACCGCATCACGGATCGCCTCGGGACTCTGCTCCTCAACAAGCATACCCGTCTTCTCCGGAATGATGATCTCCTTCAAGCCACCGACAGCACTCGCCACAACCGGAACCCCGGCGCCCATGCCCTCAAGCGCAGAAATCGAAGTCGCTTCCTCAACCCCCTCAGAGTGGATCGACGGAATCAACGTCATATTACTCATGGCGTAGTAATCCTTCATCACATCGTGCGGGATGTTACCGAGCAGGTGAACATGATCCTCGACACCGTGCTCCCTCGCAATATCCTTGATATGCTGCTCCTCCTCACCGGAGCCCGCATACACAAGGCGGGTGTTCGGATATTTTTCCCGAATCAACGGAAGGGCCTTCGCTGGGAAAATAACCCCGTTCTTACGCGTCATGCGGCGTGGGATGAACAACAGCACATCGTCTTCGTTGAATGCGTACTGAGCACGAAGCTCGGCACGGCGGTCCACTTGAGGCTGGAACTGGTCAACGTTGATGAAGTTGTAAATGCGCTCGCCCTCGACACCTGCAAGGTCGCGGATGTAATCCTTGATGCGCTGATCGACCGTAATCGCGCGTCGCGTCGTCTTATAGACTTGCTTCTCAAGCGCCTGCATCTTCTTCGCTTCACTGCTCTCAGGCTTCACAGCTCCGCGGCTGATCGCCTCGTAAGCAAGGTAGCCATGAACCGTTGAAACGACCGGCAGCTTGCAAGGGAAGGAAGCGAGGGAGGCGTAGACGTCTTGCGCGTTGATGATGTCATACGCTTTCTCGCGTGCCTTCTGCTGGATCAAGTCGGCCATGAATTCCTGGCGGAGCTTGTGTCCAACGAGGATGCCTTTTCCTTGAGACAGTTTATTAATGAGGAAACTTGGTGCGCGTGACATGTCGCGTTTTACTTTCGGCAGGTCGCTGAAGGAAACGACGTCGACTTCATGGCCGCGCTCCTCAAGACCTGCTTTTAATGTTGCTACGTGCGTCGACAGCCCACCAGTGTGTGGGTAGTCGAAAATGGTTGTTATCATAATTCGCATAATCGTCACTCCTTAACATTAAATAGGGAGATTCCGTTCACTCAAATGAGAGAAAGGCGGGAAGGGGAACGGATCGCTTTCCGCGGCGGACGGTGAGCTACCTCAGACTTCGTCTTCGGGGATCTCACCGAGGTCCGTGCATCCCGCAGGAGTCTCACCGTTCCCCTTCCCACCTTATCTATAGGTGGAGGAACGGAACCACCCAATTTCAAATAGAATGCCGTCCAGGCTTCACCTTTAGGAAACGATCAATCTATGTGTTTTATTTTGCCTGACCCCCACTGCTTTAAAGGGGAATCATCAATCTTTTCTACTAAAAACGAACCACTCAAAATCACTTCACAAACTTCTCCTTCAAAATCTCCACATTACGA
Organism: Halobacillus litoralis; assembly: GCF_020171725.1. Taxonomy (GTDB): domain Bacteria; phylum Bacillota; class Bacilli; order Bacillales; family Halobacillaceae; genus Halobacillus; species Halobacillus litoralis_F. The sequence goes on along the minus strand of NZ_JAIVAJ010000005.1, from coordinate 84,477 downwards.
ATCGCTTCTTTTCTTAATTCGCCTTGGGCTTTCACGAGACCGACTGTTAATTCATCGCGTTGGTCAAGGACTTCGAGGGCGGAGTCTTTCAGGGTTTCGGCTGTGAAGTTTTCGAGGACGGTGGAGTAGTTCCACATGCCGGTCATTTTGGCTAAGTTCTCGACCTTTTTATCATAGCTGATCGCGCAGAATGGCGTGCCCATGATGGAGGAGAAGATGAGCGAGTGGAGGCGCATGCCGATGACCATGTCGCAGTGCTTCATGAATTGAAGATACTGGTTCGGCGTCAGGTCCTTCGCGAGTAGCTTCGTCTTATCGCCGTGCTTCATCAAGTCGCGCACTTCGATGGAAACCGTTTCGTCATGATGGCCTTCCATCGGAACAAACACAGGCGTTACGCCGCGCGCTTCGATCAGTTCATCCAACAGCTTGGCCATTTCCTGTTTGTACTGTTGAGATCCGAACCAAGGACGGACACTGACCCCGACAAGCTTCTCCTCACCCGTCAGATCAAGTGATTGGATCGCCGTATCATCGTCCTTCGGCTGGTAACCGAACACAATATCCGCCGTCACCTCGCCGCCCGGACGCTTTACACCCAATTTTCTTAACAGATCTAGCGAATACTGATCACGGACCGTCACATAATCCGCCATATTCGCAAACACCTTCATCAGGAACTTCCCGTACTTCGTATTGACCGGACCGATTCCTTGTGAAAAAAACATGACTTTTGTCCCGACAAGCTTCGCCAGGAACACAATCAATAAATAGTAGGGAAGCGGACCGAATATAATGCGCGTCGGATATGTATCCTGCAACAATCCGCCTCCGCCACTGACAAGCAGGTCCGCTTCTTTCAAGGCACGCACCTTCTCTTTGAACTGCTGACGCCAGCCCCGGTACACGCTCTTCACCCCGTGCTGCTTCGCCGTTTCCTCCGGCGAAAGGGAGAAGACCGTAATCTCAGGGTCATCAAGCTCTGATCGTAAATTATCAATAATCGAATCTAAAATGGCCTCATCACCAGTATTCCCAAGTCCATAGAAGCCGGAAACGACAATCTTCATATACATCTTCCTTATCTGTAAAAAATCATTCAAAATTCATCATAGCATTACACACTTTAAAAAGGAATCCATCCCCTAGAGTTGTCTCATTCTTGTAATAAAACAAGCCTACTATTCCCGAATGCCCAGGAGCCAATGTAGAATACTAAGGAAAAGAGACACCTGGTGAATTTTCCCGTTACCAAAGACCCCCATAAACCTGACCATTCGTCAGAACAAGTATTTGAACGACAGAACCATTCAAAAAACGACCGATAGAATACATGGATTTACCAAATGACTTATATTATAATGAAAAACGTCGTGCATCTTATTTCATTTTACTATAATGAAATTCCCACGATCGTATCAACGTCATAGCTTAAACAGCTGACTTTCAAGGAAAGATTGTAATACTTACTAACAAAGCAGATTCCCTTACTCTGACAAAGAGAATAGATTAACTACAGTAGAGAAAGTAGGATAAATATGACCAAAATTTGTGTGATCGGACTCGGATACATCGGACTCCCGACATCCGGTATTTTCGCTCAAGCCGGATACGACGTTCACGGCGTCGACGTGAACCCTGATGTCGTCGAAACATTGAACAAAGGTGAGATTCATATTGAAGAGCCTGGCTTACCGGAAGTCGTGAAGCAGGCGGTGCAGGCCGGCAAGATCAAAGCGGACACGAAGCCTGTAGAAGCGGATGTGTTCATCATTGCGGTGCCGACGCCCGTCTATGAAGACCACTCAGCGAACGTAACCTACGTTGAACAAGCGACAGAAAGCATTCTTCCGTATGTGAAAAAAGGCGATACCATCATCGTCGAATCGACCATCCCACCACGTACGATCTATGACAACGTGGCGCCCATTCTAACCAAAGCAGGATGGGACCTTGAGAACGATGATCTTTATCTTTCCCACTGCCCGGAGCGTGTAATCCCAGGAAAGATCATGACAGAGCTGATCGAAAACACGAGAATCGTCGGTGGATACACAGAAACGGCAGCAGCGAAAGCGGCAGACGTCTACCGTCTCGTCGTCAAAGGTGACATCCACGAAACGACGGCCCTGACAGCAGAAATGGCGAAACTGATGGAGAACACGTTCCGCGACGTTAACATCGCGCTTGCCAACGAACTGGCTAAAATCGCAGAGAAGCTTGATGTCAATGCACACGACGTCATTCATCTGGCGAACATGCACCCGCGTGTGAACCTTCACCACCCGGGACCAGGCGTCGGCGGTCACTGCATCGCAGTCGATCCTTACTTCATCATTGAAAAAGCGAAGGACGTCACGCCACTTATGCAGGCCGCACGTGAAATCAACGATTCCATGCCCGACTTCGTGGTCGAACAGGTGGACAAGCTGACCGAAAACATCTCCAACCCGAAAGTCGCTGTTCTCGGACTGACTTACAAAGGAAACGTAGACGACGTGCGCGAAAGCCCGGCGATCGACATCGTCTTCCAACTGATCAACAGTAACAAGGACTATCAAGTGTTCTGTCAGGATCCTTATGTAAAAGAAAAACAGGTTCCTCTTAAGCTGAACAGCCTTGAAGAGGCCTTGGACAACGCAGACGTTGCGCTTGTGCTTGCTGACCACAACCATTACAAGGAAATGGACACGGCGCTTTTCGAAGAATATATGAAAACACCAATCGTCTTCGATACACGCAACTGCCTGCCTGAAGCGAAAGGCGGCACAACCATCTATCCGATCGGCAACTTGAGCGGACTGAAGGCGATCGAACGATGAGGAAAGAAACCTATCTAGGCGTCGACGTGGCGCCTTTAACGTATAAACAAGTCGTCAAAGAAATCACTCAGCGCATAGAAGAAGGCGAGCAGTCGACCGTCATCGCCGTCAACCCTGAGAAGATCATGAAGAGCCAAAGCGATGAGACCCTGAGAGGCCTCATCAACGGCTCCACCTTCCAAATCCCGGACGGCGTCGGCGTCCTTCTCGCCTCCAAGCTGAAAGGCGGTCACATCACATCCCGCGTCACTGGCGTCGAGATGATGGGCTACCTGCTTCACCTTGCCGAACAGAAAGGACTTCGCGTCTTTTTCTACGGAGCAAAAGAAGAAGTCGTTTCAAAAGCGATTGACAATATGAAAATCGAACACCCGAACCTGATTGTCGCCGGCTACGAAAACGGCTACGAACAGGACAACGAAAAAATCGTGAAACACATCCAGGACACGGAAGCGGACATGCTCTTCGTCGCCCTCGGCAGCCCGAAGCAGGAGCTGTGGATCCGCGAGCATAAAGACGAGCTACCTGTAAAAGTGTTCCAAGGCGTCGGCGGAAGCTTCGACGTATGGGCAGGCAACGTCGAGCGCGCACCAGAGTTTTTCCGCAACAATGGTTTAGAGTGGCTCTACCGCCTGGCAAAAGAGCCGAAACGCTTCAAACGCCAGCTGGCTCTGCCGAAATTCTTATACGCCATCATGAAATCCAAGTAAGACTTGGTGTTGTAAAGGTTCTGTATGATATGGAGTGGAAAGTGGGGTGGGAAATAACTCGCTTTCCGTGGGCGGCGCTGAGCCTCCTCATTCCCTTCGGTCATTCCGGGGTCTCACCTGACCTATTGATCCCACAGGAGTCTCGCCATTTCCCACCCCACTTTACGACAATCGGTGTTACAGAACCATACTCCTAAGAGCTCTAGATTCACACTTGTGCGCAGGTTTATAAGACAGGCCGCATAGTCTGGAGTTCAAAGCTTATGGCTGACCTCAACACTTTCAAGACTTGACCACAAGTCAAGTCTTTTGTGCTTTTTATGGTGGGGAGCGGTAGGTATACGAATAACCAATAGGGAGAGAGAAACTATGAAAGTCATTCACGTCATCTCCGGCGGCGAAACCGGAGGGTCGAAAAACCATGTGATCACTCTACTGTCTCAGTTTCCGAAAGAAGAAATGGTTCTGATCTGCATGCAGAAGGGCGAGTTGTACGAAGAAGCCGCCAAACAGAACCTCGACGTCCGACTCCTTGAACAGAAGAGTCGTTATGATATCCAGGCATCGAAGAAGCTCACCCAGATTATAAAAGAAGAAAAAGCTGATATCGTGCACAGTCACGGGCCGCGCGCGAACCTTTTCACATCCCTAATCAAACGTTCGTTTAAACGTCCACTGGTGACGACGATGCACTCTGACCCGACACTTGATTTCATGAAAGGCGGAATCAAGGGCAAACTTTTCACAAAGCTCAACCTATGGACATATAAACGAATGGATCATTTCTTTGCCGTATCCGAACGGTTCAAAAGTCACCTCGTTCAGCTTGGTGTTCATTCCATCGATATTACGACGATTTACAACGGCATCGACTTCACGCCATCTTCAAAAACTAAGACCCTGACACGCGCAGACCTCGGGCTGACGGAAGATGAGCTCGTCATTTCCATGGTCGCTCGTCTTCATCCGGTTAAAGGACATCAATATGTATTCGATGCATTGAAGCAGATCGATCATCCGAATGTGAAGGTGTTGTTAGTCGGAGACGGTCCTTACAAACAGGAATTGATGGATCAAGTCAACAAACTCGATCTGGACTCATCCGTTCATTTCCTCGGGTTCCGCAGCGATATCAATGAAATTTATCAGATCTCAGACCTCGGTCTCTTAGCATCACTCAGCGAAAGCTTTCCACTCGCTCTTCTTGAAGCGGCGAAGGAACACCGTTCAATCATCTCGACCGAAGTCGGGGGAGTCGATCAGCTCGTCCCGAATCCGATGTACGGCTGGATCGTAAGACCGAAAGATTCAAACGAGTTGGCAGAAGCCTTCACCGAAGCCGTCGAGATGAAGAGACAGTCTCCACAGGAATTGAAGGAAAAAGGAGAACGCCTGTATAAACACGCAAGCGAGAAATTCTCCCTCACCCAGCTGGCTGCGTCTTACCGTGAAACGTACGAACAGCTAATGAAGAACAACAGATAGAATCACGTAAGAGGAGCGTATGTAATATGACACGAAACCATAGCTGGACCTTTTACCTTGTCCTGCTACATTTGATCATCATCCCGTTAGTCCCGTTTAAAACGTACATAGGCCCCATCCCCTTATCAGCGGAAATCTTCCTGATCCCGCTCATTACGGTCGTTGCCGCGTACGAATTCATTACACGAAAAATAGAACTGAACGAAGCGAAGTCGAGGTGGTTCGCCATCCTGTTCGCCGTCCACTTCTTAGCAATGATCATTTCCCTGACACAGGCCGTCGCGATTATGCCGGGCTTAATGGAAATGGCCAGGTACCTATCCTACGCCATCCTGTTCCTGATCATCTTTAAAGTGAAGTTCACAAAAGGCGAATATAAAGCGTTCGGCTTCACCTTCGCCACCGTCATCACCATCATGGGAGTCTACGGCCTGTTCCAGTTCGCCATGGACTACAACTTGAACAAAGCCGGACTATACGCCCTGACGGAAGCGTGGGGACGCGTCCCATCCACGATGATCAACCCGAACTATTACGGCGGATTCGTCAACATGCTAATACCAGGACTATTATTACTGGCCGTCGTCTACTTTAAGAACCGCTGGACGCAAATCTTATTCTTTACGCTTTTCGGAATCTTCGTCCTCAACCAGATCCTGACGTTCACACGATCTGCATGGGTCATCATGGCAATGGCCATCATCATGGCAAGCTTCATGATTCCGAAAACGTTCTATAAGAAATTATTCAAGCCGCACATGCTGATTGCAAGTGCCATCCTGATCGCAGCCGTATTCAGCATGCCGGACGTACAGAACCGTTCCGTATCTGCTGTATTCGTCATCCAGTCGTTCCTTCCATTTGAAATTATAAGTACAGATGCTCCTAAAGCAGGGGAAGAACCTTCTGAAGAAGAACCTGAAGAAGGTCAATCGTTAAAAGAGAACCAGGACAGAACAAACCGAGCGGTCGTCTCAAGAACCGTTCTTTGGCAAACAGGGTGGTACATGTATAGAGACAACCCAGTCCTCGGTCTCGGAATCGGGAACTACAACGAGAATTATAAAGAGTTTGTAACAAAGTATCCCGAACTGAATGTCGGGCACGATTTATATTCGGTACACAATTCCTATTTGAAAGTCGCGTCCGAAACAGGTACACTAGGGATTGTGAGTTTTTTGGCAATCTACCTATATTTTTACATCTACCTTGGTAAACAGTTCTTCCGTAACCGTGGCAATCAGCTGAAGCAGGTGCTTTTGATCGGATTGTTCATCGGAAGCGGTACGTACCTGGGACAGAATATGGCGAACAACCTGATCTTCATTCCTCAGTTGAACATCATGTTCTGGCTGATATCAGCATTAATTCTCAGTTATGCCACAACGAGGGAACCAAAGTCATAGATGGCACTCATGCCAAAATATTCATTCAGCACCATATCTGTTGTAAAAAAAAAGTAACAATGTTAGTTTAATAATTACGGAAATGCGGAATACACTGAAAAGATTGTTGCATTTCGCATTTCCATGTTACATTCTCGTTACAATTCGTAAAAACGGTGCAAAGTAGTGTCATTTAACTGAGAAATTTGTTGAAAATGTTCTCAACTTTGGTAGAATGTAATTTGTAAGATTAAGACATAGATTACGTTGGACATCCATGACTACATACAACTACGACAACTTCATAATCTATGAATCTTCTAACCCACGTAAAGAAGATTCCCAGACTTTATTCTCAGAATATTTCTGCACATGCACTTCTGTGGATAATAATGGGGATTCTTTAAATATAATCATGTGCTTCAAGTAAGTACATAAAAAGGGAGGAAATAGGTTAATGGCAAAACAACCTAAATCTTTAAACAAGATTCTTGCAACATCTGCTGGTGCTGCTGTAGTAGCTGGTGCTCTAGCTCCTGCTGCCGTAAGCGCTGCAGCTGCAGACGACTTCACAGACGTTTCTGAAGACACACGTCACTACGAAGCGATCAACGCTCTTTATGATATGGGCGTAATTGGTGGCTTCCCGGATGACACATTCCGCCCGGGCGATTCTCTTAAGCGTGTTGACGCTGCTAAGATGATCTACGGTGCTGCTGAATTCTCATTCGACGGCGACGTTGACTTTGACTTCACAGACGTACCTGCACGTGCTGAGCAATTCGTTGACGCACTTGTAGAAGAAGGTGTAATCAGCGGTTATTCTGAGACACAATTCGGTCCAAACCTTAACCTAACTCGTGAGCAAATGGCGAAGATCATCGTTGAAGCTTTCGATTTCGAAACTGAAGGCGTTGAAGAGTCTGACTTCACTGACCGTAGTGAAACTTCTCTTTACCCATACATCGACGTAGTAGCTGACCTAGGTATCGCTAGCGGTTACGAAGACGGTTCATTCGGTGTAGGCGACGAAATCAAGCGTGGCGACTTCTCTAAAATGCTTTATGAAGCATGGATGATCTGGCAAGATGGCCAAGAAGGCGAAACATTCGAATCTCTTGGTGGTGTTGCACAAGAAATCCTTCCAGGAATTAACGCTGTAGAAATTTCTCCAGAAGCAATCGGCGCAGACGCTGATTCTGAAGTGCAACTTTCTGTAGGCGAAGATACAATCGATCTTGAGTATGACGAAGAGCGCGAAGCATTCGTTAACCTTCAAGTATCAGGCTATACACTAGAAGAGCTTAACAATGCTGGTGTTTGGGTTGATGGTGATCAAGTAGGCGGTACTGTTGAGCCTCCTGCTGACACAATGGAACTAGGAACTCTATCTGATTTCGATGAGTACCAAGTACAAACAATCGTACCTGGCGTATTCGCAGTAGAAGTTGATCTTTCAGGTGAAGACTTGGATTCTGACGCTTCTGTAATGCTTGACGTTCAAGGCGAAATGTTCGAACTAACAGACGAAGAAGGCGAAGGTTCTTACCGTAACCTACAAGTTTCTGGCTACGATCAGTCTGAACTTGAAGCTGCGACTGTAGTCGTTCAGTAATAAATAGTAAGGTGGTTTACAGATGAACAAACGTGCAGCATTGGCTTTGACTCTAGCTCCAATGGCCGCCTTGGCATCTGTGGGTTCCGTTGCAGTTACGCAAGTAGATGCAGCGGAGACACTCACATTTACCGAAGTCGTTTACGACTACGATGGCACACAAGCTGCTGTCGGTTTCTCTGATCTTTCCAGCGCAATGTTGGATGGTGACGGAGATATGTACGACTTTGTTACAAGTAATCAAATTTCCGCTTTAGGTCTTTCAAACGGTGAGTACATCACCTACATGGATTACGCTTCAGCCGTCTTAGATGGAGATGAAGTAACTGAAATCCTTGCAGACCTTTCTGAAGATCCTATCGATGACAGCACGGTAGAGGACTACCAGGCTCTAGAAGGATTCACAGGTGGCGGAGAACCAATTATCGGTGGGGAAACCGGTAACGAAATTGTTCCTGAAGTTATCTCTATTAAGTAGAGATGGTTTAGGCATAAATTAAGTACTTATTTACCTGAAAATAGGGAGGAAATTTACTAATGAAAAAGAATCTTAAAGTTCTTTCATCAGCAGCTCTAGCATCTGCTCTAGCGGTACCAGCAGTAGCAGGTGTTGCACCACAAACTGTTGATGCAGCAGAAAACATTGAAACAATTGCATTTTCATACGACGGCGAAGGTTACACAGTAAGCTACGCTGACTACGCTAGCGCTCTACTTGACGGCGAAGGCGATCTTTACGACAAAATCACTTCTGACAGCTTCTCTGTAGCTGCAGTAGGTATCGGTGATGGCGTGTATGTAACATACAACGCTCTAGCTACTGCTAAACTAGATAACCCTGAAACTAGCACTCTTGAACTACTAGAAGATCTTGCAGCTGACGAAGATAACCTAGTAGACGAAGACACTGTTGATTCTTGGGACGAGTACGAAGCTCCAAGCGATTCTACAGGCGAAGTTATGGTTGATTCTGTAGAGGTACTTAACCTTAAACAGATTCAAGTAACATTGTCTTCTGAAGTTGAAGAAACTGATGAGCTAACAAACACAGACAACTACTCTCTTGAAGACGAAGATGACGAAGATTACTCTTTCGAAGATGTTACTGTTGATGGTGACACAGTTACATTAACTCTTGAAGAGCATGTTCCTAACCAAACTGATGCTACATTTGAAATGGATGATGTAGTACTTGGCGAAACAGTAACAGAAGATCTTTCATTCTTCGATACAACAGTTCCAGAAGTAAATGAAGCTGCTGTAATTGGTAACGATACAGTTAAAGTTTCATTCTCTGAGCCACTTGCTGTAGAGAAAAATGAAGACGATGAGTGGGTTACTGTAGAAGGCGGAGACAGTGTTGAAGATTCCTTCGAACTTTCTCAAGGTAACGACACGCTATTCGTACGTAACGTAGAATTCGTCAAGAACAACACTGAAGCAAACGTTGAAGTTTACTCTACTTTTGAAGAAGGTACAGTTGATTTCAGCATCGATAACGAACTTGAAGATTACGCTGGATTCAGCCTAATCGGCGGTGACTACGAGCTAGAAGTTGAAGAAGACAACGAAGCTCCAGAAGTAGTAGAGTACAAAGATGCTACACGTAACAGTGTAACTCTAGTATTCAACGAAGATATCGAAATTGCTGATGATGCAACTTTCGAATCTTTCTACCACACTAACACTAGCAACACTGTTGTAGAAGACACTGACGAAGATAAAGCTGGAAACCAAATCGGTGCTACTGTCGACGGTAACGAGCTTACTCTTGACTTTGGTGACAACGAACTTCCAGAAGGTACTGCTTACGTGTATGTTGATGGTGAAGCAATCCTTGACAAATGGGATAACCTAAACGAATCTACTATTCGTCAAGAAGTACAAGTTACAGTGGATGAAACTGCTCCTGAACTTCTAGAAGTAGAGTCTGACTCTGAAACAGAAGCTACTCTTACTTTCTCTGAAGATATCGATGCAGATTCCGTTGACGAAGATGATTTCCAAATCCTTGACGCTGACGGTGAAGAGGAAGAGGATATCGTTGACGACGTAACTGTAGATGGTGACGAAATCACACTTACATTCTCTGAAGAACTATCTGGAGATAAAGCTGTAGTAGTAAGCGACATCGAAGACCTTGCAGGTAATGAAATCGAAGAGACTACAAAAGAGTTCTTCGTTGATGATAGTACTGCAATCGATGTAGATGATGTAACATCTACTCTTTACACAGATGATGAAGATGTTTACACACTTGTAGTTAACTTCCCAGAAGAAATGGCTACAGAAGGACAATATAGTGTTGCAGATCTTGATAAGTACCAAATCAATGATGTGAACCTAGATGAGTCTGATGTTGAAGCATCTATCGAAGTAATTGACAACCGTCAGGCTGTTGAAATTACAATTCCTACAGACAACGAGGAAGGACTAACTGTTGATTCAGAGGACACACTAGAAGTAGCACGTGTTGCTGACGCTGCAGGTAACCCAACTAACGAATTCTCGTTTGATGTAGATATCGCAGACGCAACTGATATTTCTCTAGACGCTGAAGCTACATCTACAGATACTGTAGAAGTTACTATCAACGATCGCGTTGATCTTGAAGCTGATGATTTCGACTTCGAAATCGGTGGCGTTGATGTAGATATTGAAGAAGTATCTACTGAGCTTGATGATGGTGATACAGTAGCTACTTTCGTTCTTGAAGACGAATTCAATCACGAAGTAGATAACGTAACTCTATCCATCGTAGCAGACCCAGATACAACTAACTCATACGACCTTCAGATTGCTTCTGGTGAAGTAACAATCGCTGACGGAGTTAGCCCTGAGCTTGGTAATGCTAACGACGACGATGAAATCAGTCGTGAAGATACAGACGTTACTAACGTTCAGTCTGTAGAGCTTACTTTCACTGAAGATGTAGAAGGAAATGCTGATGCTCTAGGTAACTACCTAGATGTTGAAGGCTATACTTTCGTGACTGTAGATGATCTAAGTGAACTTGATGAAGACGAATTCACAATTGCATCAATTTCAGGTGACAGTGCAACAGTTACTGTTTATGTATATGATGCAGAAAACAACGACTTCACAATCGACCTTGATCCTAGCCGCTTCCTTGAAGACGAGCAAGGAAACGATGCAGTATTCCCAGATACAATCACAGTACCTGAGGAAGAAGAGTAATATCTTCGATTTAAAGAAGCTCCTTTCTAGGAGCTTCTTTTTTATACTCAAAAAGTATTAAAGGTATATGTACATACTGTAAACCCAAGTGCTAACGGTGATATCCTTCATGTACTAGAATCTATGGAACGAAATGTGATGGATTCTCTTCTTATAAATTTATTACTGCTATTTTATTGAGAGAATCGTAGGAATTTGTAGGAATATGGTTGATGAAACTTCATCCCTTAAATATAATGTAGTTATGGAGGGAAATACATAATGAAGAATTTGATATCAATTTTAATCTTGGGAATGCTATTAGCCGTAATTACAGGTTGCTCCCAAAGTAATACTTCAGAAACTTTGCTTAATGATGAAGAAATAGATTTAAAACAAAGCCAGATTGTATTCGGCGACAGAGTAGAAGATGGTAAGGTGAGCTTAAAGAATACATTCTCACTAGGGTCCGATCCACAGTTTGTTATATTGCTAACCGAGCCAGTTCAATCTGACCAAATCACAATCTCACTAAACAAGCTTAATGATGAGGATTGGAATACCTTATCTGAGTCAGAACTACCAGTTGATTCAGGATCGGTTGAAATTACAAATGGTCTTTCAGCATCCATTTTCGAACAAACAGGAGCGGGAGCGTATCAATTGGTGGCTAGCGAAAATGATGAAAAAATTGCCAGTGGAGAATTCGTTGTTGAGGAGAAATAAACCATATGGGAATCAAGAATATACTTGACTACATGACTTTAGGCATCATGACCATGATATTAATTATAAGTCCTTTTTCAAAGGGCTTATTTTTTGATGAGCAATTATATATTTGGGAATTGCTCATTCAGCTCGTTTTTCTGATTTATTTAATAGCAAGGACAATAGCCCGTAAAACTCTAGATATTAGAGCAATGATTCTGTTTTGTTTCCCAGTACTATATCTTTTGTCTATGATCGATTCCTTATCATTTTTTGCAACCATACAGGAATACATAAGGTGGAGCACCTATGCTTCATTTTTTGGAACGTGTTATTTACTCTTACTAAATAACAATATAAGGAAAATATCACCTACTCTCATGACCTGTTATTTTCTGTTTATTGCTATCTTCCCTTTTTTAGTGCAATGGGGGATTATTCAGTATGAAGATGCAATCTATACAGGACGGTTTTCCGGATTTTTTCAATATCCCAATACGTATGGTGCTATAGTTGCTGCAGGATTAATCTACACCATTGTTTTAAAGACATCCACAGACTTAAGTAATAAAACTAATCAACTATTGAATATATGTCTGCCTTTACTAGCCGGCGCATTCTTAATGTCTGAATCACGTGCAGCCACCATTGTATTACTATTCATATGGCTAACAGGTATTTTATTGGTGTCTAACAATAAGTTAGTAAATTATTTTGGTCTTTCTCTATTGAGTATTGTATCGGGGATGTTCATTTATTCCTTTTCTACAAATTTGATTGCTTTCTTAATAGTGATGGCGGTTACTGTCCTGGTACTTTTTGTTGAGGATAAGAATAACATTTTTGAAAAATGCAATCGCCTGGTATTCTTAAAAAAGAAGAATTCTATAGCTTTTATATTAATTGCTTTCTTGGCTATCACAACTATGGGAGCGATTATGTATGTTTCTGGACTTGTACCCGAGCAATTAATCGAGAAGGTTAAATCTATTAGTTTAGAAAGTAATAGTGTCGCGGGCCGACTTAATATTTACTCTTTAGCTCTAGAAATGAGCTTGATTTCCCCCTTAATAGGAAATGGCGGAGATGCATGGAGTATATTGTTTCCGTCACATCAAAATCTTCCTTTTTGGGCTACAGAAACACATAGTTTCTTTTTAGACCAGTTACTGAAAATTGGGTGGAGTGGTTTCACGATTATTATGATTTTATTAGGCTGTTGGCTTTTTAAGGTTTCTAAGAATCAATTTGCATTCCCACATGTTACACATTTGGCAGCGTTATTGGCATCATCGGTTTTGCTTATGCATTCAATGCTGGATTTCAATATGAGATATGGTTCCTTTGTAATGGTGTTGTTAATAATGATTCTTTTATCGATTAATCCGAATAGTCTGGCCGAATTTTATATTAATAAAAAATGGGTATTATTGTTAATTCCTGTTGTCACATTTGTAGCTATTTCTCTGTTTTTCAATATAAGGTTCTATGCTGCCACAACTATTGAGTCAGATGCCTCGAGTAAGGATATTTCACTTGGGGCAGCTGAAGAGCTTTATATAAACGCAATAAGATACAACCCATGGAACCCCGAATATCGGTTGAAGCTAGCTGAAGTTTATGTCACTTCATATGAAAAAGAACAAAGTGAAGAGGTTAAGAAAGCTGCAATAAGAAACCTGGAGAAAGCTGTAAGTATGAACCCACAATATCACAAGACCCTCTATGATACCGCTAACTTGTATAACGATTTGGGGGAAAAGCAAAGCTCTATAATGTACCTCAAGAGGGCAACAAGCCTAAATGAATTTAGTGTGCAGTATGCATATCCATATATAGCACAAAATATTGTTTATGCTGAGGAAAACCCCTCAAATAGACAGTCTAACTTAGAAATGGCAGTGCAAGAGTATGAAGAACAAATGGAGCATCAGATGGAATATTCTTCGGAGAATATCCCAGATAAGGTGAATGTTATGTTACCATCAAAAGCACATGTTTTCGCAGCTGAATCATATTTGTTACTAGGAGAAATTGAAGAATCCAAAAAAGCGTTGAGCAGATATGAAGAAGCGCAAGACGAACAAATAAAGGCAAGATACTTTGCATTGAAAAACATTCTGTATGCTGAGGACTCTGAACAAAATGAGAATGAGCTTGTGAATACTTATATTAGTTTCTTCAACAAATTGGTGGATGAAGTAAAATAAACACCTTATTACATTTTCACAATTGTATAGAAAAATTAGAAGAAAACAATGGAAGGGTTGATACAATGCATGAAAATCAATTTCAGAATTTGAGTAGAAAAATAAATGACAGAAGTGCTCGTGTTGGTGTGATAGGACTTGGTTACGTAGGTCTTCCATTAGCACTAGAGTTTGCAAAATCAGGTTATGATGTTTATGGGATAGATCTAAATGAGGATAAAATCAGCCAATTGAAACAGTTTAACTCTTACATTTCAGATGTTCATAAAGAGGAACTAGTAAGATTTGTAGGTAAAAACTTTTACCCAACCACTGAATATTCATACATTCAAGAACTAGATTGTATCAGTATTTGTGTGCCCACACCATTGACAAAATCACAGGAACCCGACATGTCCTTTATACTCTCAGCTTTAGAACAAATCAAAAAATATGTACATCCTGGTATTTTAATTACACTGGAAAGTACTACTTATCCTGGCACTACAGAAGAGATTATTCAAGCAGAGTTAGAAAATGAAGGGTATTATGCAGGCGAGAATTACTTCTTGTGTTTTTCACCTGAGCGAGTCGATCCAGGAAACAAAAAGTTCAATACTAAAAATACACCTAAAGTAATCGGTGGAGTTACAAAGCAATGTACCAATATTGGAACTATGCTCTATGAGCAAATCATAGACAGGATGGTACCCGTATCTTCTCCGAAAGTAGCAGAAATGTCTAAGCTACTAGAAAACACTTTTAGAAGTGTAAACATCGCTTTCATTAATGAAATGGCTATGTTATGCGATAAACTTGGAATTGATGTATGGGAGACTATAGAAGCAGCTAGTACTAAGCCGTTTGGGTATATGCCTTTCACACCTGGACCAGGTATAGGTGGCCACTGTATCCCGCTCGATCCTATGTATTTGGCTTGGAAAGCAAAAGGAGAAAACTTCTATAGTCGATATATTGACTTAGCTCAAGAAATAAATAAAAGCATGCCTAATTATGTTATTGGTAAAGTAGCTGAGGCACTAAATGCTCACACGAAACCCATAAATGGTTCAAAAGTTTTGATCTTAGGAATGGCATATAAACCAAACATAAACGATTTGCGTGAATCTCCAGGTTTAGAGATATATGAGCTTTTGAAAAAGAAAGGTGCTAAGGTATTCTATCATGATCCGCATGCACAAAGTTTTCTTGATAATAATAATGAGAAAGTAAACTCTATTGATTACGATAGTGAATCTTTGTTGAGTTTTGATGCAGTAATTATGGTGACAAATCACAGTTTCTATAACCTTACAGAAGTTTTTAATGAATCCAAGATAATCATCGATACAAGGAATGCATTTAAAGACTTTTCAGATGAGAAAATATATAAGATCGGTGATACTTTAAATAATAACTCTGAAATAGTATTTTCTTAATAGTAAAAGTTAATTAAAATTTAATGGTTAACCTTAACTATAGGTTAACCATTAATTGTGTATAATACTAGGGTTTGAAGGTGTAAAAGTGATAATAGGTAATTTATTCAAAACAATAAGTCGATATAAAGATTTAATATGGCATTTGACTAAATCGGAACTAAAGTCAAACGTAGCAAGGACTTATATGGGATTCTTCTGGTGGATATTAGATCCGCTTTTGTATATGTGTATCTTTTATTTTCTTGTCCATGTTATTTTAGATCGTGGAGGTCCGGACTATCCCGTGTTCTTATTCATTGCTTTAATCCCATTAAAATGGACTACTTCTTGCTTGGTGGATGCTACTAACTCTATACAATCAAAAGGGAATATTATAAAGCAAATATACGTTCCTAAGGTTGTTTTTGTTCTAGTTAAGTTATCAATAAACACTATTAAGTTTCTTATAAGTTTGACGGTTTTATTGATCTTTTTAGTAGTATATGGAGATTCATTATCAATCTTCTCTTTATTATTACCCTTCATATTACTTTTGCATCTATGTTGGTTATTTCCTATGATGCTGATACTCGCACACATCGGTGTGTATTTCAAAGATATTAAGAATCTAATGCAATATGTTACGAGAGTTCTATTATATGTATCTCCTGTCTTATATTCATTATCTACTGTACCCGAAGAGATAGTTAAATACTTATATATAAATCCTTTGACGCTATTAATAGTGTCATATCGGAACATATTGATGTATCAAGATTCCCCTCTAACTTTAGAACTTGGAATTTTACTGATTGCATCAATTATATTTACGTTGGTTGGTCTACATTTAATCTATAAATACGATAAAAAATACGTGAAGGTGATTTAATGGATACAGTAATTGAAGTGAAAGATATTGGAATATCCTATCCATTATCAAAAAAGAGAAAATATTCCTTCCGAAGAAAAAGAGATAATGTATATTGGGCATTAAAGGAGATTAATTTTACCGTAAAAAAAGGTGAGGTTTTAGGTGTATTAGGTAGGAACGGATCTGGCAAGAGTACTCTATTAAAAATGTTAGGTGGCGTACTCGAGCCAGATATAGGAGAAATTGAGTACCATAGTGGGTTGCCAACATTGCTTTCCTTGGGGACAGGTTTTAACCCTGAATTAAGTGGAAAAGAAAATATTTATTTGAATGGGTTAATGTTAGGTCACAAGAAAGTAGAAGTTGACAGAAATTATGAAGATATCGTTGAATTTTCAGAACTCGGGGACTTTATTAATGAGCCAATTCGAACTTATTCATCAGGAATGAAGTCTAGGTTGGCTTTTTCTATAGCTGTTACGTTAAATTCAGATGTCATTCTTATAGATGAGGTACTAGGTGTGGGGGATCAGAACTTTAAAGAAAAGAGTAAGAAAGTGATTCTGGAAAAAATCGAGGGTAACTCAACGGTCATAATAGTGTCTCACTCTGCATCACTTATAAAGTCCATATGCGATAGAGTGTTGTGGATAAATAACGGAAAGCAAGAGGCATTTGGTAAAGTATCGGAAATCATGCCAAGATATGCAGAATATATGAGGAGTAAATAATGGATGTAGTAATGGTTTTATTTAAAGATATTACTTATGATGCAAGGGTAAAAAGGGAAGCGAGAGCAATTGCTGAAGCAGGACACAAAGTGTATATCTACTGCTTATTTGTAGACTTTAACATTCCTACTCCTAGATTACATGACAATATAAATATAATAAGAATTCCTCTACAAATAAAGAGGATGCGAAGATTGAATGGCAGAAAAAAACCTGTTATTCGGTACTTAAATAGTGGAGTGAAGTTATACAAGGATCTGTTAGCTACTAAACAGTTTTATAATTATCTTCAAAAGGACTTACTTACCAGGGATCTTGATATACATGTAATTCATTGTCATGATCTAAATACCCTTCAGTTTGGAACAAAATTAAAAAAGAAATTTAAGTCTATTTTGGTGTATGATGCTCATGAAATATTTAACGAGATGGCTAGTAAACATGTATTAGAGAAAATAATAGGACGAGCGATAGAAAAGCAGTTGTTAAAAAAAGTAGACCACATTATTACTGTAAACAGTTTATTGAAGGATTTCTTACAAAAAAGCTATTCTCTAGTAAACAGATCATTTACTATCATTCAAAATATCCCTGAAAAAGCGAATGGCAAAACACTGAGTGACGATTATTTCCATAATTTATTCAAATTAAACAATTCTGATCGAATTCTATATTACCAAGGTGGGATAAATCCTGAGAGAGGATTAGATGACTGTATAAAAGCTTTAGAATATCTTCCCTCAAATTATATATTGATTTTACTTGGAGATGGTAGGTTGAAGCGAGAACTTGAAACGAAAGTTCAAAGAGATGGAATATATAAAAAGAGGGTATTTTTCCATCCACAGGTTTCATCACAAGATTTATCTGCTTATACAAAATTGGCTCACATAGGGTTAGTGATGTATGAGAATACATGTAAGAATAATTATTTGTCTACACCTAATAAGGTATATGAGTATATGCAGGCATACCTACCAACAGTTTCTTCAAACCATCCTGGAAAATGTTCTGTAGTAAAAAATTATCAGACGGGAGTATGCAGTGAAGAGACACCGAAAGACATTGCTAAATCTATAATTACTATAGAAAATGACTATGAATACTACAAGCAGAATTGTATTACTGCATCAGATGAAGTTACTTGGTTAAGCGAATCTAAGAAGTTAGTAAAACTGTATAATAAAATAGAGAGTGATTTCTAATGGAAAAAGAGTCGATCTTATTGATTTCTCATCATTTCCCACCGGAAATTGGAGCAGCTAGCAATAGAGCCGAACATCTAACTAGGAAATTATCTTTGCACAAAGATATACACGTAATAACAAGCCATCCCAATTACCCTTCAAGTGATTTATATAAAGAAATAAATGACTATGTGAAGTATGAGAAATACTGCAAAAAAGTACACAGGAGCCCTTCAATAACCTTTAAATCAACTTCAACAATAGTTCGCTTGTTAAATCAAATTATATTTATATTCTTCTGTATCTTCATGGCTCCATTTGTTATGACTCGTCATAAAATAGCTAAATTCATTACAACATCCCCACCTTTCATTGTGAATTTAGTTGGGGTTTACTTAACTACGTTTAGGAAAAAATGGATAATGGAAATAAGGGACTTATGGCCAGACTCAGCCGTTGCTGTAAATGCATTAGATGAGAAAAGTATGCTATTTAAATATTTGAAGTGGTTTGAGCACTATTGCTATGAGAGATGTAATCAGATAATAGTAGTTACCCCTAGAACTAAAAAGTTACTAGTTAGTAGAGGAATTGAGCCGGATAAGCTCACAATTATAACGAATGGAATTCCAGATTGGATCAACAATCATGTTAAGACAAGAACAACAGATGAAAACCATGTGAATATTATGTATATTGGAAATCTTGGTTATGCACAAGGTTTGAGTCATTTGATAGATGCAGCTTCCTCTAAGGATGATCAAAATTACAATTTATATTTTGTAGGTGAGGGATCTGAGAAAGAGAAATTAGTCAAGTATTCTGAAGAGAAAAATTTGTCTAATGTTCACTTTATTAATGGTATTTCTGATAAAAATAAATTGGCATCTTGGTATGCCAAAGCTGATATCGGAGTTATTAGTTTGAAAGGTTCGGAACTATTTAAATATGTAATACCAAGCAAACTGTTTGAATATGCAGGCTTTAAGATCCCTATTCTATTAATTGGTGATGGTGAAATTAAATCTTTAATCGAGAAGTACAACTTAGGGGTATCTGCAAATGCTAACTCAAGAGATATCAATAAAATGATAGATTTAATTATGAAAAATAGGAATGATATAGAATGTAGCAGCCATGAATTCGAGGAAGAATATTCGTGGGATCGATTGATTAAAAAGTATTTATACGTTTTGAACACTTTATAGTAAGGGGAGCTAAGTATGGCACCGAATAATGACAAAATTAACGAAAGATATTACGGTAATATCAATGCAGAAGCTTCGCACATAGCGGCACAGAATCGAGTTCATTGGATGTGTAAACAAGCTAAGGGAAATAAAATTCTTGACGTAGGTTGTAGTCAAGGTATTACCTCCATTTTATTAGGACGAGAAGGATTTGAAGTTACAGGAATTGATATAGAGCAAGAAAGTATTGACTATGCACTTCAAGAGCTAAGCAAAGAATCGGAAACAGTAAAAAAGAATGTGAACTTTTCTCTGCAAAGTGTTCTTGAACACAATAGTTTGAATAAGAAGTACGACACTATAATATTAGGAGAAGTATTAGAACATTTTTCAAACCCTGAAAAACTTCTAACACCACTTTATGAAATGCTTAACCAAGATGGAGTGATTGTAATAACAGTTCCTTTTGGCTATTTGAGGTTTCATGATCATAAACAAACTTTCTATGTTTATAATTTTATGCAGACGGTCCTTCCATATTTTGCGGAAATAGAATTGTCAATCCAAGATAAATATATTTATTTTGTAGGCAATAAGAGAGAACAAAAAGTTGAATTTAATATTAGTGAAGTCGCTTCCGTAGAGACCTTATCTTCGTGGTTAGAGTTAGAAGAGACGTATTTCCTTCAAATTGAGAAAGATAGTTTCCAAAAACAAAAAAATAGAAAAGAATTGTTGGATAAAAGAAAAGAGGAAATCCGTAAGTTGAAAAAGGAGCTTATAGAGAGTCCCTCTGTAAAACACATGAACGAACTTGAGAAAATGTTAAAGAAATATGAGGACTATTTTAAAGAGTTAGAAGATGAACAAACAAATCTTTCTAATACTGATTCCTTACAACCGTTAGTTGAGGTAGCAGTAGAACAGAAGAAAAAGATGGACAATATCCAAAATATATTATTGAATCGAAGAAGTGAAAATCAAAGCGTTAGTTCAGACGATATTAAAAAGTACAAAAATGAAATTAAGAAACAAAAAGATTTAATACGTAAAAAAGATAAGAGCTTGAAAAATGCACGTCAGACTGTACATAACTTGTCTTCAAACAACAATGTACGTTTTCATATAGGGGATGCGATAATTAGATCGAGAAGGTCATTGAAAGATGTAATTAAACTTCCGTTCAGATTGTTTAAATTATACAATAAAGCTAAAAGTGGAGATTTGATAACCAAACCGAAGACATCAAACACATCTAGTGACTCTTCTAATATACAACCGATACCTTCTAGTGGAGAAGGGATAATTTTTGTTCCTACTAATGGAGCAGGGCTTGGCCATTTGACAAGACTTTTGGCAATTGCACGCCGGGTGAGACAAATTGATCCGGAGAGGGAGATTATATTTTTTGCTACTAGCTCTGCAATGCATTTAATATTGCAAGAAGGTTTTCTGGGATATCACTTACCTTCAAAGATGTTGTTCCCAAAAGATGTTTCATCCACACAGTGGAACAACCTTCTTAAAGATCAACTTGGGACCGCTTTGGAGTTGCATCGCCCAAATACGCTAGTGTTCGACGGTGCGTTTCCTTATGCTGGATTAATCTCATCGATGAAACAAGCTGATGATTTAGAGAGAGTTTGGGTTCGAAGAGGTCAACATAAAAAAGGTAAAAAAGAAGTTTCAGGGGATAAAGAAAGAAACTTCCATAAAGTAATAGTTCCTGGGGAAGCAGGAGAACTAAGTGAAGAACTAGATAGTAATAAACTACACTGCAACCCAGTTATATATTTAGATAAAAATGAAACATTGTCTAAAAAAGATGTTCGCAAAATGTGGGGTATCCCGGATGATGGCTTTATAATTTATGTCCAATTAGGTGCGGGTAATATTAATGATATTAACTCTACTCTGAATAAAGTTTTAAACTTACTTAGCCTACGAGATGATATTTATATCGTTTTGGGTGAGTCAGTAATTGGTAAACGTAAAAACATTTTCCGTGATAGGTTATTTGTCATAAGGGACTATCCTAATTCAAGATTTTATGAAGCTTTTGACCTAGCGATTACTGCCGCAGGTTATAACACCTATCATGAATTAATGTATTTTGGCGTTCCTTCAATTTTTATACCAAATGAGGATACCAAGACTGATGATCAATTATCTAGAGCTAAAAAAGCGGAAGCAGCTGAAGCGGGTATTGTGGTTCGAGAACCTATTGAAGAGTCTGTTCTGCGAGAACGTGTTTTGTCAGTCATGGATCCAACATTGAATGAGAAAATGAGAAGAAACGCTAAAAAACTTGTTGTAGAAAACGGGGCAGACGAAATCGCATCATATTTAATAGAACAAATTAAAAGAAGGTAAGGTGTTTGAATGATAATATCGGTTTCATCTGAGGGCAGTAGAGTAATCTTTAGCTTTGAATTAGAAGAAGGAGATAGTAGAAATTATGGTAAGGTTGAGTTTAATCAACCAACCTGTTTTTTTGAAATGCCTGATTCTTGGTCATTGGAAGATGTCCATCCGGACATCTTGGGTTTAGCCTCACTTTTAATGACGTATCCTTTCTTAGGAAATACCATCAAGTTTAATTTTGAGGTAAGTCAACCTTTTGCTGATAAAGTTTATGAAACTACCAAAAAAGTAATTCATAGTGTCGATAAAAATTTAAGTACTAGAAGCATTCCCAATCAAGGTGTGCCAGCTCTCGCTTTCAGTGGTGGAGTAGATTCTACTGCAGCTTTAGAGTTAATGCCAAACCAAACTAAGTCTTTTTTCTTGGATCGGTACATGAGCGAGGGAACAAAATCATTATATAAAAGTGAAGCAGCTCATTACGCATGCAATTATATTGAAAAAAGAGGTAAGTTCATAACAAAAACTGTAAGTGATTTTGAATATATAAGGAAACCAGTCGGCTTTCCTGTCGATGTGTCGAATTCAATTCCAGCTCTTTTGCTATCTGATTTTTATAATTTAGATAGCATTGCATTTGGTACAGTACTAGAGTCCAGTTATAAGGTTGGACATAATAACTTTGAAAATTACCCTGAAAGAACTCACTATAAAAGATGGGGATCCTTATTTTCTAAAGTAGGAATGCCATTTAATTTAGTGGTAGCGGGGATCAGTGAGGTCGGAACTTCAAAGGTAGTCTTACAGTCCAAGTATAGTGAGATTGCTCAATCCTGTATAAGAGGTGAGGTTGGGAAACCGTGCTATAATTGCTGGAAATGTTTCAGGAAATTACTACTAGAGAATGTTCTCGAAAATGGTAAATTGACTGATAACTCCCTAGATTTTCATAAGCTTTTCTCAATCAAAGAGGCGAGGAATCATCTGATAAAGAACCCGATCAAACATGAGAATGTCATTACTTATATAACCTCGCATTATACAGGGGAAAATAAAATGATGACTACTTTAAAGAAAAAAGCAAGAGGGGACAAAGAGAGTATGGAATGGTTAGAGAAATGGTACTCTCCTTCGAATTCCTTGATATTTTCAAGGTATCGAGATGAAATTTTGGAAAGCATAAAAGGACATTTGCAGGTAATGACCGAGAGCGAATTGAACCAAGTGAAAAATTGGGATATGAAATCTCATGTTAATGATTCTAATACAATTAAACTTACTAAAGAGCTAGGTGATATGTTATCCGATCATCAAGCAAGCAGTAAGCATAAGATAAGTCAACCTTTAAAAAATTCTTCTAGTAATGATACGAAAATGATTGTAAAAGAATTATCAAATTTAAATCAGAATCAAAAAGAGATTTCTAACCAGTTAAATGTTATTAGCAATAAACTCGATGATCTTAATTTGCAATTAAAACAAAAAAACAATTCGTATTCAGGCATTTTGAAGAGAAAAATTAATGCTTTGTTAAGTCGTTGACATCAATGTTATGTGTTGTTATAAGAAAGTGTGGGATCTGATATAAGAATTTTATTAATTACGACTTTATATCCCGGCTATGAGACAGAAACAAACCAGGAAGTATCTTATGCCTTGCATCAATTCACAAAAAACTGGGTTGAATCGGGGGTAGAAGTTACAGTAGTAAGAGTCTGGCCATATTATTATTTCCCCATCAATTTACTAACCAAGCAAATCAAGAACAAATTTACAAAGGTCAAAAGCGGCGAATTTGAGCTTGATGGGGTTAAAGTTGTAAGGCTTCCAATCGGTAAGGTTCCGAAATTTTATTATTCAAGCTATGAAATTCGTAGTTTCAGTAAAAAGGTTCTTGAAATTATTAATAATAAAAAGCCTGATGTGGTTATTTCACATATGATATCGCCTTCAATCTATATTGCTCACCATGTATCGCAATGTGTTGAGGCGCCACATATCCATGGTTTCCATTATTCAGATCTTCTAGAGTTAACAAGAAGTAAACTCAGATTTTCACTGTATAAGCGAGTTGAAAAATATGTTGAAAAATTGGCTTTCAGGTCAGAAAAATTAGAACATCAATATTCAAAATTACCTCTAAAATTTAGAAGTGAACAGGACATGGTAGTAATACCGTCAGGAATAAATGACGAGGATATCATTGAACCCACTACTCTTGTTACAAAAAACCAGAATGCGAGTAGAGTGAAAATTTTAATTGCATGTAAGTTAATTCGCCAAAAGAAAGTGGATAATGTCATTGAAGCTCTATCTTCTTTAAAAAACTTACAAAACTTTCAGCTAACTATTGCAGGGGATGGGCCTGAACTAAATAGGCTGAAAAAGCTTGTAAGAAAGTGTGGTTTAGAAGAAGAGGTGGACTTCAAAGGCTTTATCCCCCGTTCAGAAGTTCTGAAATTAATGGAAGTATCCCATATATTTATCATGATAAGCTCCCCAGAAACTTTTGGTGTAGTATATCTAGAAGCTATGGCTAAAGGTTGTTTAACAATCGGTTCCAAAGGAGAAGGAATTGATGGCGTTATTGAAGATGAAATAAATGGATTTCTTTGTAAACCAGGTGATATTCAAGGAATTAGAACTAAATTAAGTGAAATATTCACTCTAGACAATAATCTGAAAAAGAGGATTGTAGCGAACGGAGTAAAAACAGCACAGAATATGTCAGATAAGAGGGTCTCTAGTAACTATCTTAATGAGATCAATAAAACGATAGTAGAATTCAACTCTTAGCTTAGTAGGTTATACCCTTGTATATAATACTGTGTTATACTATCGCTAGTGAACCACAAGATAGGAGTATTTTAATGACGAGTAATAAGCTAAATGCATATTTAATTCTTTCGATTGATTTAGCTATTGTTTTTTTATCATACTACTTTGCTTTTAGATTTCGTTATGTTCAAATCGATCCACGTAATTGGGAGGCTTTTTTGTCATTGCTTCCGTGGATTTTATTAGCGAGTTTAATGATGTATTTCATCTATGATTATTATAATTTTATGAAGAAAACCTCTTCTAAAGTAATAAGTAGTATTATTGTTACAGAACTTACACTTGTAGTGATTACTATGGGGGCATCTTTTCTTCTCAGGGAATTTGCCCTACCACGTTCAATAATACTTTTAGCACTTATTATTCGTACATCATCATTGATATTTTGGAAAGTATCATTTAAAAATCTGTATAACTCCAAAAAAGTGCAGCATGTGCTTTTGGTTGGTGATGAGAATGAATCTACTAAATTAATGAATGTGCTTCAAAAACAAAGTGATAGTTACAACCAAGTTAGGTTTCTCCGTTCTTCGACAGAATTAAATTTAATAAAAGAGAAACTGGGAAAGTTTGACCTTGTTGTACTTGGATCGAACCTTGATGATCAAAAGAAAAGTCAAATCATGTATCATGCTATGAAACTAAATAAAAATGTATTTATAGTTCCAGCCTTATATGAATTATTATTGTCTAAGTCTATCGTTACCCATAGTCATGATACTATGCTGTTAGGAGTTAGTTCTTTTGGTTTGTCTTCGGACCAATTGATTATCAAGAGGGTGATTGATATCGGATTTTCTTTTATTTCCCTTATTATATTGTCACCAATTTTCTTCATTACAGGGACATTAATTAAGTTACAAGAACCTAAGGCTCCCGTCTTTTATTCACAAAAAAGACTAGGAAAGAATAACTGTGAATTTACGATATATAAGTTTCGTTCCATGGTTTGTAATGCCGAGAAGGATACGGGACCGGTACTCTCATCTTCAGAGGATGAAAGAATCACTAAAATTGGAAAATTGATAAGAAGAACTAGGATTGATGAATTGCCTCAATTGGTTAATGTATTAAAAGGCGATATGTCAATAGTTGGTCCAAGGCCAGAACGATTAGCTTTTATGCAGGAATTCATTAAAAATCACAAGGATTACAATTACAGAAGCACTGTTAAACCTGGAATTACAGGCTATGCACAAGTTATGGGAAAGTACACAACAGATGTAGAAGACAAGTTGAGATTTGACCTCTTGTACATTCGGAGTTATTCGCTTTTATTAGATATCAGCATTATCTTAAAAACTATTGCGGTAGTATTAGATAAAACTAAAGCTGAAGGGAAATACACTAATAAAAAAGATGAGGCATCTAGAAAAACTTCCGCTAATTTATAATTAATCGTAGGCATTAGAAGTCATTCTCTTTGGAGTTTGACTTTTTTTAAAAGTAATTTTAATTGATTTCTACCCCTAAAGAATGTTTGGAGAGAGGATTATTGATGGTTATATAATGCGGACATAAGTACAAAGGTGATGGTGTGCCATTCTCAGAAAAATTGTTTTAGTAATCTCCTTTTTAAGTAGTTTTTTTGAATTTATGGTATTCTTACAACACTGATGAATAATTTTAAAATTTGTAAAACCGCGTCTGTTGGATCAAATTACACTAGAATCCTCTCTCCTTCGCTTCACAACTACGTATATGGTATTCTAGAAACATATAATATATTGAACAAAAGTATTAGTGAAATACCATAAAGGGGCTGAAGAACCATGGAAGACCTCTACTCAACCACACTAAAAAACCTTGAAAAAACATTCTTTCCCTACCTTTCCGAGTACCAGCAATTCATAGATTTCCACTCCATTAGAAAAATGAAGCAAGTCACCAAAAATAAACGATCCATCCGCTTTGATCTCCATATAAACGAAGTCGTAGAAATGAAAACCCGTACCATCTTGGACATGTACTGGGATGACATTCTGATCACGGCAGTTATCCCTTCCTCAAGGCCGTTCAGAGCGACGATTGAACTATACAGTGATTCTAAAGAAATACTGATTGCCAGACTAGATATCAACGAAGATGGTAAAATGTTCAGTCCAACCTATATGAAAGAAGAATTTGCTCGTAGAAAAGCGTTAAGAGATACATTCAGTGAATTTTCGATGAAACTTTTTGCGTACCTTAACTCGTATATAGAGTATGGCAGTAAAAAAGAACAATCGACAACGGATCATCATGAAGACACACTCATCGCAGAAGAGTTTAATAGCTGGGAGTTCCCGTATTTAGAGAGACACCCTGACCTCCAAGAGAAATGGATTGATTTAAAAGAACGAACCGCAAAGCAGTATAAGCGAATAGAAGAATTGGATATCGAGGAGAAGTTCTCATTAGAGACAATGGTAGACCGTGATGTTCCTTCTTTTATCGAGTCATTCGAAAGTCTTTCTTCTATTAATAAGGAAGAAAAGAAGGACGACCTGCTGAAGGCCATAGAAGATTTACGGTTATTTATTGAGAAACTGGAAAGAAAAGAAGAGGAGAGTCACTCCCAGAGCTTTGAGAAGAAGAAAGGGATTATATCGTCTAAATACAACAATTCGGACTAAAGCAACGCGTGATCGGAAAGGAGTAAGATACTATGAGCTCGACCGATAAAAGTAAGGACGTTGAAGTGAGCCAGGAGAATGTGGATGTTTCGCTGATCAGGGAAGAAGACATCGACCGTTTGAACAAAGAAGCAGAAGAATATGCGGATAGGCTTGAATCTTCGAATGACCCTTCCGTCTCTCATCTGTTGAAGGAACTGTCGGACTTAGGGGAAAAAGAACAGCATGATGCCGGACAAGCCATGGAGACGATGAAACGGCCAGTCAACGACTTGATGAGTAAAAGTAACAATGATATTCCTCAAACACTGAATGAGCTTGAACGAGTCGTCTCTGATCTGGATCCGAAACGTACACAAGGCAACGGCGTTCAAAAGTTCTTCTATAAACTAAGCAAAACAAAGCCGATTGAACGTTATATGAAGAAATACGAAACCATCGATGGCAAAATCGAAGTCATCATTCGTAGCCTGCTGGCGGGCAAGGACAAGCTGGAAGAAGACAGCGTTGAGCTGCAGCTCATCAAAGAGAACGCACAGAAGCGTGTGTATGAGCTGGAAAAACAGATATATCTAGGCAAGAAACTGTTCGATCTTCTCAAGGAAAAAGAAAGGGAAGGGCAGTATGATACGGCTCTTCTCACAGAAGCAAAAGAGAAGATCATTACGCGTACGAGAAATATGACGCAGATGAAGGTTGTCTTGAACCAGAGCATGTCCTCTGTTGATATCATTAAGAACAACAATGAGAAACTGAAAGAATCGATCCGTAATGCCGTCACGCTCACGAAGAACATCATTACCGTCTCAGCTGCCATCCAGCTTGCCTTGAATAATCAGAAGCAGGTCATTGATACGGTCAATGGAGTCAACAAAGCGACAGAAGAACTGTTGCTTTCGAACTCGCGCAGTTTAAAGGAAAACACGGAGAATACGACGAAGCTGATGGAGAATCCGGCGATTTCGATGGAAGCTCTTCAGGAATCATTCGACAATGTATTCGCAGCCTTGAAGACGACAGAAGAGTCATCGGAACGAATTATCGCTTCCAGTGAGAAATTCATTGAAGAGATGGATGACTTAAGTGATCAAGTTCGAAATCGACTATCTCAGTCACCTAGACTGTCAGACGGCACGAACAAGTTCCTGCAGAAAACGGAATAAGCTTGAATGATCGGATTCCCACGTAAGAAAAACTCTTGCGTGGGAATCCTTTTTTGTGCACAATCCGGCGTAGTGAAACAGCAGAACCGTCCCCCATGTTTCACCAGCATGAAACAAGAGAACCGTCACCGGTTTGCACCCGTTTTGCAAGTTGTGACAACATCGTAAATAATCCGTTATGAAGTTGCAATATTCCTCTTAATCTAGTATAGTCCTCAGTGTACTGACCGTACAGTCACCTCGAAATTCAGCTAGTCAGCTTAGATAGATACAGCAGTAAATCGTAAGGAAGTGAAACATTTGAATGAGAAGAAACGTAGACTCATCGAGAACGGAATGAAACTGTTTGCGAAGAACGGCTTTCATAAGACCTCGATTCAGCAGATTGCGGATCAGAGTGGCGTGTCGAAGGGAGGATTCTATCTTCATTTTGACTCGAAGGAAGACTTGATCATGCAGATCCACCAATATTACTATTACGGATTGATGGATCAGGTCAACGAGGTCAAAAAGCAGAATCTGGCACCTGAGGATATGCTGGCGACGCAGCTTGAGGTTCTCTTGAGTGGATTGGTGTCGAATAAGGAATTCATCATCATGCACATGCAGGAGAATGTCAAAATGCATGATACGAATAGTCAGTTTTTCCTGGAGATTAAGCAGCACAGCTTCAGGTGGGCGCGCAGCAGCTTAATGAGTATCTATGGGGACGCTTTACATAGTAAATCGATTGATGCCGCGATTTTGTTGGAGGGCTTTATCCAAAGCTACATGAAGTGGTTGATCATTGACGATTTGGACTTGGACTTACACAAGTTGTCGAAGTTTATTGTAAGACGGACGATGGATGCTGTGGCAGGAATGATGGAGGAGGAGCATGCTCCTCAAATCACGGAAGAGATGATTGTGACGCATTTCCCTGTGGAGTATAAAAAGAATCAGAGTAAGATGGTTCAGGAAATGCTGATGAGAATGCGCGATAAGCTTGGGGATTTAGACTTATCCGACGAGAAGAATCAGGAGCTGATGGAGGCGATTGGGTTTATGGAAGAAGAGATTCTCGAGGAGCAGCCGAAACTTGTGCTGTTCAAGGGAATGCTGACGCCATTTGCTGATCAGCCGGAGTTCCAGCATGAAGTAGAGATGATCCGCCATGAGATGCGGATTGATGTGAGAGAAAAGAAAGAGTAGGGGGAGAAAATAGAGTGAAGAATTTCATAAAGATAAGTGGACTTATTGTGATTCTTATGGTCCTTGGTGCTTGTTCGCAGGCTGCTCAGTCAGCGGACGGGGAAGAAGAGGAGACCGTAACACCTGTAGAAGTGGGAGAAGTGACGCGTGGCGATTTGACGCTTGAACAGCAGATCAATGGACGCGCGATTGCCAACCAGCAGGCGGGTATCGTTCCCAATACATCGGGTGAACTCGTGGCATTGGAAATCCAGAAAGGCGACTACGTCAAGCAGGGTCAGGTGATTGGCCGTGTTGATGCAGGCTCAGCCCAGGATAACGTTGAATTGCAGCAGCTTTCTGTAGAGTCGGCTCAGAAGAGTGTAGACTCAGCGGTCAATCAGCGTCAGCAGGCTCAACAGGGGCTTGCGAATGCGAAGAAGCAGCTAGAGGCAGCGAAAATTCAAGGGAACAGTAACAGCTCGAGTTCGTCAGTCAACGTAGAGAATGCTCAAATCGAACTGGACCAAGCGAAGAAGTCTCTTGAGCGTACGCAGGAATTGTTCGACGCAGGAGCGGTTTCTGAGCAGGAGCTCGAAAATGCTCAAGTCCGTGTAAAACAGGCGGAGAACGCCCTGCAATCGGCGAAAAACAGCTCAGAATCTGGCGGATCTTCGTCACAGAACTCTGTAGACCAGGCGGAAATCGGGGTTCAACAGGCCCAGCAGCAGCTTGATTCAGCTCAAATCGGAGTCGAGCAGGCGAAAGTGTCGCTTCGTCAGGCCCAAACGCAGCTTGCACAGGCTCATGACGCGCTAAATGATGCAGCGATTACGTCGAATGTAAGCGGGCAAGTGGTCTCGGTAGATGTAGAAATCGGCGATCCGGTTTCCAACACACAGGCCGTTGCTCAGGTTGTGGATGTCAGCCCGATCAAAGCGGAAATCAGTGTCAATGCAGAGAAGCTTCCATTGTTCCAAAGTGGAGGTGACTACTCGGTCAATGTTGATCCTTTAGGGGAATCGTTCACGGCGAGCGTGTCCTACATTTCGCCTGTGACCAATGACACGGGACTTTATCCAATTGAAGCCGTCATTTCGAATGATGAAGAGAAAATCAAACCCGGTATGCTTTTGACGATCAATATGCCGGAAACGACGCTTGAACAGACGCTTCTCGTACCGACCTCCGCTGTTGTCGAAAATTCAACAGAGGCGTTCGTTTACGTAGTAGATGAAGAGAATATTGCGGTACGTAAGACGGTTCAAGTGCTTGAAGCGCAGTCTGATGTAACAGCTGTTTCGGGTGACCTTGCTGAAGGAGATCAGGTCGTGACGAAAGGTCAAATTACCCTTGATGACGGGAATAAAGTGCAGCTCATCGAGGAGGAGAATTAATTGAAACTCGTTGAAACGTCCGTCAAACGCCCGGTAGGGGTAACGATGATTGTGCTCGCGATTCTCGCTCTCGGTTTTGTCTCCTTCAGAGGGCTGAACATCGACCTTTATCCGGAAATTGATCTACCGGTTGCGGTTGTCGCAACCAACTATGACAATGCAGCACCACAGGAAGTCGAACGATTAGTCAGTGAACCGATCGAATCCGCCATCAGTACAGTCGAAGGAATCGACACGATCCAGTCGCAGTCTCAGCTTGGATCGTCCCTCATTCTTATGTTTTTCAAAAGCGGTACCGATTTAGATAATGCGCTTCTGAAAGTCCGGGAGAATGTGGACCAAGTTTCTGGAGCGCTGCCTGAAGATGCAGCGGACCCAAGCATTCTCAGGTTCGACCCCCAACAGACGCCGGTCATTACCCTCGGCCTGAAGGGAGCGGACTTGTCACAGCTTGAAGCGATCGCCGAAGATGAAGTCGTTCCGATGCTGGAACGTCAAGGCGGCGTCGGCTCCGTCAATACGCAGGGTGGACAGACGCGTGAGGTGCAAGTCGAAGTCGAGCCGGGCAAGCTGGCTCAATACGGCCTGACGCGCTCGTCCCTTGCCCAGGCGATTAACGGCGCCAACCAGTCTGCCTCTGCAGGTGTGATTGAAAAAGGGGACCAGGATCTCCAAATTCGTGTGCAAGGTGAATTTCAGTCTGTAGACGATGTTCGAGACACGAATATCGTGACACCGGCTGGCGCTCAGCTTAAGGTAGGCGATATCGCCTTTGTTGAGGATACGTTTAAAGAGCAAAGCACCATTACGAAAGTCGACGGCGAAGAAGCCCTCGTTCTTTCTGTCTTGAAACAGTCGGACGGAAACACGGTAGAGGTGTCCGACAATGTGAGAAGCGCAATGGATGAAATTCAAGGCGAGCTTCCTGAGGGAGTCGAGATGAATGTCGTGCTTGATACGGCTGACTTCATTAAACAGTCGATCAGCTCGGTTGTTATGAACATCATCTTCGGAGGTATTTTCTCCGTCATCGTTCTCCTGCTCTTCCTGAAGAGTGTCCGTGCAACGATTGTCATCGGGATTTCGATTCCAATCGCGATCATCAGTACGTTCGCCCTGATGTACTTTACGGGCAACACGCTGAACGTCCTGACGATGGGTGGACTTGCCCTCGGGATCGGGATGATCGTCGACAGTGCCATCGTAATACTCGAGAACATCGTGTACTACAGGCAGCAGGGATACAAGCTGAAGGAAGCGGCGATCGAGGGTGCATCCGAATTAGCACCCGCCGTTATTGCATCCACGACGACGACGCTTGTCGTATTCGCACCGATCGTGTTCGTTGAGGGAATTGCGTCCGAGCTGTTCACGCCGCTCGCGCTGACGATCTGTTTTGCCCTCATTGCATCCCTGATCGTATCGGTGACATTGATCCCGATGCTGTCCTCGAAGCTGTTAACAAAAATGATGAAGGAAAATGGCCGCAGATACTGGTTCGACCGACTGCTTGATCGAATCAAGAATTTCTATGCAAGTATCTTGAAGTGGGCGCTCAACCACCGGAAGTCGACCATCTTCATCTCGATTGCAGCGGTGGCGGGAAGTCTATTCCTTATTCCGTTTATCGGAAGTGCCTTCATTCCGTCGTCCGACCAGGGTCAGATTTCGATTTCGGTGTCGACGCAGGAAGGAACATCACTCGAAAATACCGAAGACGTAACGATGCAGATCGATGAAAAACTAGCAGACTATCAAAGTGTCATCGCCTCGAACCAGCTGACGGTCGGTGGCGGAGGAGACGGTGGCTTGTCCACGTCATCCAACTCGGCAAGCTATACGATCCAGCTCGTTCCACCAGGTGAACGTGAAATCACGACAACCGAAGTGGTCAGCGAACTGCGGACGAAAGTGCAGGACATCGTTGGCGCTGAAATTACCGTCGGAGCTCTTACAGGGGGAATCGGTGGCGGGGATCCTGTCTCCATTCAGCTGAACGGGGAAGACTACGACGTCCTGACTGAACTGGCCGACCAAGTCGTGGTCATGATTTCTGATATCGAAGGCGTGGAAAACCCGGAGAGCTCAGCTGAAGGCGGACGCCCGGAAATCCAGGTGCAGGTCGACCGTGACAAGGCGACGCAGTACGGTCTGACCTACCAGCAGATCATGTCCGATGTGCGGGCAGCGTTCAGCGGTCAGTTAGCGACACGTTATCGTACCGATGGCGAAGAGCTGGACGTCCGAATTGTTTTACCAGAAGAATCAAAAGACACGATCAGCGATCTTGAAACGATGCAAATCCAAACGAGTGACGGATCGCTCATTCCACTCGCGACGGTTGCGGAGCTTGAACAGGTTCAAGGACCGACGACGCTCGTCCGTGAGAATTCGGAGAAGCAGGTCAACGTCACAAGTGGATTGTCTGGACGTGACCTCGGAAGTGTCACGCAGGATATCGAACAGCGTCTCGACAACTTGAACTTCCCGGATGGCTATTCCTATTCCATGGGTGGTCAGGTGGAAGACATGGCGGAATCCTTCGGCGATCTTGCCCTGGCGCTCGTCTTCTCGATTTTCCTTGTGTATGCAGTGATGGCTGTGCAGTTTGAGAACTTCCTATATCCGTTCGTCATCATGTTCTCGATGCCGACGACGGCGGTCGGGGTATTCGGTGGTCTGTACATCACAGGTCAGCCGCTCAGTATTCCAGCCTTCATAGGGGTGATCATGCTCGCCGGTATTGTCGTCAACAACGCCATCGTGCTTGTCGACTACATCAATATTTTGAGAAGCCGCGGGTATGATCGTACAGAAGCGATCATCGAAGCGGGTCGAAGCCGTCTGCGTCCGATCCTGATGACGACGCTGACGACCGTTCTCGGTATGGTGCCGCTTGCGCTCGGAATCGGGCAGGGAACCGAAGCCCAGCAGCCGATGGCCATCACCATCATCTTCGGTCTAAGCATCTCAAGTATCTTCACATTAGTGCTTATTCCAGTCGTCTACACGTTATTCGACGGGCTGTCCCGCCGGATCGTGAACCTTTTCAACCGAAAAGGAAAGAAGAAAAAGAGGAATGAAGAAGTAACAGAATAAATTCGGAGCAGGGCCTCGGTCCTGCTTCCTACATAGGAGTGAAACCACCAATTGAAGAAAAGAAATCGTCTGATGATCATAGCCCTTGCGACGGCTTCCATTCCAGTCGGCTTCGTTGCAGCAGATGGGATCGAGTCCTGGTCTTTTAACGAAGCGGCGGAGGAAATCGAAGAGAACGACCTCGGCAGCCAGATCCAAAACGACCTGCCTGAAATCGACAGTGATTCTCAAGCCTATCAGTCCAACTTTTCTGATGAGTTGAGTGAAATCCAAGACGTCCAGAACCAGAACAGCAACTTCCAACAGGAAAAAGCCGCTGAACTGTCGGCCTACACGACGCTTTGGAACTACTGGACAGCCGAGCAGAACAAACAGATCAGCAAAGCGAACCTGGGAAAAGCACTGGATGAGCTTGAAATCGTCAAAGTGGAGCGGAAAAACGGCGTAGCGTCAGAGATGGACGTCATTCAGTCTGAGATGAACGTCACGAACGCAAATGTCTCGCTAGAGAATGCCCAGCAGGGCGTGAAGCTCAGCCAGTTCCAAGTGAACCAGAAGTTGAACCAGCCGCTGGATACTCCGATTACGCTTGAGGATATTCCGGATCCTGGTGTGGTGCCGGAAGAACTCTACAATGTCTCAACTTATGAATCGATGATAAAGAATCATGCATCCCTCGACACTTTGAAAAAGCAAGTGGCGGTGTATGAAGATATCGTGAGCCAAGTCGACAACCTAACTGTTCTCGGTGGATCTGATATGAGAAAACAAATAGAGAATCTGGAAGACCAGATTGCTCAGATTGAAAATCAAATTGAAGAGTTGGCTGAAGTGAAGGAAGTTTTACCAGAAACCCTTCCTCCTGATGCTGGAACAGACTCTAGTCAAGGTCCGCGTACAAAACAAGAGGCTCAAGCTCAAATTGATAAGCTTGTAGGACAGCTCTCCACTTTGGATGATCAACTAGAGGATGCAGAAGATCGTTACGACGATGCCATCAGTGATCGAAATGTAGCAGAGCAGGAACTTGAAGAATACTACAAAGTCGAACTCCAAAACGCTCGCATCCGCCTTCAACAGCAGGAGAACGCTCTAGAACTGCTGTTGAACCAATACGCCGAGCAGCTGAAAACGTTGGACACTCAAATCAAGAGCTACGAGTCGAACGTCGAAAAAGCACAAGCACTTTATGAAAAAACAGAAGCTCTTCTGAACAATGGCATGATCACACCATCTCAGCTCGAAGACTCCCGCCTGAGCATCCAGAACCAACAGCTCAGCTTGAAGCAGGCCGAGAAGGATTACGCAGTGAAGAAAAAAGAATTAACACTATTCCTTGATGGCTACTTGCCACAGGGAGGGTAATTATGAAAGCCTTGAGGGGAAGTCCTCAAGGCTTTTTTCTTATCTGGTAAGAAGAGGAACGGATCGAGCGATCTGGATTCAAGGAAGCATTGGATTGATCGATTCTGTTCTTCGGCAAGGGAGTAATGGGACAGAGCCACCGCAGATGCAGTGAATGTAGTCCCAATAAAAAATAATCGGGACAGTGAGCGGCCCTGTTGAAGTGGATGTAGTCCCAATAAAAGATAATCGGGACAGCGAGCGGCGCTGTTGAAGTGGATGTAGTCCCAATAAAAGATAATCGGGACAGTGAGCGGCGCTGTTGAAGTGCATGTAGTCCCAATAAGAGATAATTGGGACAGCGAGCGGCGCGGGTGAGTCAAGTCCTTAATCTTGTGTAAATTCCTATCCACAGTATTTTTACCTATTAAAGCTAGAGGTGGTTGTGATTTTAGGGGAGGGAAGGGCCCTTCCCTCCCCTAAAATCACTTCGCCGCCTTGTCGCTACCCGTATAACCTTTCGCTCGTATAAGCGGTCGTCTTTCGCTGATCTCTTCGGCATATCCCATGAGCACAGCTCCTAATAGTCGGAAGGCTGATTGCGTGTTAGGGAAGATGCGGATCACCCTTTCTCGCTTTCTTACTTCCTGATTAACGCGTTCTAATGAATTCGTTGAATGGATGTACAAGTGGTAAGGATCCGGTTCGCTTAGGTATTGAATCGCATCATCAAATCCTTCTTCTAGTTTCTGAATCGTTTTATCAAGTTTTGGGTTGTCTTGATACTTCGAGATGAATTTCTCTTTAAATTCCCTTGCACTCTCAGGTGTGTTGGCATTGAATATACTCTTCAAGTCACGTCTGAATTCTTCCTGGTTTTTCTTCGGCATCGAATGGATGAGGTTCTTCTTGAAGTGGACGGTGCAGCGTTGCCAGGCCGTGCCGATAAAAGCCTTTTGAATCGCTTTTTTTAACCCTGCGTGAGCGTCTGAAATAATAAGTTTCGGAGATTGGAGTCCCCTGCCTTTCAAGTCTTCAAAGAAAGCTTTCCACGCTTCATAACTCTCTTCATGATCGACTTTCATCCCCAATACTTCCCGTTTATTCTGGCTGTTGATGGCAGTCGCAATGTAGACGGCTTTGGATACGACTTTATGGTGTTCTCGAACTTTGATATACATCGCGTCCACGAACACATAAGGATAGTATTCAGTGTTTAACGGTCGCTGTGCCCACTTCCGTGCGACCGGATCTAGTTTCTCAGTCAAAGATGAGACGAACGATTTAGAAACCTTGGTACCACAAAGCTCTTGAACGATATTCTTGACTTTGCGCGTAGACACGCCCTGAACAACCATTTCTAACATAGCGATCGTAAAAGCCTGGTCACACCGCTGATATTTCTCAAAAAGGGATGTAGAAAATTCACCACTCCTTGTGCGTGGGACCCGCAACTGAACCCGTCCGATTTGAAGTAATAGTCCCCGATCATAATAACCATTTCGGTAATCTTTACGCTCCCCACTGCGTTCGTATGGTGAAACCTCTAAGTGATCGTCACGCTCTTTTTCCATATATTCATTTAGAACCAAGACGGCTACAGACTTCATCACTGATTCCATATCAGAATTAAGAATGGATTCTTTTAACTTTTCCATATTTAGGTTAAACTGAATTTGAGTCATCATCATTTCTCCTTCACAAGTTTTTAGCGGTAAAAACATTGTGGTCGGAATGGTGATGACTTATTCTTTTTACACAATTATACGGACTTAATCCGCGGGTGGAGTGAATGTAGTCCCATTAAAAAATGATCGGGACAAGGAGCCCGGCTACGCGGTCCTGTCAGTCCCGATAAAAAAGATCAGGACTCACAGCAGCATCAACCGCATCTGGCAGTCCCAATCCAACTGTCACAAAGAAGGACACACACATAATGTAACGCGTCTGTGCCCCACTGCTTTAAAATATTTTGTAAAAGCGGTTTGAGTGCGGACCATAAAAGGGAAAGAGACTTGAGAGCCATAAGATTAAATGTAATGACCATAAAGGAAGGAATAAGTTCTATGAAGAGAAAACTCATCGTAGGGCTTTCTCTTTGTGCTCTTAGAAAAGTTTACTGAAACAAAATGACCAATTCGTGTAGGTGAAGTCGACTTTTAGGGACTTGCTTCCCAAAAAAGGACTGTATTTTTGTACACTTGTGTATAGTGACTCTAATTGTGTGTAATTATTCAAATAAGGTTCATCCACACCCTTTATTTACCATGAACGCATCTTAAGAATTCAACTACGGAGGTGATGAGAGTGAAGGAGGTCTATGACGTATTGATTGCGGAAGACCATGATGAAGCTCGGGAAATTTTGCGGGAATTCGTTGATTTACATAGTGGGTTTCGGGTGATCGGTGAGGTGAAGAGCGGGGATGAACTGCTGCCTGTGGTGATGGAACTTGAGCCGGATTTGCTTATGGTCGACATCAACATGCCGGGGAAGAGTGGAGTCGAGGCGGTCAAGGAGTGTCTTGAAGTCTACAGCAAGCTGTTTTTCATTTTCGTGACGGCATATGATGAGTACGCGATTGAGGCGTTTGATATGGAGGCGGTGGACTATCTTGTGAAACCGATTCAGAAGAAGAGGGTTTTCACGGCGTTGGAGAAGTCGAAAAGGATCTTGAAGTTTTATACGGGAGAGG
Source organism: Halobacillus litoralis (assembly GCF_020171725.1). Classification (GTDB taxonomy): domain Bacteria; phylum Bacillota; class Bacilli; order Bacillales; family Halobacillaceae; genus Halobacillus; species Halobacillus litoralis_F. Next base: position 46,301 of record NZ_JAIVAJ010000005.1, on the reverse strand, counting down.
AGCAGTTGAACCATAAGGTAGAAGTGAAGTTCGGCCGTGAGATCTATTTCATCCGATTGAAGGACATTTTATTTGTTGAGAAAATCGGGCGGAAGCTGTATATCCACACTCTTCATCAAGTGTATGAAACGGTAGATACGCTGGAGCATTTCAGCAAGCAGCTCAATGATTACTTCTTCCAATCTCATCGTTCGTGTCTCCTTAATGTTCATCATCTGACATCCATTAAGATTTCAGGGAAGTCTTATCTCGGATACTTCTCAGGTTACGACAAAACGGCTCCAATCTCGAAACAGCGTATTGAAGCGCTTAAGCAAAAGATCAAGAGGACGATATAAGGTATACTCCGATCGGGGTGTTTAGTTTATTAATGGTCGACGAATTTAGCACATAGAGAGGTGCTTACTCAACTCTTTCATTTGACTGAATCCGAGGGCAGAGGTGCGATCGGTTTACTTTTGCATGCCTTTGTTTTGCGGTGGAATGGTTTTTAGAGAAAAAGAACGGAGGAGGAAATATGAGTGTGTGGCCTGAACTCTACAGAGTGGAGTTCATCGTAAGTATTATTGTATGCAATATATTGTTCAGTGCTTTGACGCTGTATTTATTACACAAGGCAGACAAGGCACGTCGCTATCGTTATGGCGCGATTCTATCCTTTGCAACAGGGGTTTGGGTCATTGATGTCTTACAAGCGAGGGGCTTGTTCCAGGTATCGTTTTCTTCCATTTTTACAAATGATTTTTTCGATAGTCTGCTGTCGTTAATACTTGTTTCTGCCTTTTCTCTCCTTCTTTATTACGGTTTGCGGTATTGGGAAAGGTCTAATATGGGGGTGAATGCAGGAGCGGTTATTTTAAGTTTGGGTTTCCTTGCTGTTCACTTCAGTGGACTGCTGATCATTCGGTCTGATGTGCACATGTACATCGGTTACGGCCAGGCCTTACTCGCTTTTGCTGTCTGTCTCCTCTTTTCCTATGGAATGCTGCGCTATGCGAAGGAGTGGAAGGGCGAATTCTTTACATATGCCAGCCCTTTTCTAATCGATGCAGTAGCTGTCGGGGCCATCATGTCCTTTTTACAAGTGGTGGGGATAGAAGCGTTTGTATACTATGTGGAAAGTGACGTTCCAGTGCGTGAGGTGGATTTATGGATCAGTAACACAACCGTTCTCGTTTTCCTAGGTATGTTGATGGCAGTCCTTGGACTCGCGTATTACGGGAAGCATAAGGCGCTGGGGCAAAGCAGGATACATAAAGAACATTACCATTCGCTGTTTCACAGCAGTCCGAATATGCTGTGCATGGTGAATGGGAAAGGTGAGATCGTTCATGCCAACATTCCGTTTCTCAAAATGATGGGAAGGCAGAGGATAGCGCTGCCGGAGAAAATCACTTCGTTGTTCATCGAGCAGGACGAAGTGGAGGAGTGTATTTTGAAGTCTATGCGAGGTGAGAGGCTGCGCTACCGGACGGAAATGAAGATTCAGGACCACAAGCTTATGGTCATCGTGACGCACATTCCAATCTCTGCGACGTCCATGATTATGCATATACAAGATCAAACCGAGCTTGAGGTGGCGAGAAAAGAAGTGCTTTCAAAGGCGCATCTGCAGGAGCAGATCCTCTCTGCTTTTTCAGAAGGTCTGTTCGTCCACGACTTGGAGGGAAGGACGATCGAAGCGAACAGCCGAGCCGCGGAATTATTGGGTGTTTCCTTTTCTGAAGTCTATCAGGTCAATCCGTTTGATATAGGCTGGGATTTCGTTACAGAAAGGGGAGAGCCCGTCCTGAATTCTGACATTCCAAGTGTAAAAGCAATCAGAACGGGTACAGTGCAAGCAAACGAGATTTTAGGAATCAGGAGGAGTAAAAGGGAGATCCAATGGCTCTCGATCACCGCCTCTCCTCTCTACTTGCATGATGAATTCACGGGTGTCGTCGTCACGTTCTCCGATGTGACCTCCGATATTACGCAGACCCTGCAGCTCGAGGAAGCCAATACGGAGTTAAGAAAAACGATCGCGACCGTACGAGAAGAGAACAAGGCGAAATCGGAAGTCCTTTCACGAATGAGTCATGAACTACGGACACCGCTGAACAGCATCATCGGCTACAGCGAGCTTGTAGTCGATAACTATGAGCGAAAAGAAGCAATCGGTCATGACGAAGTACAGAAAGTGAAGAAGATCCTTGAGGCGGGTGAACACCTGCAGCAGATGATTGGGGAAGTACTCGACGTTTCGAGGCTCGAATATCAGCAAGTGGACATCCGGAAAGAGCCGGTGGACTTGACCGAAACGCTGAACGGAGCCATCGATATCGTCACGCCGGACGCCCAGAAGCAACATATAGGCATACACATGACGATGGGGCATCAACCTGACTACATACTAGGAGACCGCCTTTTTTTAAAACAAGTGATTGTGAACCTGCTAGATAATGCGATCAAATACAACAAGCCTTACGGACATGTATATGTGACGACACATTGTGTTGACGACAGCGTGGCGATTTCCATCAAGGACGAAGGAAAAGGCATCGAGCAGTCGTATCAAAACCTTATTTTCGAACCCTTCTATCGTATTCCGACCACTGACGTGCATGGAACCGGACTCGGCTTGAGCATTGTCAAGCATGCACTCGACCGGATGGGAGGAAACTATGGGGTGACGAGTTCGCCTGACGAAGGCAGCACATTCTGGATTTCTCTCCCGCTGAACGAGAAAGTATCTCAAAAAGTAGGGTCGAATGCCTGAATGGGAAGATAACCGTCTCTATCCTCAGAGTACAGCCTGTTTAAAGCGTCCGATAGAGCTAGACGATTTCCGAACCTTCCAATAGACTGAATCTTAATCAGGGGGAGAAAGAGAAAATATCAGGGATGAATAGAGGGACCAACTATGCAGAGAATCATTGATTTCTTCCACACATCAATGGGCGATGATCCAACGTTTCTAAAGGACCTCATGGACGGCGTAACAGACTTCATTTTTATCATGAAAAAAGAAAAAGAAACGTATTGTTTCGAATTCGTGAATAAAGCAGCTTTAGAAAAGCTCCGCATGCAACAGACCTGGCATCGGAAGGCATTGAATGAAATCCTTCCAGAAGACGAAGCAGGCTGCTGGACAGAGAACTGCGACAAAGCGGAATTCACGAGAAAATCCTGCGAAGTGGAACGAGACAGTGGAGTCCTAGCCGGCCGTACCGTCTGGAAGCCTTTGTTCAATCAAAAAGGGATATGCACCTACATCGTTTCGGTGACGTGCAAAGAACGGAAGCAAAGGAAAGAGATCTATGAGTCATTAATGAAAGAGAAGACAGATGCTTTTCTCGTACTGTCCCCGGAAGGACACGTGCTCGGAGTGAATACGGCCTTCGAAGAAAAATTCGGTTGGAGCGACGACGAACTGCACGACAGGCACCTCCCGTTCGTTCCAGACCACTTGGAACAAGAACATCAGGCACTCCTACAAGACGTACTGAACGGTCAGTTCATCAAATCGTATACGACGGTCCGGAAGACGAAAGACGGCGAATGGAGAAATGCTGTCATCTCGATGTATCCTCATCGGAATGTGAAGGGAAAGATAGTCGGGATCAGTGCGATTATCAGGTAGATCAACGGGAAGTCCTGTTCAGCGGGGCTTCCTTTTTATTTTGTCGCGCAATCGGAAGAGGTCGTCCTGAACGCGCATAGACTGCCCTCGAGCGCGCATAGTCAGGTCTCGGTCGCGCATAGACTGCCCTCGAGCGCGCATAGTCAGGTCTCGGTCGCGCATAGTCTGACCCCGAACGCGCATAGCCCAGCCCGACGAGCGAACACAGCCTCAAAATGGTCTTGAGAAGTCGTCTCACAACCGTTTTACCAAACCCATCCACAGAAAACACACCCCAACCCACGACTTACTTAGAAAAAAATACCATTAACTAGTAAAAACAGGTTCTTCTCACATTTATCTTTACAGAAATAAACTGATTACTTACATATTAAAAATGTATCGTTTATACTAAGAAAGGACCTAACATCTGTACAAACAGGAGGTACACAATAACCATGAAACCTTTGAATGTAGAAAGTGCTGCGCGAAAGAAATCCATGGAGAACATGACCTTTGTTTTGTTTGGCGCAACAGGAGATTTAGCGAAACGCAAAATTTATCCTGCTTTATATAATCTATACTTAGACGGGAAGATGCCTCAGTCGATGTCTGTCATCGGACTTGGACGCACCCCTCTATCCAGCGAAGACCTTCAAGGACAAATTGAAGATGCTCTTCACCAATTCTCAAGAAGAGATGTGCAGAACGATAATCTGCAGGACTTCCTTGATAAATTCCGTTACTTTATCTTCGACGCGATGAAAGAAGAATCTTACGTGGAATTGCGTAAGTTCATGGAAGAGCGGGAAGCGGAGCTCGGTATTCCGGACAACCGTCTGTTCTACCTGTCAGTCGCACCACGCTTGATCAACAGCATCGTGAACGAATTGGACGCGAGTGGCATCAGCCGCACGAACGGATGGCGTCGTCTAATCGTCGAGAAGCCGTTCGGAACAGATCTTGAATCTGCTCGTGAACTGAATGCAACATTGCAGGAAGTATTTGAAGAAGATGAAATTTACCGTATCGACCATTACCTTGGAAAACCGATGGTCCAAAACATCGAATCCCTGATTCGACCGAACCCGATCCTGCAGGCCTTATGGGATCACTCTCAAATTTCGAACGTACAGATTACCGCAAGTGAAACGGTCGGAGTCGGTTCTCGTGCGTCGTATTATGACAAAGCCGGAGCGATCCGTGATATGGTGCAGAACCATTTGTTACAATTAGTGATGATGACGGCGGTTCACCATGAACAGAAGCTTTCTTCCACACAGATCCAGAAGAAGAAGCGTGAAATCATGGAATCCATCAGCCCGGTCAGCGAACAGGACTTGGAGAACAACATCATCCGCGGACAGTACACGCCAGGTGTCGTATCCGGTGAATCTGTAAAAGGATACCAGGAGGAAGACGGCGTCAAAGAAGAGTCACACAATGACACCTTCTTTGCGGCAAAACTGTGCATCAACAACGAGCACTGGAACGGCATTCCGTTCTATATCCGCACAGGAAAACGGATGAACGAGAAGGCGACTCGCATCGTGATCGAGTTCAAAGAAGACAGTGAAGCAACGAAGGATGTTGGGATCGTTTCCAATCTTCTGATTATTGAAATCAACCCGAACGAGAGTGTTTCGCTGCGCGTAAACGTGGCCAACCACTCGAGCGACAAGTTCGAACCAACGTACATCGGGTTCTCGAAAAACGCTGACCAACAGCCGGAAGCCTATGAACGATTATTGTATGACGGCATGATCGGTGACTCGACCTTTTTTGCACACTGGCATGAAGTTGAATTATCATGGGAATGGGTACAACCGATTCTCGACGCCTTCGCAGGAAACGAAGTACCGCTTCATACGTATGCAGCCGGTTCAACCGGACCAGAAGCATCTCACGAACTCGTGCGTCGTGACGGATTCAATTGGAACTAAGAGGAGAGGGGCGATTTTTTAATGACAAAACAAAGCATGGGTGTGATTGGCCTCGGCGTAATGGGCGCCAATCTTGCCCTTAACATGGAAGACAGCGGTTACTCTGTAGCGATTCATGACTACTGGACGGACCGTGTCGACGAACTTGTAAAAGAAAACGAAGGTAAAAACATCAAGGGTGCCTATAGCGTAGAGGAGTTCATCGACTCGCTTGAGGCTCCGAGAAAAATCTTGATGATGGTTAAAGCAGGGGACGTAACGGACAAAGTCATTCAGTCGCTTGTCCCGCATCTTGAAGAAGGTGACATCCTGATCGACGGCGGAAACACGTATTACGTGGATACAGAACGCCGTGCAGAAGAGCTGAAGGAAACGGGCATCCACTTCATCGGAACTGGATTCTCAGGCGGAGAAGAAGGCGCGCGTACCGGCCCATCCATCATGCCTGGCGGACCGAAAGAAGCTTACAAAGAAGTTCAGCCGATTTTTGACGCCATCTCGGCAAAAGTCGACGGCGAGCCATGCAGCACGCACATCGGCCTCGGCGGTGCCGGCCACTACGTGAAAATGGTGCACAACGGCATCGAGTACGGCGACATGCAGCTGATCTGTGAAGCGTACTTCATCATGAAAAACGTTCTAGGCTTATCAGCTGAGGAGCTGCACCAAGTCTTCAAAGAGTGGAATGAAGGCGAGCTCAACAGTTACTTAATCGAAATTACAGCAGATATCTTCACAAAAGTGGACGAAGAAACAGGCAAGCCACTTGTTGAAGTGATCCTCGATACAGCGGGACAAAAAGGAACAGGGAAATGGACAAGCATCAACGCACTTGAGCTTGGTACACCACTTCCGATCATCACAGAATCCGTTTTCGCACGCTTCATTTCTGCTATGAAAGAAGAGCGCGTGAAGGCAAGCGAGAAGCTGCAGGGACCAGAAGTGACGTTCGAAGGCGATAAAGAAGCGGTCATCGAATCGATCCGTAAAGCCCTTTACATGAGCAAAATCTGCTCGTACGCACAAGGATTCGCCCAAATGCAGGCGATGAGCGAAGAAAAAGGATGGGAACTTCAATACGGAAACATCGCATCCATCTTCCGCGGCGGCTGCATCATCCGTGCCCAGTTCCTGAACGACATCAAAGCTGCATACGACCGCACGCCGGACATCGACAACTTGCTGCTTGATGACTACTTCAAGAACATCGTGCACAACTACCAGCAAGACCTGCGTGAAACGCTGACGCTTGCGATTGCAAACGGCGTTCCCGTACCCGCTCTATCAAGCGCTCTTGCTTACTACGACAGCTATCGCACAGCGAAGCTTCCAGCGAACCTGCTGCAAGCCCAGCGCGACTACTTCGGTGCCCACACATATCAGCGCATCGACAAAGAAGGCACATTCCACACCGAGTGGACGAAATAAGAAGGACAGGCACTCTGTCCCGCTTACTATACAAAAGGGTGACTCTTATACAGAGTCATCCTTTTTTGTTTACGAGATTTTCTTGAACCCTTTGTAACTCATTTCCTTTTCAGACGACTAATGAGGATAGAAAGGGGAGGTCGTGAATGAGATTTGCATAGATTGGGGGATTGGTCTTGCTTGTTTTGACAGGGTGTGGCGCCTTTAGTCAAGCGACACCAGACATCGGGAAAATAGATGAGCAGCCAAAGACGATAGAAGATTTTCCGAATTTGATTGAGGGCTGTCCGGATGAGGGGGATGAAGAAGCGAAAGATGCTGGTTTCTCAGAAAAGGAAATGAGAAAGATGCAAGACCGAATAGCAGATGAAATCTTTAGCGAGGATTCTTTGACAGGCGATAAAATCACACGTGTAGGAAACTGTAACCTTGGTCAGGTTTTCCGTCTTGAAGCATGGACACACGCGGACGAAGAAGAACTCGAATGGTTGAACAGCATCGCAGAGGTGCCGCTTGCCATCAACGTCAGAGAGCCGAATGGAGTGACGGGTTATGTGACGTCGATCAGTCAGGATGGCGAAGCGCTCGTAGATATGACTTGGTTCGGCAACATGCCTGAAGGAATGAAAGTCGGGGACCGTGTAGAGGTGGCCTATAATATGGTCCAAGAGTCATTCCCAGGACAATCTTATGCACTGGAAGCAGAGATTTTACCAGACGAAAAACCGGAGGCGGCTGATCTGACCACATCTGAAGCAATTCGACAAGGTATCGAGAAAGTAGACCGTCAAGGCGATCCACTATCGGTTAAGAAAGTGAAGTATGACGAAAGTAAAGACCAGTGGACGGTCCTCTTTCGCAAAGGACATGAAGGCGAAGCGGAAGTCGAAGTAGAGGATTAAGTCCATAGCATGTTATCAGCGGTCTTAGGCGTTTCAAAAGCGTACAAAGCTACAGGATATAAACGGTTTGAAGCTCTATGAAATCTTTCATGGAGCTTTTTTACTATTATTAAAACTTATAGAATATTTACAATCATTTCCTCGAATAATCTGGTACGATGGGTGATAGTGAGGCTTGTTTCACCAACAAGCTATCAACCTACTAAAAGGAGAGAAAAGTAATGGCTAAATTACCTGTGAAAGTGATGGCGTCAGCCGCTTTAGTATCGACCCTTGCAGCAACACCCGTTGCAGCCGACACGGTTCAAGCCGAAGAAGTCGCGATTTCTTCTGTTATTTTGCAAACGGATTCAGGGATGGTCCGGGTTACCATGGAAGACTTTGCTTATGCCATGCTTCCGTGGGGAGACAAAGAGCTACGCAACTACATACTAGACCGTAAGATTGCCGGAGTGCAATTGAATGAACAAGTCGTCGTAGACTATGAAGACTACATCAACCAACTCTTCACCAACATGCCGACCGACCCGCTGGAACTTCTTGAAGACATGGCGGACGATGAAGCATTTCACTTCACAAAAGAGGAACTAGCGAGTATCCAAGACCTACCTGCTGACTTCGCAGGAAGCGACCTGCTTCAGCCACACGACATCCAGGGAGAAAGCCACTTCTCTCCTTTTGAAGGCGAAACGGTCGGCCCTGTCGAAGGAATCGTCACGCATCTATTAGACAAGCAGTACTTCCCGAAAGGCTTTTACATCCACGCCACCGACGAAGACGGAAACATCAACACATCAGAAGGCGTTTTTGTAAAAACGGATGAGACCCCTGAAGTCGGCAGCGTCGTAGAAGTCACGGGGCTCGTCGAAGAACGCAAGCCTTCGCTTCCGTCATACATGAGCACAGAATTCGAATTGACGACGACCCAAATCGCGGCATCCGATGTGACCGTCACAGGCACAGCGGACCTGCCGGATACTACGGAGCTTGGCAAAGATCGCAAGCAGCCAATTGAGTTCATCGACAATGACGGACTGGAATCATTCGATGCAGAAGAGGACGCGATCGACTTTTATGAGAGCTTAGAAGGCATGCGCGTCGAAGTACCGAAGCCGACCGTCGTCGGTCCAATCAACTACGACGAGATTACGGTCGTTCCAGGTAAGGTGAAAGAAGACCGCACGCAATCAGGCGGTTTGCTGCTTACGCCGGACGATTACAACCCTGAGCGCTTGATTATCGATGTCGAGGACTACGCGAGCACGGCCACCTTCCCGGCAACCGTCGGCGACAAGTTCAAAGGTGACATCACTGGAATCATGGATTACGACTACAGCAACTTCCAGCTGATTGCGACCGAAGAACTTCCTGAGTTGAAACAGAACAAATACGAGCCGGAAACGACCGAACTTACGGGCGAGTCGCACAAGCTGAACGTCGCGACCTACAACGTCGAGAACTTCTCACCTGACGATGCTGGTGAAAAAGCGAACCGCATCGCCGAGACGATCACACAGAACTTGAAAAAGCCGGATATCATCAGCCTCGTGGAAGTGCAGGACAACGATGGCGCAAATGACAGCGGCGTAACGGCGGCCGACGAAAGCGCGCAAGTGTTGATCGACGCCATCGAGCAGACAGGCGGACCGACGTATGAATACGTAGAAATCGAGCCGGTCAATAACGAGGAGGGCGGCCAGCCGGGCGGGAACATCCGCGTCGGATTCCTTTACAACCCGGACCGCGTCAGCTTGAAGGATGCTGCACCGAAAGGCGGTTCCGAGGAAGCGGTCGGATATGAGAACGACGACCTTACATTGAACCCTGGTCGTATCGCACCAACAAACGAGGCGTTTGAAGACTCCCGAATTCCGCTGGCAGCAGAATTCACGTTCCAAGGCGAAGACGTCATCGTAGTCGCGAACCATTTCAACTCAAAAGGTGGCGATGATGCCCTTTACGGCCTGCGTCAGCCAGCTGAGAGAGGTTCCGAAGTCCAGCGTCACAAAATCGCGGAGGTCGTCAATGGTTTCGTGGACGATATCATGACCCAGGACCCTGATGCCAATGTCGTCGTCATGGGTGACTTGAACGATTTCCAATTCTCAGAAACACTCGATATTTTGAAAGGGGACGTCCTGACGAACAAAGTCGACAGCCTGCCGATGGACGAGCAGTACACGTATGTGTTCCAAGGCAACTCCCAGGCCCTCGATCACATTCTCGTCAATAACGAGCTGGCCGCGTCCACAGCCATCGACATCGTTCATATCAATGCGGAGTTTTCTCAAGTCGAAGGTCAAGCAAGTGACCACGACCCGTTGCTTGCGAAAATCGACTTCGGCTTCGATCCCCTTTCTAAAGAAGAAGCAGTCGAAGTGAACAAAGAGTCACTGACACTCGGCTTCTCCGGTGGCGACGACACGACGGCTGTCACGAGGAACCTGAAGCTTCCTGAAGAAGGAACAGACGGCGTGAAGATCTCGTGGAAGTCGAGCAACTCGAAAGTCATCGACAAAGACGGCACCGTGACCCGCCCATCCGCAGATGCCGAGGACGAAACCGTGACACTTACAGCTACTTTGAAAAAAGGAAAAGAACGCGCAACGAAGACATTTGACGTGACCGTCGTCAAAGAAGTCGGTCAGCTTTCAATTGCTGAGGCGCGAGTGCTCGAAAATGACGCAGACGTCATCATCAGTGGAACGATCACAGCAGTAGACGGCAAGAACCTATACGTCCAGGATGAGACGGCCGGCATCGTCGTACGCGACTGGTCAGGGGAATTCGCTGGCGAGCCTGGTGACGTCATCGAGGTTCAGGGCACGAAAGGATCGTTCAATGGTCTGGATCAAGTAGAAGTGGAAGACGCAGCGAACATCTCCATCATCAAAGAAGATACGATACCAGAACCGAAAGAGATCACAGCCGATCAATTGAACGAAGAACATGAAGGAATGCTTGTCCAAATCACAGACGTTTCTGTCACAGGTGATGCAGGATACGGTGAATTCGGTGCAGAAGACAGCCAGCAAACGTCCTTCATCGTAGACAACGAATTGATCGACGGTTCCGTAGCCATCGGCGAATCCTACGAATCCATCACGGGAGTCGTCGTCTACAGCTTCGGCGCCTACAAGCTAGCACCAAGAACAACAGAAGACGTGCAATAAATTCGTAAAGCAGACGGCATGCATAGAAAAAGGATGACTTCCAAGTGGAGTCATCCTTTTCTGTATTAATGGTATTTAGTATTTAGTCGTTAGGAAAAACTCAGAAATGGCTGGATGTTGCTCTTGTATTGCATTTCCCTAACCACAGACTACCATTCCGCTTTCTTCAATACATCCTTCAACACCCGAGCGCTATGATCAAATTGCTCCTGTTCCTTCTCATTCAAGCTGACCTCGACAACATTCCGGATGCCCTCACGATTCAATACAGCCGGCACGCCGATGTACACATCATCCGCTCCGTATTCGCCGTCCAGATAGGCACTTACCGTCAAAATGCTGTTCTCATTATAAAGGATCGCCCTCGTAATCCGGGCCATGCCCATCGCAATGCCGTAGTAGGTCGCGCCTTTTTTCTCGATGATCTGATAGGCGGCGTCCCGCACGTTGGTAAAAATCTCATCCAAATCTTCGCTCTTATATTCAGGGTAACGCTCGATCATCTCAGAAATCGGCACACCGCCGATTGTGGCGTGACTCCACACAGGAAGCTCCGTGTCGCCGTGTTCACCGATGATGTTGGCATGAACATTGCCGGGCGCCACATCAAAGTACTCACCGAGCAGGAAGCGGAATCGTCCGGAATCGAGAATCGTCCCACTGCCGATGACGCGCTCCTTCGGCAGCCCGCTGAACTTCCACGTCGCATACGTCAATATATCTACAGGGTTTGTCGCAACTAAGAAAATGCCGTTGAAGCCGCTCTCCATGACGCTGGAAACGATGGACTCAAAAATCGCCAAGTTCTTCTGGACGAGATCCAGGCGCGTTTCTCCAGGCTTCTGATTCGCCCCCGCACTGATGCAGACGATATCCGCATCCTTACAGTCCTCATAATTGCCGTACCACGTCTTCGTCGGACTAGGCGCAAATACCTTCCCGTGATTCAAGTCCATCGCATCGCCCATCGCCTTATCCTCGTTCAAGTCAATAATGACAAGCTCCTCAGCAATCGCCTGATTTAACAAAGCAAACGCATAGCTGCTTCCGACAGAACCAGCACCAATCAACGCTACACGGTTCACATTTTTCTTCATCGTCATGAGAAACCCTCCAAAACAAGATTATGTGAAATACTTCACAATACCATTATGCCTTCTATTGGAAAAATAATCAATTGTTTTGCATAAATGATTTGGAAATCGACGTGAGAGAGAAACTCACGACCTTTTCAAACGAAAAAACAGCTGAAAGAGCGGTGACACCCATCATCACAGCCACTTTCATGAAAAATTCATCCAAAACAGTCGAGATTATCACTCTCACGACTCTTTTCCCTCCCATGCTGTAACCAATCATCCTCTCAAACGACTTATCCTAATAGGGAGAGGCCAAACCCCACCAAATAATTAGTAGGTTTGGTCGATTGTTGAACGCGGGTATCTGTTATATTATGGATGAATCAAGGAGGCATTTACTATGAAGAAACTACTTATACTTACATTTACACTACTAGCATCCCTATTAGTAGCCTGTTCAGGCGGCGAAGATGAACCAGCATCCGAGCAGGAACGCCAGCCGAACGAAAATGAAAACACCGAACTGACAGGCCAAGTCCTTGAAGAAGACGGTGTCATCAACGGCTCTGTTTACACAGAAGAAGGAAAAGCCATCGGCACCATGATCCTAGAAGCATCTGTCAACAACGAGCGAGCAGAAGAGCTTGCCAATAAATACGCGGACCAGCTGAAGGAAGAATATCCAGACAGCTCTGTCAACGTCCAAGCTGTCAAAGACGGTGAAAACGTAGCGAATGTAACAAGAGAATAGATAGAAGGAGGATGTCATATGAATATGGCATCCTTTTATATATTAATGAAAAATAATGTCACGAACGAAGTAGAAAAGTGCATAACGCAAAGATTCCTTTTAACATAGGCTCTTAGAACGAAGCCCCTGCAAAGCCTAGTTTTCATCCCTCTTACGAAAGCCGGCGAAATCGAATCAAGCTCAGCTGCCTGATTTCGAACCTCTTCCATCCCCATGCAGCTGATCCGAAAAACAGGCTACTCTTCAAAACATCCAACCCCTCAGAAAAAATAGGAAATCAGACTTACTTGCCACCTATGATATAATGGTCGCCGTTGACATCATGAATATACATAGGAGGAAGTGTACGTGAAGAAAAGTTTGTTCTCATTATTATTCGTCTTTCTACTCATACTCGCACCGTCCGTTCAAGCAGAGACGGCGGTTTCTCCCGATAAAGTGTGGACCATCACATTCAATACCCCTGTAGACCTTGACTCCGTCAAAGAAGCCGTCAAAGTCGATCAGTTCAATGGAGGATGGAAAACCGTAAAGGTCGAGTACGGAGATAATAAGAAACAAGTCAAAGTGACCCCGTCAAATGGTCCCTACGAAGAGGGGATTTACGAGTTACAAGTCGGCTATAGGGTGAAAAGTTTAGACGGAGTCTGGGCACAATCGAGAGCCTCGAAGGTCTTTTCCGTCGGTCACCCAGAATGGTCCTCTGATTATCAATCGATGAAAGAAATCAAAGTAGAAGATTTGAGAGGCGGAGAAGTGAACATGCACCTTCTAGCCGATCAGCCGCTTCCTGAAAAGACAGATTCGACGAAGTGGTCGGATCAATCATTCGAAGCGAAGTTTGCACTAGGCGTCCAAGAAGCAAACGGATTGAAGAGAGTGGTCAATCTCCCCATTTTAGAAGAAGGCATGCCGGTCTTTTATCAAAATGAAGACGTCAATGTAGATTGGCAGTTCCGTAAAATCGATGACCGTCTGTTCGTCGTCACTCAGATGATCAATGAGCGATTCACAACGGATTATTATTTTGCAGTGGTCAACGGTGTGGTGAAAAGGGTGCAGTTCAGTGCAGCAAAGGACGGCCTTGAAAATGAAAGAAGCCGTTTCTACCACCAAAGCGACAATACGTACGTTCAACGAGTCTATAGTGAATTATTCCAAAGGGACTTGGAAGCGAAATATGTATTAGACACTGAATTCGCTACATTCCATTCACAAAAACCACTGACGCAGCGGAAAATCCATGTGAAAGCAAGATATCTACAGGATAAAGTCCGCAACATGATCTACAGTGGGTTAGAAAAGGGATGGACCTATAATCAAGTGGAGCACAACCTCGATCCCTATGTGACAGACAGGTTGAAGCCGGTCATCAAGCAGGCTTACCAAAATGCCTGTCTCGATTGTGGACAGAAGCTTTTCAATAAAGACTGGCAATTCGAAATCAAATCAACGGTGCTTGAGAATTTCAAAGACCGGGCGATTGTACAAACCTTCGTTCCCGATACGGGAGAAACCTATGGAGGGATCGACTGGATCGAATTGAAGCACGAAGAGGGGCGCTGGAAGCTCGACGGTGTTACGACAGCGTATTTCAGTAAAGATGTGCAACTGGATTTGACGATGAAACAGTCAAAAGAGTATTTGGAGAACCTACTCCCAAGCCGAGTGAAGCATTTGAAGTCTTATCATAAAGAAGTAAAAGATTATCAAGGCGTTTCGTACACAACTGAGGTTCACCTGTTCCAGGATTTTTCCACCTATTACGAAGTGGATGCCTCGACCGGAATCATTGAGATTCTGACAGACTTTCCGACCGAATAAACAAAAGGGATGACTCAACGTCATCCCTTCTCTATTTTAAGCGTGCTTTTTCAATTCCTGATACATGCGCTGACCTTCCTCATTCAACACACTTCCATTTCCGCGGCAGCTCGCACATTCCTTCTCGAACTTCGTCTCTTCAAACGCCATCTTCCAGGCATCGTTTCCTCGAGCAAAATCCGTTCGCTCGTAGTGATCGACAATCATATTCGCTTTACTATCATCATATTCTTCATATTTTCCAGAACCGTGGCAGACAGGGCAGACGTTATATAGCGTACTCATGTTAGACATGTGATATCTCTCCCTTTAATTTTGTATTACGATTGATTTTATGAAATATTCAGAACAATTACAATAGTTGAACGTACATTTGCAGAGTAAAAAAAAAGAAAAAAATAAGAAGCGTCACAAAATGGACAAAAACTTGCGGGAATGCTTGCAATAACGTGCAGACTGACCGATATAAGAGAAAAGAGCAGAGGATGAAGCGTGTGCAGCTGAGTGAAGTCATTACGAAAATCAATAAATCTGTCGATGAAATGGACCTTGTGACAGCAAGGACGTACATCGAAGAAAATTTAGATGAACTCGAAGATCAAAAGCATTTGATGAAAGGCAATGCACGAGAGCTGGTCAACTTCTTCATAGAGAAGAGAAACAAGGGCGAACAACCCCTGACAAGACAGGAAATGAGCGACATTTACGCCGTCAACGTCTATGCCAAACGCTTCGACGTTCGAGGCTTAAAGCTGATGGCCAAAAATAAAAAAGAATTATTCATGAAGCAAGAAGCACTGAATAACCTTAGTGCCGATTCCAAGACCCTGCTGAAGAGCATGGGGATCATCGAAAAATGAGCGGTTGGCCTATGCCAATCGCTTTTTCTGTCTACAGACATCTCGAATTGTAACTGAAGGATTGATAAAAAGCATATCATCGACGTTTTGAGAGAAAGCGCCATAGGAAACGTAGATAAAAAGCATATTATCGACGTTTTGAGAGAAAGCGCCATAGGAAACGTAGATAAAAAGCATATTATCGACGTTTTGAAATAAAGCGCCATAAGAAACGTAGATAAAAAGGATATAATCACCGTTTCGAAGAGCCCACCCTCTGAATTCAACTTTCCAAATCGTTAATACACGAACAAACTGGATGCTGTATGCGGTGTTCTCTTCTTACTCAGCCATAAAACCCATCACCCTAATTTTATTTACCAATACGAAATTCTCAGATTATAAATATTAGAAAAAAACAATATGAATATTAACTACTAAAGAAATTCTCTCGAAAATAGTATAGTATACGTATACGAACAATCTATTATTTGGAGGCGAAGCTATGCGACCAACAGAATACAAATATCTATTTCAAAAGCTTTGGAAGTGGAGTAAAGATCCAATCCTCCTTCTAGATACAGAAGGCAACATCATAGAGGTCAATAAAGCTTCAGAACTCGTCTTTGGCTACGATAACGAAGAGTTGATAAAAAGAACCCCCGCCGACCTATTTGGGGATGAATTTACTCAATTATTTAATAATAATAAAGAATGGTCGAAATTAAAGATAGGATATGTCACAAAAGAGGGCGTACACGCCTTAGCAGAAACATCATGTGAAAGAGTAGAAGTAGACGGTTCTACGAGCTGGGTGCTCTATGCTGAAGGGCAGAGAGATCTGATGATCCAGCAGAGCCTGGAGCAAATGAAGGATCCTGTCATCATCCACCACCAAGGGGAAATCCTCTTTGCCAACGACGCCTGTCTGAAGATGCTTGATCTGGAGAAACAGCAACTCTTAGGTGAAAACATGTTCGCTTACATACATGAGGACGATCAACCCCTTATTCAGAAAAGGATGAAACAGAGTGACAAGCTCGAGGGGATGGAGCCGACTAGAATCAAAGTGGAGCTTCCGTCCCGAATAATCGAAGTCTTTGTCGCACCGACACCTGTCATTTTCCAGGATAAGCCGTGCACACAAGTGTATATGAGGCATGTTCAGCAACCATCGACAAACGCTGTTCTTGAATTCGACGGGTTCCGTCTAGATATCGAGAATCAGACCGTCACCAAGGGCAATGAGCAGATCATGCTCTCATCTAAAGAGTTCCTGATTCTGTTGAAACTTGCTCGTTATCAAGGAGAGCCGGTCACTGTACAGACGTTATTCGAATCCATATGGGGAGCGGATGATTTCGGGGATACCCGCACTGTGATGGTACACCTCAGCAATTTGCGTAAAAAGATCGAGGATGACAACTCAAATCCTGAAATTATCCAGACTGTTAGAGGCATTGGGTACAAGTTCGAGCCTCCACAAATCGATAGTTCGATAGATTGAATTGTAAATCCCTACTAAAAAAATCGACATATGTTCTATGCAGGTTGTTTCTCTATGATATAATGTGACTATCTTTTTTAAATTTCGACAGGAAAGAGAGGTATTCCCATCTATGGAAGAAACCATATCGCTGAAGGAGATCTTTGATGTCCTGAAGAAGCGAATTCTTATGATCATTGGCTTTGCTGCGGGGGCAGCTATCATCAGTGGTCTCATCACGTTTTTTGTACTGACACCTACTTATCAATCATCGACTCAATTCATAGTCAATCAGTCTCCTGATCAACAACAATCAGCGGCTGCCTATGATATCAACGACATACGTACGAATGTGGAACTGATCAATACATACAACGTTATTATCAAAAGCCCTGCGATTCTAGACAGTGTAGTGGAGGAACTGCAGCTTGACCGTTCATCCAGCTCACTTGCGAATCAGATCTCAGTGTCTAACGCCAATCAATCCCAAGTCGTGGACGTTACGGTTACAGACGCGGACCCTGTCCTCGCTGTAGAAATTGCCAACACGACGGTGGAAACGTTCCAAGAAGAAATCCCGACGCTTATGAATGTCGATAACGTCCGGATTCTTTCACCGGCCCAGCTTGGTGAGAACCCGTCACCCGTAAGCCCGAACCTCCCACTTAACATCGCGATTGCACTTATAGTCGGACTGATGGCAGGTGTAGGACTTGCTTTCTTACTGGAATACCTGGACAACTCGATCAAGTCAGAGCAAGATATCGAAGAAGTGCTCGGCCTTCCCGTCATGGGTGTCGTATCGACCATCAGCCAAGACGATGTCGAACAAGCCCAAATGAACGCGAGACAAACAAAGACAACTACAGTAAGGAGGGAGTCGATTGGTTCTTAGAAAGAAGAAGCCGGCCATTCAGTCACAAGCAAGAACGCTGATTGCCAACGACAACCCGAAGTCACCGATTTCAGAGCAATATAGGACCATTCGAACCAACCTTGAATTCGCTTCGGTCGATGAAAAGTTGACGTCTATGATGGTCACCTCTGCAGGCCCTTCAGAGGGGAAGTCGATCACGACAGCGAACCTTGCCGTCGTCTTCGCCCAGCAAGGAAAAAAAGTACTGCTCGTCGACGCCGATCTGCGTAAGCCGACGATTCACTACACATTCCGTTTGGATAACACTTTGGGACTCAGCACATACCTCTCAACAAGCCAGCGCCTATCAACGATTACACAAGACAGTGGAATCGATAACCTGGACCTTGTCAGCAGCGGACCGATTCCACCGAATCCATCCGAGCTCCTCGGCTCAAAAGGCATGGCGAAGTTCATCCTGGAAGCGAAGCAGCAGTATGACATGGTCATCTTCGACTCACCACCTGTTCTTGCCGTTACCGACTCGCAAGTTCTCTCTACTTCAGTAGACGGTGCTTTGCTTGTGGTACGCAGCAAGCAGACGGAAAATGAAGCAGCCGTAAAAGCGAAAGAGCTGCTTGTTCAAGCCAAAGCCAACATCCTTGGCGCCGTCTTGAACGACCGTGAAGTAAAAGCAAACAACTATTATTACTATTATGGCAATAGTTAATAAACAGTCTCGCTGTCCATTCAGACAGCGGGATTTTTTTATATAGTTGAAAAGTTTTAGAAATGATGAAATCCATCCGATGTGCGCGCTCATACCTTACTATGGCGGTGGTCATCAATCAACACACCTGACATGATAACAAATGATAGAAAATGTTATAAAAAAATCTTTAACTTGGATTTTATTGAAATATAACCCAACTATGGTAATGTTATTAATGGTCTATCTTCGGATAGGCCTTTAATACTTTAGTAGGAGTGATGGATATTGCAGAAAAAGAACAACAGTAGTAAGGTCACAGCACTAACCCTTACTACCGCAGCAGCTGCCGTCGCGGCGACCCCGGTTCATGCCGACGAGCAGCAATTTACAGATGTATCAGATCAATATTTCAGTTACGATGCCATTCAATACTTATCCGCGAATGGAATCATTAACGGATACGAAGACGGAGAATTCAAACCGTCTGAACAACTTTCCCGAGAGCAGACCGCAGCCCTCCTCGCGCGTGCGCTCGAACTTACACCAACGAGTACCGACAATCCATTCCAAGATGTCAGTGATCAAGGACGTTTCTATAAAGAAGTACTTGCCACATACGACCACGGCATCTTCCTAGGAGACCATGAAGGCAACTTCCACCCGAGTGACACGATCACACGTCAGGAACTAGCTTCTGTATTAGCTCGAACCTTCCAGTTGTCGAACAACAACACGACTGTAGAAGAGATGTCCGATCACGAAGACATCGCATCCTCTCACCGCCAAGACGTCATGGCCCTTTACGCAAAAGGAATCATCCGTGGTTACGGAGATGACACCTTCCGTCCGGATGAGCCCGTCAATCGTGGTCAGTTCGCAGCCTTCCTATCCCGTTCACTGAATACGACGGATACCATGAAAGCCGTACAGCGCGTACACAACGACCGTCTACTAATCAACGGAACCGAATACAAACTGGCAGAAGAACTGAAACCGCTTTTACAAAATGAAGCGCTTCTGAAATCCAGCCAATTCAAATTCGAAACGACTGGTGACACCATCACAGCAATCAATGAGTTGTACATAACCGATGATTTCACCAGTGAGGAGCCGATGACCGTTTCAGGTCACGTCCGTGTAAATCCTTCCGTTACCCGACTCGAGAACGTCACGGTAGAAGGAGACCTATTTGTCGGAGAGGACGCTGAGACCGTTGAGCTCATGAACGCAGAACCATCGACTCAGACGACGTTCGTGAAGGTAGATGTCGAAGGGGATACAACCCTCGACCTTCCAAGCAGTCAGACTCTCGCTGTTTATGACAGTGACTGGAAACAAACCACCTTCGCGTCGAATAACGGCAGCCTTAGCATAGAAGAAGGGACAAGCATCCAATCCCTTGATGTGACAACCTCCAGTAAAGTGACGAAAAGTGATGAAGCATCACTTGAGAGCCTACAGGTTTCTGGAAAGGTATCAAACTTGAGCCTCGACGGGAATTTCCCGAGTGTTGAAGTGAACACGGATCAATCTCTTAATCTACTGGGAGAAGCAGATATTACAACCTTGACGCAAAAAGGATCAAGCGTCCTGAATGTGAGTCTGGAAGGAGACATCGAAAACCTTCACTTCGATTCAGCATCTGCTCTACAGGTAGGAGAAGACACATCAGTTGGTGAACTGACGACGAAAGAAGGACTCGACCTTACCGAATTGGAAGAGAGCCAAGAAGAGTGGATCGAAGGCGTTGAAGCATCGGACTCTCTGGACTTAGAAGAAGTAGATAGCAGTGACAGCGAAGAGGACGCAGGCGACTCTGACTCCAACACAAGCAGCGGAGGTTCATCTGGAAGCGGCAACAGTGACTCAGATGATGACGATACGGACTCTGACGATGATTTGGACGATTCAGAGGATACGGATTCCCCTGACCCTGAAGAGCCTGAAGCAACGGTTGATGCTGTAGACAATCTTTCTGCAACAGCAGACTATCGTGAACTGACCTTCACATGGGATGCCTCCACAGAAGAATTCTTTGACCGTTATGAGATTTACATCAACAAAGGTGACAACACAAGCAAAAACGATGAGAACGCCACGCTTGAGACGATCGAAGACATCGATACAACGACATACTTGGCAGAAGACTTGGATGCTGACGAATACACAGCAGCTGTCTATGTTGTGGATGCAGATGGCAATTACAGCGAAGCGGCAGTAGTCACCGAGACACCTGGTAATACGCTTGAAGTCTCAACGAACCCATTCGAAGATAACATTACAATCGAATCTGATATTCTCGTGAATATTTCAGCCGGTGAAACGTATGGAGCAGCTACACCAGGGAACAACGCCATCATCAACGGCGACGTAACGCTGAAAGGTGATATCAGCGGTGAGGCGGCAACCATTCAAAATGTCGACATCAATGGAACACTGACGCTTGACCCGGGTGATAACGGTTCGGTAGACGTCACGAATGTGAACGCAGACGAAATCATTGTCGCATCGGGTGCCGAGGCTACCACAACGTTTGCAAATGTTTCTTCTAACAATACGACGGTTACCGACTCGAACGGGACGCGTATTCTATCAAATGGTGGCAACAACCTGACAACCGTAACCCTTGATCCTTCTTCACCATCCGATGAAACGGAGACGATTTTCGAAGGGGATTTGAGCAACACATCCATCGCAGCGAAGAAACCGACGACCATTACGGCGAATCAAGGATTTACAGCAAGAGATATCAACGTTGAAAGTGCTGATGCGAGCTCACCAGTCAAGCTCCAATCAGGTAACGGCAACTTCTCCGGAATCGGTACAGTGGTCCTATCAGGCAGCGGTTCTGTAGAGGCTGATGAAAATGCCGCTGTTGAAAAAGTGGAAGTGAAATCTGACGGTTCCTCTGAAGTGACGATTGAAGGAGACGGATTCAAAGAAGCTGAAGTGGATGTAAGCGGCGACTCTACACTGACTGTCAACGGTGCAGTGGGGAAAGTCAAAACAAGCGGCAACTTGAAGCTGGGTGGATCAGCAGCCGACCAAATCGGAACGGTGGAAGCGGAAGAAGGAACAACAGTAACAGCAGCTGATGAAGAAACCCAAACAAAGCTCGATTCCGTTAAGTCGAACCGCATCTCGTTGGCCATCGACAAAATCAAGTCTCTACCTACACCAGTTACGTATGAAAACCTTGCGGATATCGAAGAAGCGAGAAATGCTGTGAACACAGCGAAATCGTTTGGTGCGACAGACGTGGACTTCGTTGAAGGGGAAACCGATTATCTGGAAGCCCTCACAGCGGCCGAGTTCTCATTAGCTGAAGTGATCGAAGCGATCGAGACAGCGGAAGACAACCTACGAAACATTCCGGCTGATGCAAGCTTTATCGACTATGAAGAGATCAGCCTCGTTCAAGGGTATATCGACGTCATTCGTGAAGCGAAGGCAACACTCGATGAAAATGATGTTCCGTTTGAAAACGTAAATCGAAGTGAACGACTTCAAGCTGCAGAGGATCGTATTGTAGCATTGCAAACAGCCTTCACGACGGCAGAAGATGAGTGGGAAGCGGCGTTTGCGAAGCTGCCAACAGATGTGACGTTCGCAACCTTCAACGACGATTATCCTGTCTTCAAAGAAGTGAAGAGCGCTCTATATGAAGCCATTCAGGCAGGGGTCGACGTTTCAGGCGAGCAGGATGCCATCGATACGACACAAGCGAAAATGATCCAGCTCTTGAATCAGCATGCAGCTTATAACGACTTAGCTGAAGCGCTTGAGTCTTACGAATTGCCGGAAGTGCTTACAACTGAGAATGTTAAAGAAGCAGAGAACAGCCAGGAAAGTCTGCAAAACCTTGTAGCAGAAGCGCTTGAAACAGGCCTTACACAACAAGAGCTTCCGAATACAGAGAAGCTGGACCAGCTTACGACCATGATTGAAACGTTCCAGGAAGATCTTGCAACTGCACAAGAAGCTTTCCGTACAGCGCTAGACACGATCAACGAGGTCGAAGAACCAACCTTGGAAGACTACACAACGGTACAAGAAGCACTTTCTGCCTACGACGAAGCCATCGAACAATTAGAAGCGCTGGGTGAAGAAGTAGAAGAAGGACTGGAACAAAGCAAGAAACTGCGCAGCTTTATCGATGAAGTCGAGAAAGACCGCGAAGAATTAATCGAATCAATCAATAAAAATCTTGAGAGTGTAGACGCTATTGATACACCTGTCGAGTACGGGGAATACGAAGAAGCGAAGACACTCGTTTCGAAATTGAATCAGAGCTTGGAGATCGCCGAACAGCAAGGCCTTGCTGAAGATGACTATGAATCGACCGAATCATTGGAAGCCCTGGCGGATGCTGTGACGACTTATGAAACAAAACGCGACACGGCATTGGAACAGCTTGATCAAGATTTCCCTGAAGTGACGTATGCGAACCTTGCAGAAATCAAATCACAGCTCGACCAGGCTGCCGAATTCGTAAGTCAGCTGGAATCAATCAATTATCCTCTTCAAGACGAAGCGGCTTATGTAGTGTTCCAGACAGCTAACGGCGACTATGATGAGAAATTCGAGGCTCAAAAGACAGCAAAAGATGAGGCAGAAGAAGCCCTTCGTACATTTACATTCCCTGCTGAGGACGAAGATATTCTTGATTTCTATGAAAATAATCAAGAATCTGTAGACGCTCTAGAAGTTGCGATTCAAGGTGCCTTGGAGAAAGCCATTGCAAAAGCGGATGTAGCTGGTTATGAAAGATATACGGCGATGAAAGAACGTTATGAAGCAGCAACGAAAACGCAGAAAGAAATCCTCAATGACTATGAGGGAGCGATGGCGGCTCTAATGGATACAGGCGTCACATACGCTAACCTTGATCAAGCTCAAGAGATGATTGATCTTGTGAATGAGAAAGTATCTGTCGCAACAAAAGCAGGCATAGATACTTCAGAGCTTGACCGATACGATCAAATCGACATCCACCAGTCCAAAGTGGATGAGTATTTAGAGACACAACAAGCGAAGCTCACAGAAATCGAAGATGCTATTGCGGAGCTTCCGGCTCTCGATGAAATCTCAGAAGAAAATGCATTTGATATTCAGGCGTCCATTACATCAATTCAAGAGAAAATAGCGAACTTGAGTGGATATGCGTTATCAAAATCCGATGTAGAAAATGCTCACAAGCTACAGCAAGTGACGTTCAAGTTGGATACTCTAATCGAGGATCCAACAGAAAGAATCAACGAAGCGTCTCAACTTTTGGCTGAATTCTATGAAATGAACAGCATCTACGCATCAGATGTATTGAACGTTCACCTTCACCTTGAATTGGCGAAACGTGCAGGCGCAACGCTTGATGACTTCAATGAAGATCACCTCGATCGTTTTAACCAATTGAGTGATTGGAAAGAAGATATCTTATCAGAAAGCTTCGATCGATTGATTGACACTCGATATCAAGAAGGCTTAGATCTGTTAAATAATGGAGAGGAAATCACGATTGACCTTCTTCAAGACGTGACCAATTATTATTTATACCCAGAGTTAGAAGACAAGTATGTCCAAGTGTTCAACGATATGTACGATGACTTCCATCCGTTCACGCTAGAGAATGCGAATGCCATTGTGCAATCCATCCACGATGTGGAAGAGCCGAGGATGTTGAAGAAAATCAATGACCTATTGAAGAACGATCCGAATCAAGTAACACTAGATCAACTTGATTTCGTCCACGGAGGCGTACACGAAGACAATCTGGAAGAATATCTTGAATTGCTTGTAGAGAAGCGTAGCAATGGTCCGCTTTCTAATCATGACTTCTATCTAGTGACAGAAGAATTAGAAGAGAAGATGCTCAATACTCAATTGGAACAAAGCAGTTTGACGCTTGAAAAACTTCAAGAATACTTGTACGCACCTGTATTCAGCGGGCTCATGCCGGAATACTTAGCCAAGGCGGAAGAGTTAAATGAAGAGGGTCGTCTGAATTTAGAGGACTTTGGAGAAGAAGTCGAGAAAATTAATGCTGGAAATGAAGCATTGATTCTCCAATCGATCAACGAGATGGTTCCTTACTTTGATTACTCCGTGATCAATTATCTTGAAGAGCACTATACGGGTGAGTTGAACTACTCCCTTACAGAAGTGCGGGCGAAACTCGTTCAAGAGATCATTGAGAACGGGGAAATTACGAAAGAACGATTAGAACAAGGTATTTTCGAAGGAGCTGCCGTTAGAGAACTTGAAGCGATTCGTCAAAACCCTCAGCAGGTTAACCTGACAGATTTAGATGCATTATTCGATTTGTACTACTGGCCGAAGGGTGCAATTGATGAACTTAGAGCAGGGTTGATCGATCTTGTTGAGAAGGGATCGTTAACAGATGAAGCGGCACGTTCTCTATACCAAGATATCGAAGGTAGAACGTGGAAGATGACTCTTGAAGAAATCAATAGTGGAAAACCTGCTTTCGGTTCGTTGTACCAAATGGATTCCGACTTCCGATACGACTTATATCCGTCATATTTGCAGGCCTTTGAAGAATACGGACCATTTGATTCACTAGCCGATGCTATTGAAGTCATGAATCAAGTAGGGACTGCAGATCTGATCAGTCGGATCGGAGAAGATATCGACTCTGTGGGATACGTTGAGCTTCGTGAAATCAGGCATTTCCCTGAAGAGCAAGTCGAATTTGTTTTAGAGGAATTGAATGAAGCGGCACAGACAGAGGATCTTACGGTTGATCGGATTTCTGAAATCATCGATCAAGCGGATAGTGAATACAAAGGATACTTGGCAGAGGAAATCTTGAAAGATTTGACCCAATTGAACGCAGATACGATGGACCGATTGGAAGCGCACTATGAAGAGGTTTATGAACCGTTTTATCCATCATATGTTGAAGCGGAACTTGAGGAAGATGAGGAACATGACCACACTAGCTTGAATGCTGCCATCAGTAGCGCGACTCGTACCATTGCAGAGGATCGTCTTCTTGATCAAGGTACTCCGTTACGGATTGAAGATGTCCGGTATGGGGCGGAATACGAATACGGTCAGAGAGAATTTCTGCTTCCATACTACCAACAGGCTGTGAACGAAGTCTTTGAAGAGAAAGACGAGCCGAACCTTGAAGATATGAGCATTGCGTTGGACGAGGTGTATGAGTCGGGAGAGAGTCTTGCGCTCAAACACTTGGGAGAGAACCCTGCAACATTCGATTGGGATATATTTGATCAATTCTTCCGTGATGTGCCATTCATCAGTACGGCGGAAGACCAATACCGTGATGCTTTGGTCGGTGTAGAAGAATTGACGAAGGACAAGTTAAACGAGTTGTTCACTGGAATCACTCAGGAATACCTGATTCATGATTTGAATAACAACCCAATCACCGAAGACATGATCTATGATTTAAGAGATGTTTACCCTGCTCTCTATGACTATAGTGCACAAGACGAATATTATGAGGAGCTGTCCAGACAGAAGTCAGATGGCGAAATCACTCTCGAATTCATGGAGAGCTTATTTATCAATGTAGCCTTAGAAAATCTTATCCAGCGTGACCATTTAGAACACGAAATAGGCGAAATCATCGGTCACGAACAAACGTTGGATGAATACGACGAAGCGTATCGCGAACTGCTTGGGGCTAACAAAGAAGACATCTCGAACTATCAAGACTTAGAAGCTGTACTTCTGACTCCTTACCAAGAAGTTTCCAACCAGTTCGTTACAAGCATTAACGATAATATCGACTCGTTGACTCAGGACCTTTTGAATACTGGTTCTAATTTAGAAGGAATTGGTGAAACATGGAATTCTATCGTAGAAGAGAGAGTGCTCCTTCTCGAGCGATTCAGAAGTCAAAAGAACGACAATTTGACATTAGAAGACATCCGTGAAGCGTACGATTACGATGAATTAGATGCTAAGCAAGACATTCTTCCGATCATTCAAGAACAGTGGTTGAACACGGATGAAATTCTACTCGAAATCTACCAGCGCGTTGCGGTGGATAGTCACTTCGACTATGATGCAGCATCATTCATGAAAGAAATTATGATGCAGGAAGAACAAGGGACACTTACTGATCAAGAACTTCACACAAAGTTCGAAAATGCTGAAAATGTGTTGAAAGAACAATACACGGCCATAATTAATGAAAAATTGGCGGATACGAACCAAACGATTGAATTCAGAGAGCTTTCGTTCATCCCTATGAGCCAACAGCTTCAACCTGAGCTATTCGATCGGTACGTTCAAAAGCTCGAAGTGGAATTCGAAGACTCTGATAATGATTTGACACCTGACGAGATACGCTGGGCATTACGTGAAGTTAATCGCGATAAACGATATGAAGGCCAGGAACAAGTAGGTCAAGCGATTGTAGATGGCCAAAGCGTAAGCTACGAGACGTTAAATACTTTATTCGAAAATGTAAACGAGCGTTTAATGGATTCCTATAATGAAGCTTTCACTGTTCTGTCATTCGTTGATGATGATGGAGATGCTATCGATAAGAATCAGTATGAACAAATCCTTCAAGAGGCAATAGATAGGGTGAATGATCAAGACCTCGTAAATCAAGTGGCTGAGGATCCAAGCCTACTAGGTATTGAGGTCATTCAACAATTGACGAACTACGGCTATCGTTCCAATGAAGTGCCGAATGAAGTGATCAGAGCTAAAATTGCCGCGCACATGGACGAAAACGAATCATTGAAGGTTCAACAATTCCTTCAATGGACAGAAGAAGCCTATGTCGACTTTGCTTTTGCTCAAATTCTTTCAAATCCTGAGGACGATTATGATCTTAAAACATTCATTGAAGAATTCTATGGTCATACCGTTTACCATGAAGAAGAAGACATAATCATATCAGAAGTGAGAAAGGATATCGGTGCAGTCCAAGATTCTTCTACTGTTACTAAAGAAGAAGTGCGGGGTTGGATAGAAGAAGCCCATACTCTTGCAGAAGTTCAGAAGCTTATGAATGGTTCTTATGTAGACCGCACATTCTTAAGTAAGGCATATGACGACTTATTTGTATCTTCTGAGCTTACCAATTACAGCGGTTCTTATCTTGAAAGGCTGTACACGGACTACATTGAAGATGAACTTTCAGGTCAGGCAGGAATTACATTAGAAGATGTAAGAAATGCTGCCAGGGAGTATTCTTTATACTTCTTAACAAAAGAAATCAGCTACACGAACGACTTTGATCTCGTATTCAGTGAACTGCAACGCTTCTGGCCAGCAGACTTAGGTCTTACGTTAGACGAAGAACTCAAGTCAGACTATCAAGATGCGACTCGTTACAATGAATATGAGAACTTCGAATCGCTGTTAGAAGCCCTTGAAGAAGTTGGGCTATCATCAGAAGAAGACGGTGCAGGTCTATCACTATGGACGGATATGACCCATAACATCACAGAAGGAAACGTCCACCTATCCGTCGACTTTGGAGAAGGAAACGAACAAGTCAAAACATACCGGGTCGTACCATTATCTTCTGCTATGATAGACGAAGAAAGAAGTGAGGCGATCGATACTGCTGAACCTATCCCTTACGGTCAATCAGGGTTCTTAGAAGCGGATGTCGAGCTTGATGGAACATTCGATGAAGTAGCCATCGTGTACTTCAATGAAATCGGAGATCAGCTGAAAGTTGACTCTACGGGGACTCTCGAAATTCCTGTGGATGACCAAGAGGACATCATTGAGAACGAAGAGCTTAAGTTTGCCGTTAGTCACTATGAAACACTGGTCAACGAAGATTCTGATACAGGCTACCATTCATTTGAGGCAGTAGACATCACTCAGTTACAACAGTTACTGTATCCTGTTGAAGAAGCGACACTCACATCTTATGAACAAGAGGTGTACGCTGATCTACAAGAGGCGATTGTAGATATGGAAGCTCTTCTAGAAAGCCAACAAAATAATACAGATACTGATGCTGATGAAACCGAAGACGACGTCGCCACTCCGGTGGGGCTTGCAGAATGGATTGAACCTTCTTACCAAACGGAGTGGAGCGGTAACGAAATCCTGTATTACGTGAACCCACCCGAAGAGGTAACCGGTTATTCTGTCCATCAGGCTTCTGAATTTCAAGTCATTAAACCCGAAGATCTTGGAGAGACACCTGAAATCCGTGACTTGACTGAACCGTTCGAACTCACAACGGAAGAAGAACAATATATCGTGTACTATGTGAACGGAGTAGCGGACAGTTTCAACTTCATTAATAACCAGTCTGACATTGCTGGTTTCGTACAGGCCCTTGAAGATCTGACCTACGAAAATGGGTTACTGAATGCTTATGAAGCGGACCCATCACAAAAGTTAGTCGATTTAGAAAGCCAAGTGAATTCTCTACCAGAAGGGACAATAGCCCTTGAGAATCTTAAAAAGAGAGTCGACTCCTTGCAAGCGCAGAATGAGAACCAAGCCTTAAATGAAGTGCTGAAAGATTACTATTATCAGTATGTAGGGCAGCAGCACGACGCAGACTTCTACTCTACGCTTGAAATGTTAGTGAAAACAGAAGAAGCAGAAACAAGCACAGTCGAAGAAGAAGCAGTCGCTAACTTCATCAATGAGCTCAAAGAAATTCTGGAAACCACCTATCCCGAACTATACGAAGAATACATCCAGAAGCCTGACCAGAAGTATTGGGAAGAACCACATTATTTCTTTGAAAAATACGATGGTAAAGTTCAACTCATTCTATCGTTCAACAAGCTCAACAGTCCTATTTTCCATGAGTACGGTGGGTATGCATTCGTCGAGCAGTCCCAACCACTCCCGATAGATGAAGCGGAGAACATGGACTTGGGTGTAACACCAATGGAATATGGAGAAATTAATTACGAGGCTCAACTCACAGCAGACCTTAAGCCGGTCAACATCGTATTGTTCGACCAAGACGGCTCCGTTGTCGATGTCGTATTCGAAGATGGCTATATCGATCCCTTACAGCAGGAAATTGATAAATACTTCTCGATAGTCGATATCGCAGCAGGTACAACAGCTGGTGAAGAGATCACCGACCTTGTCATCGGAGTGGAAGATGGATTCACGCAGAATAGTGAAGTCACAGTAGATATTCCAGACACATTCACAGACAACAGTGAGTATTTGGAAATCGACGCAGAGAACGACACCATCCTGATCGAAAAAGAGAACGTCAGTGGAGACTTACATTCTTACACGATTGATTTAGACTTCTCCTACGATGGTGATGTAGAAACGAAAGCCGTAACAATCAATCTGGAATCTTCTGCAGCACCAGAGGCAGAAACCGACCAAACGGCTGGGGCTGGTGAAGAAGCAACAGATACGTCTACCGTAGAAACAGAAGAAGAAAGTGACGTTTCAAAAGAAGACGTAAAAACAAGTGAACCATCTGAAGAAACACAAGAAACAGAAGACACCACCACCGAACAATTGAACTAAACAAAAATAAGGCTGCCCCGAATCAAATGGGGCAGCCTTCTCTCATCACAAGAACGAAGCGTACGACTAGACCGAATAACGGTATGACAATGGGACTAAAACATGCAGAGAAATACATATATCCACTAATAACCTAAACAAGAAGTAGGGAATTATTAAAAAATCTTTAAGAAACCTCATATCAATTCCACAGCCTAAAAGCCTAGAAAATGAACGAACTTTCATGAAACTTCAAAAACCCTTGATATTACAGGGATAATTATACCTCTACTACTTATAGATGATTTTCACATTATAAATAGTAAGATATATATTCCGGCAATATTCCCGTATCTTTAACAAAATCTCACAAAAAAGCCGTTTCAATAATTTCCACTAACTGATATACTAAATACAGCCATTACCCAATCAGGAAAAAATTAAACAATAAATTATGCCAATATCCTATAAAACTATGAAAGGAGTGAGTCTTTTGATAGACATTCATAGTCATATACTACCAGGTGTAGACGACGGAGCCGAAACCATCGAAGACAGCCTCGACATGGCACGACAGGCAACCGAAGAAGGCATCCGTACCATCGTCGCCACACCACACCATATGAACGGCGCCTACATAAACACCAAACGAGACATCGGGCCGAAAGTCGAAGAACTCAACGCACACATCAAGAAAGCAGGGATCGATCTCACCGTCCTCCCCGGACAGGAGACACGCATCAACGGAGACATGCTCGAAGCCATCGAAGTCGACGACGTCCTTACCATCAACAACACCAGTTACGTATTCGTCGAACTTCCCTTCGATACCGTCCCCCGTTACACGAGCCAGTTGCTATTTGACCTGCAAGTCACAGGATACCGTCCCGTCATCGTCCATCCGGAACGCAACAAGCAGATCCAAGAAGATCCAGACATCCTTTACTCCTTTGTAAAAAAGGGAAGCTTCACCCAAATCACTGCCGCAAGCCTGACTGGCAGGTTCGGCAAGAAGAATCAGAAGGTATCGCACCAGCTGATCGAGGCGAACCTTGCCCATATCATCGCATCGGATGCGCATAACACGAAGAGTCGCGGGTTTGCGATGAAGGACGCTTACGCAGAGATCGAGAAAAAGTACGGGTGGTCGATGGTCTACTATTTCCAAGAGAACGCCGAGTACCTCGTCGACAATCAAGTGCTTTCAGCGGAACCGCCGAAGCACGTGAAGAAGAAAAAATTCCTAGGGTTGTTTTAATGTGAGGAAGTTACCCAAATCCGTCAACAAGACGATTCGTTACATTAAGTACGACGCACCAGAAGACAAGCTGGACGCTTTAGAGCGTGAAATCAATAAAGCCATTGAGCGAAGAAAACAAGGAAGGGAGAGTGAACCGAATGACCGCAGCTTTCAGAACGCGTTTAATGCTGTTGATTGCGATTGATTCCGTTATCGTATCGTTCTCGATTTATATGTCGCACTTTTTCTTAAATCCCTATTTCGCCGTCTTTGATACGACCGTTCTCGTCAGCGCCATTACGTTACTTGTCGGGCACCACTTCTTTTCTTCTGTTCTCGGCATGTACCGGAAGAAGTGGCGCTACGCCAGCATGGAAGAACTGTTCGGCATCATCGTCGTCGTCAGTCTTTCTATTGCAGCCACAGCCATCGTCCAATCCGCAGCTTTCGGTGAACTATACGAGCGCGCCTTGATCATTACATGGCTGCTGCACATCATCTTTATCGGAGGCGTACGCTTCGCCTGGAGATATTACAATACGTACGGCTTGAAGCTGACGTCAAAGTCCAAGCCGCTTCCTGACCATCAGGGTCGCAAGAACACCTTGATTATCGGTGCAGGAGCGGCAGGGAGGATGCTTGCGCGACAATTGAAAGATTCTGCCGAAAGCTATACAAATATTGTTGGTTTTGTCGATGATAACTATAAGACACATAACTTAACAATCAGTGGATTTCCGGTGTTGGGCGGTTCGACTAAGATTGAATACATAGTGAGAGAGTACAATGTCAACCACGTCGTGATTGCGATGCCGAGTGTCACAAGAGAGCGGATTAAGAACATCATCGAACAGACGAAAACCGTCGTTCAAAACATCCAAACGCTCCCGATGCTTGAAGACATCGCACTAGGTAATGTCTCCGTCAACCAGATCCGCGACGTCCAAATCGAAGACCTCCTCGGTCGCGAACCTGTCGAACTCGACATCCAGGCGATTGACGCTGAAATCAAAGGCCGCACTGTCCTCGTCACAGGTGCCGGAGGATCGATTGGCTCAGAGATCTGCAGGCAGCTGACCAAGTTCGGACCGAAGCAGCTGATCCTGCTCGGACACGGAGAAAACAGCATTTATCATATTCATAAAGAACTGAACAATATGAAGATCGATACCGAAGTCATTCCGGTCATCGCAGACGTCCAGGACCGCGACCGCATTTTCCAAGTCGTACGAGACTACGGACCGTCTTATATCTACCACGCAGCGGCGCATAAACACGTCCCGCTGATGGAAGTCAATCCGAAAGAAGCATTCAAAAATAACGTCATCGGAACGAAAAACGTCTCCGAAGCGGCTGACGCAGCAGGCGTCAAAACCTTCGTCCTCGTCTCGACCGACAAAGCTGTCAACCCACCGAACATCATGGGTGCGACCAAACGCATGGCCGAGATGGTGATCCAGACGTTAAGCAAACAAAGCCAAACCAAATACGTCGCCGTACGATTCGGAAACGTCTTAGGTAGCCGAGGTTCTGTCATTCCATTGTTCAAAGACCAAATCAAAAACGGCGGTCCCGTCACCGTAACTCATGAAGACATGACCCGCTACTTCATGACGATCCCAGAAGCATCAAGACTCGTGCTTCAAGCTGGGACACTGGCAAGAGGTGGTGAAATCTTCGTCCTCGATATGGGAGAGCCGGTTAAAATTGTCGATTTGGCACGGAACTTGATTCATCTTTCTGGATTTACAGAGGATGAGATTCCGATTAAGTTCGCGGGCATTCGTCCTGGTGAGAAGATGTATGAGGAGTTACTAGGTGAAGACGAGGTTCATAGGGAGCCCATTTTTCCGAAGATTCTGATTGGGAAGACGGTTGGGTTTGATTCGGGGTATGTGGAGACGGTTGTGAAGCATTATGAGCATATTAGTGATGATGAGCTGAAGCAGGTAGCGATTGGGCTTGCGAATTCGGATCAGAAGTCGTTGGTTGGGATTAATGGGGAATTGGTTTCAGCGCGAGGATAACGAAATAGCTAACTAACGTTAATTGCAACACAAGAACCGCAGAAGGTACGTTGACATCATCTCTGCGGTTCTAAACAAGATAGAATTACTTTGCTAAGGTATTGTCTCCTTCACCTTTATCAATGGAGGCACTCGGCTACGCTGTGGGTAGTAAAATCACCTTAGGTACACATTGTTACCATTGGTGTGGCGTGAGGTGGGGTTGAATGCCCTTCTAGTTTTTTTTGTTTATTTTTCTTTGGAATTTTGATTGTAGTTGTAAGTTAATTAGAGCCTTTTCGAGGTTCTTTTTGTTTTGAATTAAATTCGGTTGATTGGTAGTTTGTTGGAACATAAATGAAATATCCAATTCACTCCTAATCAACTGAAGTAATATTTAGAAATGAGAGGAAGGTTGGAGATGGGTACAACAAGAGCAAAGGAAAGGATCTTCCTTTCGTCCCCTCATATGAGCGATGAGGGATATGAAATGCAATATGTACAAGAAGCATTTGATACAAACTGGATTGCACCACTAGGGGAAAATGTGAATCAGTTTGAAAAGGAGCTGGCAACTAAAGTCGGGTCTAAAGACGCTGCAGCTTTATCATCTGGTACAGGAGCTATTCATCTAGCACTAAAAGCAGCTGGGGTAGAAGAAGGAGATGTTGTGTTTTGCCCATCTTTAACTTTCTCTGCAACTGCTAACCCAATCATTTATCAAAATGCGGTTCCTGTCTTTATTGATAGTGACTATAAAACATGGAATATGTGTCCGAAAGCTTTAGAAGTCGCTTTTCAGAAATACCCGGAAGTAAAGGCAGTGATTGTCGTACACCTCTATGGGCTTTCAGCAGATATGGATGAGATTATGAAAGTATGCAGTAAGTATCATGTTACTGTAATCGAAGATGCTGCTGAGTCACTGGGCGGATATTATAAAGGCCAACATACAGGTTCTTTTGGGGATTATGGGATCTTTTCTTTTAATGGAAATAAGATCATAACCACATCTGGTGGTGGCATGCTCGTTTCTAATAATGAAGAGAGAGTTGCCAAAGTGAGGTTCTGGGCGACTCAGTCTAGAGACCAAGCAAGACACTACCAACATAGCGAGTTAGGATTCAACTATAGAATGAGCAATGTTGCGGCTGGAATTGGAAGAGGACAGCTTAAGGTGCTAGAAGAGAGAGTAGAAAAGAAGAAGTACATTTTCGAATATTATAAGGATGAGTTGAGTGATCTGGAAGGTGTTGAGTTTATGCCTGTTAACGAATGGGATGAACCTAACTATTGGTTGAGTTCTATGACAGTGAGCGGTAATCAGGTTAGGCCAATAGATATAATGGATGCTCTTGAGACAGAAGGAATTGAGTCCAGACCCGTTTGGAAGCCGATGCATCTACAACCCTATTTTGAAGGATATGAATTCGTTGGTGATGGCATTTCAGAACGGTTGTTTGAAAATGGTGTTTGCTTACCGTCTGACACCAAAATGACGGATGGGGACTTGGAAAGAGTTGTGAAGACCATCAAAGGATTGTGGTTAAAGTGATGCAACCCAAACAAGTTGGTGTATATAACAAATTCGTAAAACGTCCTATGGATTTCACCCTTTCTTTGATTGCTATTCTATTGCTTACCATTATCCCTGTTCTGCCGATAACAGCTCTTCTTGTGAAATTTAAGTTGGGGAGCCCTATATTATTTAAGCAACAGAGACCAGGTCAAAATGAGAAGATCTTTATGATGTATAAGTTCAGAACGATGACGGATGAAAGAGATGAAGAAGGGGAATTACTCCCAGATCATATTAGGTTAACCAAGTTTGGGAGGTTTCTTAGATCGACTTCTCTCGATGAACTGCCTGAGCTATTCAATATTTTGAAAGGTGATATGTCGCTTGTGGGACCTAGACCATTACTAGTACAGTATTTGCCTCTTTACAATGATCATCAAAAGCGTAGACATGAATCAAGACCTGGGTTATCTGGATTAGCTCAGATTAGCGGTAGGAATGCAATCAGTTGGGAAGATAAGTTCAGTCTAGATGTAAAATACGTAGATAATGTCACCTTTGCGGCAGACTGGAAGATTATCTTTTTAACTATTAAGAAGGCTTTGGTTAGAGAAGGAATTAATTCAGAGACAGCTGCTACCATGGAAGCTTTTCAAGGCAGTGAAAAGAAAGAGTGTGACTATGAAAGATAAACTTCTGATAATTGGGGCTAGTGGTCATGGTAAAGTTGTTGCGGATATTGCTTTGAAGATGAATAGATGGAAGGTTATTTCCTTTTTAGATGACAATAAAAACATCTATACATCAATGGGGTTAGACATCATTGGCACTTCAGGAGATATATTTACATATGTAGAGGAGTACGAAATATTTATTGGTATTGGCAATAATGCTACGAGACAAAGAATTCATGAGATGCTTGAAACAGTTGGTGCGTCTATTCCTGTCTTAGTTCACCCTAATGCAGTTATCGGAAATCAAGTAAAAATAGGTAATGGAACAGCTGTAATGGCAGGGGCAGTAGTTAACTGTTGTACTAAAATAGGGAAAAGCTGCATTGTTAACACTTCTTCTACAATTGACCATGACAACTTTATAGAAGATTTTGTTCATATCTCTCCAGGTGTGCATTTAGCAGGTACTGTAAAGGTTTGCCAAGGATCCTGGTTAGGCATTGGCAGCGTAGTTAGTAATAATATAGCCATTACCAAATGGTCAAAAGTTGGTGCTGGTTCTGTTGTGGTGAAGGATATATCTGAACCAGGAGTTTATGTCGGTGTTCCGGTTAGGAGAGTATAGAATATGAAGAAGAATATATGGATTTGGAATCATTATGCAACGAACATGTATAAGGATAAAGCGGGAAGGCACTATTGGTTCGCAGAAAACTTAGTTAAGCAAGGGTATAAACCTACTATTTTTTGTGCTTCTACAGTTCATAATTCAATTGAAAATATAAATACAGGTAGTAACATGTTCACTTCAGAATCGACTAATGGAATAACCTTTGTGTTTGTGAAAACACCTCAATATATAGGTAATGGACTAAAGCGAATTAAAAACATGTTTTCATTTTATAAGAATCTTTTTTCTGTAACAAAAGATTATGCAGAACAATATGGTAAGCCGGATTTAATATTAGCTTCAAGCGTACATCCTCTTACCTTAGTTGCAGGAATAAAAGTAGCAAAAAAACTAGGTGTCCCTTGTGTCTGTGAAGTAAGGGATCTTTGGCCAGAAAGTATTGTGGCTTATGGTGCTTTAAATAGAAAAAGTATTATTGCGAAAGTATTATACCAAGGAGAGAAGTGGATATATAAACATGCTGACTCTATCATTATGACGTGGGAGGGAGGCAGAGAATATATATTAGATCAAAAATGGGATAACCAACTAGATATTAATAAAGTAAAGCATATAAGTAATGGGATAGTAATTGATAAATTCGATAAAAACAGCAAAGAATATAAAAAAGCAGATGCAGATTTAGATAATAAGAACTATAAAAATGTTGTATATGCCGGATCTATCAGGAAAGTAAATAACCTTGGAATGCTGTTAGATGCTGCAAAGATAATTCAGAATCAAGGTAATAAGGACATAAAGTTCTTGATTTATGGTTCAGGTGATGAGATGGAGGCACTTCAAAAGCGCTGTAAAGATGAAGATATTAGTAACGTAGTATTTAAAGGACGCGTGGAGAAAAAGTATATACCATCTATTCTTAAAAGATCATATATTAATATACTTCATAATTCAAGTACATCACTTGACAAATATGGTCAAAGTCAGAATAAATTTTTTGAATATTTGGCAGCTGGGAAGTGTATAGTGCAAACATATAAAACAGGTTATAGTATTTGTGATAAATTCAAATGTGGAGTGAGTGTGCCGGTACAAAACGCTGGAGGCATTGCTCAAGCTATACTTACAGCGAGTAGTGATGAGAGAGAGAATGTTGAAATGGGGGATAATGCCAGGGAAGCTGCCCATCACTTTGACTTTAATAAATTGACTAAGAAGCTGATTGATATTTTTGAGACTGTTGATGAAAGAGGGGAATTATCAGATGATGAAACTGTACGAAAGACTAGTTAATAAAGGGGAAAAAATATCGGTTGTTGGACTAGGATACGTAGGAATGCCGATAGCGGTTGCTTTTGCTAAGAAGGTTGATGTCATTGGTTTTGATCTTAGTAAGCAAAAAATTGAGCAGTATAAGAGTGGAATAGATCCTACCAATGAAGTGGGTGATCAAGTAATAAGGAATACGACAGTAGATTTCACTTCCGAACCAAGTAAGCTTCGGGATGCAAAGTTCCATGTTGTAGCTGTTCCTACACCAGTAAACGCAGATAAGACGCCAGACCTGACTCCTATCGAGGGTGTAAGTAGAACTATTGGAAGGAATCTTACTGAAGGTTCAATTGTTGTATATGAATCTACTGTATATCCAGGAGTAACTGAAGACGTTTGTATTCCTATTCTTGAAAGTGAATCAGGGCTGAAGTGTGGAATAGATTTTAAAGTAGGTTATTCCCCAGAACGTATTAACCCCGGAGATAAAGTTCATCGTTTGGAGAATATAACTAAAATTGTCTCTGGTGTGGATCAAGAATCTTTAGCCGAAATTGCTAAAGTTTATGAATTAATTATTGATGTAGGGGTTCATCGGGCTAGTAATATCAAAGTAGCTGAAGCAGCCAAGGTAGTTGAGAATAGCCAACGTGATATCAACATTGCATTCATGAATGAGCTGGCAATGGTTTTTGACCGTATGGGAGTTGATACACAGGAAGTTGTCGAAGCAATGAATACTAAGTGGAATGCACTAAAATTCACACCTGGACTGGTTGGTGGACACTGTATAGGTGTTGACCCATATTATTTTTTATACGAAGCTGAAAAACTAGGCTATCATTCGCAAATTATCTTGTCAGGTAGGAAAATTAATGATGGAATGGGCGCATTTATAGCGGATGCAATTATCAAAGAATTAATTCTAGCGAACAAGGTAGTTAAACAAGCAAAAGTTGCTATCTTAGGTATTACGTTCAAGGAGAACTGCCCTGATACACGTAATTCAAAAGTAGAGGATATTATTCAACGTCTTAATCACTATGAAATTGAGCCAATTGTGGTTGATCCCTATGCAGAATCGAAGGATGCTAAGAGCGAGTATGGGGTAGATTTAGTTCCTTTTGATACGATAAACGATGCTGATTGCCTTGTGTTCGCGGTTGCACATGACATTTTCAAAAATATTACAACTGAACGATTAGACAGTATGTTTGGTCAGCATCCAAACAAAGAAAAGATCATTGTTGATGTTAAGAGTATCTTAGACAAAGAGAAAATCAAAAAGGCTGGTTATAGTTACTGGAGTCTATAATTTTTATTTTGAAGACAAAATAGGTTAATTGAATAATTCTCTTCGATGTAAAGTATTAGGGAGGTTAGGGATGGAAGTTTTGCATATATGTTCTTACTACATTGGTAATACGCTTTATGCTAATTTAGTTAAAGAACTTTCAAAAGATCAGGTGAACC
Organism: Halobacillus litoralis; assembly: GCF_020171725.1. GTDB lineage: Bacteria > Bacillota > Bacilli > Bacillales > Halobacillaceae > Halobacillus > Halobacillus litoralis_F. The sequence goes on along the minus strand of NZ_JAIVAJ010000005.1, from coordinate 7,432 downwards.
AGCATGTTTTTATTCCAATAAAGAATGAAAGTTTTGAGGGCATAAACCAATTACCATCTGAATATAATACAATTAAATACTATTATAATAATATTTTAAATAAACATGACAGATTTTTTTATTTTAATAAAACTAGAAAACAGTTGCATGAAATAGAACGTTTAATAATTTCAAAAAGAAATATTTCATTTATACATGCGCATACACTTTTCAGTGATGGCGGGACAGCGTATAGATTATATCGTAGACATGGAATAAATTATGCTATCAATGTGAGAAATACCGATGTGAATATCTTCTATAAATATTGCATTCATTTAAGACCCTTTATGTACAAAATTCTACTAAGTGCTTCATTTATTGTGTTTATATCTCCAGCTTATAAAGAGAAAGTCTTGAAGGTATTACCTGAACGAATTAAGAATGAAATTAGTGGGAAATGTTTAACAATCCCAAACGGGATTGATGATTTCTGGCACAAAAACCAAATATCACCAAAAGGTAAATATATTAAACATAAAAAAGTGACATTAATATTTGTAGGTAATCTCGATAAGAATAAAAATATTGAATCAGTATTGTACAGTTGTTACGAATTGAAAAATAAAGGCTATGACGTAAGGTTAAATGTAATAGGTAAAGGTCCCTTAGATAATTATTGTAGAGAACTGACTAATGATCTCAAAATAACTGACCAGGTTATATTTCATGGGTACATAAGTAATAAAGAGAAGATATCAAGCATAATGAAAGTAAGTGATATTTTCATTATGCCGTCTGTCAATGAAACTTTTGGAATAGTCTATATAGAAGCATTATCTATGGGGCTACCAGTTATCTACTCCAAGGACCAAGGAATTGATGGATATTTCCGGTCGGGGGAAGTAGGGTATCCCATTGAGCCAAATAATATTAAAGATATAACTAATGCTGTTTTTAAAATATTGGATAATTATCCTGATATATCCAGGAAATGCGCAAGTAAAATAACTAGTTTTAATTGGAGTACAATAACAAAAAAATATAAAGGCTTATACTTAAAAGGATCAGTTGAGCAAAAAACTTAGTCCTTAGTAAAAACAATTTGAATTTAGGGAAATTTGCTTTGAGTAGGAATGAGAAAATTGATATTCAAAAAAGTATTCAAGCGAGATTTTGTGCGTAATATATTTACCTTGCTATCAGGAACAGTTTTAGCACAGGCTATTACTTTAGGTATGCTACCTATAGTAACTAGAATATATTCCCCAGAAGAGTATGGAGTATTTACAATTTTCGTATCTGTTTCTTCAATGGTTGCCATTATTTCTACTGGCAGATATGAAATAGCAATATTACTTCCTAAGAAAGAAAGGCATGTGTACAATTTAGTCTTTTTAAGCTTCATTATTCTAATATCTATTACTCTAATTGTAGCGATGGGAACAAGTGTTGTTGACTTAATATCTGATTTGTTATCTAATGTCGACTTTAGTGAATTATTTTATTTATTACCCTTTACAGTATTCTCTTATGGGTGTTATCAAATATTATTTTTCATTAAAAACAGAGAAAAAAAATATAAACAAATGGCCATATCAAGAATGAATCAATCATTAGTAAACGGGGTTTCAAGTGTCTTATTAGGCTTAATAGGATTAGGGGCTACAGGGTTAGTTATAGGATATACTTTAAGCTTCTTCATCCCTGCAATGTACTTGTTTATTAATAAGGAAAAGAGCTTTATGAGAGGACTTAAAAAAGAAGTTTCAAAGCTCTTAATCAAGAGGAATCTTATTAAATATAGAGAAATGCCTATATATAACTCATTACATGCCTTTTTAGATATGGCAATGATAAATGTTACGTTATTAATAATATCATATTCTTTTGGTGCAGGTGTAGTAGCATTCTATGGGTTTACTATCCGCGTATTAAAAGCACCTCTGGGGCTAATAGGTTTCTCCATTTCAAGAGTTTATAATCAAAGAGCGAGTGAGAAAATTAACCAAGGAGAGAACATAACTTCCTTACTCCTAAATATAGTTACCAAATTAAGCATGGTAGCTGCTCCGATTTTTATATGCATCTCAATATTTGGTTCTGAAATTTTTTCTTTTATTTTTGGTATTGAGTGGGCAGAGGCTGGGGTCTACGCCCAAATTTTATCCCCATGGTTGTTCTTTAACTTTATCGGGTCACCAATTGCTCAGACTTTTGTATTACTTCAAAAACAAAAGCAGGCCTTTTATTATTCTGCAGTTCAAACAAGTGTATTTTTAGGAGCAGTATTTGTTTCTTCATTCACTTCAGAGATATTATTCATGTTAAAAGTTATTTCATTCGTTGGTTCGCTACTAACCATAATATTTGGAATGTGGATTTATAGTATTACCCTCAATAATAATAATAATAATAGGTGATATTAATATGCTGAAAATCATAAAAAGAATTACCCCAAATATAATTCAAAACTCAATTAAAATTAAAACTTTACAAAAGAGATATAAGCACACAACAATCGAGTCTCACTTAATAGGGAAAGGTGTAAAAATTGGAGAAGGTAGTAATATCAATAAGGGTGTTTTATTAAGAAGAGGTGTATCAATTGGCAACTATACTTACGTTAATTCAAATACAAAAATATTTTCTGCAGATATAGGAAATTTTTGTTCAATTTCATATTCTTCAATTATTGGTCCGGCAGATCATCCCATTAAGTATATTTCGACTTCTCCGAAACTTTATGGAAAGAATAATATATTTAAAGAGTCCACAACTTGGAAGAATGATTACCATTCTCCTCCAGTGATAGGGCATGACGTTTTAATTGGAGCTAACGTGGTTATACTTCAGGGGGTAAAAATCGGAAATGGAGCAATAATAGCTGCTGGAGCAGTTGTTACCAAGGACGTTTCACCTTTTGCTATTGTAGGCGGTACACCTGCAAAATTAATAAAATACAGATTTGATGAAAGTGAAATTGCTTATATAGAATCGCTTAAATGGTGGAACCTTCCACTTGATCAATTAAAAAAACAAAAAGCTTTATTCATTAATGGTTCACAATGGAATTCTAAATGAAATTGAGGTATAATAAATGTCTTTAATATCATATAACCTGAAAACATCTTTGCTACTTTTTATGTTAAGTATCATAGTGGGTTTAAGTGTTGCCTTAGGATATTATCCGATTTCGCTAGTTATTATTTCATCAATAATATTTTTAATCTCATTAAAAAAGAATAATTTTAAAATTTGGTTTTATTTAAATGTCTTTTCTATAATGCTGATTAATACAAAGCTTTTTAACGATTATTATTTACTTTTTTTAAAAGGGTATATTTATATTTTTATTTTGCTTTGTTTGTACCTCTATCTTACAAACCGGAGGCTTGAAAATTTTAAAAGTGTTCCTTTATTAAAGGGTCCGGAATGGCTAGTATTATTGTATTTATTAGGTATCTTTGCATCCGTTACAAAAGGGCATGATTTCATTAATAGTTTGTGGATTTTCATTAGTATATTAGTCACTGTCTTTTCGTTCTATCTTTTTAATAAAAGTATATATTTAAACAATACAGAAAAAATCTTGCATTTCCTAAAAATTATATTTTATTCTTTAGTAGTTTTATCAATAATAGGTCATTTAATAAGTTATTTTGGATTTGTATGGAACTTTGGGGCGACTAAACTAACTCAAGAAACTCAATTATATAGAAATGTAATCTCTTTTGGAGTATTTGATAATCCGAATACTTATGGATCGATAATAATGTTTGGAGTACCTATTGGTTTTATTCTTTATCTATGCAGTTCACATAAGTTTGAGAAAATTAGGTATCTATTATTCACTCTTTATTTAATAGTATCGATTCTTACTACTTTTTCTAGATCAGCAATGTTATTTATTACATTGTCCCTATTAATTTCTGTTATATTACAAAAAAACACAAAATCCTTAAAGCCATTATTGCTTATATTATTCATGTTCATCGCCACTTTACCCTTTATTAATTCTAATAATTTATTTTTAAATGCGTATGAAAGGTTTAGAAATAAAATTGAATACGGTGGGCTGTCTTACAGAAATACTATTTGGGAAAAAAGTTTAAGCTCAATTATAGATAATCCTTTATTTGGAGTAGGTCCAGGAGATTTTCAAGTGACGAATTTTATTGGTGAGAAAATATCTGCACATAATGCATATTTACAAATAGCTGCTAGTAATGGTTTGGTTACGTTGATGTTTTTTTTAATCTTTATTGTGAGCGTTCTAGTAAGTTACTACAACAGCTTTGTGAAAATAAAAAAGCAACTTTCATACACTTCAAAAATTATTTTAACTGTTTGCTTTTCTATGTGTTTTAGCTTCTTAGTTCATCAATTATTTGAATCACATTTATCTGGAGGAGTTAGTACTGTAAACTTTTTATTTTGGTCTATATTGGCTATATTACCAGCAACAATTAATGCTCAAACTAAAATGGAAGAGTAGTGATTAAATTGAATATACTAATATTATCACATATGTACCCATCTAGCCTTTTTGAGACAAATGGAGTATTTGTTCATGAACAAGTTAAAGAATTGCAAAAACAAGGACACAATGTCGTTGTTGTATCTCCTACACCTCTTGCCCCTTCTATAATAAAAACTTTTAATTCTAAGTGGAAAAGGTACAGTGAGTTGCCGTTTTTTGAATCTTTTGAAGGTATTAACATATATAGGCCAAGGTATATTCAATTACCTAAATTAATCTTAGAGAATTATTCAGGAGATTTAATGTATTTTGGTATAAAGAAGTTTGTGGGAAGAATAATCAATGAATATTCGATTAATATTATACACGCTCACGTAGCAATGCCAGATGGGGTTACAGCCAGAAAAATTAGCCGAATTTACAATATTCCATACTTTGTGACTATACATGGGAAGGATTTTGCTTCTACAATACAACGAGAAAGAAACTTTCAACCTTTGAACCAAACTTTCAAGGATGCTAAAGGTATATTTTTAGTCTCCAATAAACTAGATTATCTAAGGAAGAAATATTTTAAGGATATTGATGACGAAAAATTCCATGTTATACATAATGGTGTTAATGAAAGGTTTCTAGAGAATGATTTCCTAGAAGAAAATACCGATAAGTTTGTGATATTAAGTGTGTCTAACTTGATTCATACAAAAGGAATTGATACTAATTTACTTGCTTTAGCAGAATTAGCAAGTAAATATCCAAATGTGGAATATCAAATTATAGGAGATGGACCGGAAAAAGAAAGGTTAAAAGAATTAGTTGATAATTTAAATTTAGGCAATAATGTAAAATTCATAGGACGAAAAAGTAATTTTGAGGTCAAAAGTTATATGGAAAGGTGTAATGTCTTTTCTTTACCTAGTTGGAGTGAAGCATTTGGCGTTGTATATATTGAAGCAATGGCATGTGGAAAACCAGTAATTGGATGTTTAGGTCAAGGTGTGGAAGACATAGTAAGTAATAATTACGAAGGGTTTTTAATTAACCCTAATGATCACCAAAAGCTTTCGGGAATTTTTATGAAGTTACTTAATAAACCTGCTTTAGCAAAGTCAATGGGTAATAAAGGTAAAAGCATTGTAATGAGTAATTTTACATGGGGAAAAAATGTAGAGAAGACAATAGGTGCATTCTCTAAAGATAGTAATGATGCTCAAAACTGATTTGATAGCGGTTCCTATAGGGGAGTGTTTATTGTAAGTGTCGGGACATTCCCGCTTCTCCACTCCTTTATCTAAAAACATGGGGACGGTACTTGCGTATGCTCAACAATTCATAAATGACAGAAGATAGGCAAAAAATGCTCTGGAATGGCTTTATTTGGACGGATTAGTTGAAGAGTAAATGTGGAAGCGCCGAGATCTACCGGCGCTTCCATACTAAAATACATGATAACATGTGAAACATTGAGCATAATAAGTTTCACAAATAAGTCAGGTTCTCTTCTATCAAGAACTTGGCTTATTCTCCACAATGACCTTCATCAGCACATTCATCACCTCAGCACGAGTTGCTCCTTCTACCTTGTACACTCCTCTCGGCAACTCCACCATCGCCATAAACTCATCAGCTTCATATACCTCAACCCAGATCTTCTTACGCCCGACTGGCAGAACCACAACTTCTTTCTTCAGTGGGTTTCCATTATTTCTTTTCATCCATGTACCTGATTTCAGAAATAAGGTCATTTGGAAGGATGTTTAAGCCATTGGCGATTCTACAGATTGTTGTAAGTGCCGGATTGCGTTCTCCTCTTTCCACACTGCTTATGTACGTACGGTCAAATCCAGCTTGAATGGCCATTTCTTCCTGTGACATCTCTAATTCTAGTCTAAGTTGTCTAACTCGTTGTCCGAATGCTTGTTTAATACGTGCTTCTTCGTTTTCTCTATTTGTATTCATACGCAAAGCATCATATGGATTGACTAGTCGCACCACGGACTATGAGTCTCATTTTGGGTTTTATTGGAATTTGAGCACAATAAATTTTCATTTTAGTCATCAGCTTCAGTCATCAGCTCCAGTCATCTTGGGGAAATTCGTCAATGACTTCATCAGAAGGTGTAGATAGAAAAAACTTGTCAACCGATGCAATGAATAGAAGGAAGTCGTATTACAGTTAAGCTAAAGTAGAATTCTATGATCAGTGTTCAAGATCCTCCTTTGATGGTGGCGTTTTCTACAAACAATCAAGCAGTGACGAACATTATGGATTCTTTCAAGCGGATCAAGCCGGTGTGGGCTGGGAATCTGGAGCAGCGCTGGCTGGCGGAGGAGGCTCAGTTTGCGGCGTATTTCCCGTCGCAGAGAGAAGAAGAGAAAGCTGGACAAGAGGGATTCCAGTATTCGGATAAGGACGGCGGCTCTATTTTTCAAAAGATAAAGGGGCGTGGGTTTCTTGAAGGGTCAAGGGACCGGATGATTCAGGAGTGTTCTGCGTTCTTTGGGCATGGGGTTCGGTCGCTTGAGGAGTGTGAGCGGCTGCTTCATGAGTAGTTGGTGGCGCTTGATGGGAAGAGGCAGTGGGTGCTGGATCGGTTTGAGAGGTATGAGGCGGAATATCCGGGTTGTGCGAGTGTGGTTCGGCGGCTTCGGGAGGCGATGGATGGGAAGTGTGAAATGGAAGAGGAGTATGAGAGGGTAAGGGAGCGTTACAGGGAATGGCTTTCTCACTTTGAGTCGATGCCTTGGTGGTGGAAGGTGCTTGGGTTTGTTCCGTTTGTGAGGAAGAGGTGGATTGTCAACACGAAATTAGACAACTTTTTTAAGGTTCTTCTGTTTGTATTCGACCGGAGTAAGGTAGTCTAATGTCCCGTGAATTCGAATGTTATTGTACCAGTGGACATAATCAAATAAGGCCACGTCCAGTTCGGCCTGGCTTCTAAATGTTTCTCCATGAATGAACTCTGTCTT